>NZ_JAGTJK010000062.1:0-57243 GCF_028435265.1 Polyangium jinanense | reverse complement strand
CTTCGGTTGGGCCGACGCCGCGCAACCCCCGAGATCCTGACGGTTGGCACAAGCTGCAAGGAGCCAAGACGTCGCTGTTCACGAAGAGCAGGTCGGTAAGCTTGGCGGCGCAGAGAGTGCGCTTCGGGCTGCACGCGGTCCCGGATCCAACCCAGCCCCTTTTAGGGGCTCATGTTCCGAAACCCCCCGGCTTTGCCGGGGGATCGTTAGTTCCCCCGGCGGACCTTGGGACGTGAGCGGCGCGCGTCCAAGAAGGTCCACATAGCAACGACGACGACGAGCCCTGCGATCACGGCCGCCGAGATCAGCAAATTGCGGAGCACGTCCTGGTCGGGATTGCTTTCGAAGGGGATGACCGGTGCCGTGGGACCGAGCTTTTCGAGCATGCCCTTCACCTCCTCGATCGGAATGCCGAAGTTCAAGCTCTGCGATCGATTGAGCGTTCCCACGGCGACGGCGACGACCTCCCCGCGCCTCGTCATGATGGGGGAGCCGCTCGATCCCGGCGAAATGGCGGCCGTGATCTGGAGGCCCCACGATTCGAGCTCCGAGGCGCGGTCGATTTCTTTGCCCACGCCGCGCTCCCGCTTCGCCGAGACGATCCCCACCGTGAGCGTCCCCGAGAGCCCCAGGGGGCTGCCAATGACCACGACCTCGTCGCCCGGCGCGACGCCGCTCGAATCCCCGAGCGAGAGCGCCGGCAGCCCCGTCCCGTCCGCCTTCAGAATGGCGATGTCCCGGTCCTCGTCGTCGTCGAGGCGCCCGAGAATCGCGAGCTCCGAGCCGTCGGAGAGCGTTGCCGTGACCTTCGCGGCGCCGTCCACGACGTGGTGGTTCGTGACGATTCGCCCGTCTGGCGAAACGAAAAAGCCCGTCCCGGTCCCGACCTTGTGGCCCGTCGCGTCCTCCACCGTCAGAAGCACGACCGAGGGCTTCGTACGCTCCGCGAGCTCGGCCAGCTCACCACCGGCCGCCCAGGCGACCGCCGGCGAAAACGAGAGGGCCAAGGTCATCGCTGCCGTGAACCGACGAACCATGGGGCGACGGGAAGCGAACGGGTCGCGTTTGTCAAGCGAGAATCGCGGTCCGCTTGCCATTTCGGCCGCTCAGGCCGAACGCCGCGCCTGCCTCCGCGGGGAGGCCCGCGGGCGTTCGCGGCGCATTTCCGCCACGGAGGAGAGAACCCGCTCGAGCTCCGCGGGATCGATCGGCTTCGTCATGTGGGCATCGAATCCCGCGGCGAGGGTGCGGCGTCGATCCTCGGCGCCGCCATATCCGGTCTGCGCGATGAGATGGCTGCTCGCCGTCACGGACATCGCGCGCAGCGCGCGAGCCACGGCAAATCCATCCATGTCTGGCAAGCCAAGGTCGCAGAGCACCACGTCGGGACGCAGCCGTTTCGCGGCCTCGATTCCGGCGGGGCCCGTGTACGCCACCTCGGCGCGATAACCGAGGAGCACGAGCAGGTTTCGCAGGATGTCCGCGGTGTCGCGATTGTCCTCGATGACGAGGATACGCAAAGGTCCATCCGTTTGTCGGAGCAGAGGGGTCGAGGGCGCTGCGGCGCCGAGCGCGGCCTCCGTCGAGAGCGGGAGCCGCACCCGGAGCGTCGAGCCCTTTCCTAGCCCCGCGCTATGGGCCTCGACGGCGCCGCCGTGCAGCTCGACGAGCCCCTTGACCACGGCGAGCCCGAGACCGAGCCCGCCGCGCGAGCGATCGAGGCTGCGGTCGGCCTGGCTGAACGTCTCGAAGAGCCGCCCGAGCATGGGCGCATCCATGCCGATGCCGGTATCGCTGACCATGATGGAGACCTCGTTCGTCGCCGCGTCATCATCCATCTGCACGTGAATCCGTCCGCCCGGGTCAGTGAATTTGATGGCATTGTGCAGCAAATTGCCGACGACCTGCGAGAGCCGGGTGGGGTCCCCCTCCACCCAGCGGGGCTCCTCTGGCAGGGCGACCGAGAGCGTGAGGCCATTGGCCGACACGATGGACGCGTAATCGTGGGCGACGTCGCGGACGATCTGCGCGACATCACAAGGCTCTTTGCGCAGCTCCAGCTTGCCGCGGGAAATGCGCGACACGTCGAGGAGGTCGTCGATCATCCGGGCCATGTGCGCGACTTGCCGCTCGATCATGGCCAGCGTCTGGCGCGCCTCCGGCGAGCGGCCCGCCCGCATGTCGAGGACCTTCACGGCCGTACGAATGGGGGCGAGGGGGTTTCGGAGCTCGTGCCCGAGCATGGCCAGAAATTCGTCTTTCCGCCGATCGGCCTCCCGGAGCGCGAGCCCCGCCTCCCGGAGCGCGCGCTCGATCTGCTTCAGCCGGGTGACCTCCTGCACCATCACGTTGACGCCCTGCACGGTGCCCGACGCGTCCTTGATCGGCACGAAGCTCGCGATCCAATCCCGCAAAACACCGGGCTGCCCCGCGGTTTCCATCCGATACTCGTGATCCATCGAGTTCTCGCCGGTCTCGAAGACGTGACGGAGCACAGCTGCGATGGGCCCCGCCACGCCGGGCACCATCTCCCATATCGTGCGGCCGATGTGGGCGGCGACGGAGGTGCCATTGTACCGGGCCAGGGTCTCGTTGATGTTCACGTACCGGAATTCGGTGTCGAGGACGCAAAGGCCCGCGGGGGAGGTCTTGTACACGCTCTGGAGCTCGGCAAGGTGGCGCTGCGCGGCCCGCTCGCTCTCCTTGAGCTTGCGGACGAGCTCGCCGCGATCGATCACGGCGGCCACTTGATCGCTGAGCGTCTGCATGAGCCGGAGCTCGTCGTCCGTGTACCGGGTGCGCCGGCTCGTCGCGAATGCCAGTGTGCCGAGCACGCGGCCATGAGCGACGAGGGGAAACCCTGCGTATGCCTGCACGCCGACCCCCTTGAGCGGCCCGGATCCGGGGTACGTCGAGTGCTGGAGGTCGGCGAGGATGAGGGGCTTGCCCGTCTCGGCCACCGTCCCGCACAGAAACTCGCCGAACTTGAGCTCGTGGTATTGCGTGCGTTGCTCCTCCGTGAGCCCCGCGCTCGATTCGAGCTCCAGCGTCTCGGGAACCGGACCGGTCATGTAATTGAAGTAAAGCTCCACGCCGAGCTCGGCGCCGAGCTCCGTGAAGAGCGGCCCGAGCAGCTCCACGGGCTCGTCGCTGAGGACGAGGCGCCCGGCCGCCTTGGCGAGCAAGCGGAGGTGCGCGTTCTGGGCCTCCTGAGCCTCCTGCACGCGCCTCCGTTCGGCGACCTCCCGCGTGCTCTGCGCAGCGGCTTCGAGCATGCGCTCGGCGGCGCGCCGCCATTGCACGCCGAATGCCACGGAGAGCCAGAGGACGGCCAGGGTCGAGGTGCGCATCATGGCGTCGATCCACGGGGGAACGTGGTATGGGTTCGGGGAAACCAAGAACCCCAGCGCCGTGAGCAAGGTGCAAACCCCGACGACGAAGATCGCGGCGCCGCGCCGGGGGAGCCATAAGGCGATGCAGACGGGCACGACGTACCCGAAGGGAATCACGACGCCGAGGGAAGTCGTGAGATCCAGAAGAAAGAGCCCGACCACGAGCGCCCCGACGACGAGCGAACGCACGACCGTCCTCTCGGCGAACCATTGCCGCCGGGCCGTCTCGTCCGCGGATCCGGAGATGCGCGGCCGGTCTCCCGATATGCCCTTCACAGCGTGCTGGCGGCGCCTCCACCCACGGCGCACGCGCCCCCTTTGAGGTGAAAACATGCGCGATGCCGCGTGCGTCGTCGAGCCGTGGGGCGAGCCGTGCGGGAGCCCTTTCGGCGTTCATCGGTCGTGCGGGCTCGCCCGGACGGTGATGAGGGATTTCCCCGAGGGTGCCCGGGATACCGCATTCCAGCGTGGATGCTATGGACAGGACTCCATGCCTGCACGCTTCTGGCCCGGTCGCGAGTACCCCCTCGGATCCTTCTACGACGGATTCGGCGTGAACTTCGCCGTCTTCTCGGAGAACGCAGAGCGGGTCGAGCTTTGCCTGTTCGACAACCCGGGCGACCGGTCCGAGCGGGAAAGGCTCGTCCTTTCGGAGCGGACCGCGCACGTATTCCACGGGTACGTCCCGGCGCTCCGCCCGGGGCAACTCTACGGGTATCGCGTTCATGGCCCCTATGATCCGACGCGGGGCCTCCGGTTCAATCCGCACAAGCTGCTTTGCGATCCGTATGCCCAGGCCGTCGCCAACGAGGTCGACTGGCGGGCGCCGATGTTCCCCTACAAGCTCGGCCACCCCGATCAGGACCTCGCAATGTGCGAGGAGGACAATGCCTGGGGCGCGCCGAAGGCCGTCGTCGTCGACAACGTCTTCGATTGGGAGAACGACAAACACCCGCGGACGCCGTGGCGGGACACGGTGATCTACGAGCTTCATGTCAAAGGTTTTACCGTCCGGCACCCCGACATCCCCGAGGGGAGCCGGGGCACGTATGCGGCGCTCGCCTCCGAGTCCGTGATTTCCTACCTGAAGAAGCTCGGCGTCACCGCGGTCGAGCTCTTGCCCGTGCACGAGATGGTCGACGACAAGATGCTCGTCGATCGGGGGCTCAGGAATTACTGGGGATACAACACGCTCTCCTATTTCGCGCCGGCGGGCCGGTATGCCTCGATGGGTCGGCGGGGCGAGCAGGTCGCCGAGTTCAAGCGGATGGTGAAGACGCTTCACGCGGCCGGGATCGAGGTCATCCTCGACGTCGTCTACAACCACACCGCCGAGGGCAACCACCTCGGGCCGATGCTCTGCTACGAGGGCATCGACAACCCCACGTATTATCGCCTCGTCCCCGGGGATCCGCGTTATTACATGGATTATACCGGCACGGGGAACTCGCTCAACATGCGGCACCCGCAGACGCTCAAGCTCGTCATGGACAGCTTGCGGTACTGGGTGACGGAGATGCACGTCGACGGGTTCCGCTTCGATCTCGCCTCGACGCTCGCCCGCGAGCTCCACGACGTCGATCGGCTGAGCGCGTTCTTCGACATCATCCACCAGGACCCGATCCTCTCGCGGGTGAAACTCATCGCCGAGCCCTGGGACGTCGGCGAGGGCGGTTATCAGGTGGGCAATTTTCCGGTTCTGTGGACCGAGTGGAATGGTCGTTATCGCGACGCCGTGCGCCGCTACTGGAAGGGCGACGCCGCGGTCACCGCCGAGCTCGGGTTTCGGCTCACGGGGTCGAGTGATCTCTACGAGGGGGGCGGGCGCAGGCCCACGGCCAGCATCAATTTCGTCACGGCCCACGACGGGTTCACGCTCCGCGATCTCGTCACGTACAACCACAAGCACAACGAGGCGAACGGCGAGGAGAACCGCGACGGCGCCGATAGCAACGACAGCTGGAACCACGGCGTCGAGGGCGAGACCGACGAACCGGCTGTCGTGGCCTTGCGTGATCGTCAGATGCGGAACTTCTTCACGACCCTGATGATCTCGCAGGGCGTGCCGATGATCTGCGGCGGCGACGAGATTGTCCGGACCCAGCGCGGGAACAACAATGCGTATTGTCAGGACAACGAGCTTTCCTGGCACGACTGGGAGGTCGACGCGCGGCAGCGATCGATGCTGGAGTTCGTCCGGCGGCTCTCGGCGTTCCGGCACGAGCAGCCGGTGCTCCACCGAAAGAGGTTTTTCTCGGGAGGCTACATCCGCGGCAGCGAGATGAAGGACATCGTCTGGTTCCGCCCGGACGGCCGGGAGATGAGCGCCGAGGACTGGCAGAATCCACACGGGCGGGCGCTCCAGATGTTCCTCAACGGCGACGCCATTCCTTCGACCGACGCGCACGGCGAACCCATCGTGGGGGACACGCTCCTCGTCCTCTGCAATGCGCACCACGAGCCATTGCCGTTCGTCCTGCCGGCCATCGAGTGGGGCGAGCGCTGGGAGGTCGTGATCGATACCCGCACCGCGGCGGCGCCCGAGATTGGCCTGCCGACCGGGGCCGGCGAATCCTACGTCCTCGAGTCGCGCTCGATGGCGGTGCTCCGCCTCTGCCCCAAGCAAGAGCCCGGCGCGAAGAGCGCGATCTGAGGGATGACCATGATGCAGATGGAGTCGACCGACAAGGCGTCCCCGCAAAGCCCCAAGGCGGCCGGAGCCGACCCTGCGGAGGGGCTTTACGAAAAGATCCTCGCGGGCGCGCGCGTGCCCGGGGCGACCTATCGTGTCCAGTTGAACCACGCGTTCACGTTTCAGGACGCCGCGGTCATCGTGGAGTACCTCGAAAAGCTCGGGGTGACGGATCTGTATGCATCGCCCTTTTTCAAGGCGCGGCCGGGCAGCATGCACGGCTACGACCTCGTCGATCACAACAGCCTGAACCCCGAGATCGGCACGAGCGCCGATTTCGACGCCCTGCACGAGCGGCTCGTGGCGCGCGGGATGGGGCTGCTCCTCGATTTCGTGCCGAACCATATGGGGGTGCACACGGCCGAGAACGCCTGGTGGATGGACGTGCTCGAAAATGGGCCGAGCTCGCTCTACGCGCCGTTCTTCGACATCGACTGGCACCCGCTGAAGAGCGAGCTCGAGCGTCGGGTGCTCCTGCCCGTGCTCGGCGAGCATTACGGCAAGGTGCTGGAGAACGGCGATCTAGAGCTCTCCTTCGATCACGGCGCCTTCTTCGTGCGTTGTTATGGCAATCCCTTGCCGCTCTCCCCGCGCACGTTCCCGCTCATCTTGGAGCCGATCGTGCCGTCGCTCGCCCGCGCGCTCGGCGAGGAGGACGATGTGGTCCTCGAGCTCATGAGCATCCTCACGGGCCTCGGGAATCTGCCGCCGCAGGGCGAGACGCATCGGTCGAAGGTCATCGAGCGCCGGCGCGAGAAGGAGATTCTCAAGCGGAGGCTCGCGGCCCTCGTCGCAGAGTCGCCCGCCGTGGCGCGGGCCATCGAGGAGCAGATCCGCGTGATGAACGGGCAAAAGGGCGATCCGCGGAGCTTCGACGCGCTCGACGCGCTCCTCGAGAACCAGGCCTACCGATTGAGCTACTGGCGCGTGGCGGCCGAGGAGGTCAATTACCGGCGTTTCTTCGACATCAACGATCTCGGGGCGATCCGCATGGAAAACCCCGTGGTCTTCGAGGAGGCGCACCGGCTTTTGTTCCAGCTCATGGACGAGGGAAAGGTCACGGGGCTCCGGATCGATCACCCGGACGGCCTCTGGGCGCCTTCCACGTATTTCTGCCGGCTGCAGCGCACGTTTTTCCTTCACCGCGTGCGCCGCGAGCTCGAGGGGACCGAGGACGGCAAGGGCGCGGCGTCAGCGTTGCAATCGCTCCTGCTGAGCCGCTTCGATCGCGACGCGGAGAGGCGTCCGGAAGATCCGCCGCGGCCTCTGTACATCGCCGTGGAGAAGATCCTCTCGCGCAGCGAGGAGCTCCCGCGCGACTGGGCCGTCCAGGGGACGAGCGGCTATGATTTCGCCGCGCTCGCCTCGGCGCTTTTCGTGGATCGGAGCGCCGAGCGGACGATCACGTCCATCTACGAGGGTTTTACGGGGCTGCACCTCGATTTCGGGACACTCGCCTACCAGAAGAAGAAGGTCATCCTGGAGAGCTCGCTCGCGAGCGAGCTCAACGTCCTCGCGAGCGCTCTGAATCGTATCTCCGAGCGGGATCGGCACACCCGCGATTTCACGCTCGGCACGCTCACGGACGCGCTGCGCGAGGTCATCGCGTGTTTCCCGGTGTACCGGACGTACCTCCACGAAGGTACGACGAGCGTGGCGCCGCGCGATGCCGCGGCCATTCGCGCGGCGCTGCGGGCGGCGCGGCGGCGCAATCCCACGATGGACGCCTCGGTGTACTCGTTCCTCGGCGGCATTCTCCTCCTCGAACGCCCACCGCACCTCTCGGAGCAGGAGCTCCCGAGCCGCCGCGATTTCGTGATGCGGTTCCAGCAGCTCACGGGGCCCGTGACCGCGAAGGGGCTGGAGGACACGGCGTTTTACGTGTACAACCGCCTGGTCTCGCTCAACGAGGTCGGCGGCGAGCCGGAGCGGTTCGGCATCACCGTGGACGAGCTCCACCGGGGCAATGAGGCCCGCCAGAGGCTCTGGCCCTCGTCGATGCTCACCACCAGCACGCACGACACGAAGCGGAGCGAGGACGTCCGCGCCCGCATCAACGTGCTCTCGGAGCTGCCCTCGGATTGGGCGGGCACCTTGTATCGCCTCGCCGAGGCGACCGCGCTGTTCCGCGAGGAGCTCGAAGGGATCTCGGCGCCGGATCGCAACGAGGAGTACCTTTATTATCAGACCTTGCTCGGGACCTGGCCGTTCGGTGCCGAATCGGCTTCGCCCGCGTACGTCGAGCGGCTTGTCGACTACATGCGCAAGGCCACGAAGGAGGCGAAGGTCAATACCTCGTGGACCAACGCGGATCCCACGTACGACGCGGCCGTCGAGCATTTCGTCCGCAAGACGCTGGCCGACGGACCGGAGACGCGCGCGTTTCGCGAGGCGCTGCTCCCGCTCGCGCGCACCGTGGCCTACCACGGCATGTGGGGCTCGATCGCGCAGGTCCTTTTGAAGCTCACCTCGCCCGGCGTGCCGGACATTTATCAGGGCAACGAGCTCTGGGATTTCAGCCTGGTCGACCCGGACAACCGCCGGCCCGTCGATTTCGGGATCCGAAAGCAAATCCTCGCGGAGATCGAGGAACGACGGCGCGCGCCCGAATCCCGGGCGGAGCTCTCGCGCGCACTCGTGGAGAGTGCGAGCGACGGCCGCATCAAACTCTACGTCACGCGCGTCGCCCTCGAAGCGAGGCGGCAATGGCCGGCGCTTTTTGGCCCGGAGGGCGCGTACGTGCCGCTCGGGGCCTCGGGGCCCGGGAAGGACCACGTGGTGGCTTTCGCGCGGCGATGCAAGGACCAGGAGATCCTCGTCGTGACCCCGCGGCTCACCGCGCGGCTCTCGAACGGGCGCAGCGAGCCGCCGATCGGCGCCATCTGGGGTGAAACCACGCTCCAGATCGATTCACCCACCGGCGGGTCCACGCAATCCGTCTACGAAAACCTTTTCACCGGCGAGACGATCGAAGGGGCGCCCGCGGACGCTGGGCTCGTACTGCCTCTCTCGCGCGTGCTCGGCGCCTTCCCCGTGGCGCTGCTTTCTCGAAAGGCGGGCGGAAGCGAGGGATTGTCATGAAGAATCTCGCGAACGTCGCCCCGCTCGGCGCCCTGTTCGAGGAAAACGACGTCGTTTTCCGCATCTGGGCCCCGGATCATGATCGCGCCGAGGTCGTCCTGTACGACGCGGACGCCGTGACCGAGCGGGTACGTCTCCCGATGCAGGCCGAGCCGGGCGGGTTTTTCCGGGCGCGCGTGGGCGCCTCCGGGCCCGAGGCCTCCGTGCTCTACAAGTTCGGCGTGGGGGGGACGGGTCCATTTCCCGACCCGTATTCACGCTCGCAGCCGTTTGGCGTGCACGGACCGTCGGAGGCCAGGCGATTCTCCTTTGCGTGGACCGACCAGGCGTTTGGCGGGGTGAGCCCCGAAGATCTCGTCCTTCAGGAGATCCACGTGGGCACGGCGACGGCCGAGGGCACGTTCGAGGCGCTGATCCCGCGCCTCTCCGAGCTTCGCTCACTTGGCATCACGGCGATCGAGTTGATGCCACTCGCGAGTTTTCCCGGGCGCTGGAACTGGGGTTATGACGGCGTTTGTTTCTACGCGCCGCAGGTCTCTTACGGAGGCCCGCTCGGGCTCATGCGCCTCATCGACGCGGCGCACGCGCATGGGCTCGCCGTGATCATCGACGCCGTCTACAACCACCTCGGGCCCGACGGCAATTACCTCCGCGCCTACACGCGGCGTTATTTCACGGACCGGCACCAGACGCCGTGGGGCGAGGGGCTCAATGTCGACGGCGCGGACGCGCGGCCCGTCCGGGAGCTCGTCGCGCGCAGCGCGGAGATGTGGATTCGTGACTATCACGCCGACGGGCTCCGGCTCGACGCGACCCACGAGATTCGCGACGACAGCGATCCTCACATCCTGCGCGAGATCGCCGAACGCGCCCGCCGCGCGGGCGGAGGAAAACGAATCGTGGTGATCGCCGAGGACGAGCGCAATGACGAGCGCCTCGTGCGTCCCGTGGACAAGGGCGGACTCGGGCTCGACGCGGTCTGGGCCGACGATTTTCACCATCAGATGCGCCGCGCATTCGCCGGAGACAAGGACGGTTATTTTCAGGACTTTTCGGGGAGCGCCGCGGACATTGCACGGACCCTGAACGAGGGCTGGTCCTATCACGGGCAAACCTCGCCGCGGACGGGCAAGCCGCGGGGGACGTCGCCGCGATCTCTCGAGTCCACGCGGTTCGTCCATTGCATCCAGAATCACGATCAGATCGGCAATCGCGCGTTCGGCGATCGCCTCGGCGAGAGCGTGAGCCCCGCGGCGTTCCGGGCCATGAGCGCGCTGCTCTTGCTCTCGCCGTACGTGCCGCTGCTCTTCATGGGGCAGGAGTGGAACGCGAAGACGCGGTTCCAATACTTCACCGATCACAACGCGGAGCTCGGCCGCCTCGTGACGGAGGGGCGACGGAAGGAGTTTGCGGCGTTCGCTTCGTTCCAGGGCGCCGAGATCCCCGATCCGCAGGCGGAGTCGACATTCCTCGCGTCAAAACTCTCGTACGAGGAGCGCGATACGGCCGAGCATGCCGGCGTGCGCGAGCTGTATCGCGAGCTCTTGCATTTGCGTGCCGAGCACCCGGCCCTGCGCGCGCGGGAGAGGGGCACATTCGAGGCCCGCGCCGTGGGCGAGGACGCGCTCGTGCTCACGCGGCGGGGCGGCGGGAAGGAAGTGTCCGTCTGGGTGAACGTGCGCGGGAAGCTGCGGGAGAAGCTGCCGGAGGGGTTGTCCGCCCAGCTCATTCTCGCGACGGAGGAGGCGCGCTTCGGCGGCGCGGGCGGCGAGGCGGTGCGGGAAGGCCTCGCCGTGGGTGAGGTGCGGCTCGACGGGCCGGCCGCGGCGGTGCTAGGGTCGCGGTCGTCTGCGTGAGCGTCCGCCTGGTCCTCGATAGCTCGGTGCTCGTCGCCGCGATGAAGGAAGCCGACCCCGGCCATGAGGACGCGGTCGATTTCCTCGATCGCCTGCGCGCCGCTCACGCGTCCGGACGGGCCGAGGTCTTCGCGCCCCCGGAGCTCTGGATCGAGGTGCGCGCCGCCGCCCAGAAGCTCGGGCGATTCGTGGTCACGCCCTCGCGGCGGAGCATGGACGACCTCTTCGCGAACCTCGACGTCGAGCTCGTGCCGATCACGAGCGTCGTGGAGATCGACGCGTTCTTCGAGCGCCTCGAGCGTCACATGCGGAATCGCGCGCCGTTCACGAATGCGACGGATCTCGTGTACCTCTGGGTCGCGTTCCAGCGCGCCGCGGCCCTGGTCACGCTCGACGCGGGCCTGCTCAAATATCACGGAATGGTCTGCGACGTCATGCGTCCGTTCCATGTTCGCCTGGATTGAGAGTGAGGGGCGCGGCGGTCGAGCCGAGCCACGCCACGCCGCTTGTATCGGGAAGGCCACGGCACCACGTCCGCTATTGCCGCGAGACGAACGCGGGGAGGAGGACGACGTGAAGCAGCCGAAACCACCCCAGGCCACGACGCCGGACAAGCATCCCGAGGAATACCTCCACGACCTCAACCCGACCGCGCTCGCCGGGCAAAACATCGGAAAGGACGCGCCGCACCCGGAGAAAGAGGAGGGGCACAGCGCTTACGACATCAAGGAGGCCCACGACGCGCTGCCCGATCTGACCGCCGACGAGCTGCGGGAGCTGCGCGTGCTGCCGCCCGGCACCCCGCTCCTCGAAAATGCGACGTACATGGATATCCGGCACCGCGAGCGCGGCGAGATCCTCGGCCGCGCCGGCATGTTCGCGGACGACGTGCACTGGTTCGTGCTGAAGAAGGAAGTCGATTACGAGCTCTGGAACAAGCTGCTCGGGATTCACCACGTCAAGCGGACGGGCACCGGGGGGTAAAACCTCGGCGAGGGGCCGAGCCGAGAGAGGCCTCGGCCCCCGCGGACAACCTGGCTGCGACGGGGTTTTTCAGGGCGCGACGCCACGCGCGGAGAGCGTGCCCTCGAACGGCGCTCCCGGGCAGCTCCCGAGCGACGACGGGGTCGCGAGCGTGAAATCCATGTCGATACGCGTGCCGTCGATCGTGCCCTTCACGATCGACGCCGCCCCGCCGCAGAAGAACGCGACGCGCGCCTGGTCGAACGGATACACGAGATAGGCCTCGTCGATGGTCGTCTCGAACGAGCCTTCCCCGACGGGCGCGTGGAGCTTCATTTCGAGCAGGCCCCGCTGCCCCGCAACCTCGAATTCGACCTCGCACACGTTGCCCGTGCACGAGAGGCCGTCCGCGCCGCCGAGCGCCACGCCGCCGAGCGTCCCTCCGAGCTCCGTCGTCAGCCCCGTCGTCAGGTCGCCATGGAGCGAGGCCGTCACCGTGTCCGTCGTGGGTTCGCCGCCGGGGCAAGCGCCGAGCCGCGTGAGCGAGGGCAGCGTGAACGCCGCCTTGTCCGGCGTGGATCCGCGTGTCACCGTGCTGTTTGGCCCGACACACAATATGTCGCTCGGCGCATCGGGTGACGTTATCTCCACGATGCCCGTGACCGGCGTCACGGGCTGGTCCTCCTCCACGTCGCCCGTGCCCCAGAATCGCGCGCTGAGCGTGCCGTCCGCGGGATCTTCCGTGACCTGGTACTCGGCCGAAATGCGCCACCCGTCGCCCGATTGCATGCGCGCCATGCCGCCCGCGCAATAGGCCTGCGCTGCCGAGGCACCGCCCAGCGTGCCCTCCGTTTCGAGGATCGCCGCGCACGACGGCCCGGGATCGGGCGTTTCGTTCGGTGCTTCGTCGGCGCCGCAAGCCGAGAGGAAGAGGATGGCCATGGAAGACACGATACCGAGGACCGGGTAAGCACGCATGAGATTCTCCTCCCGAGGGTGGGGGATGGTTGAATGCAGCTCGTATTGGCAACCGGCGTGCCAGCGCGCAGAAGGCGTGTTTCAGGCGGGAAAACCGGGGGGAGGGGAGCCGTCGGGGCGCTCGTTGCTCGAATTGAGCAGATGTCGCGCTCCTGGAAGTTCACACCGGGCGGCCGTGCGTCACGGACAGACCGCGCTGCGCAGGCCCATGCCGTGGGTGATGAACTGGATCGGGTGGCTGCCCGTGAACGCGTTCGTCGGGAGCTCGTCCCAGGTGACGCCGTCCGTGCTGCGGAAGAACCTCTGCTCTTCGTACCACCGATCCCAGTCGCCATTGACGGCGACGTAGGTGTCGCCGTCGCTGCGGGCCACGGCGCCGACGATGGGCCCGGGGCTCGTCTGCGTGGTGCCGTCGTCGTTTTTCTTGCGCACCTCGGTCGGCGTCTTTGTCCACGTGGCGCCGTCCGGGCTCGTGTACCGCTGCGAGGCGTAATTCGCGTCGCGGCCCCACGTGACGAACGTGTCGCCGGTCCAGAGCAGACGCGCGTCGACCTGGCCGCCGATGTTCGACTCGGTCCAGGTGTCGCCGCCGTCGAGCGAACGACAAGCGACGCCGGTGCCGCCGAGGACGACGATCACGCCATTGCCATACGCGAAGCCGCCGGCCCATTGAATGTCGCCCGCGCACGCGGCCGGGAGCGTGGTCGGGCGCGCCCAGGTCGCGCCGTTGTCCTTGCTCACGTTGATGTCGTTCCCACTGTTGTCGCCGAACGCGAGCAGGAAGCGGCCGCCGTCGTGCGGCGCGAAGCCGGTGCGGCGCACGTTCCACACGTCCGAGGTCGGGTCGCCGCCCGGGGTCCACGTCCCGCCGAACGTGTCCGCGACCTGCGGCGGGCGCTCGCCCGCGAGGAAGACGTCATTTCCGTAAACGATCCCCGCGAACGTCTTGCCTTCGAGCACGTTCTCCCAGTCGACGCCGTTTTTGCTGCGGCGAATCGAGCCGGGTTTTCCCCAGCCGAACGTCGCCACGAAGAAGCCATTGCCGTACGTGATGCCGCGGCCCGCGCCCGGGTGGTGATCACAATCGTACGTGGGGCTGGAGAAGCAGGGATACGTGTCGTCGTCGGAGCGGTTGCCGACCCAGGTCATTCCGTCGTCGCAGGAGATGACCGTCCGCCCGACCATGCCTTGCGCGACGAAGATGGGCACGAGATCCGGATCGACGACACCTCCGCCTTGTCCTCCTTGCCCGCCGCCGCCCTGTCCTCCTTGCCCGCCGCCGCCCTGACCTCCCGCGCCGCCGCCGCCCTGACCTCCCGCGCCGCCTTCGGCCGCGCTGCCGCCCGCGCCTCCCGCGGCATCGCCGCTACAAGCGACGAGCACGAGCGCCGCCGTGGCGAGCGCTGCCTTTCCGTATTTGCCCACCAACGCCGCCGAATCGAGCATTCGAGATTCCTCCACGCGAAAGGACATCCGCGCGGCGGCGGCGCGTCAAGGGCCCTGTCTCTCGACGCGCCGTGACGCGGCCTCCGATCCAGTGGCAGAACACGATGCCACTTTTGCGCGATGCGGCGCGGTTTTCGGCCGTTCGACGCTCTGGCGCGCGCCTTCCGATGCGGATACCGTGGTGCCCTCGTGCGCGGGGAAAAGCCTCGTGAACGCTCTTGCCAGGAGGTCCTTTTCGATGATGCGAAGACGCTGGCCATGGCTTCTGGGACTCGGCGCCCTCACCGGCGCCTGCACGGGGCTCATTGGGGAGCCCCTGGACGGGGAGGTCGGATCGACGCCCACGTCCTTCGTATGTGATCCGGACGTGGTGCCGGAAGCGCTGCCGCTGCGGCGGCTCAGCCACCTGCAATACCGCAATACGGTGTCGGATCTGGTGCGCTTCGCCGTGCCCTCCGCCGCCGGGGAGATCCTCGGCGGGGCCGAGCCGCTCTTCGCGCAGCTCCCGAACGATCAGCGCGTCGGCCCGGACAAACACTACGCGGGCTTCACGCGCCTCGATCAGGCCCTGCAGCAGCAGCACGTGGACGGCGCGTACCGCGTGGCCGGCGAGGTCGGCAAGGCGCTCACGGCGTCGCCCTCGCGGCTCGCGGAGCTCGCGGGCGCCTGCGCCACGGACGCGGATGCGGCGAACGATGACGCCTGCCTCGACGACATGATCCGCCGCTTGGGCGAGCGCGCGCTGCGCAGGCCCGTGACGGACGAGGACGTGGCGTTTTATCGAGGCCCGGCCGGCGCAGCGCCCTTCGACGGAGCCGATTACGCTGACGTCGTCGCGTTGCTCCTGAATGCGCCGCACCTGATGTATTTCGTCGAGCACGGGCAGGAGGGCAGCGATTCCACGGCGCCGCTCGACGCCTACGAGCTCGCCTCGCGCCTTTCCTACCATTTCTGGCAGACGCTCCCCGACGAGCCGCTCTTCGAGGCGGCCCGGACCGGCGCGCTGCTCACCGAGGCCGGCTACGAGGCCGAGGTCGAGCGGATCTTCAAGGATCCGCGGACGCAAGCGGCCATGGGCGAGCTCTTCGGGCAATGGCTCGACAACACCACGCTGGAAGAGCTCGACGCGCGCGTCGGCACGCCGCTCTTCGACGCATTCACCGCGGGGTATACGCCGGGGCCCGATCTGCGCGAGCACATGCTCGCCGAGGTCACGGACGCGGCGCTTCATTACACGTTCGAGGAGCCGGGCACGTTCCGCGACTTGCTCACGAGCCGCAAATCATTCGCCCGCACCGAGGACCTCGCGAGCCTCTATCACACGCCCGTATGGTCGGGGAGCGGCGAGCCGCCGGAGTTCACCGAGCCGGAGCGCGCCGGGCTCCTGACCCGCGCGGCCTTCCTGGCCACGGGCTCGGCGAATACGCGTCCCATCATGAAGGGCGTGTTCATCCGCAAAGCGCTGCTCTGCGACGAGATCCCGCCGCCGCCGCCGAACGCCGCGGCGAACCCGCCGCAGCTCAGCGAGAGCCTGTCCACGCGAGAGGTCGTCGAGGAGCTCACGGGGCAAGGCGCGTGCGCCGGTTGCCACAAGGTCGCCATCAATCCGCTCGGCTTCGCGACGGAAAACTTCGATTCCCTCGGCCGCGTCCGCACCGAGCAGGCGCTCTTCGATCCCGACACGGGCGCGGTTGTCGCGACGGCCGGCGTGGACACGGAGGTCGTGCCGCGCGTGGAGAGCGGCGACGAGACGGTCGCGCAGAACGCGCAGGAGCTCACGAACCTCATCGCCGCGAGCCCCAAGCCCTATGCATGTTTCGCCAGGCAATACTTCCGGTTCACCTTCGGCCGACTGGAGGACCTCAATCGCGACGCCTGCGCGCTCGAAGAAGTGAAGCTCGCCCTCGACGAGGGCAAGCCCATGGCGGACGTCCTCCGATCCATCGCGCGGAGCCAGGCGTTCCGCATGCGCTCGTTCGTGGATTGATGTGCGTGAATGGCGGCCCGGAAACTGGAGAATGACATGAAAAAGCTCAACCGACGCATGTGGCTCCGAGGCGCGGCGGGGTTCACGCTGGCGATCCCGTTCCTCCCCTCGCTCTTCGGCAAGGACCAGGCGTACGCGGCCGGCGGACCGAAGCGTTTCGTCGCGCTCGCGACGCAACACGGCGGCGTCTGGCAGCCGCGGATGTATCCGAACGACGCGACGCTCGCGCAAACGGTGTCGTACGCGGGGCACGACGTCCGGCGCGGCGCGCTCGCGCTCGAGGTCGCGAATGGCGTGGCCTCGCTCTCCCCGGTCCTCGCGGGGGATTCCACGAAGCTCACGAGCACGCTCGTGCAAAAGATGAACGTCCTGCGCGGGCTCGACGTCACGTTTTACCTGGCGCACCACCGCGGCGGCCACCTCGGCAATTACGCGGACAATGACGGCAACGGCGCCGACGGTCAGGCGATCTGGGAGAAGAAGCGGCAGACGATCGATCAGCTCCTCGCCTGGTCGAGCAAGTTCTATCCGGATCTCGCCTCGATCCGCGAGCGATCGATCGTGATCGGCAGCGGCGGGATGTCGCACGGGTGGTCGAACCCCGGCAATCAGACGGGCGACATTCAGACGCTGACCCCGGAGAACGACTCGCTCGCGCTCTTCAACAAGATCTTCGTGCCCCCGCAGGTTCCGGGCGAGACGCGGCCGCCGATCGTCGACCGTGTGCTCGAAGATTACAAGCGCCTCCGGGACGGCAGTCGCCGCCTCTCCACGAAGGACAAGCAGCGGCTCGACGATCACATGGACCGCGTGAACGAGCTCGATCGCAAGCTCAACGTGAGCGCGTCCTGCGGCGACATCCAGACCCCATCGAGCTCGTCGATCGACGAGTGGGGCTCGTCGTTTTCGGTCGACCCGGAGGCGCAGAAGCGCTTCTGGCAGCTCATGAACGACGTCATCGTGGCCGCGTTCGCGTGCGACACCTGCCGCATCGTGACGATGAACATCGGCGATCATTTCTCGAATTACGTCGGCGACTGGCACCAGGACGTGGCGCACCAGGCGAACGTGAGCGCCGAGCGGCACGAGCTCAATTTCCAGGGGCATCGGCGCTTCTTCGAGGACGTCTACCTCGACCTCGTCTCGAAGCTCGACGCCTTGCAGGACGCGAGCGGCGGCTCCGTGCTCGACCATTCCCTCGTGCAATGGACCCAGGAGTCGGGCTGCGTCACGCATGATCCCATCGAGATGTGCGTGGTCACGGCCGGCGGCGCCGACGGGTTCTTCTCGACGGGCAACTATTGCGATTATCGCAACCTGCAGAAACCGGCGAGCAAGGCGGACGGGAACATCCTCGTCGATTCGCACGTCGGCCTGGTCTACAACCAGTGGCTCGGGAACGTGCTACAGTCGATGGGCCTTTCGCCCTCCGACTACGAGACGGACGGGTACGGCGGCTACGGCCTCGTCCAGCTCTCGACCGAGGGCTGGTACGGCGGGTACGATAAGTACACGAACGCCGAGCTCGGCGTGATGAGCGAGATTCTCCCCTTCCTGAAGGCATGAACCAAAAGACGCACCTCCCGCTCGATCCGGAACTCGCCACCGAGCGGGAGGCGCCCGTCGATCCCGAGACGGGCGAGCCGCTCGATTGCACGCGCTGCGGAGCCTGCTGCGAGGCCGGGCCGGGGAACATCCCCCTCACGGAGGACGACCTCGTCCTCTGGCGCCGGGCGGGCAGGCAGGACCTCGCCGATCGCGTGGACGAGGGCCATTTCGGCATGATGGCGTTCCCCACGACGCACGAGGGCGCGTGCATCTACCTCACGCGCCCCGAGGGCCGGAGCATCTGCTCGATTTACGAAGGCCGCGCGAGCACGTGCCGCGAGTTCCAGGCGGGATCGTGGCAATGTTTGGAGTTCCGCCGGGACGCTCGGAAGAAGGGGCGGCTGCGGTAAAGGCTTGCGTTGGGCCTCCGGCCAGGGCTACCGTCGTTCCCGCGCAGCGTAAAGCGCTTCACCAGGAACGCGGGTAGTGCCCTCCACGTCACCTTTCCCGATCCCCGTTTCTGCCCTCAAGCCCGTCGCTTGTGGCTCGACGCTCTGGCGCAGCGGCGGCGTCCTGCGCGCCACGATCTTCCTCAAGCTCACCGTCTCCCTCACGCACGAGCGCACGGCGTGGCCGACCACGGCCATCGACCTCGTCCGCGAGGAGAAGAACCGTGACAAGAGCCCGGCTTCGAGCGTCCTCGAGGCCACCGAGACCGCGCCGTACCTGCCCTCGGCGGGTGTCCTCCTCTCCGGCCACGCGTATGCCCCGGGAGGCCGGCCCGTGCCCGCGCTCTCGGCGCGCCTCGCGATCTTCCGGGAGCGGGGCCTGCTCGACAAGACCCTCCACGTCTTCGGGGATCGCGCCGCGAACACGCCCCAGTCGCCGCGGCCCTTCGACCGCATGCCGCTCATCTACGAGCGCGCCGGTCAGACCGACGACAACCCCGTCGGCGTGCCCCCGAGCGCGCCCACGCTGCCGAACCTCCTCGATCCCCGGGGCCCCACGCGCGCCGCGGGCTTCGGTCCCTACGGGCGGTACTGGCCGCATCGAAGGCGCTTGCTCGGGAACGTCGACCGGAAGCGGCTCGAAGGCGTCGTCGCCGACATCCCCGACGGCTTCGACTTCCGCTGGTACAACCCCGCGCCGCCCGACCAGCAGATCGAGTTCCTCCGCGGCGAGGAGTGGATCGTCCTCGACGGCATGCACCCGAGCCTGCCGCGCGTGCAGTCGCGGCTGCCGCTCGTCCGCGCCAAGGCGTGCACGTTCCTCGTCGGCCCGGGCGGGCCGGGGCAGGGGCGCGTGATCGACCTCACCGCGGATCTCCTGGTCATCGACGCCGATCGGCTCGTCGCGTCGATCGTCTTCCGGGGCAACTTTGCGTTCGACCGGCTGGAGACCGTGCCGCAGCTCCGCGCCTTCGCGGACGTGGAGCTGCCGGGCAACCCGATCCGGTGGCCGGACGCGGCCGAGGTGATGCGCGCGAAGGCGCCCGGGCCGGTCGTGCCCGCGGCCGCGCCGGCTCCGGCGGCCGACATCTTCACGACGTTGCCGGTCCGCGACGAGAAATCCACCTCGAGGGCGGTGCTCCCGTTCCAGCCGCGTCCCCCCGGCGCGCCGACGGTGCTCCCGCCGAACTCGCCGCCGCTGCCGCCGCGGCCGCGTGTCGATCCGGACGACGATCCGCTGATGCACACGCAGGCGATCGATCCGGCCGAGCCGCCGTCGCGCCCGGCGATGCCGTTCCTGAGCGCGTCGCCGGGCCCCGCCGCGCAGGCCCGCGCCGCGCTGGGCATGCCGCCGGCGCCGCCCCCGCCGCTGCCGCGGCCGGTCCGTCGGGATGACGACGAAGATGCGACGCGCGCGATCGACCTCGCGGAGCTCGAAGCGAAGCGGGCGGCGGCGGCGACGCCTTTCGAAAAAGCCGGGGATCGCGCGCCGGGGAGCGCGCGTCTGCCGCCGCCGGTCGTGCCAGCGCCTCCCGCGATGGTGCAAGCGCCTCCTCCCGTCGTCCCTGCGCCTCCTGTAACGGTGCAGGCGCCTCCTCCCGTCGTCCCTGCGCCTCCGCCGATGGTGCAAGCGCCTCCTCCCGTCGTCCCTGCGCCTCCTGCAACGGTGCAGGCGCCGCCACCCGTCGTCCTTGCGCCTCCGCCGATGGTGCAAGCGCCGCCGCCCGTCGCCCCTGCGCCTCCTGCAACGGTGCAGGCGCCGCCTCCCGTCGTCCCTGCGCCTCCTGCAACGGTGCAGGTGCCTCCGGCCCCTCTCCAGGTGCTCGGGACCGCTCCCGCGGCCGCTCCGGAAGCCGCATCCGCTGCCGCTTCCGCATCCGCTGCCGCTGCCGCTCCCGCTGCCGCTCCTGCTCCCGCGCCCGAGGAGACCGGCATCCGCGCCACCGTGCTCGCGCGCCTCCGCGCCGGCGAGCGCAACCCGCTCCATGGCCTCTCCGTCGCCGGCGCCGACCTCTCGAACCTCGACCTCAAGGGCGCGAACCTCTCCGGCCACGACCTCGGCGGCGCCAAGCTCTCCGGCGCGAACCTCGAAGGCGCTCGCCTCTCCGGCACCCGCCTCGTCGACGCCGACCTCGACGGCGCCGACCTGCGCAGCGCCGACCTCAAGGCCGCCGACCTCTCCCGCGCGAGCCTCGCCAAGACCCGCCTCGACGGCGCCTCCATCGAGCAGGCCATCTTCGCCTCCGCCCGCGGCAGCGGCGCAACCTTCGACGGGTGCCGCGGCCGCGCGCCCGTCTTCGCCCGCGGCACCTGGGACGGCGCGACCTTCCGCGCCCTCGACGCGCTCTCCGCCGACTTCTCCGGCGCCTCGCTCGAAGCCGCCGTCTTCGAACGCGCCGTCCTGCCCGAGATCAAGCTCGTCGACGCCCGCGGCAAGGGCGCGAGCTTCCAGGGCGCTCGCCTCGATCAGGCCCACGTCGAGGGCGCGGCCCTCACCGACACGAACTTCCACGAGGTCGACGCCAAGGGTTCCACCTGGGAGAACGCCGCGCTTGCCGGCTCGTCGTTCGAGGGCGCGCGCCTCGACGGCGCGGTCCTCACGCGCGCCACCTGCGAGGGCACGAAGTTTTTGCGGGCGAACCTCAAGGGCGCGAACCTTGGCCGCGTCCAGGCCGACCGCGCGAACCTCGACGGCGCGAACCTCGACGGCGCCGACCTGCGCCAGGCCCGCATGCACGAGGCGCGCTTCGAGGGGGCGAACCTGCAGAACGTGATCGCGGGCCGCGCCGACCTCTCGCGCTCGCACCTCGTCTCCGCCGATCTTACGAACGCGAATTTTCGCGCGGCGCTGCTTTCCGGGTCGAGCCTCGCGAAGGCCAAGCTCGACGGCGCCGACCTGCGTGATGCGGACCTCCGACGTTGCACCTTGAGTGGCGCCTCGCGGAGCGGCACGAAGCTGATGGGGGCCAACATCCGCGACGCCGTCGACGACTGACCGCTTCGCCCCAAATGCCGCGCCGCTTGGGGCTTCGGACCGCCTTCGGCGCCCTTCGCCCAGAGCCCCGTTGCCGAGGATTCGCCCACGGAGCGCAAATCCAGGTACAGTGCTCGGCCATGAGCGGAGGCCGTGGTGAAGCCCTGAGCGCGAGCGCGTGCCGCGACGAGGCCACGCTCCGCTCCTTCATCGAGACGCGGATCAGTCCGAACGCGTGGCCCATCTACTCGCCCGCGCTCCGCCGCCGCATCCTCGAAGAGGGCATCGACCTCGAAGCCGCCCGGCGCTTCACCATGGACCTCGACACCATGGAGCGCCTGATCCGCGTGTTCGAGGCCCGCTCCTGCCGCGTCGAGCGCCTGCTCGGGATCAACAACGCCTTCCACCGGACGCTGCACAACGACGAGGTGCTCCTGCGCCTCCTCCTGCTCGAGTGGCCCGAGGAAACGCCGCTGCCCGACGATGTGAAGGAGGCGCCGATGCGCGTCTATCCGAACATCGACGCTGTCGCGGCGGTGCTGCGCGACGCGCTCGGCCGCATGCTCGAGGCCGGCACGCCTGCGTCGGTGCTCGCGCGGGATCTCCTCGCGGCCCTCGGGCACGACTACGGCCACTCGGGCGGCACGGATCGCATGCGCCCGGACGGCGCGCCTGCGCTGCTCACGCACGAGGATACGGCGGAGAAGCATGTTGCGCCGATCGGGCTCGAGTTCGGCATGCCGACGGCGCTCGTGCTGGAGAGCATGGCGGGCATTCGCGCGACGACGTTTTTTGTGCGTCCGGGTCGTCCGCGCATTCAGGCGATGACCGAGTTCGAGCGGAGGCTGACGCTTGCCGACGTGATGGGGTGCGTGCTGCCGCCGGACCTCTGGCTCACGCACGTGGGTGCGCCTGTGCTCGTCGAGAAGCTTCCGATCTGGCGGCGGCGGCTCGTGCAGATTCCGGGCGAGCTTGGGGCGATCGAGGCGCGGCTTGCGGTCCTCCCGGACGACGATCCGACGCGGCAGACGATCCTTGCCGAGCGTGAGGCGCTGCTGCTCGAGGACTCGCGCATCGTCAAGCATGTCGAGGAGTGGTTCCGCAGCGAGCGGGGCTTCTTCTTGTTCATCGAGTCGAGCCGCCTTGGCGTGGTGCCGCGCGCGCGTGACCTCTGGGGCGACGTCTTGCGCAGCAAGATTGAGCTCATGGAGCGCGTGCTCGCCCAGAAGGAGATCCTCGCGCCGCTCGCCGCGCAGGGGTTTCCGCTGCTCGGTCAGTACGCTGAGGAGCTCGCGAACGCGGAATCCTTGGAGAGCGTCCTCGCTCGCGGCACGTTCGACCCGGGACTCTGCAAAATTCTGCGCATGTTCCTGCCCTGAGAGGGCGCTGCCCTGAGCGCACACCGATGCTCCGTTGCATCGACCGCATCGCGGTCGATGCACCAGCGGTCCAGGGCTTGCCCTGGTCCGGGTCGAGGGGTGGACAACCCCTCGTCGGGTCCGGGGTGAAACCCCGGCGCTACGTCACTCCCCTAGAGGATCGCGAGCTTCCACGGCGACGTCGCCGGGTCGTACGCGAGTGCGAACGTGCGCAGCTTGTAGGCGTCGTAGCGTGACTTCTCCTCGGAGACGGCGGTCGTCACGATGCCTGCGGCGGGGGGCTGGCCGAGGGCTTGATCGATTGCGGCTACGCGGTCGCCGGAGGTCACGATGTCGTCCACGTACACCACGGCTTCGTTTGGCATCGGCTTGCCGATGGTGATGAGGTTTGCCGCGAGCTCGTGGGCGGGGTCCTCCTCGTAGCTGAAGCGCGGGCGCATCGCGTCCTTGTGCACCACGCAGGGGCGCACCTTGCCGAAGCCGAGACGCTCGAGCTCGAGGGCGAGGTCGCGGCTTGGCCATCGGTCTGTCGTGCGGTTGCCGCGCACCACGTTGGCGGCGGGGACCGGCACGAGGGCGATGTTTGGCTTCGTGATGCTGAGGGCGGAGCGCACATCGCGCTCGTGCACGGCCATGATGTCGGCCACGTAGGCGTAGGCGGCGCTCGGCGTCTCCAGGCGCATCATGTGCCGGCCTGGGTGCAGTGGGTGCTGGATGGAGCTTGGGATGGGCTCTTTGCGCTGGTTCGTCACGAGGTAGACGAGCCCGCGCATCGGGTTCGCGTTCAGCCCGGCCAGGGGAGATCCCAGCTTGTAGTACGAGCCGACGGCATACCCGGGGATCCGTCTCAAGACGCAGTCCCTCGCTTCATACCCAAGCGCGACCTTAGCGCGCTCCGTCGCACCTCTGCTACCCCCATGGCGCTCTTGGGGGGCTGTGCGTGGGGCTCCTCTCTCGACGGCCGGGACGCTCCCTGGGAGCATGATATAGCGTTCTTAACGAAACGAGGCGCGATCACGTGAGCCGGACTGCATCCAGAAAGCGACGCAAGGCGGGTGGGGCGTTGGGCTTGTTCGTCGTGGCGCTCGTCGGTGGGGCTGGGGCGCTCTTGCATGCGTGCAGGGCTGACCGATGGCTCGATGACCTCACCCCGGGGACGGACGAGGGCAAGAGCCGCCCGCGTCCTACGGCCACGGTGCCGGGCGCGCCTTCTGCGCCTGGCCCGAAGGGGAGCCCGGCGCGGGGCGGCGGTAAGCCTGCGGACGCGAGTGTCCACCTCGCGCTTGGGGTGCCGACGGATGACGCTCCCTCGGACGATCACCTGATGCGCAAGGCTCAGTACGCGCTGTCGTACAACGCCGACCAGAATGTCGCGAACTGGGTGAGTTGGCAGATTGACGCGAGCTGGTTTGGCGATGCGCCGCGGCACAAGGGGAAGTTCATGACGGATCCGGAGCTGCCGTCGGGCTTCTACCGGGTCACGCACGATGACTACACGGGGTCGGGCTACGACCGGGGGCACATGGTGCGCTCGGAGGAGCGGACGCGGTCGCCCGAGGACAACAAGATCACCTTCCTGATGACGAACATCCTGCCGCAGTACCACGACCTCAACGCGGGGCCGTGGCTGCGGCTCGAGGAGCACTGCGAGGCCCTCGGCAGGAAGCAGGGCAAGCAGCTCTTCGTGATGGCGGGCGGCGTGCTCAAGCGGGGCAAGAAGGCCACGAAGACGATCGGGAAGGGCGTCGCGGTGCCCGACACGTTCTTCAAGATTGTCGTGGTGCTCGATCCGCGCGAGGGGCCGGCGGACGTGACGGAGTCGACGCCGGTGATCGCGGTCCTGATGCCGAACAAGGAGGGCATCCAGGACGAGGGCTGGGAGAAGTACCGGACGACCGTGGACGAGATCGAGCAGCGGACGGGGTACGACTTCCTCACGGCCGTGGACGAGGACGTCCAGGCGGAGATCGAGGCGAAGCGGGGGGACTAGGTCTCGACGAGCTTGGTTGTGATGCCGAGCCACACACCCGACGGGTGCCGGCCGAGGACGAAGGCGTCGATGTCGACCTTTCCCACGCGGTAGACGCGCAGGTCGGAGAGCTCGCGCTGGAGCAGGTCGACGAGGGCCCGGAAGCGGGCCGCCCCGTCGTCGTCGCCCTCGACGAGACCCTCGAAGAACGAGGCCACGGACACCTCCTCGACCGGTGTGTCGGGGGGGAGGCCCCGCGCCCGCAGCACCGCCGCTGGTGCGGGCTCCGCCTCGCCGAAGCGGTAGGCCTCGATCGGGAAGTCCGACTCGCTCGGGAACAGGAGGCCGGCCGCGGCCTCCCCGATAGCCTGCATCAGCGGTTCGACGTTCTGGCCCAGCATCCCTCGGCTCCTCCGTGTGCGGCGCATTCGAGGCGCGCATCCTGGACGTGTCAAGGCGGCGCGCCGCGCGTCCACAAATCTTTCGGACGGCTTGTGCGTCTACGAGCCCCACCCCATGCGCCCGCACCGCTGCTCCTTGGCCTCGTTCGGCCTCTTCGCCGCCTTGCTCGCCGCGCCCGCCGCTGCCGCCGCTGCTCCCGCGCGGAGCGGCGCGGTCGCACTCGATCGCGACGCCCTCGTCGCGTACGTCGCCGACGCTGACAACGAAGCGCTCCACCGCGTCGATCTCGTGAGCGGCTCGGTCGCGACGACCCCGCTCGGCTGCGCGCCTGCCGAGGTCCTCGTGCTCGCCGAGGATCGGGTCGCCGTGAGCCTGCGCGCCTGCAACGAGGTGCGTGTCCTCGATGTCGACGCGGCGGGCGAGGGGACCGTCGCTGCGCGGGCGGTCGTCCCGGCCGAACCCTGGAGCCTCGCCGTTGGCCCGCGCGGCGCGTTGCTCGTCACCTCTGCGTACGGCCGCGCCCTCACCGCGCTCGACGCCGAGTCCCTCGCGACCCGCTTCTCCTTGCGCCTGCCGCGCGAGCCTCGTGGCATCACCGTCACGCCTGATGGCCGCCGCGCGTTCGTCACGCATGCCGCGGGCGACGCCCTCTCCGTCGTGGACCTCGACGGCGGCGACGCGGGCGAAGCGCCGGTCGTTCGCTCCGTGCGCGCGCTCGGCGGCAGCTACCGGAACCGCGTCGACGCGATGGTCGGAGCGAACACCCAGCACCCGACCTCGTCGCTCGCGTACGTCGCCGTGCTGAACGAGAGCGGCACGCGCCTCTTCGTCCCGCACCTCGTCGTGCAGAACGGCGAGAGCACGACGCGGGTCGTCGCGGGCGGTTATGGCGGCGTCTCGATCGAGGAGGACACCTCGGTCCCGACCGTCGCGGTGGTCGACGTGGCGCGCGAACGCACGCTCGGCGCTGACGGCGGTGCCGCGCAGAAGAACTTCGTCAACATCGCGGCCAACGCCTTCTCGGCGAGCGCCGTCGCGCCGGCGGGCTCTCCCGCGCGGCAAGCGCGCGCTGCGGCGGTGCTCGGTAACGCGCTGTTCGTCGTCTCGCACGGCACGGGCGAGCTCGTCGAGCTCGACGCGCGCTCGCTCGATCCGGCGCTCGCCCCGCGGCGCGCTTTCCACGTGGGCGAAGGTCCTTCCGGCGTCGAAGTCGATCCCCGCACGGCGATCGCGGTCGTCTGGAACCAGCGCTCGCACGACCTCTCCGTCGTGAGCCTCGCGTCGGGCGCCGTGGACACGCTTCCCGTCGCGACCGATCCGCTCCGCGAAGACCTCGCGCGCGGCCGGCGCCTGTTCCACGCCGAGGGCGACCGCCGCATCTCGCGCGACGGCCGCGCCTGCGCGAGCTGTCACCCCGAGGGGCGCGAGGACGGCATCGTGTGGCGGCTCGGCGACGGCCCGCGACAAACGATGGCGCTCGCGGGCCGCGTCGAGCGTGGGCCCTACGGCTGGCACGGCATGCACGCGAAGCTCGAAGACAACATCGCCGAGACACTCACCCGCCTCGGCGGCTCGGGCTTGCCGGCCGAGGATCTCGCAGCGCTCGCGAAGTACCTCCGCGAAGGGCTCTTCGTGCCGCACCGCGAGACGAAGGACCCGGGCGAGGAGGCGCTCGCCCGGCGCGGGCGTGACCTCTACACCTCGGAAAAGCTCGGCTGCAACGGCTGCCACGGGCTCGAGCAGGGGACGAGTGATCGCGTCGTGCACGACGTCGGCTCGCGCGCGAAGGACGAGTCCCACGCTGCGTTCCGCACGCCGCCGCTCGCCATGCTCGAAGGCTCCGCGCCGTACTTCCACGACGGCCGTTACCCGACGCTCGAGGCCCTGCTCGACGACAACCTCGATCGCATGGGCCAGACGAGCCAGCTCACCACCGAAGACCGCGCCGCCCTGCTCGCCTTCCTGAGGACCCTGTGAAGACGTACGCCCTGCCCCTGCTCGCCGCCGCGTTCCTGTTCTCGTCCAGCTCCGCGGAGCCCGCGTCCGAGGCCGCTGCTGCGCCCGCGCCCGCTGCCGCGCCCGCTGCCGCGCCCGCTGCCGCGCCCGCTGCCGCGCCCGCTGCCGCTTCCGAGCCTCCCGCGCTGCCCGAGGGCATGCGCGTCCTTCTCGGCAAACGCGCGGGCCAGATCGTCACGGTCTCCGTGGTTCGTCCGCGACAGCTCGTCACGGTCTCCGTGGTTCGTCCGCGCCACCTCGTCACGATCGTCCAGGGGGACAAACGTGTCCTCGGCTCGAACGAGGCGTCCCTCGCCGTCGATCCTGCGCAGCCGATCACCTGGGAGACGACCGACCGCAGCACGCTGGAGACGCTCCGCGGCGAGGCCGTGATCTCCCTGCAAGGTGATGGCCGTCCCATGTCCGCCACGCTCCATCCCAAGGCGCTCCTTGCGGCCGTCGCGGAGGAGGCCGAGGGCCGCCACGTTTGCAAGGCGTTCGAGGGCACGAGCGCAGGCTTCTCCGTGGTTTGTCGCGTCGAGTCCCTCACCGTCGCCGCTGCGCGCACCTTCGGCGATGCCCCGCTCGATCGCATCCAGAACGTCGCCGTTGGCGAGCAGACGTTCTTCCGCATGGAGCTCGATCCCGGCGCGGACGGCGTCGACGCTACGGTCCTCGGCTACTCGGCCAACGCGCGTGGGCACGTCGTTCGTGCCGAGGCGAGCAGGCTTCCCGGCGAGGCGCGACCCTCGCTCGCGCTCCTCTCCGAGTCGCGGATGCAGCCCGTTCCCATCCCGCGCCACTTCCCGCATCGCCGTCCCCACCACCCGCGGATCGAGCCCTTCGATTGATCCCGGCGCGCGCATCACGCAAGCTCCCTCCCGATGCGCCACGCCCTGCTCCTCGCGCCCCTCCTTGCCGCCGCGTGCAGCGCCGCGCCTCCGCCTTCCGGCACCACGACGGTCGCTGATCCCGGCTCCGTGCTCGTCGTCGTCGACACGCCGCCCGCGGCCACGGCCTCGGCCGAACCCCCGGCACCGAAGTTCGTCGCGCGTGGCGATCTCGAGTGGGCCATCTTCGGCGACACGCCCACCGTCGCGTGGGCGCCCGACGGCGTCCGCCTCGCCATCGCCAACCAGGTGAACTACCTCCACACGCCTGCGCCGGCTGGCCAGGCCGGCATCGACGTCGTGCACGTGGAGACCGGCAAGCGCACGCGTGTCCACGAGGGACCCGGCTATCACCCGGTGTGGCTCTCCGACGATCAGATGGCCTTCGGCTGTTCGACCTACGAGTGCGACGACGCGGGCCAGGGCATCTACCTGCTCGACCTCGGCAAACGCGCGCGCCGCGCGCTCGCGCACGGCGCCTACCACACGCGGGCCGCCAAGGACGGCGGCGTGATCTTCTTCTCCGGCTTCCCCGAGTACGAGGGATGGATGAGCTGGGATCTGCGCAGCCCGAAGCCGAAGCGCATCTCGGGCCCGGAAGACTCGTGGAAAGCGCCGGCCGCGCCGCTCGCCGATCAGTGCCCCTCGAAGGTGGGCGATCGACGCGTCGAGCAGCGCGGCGATCAGATCTTCGTGGTCGACGCTGCGACCGGCGGCCGCCACGCCATCGTCACGGCGGAGCCCTGGAACCTCGCGTGGCCCGGGGATCGTGGCGCCGTCCAGCCGTGTTTGTCCCCGGACGGCAAGTTCGTCGTGTACTTCTCCCAGCGCGGCGGCGCGGGCCTCGTCGGCGTGCGCCAGCTCGACACTCCTTGACCCGGTCCGCCGCAAAACGCGCGGCCGCGGTCGTCCTGCTCGTCCTCCTGCCGCTCGCGACCTCGCCGCTGACCGTCGACCTCCGGCCGCAGAAGACGCTCGTGCTCGCGCTCGCGCTCCCGCTCTGCGCGTGGGGCGCGCCTTCGCTCGTCGCGACGCTCGCGCTCGCGCTCGGCCTGCTCGCGCTGCTCGTCTGGCCCGCTGCACCTTGGGAGATCCTCGCCGTCGTTTCAGCTCCAAGCGTGTTCGGCGCGCTCTCGGAGCTCTTCGCCGAGGATCGCGCTTTCGCCTTCCGCCTCGCGCGTCGCGCCGTCCTTGCCGCGAGCTCGCTCGCCCTCGCGGGCGCGCTCGGCCTCGTTCCCTTCGATACCGGCGCCTTCCGCCTGCCGTACCCCGTGCTCGTCGGCACGTTCGGCAATCCGAACCATCTCGCCGCGTTCCTGCTGCTCGTGCTCCCGCTCTGCGCCGCCGATCGCGCATCGGCCACGCGGCGCGCCGATCGGATCGAAGCCACGCTCGCGCTGATCCTTGGTGCCGCAACCATCCTCCTCTGCCGCTCGCACCTCGCCGCCCTCGCGCTCGCCGCCGAGGTGCTCCTGCTCGTCCCGCGTGCCGCGCTCGCCGCGCCCCTCGCGGGCCTCGCGCTCGTCCCGATCGCGCTCACATCCGAGGGGTTCGTCCGCGCCGTCGAGGGCCGCCTTTACCTCGTCGCCGTCCACGCGCGAGGTCTGTGGGGGAAAGCCTTGCTGCTCGGCGTCGGCCCCGACGCGATCGCCCCGCGCTTCCTCGACTGGCAAGCCGATCACCTCGCCGCGCACCCCGACGCCGCGCGGTTCTGGACCTTCCCCGAGCACCCGCACGACGACGTCGCCGCGCTCGTCCTCGCCTTCGGCCTCCTCCCCACAGCGCTCGCGCTCTTCCTCGCGCGAAAGCGCCTCCGCCTCGCGCCCGCCTTGCCCCGCGCCGAGCTTCGCGCCGCGTGGATCGCCTTCGCCCTGCTCGCGCTCGGCGCCGGGCTCGCGGCCTCGCCGGCGACGTGGATCGCGGCGATCCTCGTGCTCGCTTGCACCTTCCGTCCGCGGGTTGCCTCGCGCGCATCGTGGAACCTCGCGCACGTGGGCCTCGCGTGTGCGCTCGCCTGGGCCCTCGTGGCCTTCGCGCAGTTCCTCTCGGCCTACCACCACCGCGAGGCCATCCGCACGGCGACGACCTCGGGCGACACACGCACCGCGCTCCGCCACACGCGCGCGGCGCTCGCGTTTCCCTTCGATCGAGCCCGCCTCCTTCACCTCGAAGGCCGCCTCCTCCTCGAATCCGGCGATCCGCGCGAGGCCGCGGACAAACTGCGCGAAGCCGCGCGCCTCTTGCCGCATCCGATCGTGTGGAAAGCCCTCGCCGCCGCGGAGCGCGCCGCGGGAAGGCCGGACGCAGCCCTCGCCGCCACGCGCGCGTGGCTCCGCTACCGCCCCGGGGATCCCGAAGCGAAGGCCCTCCTCGAAGGACGCTAGGGATGAGGTTTTACTTCGTGGAACCGAACGACGTGTCGACGAGCAGCGCTTCGGGGATCGGATCGCCCGTCAGCGTCTCCAGGAACGCGACGATGTCGTCGATCTCCTGCGGCGTGAGGTTCAGCGGCACCATGAGCGGATCCTTCGTGCCCGCGAAGTCCTTGTCGGCGCCGCCCACGTTGTAGAACTCGACCACCTCGCGCAGCGTCGCGAGATGCCCCGTGTGCATGAACGGCCCCGTCTTCGCCACCGTGCGCAGGCCCTTCGTGCGGAACGCGCCGAGCAGCTTCTCGTCCTTCGTCACGCCCTTGCTGCGGTCGATGCTCGGGTCGTCGTTGTAGATGCCCTTCGTGCTGAAGTCCCAGCCGAAGTAGACGTCGAGCGCCTGGAACCGCCCCGGATCACCGCCCATGTCCGGCGGAAGCACGTGCTCGCCGATCTGCGGCACGCCCGTCACGTGGAAGTCGTTGTCGCTGAACGTCGGGCCCGCGTGGCATGCGACGCACGCCGCCTTCCCCACGAAGAGCCCGAGCCCGCGCTTGGCGCTCTCGCTGATCGCCGACACGTCCCCGGCCACGTACCGATCGAACGGCGCATTGCCGCTCTGGAGCAGCCTGAGGTACGCCGCGAGCGCCTTGCCGAAGTTCGCGTAGGCGCGGTTGATCACGGCGCGATCCTCCGCCGGCATGCTCTGCCACACGTCGGGCGCGACCGTCGGCGACGCGATCATCGGGAAGCGTGAAGCGTCCGGATGCATCGGATCGAGCGCCGGATCGAGGTCCGGCTCGAAGAGATCGTTGTACGCCGCGCGGTAGTCCGGCTGCTGGTAGAGGAAGTGCACGATGCCCGAGCGATCCGTGCCCATGACGAACTCGGCCGGGACGAGGCACTTGCCCCAGAGGTTGTCGTTGTAGCCGACCCAGCCGAACCAGTCCGTGTACGTCGCGACGTTCACCAGCGTCGGCGCGTTGCGGATGAACGGCTCGATCGCGATCGACGTGTTCGCCGGCTTCGAACGCGTGTCGACGAACCAGTCCGTCTTGATGTGGCAACTCTCGCACGAGACCTTGCCCGTTTCGCCCACGTTCCCGAGATCGTTCGCCACCTTGATTGGCCCGGAGTAGCCCTTCTCGTAGAAGAGCCGTTGCCCGAGCTCCGCCGCCTTGGGGTTGTCCGCAAAGGCGTTCGTCGTATCCGCCTCGAGCGGCGGGAGCGGCGAAAGCTTCTGGATCTCCGTCCAGTCCTCCGGCGTGAAATGCCCGTCGACGAGCTCCTCGCTCTCGTCCTCGCAGCCGCCCAGGGCCGCCGCCGCCATCACCACGCACAACCAAATCCCTGTTCGCGCTCGCATGGAAACCTCCTCGCACGCGTGCCGCGCGCTCCCCCCTCGTGCCCGAGCATCGTAACGAACGCGGAGAGGCGGCGATAGCGGTTCGTCGCGCGCGGGCCGGTTTTGACGACGTTCCCTAACGGTACCCTTCGGCCTGAAGCGCGAACATCCGCGCGTACCGCCCGTCCTTCGCGACGAGCTCGGCGTGCGTTCCCTCCTCGATCACGCGGCCGCCGTCGATCACGAGGATCCGATCCGCCATGCGCACCGTCGGGAACCGGTGCGACACGACGAACGTCGTCCGTCCCTCGGCGAGCTTGCGGAACCGCTCGAAGACCGCGTGCTCCGCCTCCGCATCGAGCGCCGCCGTGGGCTCGTCGAGCACGAGCACATCGGCCTCTTCGCGCATGAACGCCCGCGCGAGCGCCACCTTCTGCCACTGCCCGCCGCTGAGCTCCGTCCCGTCCTTGAACCACCGTCCGAGCTGCGTATCGAGCCCACTCGGCAGCGTCGCGAGCACCTCTTCGGCCCCGCCACGCGTGATCGCCCGCGAGAGCCGATCCGCGTCCTCCATGTGCGGCGTGCTTCCGAAGCCGACGTTCTCCCGCGCCGTGAGCTGATACCGGTTGTAGTCCTGGAACACGACGCCGATGCGCCGCCGGAGCGCGTCGAGATCCCACGCGGCGAGATCTTTCCCATCGAGCAGGATGCGCCCTTCGGTCGGCGCGTAGAGCCGCGTGAGCAGCTTGATCAGCGTCGTCTTGCCCGCGCCGTTGTGCCCCACGAGCGCCACGCTCTGCCCGCGCGGCACGAACAGATCGAGCTTCGCGAGCGCGAGCTTCTCCTGCCCCGGGTACCGGAAGCTCACGCCCTCGAAGCGGATGCCTTGCTCGCGTCCCGCCTCATCTCCTTCGACCTCGCGTTTCGCCGCGTCGGGGAGCGCGATCTTCGGCGCACTCGCCCCGTCGTTCGTGGGGATCGCGAGGTAGGAGAACAGGTTCGACATGTACAGGTTGTGCTCGTACATGCCGCCGAGCGACGACAGGATCGACTGGAACGCCTGCTGGCCCTGGCGGAACGAGATGCCGTAGAGCACGAGGTCGCCGAGCGTGAGATCGCCCCTCGCCGCGCCGAGCGCCATCGACGCGTAGCAGGCGTAAAACGCGCCCGTGCCGAGCAGCGACAAACCCCAGCCGAGGCCCGCGCGCTGCACCGCGAGCGCCCGATCCTCGCGGTAAAACTTTTCCCCGAGCGCGCGGTACCGCTCGAGCAGGACCTGCCCGATCCCGAAGAGTTTGACCTCTTTCGCGTGCGCGTCGTTCGCGAGGACGTACTCCAGGTAGTTGAGCTTCCGCGCCTCGGGCGAGCGCCAGTTGCGCAGCCGGAACGCGAGGTTGCCGAGCTTCACCTCCGCGATCGCCCCGGGCAGCGACGCGAGCGCGAGCGCGAGCACCGCGAACCCGCTCCACCGGAACAGGAGCGCCCCGTAGCCCGCGAGCGTCACCAGGCTCTGCACGATCCCGAACGTCTCGGTCACCATCGCGAGCGGCCTCGACGAGGCCTCGCGCCGCGCCCGCGTGAGCTGATCGTAGACCTGCGGCTCCTCGAAGTGCCGGAGCTCCAGCGTGAGCGCCTTCTCCAGGATCGCGCCGTTGATGTCGAGCCCGAGCCGTGCCCCGATGAGCGAGCGGAGCAGCCCCATCCCGCGCTGCACGAGCGCGAGCGCCGCCACGAGCGCGAGCTCGACGAGCACCCAGCGCAGCGTCGCCTCGCGGGAATGCGCGGCCACCGCGTCCACGATCGCCTTGCCCGCGTACGCGACGCCGAGCGGCAGCACCGCGGCGGCAAGGGTCAGCACGAAGAGCGTGATCGTCGCGAGCTTGGCCGACCGGAACAGCAAGAGGAGCGTGCGCGGCGTATGCTCGAAGCTCCCGCGCAGGCGGACGAGGAGGTTCGGCTTCGGATTCGGCTCGGCCATCGCCGCCCCATTGTTGCGCGCCCCTTGCCAAACCGCCCGTACGGTTCCTTGCACGCCCTGGTCGAGCAGGACCGAGCACATGCCAGCTGTTGACGTCCGGGGGCCGTCATGGTCAAGCTGGCGACCAGCGCTGGGATCGTTCGCTCGGCCCTAGGCGCTGCTTACTTGCTTTTTACGACACGACAAGACGCCGGGGCGAAAACGATGCGTGGACGCTGGCAAAGGTTGGGGGTCGCCCTCGTGGCGGTGGTGTGTACGTCGGCTTGCGCGACGGGCGCGGTCAACGAGGCCTCGGGCGGCAGCGGGGGCAGCGGGGGCAGCGGCCCCGGCGGAGGTGGTGGCGCGGGCGGGACCCTCAGCGCGGGCGGCGCGGGCGGCACGGGCGGCGTGGGGGGACAAGGCGGCGCCGGGGGCATGGGTGGCGCGGGCGGCGACGGCGCCGCGGGCGAGGCGTCGAGCTCCAGCGCGAGCTCCGGTACGGGCGGCAACCCGAACTGCGGCAATGGCATGATGGATCCGGGCGAGCAATGCGACGGCTCGGATTTCGGCGGCAAGACCTGCGCGAGCATCGGCCTCGGTTCGGGCGACCTGATATGCAATCCGTTCTGCGGCATCGTCGCGAGCAACTGCGTCCCCAAGGAGCTCTGCGGCGATTACAAGGACAACGATGAGGACGGCCTCATGGATTGCGCGGACGACACGTGCTTCATGGATGCCGGGTGCCTCGACTCGTGTTTCGCGCCGAAATCGCTCGTCATCCCGGGCTACTTCAACGGTGACTCCTCGGGCCGGCCGAACCTCCAGTCCGCCTCCTGCTCGCCCGTGAGCGGCCCCGAGGCCATCTTCGAGGTCGTGATGCCGGAGACCGGCAGGTTCGTGGCCACCGTGCATGGCTCGTCCAGCGATTTCAGCGTCTCGCTCCGCACGACCTGCGGCGATCCCGCGAGCGAGATCGCCTGCAACAACGACGGCAACTTTGATGGCGGCAAGGGCGACACGGTCGCGGTCGAGGTCGTCCAGGGCCAGAAGATCTACGTCGTCGTCGACGGCTCCGCGGGCGGCTCGGGCTTCTTCGATCTCAACGTGGAGATGCCCAAGCCCGAGAATTTCTGCAGCGATTTCTGGGACGACGACATCGACGGCTACGTTGATTGCGACGACACCACGCAATGCCAGGCGACGCCCGAATGCCAGCCGGGCGTCGGCTTGCTCGGCGAGGCTTGTTTCCTCCCCTCCGATTGCGCCGCGAACGCGAATGACCCGGCCTGCCTCGAGAGCTGGCAGGGTTTTCCCGACGGGTATTGCACCGAGTGGTGCGACCTCGCCGCGCAGGACTGCCCTGGCGATGGCTATTGCGTCGATCTCGGCTTCGGCAGCGTGCACGGCCTCTGCCTCGACGGCTGCGTGACCGACGCCGATTGCCGCGTCGGGTATGCCTGCGCCGACGAAGGTCACCCGACGAAGGTGTGCCGTCAGGGGCCCGAGGCGAACTGCACGAACCACCAGGACGACGACAACAACAACCTCATCGATTGCGAGGACCCGGGCTGCCAGGCCACGCCGGCCTGCAAGCCCGGCTCGAAGTCCCCCGGCCTGCCCTGCACGAAATCGAACGAGTGTTACGCCGGGCAGAACGATCCGCTCTGCCTCTCGCAGGACTGGTTCGGATATCCGGGCGGCTACTGCACCGAATTCTGCTACTTCGCGGACGATTGCAGCCCCGGATCGATCTGCTCGAACTGGCTCTTCTTCCCGAGCGGCGCCGGCACCTGCATGCGCACCTGCCAGACCGACGACCAGTGCCGCCCGGGGTACACCTGCATCGATCTCGGCCTCAGCGACAAGATCTGCATAGCTTTTTGACTCAGGAGTCCGACATGCGCGAACGAATGCGTCTCTTCGATACGGCCCCTCGGCGCGTCACCCTCGCGGCGCTCTCCGTCGCCCTCCTCGCGCCCCTCGCGCCCTCCGCGTGCTCGGCGATCGGCGGCGGCACGGTGTTCGACGGGAACGGCGGCGATGGCGGCAGCGGCGGCAACACGGGCCAGGGCGGCGCCGGCCAGGGCGGCACGGGCATGGGCGGCGACGATCTCGGGTTCGACGCCGGAAACCAGGGCGGCTCGGGCGGCTCGGGCGGCATCATCAACTGCGATCCCGGTGGCAGCGAGGACGACGTCGACGGCGACGGGTTCACCGAGACCGAGGGCGATTGCAACGATTGCGACAAGAACCGCAACCCGAACGCCGTCGAGGTGCCGACCGAGCCTGGCAAGGAGGCGTTCGACGAGAACTGCGACGGCAACATCGACGAGGTGGTCGTCTCCCTCTGCGACGACGGGCTCGCCATCGATAGCATGGAGCCCCTCGACGGAGCCCGCGCCGTCGAGCTCTGCAAGGTCTCGTCGGGCTTCGCCGATTGGGGCGTGGTCTCGGCGCAATGGACCATGGCGGACGGCTCGCCGCCCCCGTTCGGGAGCGAGTTGAACTTCCACCTCGGCCACGGCCTGCTTAGCGGGTTCGGCCCCAACATCACGACCCGCAAGGGCAGCCGCGCGCTCGCGCTCTCCAGCGGCACCGCTCGCCAGCCCACGGATCCCGGGTACCAACCGGTCAGCGGCTTCATCAAGGACTACATCGGCGGCCACCCGCAGGGCTTCCCCAAAGAGTCGCCCGCGTGCCCCGGCACGAGCAGCGGCGTGCCGTACGACGTCGTCGGGCTCGAGGTCGTGGTCCGCGTGCCCTCGAATGCCTATGGTTTCTCGTTCGACTTCAACTTCTACACCTACGAGTGGCCGCAGTACATCTGCAGCACGTACAACGACTTCTTCGTCGCGCTCCTCACGCCCATTCCGCCCGGGCAGAACGACGGCAACGTCTCCTTCGATAGCCAGGGCAACCCCGTCAGCGTCAACAACTCGCTGCTCGAGGTCTGCGGTTGTCCGGAAAACCCGCCGAATCCGTGCTCCGCGGGCGGGAAGATCTTCAACTGCAGCCTCGGCAACATCGATCTCATCGGCACCGGCTTCGGCTTCGACACCAACGACGAAGGAGAGGACCACGGCTCGACCGGCTGGCTGAAGACCCAGGCCCCCGTCAAGCCCGGTGACCAGATCACGATCCGGTTCGCCGTCTACGACTCGGGCGACGGCTCCCTCGACACGACGACCCTCGTCGACAACTGGCAGTGGATCGCGAAGCCCGGCACGACCGTCGGGACGGCGCCCATCCCCAAGTAAAACGAGTGGCGAACCGGAGGCGCATTGGGCCTCCCACGCGGCGGTCCTTCGCGCTACCATCCCCGGTCGATGTCCCTGTCCCCGGCCGAGACCTTCGACCGATACGTCATCGAGGAGCGCCTCGGGGAGGGCGCTGCCGGCGAGGTCTACCGCGCGCTGGACACGCGCCTCCGGCGCAAAGTTGCGCTCAAGGTGTTGCGTCGGGATCCCGAGATGGAGTCCGAAGCTTGGGACCGCAACGTTGCGCGGATGCTCCGCGAGGCGCGCTCCGCGGCCTCTCTCACGCACCCGAACATCGTCGCCATCTACGACGTCGGCGAGCACGAGGGCGTCCCGTTCATCGCGATGGAGCTCGTCGCCGGCAAGACGCTGCGCTCCTCGATCGGCCGCGACATCCCGCAAAGCGAGCGCATCGAGCTCCTCCTCCAGGTCGCGCTCGCGCTCGCCGCCGCGCACGCCGTGGGCGTCGTGCACCGTGACGTCAAGCCCGAGAACGTCATGGTTCGCGAGGACGGCGTGGCCAAGGTCCTCGATTTCGGCATCGCCCGCAGGCTCCCCGGCGCGCTCACGAACACGCAGGACAGCGGCGTCTCGCGTCTGTCGCGGCTCACCGGCGACGGCAGCATCGTCGGCACGCCCGCGTACATGGCCCCCGAGCAGCTCCTCGGCCACGAAATCGACGCGCGCGCCGATCAGTTCTCGTGGGGCGTCATGGCGTTCGAATTGCTCGCGGGCCGGCTGCCTTTCCGCACAGACGGCGGGGGCCTCGGGCTCGTGACGTCGATCCTGAACGACGAGCCGCGCCCGCTGGAGGACGCGCCGGAGGAGCTCGCCGCGATCGTTCAGCGCACGCTCGCGAAATCGCCGGATGAGCGATTCCCGTCGATGGAGGATCTCGTCGAGGCCGTCGCGGGCGTCGTGGCCTCGGTGCTCCCGCCGGCGCCGCCGGTGCGCAAGAAGATGTTGTCCTCGGGGATCCGGCTCGTCTACGCGCAGGCCCCGGAGGCGCTCGCGCCCGCGCCCGAGCCTCCGCCACAGCCAAGGGCGAACCCCATTTTGATCGTCGGCGCCGCGGCGCTCGCCGTGGGCCTCTTCATCGGCGGCGTGCTCTTTTTGCTCCAGCGCAGCCAGGAGACCGCGCCCGCCGCCACGCCCGCCGCCGCGCCCGCCGCCACGCCCCCCGGCGCGGCGACGAACGCGCCCTCGGGCCGCTGATTCAGGGTTTTTTCGTCGCGCTTGCCTTGGCCTTGTCGGCTTCGGCCGCCTTCGCCTTGTCATCCGCCGGCTTGCTCGCCTTGTCGACGAGGTCCTTCGCGCGCCGCTTCACGAACACGTCCTTGTCGTTGTTCAGCCTATCCTCGAGCAGCGCCTTCCCGTCGGGGTCCTTCTCCGCGAGGAGCTCGAGCGCCCTGCCGCGTGCCATTCCGGTGTTCGCTTCGTTCTTGAGGATCGCGCGCGCCACGGCGAGCGCCCGCTTCTTTTGCGCGTCCGACGCCCCCGTTTGTCGGTGCAGGTAAAACAGCGCCGACGCCATCTGCGTCGACTTGATCGTCCCTTCCTTCGCGCGCTTCTCGATCTTGTCGAGCAGCGGATCCCACTCCGCCTTGCACCCGCCGCCTTGCGGGTAGAACGCGGTGAGATACGCCGCCTCGCCCGACACGTCGTCGGCCGCGTCGTCGACGAACCCGAGCCACATCTTGCATGAATCCGCGGCGCGGCTCGGCGGCGTCCCCGTCCAGAAGGCCGACATCGCGGCCTTGCGCACGACCGCGTCCTTGTCGTTCGTCGCGATGTCCTTCACGAACTCGTAGAGCGTCTCGCCGTTCGAGAACAGCATTCGCGCGAGCAGGCTCGTGCGCATCTGCTGCACCGCGTGGCCCTTCGCCATGACCTTGATCCGCTCGCCGAGTCCGGTGTCCGCGTGCTTGATCCCGCCGACGACCCCGCCGAGCTCCTGCGCCACGGTCTTGCTCGTCTCGCCCTCGGCCACCACGACGATGCGTTCCGCGAGGGCTTTGTCGTTGCGGAACACCTTTCCGCGCTGCGAGAGCGCGCGGCTGCCGAGCCAGCGCACCTGCTCGTTCGGATCCTCCAGGAAGCTCACGAACGTCGCGTCGGCCTTCCCCTCGCGGATGAGCTCGCTCTCGATGAGCGACTTCATCTCGGGGCACATCGAGTCGAACCCGTAGGAGCCCCACTTGCAGCCGAGCACCTTCTTCGCGAGCTCGACCACGGCGGCGTCGTTCCCGGCGGCCTCGATTCCCTTGGCGCTCGGCTTCGCCTCCGCGGGCGCCGCCGATCCGGCCGGATCCGGCCCCGACGAGCCCTTGCTGCACCCGAGCCCGAGCCCTGCGAGGAGCGCGATCGCGGCCATCGCGCGCGTTCGAACCAGTTTCATGCCCCCTCCTTACCGCATTTTCGGTGGAGCGGGGGCAAACGCGCGTCAGGCCGCGGCTACCTTCTGCGCGACCTGCTTCGGCCGGCGGATCGGGGGCAGTTCCTTCGTCAGGAGCGCCGATCCGATCGCGAACCCTGCGAGCGACAGACGCAGCCGGAGCGCGTCCACGAGCCCTTCCTGGTGGAGGGCGCTCACGGTCTTGCGCACGTCGCCGCGGCGCACCTTGATGGCGAGCGCGAGCGTCTCGAGATCCATGGTGCGGCCCTCGGTCTGGGCCTCGGCGAGGGCACGGAGGATGTAGGGCGCGATGTCCTTGGGCGTCATCATGATGATCGCACCCTACCTCCTGTGCTGAACGTGTGCACAGTTTGTGGACGTGATTTTTTGTTCAGGTCTTCACGGTGGCCCTCATCACCAAACCTGAGCCCCCATCCCATGTTGCGTGACGCGGGGGGAGGGCATTCCGTGATATCCTCGCCCCTCCCTTTTCGCGAGCGCTCTTTTTTGGGGCTCTTGCACACTGGAGGACTTCGCATGAAATCGAATCGCTTGTGGGGACCGAAGCTCGCCGCATTTTCTTTTCTGGCGCTGACCGGTCTCGTGGCTTGTGGAGGCGATGGCGACGGGTCCGGGGGATCGGGCGCGAACGGCGGATCCGGGGGCCAGGCGGGCGCGGGCGGGCAGGGCGGCGAGGGCGGCGAGGGCGGCTCCGGCGGGATGGGAGGCGAAGGCGGCGCGGGCGGTGCAGGAGGCACGGGCGGCGGGGGCGGCGCCGGAGGCGCGGGCGGCGGCGGCATGAACGGTTTTGCGGCGGTGGTGATGCCGTCGAGCCGCGCCGTGCTCGAGGCCGACAATGGCGGCTCGTTTTCGGCCGGCTGCGGCGTACAAAAAGACGGAATCGCGTATGGCGGTCCGTTCACCTCGACGGTGACCATCTCCCCGCAGGCGGGCGTCGTCGAAAACGGCGGCAAGTACACGTTCGCCGAGGCGGGCATCTTCACGGTGGGCTGCGAGGTCGTGGTCGAAGGACAAACCGTCACGGCCGAGACACGCGTCTCCGTGCTGAACGAGGCCATTGCGCCGCTGCTCGCGAAGGCGGGCGCGGGCCTTTCGGGCGTCCAGAATGGCGTGCATGCGGTCATCGCGGCGAACGGCGGCTCCGATCAAGTGCTGAAGGACGCGGTCCTCGCGCTCGACGCGAGCCTTGTGGACCTCGACCCGCTCCATTACGCCGAGCTCGCCGACGTCCTGCGCAAGATCCCCGGCGATTATCCCACGACCGCCGAGCTCACGGCGGCGGGCGTCGCGAAGAGCCCGGACGACGATTCCGTCGCCGCCGACATGGATGCGCTCGGGTCCGCGCTCGCCGACCTCCGGACCACGATTGCCTCGATCGACCCGAGTGCGCCGAAGGCCGGGGACGAGGCCGCGCTCGCGGCGAAGAGCGCCGCCGTCGAGTCCGCCGTGCAGAAGTTTGTCGCGCTCGAACCCACGGCGCACGGCGTGATCGCCACCAGGACGAAGTTTGCCGCGCTCGTCCGCGATCAGATTGCGCCCACGGGCCGCTCTGTGGGGCAGCTCGTCAGCGCCCTTGCGAAGGCCGAGGCCGCGCCCGTTTTCATGGCCAAGGCTCCGGGCAACGACGAGAAGCTCGGCGGCGGCGCGAGCCATTTCGGCTTCTTGAGCCTCACGCTCGGCATGTTCAATCAGAACATGATCCAGATGCAGATGATCGACAAGATGTATGGCAAATGGATCGAGGCCATCGACAAGAGCCTCAACAACCTGATCCTCATTCAGGCGATCGATTACCTCCTCCCGCCGAACCCCGAGGGGCCGGTCATCGAGATGATGTACGCGAGCTCCAGCATGGGCTTCTCGAAGGTCGGATACGATACCTGGGTCCACGGCCACGGCTTCAACTCGGACCCGAACTTCAACATCTTCATCATCATCGGCGAGGGCTGGCAGACGATCGCCGAGAGCGTCTTCACGGCCTGCGGCGTGGGCGAGGCGAACACGCTCCCGGAGATGGTGGACACGGTCGAGCAATGCATCAAAGACGTCACGGAGGCCGCGCAGAACAGCCTCCCGACGAACTCGATGGAGGTCATCGAGCCGGGCTTGCTCGCCGATCAGGACATCCACATGGGCGCGTTCCCGGAGGCCTGCTCGAGCGCGATTCCCCTGGCCATCGGCATCATCCCGGTGAACCTCGCCACGGGCCGTGGACCGGTTTACAAGTCGAACTGCATCAAGTGACGTAATGCCTCGCGCCCGAGCGCCCGCGCCTCCTCGGCGATGCGGCGCTCGGGCGTGAGGCCGCGGGCGTCATCGGCAGGAAGGAAAGGGATTTCCATGAAATGGGGACGGCTTTCGTTGGGCCCGCTGCTCGCCTTCACGGGGTGCGTGCAGATCCTGGGGGGCGACAACGATTACAGCGCCGGGCACGCAGGAGAAGGCGGCGGCGCCGGCATGGGCGGGAGCAGCAGCGGAAGCGGAGGCGGAAGCAGCAGCGGAAGCAGTAGCGGAAGCAGTAGCGGAAGCGGAGGCAGCGCCGGTGCCGGCGGGTCGGGCGGGATGGGCGGATCGGGCGGGGCAGGGGAGGCATGTCCCACGACCGGCGGGCCGATGGTGCTCGTGCAGGGGCCCACGGGGGCTTATTGCATCGACGCGACCGAGGTGACGAGCCTGCAGTATTCGGAGTGGCTCCTGACGAACCCGATACCGAACAGCCAAGATCCCGCGTGCGGCTGGAAAACCACGTATGTACCGCGGTCGAGCGGCAATCAGTGCAACGCGAGCCATTACGATCCCATTGGAAAGCCAACCTACCCCGTGGCCTGCGTCGACTGGTGCGATGCACGCGCGTTCTGCGAGGGCGTGGGCAAGCGCCTGTGCGGCGGGTTCGGCGACTCGCCGCTCGGCTATGACGAGTTCAACGATCCCACGAAGAGCGAGTGGACGTACGCCTGCTCCAACAAAGGGGAGACGAACTATCCGTACGGCGATGACTACCAACAGGCCAGGTGCGTCGACGATCACTTCGACGGCATCCTGAACGCCGGCAACGGCAATCCCGAGCCGGTCAAGGCCGCCACGAACTGCAAGGGCAGCGGCAGCTTCTCGGGCCTCTTCGACATGTCCGGAAACGTCTGGGAGTGGGAGGACTCTTGCCGGCCCGCCGACAACGCCGCCGATCCCAAGGATGATCAGTGCCGGGATCGAGGCGGCTCGTTCTGGGACACGGAGAATTACCTCTCCTGCGTGTCTCCGTCGGTGGATCGCAGGCGAGATCACTACAACAAGAACACCGGTTTCCGCTGCTGCGCCGATCCCCTCCCGGCCCCCTGAACCCGCGCGGATCCCGCCTCACATTCCGCCGCCCATCTTCAATTTTACGCCGTCATTCGAACGACCGCTCCTCCCCTTTCGCCCATTTCAGTATGTCGTCGCTCCGTGGTAAACGTATGTTCCATGGGACGCACCTCTCTTTTTCTCGTCGGCGTGTTCTTCATTCCCGTCCTCGGTTGTGCGCTCGATACAAATGGCGCGAACCCCGTCCCCGGCGGCGGCGGACAAGCGGGCAGCGGCGCGAGCGGGGGCACGGGGGGCGCGAGCTCGAGCAGCGGAAGCGCAGGCACGGGCGGCGTCGGCGGGACGGGCGGCGTCGGCGGCGCCGGTGGAATGGGCGCCGCGGGCGGCGCCGGTGGAATGGGCGGCGCGGGCGGCCAGGGGGGCGGGGGTGGCGGCGGCCCGACGTGCCCGATCACCAGCACGCCGATGGTGCTCGTCGAGGGCCCTACGGGTCCCTATTGCATCGACGCGACCGAGGTCACGAGCCTGCAGTATTCGAAGTGGCTCGAGACGAACCCGACGCCGAACAACCAGGACCCCGTTTGCAGCTGGAAAACCACGTACGTCCCGCGCGCGAGCGGCAACCAGTGCAATTCGAGCCATTACGATCCGATGGGTAAGCCCAACCATCCTGTGGCCTGCGTCGACTGGTGTGACGCGCGCGCCTTCTGCGCGGCTGTGGGCAAGCGCCTTTGCGGCGGGTTCGGGGACCAGCAGCTCGACTATGACGAGTACAACGATTCCACGAAGAGCGAGTGGACGTACGCCTGCTCCAACAAAGGGGAGAGGAACTATCCGTACGGCGACGAATACCAGCAGGAGAGGTGCGTCGACGACCACTTCGACGGCACCCTGAACGCCGGCAACGGCAATCCCGAGGCGGTCAAGGCCGCCACGAACTGCAAGGGCGGCGGCGACTTCTCGGGCCTCTTCGACATGTCCGGCAACGTCTGGGAGTGGGAGGACTCCTGCAAGCCCGACGGACATCCCAACGATCCCAAGGACGATCAGTGCCGGGATCGCGGCGGTTCGTTCTGGGATCTGGAGGAATACCTGTCCTGCACGTCCGACACGGTCGAGCGCAGGCGCGATGCGTTCAACAAGAACCTCGGCATTCGCTGCTGCGCCGACCCCATCGGGCTCGGAAATCCCTGACCGACAAAAAGGAGCAAGGGACACCTCGGGGGAGCGAATGGGGGCGCTCCTCCGAGGTGTCCCTTGTTCCGTGCTTTCTTCAGGCCGCGACTGTCAGCTTCGAGCGCAGGTAGCGGGACACCTCGTCGAGCTCGTAGGGCTTCGGGACGAACCCGATCGCGCCGCACTCGGTCCGTTCGAGCTGGCGTTGCGAGAGTGGATACGCGCTCGTGAGAATGATGCGAGCCCGCGGGAACCCGTGGCGGATCTCCCGGGCCAGATCCAGGCCATTGAGCTCGGGGATCATGAGATCGACCATCACCACGTCATACCCTTGCCTGTCGTCGAGGTGGTGTTTGACCTCCTCGGCGGACGTGGCGAGGGCGACCTGGTAGCCTTCGAGGCGCAGAGCCAGCGACAGAGATCGACGCTGAGTACTTTCGCTGTCCACGATGAGCACGCTGGGCATGTCTCACCTCCCTCCCGTCGGGCACGAAAAAGGAACGAGGGACGTACTAGCAAGGGCCAGGCCAACCCTCGTTCCGTCCCGGGGACCCGCGGATCCTGGGCATTTCGTGGGGGGTCACAGGAGTGACCGGGGCGCTCTCGGGGCGGTCGCGTTTCACCCGTGAAATCCGGGGGCCGCTTCCGGTTTTCGTCTTCGCGATCCGGAGCGCGGTATCTCAGGGTCGGCTCGGGGCCGCGGCGGCGGGCAGGGTGCGGGTCCGGGCGAAGTTGCGTGTCGGGTCCACGACCTTCACCTCGCCGAACCTTTGCAAAAGTGGGCCCACGCGGGTGGCGTCGCCCGAGACCACGAGGACGGCGTGGCCGGGGCGCACGTGCTCGAAGAAGGCCTTGGCCGCGGCCTCGGGCGCCATGGCGCGGAGCGTGGAGATGCGCTCGTCGAGGGCCTCGTCGGGCAGGCCGCGGGAGCCGAGGTCGCAGAGCTCGTCCGCTCGCCCGCCGGGCCGGCTCGTGATCACGGCGCGGGAGCCGCCAAGGAAACGCGCGGCGGTTTCCATTTCGCGTGGGCTCGGCACCTCCTGGGTGAGGGCGCGCAGATGATCGAGGACCGCCGTGAGGGCATCCCCGGTGCTCTCGTTGTTCGTCTTCGTGTACACGTAAAACGCCGACGGCCCATTCGCGAACGGCACGGTCTCCGCAAAGGCGCGCGAAACAAGCCCCCGTTGGTTCCGTAGATCGACGGCGAGCCTCCCCGTGATCGCGCCGCCGAGGACCTCGGCCGCGGCGACGAAACCCGCGAAGGTCGGCTCCGACTCCTTCGGGCCGAGCGACCCCACGACGATCTCGCTTTGCGTGCTGCCGGGCCTGTCGACGAGCGTGATCTTCGTCGACTCCGGGGGCATCGGGTCCGTGAAGGAGGGGGCGGGGGCGGCCTTTCCGGCGAGCCCGCCGAGGTGTTTTTCCGCGACCTTGCGGACCTCGTCCGCGGGCACATCGCCGGTGATCGCCGCGATCATGTTCTTCGGGACGAAATACCGGCGATGATACTCCTTGCAATCGGCCGGCTTGATCTGCCCGATCTCCTCGGCCGTCGCGTCGAACGAGGCATAAGGGTGGTGCTCGCTCGGGAGCGCGAAGAGGTCGCGGTGGAGCATCATCAACGCGCCCCACGTGCCGTCGCTGCGGGCCTTTTCGGCGGCGCGTTCGGCGAGCGCGCCTTGCACGCGCTCGATCTCCTTTGGATCGAGGCGCGGGCGGCCGACGATGGAGGCGAGTACCTCGGCCGCCTCGGCGAGGCGGGGCGCGGGCACCGAAATGCCATACACCACCCGATCCGCATTCAGGTCCACCGACAAACTCGCGCCGAGCCCTTCCAGCCGTTTTCGCAGCTCGATGGCGTCGAGCGAACCCGCTCCCGACGAAGCCACGGCCCGCGCGCAGACCGCCGAAAGCCCCGTCTTTTCTCCATCCACCGCCGTACCCGCGAGCACCACGAGTCGCAGGTGCGCGACAGGTACCGCGCGATCGAGCAGGCTCACGACACGCAGGCCGTTCTTCAGCTCGATCCATGTCGTCTTCGGCGTGGAAAACGGCCTCGGCGGCGCGGATTCGGGCGGCGGCTCCTTCGGCTCCGGGGCCGCCTGCGGCACCGAGGGCTTCGCTTCGGCCGTCTTCGCGGGCGGCGTATGCAGCGGCGGGGGCGCGACGGTTTGGCCGGGACAACCCGCGACGAGCAGGGCCAAAAGCCCGAGGACAGACGCGCGCTTCCTCATCGCGACCCCTCCGCCGTGCTCGCGAGGTTGCCCGCGACAGTAGGCTTCGGCCGCGTCTCGATCACGGTTCGACGTTTCGTCACGAAATACTGCGCCGCCGCTCTTTGCACGTCCGCCGGCGTCACGCTCGCGAGCCGCTCGAGCTCACGCCCGACCGCACGCGCGTCCCCATTCCAGAGCTCGTATTTGCCGAGCTCCAGGGCGCGTTGGCGATTGCCCGCGAGGCCGAGGACGAACCCCGCTTCGAGCCTCTTTCGCGCCCGGATCGTCTCCGCCTCCGTGGGCGGCGCGTCGGCGAGCTCCTTCAGCGCCGCGTCGACCCGCTTTTCCACCTCGGACACGGCCGCGTCCTTGGCGAGCCGCACCTCGATGCGGAAGAGCCCTGGCCCGCGGCCGAAACGCGCATCGACCTCGGCCCGCGCCTCCGTCGCGAGCGCGTCCCCGCGCACGAGGCGCGCGACGAACCGCGAGCCCTCGCCGTCGCCGAGAATCACCTGCGCCAGACGGAGCGCGTCGTACTCGCGTGTCCCGAGCTTGGGCATCACGAACCCATACGAAAGCGCCGGCGCGCGGGCGAGCGCGTCCTCGACGACCTCACGCCGCTCCGCCGCCTGCTCGGGCACGTTCGGCTCGACGAACGGTGTTGCCTGGATACGGGGGATGCCGTCGAAATACCGGTGCACGAGGTTCATGGCCATGTCCGGGTCAAAATCCCCCGAGATCCCGAGGATCGCGGTGTTCGGCCCGAAATGCGCCACGTGGAACGCGCGGATCGCGGCGACGTCCGCGCGATCGTGGTCCCCGTGGGCATACGCGAGCGCACCCTCGAACGCGAGCGCGCCGAGTCGGGCCTCGGCTTTTCCGTACGGCACCCGATCGAGGACGGCGAGCGCCTTTTCGTCGGCGTCGATCGCCGCCTGGCTCAGATCGACGCGGTGCATGCGTTCGGCTTCGAGCCAGAGGCCGAGCGCGAGCTCGTTTTCGGGGACGACCATCGAATACGCCGTCCGATCGACCGCGCTCCTCGCCGTGACGAACCCGCCGCGGCTCGCCACGAGTGATTCGAATTCGCCCGCCGCGAGGTTTTTCGTGGCGCCGAACAGGAGGTGCTCGAAGAGCCGCGCGAATCCGCCCTGGCCGGGTGCCTCGTCGCGCGAGCCCACATCGTAGGTGACGGCGAGGGCCACTGCGTTCGAGGCGTGATCCACGTTCATCACGACCCTGAGGCCGTTGACGAGCGTCGCGCGCTGGATCGCGAGGCGCAGCGCCGGGGGCGGATCCGCCTTGGGAGGAGCCGCGAGCGCGGGCGCGGGCGCGGCGACGAGGGCGAGCGCGACGAACGACGAGCGCGGGGAGAGGAGGCGCATGGCCGGCCTTCTTACCACGAAGGCCCCGGGGCCTCAACGCACGGACCGGCGCGCGCGGGCTTTCTCAGCGACTCTCGCCCGCGCGTACGCTCGCGAGTCTGTCGTAATGGCGATAGCCGAGTTTCGAGAGAACGTCGGGGGGCGCGAGACCGATGTCGACCAGCGTCTTGATGTCGTACGTACCCGCGAGGACCGGCGGCCGATACGCCATCATCGTCTCGCGGGTCTGGAACGGGGGCAGCGGGAAGAGGCGCGTATCGGTGTGCACGTGGACGAAATGGGCCATCGAGGTGCGCGCATACCCCGGGGTCTTCGGCGCGGTGATCACGTGGGGCGTGGCGAGCAGGCGCCCCCCGGTCAAGATCTCGAGTTGCTGGCCGACCTGGGCCACGATGCAGCCCGGCGGCGCGGTGCCCGGCACGAGATCGCCGCCGGGGCGACCGTCCGTGCCCCGCGTGCGCAAAAAGAGCCCGCTCCGGTCGTCGGGCCGCGCGCAGCGATTGCGATCCCGGTCGAGGAACCATCCGCCCGGCAGGAGCGTGAGCAGATTGAAATCGGTATGCTCCTCGCCCCAGAGGACGCCATGTTCGCATTGTTGCTCGTCGAGCGGCAAGTACAACAAGGCGCGCGTGACGTGCGGGGCGCCGCGGGTCACAGAGGCGAACGTCTCGCGCGGCAAGGAGAGCGCGTCCGCGCAGGCCCGGAGGAGCGCGAGCCCGGCGCCATGCAGGGCCTGCCCGATCGCCTCGTAAAACGTGCGGAAGCGGGGCCGGTCTTCGGGCCACACGTTCGGCGGGTGGATCTCGGGGTAGAGCTCGGCCGCGACGGGATCGACCTCGATGGGCGCGGCGAACCAGCACTCTTTGAAATCCGGCTGACCCCCGGCGACGACGGCCTTTTCGGTGTTCGGCGGCGTGTATCCGCGCTGGAACCAGAGGTCTGCGCGGGCCCAGCGGCGCTTCTCGGCCTCGGGGAGGGCGGTGAGGGCGAGGAACTCGGTGTAGAACGCATCGAGCGCGGCGGGGTCGATGCCGTGGTTTTTCACGTACACGAGCCCGTACCGGCCGAGCCCACGCTCGATCGCGGCGGCGGCCCGTCGTTCGCGCTCCACGTCGCCGGAGCCGACGTCCTGGAGATCGAGAATGGGGATTTCATCGTGGAGAGTGCCGGTCATGGCGCGGGCACTACCACGGGTGGGGGAGGGGGCGCAACGGGGGTGTGAGGCGGTGGCGATGCGGGACGGAGGCGCCTCACATTGCGCAGAGGCCGTTCGTGCACTTGTTGGTGTAGCAGTCGGCGTTCATGGTGCAGGGGTCGCCAACATCCTTCACGCAGATCTTAGTGCCGTTCATGTCGGGATCAGCACAATGGAGGGACGCGCATTCGGTGTTGGTCGCGCATGGTTGATCTAATGCCTTGAGGCAGTACCCGCCGCTACCCGTGCATGCCTTATCCTCGGCTGCCAGGCATGCCTGCCCCATGCCGTAGCTGGGATCCTCGCCGTACTTCTCGATGGCAGCACATTCTCCAACAACCCCCGTTACGTTACACGCAAGGCACGGAGCGTCGCAATTTTCGGCACAACAAACGCCGTCTACGCAAAATGCCGTTACGCAGTCGGTCATCGTCGCGCAGGTTTTTCCCTGCGCACATGGCGAGCAATGCGTACCGCCGCAATCCACATCCGTCTCGTCACCGTTTTTGAGCCCATCGTCGCAGCTCTTGCAGGCATTCTCGAAGCAATAACCATCGACGCCGCAATGCTGGTTGACCAGGCACTCGACACACTGGCCCGTGCCGTCGCAGAGCCCCGCCGCGCACAAGTCGCCCGCCCCCTTCGCCACGCAGCTACTCGGCGTGCCTTCCTTGGTCGTGCACTCGTAACACGCGTCCACCACGCAGGATGTGCAGCCGTCGCCGACCGTATCGTTCCCGTCGTCGCACTTTTCCCCCGGGTCGAGGGCGCCGTCCCCGCAGCCCGGCGTGACTCCGCCCGACCCGCCGGTTCCGTCGACGAGCACGTACTCATCCAGACCGAGGATCTGGCCACAGCCGACCCCGAGCAGCGCCATGGCTGAAAACCACCCGCAGATCCGTGCGTAAGCTCCGTTCACCGGTACCTCGAGGCCTCCGGACGGACGCTAGCCGAGCTTCAGGCGGACGTGAAGAGAGACGAAGGACGCGAAGGGGGGCTGGTTGAGGAACGGTGCGCGGGGGCTCGTCGAGCCCCCGCGGCTACGTCACATGGCGCAGACGCCGTCCATGCAGTTGTTGCTGAAGCATTCGGCGTTCTCGGTGCACGGCTCGCCGTTTTGCTTCACGCACGTCTTCGTCCCGTCCATGTCGGGATCGCCGCACCGCGCGGTGATGCACTCGTTGCCATTTGCACAGGGCGCGCCCTCGACCAAGAGGCAACTCCCCAGCCCCGAGCACGTCTTGCCGTCCGTGGCGAGGCACGACTCACCCATGCCGTAACTCGGATCATCGACTCCCTTGTCGATGAAGCTGCACTCGCCGACGAGCCCGGCGTTGTTGCACGCGGAACATGCGCCGTCGCATGCGGCGCTACAGCAAACGCCATCCGCGCAGAACGTCGACGTGCAATCCGCACCCGCGACGCACGTCTTGCCCTGGTCACACAGTCCGCAATGCGTACCGCCGCAATCGACGTCGGACTCGTCGCCGTTCTTCTCGTTATCATCGCAGGACGCGCACGCATCCTGGAAGCAATACCCGCCGCCGCACTGGGCATTGTCGATGCACTCGACGCACTGGCCCGTCGCGTTGCAGATCTTGGTGTCTTCACACGCGTCGCCCGCGGCCTTCGGCGTGCAAGCGCTCGGCGCATTCGCATCACACGTGTAGCACGCGTCCACCGCGCAGGCCGAGCAGCCGTCGCCGTCGGCGTTGTTCCCGTCGTCGCACGTCTCGCCCATGTCGAGGACGCCGTCGCCGCAGCTCGACGCCATCCCGCCCGAGCCGCCGTTGCCCGCGCCGCCCGTCGTGTCCGGCGGCAGCGGGTCCTCGGAGGGACAGCCTCCCAGCGCCGCCATGAACGCGCCGAGAGCCAAAGCCAAGGTCATCGATGATCCATACCGCTTCATTGGGGATTCCAACCTCTCGTTCGTCGGGGCATCAGCCCTCGATCAAAAGCTCCCCTTCACCACGACACCGCCGGGCGTCACGTGGAAGGACGCAGAAGGCTGCGATTGCTTGCCCGTCAATGCGTACACCGCCGTACCGGCGCCAACGACCCCCGCGCCGATCAACGTGATGAGGGACGTGGTCCCGAGCGCCGTGCTGGTCCCTTGCGCGTCATTGAAGTCATTCACGCATTGCTGATTCGCTCGCGTGCACTGATTCGCCTCCCAGGTGTCAAAGCTCCCCGATTCGACGACCGAGTACCCAATGAACGTCCCGAGGCTCACGAGCGCGAGCCCGCCCGCAATGCCCGCGCCTGCGAGGATCAGCGTCTTGTTCCGCGCCGGCGGCGGGGGCGGCGGCGGGGGCGTGGGTTTCGCCAGGGGGGGCGGCGGCGGGGGCGTGACCACGAGCGGCACCGTGCTCTCGGCGCCGGCCGCGACCGTGAGCTCTTTTTTGGCCTCCGGCATCCCTTCCTTGCGCGCCGTGAGGATCCGCGGGCCGGGCTCCACGAAGACCGCGCCGCTCAGCGGCGACGTCCCGACCGGCTTGCCATCGACCTTCACCTCGGCCCCGTCCTGGTCGACGCTCACGATCAGCGTGCCGACCTTGGACTTCGCCTCGGCGAACATCTTCTCGGCCGCCTGACGGTCCTCGGGCTTCGCCGCCTGGCCCTCGCGCAGGAAATACGCGAGGTGCTCGGCCGCGTCGCGCGGCGTTCCGAGCTGCATCTCGGAGCGCGCCAGGGCGAGTGCAATCTCCGCGTTTGGCTTGAGCCGGAACGCAGCGTCGAGCGCCTCGCGGGCCTTGCCGTGCTGGCCGGCTTTCTGCGCCCGCAGACCCTCCTCCAATTTCTTCGCCGCTTCCTTCTGCGGATCCGCAGGCGGCTCAGCCGGCGCCTTTGCATCGGCCCCGGCCTGCGCCTTTGCGTCGGCGGGCGCGGCATCCTTTTTCTGGTCCGGCGTCCCAGCTTGCGCCTTTGCATCCGCCGGCGCGGCGGGGGCCTTTGTCCCCGGCGGCGACGCCGGAGGCGCAGCAGCGGGGGGCGTAGCCTGTGCCTTTGCGCCTGCCGGCGGCGCAGCAGGCGGCGCGGCGGGAGGCGCGGCCGGTGCCTTTGCGCCTGCGGGCGGCGCGGCGGGGGGCGTAGCCTGTGCCTTTGCGCCTGCCGGCGGCGCGGCCGGAGGCGCCGCGGGGGGCGCGGCCTGTGCTTTTGCACCTGCCGGAGGCGCAGCGGGCGCAGCGGCGGGAGGCGCCGCCGGCGGAGCCGCCGGGGCGGCCTGCGCCTTTGCGGCCGGGGGCGCCGCGGGCGGCGCGGCCGGCGCCGTCGGCTTCGCGGGTAATGCCCCACTCGACTTCGGTGCGTCCGCTGCGGCGGGAGATGTAACGCTCGCCAGTGCTGCCGCGAGCCCGAGCGCGGCCCACGCCGCGCGCCCTTGGTTCGTTGTACGCCGGACCTCACCGTCCGGCCGAGCCCATCGTCGTTCCATGCGCCAGCATTGGAACGCACCCCCGCGCCGTTCACAAGAAAAAAGGTACGCCCTTTCCGTGCCGTACACTTCCGTCCGCGTCGTCGGTCCCCGGTCGCTCGACCTTCCAGTCAATCGGCGGCGTGTTTCATGACAGAAGAATATTTCGGTGCCGGTTTGTCTCCCCATTATCGTTCTCGTATTTCAACGTGCCCGGCGCCGCCCTTCGCCGCGCGCCGCCCGCTGGCCTGCTTCTTCCTCGGCGAGCGCCGCGAGCTCCGCGACCTCCTCTGCCTCCCGCGCGTCCTTCTCGGGCCGCGGGAGCTCCTCGACACGTTTGCCCCCGGCCGCGATCCGCATGCGCTCTCCCCCGCGCTTTCGCGCGAGCTTCTCCCGCCGGATCTCCTGTCGCAGGCGCAGCTCGGCTTCCTCCTCGGGGGTGGGATCCACCGGGGTCAGATACTTCACCGCGTGCGCGGCGAGCCCCACGCCCCAGCCGAGTACCGGGAAAAACCACCACACGCCTCCTGCCGTCAGCATGTCGAGCAGGAAAAAAAACACGCTGAAGACGCCCCACATCGCCGCGTGCCGGACGAGCTTCTGCTTTTGACGGGCCCGCCGCGCGGTCTGCCCCTCCGCCGGGGCCGGAGGCGTCGCCGGCGAGACCGGATCGAGCGCCGGCCGCAGCGCCAGAAGCGCCGCGCGCAGCTCCCCCTCCTCGACTCCGACTTCCCGCGCCGCCGCCGCGAGATCCGCATACGCGTACTTGCGCCCCTCCGCCTCCATCTTCGCCTTGCGCTCGAGCGCCAGCGCGATCGCCTGCCCGAGCTCCTGCGTGGAGTAACGCCCCGCCGTGATCGAACCGGGCGAAGGCCGTGGGGCCACGCGCAGCTCGCCCTTCGGCCCCTTCGAATCCGCCTCCTCCGCGAGCGGCTCGAGCAACTCGACGATGTCGTCCATCGATCCGTATCGCTCCGCCGGCAAACGCCCGAGCGCGCGGCCGAGGACCTCGCGCAGCGCCGCGGGCACGCCCTCGGCTTGCATCGGCCGCGGCGGCTCCGACATCATCGCCGCCACGATCGAGAGCGCGTCGTGCGCGTCCCACGGCCTCGTCCCCTCGCAGAGCTCGTAGCCGAGCACGGCCCACGAGAACTGATCCGTCCGCCCGTCCGCCGCCTTCCCGCGCACCTGCTCGGGCGCCATGTACATCGGCGTCCCGCTCACGCCGCCCTTCGTGGCGAGCGACGGCGCGTTTGGCTTCGCCGTCGGGCCCGCGGGATCCACGGGCGCCTGGCTGCGCCGCGCAATGCCGAAGTCGAGCACCTTCACCCGCCCGTCGCGCCGGACCATCACGTTCTCCGGCTTGATGTCCCGGTGCACGATCCCCGCCCGATGCGCGGCCGCGAGCGTGCGGGCCACGTCGACGAGCCAGCGGATCTTGCGGCGGACGGGCACGCTCGGATCGCCGACGTACGCGCGCAGCGTCTCGCCTTCGACGAGCTCCATCGCGATGAACGGCTGCCCTTCCCATTCGCCTGCGTCGTAGATGGCGATCGCGTTCGGGTGATCGAGCGCCGCGACGGCCCGTGCCTCGCGCAGCGCCCTCGCCGCGGCCTCCTCGTCGCCGGCTGCGAGCGTCTTCAGGGCGACCTTCCGAGCGAGCTTCAGATCGTGGGCGCGATACACGATGCCCATGCCGCCCTCGCCGAGCACGGCTTCGATCTCGAAGCGACCCGCCACCACGTCGGAAGCTTTCAGCATACGGCGCGCGAGGGTAGCGCCCGCCGCGCCGGCGCGCGAGCTTTCGATGCGGGCGCGAGCGTGCGCCGGATCTCGACATCATCCATCCTTCCTTTGCGGCGCCGGCCGCCGTACCATCGGGCTCTCCACTTCAGAGGAGGAACTTCTCATGCACGATCGGCTTGCTTTTCTTTCGTTGCGCCTCTCGATTTTCGCCGCCCTCGGCCTCTCCGCCATCGCATGCGGATCGACCGTGGAGGGCGGCGGCGAGGGTGGTTCCGGGGGCTCGAGCACGAGCTCGAGCACGAGCTCGAGCACGAGCAGCGGCGGTTCATCCGGTTGCGTCGGCGGGACGCCCATTCTGCTCGCGGACGGTTCCGACAGCGGCTACGTGCGCTGCGACGACGGCACGATCCATCGCGCCGCGGCCGTCGCGTGTGATCCCACGATCAACGCGGCCGCCTGCGAAGGCACCGAGATGTACAAGGACTGCACGTCGGACGCCGATTGCACGGCCAAGCCCCATGGCAAGTGCATCCACCACGACGGGAACTTCGAAGTCCCCGGGCCCTCCTGCGGCTGCGTGTACTCGTGCGCGAACGACGCCGAGTGCGGCGCCGATTCGGTCTGCGTCTGTCAGGGCGTCGTCGAGAATGACGTCGCCTGGTCGCGCTGTTCGGCCATCGCGAAATGCGCGACCGACGCCGATTGCGCGAGCGGCGAGTGTGGCATCACCTCGTTCAACGACGGCTGCTTCCAGCAGATCGGCCTCGCATGCCGCGCGGACACGGACACGTGTCGCGTCGATGCCGATTGCATGGCCGGCTCTTCTTGCGCGACGCTCCCGTACAGCACGGTCGGCGAGGCCGGCACGTTCAACTGCGAGACGCAAAACTGCGCGATCGGCAGGCCCTTGCTCGTCGCCGGCGCGGCCCGCACCGCGCCCGCCTCGGCCCGCGTCGACTGGATCCTCGCTTCGATCACGCCCGACACCGAGACGCTCGATCCAGCCGTGCGGACCGCGCTCGCCGAGGCGTGGACCGAGATCGCCGCGCTCGAACACGCGTCCGTCGCGAGCTTCGCGCGTTTCACCCTCCAGCTCATGGCCCTCGGCGCGCCGCCCGACCTGCTCTTCGCCGCGCAACAGGCCGCCGCCGACGAGGTCGAGCACGCCCGCGTCGGGTATGCCCTCGCGAGCCGGTATGCGGATCGCCCGATCGGCCCCTCGAAGCTCGATCTCACGGGGGTCCCGCTCGACACGGATCTCCGCGTGGTGCTCGGCTCCCTCATCGAGGAGGCCTGCGTGGGCGAGACGATCGGCGCGGCCGAGGCGCTCGCGCTCGCGGGGATGGTGCGTGATCCCGTCCTGCGCGAGGTCCACGCCCGGATCGCCGAGGACGAGCAGCGTCACGCCGAGCTCGCCTGGCGCACCTTGCGATTCCTGCTCGCCGGCGCCGACGAGGACACGCGCCGCTTCGCCCGCGCCACGTTCGATCGGGCGATCGAGGCCGCGTCCGCAGACCCGTCGATCCGACGCGCCGTCGTGGCCGAGGACGTCGGCCTTTTGTCCTCCAAGCAACTTGGCGCCCTCCGCCGGCAGGCTTTGCGTGACGTCGTGCGTCCCTGCACCGACGCGCTCCTCGCGCCCGTCGCCGCGTCGATCGTCTCGGCCGACCTCAATGCCTGAGCCGCTCCGCGCGCGCTCCTGACGCCGCGCGGCTCTGTGGTTCAAAGCCCATAGCCGCGCGTTTCTCCCTTGACACAAGCGCGAAAAATCCGGTCTGCTGGTCTCTGACCGCATGCTTCGCCGTGCCCGCGCCCCTATGGCCCTCGGCGGCCTCGCGCTCCTCGCGATGGGGCTCGCGGCCTTGTCGCTGGGCTCGCGATCGGCGCCCATGGCCTCGGCGGCCGTGCAGGTCGAGGCGCCGCTTTCCCCGCCCGCGCCTGCGCCCCCGCCTGCGAGCGCATCAGCCGCGACGGTGCCCGCGGTGCTCGCCCAGGAAACGCCGCCCGCGCCTCCGCCTGTCGCGCCCGCGAGGCCGGGCGAACGAGCGGACGCCCATTTCGATCGTTCCTGGCGCGCGCCGCTCGCCGGCGGGCTCTTGATGTTCCCGCCGTCGTGGTCGTCGGAGGACGGCCAGTACGACCTCGTCCTGCACCTCAACGGCAACACCGACCTCGTCGAGGAAAACTACGGATTCGCGGGCGTCAACGCCGTCGTGGCCATCCTGAACCTCGGCGTCGGCTCGGGCGTCTACGAGGACAGGTTCGCCAATCCCGCGGGCCTCCGGCTCATCCTCTCCCGCGCGCAGGACGTCATGGTCGCGCGTGGATTGAAGAACGCCCGCCTGCGCCGCATCGGCCTCTCGGCCTGGAGCTCGGGCTACGGCGGCATCATCAAGATCCTCCAGCACGAAGAGTTTTTCGATCGGATCAACGCGATCGTCCTCGTCGACTCCATTCATTGCGGATACGACCCGCACTCGAAGGCGCTCAAGCAAGATCAAATCGAGCCCACCCGCCGATTCGCGAAGAAGGCCGTGGAGAGCAAGGTCCTGCTCTCGATCGTGCACTCGGAGATCGAGACGTACGGCTATCACAACGCGCATCGCACGACCGATTTCGTGCTCGAATCGGTGGGCGTCACGCGCACGCCGACGAACGTCTTTCAGCCCTTGCCGAACGTGCCGGCGATGAAACACGTCGTCCCGAACGCGTACATGAAGCCGCTCGAGCCGCTCACCGAGGCGCACCGCGGGGAGCTGCACGTGCGCGGGTACGGCGGCACCGGGCCCTATACGCACATGCTGCACCTCATTCAATTCTCGACGACCGCGCTGCCGGACCTCGTGGCATTCTGGGGCCGGCGGTAGCTCTGTCCGACTGATTCTTGCTCTCGCGAGGTGGGGCAGGAGCGGCGCCCGCGGCAGCACGAACGCAAAGCGAGCGCGAGCGGTTGCGCGGTCGTCCTTGCACCGGCGCGAAGGCGCCCGGGACACGTGCACAGCGCGGGATGCACCGGAGCAGGCGCGGCTGTGACGCGGTGATCCGTGCGCTTGCGTCGATGCAAGGGCCGCAGGAACACGTCACGGCGACGCTGGGACACGCGCAAGCGCTCCCGCGCCGCGTGCTCGACGTCCCTCGAGCACGTGCAAGGCACGCCGCGCAGATCGTTTGGAGCGCCTTGCGCGCGTGCAACACGCACCGAGCAGCCGCCATCGGGCGATTTGCGCGCGCGCAAGGCGCGTCGCGCTCCATCTGGGAGGCGCTTCGCTGGGGCGTTGCCCCAGGCCCCACCAGGGGCTATCCGCCCCTGGACCCGGACCAGCGCAAGCGCTGGACCCGGGGTCGATGAACTGCGCGATGCGCAGTTCATCGAACAGGCCGAGGAACGACCCCTGCCAACCAAAACAGCCGCGCTGACCGTTCGACTGGCAACGCTGTCCCTGGTCTTCCAACGGGCCCGTTGGAAGA
>NZ_JAGTJK010000061.1:0-62515 GCF_028435265.1 Polyangium jinanense | reverse complement strand
GGCAAGTCCTCCGGAGGACCCCCCGGATCCGTCACCATCAGCCGCGGGCTCGAACGACTGGCACCCGCAGCAGAGATGCTACGGGTGCTCAGGGAGAATGGGCTCGCGAGATGAGACCAATGCTCAGGCCCTGGTTCGGGTCGAGGGGCGAACAGCCCCCGCGGGGCCCGGGGCAGCGCCCCGGCGCAGCGGCTCAGGTCTACCAGGCGGAGGCAGGCAGCGCTCAAGCCGTTATTCCACGACGCGCTGTTCCTCGTAACGAGCCGGCGGCGGGGCTCAACCCTTCACGATGCAATGCCAAGAACGGTACACAAACAGATTTCGCTTGCCGCTCCCGCTCCCGCTTCCGCTTCCGCTATCGCTACCGCTCCCCGTCACCACGGAGAGGTCCTGCACCGGCCCCGGATCCTTTCCCCGGAAGCACCTTCCAGTCCTCTACCGCTCTCCAACCCGCTCCCCGGAAGCACCTTCCAGTCCTCTACCGCTCTCCAACCCGCTCCCCGGAAGCACCTTCCGATCCTCTACCGCTCTCGCACCCACTCCCCGGGAGCACCTTCCGATCCTCTACTCGGCGCGGCGCAGATGAGGGCGAGCGACGCCATCTCGCCGCGCCGGTGCGCTGCCCTGTCGCGCCAGCTCGAGGCTGACCTGCTCGTCTAGATGACGCCGGTTGTAGGCGCCCGTCTGGCTGTCAATCAGCGACGGATCGTATCCGTAGGAGATGAAACGGGGCCCATCGAGATCCTGGATCACCAGCATCGTCGAGCCGACGACGATCCGATCGCCCAGCCTGACCTGCACACTGTGCACCGGCGAGTGGTTGACGAAGGTGCCATGGGTGCTGCCCTGGTCCGAAGCCGGGGCGAGGAGGAGAGGACCAGGGCGATCGTGGGTGGCTGCGCCGGAGGAGAGGCCATGCTCGTGCGCAGGATAGGAACGTATCGCGCGGTCCCTGTCGACGCTCTCGCTCCTCTCACCATGTCCCTCGGCGAGGAGCATGAGGCGAGCGCCCTCGGTGCCCCCGACAGGCTCACCATGGACGCAGTCGATGCCTTGATGACTGTGGTATCACCGAGAAGCATGTCCGAGGGCGAAGCACGGGTGGAGAGCGAGGAAGACCTGGGACTGGAGGCCGAGCTGGCCAGCGGGATGTTCGAGACCAGCCGGGGCTCCGAGGAACTGGTGGTGCTCCCGGTGTATGGGGAGCCTCCCCAGTATTACTGCAGCCTGCGGCGGCCAAAGGGGCCTGTACTTTGTGCGGTCCAGCCGGACCGTGGTGGGTACACGGTGGGCGATGACGGTGGGGGGGATCCGGTCTGGATCGTCGCCGGCGCGGCACTCCCCACGAAGCTCGCGGTGGCGGTGGTGCGAGCCTTCGAGCGAGGCGAGCCACCGGTTCTGCCTTTCGTCCCGGGGCTTGTGTACCACGAGGGCGGCGGGACCTTCATCGACTGGTCCGGGCCAGACCCTCAGCGGCGCGCCTCCCATGAGCTGGCCGTGGAACTCGACGGCGTCTCTCGCGTCCAGCGGCGTGTGGCAGGCGCTCACGCATGTGACCGTGAGGACGCCGGAGTGGCTCGCCTTCATCGCCTCCCACCCCCTGCCCGGGCTCCGACGCCTGTGCACCTGGTTCCTCGACCTGACAGGGCAGCAAGCCGTCCTCCAGGCCGCTCTCGATGCGCACCCGCACATGACCGCCCTGAGGCTCGATGCGAACCAGGTCGCGAACCTGCCACCGCTCTCCGCCCCGCAGCTCCGGCGGCTCATCCTCGAGTATGACTTCGCCGCCGACGACGAGGGGGAGGCCCTCCAGCAGGTCGCCACCCCGAGCGTGTCTCGCTTCCGACTCGACGAGAACGTCGAGATCATGATGGGCTTCGTCGGTATGTTCGATATGAACGATCCGGACTTCTCTTCCGACGTGCCGCTCTGACGTGGACAAACGGGCAATGCACTTGACCGAGCAGGTCCTGCAGGGCTCTGATGGCACCGATGGCCGAACACGCCCCCACCGCCCTCACGATTGAGTGGGCCCTGGGTCTGTGCGCTTCGCGCGGCAGCGAGACAGTCGATGTCGCCGCCGGAGCTCGAGAGGGATTGCTCGTTGTCTCGGGCGGGACGGGCGGACACGGCACGGGGTGGCTCGGCGCACGATTGACCGTGCGCGGGCTTCTGGCGCGAGGCTCGACCTCTGCCGCGGAGGCCAGGTTCGTGGGGGCCGCTGATGGCGTTCCGGACCTCGCGCGCTGGGCCGGCGGGGTGGCACGAGCTGCCGACATCGAATACGAGAAGCACGCGGCGGACTCGGGGGATCGAGCAGCGCGTGAGCTCGCCTCCCTGTTTGCCGACATCGACAGGGAGCTTGCCGGTCCCCCGAAGCATTCCCCGGCCAGCCTCATGGCCGGGTGCACCGCCACGCGACTGGACGGCGCTCGCGTGCTTGGAGCGCACGTGGGGATCGGGCGAGCGCTCCTCTTCCGGGCAGGCGCCGACCACTTCGAGAACCTCGTGGTCGAGCACTACATGCACCTCGTCGGAGATCGCACACCGCAATTCCGCGACATCGACCCTGCGCAGATCCCGCTCAACATCATGGTCAACGGCCTCGGGGCACTCGCCACATCGGGGGTCGGTATCGACCGATTCGCCGTCGAACTCGGCGCGGGCGACCTTCTCCTCCTATGCTCGCAGCGGCTCGACATTCCCGATGAAGAAGCGGCCCGAATCGCGAGGACGGCCTTGGACGACGGGGTTCCGCTCCACGAGCTCGCGCGAGCGATCGAGCGTCGCGCGGCAATGACGCCGAGCCCTTCGGACGTGGCCTTCGCGATTGCGCTGGCGCGACCGATCGAAGCCCCGCCTTCTCGGTAAAAAACCGTCCCCCTCTCTTCTTCGGCGCAGGCTTCGCGGGACGGGAGCGCGACGCCGTCCATCAATCGGTTGTGCCCGGCGTAGCCGACCACGTGGAGCACGTGGTCACGCGCTTCCTGCGCTACCTACGGCGGCTGACACCGCGCTCGGTGCTGCGCAAGAGCGCGCGTGCTCTCCCGCCACTTCTGGCTCCGGCGCGCGTTGTCAAATCATCATCGACGACTCACTTGGCGTGAAGCCCTCCGCCAGCTGCTCGTTGGTCAGCGCAGCCACGTCGGTCGCGATGTTCTTCGACGCCGTCTGACGCTCGAGGATGTCGCCGTCTATGTCTTTCATCCGGACGCAGACGCGGTTGTTCAATCCCGCGACCGACCACACGCGCCCGTCGGGATGCACGAATGTCCGCCACGGCACGGGAGTCTGCCTCGCCGGAGGCTTCGTCCATCTCCGCATCTTCCACGCGAACGGCGCGATGCGAATGCGCGCGTCGATTTCACCGCTCCACTCGCAGGCCACCCCCTCGGCGCGCAGGGCGTCGAGGACGGCGTTCGCGACGGCGGAGGCGCTCTCGTCCGTCCCGTCCAGCGCGCCGAACGTCAGAAGGAGGCCCTCGCCTTCGACGCCGCGCTCGACATCCTGGGAGTGGTAGAAGACCGCGCCGAGCACCTTCTTCTTCTTCGACCTGAGCGAGGCGATGCGCGCGTTGACCTCGGCCCATCCCATCGCCTGGGTTCCGCCGGCGTTCTGCATCGCCACGATACCGCTGCGATCGAGCCTCGTGAATGCCTCGTCGATGGCGTCGTTGGTGGTGCGGTCGGTCCACCGCTGTTCGAGCGCAAAGTCTTCGCTCCAGAGCGCCCTGCAGTAGGCGCGAAACGTGTTCGTGGCCGACGCCGCCACGACTTCCGGCGCGGCCTCGCTCGCGCACGCGAGGATGTAGTTGGTGCTGCCGTCCAGCGTCTTGAAGCGCTCCGCGGTGCCTCTCACCAAGATGCGCGCGCGGCGGAGGGCGTCCGCGTTGAGCTGGTGAGCATATTCTGTGGCGATACTCGCTGCTGTGTCCATCAGGCCGCGGAATGTACCGAATTGATGCTGTCGGGGCAAACGGCACCTTGCTCGCGCTCGATGACGCGCGCTTCCGCGCTGCGGGCAAGGCCCCATGGGCCGCGGAGGCGTCGGGCTTCAACGTGCACGCGGGCGTCACGGTGCGCGCGGGCGACCGCTTGAGCGCCTACCCTCCGATCATCCAGAGACCCTCTGCCCGCGCCCGCCCTCGGTCTCCTCCTCGGGCAAGAGCCCCGCGAGCGAGCCCGTCTCCTCGTAGAGATCGAGCGCGAGTTTTTTCGAGGCCGCGTTGTCCGCATACCGCAGCGACAGCAAGCAACGCACGCGCGGCGCCTCGGCGAGCGTCTCGGGACAAGCCTCGCGGAGCTCCGTCGTGCGCAGGTGCGTCGCCAGGTAAAGGATACGCTCGGCCGCCTCGGCCCGCGCGGATTTCGGCGGCGGTGCGGGGGCGGGGGCGGGGGCGGAGGCGGAGGCGGGAGCGGGAGCGGGAGCGGAAGCGGTCGCGGCCGCGCGGTGCGGGGGCGGCGCCGGCGGAGGCGCGCCGCAGCCGGCCGGGGCCACGATCCACCTGACGAGCACTCCGAACCCTCGACGCACGTCGCTGTTGTCGCGTTTTACCGCGGAAAAGGGAAGGTATCCCTGCGTCCGTGCCCGATCCCTTGTCGGACCGTCTCGCCGCTGTTACGACGGAGCCGTGCCCGAAGGCGACACCCTCCACCGCATTGCCAACGCGCTCGGCCCGCGGCTCGTGGGACAGCCCGTGCGTTCGCTCCTGCTTCGGCACCAGTCCATCGACCGCCTGACGGGCCATCTCGTCACCAAGATCGAGGCGCGAGGCAAGAACCTGCTCGTCTTTTTCGACGAGGGCACCGTCCTCCACACCCACCTCCGCATGGGCGGCGCCTGGCACCTTTATGGCGAGAACGAGCGCTGGCGCCGGTCTCCGACCTTCGCCACGGTCGTGCTCGCCGTCCCCGGCCTCGTCGCCGTCTGCTTCCGCGCGCCCGTGGCGCGCCTCGTCCGCGCGAGCTTGCTCGCCGGTGATCCGGCCATCGGCAGGCCCGGCCCGGACCTCATCGCTCCCGCGTTCGACGAGGCCGCCGCGCTCACCCGGCTCCGGCGTATGGGCCACAAGGAGATCGGCGACGCGCTCATGGATCAGCAGGTCGTCGCCGGGATCGGGAACGTTTACAAAAGCGAGATCCTCTTCCACGAGCGGCTCGATCCGTTCGCCCCCGTGGACGCCCATTCCGACGAGGAGCTCGCGCGCCTGCTCGCCTTCGCCCGCCGCATCATGGTCGCCAACGCTACCGCCAAACCCCACGCGAGCGGACCCGGCGCGCATAATGGCCACACACGAACGACCCGCGAGGGCGCGCGTCCCGGCGAGGGCCCTCTCTCCGTCTACCGCCGCGCGGGCGAGCCCTGCTACGATTGCGGCGCCCTCATCGAAATGCGCCGCCAGGGCGAGGCGCGGCGCTCCACCTATTCTTGTCCCCGATGTCAGGCACCTCGACGCGCAGCGCACCGGGAGGCACACGCGTGACGCGGACCCGAGCGAAAACCTCGAAAGGCGGCGCGCTCGCCCATTTCCACGAGGCGACGCGCGCCTGGTTCCAGAGCGCCTTTCCCGGACCCACCGAGGCCCAGGAAAAAGGCTGGCCGCCGATCCAGGCCGGCAAGTCGACCCTGCTCCTCGCGCCCACGGGCTCCGGCAAGACGCTCGCCGCGTTTCTCGTAGCCCTCGATCGATTGGTCTTTTCGGACGAACCTCCGAAAGAGGCTCGTTGCCGCGTTCTCTACGTTTCGCCGCTGAAGGCCCTCGCCGCCGACGTCGAGCGAAACCTCCGCGCCCCGCTCGCGGGCCTCACGAAGACCGCCGAGCGCCTCGAAATCCCGTTCCGCGTCCCCACCGTCGCGATTCGCTCCGGCGACACCTCGCCCGAGGAGCGCGCGCGCCTCGGAAAACGCCCGCCCGACATCCTCATCACCACCCCCGAATCGCTTTTCCTCCTGCTCACCTCGAACGCGCGGGAGATTTTGCGTTCGGTCGACACCGTCATCATCGACGAAATCCATTCCCTTGCCGCCACGAAGCGCGGCGTGCACCTCTTTTCGTCCCTGGAGCGGCTCGAAGCCCTGCGCGGCGAGGGGCCGCGGACCACGCGTATCGGCCTCAGCGCGACGCAGCGCCCGCTCGATGAAATCGCGCGCTTGCTCGGCGGCGGCGAGATCGACGACCAGGGCAAGTTCGTCCCGCGCCCCGTCACCATCGTCGATGCGAGCGCGCCAAAATCGCTGGAGCTCTCGATTGAAGTCCCAGTCGACGATTTGGGGGCTTCGCTCCGCGAGCGGAGCTACGCCCCCAAACCCCGCGACGACATGACCCGCATGGGCGAACCCGGCGAGGACGCGGGGAAGGGGCCGAATGCGGATCCGGCGGCGCGATCGATCTGGCCGAGCATTCACCCGCGCCTCGTCGAGCTCGTCCGCGCGCATCGATCCACCATGATCTTCGCCAACAGCCGCCGGCTCTCCGAGCGGCTCGCGGCGGCGATCAACGAGGCCGCAGGCGCCGAGATCGCCGCCGCGCACCACGGATCCGTCGCGCGGGACGAACGCTCGCGCATCGAGGAAGCCCTCAAAGAGGGACGCCTCCCGTGTATCGTCGCGACCTCCTCGCTGGAGCTCGGCCTCGACCTCGGCGCCGTCGACCTCGTCGTCCAGATCGAATCCCCGCCCAGCGTCTCGGCCGGCCTCCAGCGCATCGGCCGCGCCGGCCACGCCGTCGGGGCCACCTCGCGCGGCGTCGTTTTCCCGAAACACCGCGGCGATCTGCTCGCGTGCGCGGCCGCCACGAGCCGCATGATCGACGCCAAGGTCGAGGCCACGTTTTACCCGCGAAACCCCCTCGACGTCCTCGCCCAGCAGGTCATCGCGATCACGGCGATGGATTCCATCCACGAAGACGCCCTCTTTTCGCTCGTTCGTCGCGCCGCACCCTTCGCGGAGCTCCCGCGCGCGAGCTTCGAGGGCCTGCTCGACATGCTCTCCGGTCGCTACCCCTCGGACGAGTTCGCCGAATTGCGCCCGCGTATCGTCTGGGACCGGACGACCGGCGCGATCCGCGCGCGCGAAGGCGCCAAACGCCTCGCGGTCGTCAATGCCGGCACGATTCCCGATCGTGGCCTTTATGGCGTCTTCCTCGCCACGGAGGAATCCGCAGGCAAACCCGGTCGTCGCGTCGGCGAGCTCGACGAGGAGATGGTCTTCGAGGCGCGCGAAGGGGAGGTCTTCGTCCTCGGCGCGTCCTCCTGGCGCATCACCGAGATCACGCACGACCGCGTCCTCGTCGTCCCCGCGCCCGGCGAACCCGGCAAAATGCCTTTCTGGCGCGGCGATCGCGTGGGTCGCAACGTCGAGCTCGGGACCGAGATCGGCCGCGTCGCCCGCGAGATTGGAAAGGCCGACGACGTCGCGGCCGAGCGCCTCCTGCGCGAAAAACACCACCTCGACACGCGCGCCGCGAAAAACCTCATTCGTTACGTCCGTGATCAAGCCGCGGCGACGGGCGAGGTCCCGAGCGACACCACGATCGTGCTCGAACGTTTCGTCGACGAGGTCGGCGACACCCGCGTCTGCATTCTCTCGCCCTTCGGCGGGCGCGTACACGCCCCGCTCGCGAGCGCCATCGAAGAGCGCTGCCGCGCCGAGCTCGCCCTCGAAATTGAGGCCGTCTGGGCCGACGACGGCGTCGTTCTTCGTTTCCCCGAATCCGAGGGCCCGCCCGACGCGCGCCTCTTGCTCCCCGACGCCGACGAGGTCGAGGATCTCGTCGTCCGCAGCCTCGGCGCTTCCGCGCTCTTCGCCGCCCGCTTCCGCGAATGCGCCGGCCGCGCCTTGCTTTTGCCGCGCAAGCGCCCGGGCAAACGCTCGCCGCTCTGGGCCCAGCGAAAACGCGCCTCGGACCTGCTCGCCGTGGCCGCGCGGTACGGCTCGTTTCCCATTCTCCTCGAAACGTACCGCGAGGTTCTTCGCGACGTCTTTGATCTGCCGGCACTCATCGACCTGCTGAAGAAGATCGAATCTCGCAAGGTCCGCGTGCACGAGGTCGACACCCGCGCGGCCTCACCCTTCGCCGCGTCGCTGCTTTTCGGGTACGTCGGCAACTTCATGTACGACGGCGATCTGCCGCTCGCCGAGCGCAAGGCGCAGATGCTCGCGATCGACCACGCGCGCCTGCGGGAACTGCTCGGCGAGGCCGAGATGCGCGAGCTACTCGATCCGGCCTCGATCGAGCTGCTCGCGCGTTCGCTCCAGCGCCTCGACGGAAAACGCCCCCTGAAGCACGCCGATCAGGTCCACGATCTCCTGCTCTCGCTCGGTGATCTTTCGCGGGCTGAGATCCTTGCGCGCGCCGGGACCGACGAAGATGGCGGAGGCGCAACCCGCGTATCCGGTTTTCTGGACGAACTCACGCGCGCGCGGCGCATCTTCGAGGTCACGATCGCGGGCGAACGACGGTTCGTCGCGGCCGAAGACGCGGGGCGCCTGCGGGATGCGCTCGGCGTCGTGCCTCCGGGAGGTTTGCCCGCGGCCTTCCTCGAACCGTCGGCGGATCCGCTCGTCGACATTGTCTCCCGTTATGCCCGGACACACGGCCCCTTCCGTGCCGAGGACGTCGCGCGACGTTACGGCCTCGGCGTCGGCCCCGTGCGGGCGGCGCTCGCCATCCTCGCCACGCGCCGCCGCGTCACGGAGGGCGAGCTCTTGCCCGGCGGATCCGGCCGCGAGTATTGCGACACCGAGGTCCTCCGCTCGCTCAAGCAACGCTCCCTCGCGCGCCTCCGCGCCGAGGTCGAGCCCGTCCCGCCCGAGGCATACGCGCGTTTCCTCGTGGAATGGCACGGCCTCACGCGCCCGCGCCGCGGCCAGGAGGCATTGCTCTACGCCGTCGAGCTCCTGCAAGGCGCGCCGCTCGTCGCGTCCGCGCTCGAAGCCGAGATCCTCCCGGCGCGTGTAGACGGGTATCGCCCCGGCGATCTCGATGCGCTTTGCGCCGCCGGTGAGGTCATCTGGCGCGGCGTCGAGCCCGTCGGCGATTCCTCGGGTCGCATCGCCCTGTATCTCTCGCAGGCCTATCCCTATCTCGCGCCGCCGCCCGGCAAAGCCGAGGGCGCGCTCGCCGCGCGTGTTCGCGAGACCCTCGCGCGGAGAGGCGCCGTCTTTTTCAGCGATCTCCTGCGAGAAACGGGCGGCTTTGGGCACGACGTGCTCGCCGCGTTGTGGGAGCTCGTATGGGCCGGCGAGGTCACGAACGACACGCTCGCGCCTTTGCGTTCCCTCGGCCGCGAGGAAAAACGCGGCGGTCGGCGGCATTCGAGCCGCGGCGGTCTCTTCGGCGCCCGTCGCGCGGGACCGCCTGGCAGCGAGGGCCGCTGGTCGCTCCTGCCATCCGCCTCCGAGAACGGCCCCAGCGAAACCGAGCGCCGCGCCGCGCTCGCGCGTATTCTCCTCGATCGCCACGGCGTGCTCACCCGCGAAGCCGCGCATGCCGAGGGCCTCGTGGGCGGTTTTTCCGCCGTATACGATGTCCTCCGCGCGATGGAGGAAGCGGGCAGGGTTCGTCGGGGCTATTTCGTCGCGGGCCTCGGCGCCGCGCAATTCGCGCTTCCGGGCGCCGACGATCGACTCCGCTCCTTCCGCGAGCCCTCGGCCGAGGGCCGCACGCTGGTTCTCTCGGCGGCCGATCCGGCCAATCCTTTTGGCGCGTCCGTGCGCTGGCCGGGCGACGACGCCGAGCCGGAGAGCGGTAGCCGCGGCGCCTCGCGGCCAAAACGCGCGGCCGGCGCGCGCGTCCTTCTCCACGACGGCAAATTGCTCGCCTGGATGGGCAAAAGCGAGCGCGGGCTCCTCACGTTCCTGCCGCGCGACGAGCCCGAGCGCACCGCGGAGAGCCGCGCGCTCGCCCGCGCGCTCGCGGACCTCGTCGACGAAGGTCGCGCGCGGATCGTCCTCATCGCCACGGTCGACGGCGAACCCACGGCCCGCTCGCCGCTCGCGGACGCCTTGAAAGAAGTGGGGTTCGTCGCGACGAGCCAGGGATTCCTCAAGCGTCAAGCCGCCGCCGCGGCGCCCCCCTCGCGGCCTTTCGGCGCGCCCGGCGGCTGGGGAAGGCCCTGGTCGAGCAAATTCGCCTCGGCAACGCCCACGCCACAAGGTAGCGAACACGCGCCGCCGCCCGAGGACGATGGCGACCTCCTCGATCTCGAAGACGATTTCGACGGATGACCTCGGCGTACGGCCGCGAGACCTATCGCGCGGACCCTGGACATGTGAATGCGCCTGGAACCACGCCGCGCCTTGCTCAGGCCGCTAGCTGCTCGTGATCCACGTGAGCACCTCCGAAAACACACGATCCCCTTCCGCCAGGTTGCCGTGGGTACACCCGGGCATCTCGAAATACGAGGACCTGATGCCCGCCCCTTCGAGCATCCGCACCGCGCCCTTCATGCGCCGCGGAACGTCGAACGAACAGGACATCGTCGCCACCGCGCGAGCACCCTTCAGCCAATCGAGCCGCGGATCGCGCGGCGAGCCGATGAGCACCACGCGCGGATACCGATCGGGCGACGCCTTCACCAAGTTCTCGATGAGCGTCGCGCCCAGCGAATAGCCAACCAAAATGACATCGGCGGATGCCGGCGTCGCGTGACCGGCAGCGGCGAGAGCCGCCTGGATGCGCGGCTCCTCGTGTTTGGGATCCGAGGAGATGCTGCGAAAATCCTGCAAACCACCACACGGTTTATCGCCGTCGATCGCGACGGCTCCGCCGTGCGCACGCGCCGCTTCTGCAAAACCCCACAGGTAGGCGCCCGCATTCGAACAAAGGCCGGGCAAAAATACGATGCGCGGCGGGCGCCCATCCGCGCTCTTCACGATCGACGCCGGCAGGTCAAAAGGCACAGGAAGCTTCTCGACGACGGCCGGGCTCGCGGGTGCGCTGGCATCTCCCGCCGGGGGCGCGGATGGGCTCGCCGGTGGGCCGGAGGCGCTCGCGTTCGCGGAGCCCGCCGCGCTCGCCGAACCGGCGGCACCGATTGCGCCCGCCGCCGTGCTCGTCTCGGGCGCACGCGCATGATCGGGAACAAGCAAGCCGTCGCGCCCCGCTTCCGTGCAGCTCGCCGCACAGGGAAGCGCAACCAACATGAGCACGAGCAAACGCTTGGTGGACCGTGACGACGAAGGTACGAACGGGTGAGGCGGCTTCATGGCCTTCATCGTCGCGCGGGATACCCAAAGTGTGACGCCGGTCCGCAGCTCCGTCTGTATGAGGAGATAGACGATGACCCCCGGCCCCGATCCCACGCGTGAAGTTTCCGCCGACAAACGAGCTGACGTTCAACCCGACAGACGTGGGCGCATCGGCATTGGGCGCGGCATCCGGACCACCTCCGAATTCCGCACGTGCCACCGTACTACGCCGATTCCACCGACACGTCTGCCTTCCTGGACGCGCTGGATCGCGCATGATCGGCGAGGATGTCCCCCAGCTCGCCCGAGGGCATGGTGAAAGGTCCGCTCCCCACGCCAGGCTCCCAGCCCGAGGCCAGGGCCAGGCGCGCGATCCTGGCGACGAACGCGGGCGTGATCGGCCGATCGGGCCCGTAGGGCTCGGGGATGTAGATCTGCACGGCGCACCCTTTTCGTGAGGCCGCGGCGATCACGACGGCGAGCGAATCGCAGTCGGGGCAGCCGCGCGCCCCCGAGCGCCGCACCCACCAGCGCAGCTCGTGGCCGTCGATGCTCAGTCGGTGGCTCCCTCGCCGCGCGATGGTCATGCGGGTCCCAGGATAGCCCATCGAACATCGCCTCGCAGGACCGTTCCAGGAGGCGAGCGCGTACGAGGCGTTGCGGCGTCGTATACCCGCGCTCGGCGGGAAGGACAACGCAACCGGACGTGCCAGTACTACGGTCGCATGCTTGATCCCACTCGTTTGCTCGCGTTGAACGCGGGCGCCCAGATTGCGTTCTCCTCGCTCCTCGGCTGGTCGATGGTCGTTGCGCGGCAACCCTGGATGCACGATCGCGCGCGCGTCCTGCGTCATAAGGCGATGACCGCTGCTCACCTCGACTGGCTGATGCTCGCCTTCATGCAGGCCGTGGCCGCGTTCCTGCTCGACCGCTGGCCGGTGTCGAACGGCGGGACGACGGTCGCGCTCTTGCTCGTGTACGGAGGCTGGGTGAACCCGACGGCGTACGTGTTCCGCGCGCTCGGTGTCGACGCCTTTGCCTTCGCTGGAGGTCTTGGCCAGCGCGCCGCAGCCGCCTTCGCGGGGACAAGCTCCGTCGCGATCGTCGCCGGCTGGATCGCGCTGCTCGTCGCGCAGTTCACAAGGCCGTGACAGCCGTCGCCAGCCCCCGAGCTACCGCGGAGCCAAACCCCGGAGGACGCGGAAATCCTTGTTTTTTGTCCTCGATGCAAGGAGGGGCGATGTCGAAGGGAGCCATGCACCCGACGTCATCGTCCACGTTCCACAGCATCGTCGTTTCGGCCGTGCTCCTCGCTGCGGCGGGGTGCGGCGCGTCGCCCTCGGGCGGTGCGAACGACGGGGAGCTCGCTGCCGCGGCGCGGCGGCCCCCAGGGCGGCGTGAGGCGGGCGAGTCAGAGCTGTCTACCGCTCCGGCAACGCCTCCGGAATCGGCTTCCCCTCCTCTACGAGCTTCCACAACGTCGGGCAACGCGGGTCTGCATTCTCGTTGCAGTCGCTCTTCACCGCCTTCATGAGCTCCTCTTTCGACGGAGGCGGCGACTTCTCGCGGAACAGGCGGATGTAACGCAACGTCGTGGGTGTCACGCGGATTCGACTTCGGCCGAGCAGGGCGTGCTTGAATGCGAGGTTCGTGTCCTTCGGGACGCCCTTTCCTTTCTCGTAGAGCTCGGAAAGCCGTGCGTGACAGACCTTCTCCCAGTCTCGCACGACCCAGCCGCATTTCTCGTAGAACTTCGCGGCCATCGCCAGATCGGCCGGTTGCCCGAGGGCCTCCTCGGCGAGCCGACCGACGACGTAGGCGGCCAGCTCGTCCCGGTCCTCGAGCCCCGCCTCGGCGTATCGGCGGATCTCCGCGTAATCGCGCCCCAGCTCGAGCATCGCGTAGGCGGCAAAACCGCATGTCGGCTGCCCCTCGGCGCAGCGCTTCGATTGCTCGGTCGCGCTCCGCTCGTGCATGGCGCGCACCTCGGGCCATGCCGTTCGCTCGGGGTGTTCCGGGAGGAGCCGCTCGATGGCATCGTAACAGGTCTGGATGTACGCGTCGCAAGCTTTTTGCGCGAATCGCTTCTGATCTGCGTCGGCCTCGAGGTCGTAGTCGCGAGCATTGGTCACCAGCGCCAAGCATTCCGTGCCGATCCCCTGTTCGCAGGCCTTCCACGTCCACTTGATCCGATCGATAGGTGCCCCGTTGCGATACGAGAAGCACAGCGGATCGCCGCCGGTATCGCAGAGAGCCCTCACCATCTCGTGCCAGCGCTTGTCGTGGCGCACCGGGAGCTTGTCGACCTCCGCCCTCTTGATGAACGCGCAAGCGAGCTTGTTCCCAAGGTCGCAGCCGCGCTTGGCGATGGTCGGAATGCGCTCGACGTTGGGCTCTGCGAAAGGTTTGGCACCGTAGGCGTGCTCCGCCTCGAGCACGAGGACCAGCGCCGCTTCGCAGCCCGTCGCCGCGCCGTCGTCGCATTGCTTGCCCAGCTCCTCGAATCGCGCGTTCGGCGAGGTGCGCCATGGCGCGCGCCGCGGCTGGCTCCCGGCGCTCGCGGAAGTGGACGCGGACGTTATCGGCGCGGGCACGCTCGAGACCGCGGCCTCCGGCTGCGGAGTGACATTCTCCCGGTTGCAGCACACGATCCCGACGAACGCTGCGAGGAGTGCCCATTTCGCGCTCCACCTGCGCCCATCGAGCCTGTCGTCACGCATCATCGCCGACCTCATCCTTCCCTGAAATAATCGAGCAGCGGGCCTGTGAGCGTGCGCAGCCGCTCGGCCCCCTCGACGTCGTCCCGTGCATACGTAAAATCCCATGCGAGGACGGCCTCCGCAGTGTGGCCGATTTTCCCGTCCTTCTCGTGGACCGGCAGGATGACGTTGCGAGGCCCCGAAACACCAGGCAACGGCTTGGTAAAGGCGGGCGGTACGCGTGTCATTCCCTCGGCGACGAGCCGCGCGCCGCTCGGCATCACTGGCTCGCTCTTCAAGCGCCGGATGATCTTTGCGCGTCCCGGGAACGCTGGGTCCGCAATGTTGGTGAGGATCTGCGCTTCGCAGTAGTTGACGTCGATCGAGAGACCGCCATCGCGACCGAACCGGAACCAGTCGCTTTCCTTCAGCGTTTTCGGGCCGTGTTTCGACATGAAGTCCGCGAGCTTCATTTTCCGCGCCCCCACTGCCCACATGCAACGCGCCAGCGCGCCGATGGGCAAGAACAGGAACCACCACGGCTGCACCGATGAGAACCCCGGGGTGTTCCGGAGCGACCAGAGGTATCGGGTCACTGTGTAGTTCTGATGATCCTGATCCCCGTAGGTCCGGAGCAGCTTGCTCACGAAGAGCACGTCCTCGGGCGCGAGCTCGCTCGTCGGCTTGCGCTCCGTCAGCACGAGCCGCGCGAGCCCGATGGGCCGTGCCCTTTTCATGACCTCGATTTGCTTTTGCAGATCGGGCACCGCTCTGGGGATCCCCACGCCATTCGGCCCTCCCGAGGGCAAGCTGTAGATGCTCGAGAAGGCGCACGTATCCATGTTCGCCCCCATCCCGGCCTCGGGGGCGAGGCTGCGGCCGAGGGAGCGCCCCTCGCCGTCCTTCTCGGCCTCCATCGCGCCGCGCGACTGGCTCCCCCCATTGGCGTCGAAGAGCTGAACGCGCGTCTTGTCCTTATGAATGCGGAGCAAGTGGTGGATATGCGAGCCGCCAGGCTGGCCTTCCCACTTCACTTCCACGGGAGCGATGTCCTTACCCGCCTTGTCGGCAAGCTCCTCGAGCTCTTTTCGCTCCTGTTGCTCGATTGCAGCGACGACCTCCTTGAGCTTGTCTCGCCTCCCGCCAGTTTTGCTCTCGATTTCGGTCTTGAGAGGCACCTGCCGGGGGCCCGACAAGGCCTTCACGTGAACGGCAACGTTCGCGAACTGGTGATACTTGTGATACGTGTACACGGATCCAGGCACGAGCGGCGGCGACTCTGCGCACATCTTCGCCACTTCCCGCACGGACTTGTCGTCCCTCCAGAACCAGCCGGTCGTTCTGCACGTTCTCGCGTAGGTCTCGCTCGGCACGCAGAAACAGCTCCTCCGCGCCGGCCGCGTCCTCGAACGAGAGCTCGTTGTAGCCCCGCGCGTTCGGCGTGCTCGATGTGCGGATGCCCGAACGCGTCGCCGAAGGCAGCGGGAACGGGTGCGGGTGCGTCGCGTTCACCATCGAGCCGAGCACCACGGGCCGATCCGGATCACCGCCGAGGAACGATACGAGCACCTCCATGCCGATCCGCGGAATGAACTGCGATCCCCAGCCGGATCCCGCCCATGGCTGGAGGACGCGCACGAAACAGCTCGTTCGCTCTTCCGAACCGCTTCGCAGATCCCAGTGGAAGCGCACACGCACACGGCCATGTTCGTCGGTATGGATCTCCTGGCCGGCGGGCCCGGTGACGGTCGCGCTCTCCAGCGTCTGAACGACACGCCTCTCGGGAGGCGCTGGCCGGTAGGGCTTCTGCTGCGGGACCGCGTGAAAACGGGCCTGATACCGCGTGCGCTGATAGGTGTGCTCGACGCGCGTCACGACGTACGCCTCGTTGAGCGCAGCGATCGGGTGATCGTGGAGCTCGATCAGGAAGCCCGGCGCGAGCAAACGGCAGCCCGTATCGCCCGTCGCGACCTCCGCGTCGTGTCGGAGCTGTTCGAGGAGGATAGTCGCGTTGACCCCGTCCACGTTGCTCTCCTCGTACTCGCCGTGATGTTCGTACAGCGACAAACCAGGCGTGGGCTGCGCTGGAATGGACGACTGCTCGTGGAGGATCGGAGATGCGATCGGCGCGCTCTTGCCGCGGAGCTCGAGCAGAGGTCGCTCGAAGTCGTAGTCGCGCATGAGCACCGACGTGGGCGCCACGCGACGCGTGACGTGGAACCCGGCGGCTTGATCTTCGCGTAATGGGCGATCGCTGGCCATCGTTCCGACGTCGTCGCCAAGCGGCCGCGCGTTGAGCTGCGGTGCTCCGGGAACGGGCTTGAGGAGGGACACGGCATCGCAAAAGACGAGCACCGTGTCTTCGACCGCGTCGGCGAAGTGGTAGTGGATGCCCGCCTCGGCAGCGATTCGCTCGATGAACGAGAGATCGGACTCGCGGTACTGCACGCAATACTCGCGCGGCGGGTACGTATGCGCGGCGTTCCAGCGAAACGCGACGCGATGCTCGGCGAGGACACTCGATGCTGCGGCAGGCATCGCCATGTCCTGGAAGACGCGGCTTAGCGTGCGATGCCCGAGGAGCGCGAGCTGCGGCACGAGCACGAGCTCGAGGACGGCTTCGTGCCCGTCGATGTTCCCCGCGAGGTAGGTGCCGACAGATGCACGCTCGACGACGCCGTGAATGCGGCGTTCGGCCCCGTTGCTCGCGCGGAGCGTGAGCGTCGCAGGCATGCCGAGGAGGCGATCGACGAGGGCACGGGGATCGTCGACGCCGATGTGAACGACGAAGCGGAAGGGGTGGGAGACCTCCTCGACGCCGGAGAGCTGGACGACGGGGCGAGGATCGGCGCCGAAGGCGGCGGCCGAGAGGGAGATGGGGCCGTCGGAAGGGGGGGTGGTCGTTTGCATGGCGTCCGTTACTCGACCTCGACCGAATTGGCCGGATCCGTGATTTCAACCGTTCCGCCCCATTGACACATACACGTCGACCCTTCTGTGAGGACCTTCAATTCCTGTAGCGTCACCTTCGCCGCCCCCGCCGACCAGGGTGCCGGAATAACCGGTACACACGGCTGTGGGGTCAGCACGCCCTGCGCTGCCGTCGTCGCGGCCGCGACCTGCGGGTTTGTCTGCGTTTTGCACATGCCGAACGGCGCGATGTTCACCATCGGCTTGTGATCGAGCACCGTGGCCACCGGCAATTCGGTTGCATCCGCGGGACTCTGGGGCAGGACCGTCAGCGTGGAGGGCGCTGTCCCCTCGCTGCACTCGAGCTTCGCGCCGTTCACGACGAGCCTGGGCATCGAGCATGCTCCTGTCAGCGCACGCGCGTGCCGGACATCCACGCGCGATACTGCGCGACGGCTTGCTGCCACGCGGCAGCAAGCTTCGGATCCACGGCCATGCGCGCGTTCCAGGTCGCATGAAGGCGCGCATGTTGCTCGGCGCTGAGGCCGTAACGGCGCAGGATCTCGGGCCTCTGCTCGGGGTCGAGGTCGAGCTCGACGTGCAAGGACGCGTGCTGTTCGAGCGTGAGATCGGGTTCGCGTGTCGGAGGTTCGTTGCGGGAAGCTTGGGCGCCGAAGGGGAGGAGCTTCCGAGCGATCGAAGAGATCTCCTCGTTTGCCGGGAGCGTTCCGCCGATCGAGGACGCGATCGGCGGGGCCCCCTGCGTCATCTGTGCGTGTTCCACGGCGGATTGCAGGGCCGCGGTGGAGGGGATGCCCTCGACGAAGGGCAAAGGCTTGGTCGTCGCCGGAGCCGCAGTATGGACGGGGATGGCCGCGGGGGAGGCCCATGGCGACACCGCCGCAGGCGAGGGAGTTGCCGGCGCGGCGGCAGCGGCGAGCATGAAGGACGGCAGGCCCGCGGGCTTCGCCGAGACATCCGGAGGTGTGGGCTCGGGCGATGTTGCGGCGGCCTTCGCGGATGCGTCGCCGATCGATGCGATGGGTGGCTGGAGTCGGGCAAGACGCTCTCTGCGGCTGTTGAACGTGGCGGAGAATCGCAGGGCTTGCTCGCGTTGTTGTCGCTTCAGGCCCAGCGCGAGCTCGCGGGTCCACGATTGATCGACGGCACGCTAGCGCTCGAGGCTGAGGCCGAAGCGCTGCACGACCTCCTCGGTACGGTCGGTCCCGAAGTGGACGACGTGCGCGAGGATCTCGGCGTAGCGATCGAGGCGTACGGCCTTGCGGAGCGCGAGGTCTTCGGGGGTGGTGTCATCCACGCGGGTCGTTATACCAGAGGTAAAGGGGCTCGACGATGGATGGGCAAAAAGCACACGGCGGGGAGCGGAGACCACGCGGCGTTCGGTTCATTCTGGCATCGCGGATATCGCTGCGAACAAGATTTGCCGGCTGGTCTGATTGTCGACGCGTATCTGCACCACCCTGCCTTCGCGGACCGCCCGCATGATGTCGGCGCTGTTGATCTGGAATGAGCCAACCGGATCCGGGAAGAATGCGTCATTGTCCGCGACCTCGACGGACAACCGTGTAGCCCCGTTGGTCGAGACGCCGCTCCATGAGGGCGGCCCCGAAAACGTGGGCGTGAACGTGTCCCGTTGAGCTCGTAGCTGCGTCGGGGGGCCGTAGCCGGCGGCCGTCAACAACATCGCGCGGCCGATCACCTCGGGCTTGGCAAGGGCTTGATTTACCGGTGCGGCGAGGATGGCAAGCACCTCGGCATACGGGTTTGGTGCGCCCAGCGCGGTTGCAAGCCGCTCGAGCTGCCCGGGCGCGATGCGACCGAATCCGTCCCATTCACTCCCGTCCATCTTCCCCATTGCAATGGTGACGCCGTGGAGCGTTAGCCGCACCGACGTCGGCATCGGAGCAGGAAGGGCTGGAAAGGGACCCATCCTCGGGCCTCTTTGATATCCCGAGGTACTCGCATACCCCGGTGCGGGTGCTGGGGCGTAGCTCCCCGGCGGAGTGTACGCCCCCGGGGCGCCCGGCGGCGCCGCGTACGCAGGGGCGTACGATCTCGGCGTGGAGGAGCACCCAAGGAGGGCTAGCGCGACGACCAACCACGGACGCATCGGTCTTGCCGCGTCGAGCATCACTGACATTGCCCGGCCCCCCCGCAGTCGCCGTAACACTCCGAGCAAATCAGGCAGTATTGATATGCGAAGAGGTCACTGTCACCGCCTGGATACGTACTGTAGCAATCATCCACGCAGGTCTGGTCGCTGCACGGGGACAGGCAATCCGACAGACCAACGCAGTCCGGGTTTGCGAGGCATGTATCCAGGAGTTCCGAACACGCTCCCTGATCTGCGCACGCGGCGCACGTATTGCAGTCTCCGGTTCCATCACAGGAGCCCCCGCCGCCTCCGCCGCCTCCTCCACCACCGCCGCCCCCGCCCCCATCACAAGGCGGACACGAGCCTCCGCAGTCCACGTCCTCCTCGTCGCCCGAGAGTTCCCCGTCGTAGCAGTTCCAGGGCGAGTCCCCGTAGCAGGGGTCGCAGGGACCGCCGCAGTCCACGTCCGTCTCGGCGCCGTTCTGCACGTTGTCGTAGCAGTCCAGCGGCGCTTCACAGACGCCATCGACGCAATTTGCGCCGACGCAGTCCGCGGCATCCTGGCACGCGCCGCCCGAGCACTCCGGGCACGAACCGCCGCAATCCACACCGGTCTCGTCCGCATCCTGCACGCCGTTGTCGCAATTCGTCGAGGTACATTCTCCGCTCACGCACGCGCCGCTCACGCAATCGTCATCGAGGACGCACTCGTCGCCCATGCTGCACGGTCCGCACGCGCCTCCGCAATCGACGGCCGTCTCGAGCCCGTCCTCCTGTCCGTCGGAACAGTTGCCCGTGTCGATGGGCGCGGCGTCGTTCGAATCGGCCGCAGGAAGAAGGCGTCTTTCATCCTTGTAGAGGTTCAGCGTCGTGCTGGCGAGCGACGTGTGGAGCACCTTCAAGGATGGCGTGGCGTCGACCTGTACGCCGCCGTAGAGGCCCCATCCTGGCGCGGGCTCGCTGGAGGAATAGCTCAGGCGCAGCGAAGGCTTGGCGGACATCTCTAGCTGACCGCCCGTGCCGAGAGCCTTCGTCAACCCGTAAAACCCGACCTTCAGCGATCCGACAAGGTATCCTGTCGCCTGCACCTGCACGTCCGCACCCATTTGCGGGAGCTCGGGGTTCCAAGCCGGGTTGAACGAGCGCACCTTTTCCCAGCCAGAGCCCTGCTCGTAACGGACGCCCATCGAGCCGTCGAAGTCGAAGGTTTGGCCCAGTGTGACGTGCACCTGCCCGTCCGCGTCGAGCGTGAAACCCGCTTTGAGGGCGAGCGAGGCCGTACACGAGACGGGAACCCATCCGATCGGGGGCATCGGCACGCGAAAATCCTTGGATCGCCAGACCGTAACCTCCTTTGTGGTGTGGAGGGCCCACGCTCCCTCGATCTCCACCTCGAGTTTGGAGGAAAATGCTCCATTGGCGATGGCCCGAAATTCGACTGGCTTCGAACCGTCAATCGCGAGCTTGACGTCGAGCGACGGCTTGAAGGACACGAAGCCGTTCGTGATGCGCGCCGTCACGCCGTCGCCGAGGTCGAGGACCTGACCGGTCAGGCTCACGTCGAATGAGAGGAGGTCCCCGGTTGCCTGAGGCGAGAGCCCGGGGAACCCATTCGCGGACGTGGGCTCGAGCGCGGCGAAGTCGACGGTCGTCTCCGTCTCGCCCTGCTCGACGATGTCGGTGAGAGCCGCGTCCGCGGTGTACACGACGACCGCGTCCGGCTTGCTCTCGATCGATTCGACGAGACGCAGGAAGCCCGCATCGTGGTCGGAAACGAGGACGTCACCGGGGCTGACCTCGTCGAGCCAGTTTTCGCTCTCCAGGGGGAACTCGAGGCGATCCTCGAAGACGATCGCGGTTCGGACCTCCTCATCGGACAGGGGGCGGGCCTTGTCGGAGATGATGGGGTCGAGACCGCTGCGCGAACCGGTCGCGGAGCACCCGAGCGGCAAGAGGACCAGCGCTGCGAGGATGAACGGTTTGTGCCTTTGGATCGTCATCTCTACCCCACGTGTAGGTGGACCGCCGCGCCGCGTGCCAGCGTTGCGGAGCCCTAGAGAAGACGACAACGGTTGGTCGGTGTCAATGAGCTCATCAGGCGCCGCATCCACGTCAGCGTACGCGCGTCAATGCCACCAAAGTAGTATTCGTTCGTCCTTGCAGTCCACTGAGGGAGTCAAGCAACTGACGATCGCGAGCGACGCTACGACGCGCGCTAGACCCCCTCGCTTCCGAGGGGGCTCGAACGAATGTTTGTCCGCGGGGTTTGTCTCGACGTGAAGTCCGTGGGTAGGGATCTCGCACACCCCTCATGCGCTAGGGAGGAACCGTGCCGAGACAAACCGAAGCCAGGCCACTCTGCCTGAAAGTTGGCGCTCGTATCCGCGAACTCCGAAAAGAACCGTCGGTGCTCGCGACCGATCTGCACTGAGCCAGCCGTGGTCATCCACGCGGGTCGTCGGAGGGGCGGCGCCGACCGAGGCGGACCAGCGATTCAGCGCGCAACTGGCCGCACGCCGCGTCGATGTCTGCCCCGAACTGCTGTCGTCGCGTCGCCCTGACGCCCAAGCGATGTAGCCGCGCCACGAAGTCATCGACCTTCGAAGACGCCGGGGCGCGGTACGACGGGTCCGCTCCGAAGGCCACGTTGTAGCGTATGACACTTACGTGGAAGAGCTCGGGCCTGGATCGCCGCTGCACGAGTCGCGCGAGCGCAGCGAGATGTGCCTCGGAGTCGTTGAGGCCTTCGATCAGGAGGTACGCCAAGTAGGTCTTCCGGCGTGCGCGTAGAACGTGTCGATCCAGGATCTCGAGGTTCTCCTCGAGGGGAAACCGACGCTCGAGCGGAATGAGCTGGGCGCGTTGTTCAGGGAACGGAGAATGAACCGAGAGCGTCAGGGTGACCTGCGGGTGCATTTCGGTGAGCGTCGCGAGGGCCGGCGCGAGGCCAACCGTCGAGACGGTGATTCGACGCGGTGACAGCCCACCATAGCCCGGCATCGTGAGCACGCTCAGCGCAGTGAGCACGTTCGGGTTTGCGAGAGCCTCGCCCATCCCCATGAACGCGACGCTTTTCGGAGCCCCGCCAAACTCCGAGCTCCAGCGTCGGTGCACGACTTGAGCGCAAATCTCGTCGACGCTCAGGTTGCGATCGAGTCCCAAGGCGCCCGTCGCGCAGAACGAACACGCGAGACCGCAGCCCGCCTGAGTGGACACACAGACAGACGACCAGCCAGCGCGGTAGCGCGAGAGAACTGTCTCGACGCGCGCGCCAGATCGCGTGCGGAAGAGTACCTTCTCGACCTGCTCTCCCGTACGCACCCTTTCGACCTCGAGGGGAAGAACGGTCAGCCCGAAGCGCGAGACGAGCTGCTGTCGGATGTCGTTCGGTAGGTCGCGGACTTCATTGAAACTCTGCGCGCCGCGCTGAAACGCCGACACCAACTGGTGGTAGCGATACGCAGGCGCACCGAGCCCACGTAGGAACGCGTGAACTTCGGTGAGGACGCCCGGAGGCGGGTGCGGGAGTTCGTGTAGGGCGCTGCGACGCATGGCAATGGCTCCTGAAGGGACGTTGGTTGTGGTGGGAGGAAGCGCTCACAAGACGGTGCCGTGCTCCACGCGCAGCGACCGCGTCGTGACGTGAGCGGCGAAGGTGTCGTCGTGGGTAACCAGCACGACGGCGCCCGAGCTTTCTCGCTTCCCCTGGCGAGAGGTGGGCGGCCTCGGCCCGGAGCATACGTTCCGGCTCGCTGCCGACTTCTTGGCGCCGACGAGCCCATAGAAGCCGCGGTCGAGCGTGAGGGATACCGACTCAAAAATGGGAGCAGACGCCGCCCAAGCGACGCTGACTCCGTGCAGTCGCAGCACGGACATGAATCACTCTAAAACCCAAGGGCGCACGGCCTCCGTGCGCGGTTCATTCGAGAGGACGACGTGCGTCCTCGAAGCGGATGGGGATCGGGTGACTCAGGCCATCATGGCGCTGGCCGGACCAGCGCATGCCTCGTGTAGCACGCGCTCTACGGGATTGCATCCCGTTTGAGGCTCAATACCTGCCAGACGCTGCCGCCCAGAGGTTGATGATGACGCTCCCACGTGCGGCCATGCCAGGGGCGATGGGAGCCTTGACGTTCACCGCCATCACGCGGTCGAACGTGGCCTCGTCGGTGGTGGGCGTGGTCGTGGAGGCCCTACTGATGGCCTCCCCTTTCAACCCCCCGCGGCCGCCCTCACCTCGGGCCCGACGAGCTTTACGAGCGTTCGGATCACGTCCGCGACCGCCACCATGCGATCGAGCCTGGTCTTCGGGTTCGCTTCAGCAGCCGAAGCAAGGACCCCCGCTGCCCACGCGTCGAGCGCGTCGAGGATCCTCAGCACGTCACGGGTCTCCGGCAGGGCTCCCGGTCTGGGCTTCAGCTCGGGCCGCATGATAGGAATCAGCACCACAGTGAGGCAGGCGTAGGCGGCGCAGTCGGGCCGTTTTCGGGCCGACGTGTGGGCCGGTCGGGCACGGGTGTAATGAAGCGGGGGTGACTGCGTCTTCGGGTGTGTGCGGCAAAGAGGGCCGCCCGAAAAGGAAAGACGCCATGAAGGAAACCCTGCTCCAGGTCGACGGGATGAGCTGCCCGTCATGCATCCGCCACATCGACAGCGCACTGCGTGGACTCGGCGGCGTCGAGAAGGTCGACGTAAAGCTCCGCGAGGGCACAGTCCTCGTGAAGCACGATCCGTCGAGCGCGCCCACGAATGCCCTCGTCGATGCGTTGGGCGACGCCGGTTACGAGTCGCGCCCCCGCGCTGCCTGAAACGCGGTGAGCAAGCGCCGGTGTTCTCGGGGTGACGGCCCGCGCTCCGGCGCCCTCGTTGCACACTCATTTCCCGGTGAAAGGCCATGAACCAACTCGCCCCCGCAAAATCCATCGTCGCCGCTACATACTCCGCCGCTGCGGAACATTTCGACGATCCACCCCTTGCGTTCTGGTCGCGTATCGGCAACGGCACGGTCTCGCGTGTCCCTCTCCGGCCCGGCGACCGTGTCCTCGACGTCTGTTGCGGCAGTGGCGCGTCCGCCATCCCCGCAGCTCAGGCCGTCGGATCACGGGGCTCCGTGCTCGCCGTGGATCTCTCCGACGCCTTGCTCGACCGAGGCCGCGCCAAAGCCCGCGCCCTCGGGCTCCAGAACATCGACTTCCGCTGCGCTGACTTCGAGGCCATTGATGTACCGCCCGAGCACTTCGACGCCGTCGTCTGTGTCTTCGGGATTTTCTTCGCCGCCGACATACCTCCAGCCGTGCAGCGGCTCTGGCGGTGGATCAAACCGGGCGGCACCCTCGCAATCACCACCTGGGGGCCGGACGTCCTCGAACCGGGCAATACCGCATTCTGGGAGGCCATTCGCGGCCATCGCCCGGACCTCTATCGGTCGTTCAGGCCCTGGGAGCGCATCAACACGTCCGATAGCCTGCGCGAGATGCTCGCGGAGGCCGGCGTGACTGCATCTTCGGTGGACGCGGAGCATTCGCATCAGACGCTCGATCTCCCGGATGACTGGTGGACCATCGCCCTCGGCTCGGGCTACCGCGGTACGATCGACCGGCTCGATCCCGACACGCTCCACGCCGTCAAACGCGACACCCTCGGCCCGCTCCGTGCTCGGAATGCCCTCACCGCACAGACGAACGCGCTGTACGCGGTCGCGACGAAGCCTTCGCTGTCGAGGTGAGCCAATGCGTTCGGTCTGATCGGCCCACCGCTCGTTCAGGCTGCCATCGGCGACGGGGAGGTGCTTTAGCCCTCACGCCTGTTCCAACCTTGCAAGAGGCTGTGGCGCTGATGTTCGACGAGTACCGGCGGCTCGTCAAAGGCCGGCGCAGGCGCAGGCGCCGACGCTTCAACCAGCCGGGCTAGCTATCGCGGTTTTCATGGTGCGGAGCAGCTTACCGACGGCATGGTGCGCGACGCCTGCATCCGACAGCAGCGCCAGGAGCCTTTCCGCGGCATCGTGAACCACATCGGCGCGCTGCAGCACCCAGGAGGCTGACCCGGTGGCACGCAATGGGACCAAGGTCCTATGGCGAACGGTGCCTTGGCCCCGCTAGTGTCCTGAGCCAGAAGGTACCACGGTGCAAGGAGGGTGACGTGAACCGTCATGCCAGCACGCTTATGGCTGGGCCGGGGGTAGCACCCTCGGTCAGGCATTCTTCGGTCGGTGTCGTCGCCGCGGCTGCGCACTGCAATGACCCCAGCCAAGGCCGAATGCCTCGCCGATGCCCACGAGCTCCTCACCACCGTCCGACCGGCGGCCTGCGTCTTCGACTTCGACGGCACCCTGGTCGACACCTGCACCATCAACACCGACGCCGCCCGGGCGACCCTCGCCGAACTCGGCCTTGCCGTCCCCGAACCGTGGCTTCGCGAGGCCCCCCTGGCCGACCTCACCGCCCTGCGCCACTGGTTGCGGGCCGAATTGAGCCTGTCATTGCCCTGCACGGACGCGGAGTTCGTGGCCCGTGCCCGATCCCACTGGCTCGCCCGTACCAGCCTCGTCCGGCCGGTGACGCGAGTGACGGCCCTCGCGCGGCACCTGGCCGCGGCCGTGCCCACGGCCGTGGCCTCGGCCAACGACGGCCAGGTTGTACGCGCCGGCCTCGCCGCGGTCGGTCTCGCCGACCTGTTCCACGTCCTCGTCGCCCGCGAGCACGTCACCCGCCTCAAGCCCGCCCCCGACGCCTACCTGCTGGCCGCCGCGCAACTCGCCGTGGCTCCCCACAGATGCCTGGCGTTCGAGAACACCGACGAAGGGGTCAGCGCGGCCCGCGCCGCCGGCATGCCCGTCATCGACGTCCGTCACAGCGACTGGACCGTACAAGGCCCTCCCCGACGAGCGGCAACATAGCTGAATGCGAAGCGATGAATACCGGCAACTCGTCGTAAACCTGGGTGCGGGGCCTGATCCGGAGTTGGCGCGGTGGTATGTCGAGGGCAAGCGTTCACCCGAAAACCGGGGCAGAGCCGGGCGAGTATCGCTGGATTCGCCCTGAGACCACCCGGGGCAACGGTTCCTCCCTACTCGCGCATGAGGGGGTCCGAAGTCCCTACCACAGACTCCGCGCCGAGACAAACCCCGCGGACAAACATCCATGCGAGCCCCCTCGGAGATACGAGAAAGCCCGCGGTTCGTTGGGTCACCGCCGTTTCATGGTCCGGAGAAGCTTGGCGACGGCCGTGTGCGCAGCCCGCGCGGCCTCCGTGTCGTCATCTGTGTCTGCCATCATCGCCAGGAGCCGGTCGGCAGCGTCATGCGCCACCACCCACGAAGCGGTGGAGCCGGCCCCCGCGCACCGGCAGAAAAGACCTAGGCGCGGATGCTGTCACGCGGGCATGACAGGTGTCCCGGGCGCGTGACAGCGCGCTGTCACGCGGGCATACCACCTGGGGCACGGGCCCCGCGCCGCCCGCGCCGAACGTCGCGCGGTGGCCGCATTCCCGCAGGATCGCGGACGCGTTTGTGTCCCCCCTGCACGGCCGGCATACCACATGCACAGCGTGTGCTCGCTCCTTGACCAGCAACGGAAACGCGAATGCACGAGCGAGCTCGCGCGGCAGGGCGTCGACGTGGACGTCGAAGCATCGGCTCACTCGTCATGGGGCATCCACACCCACGAAGACAGCGGAGTTGCCTCTCGGAAGAGAGCGAGCTGACTGCCGCGCGCGCCGCGTTCCGCGGGTGCGACGACGCTCGAATCTCCGCCCGGCTTCAGAGCGGAGCGACATCTCATGCTTAGAAATTCTCTCTCGTTCGGCATCGCCAGCATTCTGGCCGCCTCGACGTGCCTCCTCGGTTGTCCCCAGGAGGGCGGTGTCGGGGCCTCGGCGGGGCCACTCGGCGTGGACTGCGACGTGCCCACGCCCAATCGCTCGTTCCCCTTGCTCGACGGCAAGTGCTCCATGCCGGCGCTCTGGGGCACGGCCGTGTTCAACGGGGTAGATTGCCAGATCGACAATTGCTTCGCGATCACCCAGGACTGCCTCGACGAGATGGAGGCGACGGTGGCGAGCGTCGTCGAGGGCACGCCGGACTACGGGTCCGAGGACAACAAGAGGGCATTCCTCGTCGCCATGCAGCAGCTCCTCTATGGTCCCATGGCGCGCGAGCCGGCGATTCTGCCGGGTCTCAGCACCATCCTCCCGCCGAGCCTCGATCACGTCGACACGACCGACCTCTGCTACAACGCGACGGAGGGCTCCCCCTCCTTCCACCTCGCGCTGCTCGAGGACATCCACGACTACACGGCCATGCCATACCCCGTCATCTGGGGCAGCGAGGACATGCGGAACGAACGGCATTACCAGTTCGTTTTCGAGCGGCTGAGCCACCTGAAGATCGACAGCACCAACAAGACGGAATACGTGGCCGCCAATCGCGGAAACCGGAAGTTGATCCTCGCGCCCGAGTTCGGTTCGGATCTCGGGACGTTCGGGCAGGCCGGCATCCTGCTCCACGAGCTGATTCACGGCCTGGGTGACGGTTTCTTCGCGCCACACCACCTGGGGTCGCCCCACATCGCCGCCGATTGTCCGATCCCGAACTCCGACCCGGACTACGAGTGTGATCAGGACGAGGCCAGCGCCTATGGAATGGAGGTCCTCGTGATCCACGCCCTCGCCCTCGGTTATCAGCATACGGCCGGCCACATCGTGCACGGGCTGCCGAGGATGCGGGCGGAGTGCGATAGCAACCTGGAGGATGAATTCGCGCGTGCTTGCTGGCTCGCGCGGGAGAGGGTCGTCGACGCATTGACTCCGGTCGCATTTGACTGCAACAGCGAGGCCGCCGCATATCGGAGCTTGCACGCGCCGTCCGGGGTCAACGATCCGGCCTGCCTGGCGCCGGCGGCGACGTTCCGGAACCTCGACTGCGGCAGCGTTCCGCTCGACAAGACGGGCATCGATTTCAGCGCGAGCACGAACCGCGTGACGGTCCCGCCGTCGACCCACGACGAGCTCCTCGAGGACCCCGAGTGGCTGATCGACGACGAATACGCCGCCGGCGTCCGCATCGACGTGACGCAGAACCCCGCCAGCGGCGCCGATGTGTTCACCTTCGCGGCTGTCCCGTCGGGCTCGCTGGCGCATACGCTCGGCATTCTCCCGGGCGATGTCTTGACGCAGGTCAATGGCTCGAACGCGACGGCGGTCGGCCTCGCCTCTATCGTCCTCCGGCCGCATCTGGTGGAGAATCTCACCCTGGCACGGACGACGCCGGGCAGTGGAACACAATCCAGGACGATCAGCATCCGTGAAGAGGAGGGCGGATGCGCCGACAGCGTGCAGGTGATGAATGAACAGACGTTCGCCCCCGGGATGGTCGGCTGCGCGGGAACGGTGGGGTGGGCCGACCGAGCCAATCTCTGCAAGCCAGGCTGGCACGTCTGCTCGTCCGCGGAGTACGTGGAGCGCAACTTCTCCTTCGCCACGACCACGGATGCCCCGGCGTTCCATTACTGGACCGACGACAACCTGAAGTACTCGGGGACGAGCAGCGCCTGCTCGGTCTCGACGACCTCCGGGACGTCCTGCTCGAGCCCGATGCGCGTATGCGCTCCGACCAGCACGGGATACGACCCGCTGAACAACCAATGCAACTGGCAGGGCTGCGGGTACGAAGGCGCGACCGCGAACCGTTACTTCGGTGGATGCGCCGGCAATCTCACGGCCGGCACGATGTGCTGCAAGTAGCTCTCGAGCTGAAGTAGAACCCCCTCCTCCACCCATGCTGGAACGTGTAGGCGATGGAACCGCACCGAGGTAGCTCGATGCCGGGGCATCGCGCTTCGCGTATGTCAGCCATTCGGTGGCCTTCGGCACGGCATTGCACGCCAGGGAGAACTCGACATTCTCGGGGGCATATCCGGCCACGACATCGTCGCAGCTCAGGCCGTACCCGGCGCACACGCTGTCGCACGTGACGAGCTCGGTCGTGATGATGGTCTAATTACACTGAAGATTGTAACAGGAAGGGTCTTGGCCTGGGCACTGGTGTCCGCACTGGCCGCAGTGCGAGGGATCCGACGTGAGGTCGGCACAGACGCCGTTGCAATCCGTGAACCCCACCGCGCACTTCACCTGGCCGGCGATGCAAGAGGCGTTGGGCGGCACGGTGTTTCCGCATTCGCCGCAATGCTCTTTGCTCGTCCGGAGATCCACGCACGTCTGGCCGCCGCAGGTGTCGGCGTTGCTCTTGCAAACCGCCTTGCCATCGACACATTCCCCGGCGCCGACGGCCACCCCGCAGGCCCCGCAGTGGTTCGAACTGGACGACAGATCGCGACACTCGCCGTCGCAGATGCTGCACGCGCTGGTCTTCAGCGAGGCTTCGTATCGATCGTCGCTGTCCTCCGTCGTGTACGCGATGAGCTGCGTCGTCGCCTTGGCAGGCGCGGAGAAGACCACCGAGCAACGCGTGGTTCCCCCAGGGGCGAGGGACGTGCTCGATTTGCACCCGCCGGGGTGCACCTCGGTGAGCGGGTCGCCCATGAATTCCAGTCCATCGGACGTCTGAACCGAGAACAGAGGGGGGACGAGCAGGAGCTTCTGGCTCGTGTTGTTCTGGAGGTTCAGATCGACGACGATGTACGCGTCGCCGGACCGGGCTGGGACCCCGCCGACCATCGTCCTCCGCGTGGAGCTGATGGGGTCGAGGACAAGATCGCCACCGCTGCACGCAAAGACGCTCAGCAGCGAAAGGCATGCGAGCCCCGCACAAACATGCTTCATCGTCACCATCACCGATCCTCGCTGTATCCAAAAATCTGTTTTCGCGACTAGTTTTCCAGCGTGGTGACTTTAGGCAGTGTTCCAGCCAATCGTCAAGCGGCGAAGCGTCGGCGTCCTGCTACCGCCCCCACCTTTACGAACATGCCGCCGGTTTGCCCGTACGTTTCCGACGCGTCCATCTCCTCGACGCGCATCGGCGGCGCGACGAAGCGGCCCAGGTGCACGAAGCGGTGGGGAAGCAGATGCCCGATCCGCGTCGAGCTCATGCTACCGTTCGCCACCGATGGCCACGCCCGCATGCGAGCTCGCGATCTGGAACGGCGCACCGCTCGACATCTTTCCGAAAGGAGCGCACGTCTTTCCGGCCGACCTGGATGCGGTTCGCGAGCTCGTCGACGTGTTGCGAGAGGACCTTCGAGAGACGCATCTCGTTTCCGTCGATCTCGTTGCACGAGCGCAAGGCGGAGAATTCGACCCGGCGCAGGATCCGAGTCTCGCGCAGTCCTTCTCCTTGCCGCGACTCCGCGACTTTCTCGTGCGGCGACGGCCAGCGTTCGATCGTGCTGCGCATCGACGAATCGCTGAGAACACGTTGCGCTACGGGCATGCTCGAATCGAACAACTACGTTCGCTGGGAGCGCCTGGGGTTCTGATCGATCACGCGAGCACGGAGGTCGCGCGCGTGGCCCAATCAGATTGGTCGCCAACGGTCGACATCACATCTCTTCTCCCGAGCGCAGTTGCCACTGCGAGTGCCATCGACATCGAATCGCGCGCCCCCGACGATCTGTTCGTGGATGCCGACATCACCGATCTCGTGTTGTTGGCAGCACAATGCTGCACGCCCCCTGATGCGAACGACCTCGGTGACGCGGTGTGGCTCGATGAGCTCGAATGGCTTCCACTCGCTCCACCAGAGATCGAAGACGATGCTCCGATTCCATCCAACGTCGTCCGCGTTCGCGGCGCCGTGTATGAAGAGCGTGCCCATCGCCTCGAGTTCGCCGTCGTTCCGCCGGACCGCGCCACCCTCGCAAACGCGCGGGCGTTGCTCGCCATATCACTCGCTGCGAGGTCGACGCGTTACGGACCGACCCACAGCGCCATGTAGACGTCGTCGATGTACGCGTTCGGGCCGATCTTCAACCGCCGCGTCTTGCGCCCCTCTTCGACGAACCCGAGCGATCGATACAGCGCGATCGCGCGATCGTTCGACGAGCGCACCTGGAGCTCGACTTTTTCGACGCGCGGGTTCGACCGCGCCCAGCGCAAGAGCTCGTTCATGAGGGCCCTTCCGACGCCCTGGCTTTGATACCCTTCATGAACGGCGATCGTCAGCCGGACGACGTGCGACGTCACCGCGAGCGAGAGCGACTCCAAGAGCGCATGCCCGACGATCGTGCCCGCGCGCTCGGCGACAAGAAAGATGCCGCGGCCGCGCTCTTCGAGGTCGACGATCATCCTTCGAATGGTGTCATCGTCGATCTCGTCGGGCCTCGGCGCGAGCCTCCCCGGCACGCGCGCGATCGCGCGTTCGGCCGCCGCGAGCCGCGGAGCGTCCTCCGGTCGTGCGTTTCGGATCAAAGGCGCGTCCGAGTCCATGACGCCCCGTTACCACGCGACGCCCATTTCGCGCAACCCGCGGTGATAGGTCGGGCTCCTGCCCTGCCAGCGCTTGAAGGCCTTGCTGAAGGACGGGACGCTCTCGTAGCCGACGCGCTCGGCGATCTGGGCAATGGTGTCGTCGGTCTCGCGCAGGAGCTCGGCGGCGCGGGCCATCCGCCAGCGGGCGAGGTACTGGAGGGGCGGGTCGCCGACGACCTGGGTGAAACGTTGGGCGAAGCCGGAGCGGGAGAGGCCGACGAGCGCGGCGAGCTTGGCGACGGTCCAGGGCTCGTTCACGCGGGTGTGCATGAGGTTTAATGCGTGGTGCACGGGGGGGTCGGAGAGGGCCTCGGCCAGGCCGCAGCCCTTGTGGGTGGGGAGGTCGCGCAGCACCTGGACGAACAGGACGTCGGCGAGGCGCTGGAGGACGAGGGTGCTGGCGGGGCCGGGGGAGGCGATCTCGGCGAGCATGAGGTCGATGGTGGCTGCGCTCCACGGCCGCGGCGCGCCGCCGGAGGGGGACAGGACCACGGCCTGGGGGACGCGCGTGAGCAGGATGGGCTTCACGCCGCCGGTGTAGGCGAAGAAGCCCGCGAGCAAGGTGGTGAGGGCTCCGTCGCCGCCGATGCGGGCGGGGCCGCTGGCGGCGCAGCTCGGGCCGTCGTGCACTGTGAACAGGTGACGGGCCGTTTCGTCGCGGAGGGTGTGCGCCGTGCCGTGAGGGATGAAGACGACGTCGCCGGTGGCGAGGTGGCGCGGAGGCTCGCCGTCGACCTCCAGGAGGGCGTGGCCGCGCGCGATCAGGTAGAAGACGGCGCGGTCGCGGGTCGGGACGCGTAGGCCCCAGGGGGAGCGGGCTTCGATGCACTTGAAGAGGGCGTTCGGGAGCATCGACACGCTCAGCACGTCGGCGAGGACGTCGCCGCGGGGGTCCTGGAGGTCCAGCAGTTCTGGCGTCTTGGATATGACGTTTGGACGGCGAGGCATTGATCGTCCATACCGCGGGTCGTATGACTTTGCCATGACGAATGCGACGACAACCGATTCGATTCTCGCAATGGGTGTGAAGGCGTCCGATCCGGTCCTCGTGACGGGCGCGACGGGCAGGCAGGGGGGCGCGGTCGCGCGGGCGCTGCTCGCGCGTGGGGCGACGGTGCACGCGCTGGTGCGCGACGTGGAGGCGGCAGGGGCGCGGGCACTGCGCGAGCTCGGCGCGACGCTGGTGCATGGCGACTTCGACGAGCCCGCATCGCTACGGGCTGCCTGCGCCGGGGCCCGCGGGGTGTTCTCGGTGCAGATGCCGAATATGAAGAACCTCGAAGGCGACGACGAGCGGCGGCAGGGGAAGAACCTCGTGGAGGCGGCACGGGCGGCGGGCGTGCCGCAATTCGTGCATACGTCGGTCTCGGGCTCGGGGGAGTACCAGCGCCGGCAGCCGGGGTGGGGCTCGCCAGCGTCGGGCGTGCACTACTGGGAGAGCAAGGAGTACATCGAGGATCTCGCGCGCAACGCGGGGTTCCGCTCGTTCACCTTGCTGAAGCCGGCGTTTTTCATGGAGAACTTCGTGCGGCCGTCGTTTCTGTTCGCGAACTGGGTGGAGGACCGGCTCCTGACGATGCTCACGCCGAACACGGTGCTCTCGCTGGTGGCGACGCAGGACATCGGGGCGGCGGCGGCGGCGGCCTTCACGGACCCGGTGGCCTGGAATGGGGTCGAGCTGGAGCTTGCGGGAGACAGGCTATCGATGCGGGAGATCGCGGCGGTCCTCTCGGAGGTGCTCGGCACGCCCATCGAAGCGCCCTCGCTCACCGCGGAGGAGGCGCTCGCCCAGGGGCTTTTGCCGGCCTTCGTCGTCTCGCAGCAGCGGATGAACGTCGTCGACAGCCCCGCCCGACCGGAGCACGCGCGCGCGCAGGGGCTCGCGCCCACGGACTTCAGGACCTGGGCGAAGGCGCATTTGGGGCGCCCCGAGGCCGCGAAACCAGCGGGCGCGAGCGTCGCCGGCGTCAGCAGTCGGCCGGCTCGACAGGCTTGATCTCCGTGCCGGTGAAGGCCTTGTACTTGCGCGGGTAGGTCATGCTGTTGGGGGCGACCTTCCAGGTGTCGATGCGGTCCACCGTTCTCGGCACGAGCCTCGCCGCCCAGTTTTGGCCGGCCTGGCACGCCGAGACCGGGCTGCCGATGAGGACGCCGGTGAGCTTGTGTTCGAGCGAGATCGAGCCATCCCCCGAGATCTGCGTGTAATCATAGAACACGGGTGATCCGCTCTGCCCTCCCTCGCCGTCGTTGTCGACGTAGAGCACGCCGCTCAGGTTCAAGTCGGTCGGGTTCAGCCAGCGCCCGAGGAAGCTTTTGCGGCCGGTGTCCCAGAGGGTCCCGGGGATCTTGTCGGTGCCTGGATAGCCGATGGACTGCGATTCCTCGGTCTGGAGGTAGCTCCAGTCGGTGTATCCGTATGGCATCGGCTCAGCGTCCACAGGCGCGTCGTTCAGGATCACCACCGCATAATCCCAGGCCTTGTTGGCGACGGTGTTGGACGTATTGTCGTACTCGTCCGGGACCGTCACGCTGCTTATGTACTGCGTTCCATAAGGTGTCCTGCACACGTTCCCTGGCAATCCGATGCCCCCTCCCGACGGCGGGATGGACTTCCCGAGCGAGAACGACAAGGGGCCCTGCGTGAAGTTGTTGGTCCCTTCGGTGAGGAAGCAATGTGCCGCCGAGAGCACCACGTTGCTGCCGATGAGCGTCCCGGTGCAACCATTGCCGAACCAGCCCACGTACGACCAGGGCTTGACGCCCTTCGTCGGCTCCGTGTGCCAGGTGCGATTGTCGCACCCGATGATCATGTGCTTGGCGTCGCAGTAGTTCAGGCAGAGCGTGGCATCGAGGGGCGTCTCCAGCGCGGACTCGTCCTCGCTCATCGCGACGTCCTGATCATCGTCATCGAACGCGCCGGAATCTCCGCAGGCGGCGAGAAGGGCGGGCAGCAGGAGCGAGAAGAGTTGCATTTTCGAAGCCATCGTGTCCTCCAGGGCGGTGCCGGTCATCCAAGGCATCCAGTATGCCACGGCGTCCCTGCCGCGGATTTGGCCTGGTTCGCGGGTCGGCGTATCGCCCCGGCGCGCCTGCGCTGTCACGCGCGCATGACGGGTGTCATGCGCGTGTGACACGCGCGCATGCTCGGCGCGCGCGTTCCGTCATGGGAGCGTGACGATCGGCCCCTCGACGGCGATGGCGAGAAGGCGCGGAGGTCGGAAGTGACCTCGGAGAACGGTTCCGTCACCCCTGACCCGGCGTGACCCGCGCGATCCGCTTCCGGCTAATGACAGATCGCCCCCGTTGACGCGTGGTGGTGCCAGTTCGGATCCCGAGGCCGCCGTTTCCGCCGCCCCGCTGGCGCATGGTGGTGGCACTTCGGACGTTGCCGCCCTTTGGGGCTCTGGTGCAGATCCACGCGCGGGCCTTCTCGCGGTGCTCGTTCAAGGGGAGGTTGCCGCCGCCTCTTCCGGAGACCTTCTCGCCGCCACCATCGCGCATGGGGCAGCCGAGCGGCTCCTGGCTGCGATCCCCGAGCATGACGAGAGGACGGCCGCCGCGCGAACCATGCACGAAGCGGTGGGGAAGCTCCTCGCCAGCCGGCCCCCGCGAAGCGGCACGAAATAGAAGTGGCGCCCAAACCCCCCGGAGCGACCGACCGCCCGGGGGGTTTGGGCCCGGAGCCCATCGCCTCCGCCTGGCGCCTCCGCCTGCTCCGTCTCCGCCTCGGATTCCGGGGGCCATGACTCGCCGCAACCCGCTTGATCATCGTCTAGCTGACGACAGATCCGCCCTGCTGGCGCCCGTTGGTGCCACTTCGGACCCCGTGGCCGCCCTTTGGGGCATCCCCGGAGCCGACCCGCGCACGACCCTTCTAGCTGTGCTCGTGCAAGGCGAGGTCACAGCGGCGGCGGCAGGCGACATCAACGCGGCAACCGTCGCCCACGACGCGGCAACACGACTTTTCGGGATGATGCGGGACACCAATGCCACGGCAGCCGCAAGGGCTGCACATGACGCCGTGGGCAAGCGCATTCGCGCCATGAAACGGCGGTAGTTGCGCGTGCCGGGCCTCTCACACCATGAGGGGGGCCCCGCGCGGCCCCCTGGTCACCTGGCGGGCCGGGCGGTTACTACCGACCTTCGGTTTAGGAAAAGAACGAGACGGTCTTCACTTGCACCTCGCTAAGGTCTGACGATGGCACACAAAACAGGCTGATCGAAGGCACTTCTGCAATAGCGAGGGGGCAAGCAAGACTGGACGGGACGCGACGCAAAACGACACTGAGCGACCCGTTCGTGACAACAGAAGTGGAAACGAGATCAAGGGACCTGCGTTCCAAGAAACCACAGGTCACCAGCTCGTGCGGCGTGTGCTCCATCGTACGCGCCGGAGATCTGGCTCGTGCGGCGGCCGCGTTTTCACCGCCTCCAGGGAACGGCCGATGGCTTGTGCCCCGCATCTGGAGTATCGTGTCCGCGATCCGTGTTACACGATGAGTTCCTTGTCACTCTGATCTCCCGGTTGATGGCGGCAACCTCCTTCGAGGAGGCTGCAACCGCGGTTCTACAAGCCATGCTGGGCTGCGCCGAAGCGGCGCTCACGCAGAGTACTTACGCCGCACGCGGGCGGCTGCTGCGCGGCGTGGTGCATCTCCGTCCCGCGGACAGCTATCAGCGCCTCTTCGGCATCGAGCATCGTGCCGGCGTCCGCGTTGAGGAAGTTGGTTATCTTACGTCCGCAAACGTCTGGCGGTGGTTGGTGGAGCATGGTTGCTCCGTGTCCATCGATCTGCAGCTCGGCAGGCTACGCGCCTGGACGCCGGACGGGCCGGTTCACACCGGGGACGCCCTCGATGCCACCGGATTGCCTGGGCAGGTGACGCGCGAACACATGCTGGGCCGCAACACCACCCACGTGCACGTGATTCCACTGCGCGCGCCCGGCGGCGCTGTCGACGGGATGATCACCCTCGAAGCGCGCTGCCAGGCAGCCATCGGGCGGGATTTCATCTGGCAGGCGTGCCACGAGGATCTCGCCACGATGGCCCACGTCAGCGCGCCGTACCTCGGCGGCCTGCGTCCTCGGTTGCCAGACGCGGAGCGCACCGACGAGCTCCTGCCCGTGGTGGGCGCGTCGACCGCGGCCCTCGTCGATATGCTGCGTGTGTTCGCAGGTCAGGAAGAGACGATTTTGATCGGCGGCCCGACCGGCTCGGGCAAGTCTCGGCTCGCCCGCTGGTGCCACGAGCAATCACGACGCAAATCACACCCCTTCGAGACACTCGATCTGCTGAGCGTGCCGGAAGATCTCCAGATGGCCGAGCTCTTCGGATGGAAGCGGGGCGCGTTCACGGGCGCCGTCAAGGACAAACCCGGCGCGATTGCGCGGGCGGCGCAAGGCACGCTCTTCATCGACGAGATCGACAAGCTCTCGCTCAAAGCTCAGGCAGGGCTGCTCCACGTGCTCGAGGAGCGTCGCTACCGGCCGCTCGGAGACGAGGGCGCCGAGCGTCACGCGGATGTGCGCTTCATCGTCGGCACCAATGCCGATTTGCATGCCGCCGTGCGCGCCGGCCGTTTCCGCGAGGACCTGTTCTTCCGGATCAACATCCTGCCCGTGCGGTTGCCGGCGCTGTCGGAGCGGCTCGACGAGCTCCCGCGGTGGGCGCAATACATGCTCGGCCGGCGGCACAGGGAGAGCGGCGGCGAAGGTGCGGCTCGAATCGCGCCGGACGCCGTGCAGCGGTTGCTCGGCGCCGCCTGGCCCGGCAATTTGCGGCAACTCGACAACATCATTCGTCGCGCCTATGCGCTGGCGCTCGCCGAGCGCGGCGGCGCCGTGGGATCTCTCGTGCTCGAACGGCGGCACGTCGAGCAGGCGCTCGCCCACGAAGCCCCCGCGGAATCGGGCAGCACGCTCGCCCAGCTCTGGCGGGCAGCACACGCCTTCGTGCAGGAGGTGGAACGCCGGGAGCGTGGCGGCGTTACACTCCCCCTCGACCTGACCGATGCGTTTCAAGGATTGGTCCTGGCTGCGGCGATCGGCCGCCTCGGCAGTCGGGAGGAGGCCTTTGCAATGTTCGGTCTGGACCAACTCCTCAAGAACCGCAACCACCAGCGCGCCCTGCGCCGGGAGCTCGCCCGGGTACGCAGGCTCGTGGCCCTGCTCGGCGAAGCACCCGAGCCGGGCCTCGCCGCCTTGCTGAAAGCGACCGACGAGCCCACCGAGACTCGCGAGGGGTAGCTCGTGCGCCCGCCGGGGCCTGCGTCACGTCGGGACGCGCCCAGCGTCACTTCGAGACGCGCAAGAACGCAGGCACGCGTAGCAGCTGAGCGCGCGGAGCGAGGGCGGCGCTTCCGCCGGATGGCACCCGCGTTGCTTCTGACCGGCCGCTGGTCGGCATACACGTGCCGGGCACGGAGGCCTCATGAACAAGACGCGGATACGGATACGGTCGTGGCTGTTGCCTGTTGCCTCGCTCGCCACGAGCTTCGTGGCGTGCCAGTTCGAGCCTCCGGACGATTCGACCGAGCCGGCCACGGGCGTGAGTCAGCAGGCCGCGACGTCGAATTCGAACATCAACGGCACGCTTAATGGTTCGTACAATGCTACGTTCAACGGCGCCCTCAACAGCTCGCTGAACGGGTCGCTGAACGGCGTCAATGGCACCATCAACAGCTCCCTGAACGGCACGTTCAATGCGCTGAACGGCACGCTCAACGGCACCTACAACGGGATCAACGGAGCCCTCAACAGCGCGGTCAACGGCACCGTCAACGGTACCTACAACGGGAGCCTCAACGGCACCTACAACGGCGCGCCCATCAACAATCCTGCCTACAACGGCACCGTCAACGGTACCTACAACGGCGCCGTCAACGGCACCTACAACGGCAGCATCAACAGCGCGCTGAACGGGACACTCAACGGAACGTACAACGGTACTGCCAACGGCACCTACAACGGGACGCTGAATGGTACATACAATGGCACCTACAACGGCACTTACAACGGGTCGCTCAACGGTACCTACAACGGAGCGCCGATCAACGACCCGGCCTACAACGGGACACTCAACGGTACCTACAACGGGTCGCTCAACGGCACCTACAATGGTACGTACAATGGCACCTACAACGGCACCTACAATGGCACGTACAATGGCTCCTTGAACGGCACCTACAACGGGACGTACAACGGCACCATCAACGGGCTCAACGGCACCGTCAACGGTACCTACAACGGGAGCCTCAACGGCACCTACAACGGCGCGCCGATCAACGACACGGCCTACAATGGCACGATCAACGGTACCTACAACGGGACGATCAACGGCACCTACAACGGCACCATCAACGGGAGCGTCAACGGCACCTACAACGGCACCTACAATGGCACCTACAATGGCACCCTCAACAGCTCGCTCAACGGGAGCCTGAACGGTACCTATAACGGGAGCGTCAATGGCACCTACAACGGGAGCCTCAACGGCACCTACAACGGCGTGCTGATCAACGACCCAGCCTTCAACGGGACGATCAACGGCACCTACAACGGCACCATCAATGGGACCTACAACGGGAGCCTCAACGGTACGTACAACGGCACCTACAATGGCACCTACAACGGCACCCACAACGGCAGCTTCAGCGGGACCATCAGCGGCACCTACGACGGCACCTTCAACGGCAGCTACAACAGCGCCTTCGAGAGCCTGTGGACTGGCGCGGCCGGCGGGACGCTGGTGATCGAGGAGGAAAACAAGCTCATCCCGAGCACGTCGATCACGGATTTTTCGCAATATACGCTCGACCAGATGGACGTCCTCTGCCCGGCGACGCGGATCCGCGACACACTGGCAGGCGGGGTCAAAGTCGATCTGGTGCTGCCCAAGCTGATCACGATGAACGGCGTGCACGAGCCGCTCTACCAGAGCTGCGGCAACACGGATCCGACGACCTGCCCGGTGGCGACCGTCGACATCGCCGAGGACTTCGACGGCAGCGGCTCGGCCGAGACCAACGTCACCTACGAGCTCTTCACGAGCTACGCGATCGCCTGCGCGGACAAGGTGATCCGGCCGATCCTCTTGCATCCGGTCACGGGTCCGGAGGCGCGCACGGCGAACCCCGACGGGTCGGCGCCGCTATTCAGCACGTACTTCCGCTATTTTTGCGTCAACGCCTACGATACGACGGCGCCGGCAGGCTCGAAATGGCTCTGCGGCAAGGGCCGCCTCGCGGGCGGGGTAGTGGGCTATGCCATCAAGCGGATCCCGGACCCGGCGCACCCCGGCGACACCATTGCAAGCCTCTCGCCGCGCTCGTTTTTTGCCAGGCAGTTGATTTGGGGGCCCAATGCATGGTCGACCCACTTCGAGTTCATCCACAATCACGTCGGCGCCATCATCGAGCGCGCCGAGCCGGGCGCGGTGCCCACGGGCTACACGTCGAACAACGCCTGGAACCTCAATCCGCTCGACTTTCACTCCGATGGCACGCTCAAGGATCAGGACTTCGTGGCCGCGCTGGGCCTGAAGACGTCCACCGACCGCTCCGGCGTGGCCATCAGCGTCTACAACCATGCAGACAAGACGGGCGGTCTGCCCTTCGACGAAAATGAGCTGAATCAGTGCGAGCCTGGATATGATGTGCCGGACCTGGCCTCGCGTGGCACCTTCCAGAACGACGTGCTCATCGACGTGCAGGTGGCGCCTTGGTACGCGGACAATTGTGATTGGGCCTCGGATTGGGATTTGCCACAGATCACCCCGGTGTCGAGCCCTTGCAATACCTTTGCGATGGACGCCGAGACGCGGGTGGGGGTCAATCTAGGCGATAACGTCGCTCGACGCTGCCCGACCTATGTCACGTGCCAGCCGGGGCAATTCTGCTGCGTGGGACACTTCTCCGCGGGCTCTGGTTACATGTGTGCGGCCAAGACAGACGGCACGGCGTGGTGCTGGGGAAAAGGCGTCGGGATGGAGGCGCAGCAGGTGATGAAGAGCGACGGTAGCCCGCTCACCGGCATACTCGCAGTGGCTGCAGGGCTTGGCCACGCATGCGCGCGCACTTCTGCGGGAAGCGTCTATTGCTGGGGAAATAACTCCCTCGGTCAGCTCGGTGACGGCACCATGACCAATCATGTGCATGCGACCCTGGTATCTGGGCTTTCGGACGTGGCCGAGGTAGCCCTTGGAGCGTTTCACAGTTGCGCGCGCAAGAACGATGGCACCCTCTGGTGCTGGGGAGGCAACAACGACGGTCAGGTCGGCGACGGCACCAACGTGAACAAGACGACGCCGGTGCAAGCAGGAGCGAGCACGCTCAGTAACGCCGTAGCTGCGGTCGCGCTCGGCTTTCGACACACCTGCGCGCGCAAGATCAATGGCACCCTCTGGTGCTGGGGAGACAATGCGTCCGGCCAGCTCGGCGACGGCACCACCGCGGACAAGACGACGCCGGTGCAGGCCGGGGCGAGCGCGCTCGGCAGCGCCGTGACCGACGTCGCACTCGGCGTTTACCACACCTGCGCGCGCAAGACCAATGGCACCCTCTGGTGCTGGGGAAAGAATGCCTCCGGCCAGCTCGGCGACGGCACCACCGTGAACAAGACGACGCCGGTGCAGGCCGGAGCGAGCGTGCTCGGCAGCGCTGTGGCTGAAGTCGCGCTCGGCTACGAGCACAGCTGTGTGCGCAAGACCGATGGCACCCTCTGGTGCTGGGGAGACAATGCCTCCGGCCAGCTCGGCGATGGCACCACCGTGAACAAGACGACGCCGGTGCGGGCCGGGGCGAGCGCGCTTGGCAGCGCTGCGGCTGAGATCGAGCTCTCTGTGAACCACACCTGCGTGCGCAAGACGGATGGCACCCTCTGGTGCTGGGGAGACAACGACGTTGGTCAGTTTCCCACTGGTTATCCGGCCCCACCACAGGTCCTTCCGGTCCAAATGATGGGATTGCGCTGCGATGCCAATGATGCGGTCTGCGGGGTCAACGAGGCACGAACAAGCAGCCCGGCCGACTGCCGCACCTCGAGCTGCGGTGACGAGAAGTGCGATCCAGGCGAGACTTCAGGGAACTGCCCGACCGACTGCAAGCTAACGGTCCAGATCGCGCTCGGCGGCTACCACAGATGCGCGCGCAAGACCGACGGCACTCTCTGGTGCTGGGGATCTAACCACTCAAACCAGCTCGGCGACGGAAGCGCTGTGGACAAGCCAACGCCAGTGCAGGTCGGGGCGAGCACCCTCGGCAACGCCGTGGCCGAGGTCGCGCTCGGCGACGAGCATAGCTGCGCGCGCAAGACCGACGGCACTCTCTGGTGCTGGGGAGCGAATGCGTTCGGCGAGCTCGGCGATGGCACGACCGTGTTCACGCCAACGCCAGTGCAGGTCGGGGCGAGCACCCTCGGCAACGCCGTGGCCAAGGTCGCGCTCGGCGACGAGCATAGCTGCGCGCGCAAGACCGACGGCACTCTCTGGTGCTGGGGATGGAACGCCTACGGGCAGCTCGGCGATGGGACGACCGTGGACAAGGTAGCGCCCGTGCAGGCCGGGGCGAGCGCGCTCGGCAGCGCCGTGGCTGAGGTCGCGCTCGGCGACTATCACAGCTGCGCGCGCAAGTCCGACGGCACTCTTTGGTGCTGGGGAGACAACGACTCAGGCCAGCTCGGCGATGGCACGACCGTGGACAAGACAACGCCCGTGCGGGTCGGGGCGAGCACCCTCGGCAACGCCGTGACCGAGGTCGCGCTCGGCGACGAGCATAGCTGCGCGCGCAAGACCGACGGCACTCTCTGGTGCTGGGGAAGGAACTCTTCCGGCCAGCTCGGCGATGGCACGACCGTGGACAAGACAACACCAGTGCGGGTCGGGGCGAACACCCTCGGCAATGCCGTGGCCGAGGTCGCGCTCGGCGAAGGCGTCACCTGCGCGCGCAAAACCGACGGCACTCTCTGGTGCTGGGGCGGCAGTCTTGACGACAACCTCGCCAAGGGCAGTACAACGCCAGTACAGGTGGAAGCGAGCACGCTTGGCAACGCCGTGGCCGAGGTCGCGCTCAGCGACGGCGACCACATCTGCGTGCGTAAGACCGACGGCACCCTCTGGTGCTGGGGATCGTACCCTATCCAGGTCCCCTGGTGTGGTGACGGCATCTGCAGTTTAGGCGAGCGTGATTATGGGAGTTGCGCGCAGGACTGCACGCCCGCCCTCGGTGACGGGGTCTGTGACCCCTTCCTCAACTGCACCATCACACCTGGCCTTCCTGCCTGGGAGTGCGATAGGGACTGCGCCTGTACGCCAACCTGTGACGGCAAGCAGTGCGGTAGCGACGGATGCGGCGGGTGGTGCGGGACGTGCAGTCCTGGCCAAAGCTGCGACGCGCGCTTCCTGTGCGTGTGCACGCCGACCAGTTGCAGTGCGATGGCGCCGATCTGCGGCAGTGCGATCCCGGACGGTTGCGGCGGCACGCTTGATTGCAACCTTTGCGAGGCCGAGGTCGAGTGGAACAACATCATGGCAACGGCCAACTTCGCTAGCCCGTTCACGGTCTACGCCGCCTATTTGAGCTCAGCCTGGACCGACACCGACTGGTTTAAAGTCAGCCTCGGAGCTGGCAGAACGATGACGGTGGATATGCGGCCTCCTGCGAACCTGAACTACGACGTGGAGCTTTATCAAGACATCAACATTTTTCAGCCCGTCGCGAGCGGAAAGCTGGGCGCCGGGCTGACCGAGCACGTGACATACACCAATACGAGCAGCCAGACCGTGACCATCAGTATCAAGGTCTTCGGCGTCAATGGCGCATTCTCGGCGAGCAGCCCCTACTACCTCGAGACTGTCTGGTAGCCAGCCAGGACCGGGCTGAAAACCCCGCCGAGCCTCGCGGGGCGTACCTCGTGCGCCCAACCGGTGCCTGCGTCCGATCGCGACGCGCCGCGCGTCACTTCAAGACGCACTCGCGCGTCTCGCCCACCCGTTCGAACCAGGCTGCGGCCACCGCCTGTCCACGCGCGCGATCCGCCGCGGTCAAGGTCGCGTATGCCGCCTCGCGCACGAGCGGATCACAGAACGACACCTCCTCCTCGTCCAGCAACCGGCTCGTCGGGTGGCGCTCCAGTAGGCCGTGATCGACGAGCGCCGACACGACGGCGGGAGAGCCGCCGCCGAGCACGCGGAGCACGCCGCGCACCCAGAACACGTCCCCGAAAATGCTGGCGGCGCGCAGAAAGCGCCGCTCTTCCGGGGCGAGTCCTGCGAGCCGCGCTTGAAGCATCGAAAGCACCGTTTCGGGCAACGTTTCGCCGCGCCCCTCGGCCGCGGCGCGGATCAGCTCCTCCAGGTAGAACGGGTGGCCTCCGGCGCGTTCGACGAGCGCCGCGACCTTGGCCGGTTCGGCGCCCTCGCCGAGGGCGTGATGCACGAGTCGTGCAGCTGCGCGAGGCGCGAGGCCACCGAGGTGGATCTCCTGCGCGTCGCGCTCGACCCACATCCGCGGGAAACGCTCGTGCACCTCCGGTCGCGCGAGCGCGAGCACGAAGAGCGGCCGATCCTGGAGCCGATGCAGCGCTTGCTCGACGGCCAGCACCGACGGCGCATCCGCCCATTGCAGGTCGTCGACGATGAGGAGCAGCGGCCTGTTCTCGACGGCGGCCTCGGCCAGGCTCGAGAACGCAGGGGCTACCTCTCCGGGAACATGGCCTCGCGCCTGCCGAACGATCGAGCCGAGAACGCCGAACGGCGCTGCATCGCCGGCCATGGGGCCGCGGGCCGTCCAGATTTCCACCTCCGGCGCCATGGCGCCGATACGCAGGACGGCTTCGTGGCACAGCCGGGTCTTGCCGATCCCCGCCGGCCCCGTCACGAGCACGGCGCGGGCGAGCCCCTCGCCGGTGCAATCCTCGAACAGGGCCATCAGCGCGGAGAGCTCGCGCTCGCGGCCGACGAAGGGGCTCGCACAATCGATTACGACGCGCGCGCCCTTTTCGCGTTCGCCGTGGAGCTCCCAGCCGGCCGGTCCGCGGTGGACGTCGAGCCGGGTGCCGAGCAGCGCCTGGGTCGCATCGTCGACGTACGCGGCCCCCGCCACGAGCGCAGGCTCCGCCAGCAACGAGGCCGCACGATCCAGGAGCTCGCCCGCAGGCAATCGACCGGCGATCTCGGAGGTCCCCGTGACGATCGCGATCCTCGGCACCTCCGTGACCTCGCGTTCGAGCAGAGAGCGTAACAGCAGCGCGCCGCGTGCCGCCTGGAGCGCCTGGTCGGGGCTCCCAGCGTCCTTCGAGCGCACGAGCAGAAGCCCGCCCGTCATCGCGTACGCGCGCATGTCGATACGGGCGAGCGCGGTCTCGACGCGTGTAAACCACGCGGTGTCGGTGTCACCCGGTCGCTCGTCGAACGACGGAGCGGCGACGACCACGGAGATCACGCGCTGCTCGTTTTCACCGAACGCATTGCCGCCTTCCGGCTCGCTCGCATCCCGCCGGAAGCTCCGTGGGCTCAGGCTGCAGATCGCCTCCGCCACCGCGGCGCCGTCGGCCAGCCGCGCTTCCGGCTCCTTGGCGAGCATGCGCGCGATCAGCGCATCGAGCTCCGGGGGGATATCGCCGCGCACACGGCGCAGGGGCGGCGGCTCATGCACGAGGAGCCTCGCCAGCACGGCCATCATGGGGCCACCCGCGAAGGCGGGCCGGCCAGCGAGGCACTCGTAGAGCACGGCCCCGAGCCCGAAGACGTCGGCGCGCGCGTCCGTGGGGTCGCCGCGGACCTGCTCGGGCGCGATGTACCCCGGCGTTCCCACGACCACCCCGCTGCGCGTGATGGCGTGCGTCACGTTGGTGCGGCGAGCGACCCCGAAGTCGAGGAGTTTGACCCGGCTTGGGTCGCCTCCGACCAGGAAGAGGTTCGAGGGCTTGATGTCGCGATGAATGATGCCGTGTGCGTGCGCGGCCGCGAGTGCCTCCGCCGCAGCGAGGCCGACGGCGAGGCACTCCTCCACGGTGAGCGCCCCGCGGACGAGCCGCGCGGCGAGGTCCTCGCCTTCGAGCCACTCCAGGGCGAGCCAGCGCTGCCCGCCCGCATCCTCGCCGTGCGCGATCCACTGAACCACCCCCGGGTGGGCGAGGTGGGCGAGGATCCGAGCTTCTTCGGCGAAACGTGCGGCGTAACTTGCCTCGCCTGCGGCGAGGAGCTTGAGCGCGACGCGCTGCCCCTGCGCGCGATCGAAGGCACGGTAGACCGCCCCCATGCCGCCGGTGCCTGCGAGGGCTTCCACGACGAACCGATCCGCGACGATCGTTCCTGGTTGCACGGTCGCAGGATGCAGGCATGGCGGGGGGCCGAGCGCAAGGCGAATCGCTTCTGCTGGATCAAGGCAAGCTGGTAGCCGCGGACCGGCCGTCCAGAGGGCCCTCGAACCCCACCCGCGACGCGAGCGTCAACGTGCGGGCATGGTCCGGAATGACGGTGAGAAACCGTTCCCGCACGGCAGAGTCGCGGATCTTGCTGGCCTTCGCGAGCAGCAGATCCCGCGCCGAGGTGATGGCACGCGCGAATCCCTCCGCGTCGCCGTGCGCGGCCAGCGCTTCGGCATGGACCAACCGCACCATTGCCTCCCCTTCTTCAATCGTGCCCAGGGACTCCAGCAACCTGTGGGCCTCCCGTGCCGCTCCAAGCGCTTCTTCTCCTTGGCCCCGAGCAAGCAGGACACGCGCGAGCACGGCCAGCGCGCCCGCGAGGAGGGGGGGCACCCCGGAGAGCGAGTCGACGGCCGCGCGCGCCTCGGTCTCGGCCGCCGCCAGATCGCCGGCCAGGAGCTCGAGCTCGGCGAGATACGCGTGCGAGAGGCCCTCGAGGCGTGAATGCTCGTGCTTGTGTGCCGCGTCGATTGCCTGCTTCTGGACGCTTCGCCCCTCCTCGAAATTGCCTCGGTACGCGAGAACGTACCCGAGGTTCTGGAGGGCAGCGGCCGCGACATCGTGGAGGCCCATTCGCTCGGCGACCGACAACGCAGACCGCAGCGCATGTTCGGCGCCTTCGTAATCGCCGAGCGCCACGAGGGCGAAGCCCAGGTTTTGGCGCGTAAGGCAAGCGTTTCGGCGATCACCTGCCTGATCGAAGAACGTCAGGGCCTTCTCCAGGCTGTCACGGAGCGCGCACGGATCCCCCGAAGCAGAGGCGCGGATCGCGCAGAGCTGATGGTACATCCCGACGGCCTGCGCGCTCTGCGCGGCGAGCTCCGCGGTGTCGGTGAGCGCCCAAATCACCGCGTCGGCGGCCGGATAACGCCCGCCATAAATGAGGTGGTTGGCACACACGCTGAGACAGGTGGTTCTCGCGCTCGTCGCGTCGCGGGCGGGGATCGCCGAAATCGACGGGCTCACCCAGCGCTCGACCCTGTCGAAGGCGCCGAGCTTGCCCGCGGCATCGGCAGCCTGCTGAAAGGCGCGGAACCACGCCGTCGTTCCCGACGTGAGAAGCCCGATGGCTTCGATCGCACGCTGCTCCGAGAGCACGAGCTCCCCACGCCAGTTATGGGCCTCGGCCTGGATCATGCGGAGGGCGCCGAGTTCCTCGCCCGAGGCGCCGCGGGCGACGCCGCGCTCGGCCCGTTCGAGGGCGGCGTCCAGGTCGTCGGCCTCGAGGGCGTGCTCCGCGGCACGACGATAGGCGCTCGCCGCCCGTGACCAGTCGTCGCCCTGCTCGAAGTGATTCGCCAGGAGCATCGCGTCCGGCTCGCCGTGCTCCTCGAGCCATGCGCCGGCGAGCCGATGACCAAGCTTGCGATCGGTATCCGTGAGCATCGCATAGGCGCCTTCCCGGATGAGCCCGTGCCGAAACATGAACTCGACGTCGCCGGCAAAGCGGCATTGGCTGCGCCGTTGAATGAGCTCGCGCGCGACGAGGTCGCCGAGCAGGACGTCGAACATCGGTGAATCGGTGGTCGTGCCGAGGAGCGTCATGAGCCCATCACGAAAGAAGATTTCGCCGAACACGCTCGCAGCGCGCAGGTATCGCCGCGCCTCCGCTGGCAGGGCCTCGAGCCTGGCCTGGACCATGGCGAGCACCGTCTCGGGCAGCTCCGTCCCCCCAGGCGTGTCTGCGCTCCTCGCTTCGGCCACCGCGCGGACGAGCTCTTCCAGGTAAAACGCATTGCCATCGGCGAGCGCGACGATCCGCTTCTTCGTCTCTGGACTCACGGTTTCGCCCAGCACCTGCGCCACGAGCCGCTCGCTCGCCTTGGAAGAAAGCGGTCGGAGGCGAACCTTGTGCAGCGGGCGCTCGCTCCAGAGCTTGGGGAAGAGCTCGTCCACCTCGGGACGTGCGAGGGCGAGCACGAGGAACGGGCGATGCTGGAGGTTGCGCAGCGCGGCGTCGACGAAGCGGACCGTCGGCAGGTCCCCCCAGTGGAGATCTTCTAGCACGAGGAGCACTGGGTGAGCGGCGCTCTCCGCGTCGAGGAAGTCCTCGAAGGCGTGGCGGAGCTGTTCGCCCATCAGCCGCGCGTCCTGCCGGGCTGCGTGGAGAGGCGAGCCGGCCGTGGCAGGGAAAGGCGCGCCGACGAGTTCGCCGAGGAATTCGGCGACCCTACTCGCATCGTCCCCGCGCACGTGTCGCGCGACGCGCTCCCTGATTTTGCGATGTCGCTCCTCGAGCGGTCCTCCGTCTTGGAGGCCGCACGCGCCCCGCAGGGCGTCGCCCAGGAGAGCAAGCGCCGAGCCTGCAGCCAGCGAGTCGCCTCGTCCCGTCCAGACGACCATTTGAGGAGTGCTCTGTCGTGCGATGCCCAAAAATTCATGCAACAAGCGGGATTTGCCCATACCGGCACCGCCGATGACCAGGATCGCTCTGGCCACCAGATCGTCCACGCACGAACGCCAGACGTCTTCGATGATGCGGAGCTCGCCGTCGCGTCCGACGAAGGTCGTCGGCTTGCCGAGCAGCGTCCGCATCCCGCCCTCGTGCATGCCGCACAAAGTGAAGCTCCCTCGGACGCTGCCGATTTCGAAGCGGCCATCGAGCAGACGTGCCGACGTTTCATCGATCGCGATTGGATGATGCAGCTCGGTGTATTCGCACTGTGCGAGCATCCTCGCGGCGCGATCGATCACCGCGCCCACGGGGAGCTTTCCTCTCACCTCTCCACGACCCGTTGAAAGCGCAATGGATCGCTCCGAAGCGATCGACCTGAGCGCGAGCGCGCAGCGCGCTGCCTGCGCGGTCAGTTCGGTACCACTCTCTGGCCTATCCGTGAATGTCACGAGGGCGGACCCGTCGGCCAGGAGTGTCAGCACACCTCCGTGGTTCTCTGCGGTGATGCGCAGGTCCTCCTGGGCGGCGAGGACGGCTGATTGCGCGAGCGTCAGCGCGGCACCATCGGGTGGCGCTTCCTTGCCGAGCAGCACCAGCGAGAGCACCCGTTGCTCATCTCCTGTGAGCCAAGAAGAGAGGGCAAACCTCGACGATACTACGTTGTCATCATCCAGCGCCGCCTGTGTGCGAAGCGCCGCGAGCGCTACGGCTACCGCCCCGCCGTCGCTCGGGCGTGCATTCGGATCTTTCGCCATCATCCGGGCGATCAGCGCATCGAGCTCCCGCGGAAGATCGGGGCGAAACTCCAGGAGACGGGGTGGATCCTGGATGAGGATCTTCGCCAGCACCGCCATGACATGCTCGCCCATGAACACGGGCACCCCCGTCAGACACTCCATCAAAATGCAGCCGAGCGCGAACACATCGGCCCGTGCGTCCACTGTCCGCAAATTTCGGGCCTGCTCGGGTGCCATGTATGCTAGCGTACCGACCATCGCGTCCGTTCGGGTGAGCCGCGTCGCGCCGGTGAGCCAGGCAATTCCGAAGTCGAGCACCTTGACCTGGTTGATGTGCCCCTCGACCAGGAACAGGTTGCTCGGCTTGAGATCCCGATGGACAATGCCTCGCTCGTGCGCCACTGCGAGTGCGTCCGCGATTTGTGTGATGAGCGTCAGCGCATCCTGGAGGTCGAGCGCGCCGCGTTCGAGGCGGACCGAGAGGTCTTCCCCTTCCAACCATTCCATCACCAGGTAGGGTTCGCCCGCGTCGGTGACGCCGTCCGCGATGTATTGCACGATCCCCGGGTGACGGAGGTCCGAAAGCAACGCGGCTTCTCGCATGAACCTCAGCGCGTGCTGCGATTGCCCATCGAGCATCACCTTCACCGCCACGGTATCCCCCGATGCCAGGTCTCTCGCCCGGAAGATCTGCGCCATTCCACCGGCCGTCACGCGGCGTTCAATCTCGTACTGTCCTCGAACCAGATCTCCGGGCTCCACAGAGCCAGTGTCGCCGTTCGAGCGTGATCCAGTCCAGCGGAATCATGCGCTTCCCGCCTGACCCGCATCCTCGGACGGGAGCTCAAGCGAGCTTTCGTCCGTGCACCCTGCGACGAGGATTCCCCCCGCGTTGCGCGCTGCGCCGGGGCACGATGGTAGAGCGCGTTCGTCTCGGAATTGAAGAAGAGCGCCACGCGTGGCGCCGCAACGGGGCAAGCGAGGCGCCCTCTCGCCGGGTGCCTCGTCCGAGAGGTTGCAGGCTCCCGCATCGCTTGTGCGTACGGCCCTCGTCCTCAAACACGCACGCGAACCACCCGAGCGGCCTTCCATTGCCGCGGATCTCCCTTCGGCGAACCCGCGCAGTGTCCCGAGCGCCATCGCAAGGGCCCGAAGCGGTCGATGTGCAGGAGGTAGCGCGAGCGCCGGGAACCGCTCTCAGGGCGAGCGACGCTCCGCGCCGTGTGTTCGACGGCGCAGCCCTCGCGGCGCTCGGCGCGGCCCTGGGAAGCTCGCCGATCCGGCGGAAGGCAGAGCCGAACTGGCGCGTGAGATGGGCAACGACGAACGCGACGAGGATCCGGATCCGGTTTGCCGACCCGCAGGATTCTGTTTGTCCGGCGGGGTTTGTCTCTACGCGAAGTCCGTGGTAGGGCTCTTTGTACACCCCTCATGCGCGAGTAGGGAGGAACCGTGCCGAGACGAACCGAAGCCAAGCCACTCTGCGTGAAAGTTGGCGCTCGTATCCGCGAATTCCGAAAAGAGCGCGGCATGTCCTTGCAGGATCTCGCCGAAGCTGGCGCGATGTCGAAAGGACACCTGTCGAGCATCGAGCAAGGTCTCGCGGCGATCGATCGTGTGACACTGATGGCCATTCGGCGCCTATACCGGTGTGATCCGCACCGGCTTACGCCGCCGCTGCACGCTTGCTCGCGAATACCTCGACCGTAACATTGGACGCAACGCGGTGAATTTCCTCGGCCGCGCGGATTGCTTCCTCCGGAGTGGCGGCAAACCCGCGGAACACGTCACGCCCCGTGGGGTCGATCGCACCCTCTTGCACATAGATGCAGCCATCACTTCCAAGCGCGAGTTTGTGGAGCATCGCCCAACCGAGCAACCCCGCCGCGCCCAACTTCGTGGCCTCGTCGGCACGCAGGGCATAGCCCACGAACACCAGACGGTCCGGCGGTGGGACGCTTTCGAACGCGAAGTAGAGCTTCCCGTCGCTGGCGAGGGCGAACGCAGTGGACAATTCCGCAGGTTCGGACGCCTCGGGAACGACATTTTTCTGCATCTTGTTTCTGGGCATCTTGTCTCCTGAGTTTCAAAGGGGAATGCGGAGCTGCACACGCTCGGGTCGGGCAAGGTTGGACGTGAGCGAGACGATGCCCGCGCTTTGCAGCCGATGCAGCGCAGGCACGAGCGCTCCTGAATACGACAGGTCCGGGAGTCTGTCGCGCAGGCGTGCGATAGAGACGAACCCGTCTGCGTCGACGCGCATCCGAGACAGCGCGTAGTGGACGACCCCCTCGGCGTATGCTTCCTCCCCGAGCTTCCGAAGGGCACAGGCGTAATGCGCGACGCAGATGGCAGCTTCCTGATAGGCAGGTTCGGCGCGCACGAGATCGAGGAGGAGCTGTTCGCCGCGTTCGTCGTGAGCGACAGCTCTCGCGGCAACCAAGGTGGACCTCGCGGAGCGACGCGGCGGAAGAGGAGGAAGCCGATCCGCGAGCCGTCTCCCTCGGATGCGTTCACGGATGCTGCGAACCAGGGCATCGGCCAGAGCCCGGAGGCGACTCCAACGCGACGGCGGATCGAAGACCGTATCCCGAGGCGGCGGCTCCGAGTGCGCGATGCTTGGGTGCGCGATGCTTGCGTTGTGGTCGCTCTCCGTCAGGGCACTCAATCGTTCCTCCATTTTCGTCGCCGGCTGGAGACCGACGACAAGCGACCCCCAGGAGAGGGCGATGGGAAAACGCATGCCCAGAAAAAGCATCTCCCACCGCCCCCTTCTGCGAGTCGCTTGTGGTTGTCCCTCAAAGACAAACAACGCGTCGGAGAGGCAGCGGGTAACGACGCCCGTTGCTGATTTGTAGGGAGATGTCGTACCTGCGGAGCGTGCGCCCGAGGTCTATTCGTCAAAAATGTACGATTGTTGACAGCAGAACGTCACAGCGTTCTCTTCATCTTCGACCGCCTCGCCGATGGGCTCCCCGCCGCCCGCCTCGCACGTGCCCTTGACGTAGACGTGTTCCGTGACGGACTTCCCGCCGAGCGCCCGGCCCGCTGGAAGGATGGGATCGCAGGCGCTGTCCTGGGACGTGACGATCCGCTGGTGGAACTCGCCAGAGCAGACTCCGTCGTCGAAGAGGCGCACGGTTGCCACGCACATGCCCCCTTGCGGCGCGCCGCAGGAGCATTCTGTGCACTCGCGCGATTCCTTGGGCTGAAACGGGTACATGACCCGAGGTCCCTCATAATCGTAGGGCTTGGGGCACTTGGTATGCTTCCCCTTCTGCCACAGGCATTGACGGTGGGGATAAAGAACCTTGGGCACGCATAGTTGATCCCCCGCGCCGCAAAGCGACGTATCGAGGCTCGACCGACATGCAACCGCACCCGTCTCCCATTCCGTGATCAACGTCCCGCCCGCCTTGATGATGGGCGACGGCTTGACGTCGCACTTCTCGTTGACCGGAGGCGGAAGCGCCGAGAACGTGATCGACTGCGCGCACGGAACGCCGCTCCCTGGGGGACACTGCGCCCCCGCGGGTAGCGCGCTCGCATCCGTACAGCTCCCATCCCACCCCCCCGGGCCGTCAAAAGGGAGCGACGGCGCCCCCACTGCGCCGCACATGCCAGCCCCGATCGTGATCTCACCCGGAACGCCGCTGCATTGCCCCGTGGCGTCCTGGCATTCGCAGGGGTCGCACTGCGCGGGGGGAGCGGTAAGGCCGGCGTAAAGCCTGAACTGCTCGCCCCCGATGAAGGCGCACTCCTTCGGCATGTCCGCGGCAGGGCCGAACCAGACGGGCAACGGAACCTGGCTCCAGAAACCGGCCTCGGGGTCGTCGGGAATCTTGACGCATTCACCGCCTTGCGCTTTGCATGCAGCTTGTGGTTCGGTCTCCGGGTCGGCGTCGGCGTCTGTTCCGGCATCCGTGCCACCGTCGATGCACTCGGGCGCCGGGAAAAACGAATCCGGATCGCACTCGAAGTCGTAGAACGATGGCGCCGCTGTGCAAGAGGCAACGATCATACCCACGCTAAAAACGAACAATACAACCGCCGTGCGCATAGCCTAAAACTCCCAACCTCCGCCAATCTGCACGCCTAACATGACCGGCGGCTGATCGGAGAGGACCGTTGGTCCAACAACCACCTGAACGCCGCTCGACAGTCCAAGGACGTCGGCTGCCCCGTGGATCGTTAAGGACTGTGTGACTCGAACCCTGGCACCGATGCGCCCACCCGCTCCGGGTTTGACATCAGCGAAACTCGCGGGTTTGTAGCTTCGCGATGTAGATTCAACACGAATTACGCCCAGATGACCAAGGGCGCAGCCGAAGAACCACTTGTAGTGCCCGCACAAGGTCGCGATCCCACCCGCCGTCATCGCGTTGATCGGCCGATCCGCGACGCCCACTGTCAACCACGCCGCGCGCGCCTCCAGGCCGATCGATACGTAATCGTTGGGCTGCAACCCTCCGGCGAGCGTCGCCCCGACGGCAGGCATCCACGACGCCACGCCAAACACCACCACCGGCCCCGCCCCGACAAAACCCCGCAAGCCGTTTTTCTCGCCGGGCTTCGTCGGATCCTTCGCCTGGTCATCGTAAGCGAAGGGATCCTCCTGTTTCGTAAATCCCGGCCCCGAAACCACCGCGGGCAACGTCACGGTCGGGTCCTTCTCGGAGACATGGATCGCCGGCTCCGGCTCCACTGTGTGTGGCGTCAGGAGGACGCGGATCTTCGTGTCTTTCCCCTTTACCGCCGTGAATTTCACAACGGCCTCTTCGAAGCCGTCGAGGGTCGCGCGAATCTCGTGCTCTCCTCCCGCCACGAACGTCCAGAAGGCAGAACGGCCAAGAGCGTTGCGATCGACGCCGTCCACCATCACACGCGCGCCAGCGTGAGAGACGATCACCTCGACCCACGAGCCATGAGCACGCGCCACCTCGTGCGCGTCGAAAAAGCGCCTGCGCTCTGCTCGCTCTGCGGGCGTCGTGGCGGGGGCCTGATGAAGCGCGTAGAGCAGGAGCTCGGGCGCATCCTCGGGCCTGCCGCCCTCGACCAGCACGAGCCCGAGACGCCCCGCGACGAGCGGATCGGACCGAACGTTGAGCGCCTGGCGGTAGGCCCTTCCGGCTTCACGCAGCCGCCCCGCGGCGCGCTCGCGGTCCCCGAGCTGCGCGAGCGCCTGGAACCGTAGCTCCATGTCCGCCTCGGGGCTCTCGTCGGTGGCGCTAGGTAGGCTTTGCGCCCACGCCGCGGGCGGCGCGAGAAGCAGGATCGAACAGCATACGATCACGCGCATGGGACTTGGATCTTTAGCACACTCGGAGGCTCGGATCCTAGAAGGACGAGTCCGCGGACGAACCCCTCTGGTCCGCGGACAAACCGATCGTGGGGCGGCCTTGCTTATCGCTGTCGACCAGGGGACGCCGCGGCGTGTGCGTCTGCTTCTTCGGCGTGGGTGGCGTCATGACAGGCACGGATGCAGCAGCGTGATCGAACGAGGGCACCGGCTTCGCGGCGTGCGCGACGTCCGCGGCGGAGGCTGCCACGACGCGCGCCAGTCCCGTGACCACCGCGTGCAGCTCGGGAGCACGCTCGCGCGGCGAGAGCGCGAACGACGCGAACAGCATGGCCATGAGGAAGGCCCAGAGGTGCCCGAGCAAGTGAACGCAGTCGGAGAGCAGCGCGAGCACGGGAGGCGGGACCGTGAAGAGCGTGTTGCCGAATCGAGCCCGGAGGAACTCCCGCGCGCGCGAGAGCGCCATCTTCGCGGCGTCCTCGGAGATCCCGAGCGCCACGCCGGCCTCCTCGTGCGACCGCTCTTCGACGCAGACCATCCAGAGCACCGCAGCTTGCGAGGGGGGCATGTCTCGGAGAGCGAACATCACCTTCTCCAAGGCCTGCTTCAGCTCCGCCGCGCGCTCGGGCGAGACCTCCGGCGTCTCGGCCGTGTCGACATGCCCGTCGTCAGGCTCGAACACCCGCTCGTGACGTTGCGTGTCGCGGTGCGCGTCGCTCATCACGTTGCGGGTGATGGTCAGGAGCCAGGGCTTCATGCCGTCGGGGTGCGGCTCGTAGTTGGGGAGGTGGCGGTAAGCCTTGTCGTACACGCGCTGGACCTGGTCCTCCGCGGAGTCACGCGTGTACGCATCGTCATCACTCATGACGATGCGTCTGATCTCGGGGCGCAGTCCGAGGAGTTCGGCAAGACGATCGAGGAGGGGCACAGGCGATCGAGGAGGTCCCATGTCCAAATCAACGCTGCGCTCCGGGCAAGGTAACGAGAAAAGTGGCGGGCTTGGCGTTTGGCGGGCCAATTGGTGGCATGGGGAACCTATGTTCTGGACGCCGAGGCGCTGCGAGGATGCCGAGGAGCCCAGGGGCTTGGCTGTTGCTGCCCGTGCTGCACAAGCGGCCCACGGTGGGCGTCCAGGGCCGCGGGAGTGAAGGTGGCGGGTTATTTGCCCGAAGCGCCCCGGTTCGAGTCCATGCGGGTTCCCGAGGGGACTTGGCGTAGATACTTCTCTTGGCCCAGGCTGGGATCCTTGGTAATCTGGCCGCGGTCAGGTGCGGGCAAAGCTCGCACCTCCGTCAACCGAACCTCGTTCACGGTGGAGAGTCCCGACATGGCCGTCCCGGTTGCTCCGGGGGACATCCTGCTTGGCAAGTACAGGGTCGAACGTGTCCTTGGTCGAGGCGGGATGGGCGTGGTGGTTGCCGCTCGACACATCGAGTTGGGGGAGCTCTACGCGATCAAGTTCCTCCTCCCGAACTGGGCCGGGGATCCCGTATTACGCGAGCGCTTCTTGCGCGAGGCTCGCGCCGCCGCGCGGCTCCGCAGCGAGCACGTCGCCCGGGTGCACGACGTCGGCCGGATGCAGGACGACGTGCCGTACATGGTGATGGAGTATCTCGAAGGGCGCGATCTCAAGGCGGTCCTGCGGGATCAAGGCCCATTGCCGGTCGAGCAGGCCGTCACGTACATGGTGCAGGTATGCGACGCCATGGCGGAGGCGCACGCGGCCGGTATCGTCCACCGCGACCTCAAGCCGGCCAACCTCTTTCTCACGCGGCGCGCGAATGGGAACCCCTGTGTCAAGGTCCTCGATTTCGGCATCTCCAAGCAGACGGGGCCCGAGGAGGTGGATCTGACGGGGACCGGGCAGACGTTCGGGTCGCCCCTGTACATGTCGCCCGAGCAGATGGCCCGGGCGAAGTCGGTCGACGCACGGGCGGACATCTGGGCCATCGGCGGGATCCTGTATGAGCTCCTGACCGCGCGCTCGCCGTTCCTCGCGGCGAGCGTGATGGAGGTGGTCTCGCGTGTCCTGCAGGAAGAGCCGATCCCTCCGACGCAGCTTCGCCCGGACCTGCCGCCGGCCGTCGATGGGGTGGTCGGGCGTTGCTTGCGCAAGCAGCCGGCAGACCGGTATGCGAGCGTCGGGGAGCTCGCCGTTGCGCTGCGTGGCATTCTGGGTCTGGCCGGCGAAGTGGGGTTCGGCGGGGCAATGCCGCTGCCCGTGCGTCCGGTCATGGCGTCGAGCCCGGGCGGCGTGTCCACGAGCGGTAGCCCCGCGATATCGGCTCCCGCGGTGCACGGCGCGCCGAGCGATGCGACGGCCGCTGCGTGGGAGAAGACGGGGACGAAAGGCACATCCGGAGGCGGGAGGTGGCTTGCGTGGGCCGGGGCGGCGGCCCTGGTGTCTGCGTTGCTCCTCGGCCTCGCGTGGTTCGGCCTCCACGGCTCTTCCAGCATCGAAGAGACGCCCGCGGCCGCCACGTCCATCGGCGCGGCGACGGCGAGCGCCCCGGTCATCGTCGACCCGGTGCCGATGGCGCCGGCCACGACCTCCGCCGCGGCGCCGGCCGCGCCCGAGCCTACCGTCTCGCCGGAATCGCCGCCGCCGAGCCTTCCACCGGCGACCGTCCCCGCACCCACGGCCACCACGAAGGGCCCGGTGGCTCCGCGGCCTTCGGCGACGAGCACGCCGAAGCGCGGCCCATCGAAGCCGAGCCGGCATGAATCGATGTTTTGAGGCGTCCTCCCGTCGAGGGCAATCGTCGAGGCGCGAATGCGTGAACGAATCATTGGCTTCGTATCGCTCTTGATCCCGCTCTTCGTCGCGGGACCTGCCGCCGGCCAGCCCGGGTCTCAGGACAAGGTGCGTGAAGCGAAAGCGCTTTACGATACGGCGCTCGAGGAGCTCGACGGGAGGCAATACGAGAGTGCCTGCCCCAAGCTCGAAACGGTGACGCGCCTCCTGCCGGAGGCCCTCGGCGCCAAGCTGACGCTCGCGAGTTGCTACGAGGGCTGGGGGCGGCTCGCGAGCGCGTGGGCCGAATACAACCGAGCCGCCGAGCTCGCGGCGGCGACGAAGCAGGACGAGCGCGAGCGGAAGGCGCTTCGAAGCGCGGCCGCGCTGGGGCCGAGGCTCGCGCGATTGCGCGTGGTGATCCCTTCGTCCATGGTCGCCACGCCGGGCTTCGAGGTTCGCATCGATGGCGCCCTCGTGACCTCGAAGGAGGGGATCGTGAACCTTCCGCTCGACGCGGGGAGCCATGTCCTCGAATTCGCGGCCCCAGGGTTCGACAGGGAGCGGCGTGCCGTGGTGATGAAGGACGGCGAGGAGACGCGGGTGGAGGGCGTGCACCTCTCGCCTGCGTTCGCGCCCCCGCCCGTGAGTCCCCCGAAACCCTCGGGTTCGGGGCCTGCCACGGGTCCGGGGCCTGTCACGGGTCCAGGGCCTGCCGTGGTGAAAAGCGAGAAAGACAGCGGGGCCGAGGGACGGGGCGCGTGGGCCTGGGCCGTGGGAGGCGTGGGTATCGCGGCGCTCGGCGTGGGTATCGGGTTCGTCGTGGATTGGGCGGACGCGCAAGGTGAGCTCGAAGCGCGTTGCCCGGGGCGCACGTGCGAGCTGGGAGAGGATTCCCTCGCGAGCCTGACGAGCATGGGCGATCGATGGAACCGCAGCCTCGGCGTGGGCGTGGGCCTCGGGACGCTCGGGCTCGGCTGCGTCGTCGCGGCCTCCGTCGCGCTCGTGTCGAGCAAGCGGCGGAGCGACGCGTCGATGCTCGTGCCGATCGCGGGTCCCCAGATGGGAGGTGTCGTATGGCGCGGGCTTTTCTGAAGCGGAATGCGGGGCCCATGGCCTTTGTGGCGGCGTGTCTGCTCGCCGGATGTGTCACGTTCGAGGTGAACCCGCCGCCCGAGGGCGTCGGCGGCACCGGCGGCGGAGGCGGCGCGGGGGGCGTTGGGGGCGCTGGGGGCGCGGGCGGTAGTGCCCCGGCATTGCCTTTCTGTACCGGGGGCTCGACCTGGGTGATGGCGGCTCAGAAGCTCTACCTGGGGGACACGGCTCTCGACGGGACGCCGGAGCCGACCTCCGGGTGGAAGCAATACGGGTTCGATCTCGATGGCCGGAGTTCCACGAAGGAATCGACAGACCTGTGCAAGACCGTGGCGGGCGGCTCGCCTGCCGCGGTGTATCCCGATGGCAATGACGGCATCGACAATTCGTTTGGGAAAAACGTGCTGCCGGTTTTGCTCGGCATTTCCCCGGACGCATCCGCGCAGATGAACGAGTCCATCACGAATGGGGTATTCACGGTGCTCGTCGTGATCGACCATTTCTCGCCGGGGGAAAGCTGCAGGACGTCGGCGAAGCTCTACCTGGCGAGCGAGCGCGGGGCGCCGCCGAACTTCGACGGGGCCGACGCCTGGCCTCTCGACCCCGACTTCCTGGTCTCCGCCATGAATGTGTACCCGGAGGTCGAGATCGTGGGCACGAAGTTGCGGAGCGTGACGGGCGGGAGCTTCGATCTCAGGTTCCCGTGGCTGAATACGTCGACGGTGTTTCCCCTCCGTCAGGCGCGCCTCGAGCTCGATTTCGACCCGAGCTATCAGAGCGCCACCTGCATGCTCGGCGGGGTCATGGATCGCGAAGAATACATCCACGAAATGTCGAAGATGATGCCGCACTTCGACGAGTCGTTCTGCGATCCTTTCTCCCCCACGTTGCAGTCCATCGTGAACCAGATCCGTCAGAGTTCGGATATGCCGCTCAGCGGGGTCCACGACCCCGCTGTCGAGTGTGACGCGATTTCGATCGGCATGGCCTTCCGGATGACGCCTGCGATCCTCGGCGGCATCGGCACGTCGGCGCCTCCACCGCCGGATCCGTGCCTCACCTTTGGGTGCACCGAGTCCTGCGCCGAGCTGACGCAGGATCCATTGATCCCGAGCTGCGCGACGCCCAATGGCATGGATGCACAGGATCTCTACAACCTACTCTGGGCTTGTAGCTGCGAAGCAGGGGGCGCGTGCAAGTCCGTGTGCGGGGACAACCTCTGCACGGGAATCGAGCCATCGCAGAACTGCACCACCTGCGTCCTCAACACGGCCGAGCCATTGGGTTGCTCGGGCGTCTTTGGCGCCTGCGCCACCGACTGAGACGCGCGGCGGTGACCGCAGCAGGTCCACGGCGGAGCTCCGCGGGTCACGCCGGGTCAGGGGGGATGGAACCTCGGAGGTCGGATCCGAGGTCGGCGCCGGCTCAATTCAAGGGCAGTCGATCGTGTGGACCGAGCCGGCCACTTCATTGGTGAACAGCCTGATCTGAGCTTTGACAGGCCGCGGCTCGGCGCTCGTGGCCTTGCAGCAGACCGTCGCCGAGACCTCGTCCTCGCCGGTGACGCGTAGCCCCCGCGATCCTTCGGGCAACTTGACCTTTGTCACGGGCGGAGTCGTCGCCAGCCACACCGACTCGCCCCGGTCGAGCTCGGGACAGCGTAGTGTCAGCGCGACGCAGCGGTGATGACCGTCGCTCGCGGCGCTCTCGCTCGAACTCGAGCACGCGGGCTTCATGTGGACCGGACGATGCTTGATGAAATCGGGCTGCGGCTCGGCGTCGACCGCCGAGCCTCTTTCGCCGCTCACCTGCGGCGCCATCACTTGCGGCGCCCCGGAGGCAGATGGATGCGGCGCCGGCTTCGAGGCCTCCTCGTCGCGACGGGCGCAGCTCGCCGAGGCGAGAAATACGAGCGCGCTCGCCGCCGAAGCCAGGCGCTCCACCCTTCCCCGATGATGTCGATCGAGCACCGTGCTCCTCGTGTTGCAAGACGTTCGAGGCATTTGCGTCGGCACTACCACGCGCCTCTGCCGCTCGCTTGCCGTGCGACATCATGACGCACGGGCTCTCCCGCCTCGCATGTTAGTCCTTCGCCACGGCTTCGAAGGAGAACATGGAAATGAAACACACGCCGCTCAAGTTCCTGATCCTCGCGGGCGCGCTCGCGATGAGCGCCGCGGCAGAGGCGCACATCAGCGCGGTGAGCCCGACGGCCATCGCCGGCAAGACCACCCTCGTGGAGCTCAGCGTCGGCCACGGCTGCGAAGGCTCGGACACGTATGCCATCACGGTCGAAATCCCGAAGGGCATGACCTCGGTGCGCCCGATGTTCAGCGACTTCGGCAAAACCTCGCTCACGTACGACGCGGCGGATCCCGCGCTCGTGACGACCGTGACGTGGCAAAAGGACGACGTGGACGCCCTCCCCGGCGACACCAATTATTACACGCTCGCGTTCCGCGCGAGGGTGCCGAACGCGCCGTTCACCTCGATCTATTACAAGGTCCATCAGGTTTGCCGCGCCGCCGACGCGACGCTCTCGTACGCCGAATGGGTCGCGCTGCCGGGCGAGATGGGCGAGCCCGCCGCCGCGCAGGCCATCGTCCCGGATCACCTCCCGGGCTGGAACAAATACACCGTGCCCGCCGACATCGCGGACCTGAGCGTCTTCTTCAGTCACGCTCTCATCGTGTGGCGGGGCGCGGACGCCTACAGCTTCAACGACAACACCGTCGACCTCATCAAAGGCACGTCCGGCGTCACGTTGCTCCCGGCGGACGGGGTGAAGGCGAACGACGAAATCTGGGTCCGTTACTAACCACGAAGGGAGCCGTCATGAAACGTTGGCTCTTTGTGGTGATCGCGCTGGCCTGTCTTTGGGGGTGCTCCGACGAGGCCTCGCAAAACACGAGCACCAGCAGCTCCGCGTCGAGCGGCAGCGGCGGCGGCAGCTCGTCAAGCGGGAGTTCCGGAAGCGGGGGCGGCGGGGGCACGGGCGGCGAGCAGCCCACCGCGCTCGTTCCGTGCCTCGACGAACCGGACGCGTTGCCGAGGCCGCCGAGCGGAAAGTTGCCCTGCGAGTACGTCCCGCCCGGTCTCAGCCTGCCGCAGTGAAGCCGGCCGCGGCGCGGGATGCGACAGAACGTCGCATGGCCGAGTGTCGCGCGCTCGGTGATACTCCGTAGGCCCATGCGCATTCGGAATTTTTTCATTCACCTGCTGCCGCTCGTCGCCGCGCCCTTTTGGGGGTGCACCCTCGAACCTTTCCCTGCCGTCGTTCCCGATGCACCCGACGGCGGCGGGGGTTCCGGGGGAGCCGGAGGCGATGGCGGCGTCATCGACCTGGGACCCAATGAACTTCCCTGCGACGTGCGAGAGGTCGTCGAACAGGTCTGTTCGAACTGCCACTCGTCCCCGGTCGCCGCGGGCGCGCCCGCGCCCCTGCTCTCACGACACGACTTTCTCGCGCCGCATATGAGCTCCGGAAAAACCGTCGGTAAGCGGAGCCTCGAACGGATGAAGTCGGCGGTGGCGCCGATGCCTCCTTTCTCCGAACCCCCTGCCTCCGCGGGTCAGGTGGCGGTATTCGAACAGTGGGTGGCGGCGGGTATGCCGCCGGGGACGTGCGGGGCCATCCCCGCCAAACCGGCGGAGACCACCTGCGCGAGCGACAAAACCTGGGATCCGAACGCGACCCCGACCGCGCAAATGAATCCGGGTCTCGCATGCCGCGCGTGTCACAAGACCCAGGCGTCGAACTTCAATTACTTCTTCATGGGCACGGTCTTTCCTGCATTCCACGAGAAAGACCTCTGCATGAGCCCGCCGCCTCCCGGCGCGAAGGTCGAAATCCTCGATGCGATGGGCAAGGTGACGATGACGCTCACGCCGAACGCCGCCGGCAATTTCATGTCGAGCGCCGTCGCGGCGGGCGTGCCCGTCCCCTACACGGCGCGGCTTGTCGCGAATGGGCTCACGCGTTCCATGAACGGGCCCCAGACGGACGGGGATTGCAACAAATGCCATACCGAGCAGGGGACCGAGGGGGCGCCCGGACGATTGGTTTGGCCCCGCTCCTACGACGCGCCACCCCCGCCGACCCCTCCCGTGCTGGTCGGCCTCATCCCGATGGGAGACGCGCTCCACGTCACGTGGACCGCAGCGGGCTGCGACAAGATCCTCCTCTTCCGCAACGAGAACGGCGGCGCGTTCTCGCTCGTCTACACGCTCGGAGGCAGCACGATCGAGCAGCACGACGACGGCGCGTACTCGTCCGCGACCGTCTACTGCTATCGCGCACAATGCAAGGCCGGCGGCATCGCAAGCGTCGACTCGAACGAGCTCTGCGGGAGCCCCTGACGCAGACCTGAGATACCGGGACCCCCACGCAAGAAAAATCGTCAGTCCGTAACCGACGCAGCGGCGAGCTGCGGCGTGAAGGGTCGACGGTTTTTCGCGACGCTGTAGACCGCACCGAGCAGCTTGCGCATGG
>NZ_JAGTJK010000060.1:0-64423 GCF_028435265.1 Polyangium jinanense | reverse complement strand
ATGTGCCCCTGAACAGAACAACAGGGAAGGATGTTTCCATGACGAACCCCCGTTGCTCTCGGACGAACCCAAAGAGGAGGGCGCGGAGGGATGGGAACGACTACGAACTTTGGGGATGATGTACTAGCGCACGCCGTCACATAGTCACAGCGCGAGGTCATCGACGCCGCACCCCAGTTCACGACCGTGTCGGCGGAGCCGGACGAGGGCGCTGAAGACGTTCAAGGTGGCGACCAACGACGCGTCCGCGCGGCAGAGGGAGATGCAGTACGCTCGCGCGGCGTACAGCTTGCTGCCTCATCCCGGAGCGCATTCCAAGCCCCTCTTCACCTTCGCCGAACTCGTCTACGGGAGCGGCCAGGCGCCAGCAGCCCGAGCACGAGGCGCGTCACCACGCACGGCCTCCTCGTTCGCGATCAGTCGAGAGCGACGCCCCAGTCGAGATCAATGCTGAACTTCGACTTCATCGCAGTGCGGATGTTCTTCTCTACGCCCCGCCCGGCAGGCACCAACTTCGAGCTGCCGGAGTAGAACATCTTCACCGCCGCGTAGCCCAGGCCCCGCAGCGTCAGCGCGACGTCCATCATCTGCCAGTGGTTTGACCACGACGCGATGGCGATCTTCTTGCCGGTGTGGCCGGTGTCCTCGGTGAAGCAAGGGCGCTTGCCGAACAGCGTCTTGTTCATCTTCGTGGGCCGCTCGATCTGTTCGAGCGCTTCGGCATCGGCGAGCGACGGCGGCTCGAGGTACCAACTAGACGGCTCTTCTTTCACGCTCAGCCAGCCCGGCAATCGTTCGCGCAAGCCGAGGTGCTTCGGCCACCGTTCGCCGTGCTCGCCGTGCACGAAGACGACGTGCACGTTCTCGCGCTGGGCGGCGATGACCGCAGGGATGAAGGCGTTGGTGAGCTCGGCCGACATGGGCGCCGAGCCCGCCCTGATGACGCAGAGCCCGATGGCGGCAGCATCGCTCCGTGGGACGTCCTTCGGCCGGCCTCCGAGCACCCACACCAGCGAGCGCCCGAGTGCGCCGTCGATGAGCTTGTCGTACTTGAGCTCGATGACCTTCTCCTCCACGCCGACGCCGTCGAAGCGACGGTCCACGCGCGACTGCGCGTGCGACGAGAAGAAGTACTGCATGCGCTCGCGGTACTGTCCTGAGCCGTGAGGCTGCTTCTTGAGCCAGTCGCTCAGCGTGTGAACAAGGAGCCGTCCCGTCTTCTTCTTCTTGTTGTCCTCGCCGTCGAGGTTCGCCCACCAGGCTGTCGCCTGGCCAGGAGCGAACAGAAGCTCGAAGACGTCATGGGCATTGAGCACGGCGCACCCCTCCCTGTTGAGCCGAGGAGCTTATGACGAAACGCTCTGCGAGCTATCCGGCGAACGTGGCGGAGTTCATCCGCCAGCGTGTCGCCCGTGGTTGGTGGAAGCGTCCGCCCGTCGATGGCGTCAGCGCCGCCGCACCAGCGTCATCTTGTATCTGAAAGGCGCCTCGGCGTACGGCGGAGTCGTAATATCGGGGCGAGCGAGCAGGATCCAACCCGTCATCTTCTTCAGAACCGGGTCGGGTTCGTAGCCCTCGTTTCCCCTCATGGCGTGAAGCCTGCTCTCGAAGACGGGGTCGGCGACCTCGAAGAGCCTGGTGCCCCTGACGCACTTCCCGAAGCGGCCGGGGTCGGCGTGCTTGTTCGGACCGACGACCTGAAAGCTGCCGATGACCTTCGGGTCGCCGTCGCCGGTGAAGTAGAGGTGCAGGAGGTCGCCGAAGTCCACATGCCGGGTGTTGTCGGCCCGGCTTTTGTTCCCCTCGAACGCGGAGCGGCAGAGGAAGCCCTCGTTCACTGCGAGGTCTCGCGTGTCCTCGAACGAGACCTTCGTCGGCGTCGCCTTGTAGAACCAGTCCGTCATCTCGGCGACGTATGCTACCGGGCGGGCGCGTTCGCGCCTAGCTCCACCCAGGGCCCAGGATCGTGCCAGACTCGGCAGACGCTAGGCTGCCGCCAGGAGGAAACTGTGGGTGACTTCGAGTCTCTAAGGGGTATGGAAGGCCGGCTCTACCGCGGGTTCAGTCATCCGGTGGCTGTGAAGCTCGCCTGCACGGTCGGCGTCGGACCGTCTTGGCAAGTCGCGAACGTGGCGTTGGAGGCCAAGGCGGTGGATGACGAAGTGTGCGACTTCTTGATCTCGTCACTAAAGAAGATTTTGGCCGCTCGTCACGAAAGTGTAATCGGCTTCATTCCGCCAGCTCTAGGGAAGCAGGAGTATCTTCGCACGCTCATCGCGAGCATCGGGGGCACCGCCATCGGTTCTCTTGAGATGGCCGATCACGTGATGCACGACTACGACGCGCTCCTCAAGCCGGACGTCGGGCGCTCGACCGACTCAGTGACCCTTTCCCCAAGAGTTGCAATTCTCTATGCCTACGGCATCAAGACCGACGACTTCTTCGAGAAGGGCGCCGTCACGTTTTTTTCGGGAAAGACTACGGCTCATCCGCATGTCGCGCTGTTGGACAAGGCAGCGAATGGCCATGCAGTTGATGGTCCCGCCTTCGAGCAGCTGCATGTTTGGTATGAGAAGCGCGATGATCCAGATGTCCACGCTACCGTCGATGAGGTGAAGAAGCGGGTAGGCAGGGACGAGGAACGTCTTCTGCGCGATGTCGCCCCCGCGGAGAAGGTCATCCCTCTGCCGCCCTTCGATGAGGACAAGCCCGGTCCGTCTCTCGACGCCGCCGCCGACAGGTTGAGGGATGAAGGGGTGGCCGTGTGAGCTGACACCTCGCTCCAATCGACGGGAAGACGTCGGGCGCCCCCTGGTCGCTTCGATCTCGGGCGCCGGAGAGTGGGCACACTTGCACTCGGAGCCGCTGCGAGGCGGCCTGCTGGTACCTTGCTCACTACCATGCTTCGAGTCCATCACCTCGGCCAACGTCGCTCCGGAGGTGCAGCCTCGCGGCGAGGCATCTCTCGCAGACCCTGTGCTCCCAGTGTCCTACGGCGACTCCAGGCGCAAGGAGGTCTTCACGACCATTCACACACCATTCACACGCCCATCGTCGCGAGGGGTTACGCTAGGTCCTGTCCCGTCGCCTTCCAGCTCCCCGCCCGAACCCCTGCGGGGTTGTCCCAAGCACGCGATCAGGCTAGGTTTTCTGCCTGTTCCCGCAGGGTTCGGGGGAGGGCTGGACATGACGCCGCGGAGGAGCCGACCGGGTTTTGAAAACCGCCGTACCCGGAAGGGTACCAGGGGTTCGAATCCCTTCTCCTCCGCTGATTTCTGTAGGAATTGTCAGTAGTTAAAGCGGTCCGGTCGTGGCCAGGAGTGGACAGACGGGGACAGGTCTGGACACGGGTTCTGGCAAATTCCTGGCAAGCGGGAGGGGCGTCCGGGTGGCGTGGGGAGGCGGGCGCGGAGATGGGGGAGCCGAGGTCTCCTCACTCGCCCGCGAGCCAATCCACACGAACTTCCGGTCGTACCCCACGACCACGCATGATCCCCGCGGCAGCGAGCGTACCCATTGCCGAATTTGCACTGCCGGCAAGACATGCTCGGTCAGCCAAACCGCGGAGTCGCTCATTCGTCGCCCAAGGCACGACGGACCGAAGTCGAGCACTTCAGCGATGAGCCCCCGGCGGCCCTCACCCGCCGCCCTGGCGTCCGCCATCCCCCATGTCACCGCTCCCCAAAATTCGGAATGAATTCTGAGGCCCAGTCCCGAGCCTCGTTATCAAGCGGAGAAAGCGTTAACAGCCAGCCGGCCGAGGGGGCCCTCGACCGCGAGAAGAGCACCGAGCAAGCGCCGGCCCGGTGAGACGGCGCGTGCGACCTCGACCCCCGGCGCCGATCCGCTGCAGGCCCACTGCGTCGAGCCGCACGGCGACGGCCCGGCCAAGCTGAGCAGCGCCCGGCACCCTTCTCTCCGCACGGCCCCCAGGACGACCGCGGTGCACCCTGCCGCTCGAGCCGTTTCCGCCCCGCATTCCATTGCTTGCGGGCTCGTGACTTTCTTTGTGTATTCGCGCTCGATGGCATCACAGACCTGCCGGCCCTCCAAGGTCGTTTCCGAGGCGGGGATGTTCACATCACGGGTGTCATCCTGGCCGGACGGTGGGCTGCGCGGTTTCAGGCGGTTTCTCCTATTGCGAAAACGCTTCACCGCCCATTGCGGTAAATTGTGCAGAACATCTCTGCTTCGATCGTATGTGTCCGTCCGCCTCCGCGTTTACGGCGCGCAGCGCTCCGTCGGCTCGGCTTCGTTGCGGCCCTACTTCTTCGCGGGCATTTTCGTCTCATTCCCCGATCCTCGCGGCCACGGACGACACTGTCTTATTGAGTGCTGATGACGGAGAACTCGAATCAGATTGATCTTTATCAGACGGTGGGTGGCTTACAATACATTCCGATAGGTAAGGTAGTTTCTGTCCTGGACAAGTACGACTTACCTGGTATTGGGGTGCCGCGTGTCACGGCTTTGGCACGGAGGAACATTGAAGGTCGCGCAGTTCTTTTCCGAGGCGAGCTCGTCGCCTCAGACCATCGACGCGATCAGACAATGGCTCGTCGCGCGAATGGCGGCGCTTTTGGGCGCCGCGCCGCCAGAGGAGCAGGCAGGGATCGACCTCGACGCCCCGTTCGCGCGGTTCGGCCTCGACTCGAGGCAGGCGCTCGAGATCCTGCGCGAGCTGGAGGCGCTGGTCGGCCGGAGATTGAGCGCGACCGCGATGTGGGAGCACCCTACAATCGAGGCGCTGGCGCGCTACGCGGTCGCCGGCGAGCCGGAGGCGCGCGCGCACGGAGCGCCATTGACGGTACCGGCCCAATCTGGCTCGAGTGACCGGCGCGACGAGCCGCTGGCCATCGTGGGGATGGCGTGTCGATTCGCCGGGGCGCCCGATCTGGACGCGTACTGGCGCTTGCTGGCCGAAGGAGTCGATGCGACGGGCGAGGTGCCCAGAGAGCGGTGGGATGCGGACGCGTACTTCGACGAAGATCGCAGCGCGCCGGGCAAGGCGGTGAGCCGCCGCGCGGCGCTGCTCGAGCACGTCGATCGGTTCGATCCGGGGGTGTTCGGGATCTCGCCGCGCGAGGCGAACGAGCTGGATCCGGCGCAGCGGCTTTCGCTGGAGCTGTCGTGGGAGGCGCTGGAGCACGCGGGGATCCCGCCGCGGTCGCTCGAGGGCAGCGCGACGGGCGTGTTCTTCGGCTCGATGTGGCACGACTGGGCGGACCTGACGGCGGGCGACGCGGCGGGCATGGCCGCGCACCGCGCGACAGGGCAGGCGCCGAACATGATCGCGAACCGGGTGTCGTACGTGCTGGGGCTGCGAGGCCCGAGCGTGGTGGTCGACACGGCGAGCTCGTCGGCGCTGGTGGCGCTGCACTACGCGGGGCACAGCCTGCGGAGCGGCGAGGCGGAGGTGGCGCTGGTGGGCGGCGTCAACCTGCTGCTTTCGCCCGAGACGATGGTGTTCGTGTCGAAGTTCGGCGGGCTTTCGCCGGACGGGCGGTGCAAGGCGTTCAGCGCGAACGCCGACGGCTTCGGTCGCGGCGAGGGCGGTGGGGTGATCGTGCTGAAGCGGCTGTCGCACGCGCAGCAAGACGGCGATCGGATCTACGCGATCGTGCGCGCGACGGCGGTCAACAACGACGGCGCGAGCTACGGGCTGACGGCGCCGAGCCCCGAGGCGCAGGAGGCGGTGCTGCGCGAGGCGTACGCGCGCGCGGGGATCGAGCCGGGGGCCGTGCACTACGTCGAGGCGCACGGCACGGGCACGCCGCTCGGCGATCAGATCGAGCTCGGAGCGCTCGGGGCCGTGCTCGGCGGCGCGCGGGCGGCGGAGCGGTCGCTACTGGTGGGCTCGGCGAAGACGAACATCGGCCACACCGAGGGGGCGGCGGGGATCGCGGGGCTGCTCAAGGCGGTGCTCGCGATGCAGCACCGGCAGGTGCCGGCGAGCCTCCATGCCGAGCCGCCGAACCCGGCGATCCAGTTCGGCGCGCTGGGGCTCCGCGTCCCGACCGCGCTCGAGCCGTGGCCAGCGGCGGCGTCGGAGCGCGCGCTGGCAGGCGTGAGCTCGTTCGGCTGGGGCGGTACCAACGCCCACGCGGTGCTCGAGGGGCCGGCACCGGACGTACACCTGCTCGCGCTTTCGGCGCCGGCGGAGGAGGAGCTTGCCGAGCGCGCGAGAGGGCTGCGTCGCGAGCTCGCGGACGCGCCGGCGGACTCGCGACTCGGCGAGTTGCTCGCTGCGAGCGCAGCCGGCGCCTCGGGGCAGCCGGCGGATCGAGCCGAGGGAGCGTCCGGGTGTCATCGCCTGGCCGCCGTGGTGCGCTCGTCCGGCGAGGCGATCGAGGCCCTGGACGCGTTCCTGGGCGGGGTGCCGCACGCCGGTCTGAGCGTGGGGCACCGCGCGCCGGCGCGTCCCGGCGTGGTGTTCGTGTTCTCGCCGCTCGGCGCGCAGTGGGCGGGCATGGGCCGGCAGCTGTTCGCGAGCGAGCCGGTGTTCCGCGCGTCGGTGCTGCGGAGCGATCGCGCGCTCGGTCCGCTGCTCGGCCGGTCGATCGTCGAGGATCTCGTGCAGCCGGCGGCGTCGTCGCGGTTCGACGACACGGTGTTCGTGCAGCCGCTGCTCTTCGCGGTGCAGGTGGCCTTGGCCGAGACCCTGCGCGCGTACGGCGTCGAGCCGGACGCGATCGTCGGCCACAGCGCTGGCGAGGTGGCCGCGGCCTACGTCGCGGGGGCGCTCGATCTGGCGGACGCCGCGCGGGTCATCCATCACTACAGCCGCGTGCAGGCCGGGGCGGCGGGGCCGGGCGCGATGGCGGTGGTCGAGCTGCCGGCGGCCGAGGTGGCGGCGATGCTCGCGCCGTACGCCGGCCAGGTCGAGCTCGCGGCGGTGAACAGCCGGCGCCAGGCGGTGATCTCCGGCGCAGCGGAGCCCGTGCACGCGCTCGTGGAGGCGTGGCGTGCGCGCGGCACCGCGAGCCACGTGATCCGCGTCGACGTGGCGGGCCACAGCCCGCGGATGACCGCGCCGCTCCTCGAGGAGCTCGAGGCGTCGCTGCAGGATCTAAAGCCGCGGCGGCCGCGGATCCCGATGTGGTCCACGGTCACGGGCGGCCGGGTCGACGGCGCCGATCTGGGCGGGGGGTACTGGTCCGGTAACCTGCGCCGTCCGGTGCAGCTCGGCGCGGTCATCGAGCTGCTCGCGGAGGATCACGGTGTGTTCGTCGAGCTCGGGCCGCACCCGGTGCTCGCGTTCGCGCTCGCCGAGAGCGTCGCGGCACGTGGTGCGCCGGCGGAGGTGCTGGCGGCGCTCCGCCGCCCGATGGACGCCACCCGCGGGGGGGACGACGAGCGGCGGTCGCTCGCCGAGGCCCGCGCGAGGTTGTTCGTGCTCGGGGCGACGCGGGCCTCCGGCGAGGAGGCGCCGGCCGAGCCAGTGCCGGTGGTGCTGTCGGCCCGGAGCGCGACCGCGCTGCGCGGTCAGGCCGAGCGGCTGCGCGAGCACCTGGTTGGTCGCCCCGAGCTTGCGCTGGTCGACGTTGCCTTCTCGCTCGCCACCACCCGCTCGTGCCTCGAGCACCGCGCCGCGATCGTGGCGCATGATCGGCGGGAGCTGCTCGATGCGCTCGATGCGCTCGCCGCGGGACGGCCCGCGCCACACGCGGTCGTCGGCCGGCGCACCGGCGGCGGCAAGGTGGTGTTCGTCTTTCCCGGCCAGGGCTCGCAGTGGCAGGGCATGGGGCGGGCGCTCCTCGACAGCGCGCCGGTGTTTCGCGAGCAGCTCCTCGCCTGCGAGCGCGCGTTGGCGCGCCATGTCGACTGGTCGCTGCTCGACGTGTTGCGTGGCGACGGCGCTTTCGCGGCCGCGCCCGCGCTCGACCGCGTCGATGTCGTGCAGCCGGCGTTGTTCGCCGTCATGGTCTCGCTCGCCGCGCTGTGGCGCTCGATGGGCATCGAGCCCGACGCGGTCGTCGGCCATAGCCAGGGCGAGATTGCCGCGGCCTGCGTCGCGGGTGCGCTGTCGCTCGAAGATGCCGCCGCGGTGATCGCCCTGCGCAGCCGCGCGCTCACCCGGCTTGCCGGCCACGGCGCGATGGCCGCCGTCGAGCTCGGCGCTGACGCCCTCGCGCCTCACGCGGCGCCGTTCGGCGATCGCCTGGCCATCGCCGCGATCAACAGTCCGCGCGCCACGGTGGTCTCGGGGGACGCGAACGCCGTGGACACGTTGCTCGGCGCGCTGTCGGCGGCGGGGGTGTTCGCGCGGAAGGTCCGCGTCGACTACGCCTCGCACGGCGCGCAGGTCGAGGCCGTCCGGGCGGAGCTCGTGGCGGGACTCGCCGGCATCGTGCCGCGCGCCGCCCGGATCCCGCTCTACTCCACCGTCACCGGCACACCGCTTGCGGGCGACGAGCTCGACGCCGGGTACTGGTATTCCAACCTCCGGCAGACCGTCCGGTTTGCGGACGCGATCGAGCGCCTCGCCGCTGACGGACATCGCTCGTTCGTCGAGGTGAGCCCGCACCCGGTGCTCGGGCTCGCGCTCGGCGAGACGCTCGAGCACGCCGGCGTGCCGGCTGCTGTCGTCGGCTCGCTCCGGCGCGACGACGGCGATCTTTCGCGCTTCCTCTGCTCGCTTGGCGAGCTGCACTGTCTCGGGCAGCCGGTCGACTGGAGCGCGTACTACCAGCCGCGGCGGCCGCGGCGGGTCGAGCTGCCGACGTACGCGTTTCAGCGACAGCGGTTCTGGCGCGCGGCGCCGGGGAGGCCTCGCGCCGAGGCCGCGCCCACCGAGCCCGCGCCGGTGCCCTCGTCGTGGTCGGAGGCCGGGGACCCGGCGCTGCTCGGCCGGCTGCGCGCACTGTCCGATCCGGATCGACTGCGCCACCTGCTTGCGATCGTGCGCGCCGAGACCGCCGCCGTGCTCGGCCACTCCGACACGTCGTCGATCGATTCGCACACGGGGTTCTTCGATCAGGGCCTCGATTCGTGGACGGTGACCCAGCTCCGGCTCCGGCTGGAGCACGCCACGGGCGTCGCGCTCTCCTCCAGCGTCGCGTTCGATCATCCGACGCCCCACCACCTCGCGGCGTTCCTCCGCGCGGCGCTCGCATCGGCGCTCGGGGCGTCCGGGGACCCGACGGACGAAGCGCGCGTGATCCCGCGGGCGCTTGCGTCGAGCGACGAGCCGATCGCGATCGTCGGCCTCGCGCTCCGGCTGCCGGGCGGCGCCGACGACGCCGACGGCCTGTGGCGCCTGCTCGAGGGCGAGATCGACGCGGTCGGTCCGATCCCGGCGAGCCGCTGGGACGCCGGCGCGGTCTACGATCCCGATCCGGCGGCGCCCGGGAAGAGCTACGTCCGCGAGGCCGCGCTGCTCGATCGGATCGACCTGTTCGACGCGGCGTTCTTCGGGATCAGCCCGTTCGAGGCCAACCACATCGATCCGCAGCATCGGCTGCTGCTCGAGACGGCCTGGCAGGCGCTCGAGCAGGCGGGCATCGTGCCGGCGACGCTGCGGGACTCGCAGACGGGGATCTACGTCGGGGTCGGGCCGGGGGATTACCTGTCGCTGCACGGTGCGCCGTCCACCGAGGCGCACGCGATGCTGGGGACGAGCCCGTCGCTGGCGGCGGGGCGGCTTTCGTTCACGCTCGGGGTGCAAGGCCCGGCGCTGTCGGTCGACACGGCGTGTTCGTCGTCGCTGGTGGCGCTCCACCTGGCATGTCAGGCGCTGCGCCACGGCGAGTGCAGGCTCGCGCTGGCGGCGGGCGTGAACGTGCTGGCCTCGGCCGACGGCTTCGTGCGGATGTGTCGCGCGCGGGCGCTTTCGCCGGACGGCCGGTCCAAGACGTTCTCGGCGCAGGCCGACGGCTACGGGCGCGGCGAGGGCGTGGTCGTGCTCGCGCTCGAGCGGCTGTCGGATGCGCGCGCGGCGGGGCGCGAGGTCCTGGCGCTGATCCGCGGCAGCGCGATCAACCACGACGGCGCGTCGAGCGGGCTCACGGTGCCCAACGGGACGTCGCAGCAGAAGGTCGTGCGCGCGGCGCTCGACGACGCGGGGCTCGCGCCGGCCGACGTCGACTTCGTCGAGTGCCACGGCACGGGGACGGCGCTCGGCGATCCGATCGAGGTCCACGCGCTCGGCGCGGTGTACGGGCGGGAGCGCCCGGCGGACCGGCCGCTGCTGCTCGGGGCGGTGAAGACCAACGTCGGCCACCTCGAGTGGGCGGCCGGGCTTGTGGGCGTGGCGAAGGTGATCGCCTCGCTGCGCCACGAGGCGCTGCCGGCGACGCTGCACACTTCGCCGCGCAATCCGCGCATCGACTGGGACGCGCTGCCGGTGGCGGTCGTCGATCAGCGGCGACCGTGGCCCCGGGATGCCGCGGGGCGGGCGCGCCGCGCGGGCGTGTCGTCGTTCGGCATCTCGGGGACCAACGCGCACGTGATTTTGGAGGAGGCGCCGCGGGACGCCTCGGTCGAGGTCGAACGAGCCGCGCCGGCCGTGGTGCCGCCGGTGCCGGTGGTGCTGTCGGCCAAGAGCGAGGCCGCGGTGCGCGCCCAGGCCGCGCGGCTGCGTGAGCACCTCGTCGCGCGTCCCGAGCTCGCGCTGGTGGATGTCGCGTACTCGCTGGTCACCACGCGCTCGCAGCTCGCGCATCACGTGGCGCTCGTCGCCCGCGAGCGCGCCGAGCTGCTCGGTGCCCTCGCGTCCTTTGCGCAGGGGTTGCCCACGCCACGCGCGGTGGTGGGTTCGCGGACCGGCGATGGCAAGCTGGCGGTGCTGTTCACCGGACAGGGCAGCCAGCGGCCGGGGATGGGCCGCGGGCTGTACGACGCGTACCCGGTGTTCCGGGAGACCCTCGACGCGGCGTGCGCGTACCTCGACGCCGCGGTTGCCGAGGGAGGGCGGCCGCTGCGCGAGGTGATGTTCGCCGCCGAGGGGAGCGAGGCCGCGGCGCTGCTCGACGAGACCTTGTACGCGCAGCGGGCGCTGTTCGCGCTGGAGGTCGCGCTGTTCCGGCTGCTCGCGTCGTGGGGCGGTAAGGTCGACCTCTTGCTCGGGCACTCGATCGGGGAGCTCGTGGCGGCGCACGTCGCCGGGGTGCTGTCGCTGCCGGACGCGTGCGCGCTGGTGGGCGCGCGCGCGCGGCTCATGCAGGGGCTGCCGGGTGGCGGGGCGATGGTGACCGTGCAGGCGTCCGAGCAAGAGGTGCGGGCGCTGCTGGCGGCGCGGCGGGCGGCGGGCGCGGAGATCGCGGCGATCAACGGGCCGACGTCGACGGTGGTGAGCGGGGACGCGGCGGCGGTGGGGGAGGTGGCCGCGCGGTTCGAGGCGCAGGGGCGGAAGACGACGCGGCTGCGGGTGAGCCACGCGTTCCACTCGCACCACATGGACGGGATGCTGGAGGCCTTCCGGCGGGTCGCGGAGGGGCTCACGTACCGGCCTGCGCAGATCCCGATCGCGTCGAACGTGACGGGGCGGATGGCGACGGACGCGGAGCTGAGCTCGCCGGGGTACTGGGTCGACCACGTCCGGCAGGCGGTGCGGTTCGCCGACGGGATCCGCGCGCTGCACGGCGAGGGCGTCCACACCTTCCTCGAGCTCGGGCCGCACGCCGTGCTGTCCGCGCTGGCGCAGGACGCGGTGGAGCCTGTGACGCACGAGGGCGAGCGGGCGGGCGTCGTGGCGATCCTGCGCAAGGATCAGCCGGAGGACGTGACCGTCGCGGCGGCGGTCGGCGCGCTGCACACGCGCGGCCACCGCGTCGACTGGAGCGCGTACTTCGATCGACGCGAAGTTGCGATCCGCCCGCGGCGGGTCGAGCTGCCGACGTACGCGTTCCAGCGCCAGCGGCACTGGCTCGATGCGCCGAGAGCCAGCCGCGCGGAGGACGCGCTGCTGCGGCTCGAGTGGACCGAGCTGTCGATCGCTCCCGCGCCGCAGCGATCCGAGCGCTGGACGCTCGTCGGTGCACCCGAGGGGCTCGAGCTAGGGCCCGCCGGTGTTGCGCTCGAGCGCCACCCCGATCTCGCCGCGCTGATCGCCGCGCTCGATCGCGGCGCCTCGGCTCCTGATGCGGTCGTGGTGCCGTGGTGCTCGCGCGGCGCCGCCGCGGCGCCAGCCGACGTGATCGCCGGGGCTCACGAGGCCACCGCGCGGCTGCTCGCGCAGCTCCAGGCGTGGCTCGCCGACGAGCGGTTGGCCTCGTCGCGCCTCGTCGTGCTGACCCGCGGGGCGGTTGCCGCGCGCTCCGGCGAGGACGTGCCCGACCTCGTCCACGCACCGCTGTGGGGACTGGTCCGGTCCGCGCAGAGCGAGCACCTCGATCGATCCATCTTGCTGGTCGACAGCGACGACACCGAGGCCTCGCGCGAGGTGCGGTTCACCGGAGGAGACGCGGCGGAGACCCAGCTCGCGCTGCGCCGGGGGACATGTCTGGTCCCTCGGCTCGCGCCGGCGCGGGTCGAGCGAGCGCTCACCGTGCCGCGGCCGCTCGCGCCGGGGGGCACGGTGCTGATCACCGGCGGCACCGGGGCCCTCGGCGGGTTGCTCGCCCGCCACCTCGTCCGCGCCCACGGCGTGGCGCACCTCGTGCTCGTGTCGCGGCAGGGCCCCGCGGCTCCCGGCGCCGACGCGCTCGGCCGCGAGCTCGAGGCCGCCGGGGCACGCGTCACCATCGCCGCGTGTGATGCCGCCGACCGGGCCGCGCTCGAGGCGCTGCTGGCCGGGATCCCGCGCGAGCATCCGCTGACCGCGGTCATTCATGCCGCGGGCGTGATCGACAGCAACGACCTCGGTGCGCTCACGCCGGAGCGGCTGCGCGCCGTCCTCGGCGCCAAGCTCGACGCCGCCGTGCACCTGCACGAGTTGACGCGGGCGCTGGAGCTGTCCGCGTTCGTCCTGTTCTCCTCCGTCTCGGGGGTGGTCGGCGGCGCCGGCCAGGCCAGCTACGCCGCGGCCAACGCGTTTCTCGACGCGCTGGCCCACCATCGCCGCACCCAGGGGCTCCCCGCGCTCGCGCTCGCCTGGGGGCTCTGGCAGACCGGCGCCGGGATGGACGCGCGCCTCACCGATGTCGATCTCGAGCGGATCGAGCGCGGCGGCCTGCGCCCGCTGTCGCCGGACGACGGACTCGCGTTGTTCGACGCCGCCCTCGCGCGACCCGACGCTGCGCTCGTCCCGGCGCGGTTCGATGCCGCCGCGCTGCGCTCGTACGCCCACGCCAGGTCCCCGGTGCTCCGTGGCCTGGCCGGGGGCCCTGCCGCGCGTCCGGTGGTCGCGCACGCCGCGGCGGCCCCCTCGCTCCAGCACCGTCTCGGCGCGCTGTCGGCCGAGGACCGCGAGCGCGCCCTGCTCGAGCGGGTACGCGTGGAGGTCGCAGGCGTGCTCGGCCTGGGAGATCCCAGCACCGTGCCGGCCGAGCGGCCGTTGCGAGAGCTGGGGCTCGACTCGTTGATGGCGGTCGAGCTCCGCGGCCGCCTGGCTGACGCGACGGCCGCCCGGCTGCACACCACCCTGCTGTTCGATCACCCGACGCCCGGAGCGCTCGCGCGCTTCCTCGCCCACCAGTTGTTCGGGGGACAGCCCGAGGCCGCGCCCGCGCCTGCGCCTGATCCGAGGGCCGGCGCCGACGAGCCGATCGCGATTGTGGCGATGGGCTGTCGGTTCTCCGGCGGCGTGCGCATGCCCGAGGACCTGTGGCAGCTCCTGGCCGAGGGGCGCGACACCATCTCCGGTTTTCCGGACAACCGCGGCTGGGACGTGGCGACGCTCTACGATCCCGATCCGGAGGCCGTGGGCAAGACCTACACGCGCGAGGGAGGCTTCCTCCACGATGCCGATCAGTTCGATGCCGAGCTCTTCGGGATCAGCCCGCGCGAGGCGCTGGCGGTCGATCCGCAGCACCGGCTGCTGCTCGAGACGACGTGGGAGGCCGTGGAGCGCGCGGGCCTTGCCCCGACGACGCTGCACGGCTCCCAGACCGGCGTGTTCGTGGGGGTGGTCTACAGCGACTACGCGACGCTGCTGCGCGAGGCCCCGGGCGATCTCGAGGCCTACGCCGGCCTTGGCAGCCTGCCGAGCGTGGCGTCGGGGCGGATCGCGTACGCGCTGGGGCTGCACGGTCCCAGCCTCACCGTGGACACGGCGTGTAGCTCGTCGCTGGTGGCGATCCACCTCGCTGTTCAGTCGCTGCGCCGGGGCGAGTGCACGCTCGCGCTGGCGGGTGGGGTCACGGTGATGGCGACCCCGGGCATGTTCATCACGTTCAGCCGCCAGCGCGGGCTTTCGCCGGATGGCCGGTGCAAGGCGTTCTCGGCGGCGGCGGATGGGACGGGCTGGGGCGAGGGCGCCGGCATGCTGGTGCTCGAGCGGCTGTCGGACGCGCGGCGCCACGGCCATCCGGTGCTCGCGGTGCTGCGCGGCTCGGCGGTCAACCAGGACGGCAGGAGCCAGGGGCTGACGGCGCCGAGCGGGCCGGCCCAGGAGCGGTTGATCCGCGAGGCGCTCGCGGACGCGCGGCTCCGCCCCGACGACGTCGACGTCGTGGAGGCGCACGGCACGGGCACGAGGCTGGGCGATCCGATCGAGGCGCACGCGCTGCTTTCGACCTACGGGCGAGATCGATCCGAAGATCGTCCGCTGTGGCTCGGGAGCCTGAAGTCCAACCTGGGCCATACCCAGGCGGCGGCGGGCGTGGGCGGGGTCATCAAGATGGTGCTGGCGATGCAGCACGGGGTGATGCCGCGGACGCTGCACGCGGCGGAGCCATCGCCGCACGTCGACTGGTCAATGGGGGCGGTGCGGCTCTTGAACGAGCCGGTGCCCTGGGTCGTGGAAGGGCGACCGCGGCGGGCCGGCGTGTCGGCGTTCGGGGTCAGCGGCACCAACGCGCACGTGATCCTGGAGCAGGCGCCGCCTTTCGAGGAGCCGCCGGAGGGGGCGGGCGGAGCTTCGCCCGCGGTGCCGGCGCTGCTGTCGGCCCGGAGCGAGGCCGCGCTGGCTGCCCAGGCCGCGCGATTGCGCGAGCACCTCGAGGCGCATCCCGGGCTCCCGCTGCTCGATGTCGCGTACTCGCTGGCCACCACCCGCGCGCAGCTCGAGCATCGTGCGGCGCTGGTCGCCCGCGATCGGGCCGGGCTGCTCGACGCGCTGACGTCCGTCGCGCGGGGAGAGCCGACGCCGCACGCGGTGGTGGGCTCGTCCACCGGTGGCGGCAAGGTCGTGTTCGTGTTCCCGGGGCAGGGCTCGCAGTGGCCGGGCATGGCGCGCGCGCTGCTCGACACGGTGCCGGTGTTCCGCGATCAGATCGCGGCGTGCGAGCGCGCGCTTTCGCCGCACGTGGATTGGTCCTTGCTGGCGGTGCTCCGCGGCGAGCCGGGCGCGCCGAGCCTCGAGCGGGTCGATGTGGTGCAGCCCGCGCTGTTCGCGGTGATGATCGGGCTCGCGGCGCTGTGGCGCGCGATGGGCGTCGCGCCGGATGCGGTGATCGGGCACAGCCAGGGCGAGATCGCCGCGGCGTACGTGGCCGGTGCGCTGTCGCTCGAGGACGCTGCCGCGGTGGTCGCCCTGCGCAGCCGCGCGCTGACCCGGCTCGCCGGCCGGGGCGCGATGGCGGCGGTGGAGCTCAGCGCCGCCGCGCTCGCCCCGTACCTCGCCCCGTTCGGCGCGCGAGTGGCGATCGCAGCGGTGAGCAGCCCGCGCGCGGTGGTGGTCGCGGGCGAGCCCGAGGCGATTGAGACCCTGCTCGACCGGCTCGCGGGCGCGCAGATCTACGCGCGCAAGGTGCGCGTGGACTACGCGTCGCACAGCGCGCAGGTGGAGGCGGTGGAGGAGGAGCTCGTCACTGCGCTTTCGGGCATCACGCCGCGCGCGGCGGCGATCCCGCTCTACTCGACGGTGACGGGCGGGCCGGTGGCGGGCGGCGAGCTGGATTCCGCGTACTGGTACCAGAACCTCCGCCAGACCGTCCGGTTTGCGGACGCCGTGCAGCGAGCGATCGCGGACGAGCACCGCTGTTTCGTCGAGGTCAGCCCGCACCCGGTGCTCGCGCCCGCGCTGACCGAGACGCTCGAGGGAGGAGCCGCCGCGGCGGGCGCGGTCGTCGGCTCGCTGCGGCGCGACGACGGCGATCTCGCACGCATGCTGATGTCGCTCGGCGCGCTGCACGCCCACGGTCAGCGCGTCGACCTCCGCGCGTGCTTCGAGCTGCTCGGCGACATGGCGAGCGGCGAGCCCGGGAGGCAACCGCGCCTCCGGCGGGTCGACCTGCCGACGTACGCGTTCCAGCGCCAGCGATACTGGCCGGAGGTCCGGCCGCTCCGGGCGGCGCCGCGGAGCTCCCGCGCTGCCGGGGAGCACCCGCTCCTGGGCGTACCGTTCGCATCCTCGCTGCACCCCGAGGAGCGGCTCTGGGAGCAGCCGGCGATCCTCGACGCTGCGCCGTGGCTCGTCGAGCACCGGCTCGGCGGCGAGGCGATCTTGCCGGGCGGGGTGTACCTCGAGATGGCGCTCGCAGCGGGCGCCGCGCTGTACGGTGTGGACGGATTCGAGCTCGTCGGCGTGCGCTTCGAGCGGATGCTGGCGCTGCCCTGCGGCGCGCTCCAGGTGGCGATCGCGCGGGAGGCGGGACGCGCCACGGTGGCGATCGCGTGTCGCGCGGAGGGAGCGGAGGCGTGGACGCGCCACGCGGTCGCGGAGCTCCACGTCGCGCCGCGGACGCGGCAGCCGTGCGAGACGACGCCGACGGAGATCCAGGCGCGCTGCGCGGGCGTAGTGGACGCGGCCGAGCACTATGCGCGTTTCGAGCAGCTTGGCGTGGCGTACGGACCCCGGCTTCGCAGTGTGGAGCGGATCTGGGTGGGAGACGGCGAGGCGATTGGCCTCGTGCGCATGCCGCCGGAGCTCTTGGGCGAGGCGGCCGACTATCAGGCTCATCCGGCGCTGCTCGATGGTTGCTTCCAGGTGATGATGGCGCTGGTGTGCGCGCGTTCGGCGGAGCGCACGCTCGTGCCGATCGGGTTTGGCCGCGTGCGGATGCACGCGCGCCCGCCGACGCAGGTCTGGGTGCACGTCCGCGGCGACGCGCGAGACCTGAAGCTCGCGGTCCTCGACGACGACGGCGGCGTTCTCCTCGAGCTCAGCGACGCGCAGCTCGCGCCGCGTACGACCGCGACCGATCCGTTCGACGACTTCGTCCACGGCGTGGCCTGGCGTCACCGCGAGCTGCCGGCCCGGGCTCCTGCGCAGGCGCGGCCTCGTGAGCAAACGCCGTGGATCATCCTCCGCGACGCGCACGACACCGGCGCGGAGCTGGCGAAGGCGCTGCGCGCACGGGGCGAGGCGTGCATCGAGATCGACGCGGCCGAGCCGGTGGAGCTCTCCCGGCTGCTCGCGGGCGCCTGTCGCGGCGTGGTCCACTGCGGGAGCCTCGATTCCGCGCCCCGGGCAGAGACGACGCCCGCGACGCTCGAGGCGGATCTTCGCCGCGGAACGCACGCAGCGGTGGTGCTGGCGCAGGCGATCGTGCGGCGCGCGTTCCGGAACCCGCCGCGGCTCGTCCTGGTGACGCGCGCGGCGCAGGCGGTGGGGACCGGTCCGGTCTCGGCGGCCCAGGCGCCGCTGTGGGGGCTTTCGCGCGCGGCGGCGATGGAGCACCCGGAGCTCGAGTGGACGTGCATCGATCTGCCGGCGGTGCCGCTGTCCGGCGAGGCAGAACTCCTTGCGCGCGAGCTCCTCGCGGGCGACGGTGAGGAGCAGATCGCGCTGCGCGCGGAGGGCCGGTTCGTAGCGCGTCTCGTGCGGACGAGCCTGGGCACGCCGGCGCGAGCGGGCGTGCTGCCGGCGAAGATCGCGGCGGATCGGACGTACCTCATCGCGGGCGGGCTGGGTGGGCTCGGCCTCGTGCTGGCGCGCTGGATGGTCGAGCAGGGCGCGCGTTCCCTGGTGCTTTTGGGCCGGAGCGCGCCGGGGGAGGCCGCGCGTGCGTCGATCGGCGCGATGGAGGAGCTCGGCGCGAAGGTGCTCGCGGTCCAGGGTGACATCTCGCGCCGGGCCGACGTCGATCGGATCGTCGGTGAGATCTCGCGTGATCTACCGCCGCTGCGCGGCGTGGTGCACGCCGCGGCGGTGGTGGCAGACCGCACGGTGCTGGAGCTTGCGGACGTGGAGCTCCTGGCCACCGCGAGGCCGAAGATCCTCGGCGCGTGGAACCTGCACGAAGCGACGCGGGAGATGCCGCTCGACTTCTTCGTGATGTACTCGTCCATGGCGTCGGTCCTGGGCGTGCCGGGGTTGGCGGCCTATGCGGCGTGTAATGCCTTCCTCGACGCGCTGGCTCATGCACGCGCCGCAGAGGGGTTGCCGGCGACGAGCATCCAGTGGGGCCTGTTCGCGGAGCTGGGCGTGGCGGTCGAGGACGGCCGCGGGCTCCGGCTCTCGGCTCGGGGCATCGGGGCCCTCACGGCGGCGGAGGGCACCGAGCTGTTCGGCCGCGTGCTCGCGCACCCGCGCGCCGAGGTGGCGCTGTTCCGGCTCTCGCTGCGCCGGTGGCTCGAGGCGACGCCGCAGGCAGCGGGTACGCGTTACCTCTCCGAGCTGCCGCTCGAGCTGGCTCGCCCCGCGGGGCCCGCGCCCTCCGGGCTCCGCGAGGTGCTGGCGAAGGCGCCGCCGGCGGACCGCGTGGAGCGGATCGCGGCCCACGTGACCGAGCAGCTCGGTCAGGTCCTGCGCGTTCCGCCGGCGCGCATCGATCGCGGCACGCCGTTCCAGAGCCTGGGCCTGGACTCGCTGATGAGCCTCGAGATGCGCAACCGTCTCGAGAAGAGCCTGGGGCTCCGGCTCCAGCCGACGCTGTTCTTCACGTTTCCGGCGGTGGCGCCGCTGGCCCAGCACCTGCTCTCGTGTCTGGACCTCCCGGCGGCCGAGGCACCCTCGGTCGCCCCGCTCCCCGCACCGGACGGTGATGTGGTGGAGCGCGGCCAGCACGAGCCGCTGGCGATCGTGGGGATGGCCTGCCGGTTTCCGGGGGGCGGTGACAGTCCGGACGCCTACTGGGATCTGCTGGTGCGTGGCGTCGACGCGATTCGCGAGATCCCGGCCGATCGGTGGCCGGCCGAGGCGCTCCCCGGCGACAAACCCGCGGCGCGATCCGCGGCGCTGCTCGATCGGGTCGATGGCTTCGACGCGGCGTTCTTCGGCATCTCGCCGCGCGAGGCCGAGAGCCTCGATCCGCAGCAGCGTCTCTTGCTCGAGATCGCGTGGGAAGCGCTGGAGGACGCCGGACAGCGGCCGGAGGCGCTCTCGGGCACCGCGACGGGCGTCTACGTCGGCTTCAACTCGCTCGACTACCAGCACCGGTTGATCCTGCGGGGCACCTCCGACGTCGACGCGTACACCGCCCTCGGCAACCAGCTGAGCACCGCGAGCGGCCGGATCTCGTACACGCTCGGGTTGCAGGGGCCGAGCATCTCCGTGGACACGGCGTGCTCCTCGTCGCTGGTCTCGATCGCGCTGGCGTGCCAGGGGCTGCGCGCGGGGGACTGCGATGTGGCGATCGCGGGTGGGGTCACGCTCCTGCTGTCGCCCTACACGATGGCGTTGGTGGCGGGGACCCAGGCCCTGTCCCCGGATGGTCGCTGCAAGACGCTGGACTCGCGGGCGAACGGCTTCGTCCGCGGCGAGGGCTGCGGGCTTTTGGTGCTCAAGCGGCTGTCGGACGCACGGCGCGACGGCGACCACATCCGCGCCGTGATCGAGGGCTGGGCGGTGAACCAGGACGGGCGATCGGCCGGTCTGACCGCCCCCAACGTGCTCTCGCAGCAGGCGCTGCTCCGCACGGCGCTTTCGCGCGCGCGTGTGTCGTCCGACGAGGTGGGCTACGTGGAGATGCACGGCACGGGGACGCCGCTGGGCGATCCGATCGAGGCGGCCGCGCTCCGCGAGGTGATCGGCGGGCCGCGGGCCGATGGCTCGCCGTGCGTGCTCGGCGCGGTGAAGACGAACCTCGGGCACCTCGAGGCCGCCGCGGGAGTCGCCGGGCTGATGAAGGTGGTGCTCTCGCTCGAGCACGAGGTGATCCCGAAGAACCTGCACTTCCGGACGCTGAACCCGAGCATCTCGTTCGAGGGCACGCCCTTCGCGATCCCGACCGAGGCGGTGCCCTTTCGGCGCAGCGACCGGCGCCGTGTGGCCGGCGTGAGCTCGTTCGGGATCAGCGGGACCAACGCGCACGTGGTGCTCGCGGAGGTGCCGGCCGTGACGGCGGCGCCGACGAAAGCGAAGGCTCAGCCGGAGCTTTTGGTGCTGTCGGCCCGGAGCATGGCGGCGCTGGAAGCACAGGCGGGACGGCTTTCGGCACACCTCGGGGCGCATCCCGAGCTACAGCTCGGCGACGTGGCGTTCAGCCTGGCGACCACGCGCAGCGAGCTGCCGCATCGGCTCGCGGTGGTGGCGACCGCGCGCGAGGCGCTCGCGGAGTCGTTGTCCGCGGTGGCGCGAGGCGCGTCGCCGGCGGGCGTCTCGCGCGGGCGCCTCGGCGCCGGCGGGCCGGGCCGCGTGGTGTTCGTGTTCCCGGGTCAGGGCGCGCAGTGGATCGGCATGGGCCGGATGCTCCTGACCGAGGAGCCGGTCTTCCGCGACGCGCTAATGGCGTGCGATCGGGCGATCCGGGCCGAGGCGGGGTGGTCGGTGCTTGCGGAGCTCGGCGCCGACGAGGCGGGCTCGAAGCTGAGCCAGATCGACGTGGTGCAGCCGCTCCTGTTCGCGATCCAGGTGGGGCTCGCCGCGTTGTGGCGGTCGCGCGGCATCGAACCGGCGGTGGTGATCGGCCACAGCATGGGCGAGGTCGCGGCCGCGCACGTGGCGGGCGCGCTGTCGCTCGAGGACGCCGCGGCGGTCATCTGCCGGCGCAGCCGGCTGCTCCGGCGGATCAGCGGGCGGGGAGAGATGGCGGTCGTGGAGCTGCCCGCGGCCGAGGCCGAGGCGGCGCTTTCGGGATACCAGGATCGGCTGAGCGTGGCGGCGAGCAACGGCCCACGCTCGACGGTGGTGGCAGGCGATCCGGGTGCGCTGGGCGAGGTGATGGCGGCGCTGGAGGCACGGGGCGTGTTCTGCCGGCGCGTGAAGGTGGACGTGGCCAGCCACAGCCCGCAGGTGGACGGGCTGCGCGAGGAGTTGGTCGCGGACCTGTCCGGTCTCACGCCGCGCCGTTCGACGGTGCCGATGCGTTCGACGGTGACCGGGGCGGCGGTGGAGGGACAGGAGCTCCTGGCCTCCTACTGGGCCGACAACTTGCGGCTGCCGGTGCGGTTCATCGAGGTCGTGCAGGCCCTGCTCGCGGACGGCCACGGGCTGTTCGTGGAGGTGAGCCCGCATCCCATTCTGGTGCCGGCGATCGAGGAGCTGCTCCACGCGACGGCGCGGCAGGGCCTGGCGGTGGGCTCGTTGCGCCGCGGCCAGGACGAGCGCGCGGCGATGCTCGAGGCGCTGGGCGCGCTGTGGGCGCGAGGTCACGTCGTGGCCTGGGATCGGCTGTTCGACGCCGGTCACCGGCGCGTGCCGTTGCCGACCTACGCGTGGCAACGAGAGCGGCACTGGATCGAGGCGGAAGCCGGCTCCGAGGCGAGCCGCGGCGGTCGTGGCCACGCGGGCGGCCACCCGCTCCTGGGCGAGCGTCAGACGCTCTCGATCCAGCCAGGGACCAGCCTCTGGGAGACGACCCTGAGCGCCCGGCGTTTGCCGTGGCTCCACGATCACCGGATCCATGGCGTGGCCGTGTTCCCGGGCGCGGCGTTCCTGGAGATGGCGCTCTGCGCGGAGGTCGTCGGCCAAGGTCCCTGCGAGCTCGCCGGCGTGGCGCTGTCGCACGCCCTGGCGTTCTCGGACGACGCGGCGGTGACGGTGCAGATGGTGACGACCGGCGAGCCCGCCGGCCTGCGGTTCCAGATCGCGAGCCAAGTGCCGGGCGCGGAGCGCGGCTCGTGGCAGGTGCACTGCCGAGGCGCGCTCAACCGGACCCCGCGCGCCGAGGCGCCGGCGAGGCTCGACCTGGAGGCGCTGCGCGCTCGACTTGAGGTCGACGCACCGATCGCGACCTTCTACGCGGAGCTCGCCGCGCGGGGGGTGCAGTACGGTCCGGCGTTCCAGGGGCTCGTGGAGCTCTGGCGTGGGGAGGACGAAGCGCTCGGGCGCGTCCTGCTCCCCGAGGCAGCCGGGTCGCCGGCGGCCTACCGGCTGCACCCGGCGCTGCTGGATGCCTGTCTGCAGGTGGGCAGCCCGCGGGACGGCGAGCGGGCGCCGTGGGTGCCGGTCGAGGTGGGCGCGCTGCGGCTGTGGCGCCGGCCGACGGGGGAGCTGTGGTGTCATGCGAGGAGTCGCGTGGTGTCCGAAGGCCGGCGGAGCCTCGACCTCCGGATCGCGGATAGCGCGGGGGTCGTGGTCGCGGAGATCTCTGGCCTCATCAGTCAGCGGCTCGCCGAGGAGCGCCGCCCGCGCGAGGCCGAGGACGAAGGGTTCCTCGAGCTCGACTGGGAGCGCGCCGCGGTGCCCGCGCCCGCACGCGCGGCGGGCCGGTGGCTCCTGCTCGGCGGAGGCGAGCTCGGCGAAAGGGCGCGCGCGGCGCTCGAGGCCGCGGGACACCTGGCCGTGCACGCGGCGATCCCCGAGGACGCCGCGGGTGCGCGCGCGCTTTTCGGGGCGGCGTTCGGCGGGCAGCTCCCCACGGGGGTGGTGCACCTGGGCAACCTCGAGGCGGGCGGCGAGCTCGACACCGACGCGATCGAGACGGCGCTTGCGTGCGGCTGCGATAGCGTGCTCGCCACGGTGAAGGCGCTGGCCGCGGCTGCCGATCGAGACCTGCCGCGCCTGTGGCTCGTGACCCGAGGTGCGCAGCCGCTCGGCGGCGGCTCCCGGCATCGGGTGGCAGCCGCGCAGGCGATGGCGCTGGGGCTGGGCCGCGTCATCGCGGCGGAGCACACGCGCTTGCGTTGTGCCCGGGTCGACCTCGATCCGGACCGCCCCGCGGGGGAGATCGACGCCGTGCTAGCGGAGCTCCTGGCCGACGACGCCGAGGACGAGGTGGCGTGGCGCGGCGGCGAGCGCCACGTGGCGCGGCTTTCGCGCCGATCGCTCGAGCGACGGCGCGTGCAGGACCTGCCGGCAGGCGCGCGCGTCCGCCGAGACGGTAGCTACCTGGTGACCGGCGGCCTGGGCGGGCTGGGGCTCTCCGTCGCCGGATGGCTGGCGGAGCAGGGCGCCGGCCACCTGGTGCTGGTGGGGCGATCCGGGGCGACGACCCCGGCGCAGCAGGCCGCCGTGGCGGCGCTCGAGGCGAAGGGCGCGCGCGTGACGGTGGCCCGCGCGGACGTCGCCGATCGGGCGGCGCTCGAGCGGGTGCTGCGCGAGATCGACGCGTCCGGACTGCCGCTCCGCGGCGTCGTCCACGCCGCGGGCGTCCTCGACGACGGGCTGCTCCTGCAGCAGACGCCCGCGCGGTTTCGCACGGTGATGGCGTCCAAGGTCCGGGGCGCCTTGCACCTGCACGCGCTGACGCGCGAGCTTTCGCTGTCCTTCTTCGTGATGTACGCATCGGCCGCCGGGCTCCTGGGCACGCCGGGGCAGGGCAACTACGCCGCGGCCAACACGTTCCTCGACGCGCTTTCGCACCACCGGCGGGCGCTCGGGCTCCCGGCGCTCAGCATCGACTGGGGCGCGTTCTCCGAGGCGGGCCTGGCGGCGGCGCAGGCGAACCGCGGCGAGCGGCTGGCCGCCGGCGGGGTCCGGAACCTGACCCTCGACGAGGGCCTCGCGGTGCTGGCCCGCCTGCTCGAGAGCGACCATGCGCAGATCGGCGTCGTCCCGCTCGACGTGTCGCGGTGGGCAGACCTCCACCCGGCGGTGGCCTCATCGCGGCTCTGGTCGCGGCTCCGGTCCACCGGCCGGGAGGGCGCCGAGGCGCACGCGGAGGAGCGCGCGCTGCTCGATCGACTGACGATGGCCGGACCCGCCGAGCGGACCGCGCTGGTGCAGGCGGTGCTCCGCGCGCAGGTCTCGCAGGTGCTGCGCATCCCGGAGGAACGGCTCGACCTGGACGAGCCGCTCACCAGCCTCGGGATGGACTCGTTGATGGGCCTCGAGCTGCGCCATCGCCTGGAGGCGCGGTTCGGCATCCAGCTCTCCGCCACCTTGCTGTGGCGATATCCCACGGCCTCGGCGATCGGGGAGCACCTCCTCGAAGAGCGCCTCCGGGTCGCGGTGCAGTTGCAGTCGCCCGCATCACCTCCGGGCACGCCGAGCTCGGCGGCAGACGACGACGAACAAGAAGAGGGAATACTGTGAACGTCAAGGAGATCCTGCTCACCGCCGAAGCCCGTGGCGTGGCGCTGCGTGTCGACGGCGAGAACCTGGTGTTCAAGGCGCCCAAGGGGGCGCTGACGCCGGAGCTCCGGCAGGCGATCGCCGATCGCAAGATGGAGATCATCTCCTTCCTGCGAGGCGGCGACGTCCCCGCCAGAGCGCCGATCCCTCGCGCATCGGCGCCGGAGACGGAGCCGGCCCCCGTCTCGGCCGGTCAGGCGCGGCTCTGGTTCCTCGATCGGCTGGTGCCCGGGAGCGCGCTCTACAACGTTCACGTCGAGCTGCGCATGAAGGGCGCGCTCGCTCGCGTCGCGCTCAAGGCGAGCCTTTCCGCGGTCGCGGAGCGACACGCGATGCTGAGGGCCACGTTCCCCGAGCTGGACGGGCGGCCGAGCCTCGTCAGCGGCCCGCACGCCGGCCCTCGCGCCTGGGAGCTGCCGGTCATCGATCTGCGCGCCGTCCCCGCGGGCGATCGAGAGGCGGAGCTCTCGCGGTGCGCGGCCGAGCGCGCCGCGATTCCGTTCGATCTCGCCCGCGGGCCGCTCGTGCGAACGACCCTGGTCGCGCTCGGCGACGAGGACCACGTCCTCTTCCTCGATCTGCACCACATCATCACCGATGGGTGGTCGGTCGGCGTCCTGCTCCGCGATCTGGCCGAGCTCTACGCGAGCATTCGCGCGGAGCGGCCCGCCCGCCTCCCCGCGCTGCCGGTTCGCTACACGGACTTCTGCCGGTGGCAAGAGGAGGCGCTCCAGGGCGAGGCCCTCCAGCGGTCCACGGCGTGGTGGAAGCAGACCCTCGCGGGGCTGCCGCGGCTCGAGCTCCCGACGTCGCGGACGGCGGCGCGAGGCCCGAGCCACGCCGGCGACGCGTACACGTTCACGCTCCCGGCGGAGCTGATCGCGGCCCTCAAGGAGCTGGCCCGCCGCGAGTCCTGCACGCTGTACGCGGTGCTGCTCGCGGCGTGGGCGTCGCTGCTGCACCGCTACTCGCAGCAGGTGGACTTCGGGATCGGCACGGTCGCGGCGGCGCGCGAGCGGCCGGAGCTGCGCGAGCTCTTCGGCTTCTTCGCGAACACGCTCGTGCTGCGGTGCGATCTGTCGGGCGATCCGGATGGCGTGACCTTGCTGCGCCGGCTGCGCGGCATCGTCGGGGCCGCGCTCGAGCACCAGGCCGTGCCCTTCGACCGGATCGTGAACGCTGTCGGCGCCGAGCGCGGCCGCGATCTCACGCCGCTGTTCCGGGCCAGCTTCGTGTTCGAGAACACGCCGCTGCCGGAGCTCGCCGTCCCGGGGATGTCGTGGACCGTGGAGCTGCAGCGGCCCGACGGCGGCATCGAGGGCACGGCCAAGTTCGAGCTCGGCCTCACGATGCGGGAGGAGAGCGAGCAGATCGCCGCGACGATCGAGTACGCGACCGATCTCTTCGACGCCTGGGCGATCGAGCGCATGGCCGGGCACCTCTGCGTGCTGGCCGAGGGCCTCGCGGCCGACCCCGGCCGGCGGATCTCGGAGCTGCCGCTGCTCACCGCCGCGGAGCGGCGCGAGCTTTCGACGTGGAACGAGACGGCGATGGAGGTCCCGCGCGATCGCTGCGTCCACGAGCTGTTCGAGGCCCAGGTCGCGCGGACGCCCGACGCCGTGGCGGTGGTCTTCGAGGACCGAGCGCTCACCTATCGAGCGCTGGACGAGCGCGCGAACCAACTGGCGCACCACCTCCGGTCGCTGGGGGTCGGGCCGGAGGTCCTGGTCGGGCTGTGCGTGGAGCGATCCGCGGAGATGGTGGTGGGCGTGCTCGGGATCCTCAAGGCGGGCGGCGCTTACGTGCCGCTCGACCCCAGGTACCCGGCCGATCGCCTGGCGTTCATGATCGACGACGCCCGGGTTTCGGTGTTGCTCACCGAGGCGCGAAGCTCCCGCCCCGCGCCGGCGTGCGCGGCGCGCGTGGTGCGGATCGACGTCGACGCGGCCGCGATCGCGGCGTGGCCGGTGACGGCGCCGTCACCGCTGGCGACCGCGGATCACCTCTCCAACGTCATCTACACCTCGGGCTCGACCGGCAGGCCCAAGGGCGTCGCGCTGCTCCACCGGGCCATGGTCAACGTGCTCCACGCCACGGCCGCGCGGCACGGGATCGCGGCGTCCGATCACCTGCTCGCCGTGAACAACATCTCGTTCGACTTCGCAGGGCTGGACATCTTCCTGCCGCTCATGGCGGGCGCGCGGCTGGAGATCGCGCCTCGCGAGCTCGCGCTCGACGGCGCCGCGCTCGCCCGCCGGCTCGACGAATCGTCGACGATCACGCTCATGCAGGCCACGCCCGCGACCTGGCAGATGCTGGTCGACGCGGGCTGGAAAGGCCGTCCCTCCTTCCGGCTCGTGGCCGGTGGAGAGGCCGTGTCGCGGGAGCTCTGCGATCGCCTCGTCGCGCGTGCCGGGGCGGTGTGGAACATCTACGGGCCCACCGAGACGACGATCTTCTCGTGCACGCAGAAGCTCGACGCGACGGACGGACCGGTGCTGATCGGCCCGGCGATCGCCAACACGCGGCTCCACGTGCTCGATCCTCGCGGCGCGCCCGTGCCGGTGGGGGTGACGGGGGAGCTGTTCATCGGCGGCGCCGGGCTCGCGCGCGGGTACCTCGGGCGCCCGGGGCTGACGGCGGAACGGTTTGTCCCCGATCCGTTCTCGCCTGGCGAGCGGCTCTACCGCACCGGCGATCTCGTCCGCTTCCGGCCTGACGGCGCCCTCGAGTTCCTCGGGCGCGCCGATCACCAGGTGAAGATCCGGGGCCACCGGATCGAGCTCGGCGAGATCGAGGCCGCGCTCTCGGCCCACCCGGACGTGCGCTCGTGCGTGGTGGTGCCGCAGGACATCGCGGGCGACCGGCGCCTCGTGGCGTACGTGGTGCTCGGCGAGCCCAACCCTTCGCAGCGCGCGCTGCGGGACCACCTGAAGGCCACGCTGCCGGACTTCATGGTGCCGTCGGCGTTCGTCGTCCTTCCCGCGCTGCCGATGTCGCCCAACGGCAAGGTGGACCGGCTCCGCCTGCCGGCCCCGACCGTGGATCGTGACGAGGCGGCGGAGCCGCCGGCCGCGGAGGAGTCCGAGCTGGAGCGGACGATCCGCGAGATCTGGCAGGACGTCCTCGGGGTCCCGTCGGTGGGCCTCACCGACAACTTCTTCGACGCAGGCGGACACTCGCTGCTCCTGACCCGGGTCCGCGCGCGGTTGCAGCAGGCGCTCGGGCGCGAGCTCACGATCGTCGAGCTGTTCGAGCACCCGACGATCGCCGCGCTCGCCAGCCACCTCGCACCACTCCCGGCCGCCACCGGCGAGATCGCGGGGTTGCCGCCGCTCGAGCTCGATCCTGACGCCCGCTATCAGCCGTTCGAGCTCACGCCGCTCCAGCTCGCGTACTGGGTAGGCCGCGGTTCGTTCTACGAGCTCGGCGGGGTCGCGGCTCACGCGTACGCCGAGCTCGATCTGCGCGGGCTCGACGTGGCGCGCCTCGAGCGCGCGCTCGACAAGGTGATCTCGCGCCACGACATGCTGCGCGCGGTGATCGACGCCGATGGCCGGCAGGTTGTGCTCGCCGAGGTGCCGCGGTTCACGATCGAGCTCGTCGAGCCGCCGAGCGAGGCGCGGCTCCTCGAGCTGCGCGAGGCGATGTCGCACCGCGTGATGCCGGCGGATCGCTGGCCGCTGTTCGAGCTCTGCGCGGCGCGCCTCGGCGAGGGGGTGGTCCGGCTGTTCATCGGCCTGGATGCGTTGATCGCCGACATGCACAGCATCCAGGTGATCTTGCAGGAGGTGGTGCGCTGTTACAGCGACGAGGCCACCGAGCTCGCACCCCTCGCGCTCACGTTCCGGGACTGTGTCCGGTGGTCTGCGGAGGCCCGGAGCAGCGAGCGCGGCGAGCGCGACTGGGCGTACTGGCGCGACCGGGCGGGCACGCTGCCGCCCGGGCCGGAGCTGCCGCTCGCGGTGCCCCCCGAGGCGATCGGCGTGCCGCGCTTCGAGCACCACGCGCGAAGGCTCGATGCCGCGACGTGGAGCGCGCTCGAGGCACGCACGACGCGGCACGGGCTGACCCCGTCGAACGTCCTGCTCGCCGCGTTCAGTGAGGTGCTCGGGGCGTACAGCCGGTCGCCGCACTTCACGGTCAACCTCACGTACTTCAACCGGCCGCCGGTGCACGCCGAGATCGGCCAAATTGTGGGCGACTTCACGTCGGTGCTGCTCGTCGAGGTCGACCTCACCGGCGGCACGAGCTTCCTCGAGCGGGCGCGCCGGCAGCAGCACCGGTTGCTCGAGAGCATGGACCACGCGCTGGTCAGCGGCGTGGACGTGATGCGCGAGCTCGCGCGCCAGCGGGGTGCGAAGGCCGCGCGGTTTCCAGTCGTGTTCACCAGCGGCCTGGGGGTCGGCGAGCTGCTCGGCGATGAGGTCATGTCGGGCGTCGAGCTCGCCTCCGAGCCGTACGGGATCGCCCAGACGCCGCAGGTCTGGTTCGATCATCAGGTGTTCGAGCTGCGCGGCGAGCTGCAGATCAACTGGGACGTCGTCGCCGGCCTGTTCCCCGCCGGGATGATCGACGTGATGATCGACGCGTACCTCGATCTGATCCGCGCGCTGGCCGAGCGCGACGAGGCGTGGACGGCGCCGGACCTTTTGGCGACCCCGCGGCGCGAGCGCGAGCGCTTCGCCGCGATCAACGCGACGGCCGGCGCGACCGGGGACGGGCTGCTCCACGACTTGATCGAGGCGCAGGCCGGGCGCTGTCCGGACGCACTCGCGGTGGTCGACGCCGAGCGCCGGCTCACGTATCGCGAGCTTGTGAGCCTCGGGCGGCGGCTCGGCCGGGAGCTTCGCGCGCACGAGGTGGCGCGCGACGAGCTGGTCGCGATCGTGATGGACAAGGGCTGGGAGCAGGTCGTGGGCGCGCTCGGCGTGCTGCACGGCGGCGGTGCGTACCTGCCGATCGCGGCGGAGCTGCCGGAGGCGCGGCGGGACGAGCTGCTTGCGCAGGGCGGGGTGCGCATCGTGCTGACGCAGCGGCGGCACGCCGGTGCGGTGTGGCCGGCGGGGATCACGGTGATCACGATCGGCGAGGAGGAGCCGTGGATGGCGCACGACGCCGGCCCGCTTTCGCCGCTGCGCGCGCCGTCCGATCTGGCGTACGTGATCTTCACGTCCGGATCGACCGGGCGGCCGAAGGGGGTCGCGATCGAGCACCGGAGCGCGCTCAACACGATCCTGGACGTCAACGAGCAGTACGCCGTGGGGCCCGCGGATCGGGTGTTCGGGCTGTCGTCGATGTCGTTCGATCTGTCGGTGTGGGACGTGTTCGGGGTGCTCGGGGCGGGGGGCACGCTGGTGTTGCCCGAGCCCGGGACGCTGCGCGATCCCGAGCGGTGGCTCTCGTGGCTGCGGGACGAGGGCGTGACGATCTGGAACTCGGTGCCCGCGCTCCTCGAGATGCTGGTGGAGCACGCCGAGGCGCTGCCGGGGACGCTGCGGCTCGCGCTGCTCTCGGGGGACTGGATTCCGGTGACGCTGCCCGATCGCGTGCGCGCGCGCGCGCCCGGCTGCCGGGTGGTGAGCCTGGGCGGCGCGACCGAGGCGTCGATCTGGTCGATCTGGTATCCGATCGATCAGGTCGATCCGAGCTGGGTGAGCATCCCGTACGGCCGGCCGATGCGGAACCAGACGTTCCACGTGCTGGACGAGCGGCTGCATCCGCGGCCGGTCGGGGTGGCCGGTGAGCTCTACATCGGCGGCATTGGGCTGGCGCGTGGCTACTACGGGGATCCGGTGCAGACGGCGGAGCGGTTCGTGACGCACCCGATGACGGGCGAGCGGCTGTACCGGACGGGGGATCTGGGGCGCTGGCAGCCGGAGGGCACGATCGAGTTCCTCGGCCGGCAGGACCACCAGGTGAAGATCGGCGGCTACCGGATCGAGCTCGGCGAGATCGAGCATCACCTGCTGCAGCATCCGCAGATTCGGCGCGCGCTCGTGGATGCGCGGGGAGATCGCCACGCGCGGCGGCTGGTCGCGTACGTGGAGCCGGGCGACGAGCAGCGGCTGGTCCCCGAGGCGGTGCAGCGTTGGCTCGCCGAGCGGCTGCCGGGCTACATGGTGCCCGCGCAGTTGCAGGTCCTGTCCGCGCTGCCGCTGACGTCGAACGGCAAGGTGGATCGCGCGGCGCTGGCCGCGCTCGACCTCGGCGAGGCGAAGGTCGAGCCCGGCACCAAGGCGCAGGCTCCTGGCCAGGGGCACGCCCGGCACAAGCTCGAGGCAGGATTCGCGTTCGACGCGGCGAGCGGGGTGCTCGACCTCCCGCCCGCGACGCTGGCGTCGCCGTGGCCGCGCAAGAGCTACCGCACGTTCGAGGGCGAGGCGCCGCGCGCCGACGCCCTCCACCAGATCGCGACGACGGCGCCCCAGCGCTCCGGCGCCGCGGGCGCGCTCGATCGCGAGCTCGTCGGTGGGCTCCTCGCGGTGCTCGCGCCGGTGGCGTCCGACCGCGATCCGTTTCCGAAGTATCGCTACGCCTCGGCGGGCAGCCTCTACGCCGTCCACGCGATCGTCGACGTCCCTGACGGGATCGCGGGGCTCGCGCGCGGGCGCTACGGCTACGATCGGGCGCGGCATTGCCTCGTGGCGCTCGGATCACTCGCCGCGGAGGCGCCGTTCGCCGTGCACCTCGCGGTCGAGCGAGGGCGCATCGAGGCGCGGTACGGCGAACTCGCGGAGGCGCTCGCGTGCCTCGACGGCGGGTACCTGGCCGAGCTGTTGATCGAGCGCGCCGCGGCGCTCGGGGTCGCGCTCGCGGACACGCTCGCCGCGACCGTCGCGCCGCCGGGGCTGACCCCGCTGTGCCGGCTCGGGCTCGCCGAGCCGTGTCGGCCGAGCGAGGCGCCCCCGCTCGGCACCTGGCTGGTCGTCCGTCACGACCTCGCCGAGCTGCCGCGCGGCATCTACCGGCCGGGCGCGGCGCCGGCGACCTGGGAGCGGCTCGGCACGCAGGCGCTGGCCGACGAGGACTTCCCTCTCAACGAGGCGATCGCGGCGGGGGCGCCGGCGGCGCTGCTCCTGATCGGAGCGCCCGGCCCGGAGACGCGGCATCAGGCGGGTCGCCTCGGCCAGCGCTGGATGGAGCGCGCGGCCGGGCTCGGCGTCGGGATGTGTCCTGTCGGCCGCGTGTCGCGCGGGCCGCTCGGATCCCTGCTCGAGCCCGGTCAGGAGATCGTCCATGCGCTCCTGGTCGGCGGGATCACCGCGGAGCAGGCGCGCGCCGAGCAGTCGAGCGAGATCGCGTTGACCGGCGAGGCGCCGCGCGCCGCGGCACCGCCCCGCAATCGCGACGAGCTCGCCGCGCGGATCGCCGCGATCGTCGCCGAGCGGTTGGGGGTGGCCACGGTCGAGCTCGATCGATCGCTCTTCGATCTGGGCGTAAGCTCGATCGGCATGGTCCAGATCCATCGCCGGCTGCGCGACGAGCTCGGCCTCAAGTTCCCGCTCGTCGAGCTCTTCAACCGCTCGACGATCGCGGCGCTGGTGCAGTACCTGGACCCGACGAGCCTGCACGACGACGGCGCCGCGCCGGCGTCCCCGGCCGGCGACCCCTGGGCGGACCGGCTGTCCGCCGAGCAAGAGGGGCTCTGGTTCATCCAGCACAGCGCGCCCGACCACGCCGGCTACAACGTGGCCGTCGCCCTGCGCATCGAGTCGGAGTCCGAGCATGCCCCGGTGCTCCGCCGAGCGCTGCAGGCGCTCGTCGACCGGCACGCCCCGCTGCGCACCTCGTATCCGGAGGTGGACGGCGTCCCGCGCGCGCGCGTCCACGCGGATCGCGCCGTCCCGCTCGTCGAGATCGACGCGGAGGGGCAGGGCGTGGCCGAGGTGCTGCGCGCCGCCGCCGCGGTGCAGCAGCGCCCGTTCGACCTCGCCGTGGAAGGTGCGTTCCGGGCGTGTCTCTACCGGATGGGGCCGCGCGAGTCCGTGCTGCTGCTGTGCATGCACCACATCGCCATCGACGCGTGGTCCGTGGCCGTGATGCTGCGCGAGCTGGTCCAGCTGTACGCCGCGGACGGCGGGCCGGACCCGCTGCCGAAGGTCGAGCACACCTACGAGCAGTTCGTGAGGTGGCAGCGCGATCTGCTCGCGCAGCGCGCCGACGAGCTGCGCCACGTCTGGCTCGACGAGCTCGCGGGCGCGCCGCTGGTCCTCGATCTCCCGACCGATCGTGCGCGCACCGCGGGTCGGCCGTTCCTCGTCGAGACCCGGCGGCACGTCCTGGGGGCGGCGCTGACCGACGAGCTGCGCAGGCTCGCGCAGAGCCAGCGCACGATCCTCGCCACGATCCTGCTCGCGGCCTACGAGGTCTTGCTCCACCGCTACACCGGCCAGGAGGACCTCTGCGTGGGCTTCGGCGTGACCCGGCGCGACCGGGCCGAGCTCACCGGCACCTTCGGGTACATGGTCAACCAGCTCGTCATCCGCTCGCGGCTCGACGCGAGCGATCCGCCGGACTTCCTGTCCCTGGCGCACGCGACCCGCGATCGAGTGCTGGCCGCGATGGACCGGCAGGACTACCCGTTCCCCTGGCTGGTGAAGGATCTGCTCACGAGCCGTGATCCCAGCCACGCCCCCGTGTTCCAGGCAGCGTTCGTGTTCCAGGGACAGGCGCTTCCCGCCGAGGGCGGCGACCTCATGACAGGTGCGCCCGTCCTGGCCGGCGGGGCGCGATTCTCGGTCGTCCACGCGCGCCAGGCGTCGAGCGAGCTCGATCTGCTCCTCGAGGTGATCGAGGGCAAAGGCGAGCTCACGCTCGATCTCCACTACAGCGCCGACCTGTTCGACGCCGGTACCATCGACCGACTGGCCCGGCACCTGGAGCGCCTGCTCGAGGCCGCCGTCGCCGACCCCGGCTGCTCGGTCGCTGAGCTTCCGATGCTCACCGACGACGAGCGCCAAAAGCTGCTGGTCGAGTGGAACCGGACCGATGCCCCGTTCTCGAGCGAGGCGTGTATTCACGAGCTGTTCGAGGCGCACGTCGACCGCACCCCCGATGCGCCTGCCCTCGTCGATCTGTGCGACCCGGCCGCGGGGCCCCACGGCGCTGCCGTCAGCTACCGGGAACTCGATCTGCGCGCCAACCGGATTGCCCACCGCCTGATCAAAGCCGGCGTCGGGCCCGAGGTGCGGGTGGGCGTGTACCTGCGGCGCGGGGCCGATCTGATCGCCTGCCTGCTCGGCGTCCTCAAGGCCGGCGCGGCCTTCGTGGTCCTCGACCCCGAGCACCCGCGATCACACCTCGCGTTCCTGCTCGAGGACGCCGGCGCGCCCGTGGTGCTCACCGATGCGTCCCTGCGCGCCGCGCTGCCCGAGACGCCCGCCCAATTGATCGAGATCGATCGCGAGCTCGCCGGCGAGCCCGGCTACCGGCCGCGGCGTCGCGCGACGCCGACGAGCCTCGCCTACCTCTTGTACACGTCAGGCTCGACCGGGCGGCCCAACGGCGTCCTGATCGAGCACCGCGGGCTCGTCAACGCCATCGAGGCGTTCATCCGGATCATGGAGACCGGGCCCGGCGCGCGTCACGCGCACGCGCTCTCGCTCAACTTCGACGGTGCGCTCGGTCACCTATTTACGGCGCTCTGCTCCGGCAGCGCGGTCTACCTCGCGCCCCGCGAGGGCGATCATCTGGGCGGCCTCGTCGAGCTGATGGCGCGCGAGGCCATCACGCATATCGTGCTGGTCCCCTCGGTGCTCGCGGCGCTGCCGGACGCCGAGCTGCCCGCGCTGCAGACGCTCCTCGTCGGAGGCGAGCGCTGTACGGCCGAGCTCGTCGCGCGCTGGGGGCGCCGGCGCCGGTTCATCAACGTGTACGGTCCCACCGAGGCGACGATCCTGGCCACCGCCACGCGCTGCGTGGCCGACGGGGCCACGCCGTCGATCGGCAGGCCGCTCCCCAACCTGACGACGTACGTCGTGGATCGCTTCGGCCAGCTCGCGCCGCCCGGCGTGGTCGGCGAGCTGTGGCTGGGCGGCGTGGGCGTGGCGCGTGGCTACTTCAAGCGGCCCGAGTTGACGGCGCGCAAGTTCATCGAGAGCCCGTTCGGCACCGGGCGGCTCTACCGCACCGGGGACCTCGTGCGCCTGCGCGGGGGCGATGACCGGCCGCCGGTGCTCGAGTTCGTCGGCCGCGTGGACCATCAGGTGAAGATCCGCGGCCACCGGATCGAGCTCGGGGCGGTGGAGAGCGCGCTGCGCGCGTCCTCGCAGGTGCGCGACGCCGTCGTGATCGTGCGCGAGGCCGAGGGCGCCTCGCCTCGCCTCGTGGCCTACGTGACCCCGGTCCACCCGACGCCGCCGGACGATCCTGCGCTGGGCCACCGGCATCGAGAGCTGGCCGCGGAGCTCCTCCGAGAGCTGCGCGAGGTGCTGCCGCCGTACATGGTGCCCGCGGCGCTCGTCGTGCTGCCGGCGCTACCGCTCACCCTCAACGGCAAGGTGGACGTGCGGGCGCTGCCGCCGCCGGAGCGCTCGCCGGGCGCGCAGGAGGAGCCGGCCGAGCCGCGGACCGAGGCGGAGCGGAAGCTCGCCCAGGTCTGGTGCAAGGTCCTCGGGCTCGAGCGGATCGGGATCCACGACAACTTCTTCGAGCTGGGCGGGGACTCGATCCGCAGCATCCAGGTCATCTCGCAAGCGCAGGAGCTCGGGATCGCGCTCCGCGCCGCCCAGGTCTTCGAGCACCAGACCATCGCGCAGCTCGCCGCGGCGGTGGGGACACAGGCCGCCTCGGCGGACCAGGGCGCGGTCTCCGGCCCGGTGCCGCTGACCGCGATCCAGCGCTGGTTCTTCGCGCAGGATCGCTCGGCGCCGAACCACTTCAACCAGGCATTCCTCCTCGAGACGCCTGCCGACGTGGACTCCGACCTCTTGCGGCAGGCCCTCGAGCACGTGCAATCGCACCACGACGCGCTGCGCATGCGGTTCGTGCGCAGCGGATCGTCCTGGCTCCAGGAGGGGCTTGCCTCGCAGGGCGAGGTCGCACTCGAGGTGGTGGATCTCTCGTCGCTTGCGGCCGGCGCGCAGCGCGCGGCGCTGGACCAGGTCGCGGCGCGCCTGCAAGGCAGCCTCGACCTCTCGGCCGGCCCCGTGATGCGGGCCGCGCTATTCACGTTGGGCTCGTCGGGGACCGGGACGGATCGGTCGGGCCGGCTGCTCTGGGTCATTCATCACCTGGTCGTCGACGCCGTCTCGTGGCGGGTGTTGATCCCGGATCTGTCCACGGCCTATCAGCAGCTCGCCGCGGGACAGGCCGTGCGGCTGCCGGCCAAGACGACGTCGTTCAAGCGCTGGGCGGAGCGCGTGACCGCGTACGCCCGCACCGCGGCTTTCGAGGAGGAGCGCGCGATCTTGGCGCTCGCGCCGCCGACCGCGCTCCCCGTCGATCGGCCGACCGGCCAGAACCGCAGGGAGTCGGCCGCGGAGATCGTCGTGTCCCTCTCGCCGGAGGAGACCCGCACCCTGATCGCGGACGCGCTGAGGCCGTACAACCTCGGCGTGCAGGACGTCCTCTTGACGGCCCTCGCGCGGACCGTGGCGCGCTGGACCGGCTCGCTCGACGTCTGGGTCGATCTCGAGGGGCACGGGCGCGAGGAGCTGTTCGACGACGTGGATCTGTCCCGTACCGTCGGCTGGTTCACGTCGCTGTTCCCGGTGCGCCTCCGCCTACCCGACGGCGATGACCTGGCCGCCGCGCTCGTGGCGGTCAAGGAGCAGCTCCGGGCGGTGCCGCGGCGAGGCATCGGTTATGGCCTCCTGCGCCACCTGAACGACGAGGGAGCGGCGCTGCCTTGGCCGGCGCCGCAGATCAACTTCAACTACCTGGGACACCTCGGTGGCGAGCGCGACGCCGCCGGCGGGCTTCGCCTCACGTGGGAGAGCGCGGGCCCGCGGGAGGCCGGGGGTGGGACGCGAAGCCACGTCCTCGAGGTGAACGCCGTGGTGGCCGGGGATCGCCTCGCGGTCGTCTTCGGCTACAGCCGCGATCTTCACGAGACCGCGACCGTGGAGCGGCTCGCGAGCGAGCTCGTCGAGGAGCTCGGGCGCCTGATCCGCCACGGCGCGGCGCTCGGCGCCGGCGGCTTCACGCCCAGCGACTTCCCGTTCGCCGGGCTTCTGCCCCAGGAGCTGCGCGTGGTGCTTGACCGACTCGGCGAGACCGGGCGCTCGAAGCTCGAGGCGATCTATCCGCTCACGTCGCTGCAGCGGGAGATCCTGTTCGAGACGCTGAACGCCGGATGGTCGAGGATGTACATGACGCAGGCGGCGCTCACGTTCGAGGGAGCGCTGGACGTCGCCGCGCTCCGGTCGGCCTGGGAGCAGGTCGTCCGGCGGCACCCCTTGCTGCGCAGCTGTTTCTTGTGGGACGGCCTGGCGGCGCCGGTCCAGGTGGTGCTGCGAGACGTGCCGGTGCCCTGGGACGAGCGCGACTGGCGCGGGGTGCCGGATCGAGAGGCGAGGCTCGCCGCACTCGGCGACGAGCTCGTCGCCCGCGGGCTGCCGCTCGACGCCGCTCCGATCATGCGGCTGACGCTGATCCGGACCGCCGACGAGCGCTACGAGCTGATTTACGACTCCCACCACGTGTTGACGGACGGGTGGAGCCTCGGCGTAATCCTGCGTGACCTGTTCGAGGCCTACCAGGACGCGCGGGGAGGCCGGCCCCCGGGAGTCGCCGGAGCCGGGACACGCGTGGCGGGATCGTACGACAGCTATCTCCGGTTCCTCGAGCGACAGGACCTGGAGCGCTCGAGGACGTTCTGGCACCGAGCGTTGCACGGTGTGGAGGCGCCGACCCCGCTGGTCATGGAGCGGAGCCAGCCGGCCGGTGCACGCGGCGTTTGCGTGCACCAGATCCAGCTGGATGAAGGCACGACGGCCCGGCTGCGAGCCGCGGCGGATGCCGAGCGCATCACGCTGCACACCATGCTCGATGGGGCGTGGGCGTTGCTGCTAGGCCGGAGCTCCGGTCGAAAGGACGTGCTGTTTGGCACGACGAGCTCGGGGCGTGAGGTCGGTGTTCCCGGGATCGAGGACATGGTCGGGCTCTTCATCAACGTCTTGCCGACGCGCGCCCGTATCGACGAGCGCCAGGACGTCTGGACGTGGCTGCGCCGGTTGCAGGCGGAGCAGGTGGAGGCGCGCGAGCACCAGCACCTCTCCCTGGCCGAGCTCCAGCGAGCCGCCGCGGTCCCTGCCGAGAGCCCGCTCTTTCGCACCATGGTGGTGTTCGAGAATTACCCTCTCGATCTCCGCATCCCCGGCAGTGGCGGGCTCACGGTGAAGTTGGGATTTGCAGGCGGCGGGCCTACCCACTATGCGCTGGCGGTGGTTGGCATGCCGGGCCCGGGGCTCGACATCTACATCCAGTACGACCTCGCCCGCTTTGACTCCGAGAGCATCGGCCGGCTGGCCGCGGGCCTCGAGCAGCTGCTCCGCGGAATGATCAGCACACCTGCGCCAACGCTCCGCGCATTGCTCGCGCTGCTGGGCGACGATGCTTGGCCGAGCTCGGCCTCGTCGCCGTCGTAACGCGGCTTTGCGCTCGATCACGAGATCGCGTCCTTTCCTGCACCGTTCCCGGTGCAGTGGGACGCGATCCGCGACGACCAGACCGTCGAGATCGACGGCGACAGGGGTCTCCTGGAGCTTTGCAAAGTTTACGCCGCCATACGCAAAACGCGCAGTTGGCATGGGTCCGACGCTGCCCGTGAGAGCGGTGGGCAGCAAATGAACGCGCCGGCCGCGCCCAGGGCGATGACGCCATTGCAGGACTCGATCGCCTTGGCGTGCAGAACCCCGAAGCGGTCGTGGGGCATCGGCACGACCTCGCTGAATACGACGATGACGCGGAAGAATGCCGGGCGAAGTCGTCGTCGCCGGGCGGAGGCTCACGCCGTCCACCTCGACAGGATCAATCCACGACGCGAATCACGGCCTTGCCGCGCGTGTGCCCGGTCTTGATCTGCTCGAGGGCGCGGCGCGTGTCCTGCAATGGGAAGATCTCGCTGACCACGGGGCGGATGCGGCCTTCGTCCACGAGGCGCGCGACCTCCGCGAGCTGCGCGGCGTTTGTCCCGGCGCTGACCCGAACCGCGCGCACGCCGAACTCCTGGGCCTTCTCCGGCGAGGGCTTGCCGACGATCACGACAAGGAGCCCGCCCTTCTTCAGCACCTTGTAGGAGCGCTCCTGGGTGTCTTTCCCGACGGTGTCGAGCACCACGTCCACGTCTTTCACCACGTCCTCGAACTTCGTCGCCTGATAATCGATCACCTGGTCGGCGCCGATCGATCGGAGATGTTCGAGGTTCTTCGCGGAGGCCGTCGCGATGACGCGCGCGCCCCTCGCCTTGGCGATCTGGACGGCCATCGTGCCCACGCCGCCGGAGCCGCCGTGAATGAGCACCGTTTGTCCTGCGCTCAGATTCGCCGTGTCGACGAGCGACTTCCATGCCGTCACGCCGGTCAGCGGAATTGCGGCCGCGTGGACGTGATCCACCGTCTTGGGCTTGGGCAAGACGTCTGCCTCGCGCGCGGCGACGTACTCCGCGAAGGCGCCGTCACGGCCCCCGGGGAGGTACGCGAAGACGGCGTCGCCGCGCTGGAAGCGCGTGGCCCCCTCGCCGATTTCCTCGACGACGCCGGACACGTCCCAGCCGAGGATCAGGGGCAACGTGGAGGGAACCCGCTCCTGCATGCGTCCAGCGGCGAAGGCGATGTCGACCGGATTCACGGCGGCGGCGTGGACGCGGATCAAGATCTCGCCGGGCCCGGGTCGGGGGCGCGGGGCATCCTCGTAGCGCAGATCGTCGAGGCCCGTGAATGCGTGGAGCCGCACGGCCTTCATTGTCTGCGGAGGTGGCGTGCTCGGGGGCTGCGCGCTCGGCGACGAGGCCTCGCTTGGCGCCTTCGATTGACAGGCCGTACACATCATGACCAGCGCGGCGAACAGGGTGAGGAACGCTCGCTTTCGAGGAGACGCAGGAGACGCGTGGACCTCCTTCGAACGCGAGAGGATCGTGGTTCGTGTCGTCATGGCGCTCGGTTACGCCACCCCGGCCTGTGTGTCCACCCCCCCGATAACACCCAAGGTCCCTCGCACACGAAAAACGAATTTTTGTGACGCAAAGTACGCATCAAGTTTCCGTTGTGAGTGAACTACAGTGTTTCACAGCACGTATACCTGGGATGTGTAAGTTGAAAATCATCACGTTGGATGCCTGACCTGATGGTGGATGTTTGATCTGATGAAGTGTGATTACAAATCATGGCGTATGGCCCGTTGAAGGCCGCGTGGCTCGAGCGCAATGATGCGCGGTTTCCTGGGTTCAATCACACCGGGGCGATGCGAGCACGCGCGTGAGTGCACGTCTCGGTAATTCTTGCAGGCGCGTGGTCGATGCATACATGCAATCGTCGGCGTAACAGGTCGACTCGTTGAGGGTCAAAGCTGTCGCACGCAATCGCAAACGTGGATGGCCCAGCCTGGACTGTGTACACGTTTTCCCTTGACCACGACGAAGGAATCATGCTAACCGACCTCACTATGCATGAAGCTTATGAGCACTCCCGCGCTCTATAAGTGCAACAGGGGGCGGGGTGTAGGGGGTATGGATGCACGCCCATGCTGGTGAAGCGTACGCCGCACCGGCGAGGCGTGGGCGGCGCGGCCGGTGGGGATGGTGAGCTTTCGACGCTGCATTTCACGAGGTCAGGCGTTCGTCACCGCTTCGAGGGGAGTCTCGTCATTGAAGCATCGGATCCGGCTTGATCCGTGCCTCCATGGATAATTCGTATGCATCCGTGCCCTTGGACGCTCGCACTGCTTTCAGCCGGGAGCGCTTCTGCGCTCGACGTTTCCATCCGCGCATTTCGCAGCTATCTCGCGTCCACGTCGCCCGACGACGTGCGCGCGGGGGTCGGCCTCCATCCGGTCGATCCGGAGTTCGGGCCGCACAGGTTCGCGCTCCTCTTCCAGGGAGCCGAGGACGGCTTGGCCGCGCTCGGCGCCGATCGCGCCTTGCGCGGCTCCCCGGCGAGCGAGCGGACGGCCGTGCTGATGTTTCCAGGGCTCGGCGACCATTACGTGAACATGGGCCTCGGGCTCTATCAATCGGAGCCCGCGTTCCGCGAGGTCGTCGATCACGCCGCGGACATCCTCCAGCCCGAGCTCGGGCTCGATCTACGCACCGTGCTCTATCCCGAGGGCGTCACCCCGGCCGCCGCGAGCCCGCCCGAGGGGACGGGTAAGGCGCCGAAGGGGGGCATCGATCTGCGGAGCATGCTCGGGCGAAGCAAGCAGAAGCGCACCCCGGCCGATGAGCGGCTCTCCGAGACGCGCCTCGCGCAGCCCGCGCTTTTCGTGATCGAATACGCGCTCGCGCGGGCGTGGCAGAGCCTCGGACTCCGCGTCGGCGCGATGATCGGCTACAGCGTCGGCGAGTACGTCGCGGCGTGCCTCGCGGGCGTCCTCTCCTTCGAGGATTCGCTCACCCTCGTCGCGCGCAGGGCCGCGCTCATCGACGGGTTGCCCCGCGGCGCCATGCTCGCCGTGGCGCTCCCGCACGAGGCCGTCGTCCCCATGCTCGGGGAACACCTGTCCCTGTCCGCGATCAACGGCCCCGAGCTCACCGTCGTCGCGGGCCCTCCCGAGGCGATCGACGCGCTCGAAAAGCGGATCGCCGCGGAGGAGACGCCTGTGCGGCGCGTGCAGACGACGCACGCGTTTCATTCGACGATGATGACGCCGATGATCGAGCCGATGACGAAGCTCCTCGCGCATTACACGCTCGCGCCGCCGAGGATCCCGTACATCTCGAACGTCACCGGCGCGCCCATCACCGCGGCAGAGGCGACGGATCCCGGCTATTTCGCCGCGCACATGTGCCGGCCCGTGCGGTTCGCGGAAGGCCTCGCCGCGCTCATGCAGGACCCGCAGAACCTGTACGTGGAGGCAGGACCCGGGCAAACCCTGAGCAGCCTCGCCCTTGCCTACCCGAGGAGCGGCGCCGCGCCGGAGCGGGTCGTGCTGCAATCGATGCGGCACGTGTATGACGCGCAGGCCGATAGGGCTGTCCTCTTTCGGGCCCTCGGCCGGCTCTGGGTCGCGGGCGTGGTCCTCGATCGCGAGCGCCTCCCGCCGCTGCCGCTCCGCCTGGAGCCCGAGGCGGCGCCGGCGCCGGCGGCGAGCGCGCGTCCCGCGGAGAGCGGCGCCGATCGCGCGGCCCAGACCGAGCGGGAGCTCGCGGCGTTATGGGCGAAGCTCCTCTCGGCGGACGAGATCGGGCCGAACGACCATTTCTTCGAGCTCGGAGGAAACTCCCTCGTGGCGACGCGGCTGCGCACCCGCATCGTCAAGACGTTTCGCGTCGATCTCCCGCTCACGGCCGTCTACCAGGCGCCCACGTTGCGCGAGATGGCGCTGACCATCGACGCCCTGATCGAGCGTGGGGGGAGCGAGGAGCCCTGAATCCCGCGCGGTGAAACCCCACGAACGCTGATGGGTAGGCCATTCATGCAGAGCGACGCCCTCTCTCCCCTCGATTCGTACACGACCGTCATCGATATCCTCCGCGCGCGGGCCTTCACGCGCGCGGAGGATGTCCTCTACCACTTCCTCGCCACAGGCGACGTCGACGGACCCGTGGAGACGTGGTCGTACGGCCGGCTCGACCACGCCGCCCGCGCCGTCGCCGCCGCGCTCCAGGGAGCTGGGATCCAGGGCGGAAGAGCGCTCCTCCTGTTCCCTCCCTCGCTCGATTTCGTCGCCGCGTTGATGGGATGCCTCTACGCGGGCACCGCGGCCGTGCCGACGTACCCGCCCGATCCGGGCCGCCTCGATCGCACCCTGCCGCGCCTCCGCGCCATCGCCAGGGACAGCAGGGCGCAGGTCGTCCTGACAACCGCCCCGATCAAGGCGATGGCGGAGATGCTGCTCCCGCAGGTACCGGAGCTCGCGGAGCTCGTATGGATCGCGGTCGACGCGCTGCCGCCGAACAGCGCGGACGCCTTCCACCCGGTCGCGATCTGCGCCGAGACGATCGCGATTCTCCAGTACACGTCGGGCTCCACCGGCGCGCCGAAGGGCGTCGTGCTGACGCACGCGAACGTGCTGCACAACGAGCGGCTCATCCAGCGCGGCTTCGGTCACGACGCGCAGAGCACGGCGGTCGTCGGGTGGCTCCCGCTCTTCCACGACATGGGCCTCATCGGCAACGTGCTCCAGCCCCTGTTCCACGGGATTCCGTGCATCCTGATGTCGCCGATCGCGTTCCTACAGCGGCCCCAGCGGTGGCTCGAGGCCATCTCGCGGTACGGGGCCAGCACGAGCGGCGGCCCGAACTTCGCCTACGAGCTCTGCGCGCGCAAAGTCCCGGACGAGGTGCTGAAGCGTCTCGATCTGCGCTCGTGGAAGGTCGCGTTCAACGGTGCCGAGCCCCTGCAAGCCGACACGCTGCGGCGCTTCGTCGAGCGCTTCGCGCCCTGCGGTTTCCGGCCGGAGGCTTTTTACCCTTGTTATGGCCTGGCCGAGGCGACGCTCTTCGTCGCGGGCGCGCGCCCCAGCGAGGGCGCCCGCACACGGACGCTCGACGCCGCGGCGCTCGCCCAGGGCCGCGTGGTCGAGGTCGCGTCGGCGCACCCGGAGGCGCGCGCGCTGGTCTCCTCCGGATGGCTCGGCGAGGGCATGCGTGCCGTCATCGTCGATCCGCACACGCGCGAGCCTCGCGCGGATGGCGGCGTCGGGGAGATTTGGCTCGAGGGCCCGAGCGTCGCGCGCGGGTACTGGGGGCGCGACGAGGAGACGGCGGCCACGTTCGACGCGCGCCTCGCGTCCGGCGAAGGCCCGTTCCTGCGCACGGGCGACCTCGGCTTCCTCGCGGAGGACGAGCTGTTCGTGACCGGGCGTCAGAAGGACCTGATCATCCTGCGCGGCCGGAACGTGTATCCGCAGGACGTGGAGCTCACGGCCGAGCAAACGCACGCGGCCGTGCGCCCCGGCTGCGTCGCCGCGTTCGGCCTGGAGGTCGGCGGGGAGGAGCGGCTCGCGCTCGTCGTCGAGGTCGAGCCGGCGCGCGTCGGGGGGTCGATGGAGAGCGTGATGGAGGCGATCCGGCGCGCCGTGGCGGACGAGCACGCCGCGCACCTGCACCTCATCGCCTTGCTCGCGCCGCGCAGCATCCTCAAGACGTCGAGCGGCAAGATCCAGCGCCGCGCGTGCAAGCAAGCGTTGCTCGCCGGGGCGCTGGAGGTCCTCGGGCGCTCGGACGCGCCCGAGGCGCCCGAGGACGCTCCCGCGATGGAGGACGTGCGAGAGGCGCTCGCGCGCGCGCCCGAGGACACGCGCGGCGCCCTCCTCGAGCGCGCGCTCCGCGCCGCCGTCGCCCGTCGCACCGGGAGCGACGCCGGGGCGCTCGACGTGGCCGTGCCGCTCGCGTCGCTCGGCCTCGACTCGCTCGCCGGTCTGGAGCTCCAGGAGGAGCTCGAGGTCGCGCTCGGCGTTCGGCTGCCCGCGACGTTCCTGTGGCAGAGCGCGACGATCCACGACGCGGCGAGCGAGCTGCTCGGCGCGTGGCGAAACGGGTCGACGCTGGCGGCGCCGACGGACGACGACATTCCCGCGCAGGGCCCCTCTTCGCCGGAGGAGCCTTCGCCGCTCTCGCCTGGCCAGTTCCGGCTCTGGTTCCTCGAACGGCTGATGCCTGGGGTGCCGCTCTACAACGTGCAGTTCGGGCTGCGCATGCGCGGGCCGCTCGTGGCGACGGCGCTCGAAGGCGCGCTCGACGCGCTCGTGGAGCGCCACGCGATCCTGCGCACCGTGATCCGCGAGGTGGAGGGGCAGCCGTGCCAGGTGGTGCTGCCCGCGGCAAAGCTCACGCTCGCCCATGTGGATCTCGCGGGCGAGCCGGCCGCGACGCGCGACGCGGCGCGTGACCAGCACGCGCTCGCGGAGGGACGGACCCTCTTCGACTTGCAGCAGGGGCCGCTCTTGCGCGCCTCGCTCGTGCGGGTCGCCGAGGACGAGCACGAGCTGCTCCTGACGCAGCACCACATCATCACGGACGGCTGGTCCATCAGCATCCTCGCGCGTGAGCTCTCGGCGCTCTACCAGGCGCGGCTCACCGGGGCGGACGCGTCGCTGCCGCCCGTGCGCGTGCAGTATGCCGACTACGCGCGATGGCAGATCGCGCGTCGGAGCACGCTGGCCGCGCAGCGGGAGTTCTGGGCCGAGCGGCTCCGGGCGTTGCCCAGGCTGGAGCTGCCCACCGACCAGCCGCGCCCGCGCGAGCCCAAGCTCGCAGGCGCGACGACGCATTTCACGCTGCCACGTCCCCTCGTCGAGGGGCTGCGCGCGCTCGGGCGAAGGCATGGATGCACGCTCTACGTCACGCTCCTCGCCGCCTACGCCGCGTTGCTCCATCGGTACACCGGGCAGACGGATTTCGGGGTGGGCACGGTGTCCGCGCAGCGCGAGCGCGCCGCGACGCGGAGCCTCGTGGGGTTTTTGGCCAACACGCTGACCATCCGCTGCGACCTCGACGATGAGCCCACGTTCGAGGCGCTGATGCAGCGTACGCGCGCGCGGGTCGAGGAGGCGCTGCGGCACGCGGAGCTGCCCTTCGAGGACGTCGTCGCCGCCACGCAGGCCGCGCGCGGCGCCGATCAGAACCCGCTCTTCCAGGTGAACTTCATGCTCGAGCAGCTTCCCGCGGTGGATGCGCGCGTGCCCGGGATGTCGTGGGAGCCGGCGCTCCGAACGCCGGACGGCGCCGTCGCGGGGACGGCGAAGTTCGACCTCTCGCTCGCGATGGTGGAGACGCCGAACGGGCTCGACGGCGCGCTCGAGTACCGCAGCGACCTGTTCCGCGAGGACACGATCCAACGCTTCGCCGGGCACCTCGAGGTGCTCTTGCGCGCGGCGGTTGCGTCGCCGGAGCGGCGCGTGCGCGACCTGCCGATCCTGACCGAGGCCGAGCGAGAGTGGGTGCTCAAGGGGACCCGCGCGGGCGCCTGGCGAGGAGAGGCGGGCCTCGTGCACGCGCAGTTCCAGGCGCAGGCGGCGCGCACGCCTGGCGCGACGGCCGTGGTCTTCGAGGGCGCGTCGCTCACGTACGCGGAGCTCGATCGGCGCGCGCGCTCTCTCTCCGCTCGCCTGCGCGAGCTCGGGGTGGCGCCCGACGTGCGCGTGGGCGTGCTCGTGGAGCGCTCGCTCGACGTCGTCGTGGCGATGCTCGGGATCCTCGGCGCGGGCGGGGCCTATGTGCCGCTCGATCCGTCGTACCCGCTCGAGCGGCTGCGCCACATGGTGCACGACGCTTTCGTGGGCGTGCTCGTCACGCAGGCGCACCTCACGGGCATGCTCGCGGCCGCCGGCTGCGTCGAGCTTTGCGTCGAGGATCTGGAGCACGACGCCGCGCCGCCCGAGGCGTCGCCGCCTGCGCACGACCCGGCGCAGCTTGCGTACGTGATCTACACGTCCGGCTCCACGGGCAAACCCAAGGGCGTGATGCTCCCGCACGCGACGGTCACGCGGTTCTTCGCGGCCATGGACGAGCGGCTGGGCGCGGAGCCCCCGGGCACCTGGCTGGCGGTGACGAGCGTGAGCTTCGACATCTCGGTCCTGGAGCTGCTCTGGACGTTGTGCCGGGGCTTCACGGTGGTGATCCAGGCCGACGAGGCGTCGACGCTGCGCGCGGAGCGCCGCCGCGGACGCGCGAACCCCATCGATTTCAGCCTGTTCTACTTCGCCGACGACGCCGACGGGCCGGGCCGCGATCGGTACCGCCTGCTGCTCGACGGGGCCCGATTCGCCGACAGGAACGGCTTCTCCGCGGTCTGGACGCCGGAGCGGCACTTCCACGCGTTCGGCGGCATGTACCCGAACCCCTCGGTCACGAGCGCGGCGCTCTCGACGATCACCGAGCGGGTCGGCCTGCGCGCCGGCAGCGTCGTGATCCCCTTGCACCATCCGGTGCGCGTGGCCGAGGAGTGGGCCGTCGTCGACAACCTCTCGCGTGGTCGCGTGGGCGTCTCGGTCGCGTCGGGCTGGCACGCCGACGATTTCGTCTTCGCGCCGGAGCGGTATGCGGCGCGCAAGGAGGCGATGCTGGAGGGCCTCGACGTCATCCGTCGCCTCTGGCGCGGCGAGGTGGTGCGGCTGCCCGGCGGCGACGGCAAGCTCGTCGACGTGCGCATCCGGCCCCGGCCGGTGCAGGCGGAGCTGCCCATCTGGATGACGGCGGCGGGCAACCCCGAGACGTTCCGCGCCGCAGGGGCGCTCGGCGCGAGCGTGCTCACGCACCTGCTCGGGCAGAGCATCGAGGAGCTCACGGAGAAGATCGCTCTCTATCGCGAGGCGTACCGCGGGTCGGGCGCGTCTGGGCGCGGCCACGTCACGTTGATGCTCCACACGTACGTCGATCCGGACCTGTCACGCGTCCGCGCGCGTGTGGAGGCGCCCTTCAAGAACTACCTCCGCAGCTCGCTCGATCTCATGAAGGGAATCGGGCGCTCTCTCGGCATGAGCGTGGACACGGGGCCCCTCGGCAAGGACGACGTCGATCGGATCGTCGAGCACGCCTTCGGTCGGTACTTCGAGACGAGCGGCCTCTTCGGCACGCCGCGGGGGAGCCTCGAGCTCGTCGAACAGCTCCGCGCGATGGGCGTCGACGAGATCGCGTGCCTCGTCGATTTCGGCATCGACACCGACGCGGTGCTCGAGAGCCTGCCTCACCTCGACCAGCTCCGCCGCCTGAGCGAGCGCGAGGCGCGGCGTGGAGGGGGCGAGCCGGTCACGGTTCCGCAGCAGATCAGGCGGTACGGCGTGACGCACTTGCAATGCACGCCCTCGATGGCGCGCGCGCTCCTGCTCGACGCCGAGGCGCGCGAGGCGCTCGGGGGGCTCCAGAAGCTGCTCGTCGGCGGAGAGGCTTTCCCGGGTCCGCTCGCCGAGGAGCTCGGCGCGATCGTCCCCGCGGGGCGGATGAACATGTACGGGCCGACCGAGACCACCATCTGGTCGGCGACGCACGACGTGAAGGACGAGCGCGGCGGTGTGGTTCCGCTGGGCACGCCCCTCGCGCACAACCGCGTCTACGTGCTCGATCGGGCCCTTCAGCCCGTGCCCTTCGGCGTACCGGGCGAGATCTACATCGGCGGCGACTGCGTGGCGCGCGGCTACCACGGCCGGCCTGCGCTCACCGCGGAGCGCTTCCTGCCGGATCCCTTCCGCGACGAACCGGGCGCGCGGATCTACCGGACCGGAGACATCGGGCGCTTGCGTGCCGACGGCACGCTCGAGTTCCTCGGGCGGGCCGATCAGCAGGTGAAGCTGCGGGGATATCGCATCGAGCTCGGCGAGGTGGAGGCGTCGCTCGCGACTTGTCCGGGCGTACGCGAGGCGGTGGCGGCGGTGCGCGAGGACGTCCCGCTCGACGTGCGGCTCGTGGCGTACGTCGTGCCGGCGGAGGGCAGGATCGACCCGACGTCGTTGCGCGCGTCGCTGCAGCGACGCTTGCCGGACTACATGGTGCCCTCGGTCTTCGTCGAGCTGCCCGCGATTCCGCGCACGCCGAACGGCAAGGTGGATCGGAAGGCGCTGCCGGCGCCCTCCGAGGAGCGGCGCGCGAGCGCGGCGTTCGTGGCGCCGAGGAGCGACGTCGAGCAGCAGATCGCGGACGTCTGGCGACGCGTGCTCCGGGTGGATCAGGTCGGCGTCCACGACAACTTCTTCGACCTCGGCGGGCACTCGCTGCTCATGGTGCAAGTGCACAACGAGCTACAGCCGCTGCGGCCTGGCATGCCGCTCGTCAAGCTCCTGGAGCACCCCACGGTCAGCGCGCTCGCGGCGTACCTGAGCGAGGGGGCAGGGGAGAGCGCGGCCGTGGTCGACGCGGCGCAGGATCGCGCGCGCCGGCAGCTCGAGGTGCTCAAGCGGCAGCGCAAGCGCGCGCGCGGGTGACGGATCTTCATGCGACGACGACGAGAGGAAAGGTGGAAGCATGAGTGAGGAAGCGGCGCGGTCCGCCGACGACGAGCTGGCCGTCGCCATCATCGGCATGGCGTGCCGTTTCCCGGGGGCGAAAGACGCGGAGACGTTCTGGAGCAACCTGGTCGGCGGGGTCGAGTCCATCACGATGTTCTCGCGCGAGGAGCTTCGCGCGCGGGGCGTGCGGGCGGAGCTCCTCGCGAACCCGGACTTCGTCCCGGCGGCTCCGGTGCTCGAGGGCATCGAGCATTTCGACGCGTCGTTCTTCGGCTACGCGCCGCGCGACGCCGAGCTACTCGATCCGCAGCAGCGCGTCTTCCTCGAGTGCGCGTGGTCCGCGCTGGAGAACGCCGGCTACGGGGGCGCGAACCTCGGCTCCGTGGGCGTCTTCGCGGGCACCAGCGTGAGCACGTACCTGATCTTCAACCTGATGACCCACCCCGAGATCGCCCTCGCCGAGGACACGTTCCCGGCCATGGTGGCGAACGATCGGGACTTCCTCGCGACGCGCGTCGCCTACCACCTCGATCTGCGCGGGCCGAGCATGGACGTGCAGAGCGGCTGCTCGACGTCGCTCGTGGCGACGCACCTCGCCTGCCAGGCGCTGCTCGGCTTCCAGTGCGACATGGCGATCGCGGGAGGCGTCTCCATCCACATGCCGCAGCGCGCGGGGTACGTCTTCCAGCCCGGCGGCATCGCCTCGCCCGACGGGCATTGCCGCGCCTTCGACGAGGGCGCGAATGGCACGTTGTTCGGCAGCGGCGTGGGCGTGGTGGTCTTGAAGCGCCTCGACGACGCGATCCGGGACGGGGACACGATCACCGCCATCATCCGCGGCTCGGCGATCAACAACGACGGCGCCGCGAAGGTCGGCTTCACCGCGCCGAGCGTCGAGGGGCAGGCCGAGGTCATCGCGCGCGCGCATGCCATCGCAGGCGTCTCCCCCGAGGACATCGGGTACGTCGAGGCCCACGGCACGGCGACGCCGCTCGGGGACTCGGTCGAGGTCGCGGCGCTGACGAAGGCGTTTCAGGCGACGAGCGACCGTACGCAGTTCTGCGCCCTCGGCTCCGTGAAGACGAACGTCGGGCACCTGGACGCGGCGGCGGGCGTCGCGGGGCTCATCAAGACCACGCTCGCGGTCCGCCATGGCGAGATCCCGCCGACGCTCCACTTCTCCCGCCCGAACCCGCGCCTCGAGCTCGACAAAAGCCCCTTCTTCGTCAACGCGCGGCCGGCGCCGTGGCCCGTTTCGCGCTCGCCCCGCCGGGCGGGGGTCAGCTCGATCGGCATCGGTGGGACCAACGCGCACGTGATCCTGGAGGAGCCCCCGCCGGCCCCGTCCTCGGGCCCTTCGCGCCCGTGGCACGCACTCGTGCTTTCGGCGAAGACCCCGGAGGCGCTCGATCGCGCCACGCAGGCGCTCGCCCAGCACCTCGAGAGCCACCCCGACGTCCCGCTCGCCGACGTGGCGTACACGCTCCAGGTGGGGCGGCGGTCGTTCGCCCATCGCCGGGCGATCGTCTGCGACCTCGAACGCGGCGGCGAGGGCGCGCGCGCGCTCTTCGAGCCGCGGCGCATCCTGTCCGGGACCGTCGAGGGAACGCCGCGCGTGGTGGCGTTCATGTTTCCCGGGAGCGGCACGCAGCACGTCGGCATGGGCGCGGAGCTCTACCGCAACGAGCCGGTCTTCCGCGCGGCGTTCGATCGCTGCGCCGCGATCCTCGCGCCGCGGCTCGGCGCCGATCTGCGCGATGTCGTGCACGCTCGCGAGGGCAGGGGAGGCGGGGCGCTCACGCAGCCCTCGCTCGCGCTCCCGGCGCTCTTCGCGATCGAATACAGCTTGGCCGAGCTCTGGAAGTCGCTCGGCGTCGAGCCCGCCGCGATGATCGGCCACAGCATGGGCGAGTACGTCGCGGCGTGCCTCGCGGGCGTCTTCTCGCTGGAGGACGCGCTCGCGCTCGTCGCGGAGCGCGGGCGCCTGCTCGGCGCCGTGCGGCCCGGCGCCATGGTGAGCGTCGATCTGCCCGAGGCGTCGCTGACGCCGCTGCTCGATCCGCGCCTGTCGGTGGCCGCGAAGAACGGCCCCGAGAGCTTCGTCATCGCCGGAGAAGAGGACGCGATCGACGCCTTCGTCCGCACCTTGGACGAGCGCGACATCGAGTACGTTCGCCTGCCGATCCAGGTCGCCGCGCACTCCCACCTCGTCGAGCCCATTCTGCCGGCGTTCGCCGCGTTCGTGCGGGGGCTCCGGCGGAGCCGTCCGCGCCTGCCCTTCATCTCGTGCGTGACGGGGACGTGGATCCGCGACGAGGAGGCCGAGAGTGTCGAGTACTGGGTGCGCCAGCTCCGACAAACCGTGCGCTTCGCCGACAGCATCCGCACGCTGCTCGACGACCCGCGCTGGGTGCTGCTCGAGGTCGGCCCCGGGCGTGCGCTGAGCTCGGCCGCGCGGCAGCAGGTGGGAACCGGTTCGTCGGGCAAAGTGGCGGTGCTGTCCTCGATGTGCCTGCCGCAGGAGGAGCGCTCCGAGGTCGAGTTCGCCATGACCACGCTCGCGCGGCTGTGGCTCGCGGGCGTCGCCGTCCCCTGGGAGCGCCTCCACGCGAGCGGCGCGCGGCGGCGCGTCCCGCTGCCCACGTATTCCTTCGAGCGCCGGCGCTTCTGGGTGGATCCCCGCCCCGCCGACGCGCGCCTCGCCGCGCCGTGCTCCGCGGAGGTCGGCGCGGCGCCCGCCCCGCAGGCGAGCGGCAAGAAGCCGGACGTCGCCGACTGGTTCTACCTGCCCTCGTGGAGACGGACGTTGTGGCCCGCGCCCGCGCCCGGGGCGGGCGAGGCTTGCTGGCTCGTCTTCGTGCCGCCCGAGGGGCCCCTCGAAGGGCTCTCGGAGCGGCTCGCGGCCACCGGCGCCACGGTCGTCACCGTGCGCCCCGGCGGGGCGTACCGGCGGGTTCGCGAGGGGCTCTACGAGATCGATCCGCGGAGCCGAGGCGCGTACACGACGCTGCTCGAGGATCTCGCGCGCGAGCTCGACCGCGCCCCGACGCACGTCCTGCACGCCCTGAGCCTGCTCGAGCCGCGCCGGACCCACGACGCGACGGCCCACGCGAACGACGTCGGGTTCCAGAGCTTGCTCTTCCTCGCGCAATCGCTCGGCGAGCTGCCGGCGCGCAACGCGGTCCATCTCCTCGTCGTGTCGAGCGATGTCCAGGCCGTCACCGGGAGCGAGCGCCTGCGGCCCGAGCACGCGACGCTCCTCGGGATCTGCCGCGTCTTGCCGCGGGAGCACCTCAACATCACGTGCAAGAGCGTCGACCTCGGCGGTTATCCCGACGCGCTTGGGCCCGGCGCGCTGGCGCAGCTCGTCGCCGAGGCCGAGAGCGAGGGCCAGAGCGGCGTCGTCGCGCACCGCGGCGCCCACCGCTGGGAGCAGACGTTCGAGCCCGTGCGCCTCGAGCGCCCGGCGAGCGCGACGCCGCGCCTGCGCAGCCGCGGCGTGTACCTCGTCACCGGCGGCCTCGGCGGCATCGGCCTGGCCCTCGCGGAGCACCTTGCGCGCACCGTCGCGGCGCGGCTCGTCCTCGTCGGGCGCTCGGCGCTGCCCGCGCGGGACACCTGGGCCGCGTGGTGCGCGTCGCATGGGGAGGACGATCCGGCGCGCAGGGCCATCACGCAGATCCAGGCCATCGAGGCGCTCGGCGGCGAGGTGCTCGCGCTCCAGGGCGACGTGGCCGACGCTGCCCGGATGGCCGAGGTGCTCGCGGAGGCGCGCGCCCGGTTCGGGGCGCTGAACGGCGTCATCCACGCGGCGGGCTTGCCGCCCGGCGGCCTGCTCCGCACGAAGAGCCTGGAGACGGTCGAGAGCATCTTCCGGCCCAAGGTCGGGGGGACCGTCGTGCTCCACGGCCTCGTCCGTGAGCCGCTCGACTTCTTCCTCGTGTGCTCGACGCGGACCGCGATCGTCGGCGATTTCGGTCAGGTCGACCATTGCGCGGCGAACGCGTTCCTCGACGCCTTCGCGCAGCGATGCGCCGCCGAGGGCCAGACGCACGTCGTCTCCATCAACTGGGACGCCTGGCGCGACATCGGCCAGGCCGCGACGGCGGCGCGCGCCGAGGATTTCGCTGCCTACCGGGAGATGCTTCAGGCGAGCGGCATCGGCACCGAGGAGGGCATCGACATCTTCGACCGCGTCCTCTCGCGTGCGACGCCGCAGATCGTCGTCTCGACGCGGGATCTCTCGGCGGTGCTGGAGGAGGCGGGGCGCTTGGTCCAGGCGCTGACCGGGACTGAGGCCGGCGAGGCGGGCAAGGCGCGCATCGAGGCGCCGATCGAGGAGATCGAGCGCATGATCGCGGACATCTGGAAGCGCGTCCTCGGCGTCGAGCGCGTCGACAGCCACGACAGCTTCTTCGACATCGGCGGCAACTCGCTCATCGGGCTCAAGGTCATCGCCGAGCTCAAGCGTGCGCTCGGCGTCGTCCTGCCCGTCGTGACGCTTTTCGAGCGCCCGACGGTCGCGGCGCTCGCGCAGCTCCTGCATCAGGACGAGGGGGGCGAGGCCACGTACACGGACCGCCGAACCCGGGGGGCGCGGCGCCGGGAACGATTGCAGCGCAGGCGCGAGGACCGATAGGAGAACGCCATGGATGTCGCTGGGACGGGTATGGAAATCGCGATTGTTGGCCTCGCGGGACGCTTCCCGGGCGCCCGGGACGTGCCGACGTTCTGGCGAAACCTATGCAATGGCGTGGAGTCCTTCAGGACGTTCACCGAGGAGGAGCTCCTCGCGCGGGGCGTCTCTCCGGAGCTCGTGCGGGATCCGAGCTACGTCCGGGCGACGGCGATGGTGGAGGACGTCTCGCATTTCGACGCCGCCTTCTTCGGGTATCCGCCGCGCCAGGCGGAGCTGCTCGATCCGCAGCAGCGCATCTTCCTCGAATGCGCGTGGGAGGCGCTGGAGGACGCGGGGTACATCGTGCCCCGCAAGGATCTCCTGGTCGGCGTTTTCGGCGGCGCGGCGCTGAGCACCTATCTGCTGCTCCACATCTGGTCGAACCCCGCCGTCCTGGCCTCGCTCGATCCGCTCCAGGTCAGCCTGAGCAATGGCAACAGCTTCCTCACGACGCGCGTCTCCTACAAGCTTGATCTCAAGGGACCGAGCTTCCTCGTCGAGAGCGCCTGCTCGACGTCGCTCGTGGCGGTGCACATCGCCTGCCAGAGCCTCCTCAACGAGGAGTGTGACGTCGCGCTCGCGGGAGGCGTGTCCATCAACCTGAGCCAGCAGCACGGCTATCGGTTCGTCCCGGGGAGCATCCTCTCGCCCGACGGGCATTGCCGCCCCTTCGATTCGAAGGCGCAGGGCATCGTGTTCGGGAGCGGGGCGGGTGTCGTCGCGCTCCGGAGGCTCGAGGACGCGATCGCCGCGGGCGACCACATCTACGCGGTGATCAAGGGATCGGCGGTCAACAACGACGGCGGGCTGCGGGCCGGCTACACCGCCCCTGGGGTCGAGGGGCAGGCGCAGGTGATCGCCGAGGCGCACGCGAATGCGGACGTCTCGGCCGACACGATCTCGTATGTCGAGACGCACGGCACGGGGACGCCGATCGGGGATCCCATCGAGGTGCAAGCGTTGACGAAGGCGTTCCGCGAGAGCACCGACGAGCGCCGGTTCTGCGCGATCGGCTCGGTCAAGGCCAATGTGGGGCACCTCGACGCCGCCGCCGGCGTGGCGAGCTTGATCAAGACGGCGTGCGCGCTCCGGTACAAGAAGATCCCGGCCAGCCTGCATTGCGCGACGCCGAATCCTGCCATCGATTGGGACGGTAGCCCCTTCTTCGTCAATACCACCCTCTCGCCCTGGAGCGGCCCCACGCCCCTACGCGCCGGGGTGAGCTCCTTCGGAATGGGCGGGACCAACGCGCACGCGGTGCTCGAAGAGCCTCCTTCGCGGCTCGCCGGTTCGCCCGGCCGCCCGGCCGAGCTCCTCGTCCTCTCGGCCAAAACGGAGACGGCGCTTCGAGCCGCGAGGGAGCGGCTCGCCCAGCACCTCGAGGACAACCCCGATCTCGTCCTCGCCGACGTGGCGCACACGCTCCAGGTCGGACGCAGGGTGTTTCCCCATCGCAGCTTCGTCGTCGCCGGCAGCGCGGCGGAGGCCACGCGGCGCTTGCGAGACATCCACGTCGCGCTGGAGGAACAACCCTCGGAGCGGCCCGTCGCGTTCCTCTTCCCCGGGCAGGGCGCGCAGGCCGTCCAGATGTTCGCGCAGGTCTACCGTCACGAATTGGTCTTCCGGCGCGAGCTCGACCGTTGCGCCGAGATCCTTCGCCCCTTGCTCGAGGCCGATCTGCGCGCGATCCTCTATCCGCCGGAGGGCGAGGAGGCGCGCGCCGCCGACCGCCTGAAAGAGACCGCGTGGACCCAGCCCGCGATGTTCTCGGTCATGTACGCGCTCGCCCAGCTCTGGGGATCCTGGGGGATCACGCCGCAATGCATGATCGGGCACAGCGTCGGCGAGTACGTCGCGGCCTGCCTCGCGGGCGTCTTTGATCTGCGCGACGCGCTGCGGCTGGTCGCCCAGCGCGGCAAGCTCGTCCAGCGTTTGCCGCCGGGCGCGATGCTGGCCGTGCCGCTCGCGGAGGACGCGATTGCGCCCTTCCTTGGCGGCGACGTCGCGCTGGCGGCCGTCAATGCCCCGAATCAATGTGTGATTGCGGGCCCGATCCCCGCGATCACGGAGATCGAGCAGCGCCTCGCGTCCTCCGGCGTGGACGCCCGCCGCCTCGCCACCTCGCACGCCTTCCATTCGCCCATGATGCGGCCCATCGTCGGCGAGCTGTCCGCGCTCGTCCGCGCGGCGCGTCCTCGACCTGGCAAGACGCCCTTCATTTCGTGCGTGACGGGCACCTGGATCACGCCCGAGCAGGCCCAGGACCCGGTGTACTGGACAGAGCACCTGCTCCGCACCGTGGGCTTCGCCGAGGGCCTCACGACGCTCCTCGAGGACGGGCGCCGTGTGCTGCTCGAAGTGGGCCCCGGGCGCACCCTGAGCCGCCTTGCGCGGCGTATCCCCGCGGGGCAGGGGCGCGTGATCGAGCCCTCCCTCGCGCAGGAGGAGCAGAGGTCCGAGGAAGAGGCGTTGCACGTGACGCTCGGGAGGTTGTGGCAAGCCGGCGTCGTGGTCGATTGGGCCGGCTACCGCGGGCAGGAGCGCCGGCTGCGCGTCCCTCTGCCGACCTATCCGTTCGAGCGCAAGCGCTTCTGGATCGAGCCCGCCGTCGCGACGGCCATGGCGGCGCCCGTGGACGCCCCGCAGCGCCCCGCCCCTGGCGCCGAAGAGCTCGCGGACCGAGGGCGCGACGAGGCGCCCGGCCCGCCGATGGAGACGCGCGTCGGGTTCCGGAACGCGTACGTCGCGCCGGAAAGCGAGATCGAGAGCAAGCTCGTCCAGATCTGGGAGCAGATCCTCGGCACCACCAACATCGGCCTGGACGACGATTTCCTCGACCTCGGCGGCGACTCGCTCCTCGCGACGCAGGTCACCTCTCGGATCCGCGCGACGTTCGGCGTCGACATCCCCGTGCGTGTGCTCTTCGAGGCGCCCACCGTGGGCAGCTTCGCCGCCCGCCTCGCCGAGGCCCGGAGCGAGGCGCACCGCCCCGTGTTGCCCGCGGCGTCCACGGCCACGCGCCCGTATTCCTTCGCGCAACAGCGGATCTGGTTCATCGATCAGCTCGAGCCCGACAGCCCTGCCTACAACATGCCGTATGCGCTGGAGCTGTCCGGGCGGCTTTCCGTCGAGGCCATGCGTGGCGCCTTCGAATCGCTCGTGCGTCGCCACGACGTTCTGCGCACCACCTTCGACAGCCACGAGGGCCTCCCGGTCTTGCGCCTGCACCCGCCTGGGCCGCTCGCGCTGCCCGTCGTGGACCTTTCGAGCTGGCCCGTGGCGACGCGACAAACCGAGGCCAACCGGCTGATGAGCGAGGAGGCGCAGCGGGCGTTCAACCTGCACACCGGCCCGCTTTTGCGCATGTTCTTGATCAAGCTCGAGGACGAGCTGCACGTCCTCGTCTTCAACATGCACCACATCGTCTCCGACGAGTGGACGCTCCTCCTCGTCGTGCGAGAGGTCGCCGCCCATTACAACGCGATCGTCAATGCGGGCGCGCCGGAGCTGCCTCCCTTGCCCATCCAGTACGCCGATTACGCGGCGTGGCATCGCGATTACATGCAGAGCGAGGCCATGGAGCGGGCGCTGCGGTACTGGAAAAAGCAGCTCCGCGGCCTCACGCCCCTGGATTTGCCGACCGATCGACCGAGGCCGCCGAGATCGAGCCTCCGCGGCGATTGGGTCGAGATCGAGCTCCCCGCGCCGGTGACCGCGGGGCTCCAGGCCCTCGCGCGGGAAGCGGGCGTGACGCTCTTCATGGTGCTGGTCGCGGGCTTCTTTTCGCTCCTGCACCGGCTCAGCGGGCAGACCGACGTCGCCCTCGGAACGCCGGTCGCGTGCCGCAACCGCGAGGACTTCGAGCACCTCGTCGGCGTATTCTACAACATGCTCGTCCTGCGCGCCGATTTCCGGGACGACCTGACGTTCCTGTCGCTGCTTTCGCAGATCAAGGAGACCACGCTCGGGGCGATCACCCACCAGGAGATTCCCTTCGAAAAGCTCGTGGACGAGCTGAAGCCGGCGAGGGATTTTTCGCGGCCACCGCTGTTCGAGGTCTTCTTCGCCCTGCAAAATAAGCCCTTCGAGAACGTCACCATCGACGGGCTCTCCGTCTCGGCGCGGCCCATCACGAGCGGCACGTCCAAGCTCGACCTCTCGCTCTACCTCGGCGAAAGCAATGGCGTGCTCCGGGGCCGCATCGAATACGCGGTCGACCTCTTCGATCGGCCCACCGTCGAGCGCCTCGCCGCGCGGCTCTGCTCGATGTACGAGGCCATCGTCCGGGATCCGCGGGTGCGCGTCGCCGACCTGCCCCTCTTGACGGACGCGGAACGCGAGGAGCTCTGCCGGTGCAGCACGACGACCGCCCCGCCGCTCCTCGCGCGCTCGCTGCCCGAAGCCTTCGCGGCACAGGCCGCGCGCATGCCCGACGCTATCGCCCTCGTCGCGGACGACCACCGTCTCACGTACCGGGACCTCGCCGCGCGCGCCCGTAGGCTCGCCCAGCGCCTCCAGCGCTCCGGCGTCGGCCCGGACGTCCTCGTCGCCCTCTTCGTCGAGCGCTCCGTCGAGATGATGATCGCCATCCTCGCCGTGCTTCAAGCGGGCGGGGCGTACGTCCCCATCGACCCCATATCGCCCCGCGAGCGCACGGCGTTCATCCTGGAGGACGTGCGCGCGCGTGTCCTGCTCACGACGGCGAGCTTGCGCGCAGAGCTGCCGGACGTGCGCGCCGAGGTCCTCTGCCTCGACATGGAAGGGGACGCGATCGCCGGAGAGGACACCGCACCCTTGTGGGAGGGCGTGGGCCCGGACAACCTCGCGTACGTCATCTACACCTCCGGCTCCACGGGAAAACCCAAGGGCGTCGGCGTCACGCACCGCAATGTGCTGAGCCTCTTCGCGGCCGCCGGCGAGCTCTTCCGGTTTGGCGCGGACGACGTCTGGACCCTGTTCCATTCCTACGCCTTCGATTTTTCGGTCTGGGAGATATGGGGGCCGCTGCTGCACGGCGGTCGCCTCGTCATCGTCCCGCACCTCGAGGCGCGCTCGCCCGAAGACTTTCACGCGCTGCTCCAGCGCGAGCGCGTGACGGTGCTCAACCAGACACCGTCGGCGTTCCGCCAGTTCGTCGCCTGGGAGAGCGAAAACGCCGCGGCGCCCCTCGCGCTGCGGTACGTGGTCTTCGGTGGCGAGGCGCTGGATTTCGCGCACCTCGCGCCCTGGTTCGCGCGGCACGGCGACGAGGCGCCGATGCTCGTCAACATGTACGGCATCACCGAGACCACGGTGCACGTGACCTTCCAGCGCGTGCGCGCGCGGGACGCGACCTTCGGGCGCTCGCTCGTCGGCAGGCCTATCCCGGGCTGGCAGGTGCACGTCCTCGATCGCTACCGGCAGCTCGTGCCGCCGGGCGTGGCTGGCGAGATCTACGTCGGCGGCGCCGGCCTCGCGCGCACCTACATGGGGCGCCCTGCGCTCACGGCAACACGCTTCGTGCCCGACCCCTTCTCGAGCGAGCCCGGTCTTCGCCTCTATCGCAGCGGCGACCTCGCCCGGTGGGCGCCGGGCGGCGTCCTCGAATACCTCGGGCGTATCGACGAGCAGGTCAAGGTGCGCGGGTATCGAATCGAGCTCGGCGAGATCGCGAATACGCTCGAGACGCACCCGGGCGTGCGCGACGCGGTCGTCGTGGTGCGGGAGGACATCCCCGGCGACAAGCGGCTCGTGGCCTACTGGATTCCCGCCGCGGAGCCACCTTCGCCCGCGGAGCTCCGCGAGCACCTGCTCCGCACGCTGCCGGAGTACATGATTCCCGCCGCGTTCGTCGCGCTCGAAGCGATCCCGCTCACGCCGAATGGAAAGCTCGATCGAAGAGCGCTGCCCGCGCCGCACGCGCAAGGGACGGCCCATGCCGACGCGACGGGCAAGGCCGAGGTGCGCGTCGAGCGCGCCGTCGCTGCCATCTTCGCCGAGGTGCTCGGGGTCTCCAGCGTGGGCCTCGACGACGATTTCTTTTCGCTCGGCGGCCAGCCGCCGCTCGTGACGCGCGTCCTCTCGCGCATCCGCGATACGCTCGGCGTCTCGCTTCCGCTGCGGGACGCGCTCCAATCGATGACGGTGTCCGCCCTCGCGCGGAGCGTCGAGCGGCTCTCGCCGGCGGGCGGCGCGACGAACGCGGACGCGGCACCCGAAGCGCTCGACCTCGAGGAGGGGGAGCTGTGACCGACGCCGAACTCTTGCAGCACGTGCGTTCCCTCGGCGTCAAGCTCTGGCTCGAAGGGGACGCTCTGCGTTACAGCGCGCCGCGTGGCGCGTTGACGCCCGAGCTCCTCGCCGAGCTCAAGCGTCACAAGGAGACCTTGCGGGCGATCCTGCGCGCCGAGGAGGATCCTTCGAAGCTGCCGCCCATCACGCCCGCGCCGCGGGACAGCCGTCTTCCGCTGTCGTTCGCGCAATTGCGCTTCTGGCTCGTCGATCAGATCGAATCGAATGCCGCCGCGTTCAGCATTCCCTTCGCGCTGCGTCTCTCGGGCGACCTCGACACCGACGCGCTCCGGCGGACCTTCGAGGAGATCGTGCGGCGGCACGAGTCGCTGCGCACCACCTTCGAGATGCGCGACGGGACGCCCTGCCAGATCGTCCACCCGCCCCCGCACTGGCTCTTGCCCATCAGGGATCTGTCCGATCTTCCGACCGAGCAACGCGAAGACGAGATGAGGCGCCTCGTGCTGGCGAGCGCACACGAGCCCTTCGACATTTCCCGCGGTCCGCTTCTGCGCACGACCCTCATCCGCCTGCATGGATTCGAGCACGTCTTCGTGGTGAACGTGCACCCGATCGCCTCCGATGGCTGGTCGTTCCGCATTCTGACGCGTGAGCTCGTCACCCTGTACCAGGCGCTGCGCGAGGGGCGGCCCTCTCCGCTCTCCGCGTTGACGATCCAGTACGCGGATTTCGCGGTGTGGCAGCGCCGGTTTTTGGTGAGCGTCTTCGATCGCCAGCTCGCGTACTGGAAGGAACAACTCGCCAACGTCGAGCCCCTCGATCTGCCCCTCGATAGGCCGAGGCCCGCTGTCCCGGCGCGGCGCGGCGCGATGCTCCGGTTCCGGTATCCCGCGAAGCTCGCCGAGACGCTGAGCGGCGTCGTACGGCGCCGCGAGGGGGCCACGCTCTTCATGGTGCTCTTCGCGGGCTTGCATGCCTTGCTCCACCGCTGGACGGGGCAAAACGAGATTGTCGTCAGCACGCAGAGCGCCGGGCGCACGCGCCCCGAGCTGGAGGACATCGTCGGGCTCTTCCCGAACACGCTCCTCATTCGCGCCGATTTCTCCTCCAGGCATCTGCGCTTCCGGGATCTGGTCGAGCAGGTCCGTGAGCGAACGCTGGGCGCGCAAGCGAACCAGGACGTGCCGTTCGAGCGGGTGCTCGAGGCGGTCGAGAAGGGTCGGAACGCTGGGCATACGCCGCTGCTCCAGGTGATGCTCATCAACCAGAACCTGCCCATTTCCTCGATGAAGATGCCCGGCCTCGTGATGGCGCCCGAATACGTCGAGCGCGGCACGAGCCAGATGGATCTCGTGATCAGCGCCCGGTGGTCGTCCGAGGGCATCGACATCTCGGCGGAGTACGACACCGATCTCTTCGACGCGTCGACGATTCGCAAATTCTTCGGGCAATACGAGCGAGTCCTCGAAGCCTTCACCGTCGATCCGGGAATCACGATCGCCGCCTTGCCGCTCCTCTCCGCGGACGAGCGCGCGCGGATCCTCGGCGAGCACGGTCGATCCGCCGAGCGCAAGCTGGAGGTGCGCTCGGTGAAAGACCTCCTCGAGGCGCAGGTGGATCGGACCCCGGAGGCGATCGCCGTCGAGGACGGGGCGGAGCGGCTGACCTACCGCGAGGTCGAGCTTCGCGCAAACCGATTGGCCTTCCGGCTTCGGCAACGCGGCGTCGGCCCCGAGGTGCGCGTGGCCCTTCGCCTGGACAGGGCCGCCGACCTCGTCGTCGCGATCTGGGCGGTCCTCGCGGCGGGCGGGGCGTACGTGCTCCTCGCGCCGGACGCGCCGCTCGACGAGGCCCGCGCGATCGTGCGCCGATGCGGCGCTTCGCTCCTGCTCACCCGGCACGCGCTGGTCGAGCCCCGCGCGGCAATCGACCTGCCGTGCGAGTTCGTCGATAGGGCGACCGAGGAGGACGCGCCGAGCGATCGTCTGGCCCGCCAAACGTCTCCGGCAAGCCTGGCTTGCGTGCGTCTCGATCGTGGTGCGACCGACGAGCCCCAGGGGGTCGCGGTGTCCCACGGCGCCCTCGCGAGCGTGGCCGTCGCGCTCCGCGACAGGCTGAGCCTCGGCGACGACGAGCGTATGCTTCAGCTCGCCTCGTTTGCTTCGGGCGGGTTCGGCGACGAGATGGTTTTGTGTATGCTCGCGGGCGGGTGCCTCGTCGCGCGGGACGCGGCGACGCACGATCCGGCGGGCTTCCTCGAAGCCTGTGAACGGTCGCGCATCACCTCGGTCGCTTTGCCGACGGCGTTCTGGCACGATGTGGTGGCGCACCTCGTCGAGTCGCGGCGCCCCGTTCCCCCCTCGTTGCGTCGGGTGCTCCTCGGCGGCGGCGAGGCGGCGCGCGTCGATCGCGTCAACCAGTGGCGGTCGCTCGCGGGCTCCCAGGTGCGGCTCTGGAACACGTTTGGCCTGGCACAAGTGGCCGGCGTGAACATGGCCGGAGAGTTATCGGAGATCTTCGCGTCGGGCCAGCGTGTGCCCACGGGCCGGCCTGTCGCTGGGGCCAGGGTCTACATCCTTGATTCGTATGGCCAGCCGGCCCCGGTGGGGACGCGTGGTGACCTTCATATCGGCGGCCTGGGCGTCTCGCGCGGGTACCTTTCGAACCCCGCTCTCACGGCTGCGTGCTTCGTCCCCGACCCCTTCAGCGAGGAGGCGGGCGCGCGGATGTTCCATACGGGGGTGCTGGCGCGCTGGCTGCCGGACGGTCGCATCGTATTGCTGGGACGCTCCGACGATCGGGGCCAGGGGTGCGGCGCGCGCATCGAGCTGCCGGCCATCGAGCGGGCCCTCTCCGAGCACCCTGGCGTGCGCGAGGCCGTCGTCGTGGCCCAGGACGGACCCGGGAAAGGCGCCCAGCTCGTGGCGTATGTGGTGCCCTCCGCGGCACCGCCTCCCTCGTCCGGGGATTTGCGAGCATTCCTCGCATCGCGCCTGCCGGACGCCACGCTCCCGACGGCGTACGTCTTGCTGGATCCCGAAACCCCGCAGGGCGGGGTCGATCGGGCTGCGCTGCCGGCCCTCCGCCCGGAAGACGCCCCGCAGCGTACGCCTGTCGAGCAGATGGTCGCGCGCGCGTTCGCCGAGGTCCTTCAGGTCCCGCACGTCGAATTGCACGACAGCTTCTTTTCGCTCGGCGGCCATTCGCTCCTCGCCACACAGCTCGTCTCGCGCATTCGGGCGGCGGTCGGCGTGAACCTGCCGCTCCGGTCCTTCTTCGAATCGCCCACCGTGGGGGGATTGGCGAAGGTCGTCGAGGTGGAGCTCCGCCGCGGCAAGCTCGTGGCGCCCGCGCTCCAGCGCGCCCAGCACGACGGGGACGTCCCGCTCTCGTTCGCGCAGCAGAGGCTCTGGTTTCTGTATCAGCTCGATCCGGAGGGCACGGCGTATCACATGCCCCTGGCGCTGCGGCTCACGGGCACGATCAGCATCGACGCCATTCAGCGCGCCATGGACGAGGTCTCGCGCCGGCACGAGGCGCTGCGCACCACGTTCGATTTCGTCGACGGGCGCGCCGTCCAGCGCATTCATCCCGTCGGGCCATTCCCGCTCGTGGTCGAGGACCTATCGCGCGCCGAGGATCCCGAGGCGGAGGCTCGGCGCATTGCCGTGCAGGCCCATTTCCACCCCTTCGATCTGCGCAGGGGCCCCCTCATTCGCGCGCTCTTGCTGCGGCTCGGGCCGGAGGAGCACATCCTCGTCGCGAACATGCACCACATCATCTTCGATGGTTGGTCCATGGGCGTGCTCGTCCGGGAAATCGTCCAGCTGTACGAGGCATTTCGTCGCGGGCAGCCCATTGCGCTGCCCCCGCTCCCGATCCGTTACGTCGATTATGCCCTGTGGCAGCGGAGCTGGCTCTCGGGTGACGTGCTCGATCAGCAGGTCGCCTTCTGGAGGGAGCGCCTCGCCGGCGTCGCGCCGCTCGAATTGCCGACGGACAGGCCGAGGCCCGCTGTCGCCTCTCAGCGCGGCGCCACCCTCCCCGTGTCGATCCCGGCGCGGATCTCGGATGGGCTCCGCGCGCTCGCGCAGAGGACGGGCACCACCTTGTTCATGGTGCTGCTCGCCGGTTTCCAGGCGCTCTTGCACCGGCTGAGCGGGCAAGAGGATTTTGCGGTCGGCTCCCCGATTGCGGGGCGCACGCGTAGAGAGCTCGAAGGGATCGTCGGCTTTTTCGTCAACACCCTCGTCCTCCGCGCGGATTTTTCGCGCGGGCCGACCTTCCTCGAGTTCCTCGCGCAGGTCAAGGAGGCCACGCTCGACGCTTACGCGCACCAGGATCTGCCCTTCGAAAAGCTCGTGGAGGAGCTCGCGCCGGCGCGTGATCTCTCGCGGCAGCCGCTCTTCCAGGTGATGTTCGTCCTGCAAAACGCGCCCTTCGACGCGGTGCACCTCGACGGATTCTCGATCACCCCCGTATCCGTTGACATTCCCACGGCGCATTTTGATCTGACCCTCTCCATGTTCGAGCAGGACGGGCAGATCCTCGGCCTCCTCGAATACGCCACCGACCTGTTCGACGCGAGGACGGCGGAGGGGTTTTTGGAGCGGCTGCGGCTGGTGCTGGAGCATGCGGCCAGGGCGCCCGAGGGTCGTATTTCGGACTGGGACATCCTGACGGAGCGAGAGGAGCGGCTGTTTTCGCATTGGAACGAGACGACGGTGCCCTACCCGCGCGAGGCTTGTATCCACGCGCTCTTCGAGGCACAGGTGGCAAAGACGCCGGACGCCATCGCGCTGGCGTGGGACGACGGCGCGCTCGTGTTCGACGCGGTCAATCGACGCGCCAACCGCCTTGCGCGCCACCTTCGCGTCCTCGGGGTGGGTTCGGACGTCCCTGTCGGCGTCTTCGCGGAGCGTTCCCCCGAGGCCGTGATCGCGCTGCTTGCCATTCTGAAGGCCGGTGGTGCGTACGTGCCGCTCGATCCATCGCTCCCCGCCGAGCGTCTCGGCTTCATCGCGCGGGACACCGGGCTTCGCGTGGCGCTCGTGCAGCCCGCGCTCGCGAAGGAAACCTCGCGCTTCGACGTG
>NZ_JAGTJK010000006.1:0-408808 GCF_028435265.1 Polyangium jinanense | reverse complement strand
CCGCCTCCTGTAGGATCGAGCGCCACCTTAAGGTGGCTCCGAAGGCCGCTCGCGAGCGGCCCGTAAATCAGCCGCTTTTAGCGGCTCACACATCGAAACCCCCCGGCTTTGCCGGGGGATTGTTAGTCCACCGTCTTCGTGACGAGCGGCTGGGGCCACGCGCTCACGGCATTCGCGGGCGACACCCTCGAACCGCGCTACGCCGTGCCTTTGCCGCGCGAGCCCCGCGCCGTCTACGTCGAGCCTTCGGGCCGCCGCGCCTTCGTCTCCCACGCCATCGGCGACGAGATCTCCATCGTCGACCTCGAAGATCCGCTCCACGCACGTAGGTCCGTCGATCTACGTCGGCACAACGGAGAAAAATCCTCTCGCCATACCGGTCAGGGGTTCGTCCTGACCGCGCTCGTCGGGACGAACCCCGAGCGCGTGACACGATTGCTCGCTCCCATGGTAAGTGTCGACCAGGACGCGGGCAGCATCTCCACCGAGACGTATGGCTCTCGATTCCTCGCCGCAGCGCCGCTCGTCGCCGTCGTCGATACCACGAGCGAGGATCTGCTCGGGCTTCATCTCTCGGTCTTCGAGCATTTCCGCGAAACGGCTTGCACCTTGCCGCGCGCCGCCGCGCTCGCCGGCGATCGCCTTCTCCTCGGCTGCCTCGGCGTCGACGCCGTCCTCGAGCTCGACGCCCGCGCGCGTGACCCGATGCGTTTCGAGCGTCGAAGGTTCCGCGTCCCCGCCGGGCCGATGGGCGTCGCAGCCGAACCGGGCCGCGAGCGCGCCGTGGTCTGGTCCCAGTTCGCCGCCGCCGTGAGCGTGCTCGACCTGCACGAAGGCGCCGCCACCAAGCCCGCCGCGGAAATCGTCGTCTCGAAGGAATTGCCTCCCGGCCTCGGGGCCGTCGAGGCGCGCGGGCGTATCTTGTTTCACACGACGAACGACCCGCGCATCTCGGGCGACGGCCGCGCCTGCGCGAGCTGCCATATCGACGGGCGCGAGGACGGCATCACCTGGCAAACGCCCGAGGGTCGGCACCAGACGATCATGCTCGCGGGCCGCATGAACGAGGGCGCGCCGTTTGGCTGGCGCGGCGAGACCCTCACGCTTCGCCACCACGTCGGCCGCACGATGAAGCGCCTCGCGGGGCGCGGGGTCTTCAGCGATGCCGATTCCGCCGACCTCGATGCGCTCATTGCTTACTTGAAGGTGATGCCCGCGCCCGTGCGTGCCGAGCCCGACGAGGCACGGCGCGCGTTCGTCGCCCGTGGACGCGAGCTCTTCGACGATTCACGGCAGGGCTGCGCCACCTGCCATCCGGGCGGCGGCACCGATCGATCCGCGTACGACGTCGCGCGCTCGCCGTACCATATCCCCTTCGATACACCCTCGCTCCGGTTCGTCGGGGGAACGGCGCCTTATTTTCACGACGGTCGTTATGCCACGCTCGGCGACCTTTTGCGGGGCGTGGACGGCACCATGGGCCATACCGGCTCGCTCTCGGACGAGGAGCTCCACGCGCTCGAGGCGTACCTGGAGGATCTGTGATGAAAACGAGCATCGTGTTTCCGGCCCTTGCCCTCGCGTGTTCGCTCGGCCTGGCCGCGACTCCGGCACAGGCCGAGGAGCCTTATCGATTCCAGGTGCTTCGCCTCGCCGAGATCCCGAGCGTCGAAGCCGAGCCCGACGTCGAATGGAAAGCCGAGAACTACGACGGTCAGGGCAACGCGAATCCGCTGCCCGACGCCGAACGTTCGCGCCCTGCGATGGACTGGAGCGGTTTGCCCCGGCCGCGCATGACCAACGAAAAAGGCAATCCCGTCGTCCTGCGGAGCCGGGACCGCCAGTACCCGGGCGATCATCAGGCGAACCAGTGGCTCCGTTATCTCCAGTCGGACGACGCCTCCCCGATCGCCATGGCGTGTGGCCCCGAGAAGGGCGAGCGGGGCGTCGATACGTATTTGCTCGAAGCGTCGCGGCCGGAGGGGCCGCGATACACAGTCCTCGAGGCCTGGCTCGATGGTAAGACGTGCAAGGGGCTCGCGCTCCGTCGTTATCAGACGACCGTAAAACCTCTCGCGGGCGGCCTCGCGTATGCCTACCGCACGTCTTGCGCGCGCTGCTCGGCGGTGGAGAGCGCCACCCTGCACGTCGTCATGCCGACGGCCTTCAGCTCGAGCGCGACCGGCGGATTTCGGTACTGGACGTACCTCATGCAGCACCTCGAGCTTCCGCTCGGCCCTGGCACGTCGGGCAGCTTGCACGCGCATTTCGAGGCCGCGAGTATCCGCGCGTGGAACCATGTCGTCCCGAAGCCGCTCCCCGTCGTCAATGTCGCCGAGCTCCGCATCGAGACGAGCTTCGCCGTGGGCGAGGACGAGCCCACGATCGTCCTGGCCATACGCGGGCTGAACATTCCGCTATCGTAGGCTTCCGGACGGCGCGGCGTCCGTGATAGGGTCCGCTTCATGTCCAACGTCGTCCACTTCGATACGAACCACGGCTCCTTCGAGATCACCCTCGACCCCCAGGCCGCGCCGCAGACCGTCGCGAATTTCCTTCAGTATGTCAACGAAGGGCACTACGACGGGACCATCTTCCACCGCGTCATCCCGGGCTTCATGGCGCAGGGCGGGGGATACGACGCGACGTATGAAAAGAAGTCCACGCACAAGCCTGTCACGAACGAGGCCGACAACGGCCGCAAGAATACGCGCGGCACCGTCGCCATGGCGCGCACGAGTGATCCGCACTCGGCGACGGCGCAGTTTTTCGTGAACGTCGCCGACAACGCGTTCCTCGACCATACGGCCAAGACCGACTCTGGCTGGGGGTATACCGTGTTCGGCCAGGTCACCTCCGGCATGGACGTCGTCGACCGCATCGTCTCGCAAGAGACGGGCAAGCGAGGCCCGTTCTCGAAAGACGCGCCGCTCGAGCCCGTCGTGATCAACTCCGCCCGCGTCCGCTGAGCCCCCGCCTTCCCGCCCTGCGACTCTGTCGCACAACCGCCCACATTGTCTCTCGTCGTTTTCGCATGAAACCGAATGGTTTCGATGCGTTGCAAGAGTGTCTGAACGTGTTCAGATTTGCTCTTAACCGGCGGCGTGTCTGCATCCATCATCTGAACATGTTCAAACTCGGTTCTTGCCGGAGGGCTCCGGCGAGCCGACGTGTAGGGAGGAAAACGCCATGGAGAGCACGATGATGAATGCGGCGTCGTATCTGGTTCCGGTGTATGCGGCGTATGCGCTGGCCAGCGTGGGGCTGACGGTGGGGCTCGCGCGGACGTTGTTCCGCAGCGGCGCGGTGTTTCTCGCGGACGTCTTCAAGGACAATCCCGGAATGGCCGAGGCCGTGAATCGACTGCTCGTCGTCGGCTTCTACCTGCTCAATTTCGGATATGCTTGCCTCATCATGAAGGCGGAGCGCGCGACGGACATCATCTCGGCCATCGAGATCCTCGCCGCCAAGCTCGGGCTTTTGCTCCTGTCGCTCGGCGTGATCCACTTCTTCAACGTGTACCTCTTCCACCGCATGCGCCGCCGCGCCCAGATGGCCGTGCTGCCGCCTCCGGTCGTCCCCCAGCTCAAAATGGTCCACACGGGCGCCGAGTGAAAGGCCTCCCGCGACAAACGAGGACGAGGAGGTTTTCCCATGAAGCGGCTCACGGTCCTTTTCGACGAAACCTGCGCGCTCTGCGTGCGTTGCCGCGATTGGCTCCTCACCCAGGAGGCGTATGTCGAGCTGGAACTCCTCGCCTGCGGCAGCGACGAAGCCAAACGGCGATATGCCGGGGTGCCATGGCTCGGCCAGGAACTCGTCGTGGTGAGCGACGAGGGCGATGTCTGGGCGGGCGCGGCCGCGTTCCTGCTTTGCCTGTGGGCGCTCGTGGAATGGCGGCCCTGGTCGTACCGCCTGTCCGGGCCGACGTTCGCCCCGCTCGCGGAGCGGTTCTTCCACGCGCTCTCCAGCAAGCGCCGCACGATCGCCGCGTGGGTCGCGCCGGACGATTGCCCCGGCGGGAGCTGCCGGGTACGGTACGCCGGAGGGCATTACCGATGAACACCCGCAAGCGCCGTCCGAGCGGCGAGGCGAGCCGCGAGCACATCCTCTCGATCGCGCTCGGGCTCTTTCGCGAAAAAGGGTTCGACGGGACCACGATGCGCGACATCGCCGCCGCCGCCGGACTCTCGCTCGGCGCTGCGTATTACTGGTTTCCCTCGAAGGAGGCCCTCGTGCTCGCGTATTACGCGCGCCAGCAGGACGCGCACGCGGAGGCATCGCGCGAGGCCCTCGAACGCCTGCCCGATCTGCGATCGAGGCTCGGAGCCGTGATGCACGCGAAGATCGACATGCTGAAGGAGGACCGCAAGCTCCTCCGGGCCATTCTGCGGAGCACGCTCGGCGCCGACGAGCCGACCTCGGTCTTCAGCGCGGAAACCGAGGGTGTGCGGCGCCAGGCCATCGCCATTTTCGCCGACGCGATCGGGAAGGACGAATCGATCCCCGAGGATACGCGGCCTCTCTTCGCGCAGGCGCTCTGGACGCTGCACCTCGGCTTGCTCCTTTACTTCGTGAACGACACCTCCGAGGACCAGGCGAAGACCCGCGCGCTCGTGGACGGCTCGCTCGACCTCGTCTGCAAGCTCGGGCCGCTGCTCGCGTCGCCCATGCTCGGGCCGCTGCGCGCCGAGATCACGGCGCTCCTCGAGAATGCGGGGCTCTTCGCGGCAAAGAAATGACGGATTGACGCGCGCCGGGCGCCTTGCAACGGTCTCGGCATGTTTCAACGAAGGTCGTTTCGACGAAGATGGGCCGCGGCGACGGCGATCGCCGCGCTGGTCGTGGGGTTTGGTTTCGGGCAGGCGCGTCGGGCGTCCGGGGAGACGCCGCCCGACGACGGCGCGCCCTCGGGCATGGTCGCGTTCGTCGCGGGGGGCGCGTGTCCGCCGGGTTGGGTGACCGTGTACGACGTCGGAGGGCGCGTCGTCGTCGGCGCGATCTATCCGGAGGACGTGGGCCTCGAGGTCGGCACGCCGCTCACCGATCGCGAGGAGCGGATGCACGAGCACGCCTATGCGGGCGAGGTCACGTTGGTCGCGAAAAACATCGCCGCGGCGAACGGCGGCAATCAGAATGGCGCCGCCGCGGGGACGTATCCGCTCGCGGGCACCACCACGAAGGTCTCCTCGGGGTTACCGTTCATGCAGATCGCGGGGTGCGTGAAGCCATGAAAACACGCGTTACGCTCGTCTCCTTGCTGCTCGTCTCGTTTTGGGGTTGCTCGGGCGGCGATGGCACGACCGGGGTGCCCATCGCCACCGACCCGGGCCCGCAGCCGCTCCGTGGTGACACGCTTCCGGAAGGCGCCGTCTCCTTTTTCAAGAAGCTCGCTTGCCCCGAGGGATGGAAGCCCTACGAGCCCGCCACAGGGCGCACGATCGTCGCGGCGAGTGAAGAGTTTCCGAGCGGAGCGACCGTCGGCGAGCCGCTCGCGAGCCAGGAAGAACGGACGCATTCGCACGCGATTGCGGCGACCGTCGAGATCCCGGCTGTCTCGTACGTCGGCGCGCCCGGCGGCGGAAATGCCGGCGTGGGGCAGGCCGGGGCCGTGTCGTTTGCCACGACGTCGGAGCTCGCGTCCGACGATATCCCCTACGTCCAGCTCCTCGTTTGCAGAAAAAACGAGCCGTCCGTCAAGCGGGCCACGCCCTTGCCGTCGCGTTTGCTCATGTTTTTCGACCTTCCGGAATGCCCCGCGGGCTGGAAGCCGGCCGAAGGCACGACGGGCAGGCTCCTCGTTGGATTGCCACAGGATGCGCCCGCGGACCGGCCCTTCGGTGGCGACCCGTTCACGAGCCCCGCGCTCCGCTCCCACGGTCACGCGGTCTCGTCGACGCTCGAGACGCCCTCGCACGGCATCGCGCTCGCGGGCGGGTGCTGCGGGGACGGATATGCCAAGAATGGCACGTACGAATTTGCGGTCGAGACGGAGCCGTCCGAAGTGGACATGCCGATGCTCGCGCTCCTCCAGTGCGAGAAAGAGTGAGGACCCATAAATCAGGGAAACACCTGATAGCCAGGGACGCGCGCCTCGTGAGATGAGTCGATCCCGGGGAGGGGATCGTGCGCGCAAAACATGGCTTGACGGTTGGTTCCTCGAAACCTTCGGAGCGATCGACGCCGCGGGGCGCGACGCTCGGCTTTTGGGGTCTCGGCGTTGATGTGCTCATCGGCGCCGTGGTGATCGCGGGCGTCGCGGTCACCACCCTGAAGCTGCAACTCCTCCGGCACGGCTGACGCCGAAGCCGGCTCAGCGGAGCACGATGTCGAGCGTGTGCGCTTCGAGAAGGCTCGGGACCTCCCATCGCTCGCTCATGCGGCGAATGACGGCCTCGGGCACGCGCGCGGCGCGAGCGCGGTTGCCCGCGAGCAGCGTGCTCCGCGGCGCCTCGACGTAGACGATCCACACCCGCGCGCCGTAATCGGCGGCGAGCGAGAGCAGCGGGCCGCGCCGCTGCCGGTTCAGGTTTGTTGCATTGTAGACGAACCGCTCGCCATGCCGGAGGTGCTCGCGCACGCGCTCCTTACCTGCCTGTACGACGGCGCCCTGGTTCTCGTCGGGCTCGACTTCGAGCTCGTGGCGGAGCTCGTCGAGCGACACCACCGGCAGATCCGCGAATCGCTCGCGAATGGCGGTGTCCTTCCCCGCGCCGGGCAGGCCGCACATCATGATCATCTCGCTGCGCGTGTCGTCGTGGATCGGCACGTCGGGCGAGCGCCCCTCGGAGCGGAAGTAGACGACGCGCGTGTGATCGGACGGGAAAGCGCGCGGTTTGTCATAACAACCCTCCTCGACGCAGAATGCGCGGAAGAGCTCGATGTTGTCGACGATGCGCTGCATGTCCTGGCAGACGCGGCCGCGGATGTCGGCCTCGGCGACGAGAGCGAGCAGATCGGCGCGGCAGACGAGCGAGATCTCCGCGGCGAGCTTCTGCGCGTCATCCCGCTCGATCAGATAGAAGGGGATCTGGTGGTGGCGGATGAGTCCGCACACCATCTCGCGCAGCGAAAACGGCGCGTCGAGCTCCCAGAGCAGCCTGCGCGCAAGCATCTCACCGGCGCGTGAATGGCCCTTCGCCGTGATGCGCCCGTCCGGCTCTTCTTTCGTGGTGAACGGCTTCGCCACGTCGTGCAAGAGGCACGCGAGCCAGACGGCCGCCTGATCCTCGGCCGAGAGCGCGCGCCACGCGGGCATGGCCACGAGCGTCTCGAGCACCATGCGCGTGTGAATCCAGACGTTGCCTTCGGCGTGGTGAATGGGGTCTTGCGGGCAAGGTTCGAGCGCGCGGACCCATTCGAAGGTCTGCAGCTCGTCCCAGGGCACACGGAAAGCGGGCGGCCGGGGCGGCTCGGTGAGGAGGGAGAGCGACATGGCGGGACTCGTGACGCGAAGAAAGGAGGGGCGCCACCATAGCACGGGTGAGGACGCCTGTGCTAGCCTGCTCTTCGTCGTGTCTGCAAAGTACCCGAGGACATTCCACCTCCCGTGGTCGCCGGGCGGGACGTCCGACGACAAGCGCATGTCGGACGTGTCCGCGCTCGTCGGCGCCGAGATCGTCGCGACCGAGAAATGCGACGGCTCGAACCTGACGTACACGCGGAAGAACGTCTTTTCGCGCTCGCACGCCGGCCCGCCCGCGCACCCGAGCTTCGACCTCGCGAAGGCCACGCACGCCCGCATCGGCCACATGCTCTCCGATGGGATCTCTGTCTTCTGCGAGTACTGTTATGCCGTGCATTCGATCGCGTACGAAAAACTCCCCGATTACTCGCTCGTCTTCGGGGTGCGCGACGATGCCGCCGGCATCTGGTGGGACTGGGACATGGTGACGGCGCAGGCGACCGACCTCGGCCTTCCCACGGCGCCCGTGCTTTTCCGCGGCGTGGTCTCGTCGCTGGACGAGCTCCGTGCGCTCACCGATCGACTCTCACGCGAGCCCTCGACGTTCGGCGGCCCGCGCGAAGGCGTCGTCGTGCGCGTGGCTTCGCAGTTCCCCGACAACGCATTTGGTCGATGCGTGGCGAAGTGGGTGCGCAAGGGCCACGTGCAGACGGACGAGCACTGGCTGCACCAGGCGATCGTCCCGCAGCGCCTCGCCCGGTCCGAGTAGGGCGACTACCGCTTCCCGCCGAGCTTCGTGAGCTCGGCGCAGAGCGCCTCCCGCGCCTTGCCGAACGTCTCTTCGTACCACGCGAAATCGTCGTCGGGCCCCTCCCAGAGCTCCGCGAGAAAGTGGTTCGCGGCCGCGTAATCGGTGATCTTGCCAGTTTTCGCGACCTGCAAGGCGAAGACCGGCACGCGCAGCGCGTGAAACGCCTTCTTCCGGGACGGGCCGGGCTCGTCGACGAAGCGCTTCTTCGCTTTCTGCCAGTCTGCCGTCGATCGACCGATCGCCGAGGACGCGAGTTTTTTTCGGTCGAGCGTGAACCGGAACGGCGGGCGGGGCGCGACGAGCACGTGCGCCGGCGGCGCGAATTGGCATTCGAGCGCGAAGACGCTCTGGTCTTCGAGCGCGTCCTCGAACGTCGCGACCCCGTGCATCACGATGTTGAGGCCTGGGGCGAAGGCGAGGTCTTGCCTTTGCCCCGGCTTTCCGAGCACCACGAGGAAGTCCTCGTCGGAGGCCGGTCCGGCCGTGCCGTACACGCGCGAGCCCACGCGGTACGCCGCGCGGATCTCGGCGCGCGGGACCCGAAGAACGGCGAGCAGGCGGCCGAGGACGTCGTCGGACACGATCGCATCTTACAACGGGAGGGCCGCGCTGGAAAGTTCCCACGTGCCGGCATTACGGAGGAGCCTCGGCGCGAAGAAACGAGTAGCATTCTCGGCGGTTTCGTGATCCAATGGGCGTCGTGGTATCCTTCTCTGCCTTCCGCCAGGCCGGGCGTCTCTTCGCGCTCGGAATCGGAGCGGTATCGCTCTTGTCGGGATGCTCGCCGGAAGCCCCTCCTGCAAACCCCGACACGGGGCCGAAGATGCCGGAGGGAGGCCTGCTCGACTACCCCGTGGATGCAATCGGCCCGTTCCGGGTCGGCTATCGCTCCTTTCTGCACACGTACCAGCCGAAGGGCGTGGAGGGGCCGCGGGAGATCCGCATCAATCTCTGGTATCCCACGCTCGACGAGGAAGGTACGTCGCCGAAGTACCTGAACGTATTCCCCGACGACGACGTGTTCGAGGGCGCGAGCGTCGCGCCGCCGATGGAGGCCGCGGGATACCCCGTGCACCTGCATTCGCACGGGTATTCGGGGTTCGGTGGGACGAGCTCCGACATGATGCACTGGTTCGCCTCGCACGGCTGGGTCGCGATCGCGCCCGATCACAAGGGCAACACGCTGCCGGAGCACGAGGATACCGTGCCGCTCACCATCAGCTTTTGGCGCTCGATGGATTTGACAGCGTCGCTCGATGCCCTGGAGGCGCTGCCCGCGGAGGATCCGCTCGCCGGCAAATGCCGCACGGACGAGGTTCTGCTCTCCGGGCATAGCTTCGGCGGTCGCACGGCGTGGGCGAGCGGCGGCGCCGCGCACGATCTCGCCGCGATTCAGGCCATGTGCGACGACGGTACGAAGTTCTCCGAGCCTTGCACGCCCGAGCAGATTGCCGTCTTCGGCGAGGGGCTCGGGGATGCGCGCGTCAAGGCGGGCATTCCGATGGCGAGCGGTGTCGGAGACGAAGAGCCGGGCTGGTTCGGGTTCGATGGGTACGATTCCGTGAAGAAGCCCTACATGCAGATGAGCGGGTCGCTCGATCCTGTCGGCGCCGAGAACGTGTTTGCCCGCGTGACCTCGATCGATTTCACCTGGCTCGATTTCGAGGGCGGATGCCACCAGCTCTTCGCGCTCGGCGGCTGCCAGGAGTTCGATTCGTACGAGGGCTGGCGGCTCGTGAACACGTATGCCTTCGCGTTCGCGCGCCGGCACATCCTCGGCGATACGAGCGACAGGGTCCAGAAGATCCTCGACGGCACCGAGGTCCTCTCGCCGAAGGTCAAGTTTCAGCACAAATGAGGTGTGCGATGTCATTCCGGGACGAACCTCTCCAAACGACCTATCTCTCCCGGGCGCTCCTCCCCGCGGCGCTCGCGGCTTCGCTCGTCGCGTGTAGCGAAGAGGCGCCCCCGCCGAGCGGCGGGATCGGGCCGCGTCCGCCGATGCCGGAGATCGCCGCGCAGACGGGGGCGCAGCGCCTCACGGTCGCGCAGTATGGCAATGCCATCCGCGACCTCTTCGGCGAGGACATCAACGTGCCGACCTCGATCGAGCCCGATGCCCCGCTCGACGGCTTCGTCACGCTCGGCTCGTCGGTCAGCACCATCTCCTCGCGTGGCGTCGAAAGATACGAAAAAGCCGCGTTCGCGATTGCGGAGCAGGTCGTTTCGGACCCGGCACGGAAAGCCTCGGTCCTCCCGTGTGCGCCCGCGGGGACGAACGACCTCGATTGCGCGAAGAAATTCGCCGCCTCGCTCGGGCGCCGCGTCTACCGCCGTCCGCTTGCGGCCGCGGAGGTCGATCGGCTGGGCGGGCTCCTCGTGCAGGCGGCGACCACGCTCGGCAGCTTCGACAAGGGGATCGAGTTTGCCCTTGCGGCGATGCTCCAGTCGCCGAATTTCCTCTATCGCCCCCAGGTCGGCGAGCCGGACCCGAAGAATCCGGACAAGCGACGCTACACGAGCCTCGAAATGGCCTCGAAGCTCTCGTTTTTCCTGTGGAACAGCATTCCGGACGAGGAGCTGCTCGCGGCGGCCGAGGCCGGAAAGCTCACGGAGGACGAGGGCCTCTCGGAGCAGGTCGTGCGCATGATCGAATCGCCGCGGGCGAGGGAAGGCCTGCGGGCGTTCGTCACGGATTGGCTCCACCTCGGCGATCTCGACGCGCTCTCGAAGGACCCCACGGTCTTCACGTATTACAGCCCCGAGGTCGGCCCCGCCGCGCGCGAGGAGACACTGCGGGTCTTCGAGCACTTCGTCTTCGACCTCGACGCCGATTACCGCGACGTCTTCCTCACGCGGACGACGTTCGTGAATCCGAAGCTCGCCTCCATGTACGCCGTGCCCGCGCCGACGGACGAGGGCTTCGGCAAGGTGGACTTCCCCGCGGATTCGCCGCGGATCGGCCTGCTCGGGCACATCAGCATCCTCGCCTTGCATTCGCATCCGCGGTCCACGTCGGCCACGCTCCGCGGCAAGTTCGTCCGCGAAGATCTGCTCTGCGACGGCATTCCGCCGCCGCCCGTCAACGTGAACACGGGGTTGCCGGATGCCTCGACGGAGGCGCGGACCCTGCGCGAGCGCATCGCGCAGCACAACACCGATCCCACCTGCCGGGCTTGCCACACGCTCATGGATCCCATTGGCCTCGGCCTCGAAAACTTCGATGGGATTGGCCGGTTCCGCTTGAAGGAGACCGACGCGGTGATCGACCCGTCCGGCAACCTCGACGGCGTGGCGTTCGCGAACGCGCGCGAGCTCGCCTTGCGCGTTCACGACAGCGACAAGGTCGCGCCTTGCTTCGTGCGCAAGCTTTATTCGTATGCGACGGCGTTCGAGCCCACGAAGGAGGAGACCGCCGCGATCAACACCCTCACCTACGATTTCCGCGCGGCGGGGCATCGCGTGAAGTCGCTTCTCTCGTTCATCGCGACGAGCCCGGGTTTCCGGCTCGCGCACAAGCCTTGACCACCGGTGACGAAGGGGATCATGCCATGAAGCGAACCAAGCTCAGCCGAAGGACGATGCTCCGGGGCATGCTCGGGGGCGCGGCGGTCGCCATCGGGCTGCCGGCGCTCGAGATTTTTTTGAACGCGAACGGGACGGCTTATGCCGGGGGCGACGCCCTGCCGAAGCGATTCGGAATATTTTTCTGGGGCAATGGCACCCTGCCCGATTTCTGGGTACCCAAGGGGACGGGGCCGACCTGGGAGCCCTCTCCCACGCTCGCGCCGCTCGCCGAGGTGAAGGACAAGCTCTCGGTCATCACCGGCATGAAGGTGTATACCGGGAACACCGTGCCGCATTTCTCGGGGTCGGCGGGCATCCTCTCGGGCGCCGCGCCGCTCAACAATGGCACGGAGCTCCAGACGTTCACCCAGCCGAGCATCGATCAGGTGATCGCCGAGGCCGTCGGACAGGACACGCGCTTCCGCTCGCTCGAATTCGCGGTCCAGCCCGGCGGACGGAGCCTCTCCTATTCGGCGCCGCATAGCGTGAACCCGCCGGAGAACTCGCCCGCGGCGCTCTTCCAGCGTGTCTTCGTGGACGGGTTCGTCATGCCCGGCAGCACGCCGATGCCCGATCCACGATTGCCGCTGCGGCAGAGCATCCTCGACGGGGTGATGGAGGAGGCCGCATCGCTCCAGCAAGTCCTCGGACAAACCGACAAGGAGCGCCTGGAAAAGCACCTCGACGGCATCCGCGCGCTCGAAAAGCAAATCGAAAAACTCCAGCAGAATCCGCCGAGCCTCGCGGCGTGCATGGTGCCCGAGAAGCCGCTCGACGAGTATCCGGACGTGGACGGCAGGCCGCCGATGTCCGAGATTTCGCGGGCGATGGTGGATGTCCTCGTCATGGCGCTCGCCTGCGACCAGACGCGCGTGTTCAGCCAGTGGTTCTCGAGCCCCGTCGGCAATCCGCTTTATCCCGGGGCGACCGCCGGCCATCACCAGCTCACCCACGACGAACCCGGCGACCAGCCGCAGGTGCAGAGCATCTTGCTCTACATCATCTCGGAGTTCGCTTACCTCGTGAAGGCGCTCGCCGCTGTCCCCGAGGGCGACAGCACACTGCTCGACCATTGCGCGATCCTCGGGACGAGCGATTGCTCGTACGGCAAATCGCACCTGCTCGAAGAGTATCCGATCCTTATCGCGGGGACCTGCAACGGGGCGCTCAAGACGGGGCTCCATTATCGGTCTCCGTCGGCCGAGAACGCGAGCAAGGTGCTCCTCTCGCTCGCGCGGGCGATGGGGATGACGCTCGACAGCTTCGGCCAGGGCGATGCGCGCGCGACCACCAGCTTGACGGCGATCGAGGTATGAAGACGAAAGCTGTTTCCAGGCTCCTGCCCGTGCTCTCCCTCGGCCTCTTCCTCGTCGGCTGCGGCGAGGAAGAGGCGCTCGGCGCCGCGGCTTGCACGACCGGCGAGACGTACGGCGCCATTACGACGAAGCTCGCCTTCTCGCGCCTGGTCTCGCCGACCGTGGCGCCCGGCTTCGATCTCGACGGCCGGACGAGCGATTCGACCGACTCGCTCTCCTGCGGAAAGGCCGATTTCACCGATGCCGACGGGCGGAGCGGCGTGGACAACCAGCTCGCGCCGCTCGTCCCTGAAGTGGAAAAGTTCGTCGGCGACGCGATCGACGGGCTCTTGCAAGGGTCCATCAACGACGGGCAGCTCGTCATCTTGATGGAAATGGAGAACGTCGACGATTTCACGAACGACACCTGCGTGAACCTCGGCGTGCAAGTCGGCGTGAAGAAGCGGCCGACCCTCGGCACGGACGGCATCATCGAGGCGTATCAAACGTTCGAGCCCGACCCGGCGGCGAGCCGCAGCTACGTCATGAATGCGCGCATCGAGAACGGCGTGCTCGAAACCGGCCCGTTCGCCCTCGCGATTCCGCTCGCGATTTTCGACGTCGCGTTCACGTTGAACGTGCAAGACGCGCGTTTCCGTTTCACGATCGACGAGGAGCACAGGCTCAAGGGCATCCTCGGCGGTGGCGTCTTGCCGCAGGAGATCATCGACGGCGTGAAGGACGGCGACGGGCTCGAGGATCTGCTCCCGCAGATCAAGCTCCTGCTCGACGCAAACACGGACCTCGCATACAACGAGGACACCGGCAAATGCGAGCAGCTCTCGGCGACGCTCGATGTCGAGGGCGTGCCGGCGTTCCTCCGCCGCTGACGTGCCGCGCGCGGGGGCGAACGTGACCTCCGCGCGCGTGCCGTCGCACGGGCGGCCGCGTGTTCGTCCACCATCGCCATTGAGCCTCGGCGCCGCTGCCGATATGCTCACGTGATGCGACTTCCCCTGCGAACCCTTGGTAAGGTCGCCTGTGTCCTCGCTTTCTCGGCCCTCGTGGGCTGCGGGGACGACGAAGGCGGCCCGAGCACGACCGGCGGCGAAGTGCCGCGCAAGCCTTTGTTCCTCGTGGCGAACAGCCGCGGCGACGATGTCCTTCGATTCGAGCAGGACACGGGCGCGTTCGTCGATGCTTTCATTCCGAAAGGCACGGGCGGCCTCTTCCACCCCGACGCCATGACGCTCGGCCCCGAGGGCGACCTCTACATCGCGAGCGGCGATACGCCCGAAAACTCCGCGGTCCTGCGGTTCGACTCCTCGACGGGCGCATTTTACGGCGAGTTCGCGAAGGGCGGCGGCCTGCACCGTCCTTATGGTATCGCCTTCGGGCCGGACGGAAGGCTTTACGTTTCGAGCTTCCTCACGGACCAGATCCTTCGTTACGACGGGAAAACCGGCGATTTCATCGACGTCTTCAAGGAGGGCAATGGAATGCCCGGCGGCCTGAACGGGCCGAATGGGCTGCTCTTCGGGCCCGACGAAAAACTTTACGTCACGACCGAGGGCTCCGTCGCCGAGAACGGCATGCCCACGTTCCCGGGGCTCCCGAGCCAGGTCTTGCAGATCGACGTCACGACCGGCGAAATGAAAGTTTTCGTCGACCAGCCCGACCTTTCGCCTGCCGGGCACGGCTACATCAGCCTGCTCGGCCTCGCGTACGGGCCCGATTGTAACGCTGGGCTCTGCGAGCTCTATGTCAGCGATTACGCGAACGACATCCGGCGCTACGATTTCACGACGGGGATGTTGCTCGGCACGATCTCCACGAACTACACGGGTAGCACGCCGAGCGGCAATTACCTCGGCGGGGTGAGCTTGGGCGACGGCGGGCGTATTTTCACCGTCGGCTTCGACGAGGACGAAGCGAAGGGCAACCCGGGGACGGTGTTGCGTTTCGAGGCCGATGGGACGCCCTTGCCCGCGTCGGGGCAGTCGGGCGCGGTGCTCGTGAACGCGGATGCGAGGCTCGCGCGGCCGATCGGGATCCTCGCGCTGCCCTGAGAAATGCTAGAAGGGGCGGCGATGTCCGATGCCGCCCTCGCGCCCGCCTCCTCCGCGCTCGCCGACGCGCTGGCGATCGCCCGATATCACATCGTGCTCGTGGCCATGGCCGCGTGCGTCGTCTTCGGATGGCTCATGACGGGCCGTTACCTGCCGCTCGTCGCCCTCGTCGTTGGACTCGACTGGTTCCTCATCAACCTGATGAACCGGATCACCGACATCGACGAGGACCTCAAGAACGGAATCCGCGGCACCGAGCGCGTCGCGCGCCAGAAGCGTTTGCTCACCGTGGGCGCCGTCCTGCTCATGGGCGGGTCGTTCGTCGCGACGCACCTGGTTTGGCCGGGTCTCACGCCGTTCCGGATCGCCGTCCAGATCATCGGCCTCGCCTACAATTACAACATCGTCCCCACGCCGCGCGGTTTCTCCCGGCTGAAGGAGATCTACTTCTTCAAGAACTTCGGCTCCTCGGTCCTGTTTGTCCTCACGTGTTTCGTGTATCCGCTCGTCACGAGTCCCGGCGCGCGCGTGATGCCCTGGAGCGGGGTCGTTTGCCTTGCACTGTTTTTCGTTCCGTTCGAGCTGACGTACGAGATCCTTTACGATCTGCGTGACCTCGAAGGGGATCGGCAAGAAGGAATCCCCACGTATCCCGTGGTGCACGGGCCCCACCGCGCGCGGCAGATCATCGATGGTCTGCTCGTCGGCGCGGCTGCCATTCTCGTCGCCGGAATCGTCTCCGGCTCGATCGGCGTCCGCGAGGGCTTGATGCTGGCCGCGCCCGCGACGCAGCTCGCGTTTTATCGGCCCCGCTACTGGCGAGGCCTCACTTCGCATGATTGCATCGTGCTCACGCACCTCGGCACGGCCCAGCTCGTTTTTTATCTCGTCGGTACGGCGCTCTGGGAACACGCGGGAATGCCCGCGAACATTTTTCTTTGATCAGCGCAGCGTGAGCTCGCTCGCGGCGAAATAGGGGATCGCCACGATCGCGGTGTGGTGCCAGAGCGAAAGCTCCGCGGGCGCGGTCGAGAGGAGCAGCACGAAAAAGAGGCCCGCCGCGACCAAACGCGGCAAGGCGACGGAGAGCGGAATCGCGCCGCCCCGACGGCGCGCCAGGACGACGGATGCGAGAACGAACGCGCCAATCACCGAGAGTCCCCAGATCGACGCCACGCCGAGCGCTTCCCGCTGCGACCAACGGAAAAACCCCCACCACGTGATCTGGATGAGCGCATGCGCCACGAGCGGAGCCGCGACGATCGTGGCGAGCGCGCGCCGGATTCGCCCGTCCCCGGACGAGAGCCGGCCCGACAAGGCGAGGTCCGCGCCAATCGCAAAATATCCCCACCCGAGAATGCCAATGATCGGCACGCCGAGGTGCCCCGCCTCGGCCCACGACCAGAGCCCCGCGCGCACCGCGATCACCTCCACGAGCGACGCGTCGAACGCGACGATCGCGAACACCACGAGCGGGCGGAGCCGCTCGATCCGCGGCCAAACGCAAGCCGCGACCTCCCGGGCCGAGAGGATCACGAGCGGCCAGATGAGCGGCACCAGGATCGGCACTCGGTCGAGCCGGACGTGCCACCCCATCGCGTAATGGTAATATTCGTAAAACGCGACGCACGTCTCCTCGCCGATCCATCCCGCGACGGCGAGCGCCGCATAATCGGTCAAGAGATCCGCGGGCGGCCGCCTCCGCGCCATGGCCGCGAGCGCGAGCAGGACGACGGCGACGCAGGCAATCTCGAACACGAGCAAAGGCACGGGCCGACGCTAGCACGCCACAACGAGCGGCGACGTCACGACTTCAGCGTGAAGATCCGGATCCCCTGCTGCCGCCCGCGCACCGGCACGATACCGAGGTCCTCGAACGTCACCTCGGGCACGCGTTGCGCGGTCTCCTCGCTGACGAGCACGTCGACGCCTTTTTCCTTCGTCATCGCTTCGAGCCGCGAGGTCGTGTTCACCGCGTCGCCGATGACCGTGAACTCGAGCCGACTCCCGCCGCCGAGGCAGCCCGCCACCACGGTCCCCGAGTGCACGCCGATGCCGATTCGCAGGCCCGCCGAGCGGATGCGGTTCTGCTCGTCGAGCGCGGCGCGAATGCGGCGCACGGCCTCGATGGCGCGGCGCGCATGGTCGTGGCCGGGCTCGGTCGCGCCGAACACCGCGAGCATGCCGTCGCCCATGAACTTGTCGACGATGCCGCCGCACGCGTGCACGGCCTCGGAGAGCGCGCCCTGGAGCTGGTTCAGCATCTCGAAGACGTCGCTCGGCTCCATGCGCTCCGAGAGCGACGTGAAGCCGCGCAGGTCCGTGACGAGGAGCGTCGCCTCCACGGACCGCGGCGCATCGAGGAGCGAGAGCGGATCCTTGAGCGCCGCGCGCCCGACGGTCGGCAAGAGCCGATCGAGGAGCAATTGCCCGCGCGTGGCCTCCATCGCGCGACGCACCTGATCGGCGAGCCAGACGTTGAGCATTCCGATCGCCACGATCGCGACGCCCGAGTAAAGCAGGTGCACGCGTGAGGCATGATCGCCGAGGAGGCGGACGAGCAGGACGACGGCGAGAAACGTGGTCCACGCAGCCGCGCGGCGATCGAAGCGGATGCCGCCCGTCGCGGCGAAGAGGCCGCAGGCGAGCGCGGTGACCGCGGCCATCGCGGTCGTGACGCCCTGGGCCGCGATACGCGTGTCGAGGATGCCGTCGATGAGGAAGAAGTCGACGACGGGCACGATGAACCAGTACACGCGGCCGTACGGGAGCCGCAGGGTCGCGAGGAGGAGCACGCCCGAGAGCAGCACCCAGAGCGCGCCGCCGCGGATGTTCGTCGCGGGCCTGAGGCCCCGGGCCCAAAGCGTGACGTCGAGCATGAGCACGAGCGAGTAGGCCGACATGCGGACGACCGCGACGCGCATCTCGTTCCGGCGCGCCTCGCGGTTCAACGCCTCCTTCATCGCGGCGGCGAGCTCGCTCCGGTTCGAGGCGTGGGCCACGGTTCCCATGTCGGCCCCACCAACGCAAATCGGATCCCGTGCGTCAAGCGTTATTCGCGCGGATCCCTCGTTTGCTTTGGCCTTGACCCGTGCGAGATCCGGTGACAGACCCGCAGGGCAAACCATAACGAGAGGAGTTGCCCGTGTCCCGACCCATCAAGAACCTCGACGAGCTCCAGTATTTCCCGATGGGCAACGGCGAGCGCTTCGCGTGTCGCGTGAGCCTCGTCGGACAGCAGATCGGCGCGCAGAAGCTCGGGTACAACGTGACGATCATCCCGCCCGGCAAGCGCGCGTTTCCCTGTCACGCCCACCGCGTGAACGAGGAGATGTTTTTCGTGCTCGAAGGCGAGGGCGAGATGCGTCTCGGCGCGGAGCGACACCCGATCCGGCGCGGCGACATGATCGCGTGTCCGCCCTCCGGGCCGGAGTCGGCGCACCAGTTCATCAATACGTCCGAGACCACCGAGCTCAAAGTGCTGTCCGTGAGCACACGGATGTCGCCTGATCTCGTGGAGTACCCCGACACTGGCAACTTCGGCGTCGTCGCCGATCTTGGTCCGGGCGCGGACGGAAAACCGCGCCTGTTCCGTTATGTCGGACGTGATGGCGAGAGCCGCGATTACTGGGAGGGGAACGAGTAGGCGAGCAGGTCAGGCCGAGGCCGAGGGTTCGTCCGGATCGGGGAGCAGGAGGCCCATGCCGATATCGTCGACGAAGTTGCCGTCGTCGCGACGAATGAGCCCGCGGCGGGAGCCTTCCTCCTGGAACCCGAGGGATCGATAAAGGGCGACGGCGCGCGGGTTGTCCGCGCGGACGTGGAGCTCGACGCGACGGATGCGGCCTCCGTCCGCGTCGCGATGGTCGCGCACCCAGCCGAGGAGCGCTTCGAGCAGCGCGCGGCCGAGGCCGATTCCTTGCGCGTCAGGATGCACGCCGATGCCGAGAACGGCGACGTGGCGAACCATGCGGAGCGTGAGGCGAAGGATCGACGCCTCCGCCACGATTCCGCGTCCTTCCTCTTCGGCGACCATACAAAAGGCCGAACCGTCCGTCGCCGCCATGCCCGCGCGAATCTGTAGATCGCCGTAGGTGGTCGGGTCATCGGGCAGCTCGTCGGGGTATTTGACGATTCCTTGCCGGGCTTTTACGATCGCGCGCTCGAGGTCGAGCAGTCCGGCGGAATCGGCGGGGTAGGTGGCCATTCGGAGGAGGGCGCGGCGGCCTCCCCGGAGCGGGACGTGCGAGGGCGTGAGAGGCGTGAAGGACATGGGCGTGCGGCCCGAGCAAGCGCCCGCAGGCTTCGGATGTCAAGCATCCGTGCACGCAGACGCCGAGGTTTCACGCGGACGTCACGCGGCGCGACGGATGCCCCGGCCCTGGTGACGTTCGGGCACGAGGGCACAACGTTCGAGATTTCCTCGGGTTGGATGCTCGATCCCGGCGCCCGACGAGCCACCCGTTCCCGCGAGGTCCGCGCCCACCGGCGTGGAAAGAAGCACGATTCTCCCGCTCGCCTCCAGCCGGAGAAGACCCTGATCCACGGACGAACGCGGGAGCCCGAGGAGTTTGTCCCGGAGCAGTGCGAGGGACACGATCTCGCCCGGCGTGGGCATGAGGCGGGCGAGCACATACAGGATTCGAGCGTCCACTGCGGCTTCCGCGCCCGCGTTGCGGGCCACGCGTACGTGTTCGGCGAGGCGCACGACGGCGTCGAGCTGCTCCGGCGAGAGGCGCCATAACTCCGAAAGGATTTCCTCGAAGGCAAACACGCCGGAGGATACGAGCGTGGGCGAGCTGCTCATGCGCTCGCGCGCGGGCGGGAGAGGCGGCGGGGCGGGGGTGCGACGGAATCGGGCACGGAGGCGATCGAGGAGATCACGAAGGCGAGACCTCCATCCGTTTGGGGGGACGCACGAGGGATCGACGATGGTCGGCCGCATGTCCTCGGGCCAGGTCGGTCGTTCGTGGATCCCGAGCGGGACGTCGTCGTCGTCCGATTCCGGCAAAATCGTGGGCATGGAATCCCTCCCATTCTTTGATCACCGCTCGTAGGCGACCCGCCGAGACATGCTTCTCGGATTGGCCTTGGTTTCGTGCGCGCGAGCAGGGGTCCTCCGTTCCGTCTCTGCCACGGCGGGCCGCCTGCGAGCGGTGATCGTCTGTCGAAATCGTGGATCGTCGTCCCCAGGCGACCGCGCCACCAAGCTCGCCCAGAATGAGTGGCAACGCGGCCGGCTGCGAACGACGATCCTTCGCGTCAGGGTTTGGGTTTGTCCTCGGTTGAAGCCTGTTTCTTTGCGGCTTCTTGTGCAAGCATCCGAGCGAGTTTTTTTTCTGCTATGCTTTTGAGCTCTGCGCACTCGTCCAAATGCGTGCTTTTGGGAAAACGGCGCGCGTGCTCCTGGAGGAGTTCGAGGGCTGCTTTCGGATTTTCGTCTTTGAGGGCACGCCGTATCGTCCAAAGCATCGGAACTTCAGGATCCCCGGGGCGAGCGGGGGCTGGTTCCTGCGATGGCGGTGCAGCCCGCGGCGCCCCGGAATCGCCCTGCGGCGTATTCCTCACGAGAGCATCGGCGACCACGGCGATCGGCGTCGTTGCCGCGTGGAGCGATGGGGCCGCGGTGGTATGCGCCGAAGCGACACCTGCGCCGAGATGCCCGAGCAGCATGCCCGCGAGCGCGGACGGCAGTGCCACAGCAAACGCGGTCGTGAGTTTGAACGGAAAACCTGCCGCCCCGATGCCCGGTTCGATCGCCTGAGGCGCCTCGCGCCTCGGCGCGCCCGCAGCGATCTTTGCAGCGTCGATCGCCCGCGACAACCGTTCCCAGCCGTCGAGCTGGGCCTTGGCAAGGACCTCGCTCGACTCCCACACGCGCGGCAGGAGCCCGGCCAGCGAGAACGAGGCAAACAAGCTCTCCCGCGAGCTCTTCTCGGGATCCACCCCGAGGAGCGTCTTGATCCACCCTTCGAAGGCCGTCTCGGCGGCGGCGAGGCGGAGCTGCACGGTCGAACGCGCGATCCCGAGGCTCTTCGCGAGCGCGTGAAGCGGCTCTTCGCGAACGTAGTACCGCAGGAGGAGCATGCGCTGGTCCGTGGGCATCCGTTCGAGCGCTTCGAGGACGACCTCCGTCATCGTTTCATCGGAGGCGTGCTGGTCGACCGCGGCATCGATCACCTGCGGGGCGAGCCGCTCGAGACGCCGCGCAGCCTTGCGCCGGTAGTTCCGGACCATCTCGTAGCAGACGCGCGCGAGCCATCCCTGGGGATAAGCGGGGATCTCGTCGAAGTGGTTGTACGCGAAGACGAGGACGTCGTGCGCGATGTCCGCCACATCGGCTTCCCGGACGCGGAGGCGATGCAACGTACGCCACACGGTGGGGAAGTTCTCCTCGTAGAACGTCCGGAACTCCTCCCGTGTGGGTGTGGTGTCGACCGCGGCAAGCATGATGGGCTGCGCCTCCGCTTGCTATATGTCGTCAGACCCCCCGGATGTACCGACGGTCGGCGAAAATTTTTGAGGAGGCGGTGGGGGAGGGGGTTTGGCGGTGGGGTTGGTCACGTCGAAGGCGTAGACGAGACCAACCTGGAGGGCGGCCGAGGCGTAGGGGTAGGTCCAGATTTCGCGGTCGAGGACAATTTCTTCGGGTGGGTCGGGCACGAAGAGAATATCTAGTCGAGTCTGGAGGGTGACGGACTGTCCCAGTGGGAACGACAAGCCACCGCGGAGGCCCACACCCCAGGTAAAGGTTGGTTTCTCCTCCAGAAAGTTCCACACTTTACTATCGTGCTCAATACTGCGATCCAGATATCCAACGGAGATGAGGATACATTTATCCAGTTGAAGCCAAGAACGTACCCTCGCATGCTGGCAGGGTATGAGCATTCCAAACCGCTGTGATCCACGGATGCGGTATGGCTCTTCAATGCGCTCACTCTCTGCGTCATAGCGGATTTCTACGCCTAACGACAGTTCAGCCTGTCGGAGTCCAAGGCCGAACACCAGCGAGGGTGACCAAGTCGGTGTACTGCCGGACGCAGCGCCTCCAGCAAACGAAATCAGGATGCGTGTGGGTGGCCCTGGCCGGGGTAGCGGCACTGCACGCACGGTTTGCGCGGCGGTAGGCGGAGGTGGCGGGCTCGATGGTGGAAGGGATGGCGCCGGAAGCGCAGGTGGCGCAGGTGGCGTAGGTGGCGCGATGTGCGGCTCAGGCTCCGGCGGTTCGAGCGGCTCGATGAGCATCCCGGCGCTGAATGCCGCATGATGCAACAACCCAGCACATTGCCAGGTGGGTTTTTCGTGCTCAGGTGCGCGCTGTTCCGCACCGGAAATGCTTTTCGCGACGATCTGGACACGAACGTTCTTTTCAGAACGTCGGAAGACGACCGTGAGCAGATTCGGCGCGTCAGGCTGGAACGGATCTCGTCCAACCTCGCGGGAGACGGCAGCACGGAAGACCGCCTCGTTCGGGCAAATCTCCGTGCCGGGCTCACGTACGTAGTCGAGGCGGTAGGTCTCCTGTGCGGCGGCAGGCGCTGCAAGGAGGCAGATCGAGGCTGCCAGTACCGTCCCCCCGCGGAGAGCCATGGTGCCCGACCCTACCAGCTAGGGGTGGGATCGAGCAAGGCGGCTTTACGCGAGGCAGCAGAACGTGATGGGTTTCCCCATCTCGACCTTGCCCGTGGGCTCACCACCCTGGGGCATGCACACGCCGGGCACCCTCTCGATGACTTCAACTCTCTTGCTGCCGAGAGAAATGCCTTCCATCAGATCGTAGCAGGGAGCAGGCATGTCCGAGGACACATACGGAGACAGTTGCTCGTTCATGCAGGCGCTGTCCGTATATACGTGAATCTGAACGGTGCACATGCCTCCCGTGGGTGGAGAACAAGTGCAAGAGCTGCACTCGCGTTTGTCGGTGCCATCCTCGAAGAACACGAGGCGTTTTGTCCAGTCTTGAGGACACTCAACGTCCTCTGTGGCGTACACGCAGACATCGAAGGGGGACGGCGGCTCCGGCGAGCAGGATGCATATTTGCACGGTTTTTTCACGTCATTCGCGCAAGCCAGCGCTGCAACCGAGATCGGCGTAGGCCACTCGTTGATGCTTCCGTTGTAGGGGATCGGGAGGTCCGTTGGTTCGTCGCCCTGGGCCAGGACGAGACAATCTCCCTCCACGACCACGGGCGGAGCCACGGAAAGGGAGCGGACACAGGGCACACCACCACAGAGCTTGCCCTCCGAGAGGGCATTGGCGGTCGTGCACGATCCGTCCCAGCTTGCCGGCGCGTCGAACGACGCACTCGCTGGCATGGGATCCTGACAAACGGTGGCGTGTGTATTCCAGGAAGTCGGGAGCTCGCAGGTTACTGGGGGTTCGCCGCAAGCGCATGTTGGGCAATCACGAGGCCCGAGCACCGGGTCGGCCCAGGCCCAAACTGCCTCTTTCGTGCCTACCGGACAACCAGGCAAGCCGATGGCTGGGCCGGTGGCCACGAGAACGGGACCTTCCCAACCGGCGGGCTTTTCCGGGGCGCACACACCTGGGCAGCCGACTGTGCCAGCGTCCGCGGGGCAGGTCTCCGGATCGGGAGGCCAACCCTCGGCAAGGCATTTCGCAAATTCTTCAGGTGTGCCAACACCGCAGACACACACGGCTTCATACTTGGCGTCTTCGCTCCAGCCGACATCACCGCAGGCTAGCGCCAAGAAAGGTAGAGCGGCAGGCAAACTGAGATACGGCCACAGGCGCATAAAATACCCCCGATTAAAAGGATGCATGACCCGATGACGTTTCTTGCGTACACATTTCAAAGCATCCTATCGGGTCAGGCATCAGTTGCACCATCAGTACCAGCGTCCACAGGGCAAGTTTCAGGATCGGGCGGATAACCCTCGGCCAGACAGTCCGGAGGCGGTGGATTGCCATTTTCGCAGGGGCACCAGACTCGCGAGTCGAAGTCCTCCCCCCACCCGACGTCACTACAAGCCAATACGATAAACGGCAAGCCTAGCGGGAGAGCGAGGATTTTCCACAGACGCATCACCGGGTCCCGTTCATTGAAATCAACCACCGTTCAAGCCAAGAATACTTGCACCTTTTATTGGTGCGTCTCGGGATCGGTACCATGGGGTTTGTCGATGGGGAAAGAGACAAACACCAACCTCGTGCAAGTTTCTGAGCAAGATCCCGACGCGGCCAACGCGGTTTTTCCGCGAACTACCAACTACCTGGACAAATGAACCGTGCCCGGACCAACCTCCCCAGATCGCCCTCAAAAATCGGCCCGGCCGTGTCGTTTCCGGTGGACGATCCGCCTTCTCAACACACTTCCCCAACAGGGAGTTCTACCTCCCAAACCCGTTCGTCCGAGGACCCCCCGCCGAACCCCCCGCCCAGAAAAATCACCGACCCCGTACGATCTTTTCGGACAAAACGCCCCCTCAACACACTTAGGGGTACAGGAGGAAACCTCACCCACTAGGGTAGGTGAATGTGTGATGAGTGTTTGGATCGAAGCTTCTGGTGAGCCCCTTTGCCTGCACTGGACCATCCTGCCCGGGCTCGAGCTCGTCGTGTCGCGCCTCTTCGGCAAGATCACCGTCGGCTACATGCTCGGGACCGACGGCGACGAGGTCCTGCTCCGCGCCCGCCGGGACGACATGGAACGAAGCCGCGAGCTCTTTCACCTCGCATTCACCTGGGGCGAAGCATGAAAAAGCCCCCCGAGCCGCCGGCCGCCTCTTTATAGAGAGGGCGAGGGCGCGTCGAGGTCGAGGACGACCGGCTCGTGACCCGTCGCCCGGAGAAACCGGACAAGGTCCGCTCCCCGGATCGCCGTCGTGTGGTCGTTCGTCAACGGATGGCAGTGCACCGGATCCCGCGCGAGGACCTTCGCGTCGAGGACGACCTGCACCACGCCCTCCTTGTCCATCAACGCAGCGAGCGGCGTGACCGACCCAGGCTCGACGCCAAGGTGCTGCCGCAGGCGCTCGTGCGAGCAGAACGAGACATGGCCCGCGCCGATGCGGCGGCCAAGGTCCTTGAGGTCCACCGCGCGATCCTCGTCGAGCACGACAAGCCACATCGCGCCCTTCTTGTTGCGCAAGAAGAGGTTTTTTACGTGCGTGCCGTCGTGCCGCACGCGATGCGCCTTCGCCTCCTCCACGGTGAAGACGGGCGGATGCGTGACCGTCTCGGTCTCGATGCCGAGGGCCACGAGCCGCTCGAAGAGCGCATCCCGGGGGGAGGTCGTCATGCGCGACTCGTTACCCCGCGCAGGGCCGTCGATCAACGTTTCGTGCGGGGATCTCCCCGGCGGCACACACGTGCGCTACAGATGCGGCCTCGACCAAGGAGCGACGCGATGGCGAAGGATCTCGAAGGCAAAGTCTTTCTGGTGACGGGCGCGACCGAAGGCATCGGCAAGGCCGCCGCCCGGGATTTCGCGCAGCGAGGCGCGACGCTCGTGCTCGTCGGCCGGAGCCGCGAGAAGAGCGAGCGCGTGGTGAACGAGCTGAAGGAGGCGAGCGGGAGCGAGAAGATCGAGCTTTTGCTCGGCGACCTCTCGAAGATCGCCGAGACCCGCGCCGTGGCCGACGCCTTCCGCGCGAAATACGACCGGCTCGACGTGCTCGTGAACAACGCCGGCGCCATCTTCACCGACTACAAGCTCAGCCCCGACGGCATCGAGATGACGTTCGCGCTGAACCACATGGCCTACTTCGTCCTGACGACGAGCTTGCTCGACCTGATCAAGAAGACGCCGAAGGCCCGCGTGGTCAGCACGTCGAGCGACGCCCACAAGATAAGTAAGATGGATCTCGCGACGGTCGCCAAGCGAAGCGGCAAGGCCGGCTTTGGCGCCTACGGCGACTCGAAGCTCGCCAACATCCTCTTCACGCGCGAGCTTGCCCGGCGCCTCGCGGGTTCGAGCGCGACGGCGAACTGCATGCACCCCGGCTACGTTCGCACGGGGTTCGCGCTGAACACCGGCCCGATCGCGGCGCTCTTCGTCAAGGCGGCCGCCGCGCTCTTCGCGCGTACGCCGGAGAAGGGCGCGGAGACGATCATCTGGCTCGCGACGAGCGACGATGCCGCGTCGTACAACGGGGAGTACTTCTTCGATCGCGCGCTCACGCGCACGACGAGCCACGCGCGGAACGACGCCCTGGCGAAAGGCCTGTGGGAGCTGTCGGAGAAGCTCTCGGTCTGAACGCGGGGTACGATCCCCGCATGACGTTTTCTCCCGACACGTACGCGCGCGCGCTCGACTTCGCAGCCGAGGCCCACGGCGCGCAACGCGTGCCCGGCAAGCAGCATCCGTACATCACCCACGTCGCGACCGTCGCCGCGGAGATCCTCGCGGTCGCGACGAAGGACTCGTTCGACGTGGAGCTCGCCGTCACGTGCGCGTTGCTCCACGACACGCTGGAAGACACGAGCGCGTCCGAGGACGAGATCACGCGGCTTTTCGGCGCCGCCGTGGCGCGTGGGGTACGCGCGCTGAGCAAGGACACGCGCCTGCCGAAGGAAGACCAGATGGCCGACTCGCTCGCGCGCATCCAGCGCGAGCCCCGCGAGGTGTGGATGGTGAAGCTCGCCGACCGCATCACGAACCTCGCCGCGCCGCCTCCCTACTGGTCGCGCGAAAAACGGATCGCATACCGCGAGGAAGCACGGCGGATCCTTTCAGCGCTGGGCCCGGCGAGCGCGCCGCTCGCTTCGAGGATGGAAGCGAAGATCGAGGCGTACGGCGACTACATCGAAGGCGCGCCGTGACCTTCGCCCGCGTCCCTCATCGCTCGCCGAGCCAGATCGCCGCGAACTCCATCACCCGCGCGTTGTCGGGCACCTGCTCGAGGAAGCTCTGCCGCCAGCGCGGATCGCTGATCCGATCGGCCCGCTTGAGCAGCCTCCGCCGCGCCTCCGTGATGCGGTGGAGCGCCTCCTCCTCGACGCCGTTCACCCGGAGCGCGAGCGCGTAGGTCCACTGGATCAGGCTCTCGCCTTCCTCGATCCCTTCGAGGCGACTCAAGATCTGCATCGCCTCCGACGCCTTCAGGTACGCCTCCCGCACGTTGTTCCGCGCGATCGCGATCCCCGCGATGAGCGCGAGCGCGCAGGCCCGGGCCGCGGGGACGCCCTCGGAGACCTCCATCGCCAGTCGCGCCATCGTGAGCGCCTCGTCCGTGCGCCCCGCGAGCCGCAGGATGATCGAGAGGTACCCCCGCACGAACCCCTCGCCGCGCCGGTTGCCCTGACGCACGAGGAGCTCGAGCGCCGCCGTCTCCACGGCGATCGCCTCCGTCAGGTTCTCCATGTGCGCGAGCGCGTAGCCGAGGTTCGCGAGGAGCGAGGAGACGAAGTCGAGCTGCATCGGCTCGGCGATCGCCTGCGCCTCGCGGAAGGCCGCGACCGCGAGGGCATACGCGCCGAGCTGCAGGTACGCGTTACCGATGTTGCAGCGCTGCAGGCAAGCGTTCCGCATGTCGCCCGCCGACGTGAAATTCTCCACGGCCGACTCGACCCGCCGCACGTAACCGATGAGATCCCCCTCGTGCAGCGCGATCTCGACGCGCGCCACGTCGAGCCACGCGAGCACGAACGGGCTCACCACGCTGTGCCGCTGCGCGAGCCGCTGCGCGCCCGCGAAGACCTCGTGCGCTCGATCCGGCAGGCCCGCGCGTACGAGCGCGATGACCAGGCGTGCCGCCGTGACGATGTGCGCTTCCGTGGTCACGCCCTCACGCGCGAGCGCCGCGAGCTCGTCGACGAACGCCCCGATCCGCGCGACGTCGCCCATGCTGCCCGACGCGATGACGAGGTGCCCGAGCGCGGCGTGATAGGCCGTGCTCCCCCTCGGCAAGCGCGTGATCGCCTCCTCCGCCGCGCGTCGCGCTTCGGCCATGTGCCCGAGCCAGCGATGCGCGATCGCCTGCACGAGCCGCATGCGCGCGATCGTCTCGGGCGTGCCCGACGCCTCGATCGCGCGCGCCGCGTGCGCCTCCGCGTCGCGCAGCGCGTTCACGCTGAGGGCGTCGAACGCGGCCGTCTCGTCGGCGGTCAGGGGTGAACCGGGGAACAACGCGGCCGCGTCGCGCCACTCGATCTCCGAGCGCGGGACGGTGGCGATTCGCGTGGTCGCGAGGCTCGCGATGGCCTCGTCGAGCTCGCTCACCGTGTCCTCGTCGAGCACGAGATCCGCCGGATCGAGCTCCAGCACGTCCGCGCCGCCGGCCTCGTGTGTCTCCGCCTCGCCCGGCTGCGGCTCGGGCGCGACCTCGCCGTCGTCCTTCGGGCCTCGCGTCGGCGCGAGGACCACGCGGTGCGAGATGTTCTCGTACGCGAAGACGAATTTGTCGCGGAATGCCTGCATCGACGGATAACGCCCCTCGCGCTGCTGCACGAGCGCGCCCTGGACGACCTCCAGGAAGGCCGAGGGGATGTCGTCGACGAGCATCGACAGGATCGGCGGCGCCTCCGTGACGATCTTGATCAGCACGGCTTGATGCGTGGGTCCGTCGAAGGGGCGCCGGCCCGAGAGCAGCTCGAAGAGGACGGCGCCGACGGACCAGACATCGGCGCGCGCGTCGATGCCGGGATCACCCTTCGCCTGCTCGGGCGCCATGTACTCGGGCGTGCCCATGACCACGCCGCTCAGCGTGAGCTTGCGGTTCGGGTCGAGCGTGTTGACGCGAGCGAGGCCGAAATCGATGAGCTTCGGGACGATCTCGCCGGACGCGGACTCCGTGAGGACGATGTTCTCCGGCTTGATGTCGCGGTGCACGATGCCCCGGCGGTGCGCGGCGATGAGCGCGCCCATGATCGGGACCATGATCGTCATCGCCTCGTGCTCGGTGAGCCTTCCGCGCGGCATCAGGTATTCACGCAGGCTCTCGCCTTCGAGTAGCTCCTGCACCATGTAGAACGTGCCGTCGCGGCGTTGCCCGACCTCGTGCACGGTGACGACGTTCGGGTGCTGGATCGCGGCGGTCGTCTGCGCTTCGCGGCGGAAGCGGGCGATCATGCTGGGGTCGCGGTCGTAGTTCGGGTGCATCAGCTTGATGGCGACCCGCCGCTCCACGAACATGTCCCAGGCCTCGAAGACGGTGCCCATCGAGCCCGCGGCGATGAGGCGCTGCAGCGTGAACTTGCCGGCGATCTGCATCCCCGGCTTGAACGTCGCTTTTTCGAGCTCCGCCGCGCGCGCCGCACCGTCGTCGGCCCCCTCCAGGGACGGAGGGCCCGCGCGCGGGTCGTCTTTGCGGCGTTGCCAGAAGCGAAGCATCGGTGCTCCTCCTCAGCGAGCAGCCGTGAGGACAACGCGAGCCAAGGTAGGTGTCAAGGTGCGCGGCCTTCGAGCATCACACCGTCGCGTCCGCCGCGGCCTACGCTTCGTCCTCGCGCACGCGCGCCACGATCGCGTCGAGCGTCGGCCGCTCGCGAAGAGCCGCGAGGCGCGCGGGTTGATCTTCCGCGCGAACGGCGGCGAAGCGGTTCGACCCGAACACGGCGAGCGTGACGTCGAGGTACGTCTCGAAGGACATGAAATCGGAGCTGACGAGGTCGGCGCCATGATCGGTGGACACGAGGACCACGGGATCGGGGCCGATGATCAGGTCGGCGTGGTTGAACTTGCTGAAATTGTCGATCGTGATGGCTTTCAGCGGGCGCTCGGGATCGAGCTCTTGGCCGAAGAAGAGCTCTTCTTGTCTGTGCGAGAGCTCGTTCACGTGGAAATTCCTCTGCCAGTCGGGCGTGAATGCGACGTCGATGGGGACCAGGTTGATGCACCCCGGAGGCGTGCCGTAATCGGGGTAATCGTACGGATTGGTCCGGGTATACGTACTGCCGCGGAGGCCCCATTCCAGAAAAACGCCGTCGTGCGCCGCGTAAAACTCCAGAATGGAGTCCGGCAGCTTCATGCCGGCGGCTTGCTCCGCGCGCGCGAGCGCGGCGCCTGCGGCCGGGGAGCCGAGACGGAAATCGAGAACCTCGATGTCCGGATGCGCGCGCAGCGCTTCGACCATGGCTTCCAGCCGTTCACGAAATGAGGTGGCCATGGGGGCGGATCAGACGTCCCCGCGCGCCGCGCTGTCAAGCGCCGCGCGATGGACCTTGCGCGTGCGGCTGTCGTGCGCTACCACGCTCGGGCTCACGATCCTATCCGGCGAGCATGCGCGGGCAGAGCCCCGCGTGCTTGCGTCCGAACGAAGGCGACCGGGAAGGCGTGGCGGAGCGCACCGTGATGAGTGTCGCCCCGCGGTGGAGCGGCCAGACGGGTCGTTTCACGCCCTTCCCGAACCCTGGCGGCTCGGCGGGAGGGGGAGAGCGACAAGCACACCCTTTCACGGGTTCGGGCCGCGAGAGAGCATTTTCATCGTGACTTTTTCCGTTTCCGGGCGGCCCACGTCGGCCCCCGTCGAGGCGCCGCGTGCCGACGGCAGCGCGCCGATCGCTCCCGTTTCCATGGCCTCCGAGGCCCCCGGCGCCGCGTTTGCCACGCTCGGCCTCGCGGCGCCGCTCGTGCGCGCCCTCGTGAAAGAGGGCTACGAGCGCCCGACGCCCATTCAATTGCAGTCCATCCCCGAGGCGCTCTCCGGCCGTGATTTGCTCGGCTGCGCGCAGACCGGCACCGGCAAGACGGCGGCGTTCGTCCTGCCAATCCTCCAGCGACTCTCGAAGACCCAACGCCACGGCGGCATTCGCGCGCTCGTGCTCACGCCGACGCGCGAGCTCGCCGCGCAGATCGGCGAGCGCGTCACGGCGTACGGGCGGCACCTCGGACTCCGTCACACCGTCATTTACGGCGGCGTCGGGCAGCGGCCGCAGGAGGAGAACCTCGCGAAGGGCCCCGACTTGCTCGTCGCCACGCCGGGCCGGCTGCTCGACCTGATGCAGCAGGGGTTCGTGCGTCTTGATCGCGTGGAGGTCTTCGTCCTCGACGAGGCCGATCGGATGCTCGACATGGGCTTCATCCACGACGTGCGGCGCGTCGTCGCCGCGCTGCCCAAGCAAAAGCAGACGCTCTTCTTCTCGGCGACGATGCCGCGCGAGATTGCCGCGCTCGCCGATAACATCCTCGTCGATCCGGCGCGCGTCTCGGTCACGCCCGCGCGCGCGGCGGCCGACACGGTCGAGCAATCGATCTTCTTCGTCGAGAAGGCCGAGAAACGCGCGCTGCTCGAGCGGCTTTTGCGGACGTCGAGCGTCGAGCGCGCGCTCGTCTTCACCCGCACGAAGCACGGGGCAAACCGCATCTCCGAGCAGCTCGTGCGCGCCGGCATCGAGGCGCTCGCCATTCACGGCAACAAGTCGCAAGGCGCCCGCGAGCGCGCCCTCGATCGGTTCCGCCGCGGCGTCACGCCCGTGCTCGTCGCGACGGACATCGCCGCGCGCGGCATCGACGTCGAGGGCGTCTCGCACGTCATCAATTACGACCTGCCGAACGTGCCCGAGAGCTACGTGCACCGGATTGGCCGCACGGGGCGCGCGGGCGCGACGGGCAGCGCCATTTCGTTCTGCGATCGCGAGGAGCGCGCGTTGCTCTCGGACATTGAAAAGCTGCTCCGCCGCCGCATTCCGGTGGCCGAGGGACAGACGCCTCCCGCCGAGGAGACGCCCGCCCCGCGCCCCGAGCCGCGCCGCGCGTTCGCGCCCGAGCAGCAGCGCCCCCGGGGCCCGCGCCCGCCGCGTCCTCCGCGCGGCCGTCGGAGCTGAATTCCGACCATTGAGCACGGGCCGCTCGCACGCTATGTTTGCGTGCATGGCCCGTGCTCCGACCAGGCGCCACTTCCTCCTTGCCGCGGGGGCTGCCATTCCCGCGGCGACGTTCGCCTTGCTCTCGCGTGAATCCGACGCGCCTTCGCCGCTCGGCGCGGGGGTCGGGCTCGATCCTGACGCGCGTCCCGTGCGGCGGATCGTACAAGCGCAGCCCACGCGGGACGGCGCCGGCGTGCGCCTCTCGCGCGCACTCGGGGGCCAGGCCCTTCCCGATCTCGACCCGTTCCTCCTCCTCGACGAGTTCCACACCGACCGCGCCGACGATTACATTGCGGGATTCCCCGATCATCCGCACCGCGGGTTCGAGACCGTCACGTACATGATCCACGGCGCCATGGAGCACCGGGACAGCGTGGGTAATCGGGGGCGGCTCGGCCCGGGCGGTGCGCAATGGATGACCGCGGGGCGTGGCATCGTTCATTCCGAGATGCCGAAGCAGGAGCAGGGGCTCATGTGGGGCTTCCAGCTCTGGGTGAACCTCCCGGCCGCGCGGAAGATGGTGAAGCCGCGGTATCAGGACATCGAGCCGTCAGCGATTCCCGAGGTCGATATCGCGGACGCCCGGGTGCGGGTGGTCGCGGGGGAGGCCGGAGGGCGGCGCGGGCCCGTGGACGGCGTCGTCGTCGCGCCGAGCTTGCTCGACGTCACGCTTTCGGCGGGCGCGAGCTTCCGGCATGCGCTCCCTCCGGAGCACAATGCATTGATCTACGTCATCGACGGCGCTGCGCGGATCGGACCCGAGGGCACGCCCGTCGCGCGGGGCGAGCTCGCCGTGCTCGGCGCGGGTCGATCGGCCGTGTCGACGAGCGCCACGGGGGCGCGCCTCCTGCTTCTCGCGGGTCAGCCCATCGGGGAGCCCATTGCGCGCCGCGGGCCTTTCGTGATGAACACGGCCGAGGAAATCCGACAGGCGTTCGAGGATTATCGCTCGGGGCGCCTCGTGGGCGGCTGACCGAGCGGACGCGTTTCAACGCATCTCGACCTCGATCGACATGGGTTTGCCCCCGCGGACGATCCGCACGTCGAGCCGATCGGCGGCGCGTAGCCGCGTGAACGCCTCCATCATCTTCGTGATATCTCCCGCCTCGAATCCGTTGATGCTGTCGAGCCGATCCCCATTTTGAAGCCCGAGCATGCTGGGGAGCGAGCCGGGCCGAACTCCGCTGACCCGCATGCCTACGACCCGGTCGCCTTCGCGGGCCGGCACGAAACGCGCCGCGCCGAGGAGGTCCGGACGTTCGAGGATCGTGTCGACGACCGAGCGCTCCACGGTGTAATGGTTGTCCGCGTCCTTGCGAATACGGTCGGCGATTTCGGGCGGCACACGCGAGGCGGGTTTTGCGGGTGCATCGCCGCGCTCCTTCTGCGCCACGGGGCCCTCGCGCCTCTCGTGCAAGGGGAGCTGACACCGCGCCTCGCCCTGCCGGAGCCATACCCGATCCCACGCCATCGCGTGCACCGTGCGCCCGCCGATGTCGTCGCCGAGCCGCCGCAGTGCCGGCTTACCGTCCGACCCTGCAATGGCCGCGAACGACCAGAGCGCGTCGTCCGCCTCCGTGATGAGCAGGACTGTCGCGGCGTCGCAGATCGGATCGGCATAAGGATCGCCGAGCGGTTCGGAAGGTTCCGGGGCCCCATCGTCCGGCGGGCCCTGGCGCGCGAGGGGGCCGGTGATCGAATCGAAGGGATTTCGCCCGAGAATGGCCTCGCCATTGTTCTCGTCTTGCACCGCGGCGAGCGCGTTTCGCACCTTCCTGGGCGGCTGCGGTGAGACCGGCTCGAACGGCGGGCCCGAGAGGCTCGACGAGACGAGCCGCCCGAGCCCGGCCGCCTGGAAATAGGCGGCGAGACCCACGAGCAGAACCAGGACCGCGGGGAACCATCGTTTCAAGCGCGCGTCGAATCCCATGAAAACGGGAACAAGCGAGCGCCGTGCCAGCTTGAAAGCGCGGAAGATCCTCGCGAAAACGGCGCGGGACCCGTCCGGACGGGCGACAAAATGGCCGTCGCGCCGCGGATCAGCGCCGTGCTTCTGTCAGCTTGGCACGGGCGGCGTGGGTATCGAGGAAACGCGAGACCTCGGCGAGCACCTCGGGGGAGATGTCGCGCCCGATGTCGTCCGGCTTGATTCGCGTGGCGTCCGGCTGGGTGATGCAGTTCAGGGCGTGCGTGACACAATCGAGCACGCGCACCCGGTGCGGAGCGCGCGACGAGCCGTCGAGCCACTTCGCCCAGCTCTCGATTTCCGAGGGTGCGACGTTGTAATCGTAGCTCCCGCCGAGCACGAGCAGCGGCCTGTCGAGCTTTCGGGCGAGGTCGGGCGCACGCCGTGCGAGCTCGATCCACGATTCCCACAGGCCCGGCGGCTGCCCGAGGATCGGCGCGCCGAGGTGCGTTCCTCGCTCGATTTGCCGGAGCGCCTGTGCGGCGGCGAGCAATTCGCGGCTTTCCGCGTCGGCGCGCTCGGGCTGCCCGGCCATGGTGAAGGACCAGCGCACGCGCTCGCTTTGCTGCTCCAGCACGACGGTCATCGTGTGAAAGGGCGGCGCGAGCATGACGCCTGCGCGCACGCGCGGCCTGTCCGAGAGCAGCACGGGCACGAGCTCTCCGCCCTCGCTGTGCCCCGCGAAAAAGAGGCGATCGGGATCGATCTCGGGGCGTTCTGCCACCGCGTCGAGCGCGGCTTCGGCGTCGAGCACGTATTCGGTCGTGGCGAACTCCACTTCGAGGAGCGTATACGGCACGGACGTGAAGCCGCCGTCGGAGCAATCGTTGAATGTGCCGCACGTACGTTTGTCGTAACGATACACAGCGTACCCGCGGTCGGCGAGCGCGTCGGCGAGGCGCTGGTAGACGGGGATCTGGAAGCCGAAGCCGAGCCCGATCTGTCCACGCATCACGCCGTCGCGCGACATGGGCCCGCTGCCGTGCACGATGACCACGGCCGGCACGCGCTCCCCCTCCTCGCGCGCGGGCAGCGTCAACGTCCCTTCGAGACGCCACAGGCCTCGATCGAAGGAGACGGCCACTTCTTCTTTCGGCAGCCGCGGCCGGGCGGGCGCGGCGACGTCTTGCGCGGGCGCGGCCTTGGGGACGACGCGCGCGGGCGGGGCCGCGGGCGGCGCCGAGCCGCAGGCGCCGAGGAGGAACACTGCGAGCGGCAGCGAGGCGAGACGCATGGGATTCCTCCAGACAGCCGAGCAGCGCACGCCTTGGATGGTGACACCCTCGGGCGCGGGGTTCAATCCCGCGTCGTGGCGAGCGCGGCCGTGAGGGCCTGGATCTTCTCCTCGTCGGACTTGTCGAGCGGCAAGGCGATATCCGGGGCGATGCCCTCGACCTCGTTCGTCCCGTCGGCGAGGAAGCGCGCGCAGTTCGGCATTCGCACCTCGAAGCCGATTTCGCGGAGCTCGAATCGCCCCCCGTCATTCACGTATCCACATCCCGCGCCTGCCGTGCGGGCGCCGAGGATCGTGGCGGCCTGGTTGTCCTTGAGCCAGGCGACGAAATCCTCGGAGGCCGAGGCCGTGCCGCGATCTGCGAGGACGAACAGCGGCCCCTTCCAGGCGCCTTTGCCTTCGAGCGTCGCCGTCCCGGGCGGGTCGCCGAAGATCGAGCAGACCTTTTCGCCCTTCCAGATCGGCGTGCGATTGCAGGTCGGCGCGACGATGCGGGCCTCGCTCCGTCGCATGGTCTTTTCCGTGAACAGGGCGACGGCCTCTGAGACCCACTCGGTTCCGCCGCCATTGCCGGTGAGATCGACGAGGAGCCGTTTGGCCCCGCGATCTCGCAGCGCTCCGATCGCCGTCTGCAAGGCCTCCTGGAGCTTTGCCCGGACCGCGAGCCGCAATGCCGTGTCATCGATTCCGGCGGTGAAGACTTGCTCACACGTGGTGAGGTACCTGTTTTCCCCGAATTGAGCGATACGAATCACACCGAGCTCGCCGGCCACCCCGGCGGGGAAGGGCGCTTCGTGCACCGCCGTGAAGCCGGGCATTTTCTTGAATGGAAATCGGTAATCGACCGCGCGCGCCTCGTATCCGGCCGCCGCGCAGCTCGCGACCGGCGCGGAGGGCGCCTCGGGCGGCGAAGCGCTCTGGGAAGGAGGAGCGCTCGGGCGGTTTTCGCCTTTCGTCAGCTTGAAATGGGGATCCTGGAACGTACGAACGAAGCGGCGGAGGGCGAGGAAGGCCTGCACCCGCGAGAACGCGCCGCCGAGCGAGGCGCGCGTGTCGTGGTCGAGCTTTGCGAGATCGACCCCGCGATGCTCGACCATCCAGTCGAGGTTCGCGTACTCCTTCGCCATCGCGGCCTCGAGCGCCTCGAAATCGCGTACCCACGCACCGCGGTCGAAGGTAACCACATCCCAACCGAGGAGCCCGAGCACGATCGACAGCAATCCGATCCCGATCCAGCGGAAAACCCTGCGCACTGTCTTTCGGCTCGCCTTCGGCGGCGAGGCGCTCCCGCTTTGCGTGTCGCTCATGTGCGGGCGATGTCTACCGCATCCCGGCCGGCGATGCACCTTTCGAAAACCTCACGGCCAAGGTGCTCGGGGATCTGGCGGACGAGCTTGCGTGGCGCCTCCGGCTCCCGGCGGAAACGGATTCTGAGGTTATTTCTTCGCGGGTTTCTTGCGCGCCTTCGCGGGCGCTTCTCTCACGCCGAGGCCCCCGAGTACGAGGGACCAGACGCCCTCGAATGCAGCATCGATGCCCGGGTCGAACCATTCCGACGCATGGCTCGGTTTGTGGAATTTCGTCGTCGCGTTGAACACGGCCCAACCCGCGGCGACCGGATCCTCGATCGTGAACGCGCCCTGTTCCACGCCGTCGGCGAGGATCTGGGCGATTTGCGAGGCGAGCGTCTCGACGTGCACGCGGACCACGTCCCGCGCGTCGGCGACGAGCTCCCTGTACGTGGCGAAGAGCTCGGGATCGTCGCGCGCCTTTTTTCGCTTGAGCTCGATGAGCAGGTCGAGCCAGCGCCGCAGGCGCTCGGGAGCCGGGCCCTTTTCGGCCGCGACCTCCGCGAGCGGCTTCGACACGCGGGCGAGCCAGCGCTCCGCGACGGCGTCTCGCAATGCCGTCTTGCTCGGGAAATGCCGATACACGCTGCCATGACTGACGCCGAGCGCGCGGGCCACGTCGACGACCGTGGCCTTGGCGGGCCCAAAGCGGCGGAGGACCTCCTCGGCGGCTTCGAGAATACGTTCGGCGGTGAGCGCTTCTTCGACCACGTCAATGCGCCTTGCGTTCGCTGTCGAGATGCGCCATTTGCGCCGCGGCATACCGCTCGCCCGCGGCCGCGCCAGCCGGTACGGCGCGCTCGATCCGCGCGAGGTCCTCGGGACCGAGGTCGATCGAGAGTGCGCCGAGCGCCTCGGCGAGCCGGTCGCGTCGCCGCGCGCCGACGAGCGGGATGATGTCGCTGCCGCGCGAGAGCACCCACGCAATGGCGATCGGCGCGACGGTCGTGCCCTTCGCCTCGGCGACCGCGCGGAGCGCTTCGACGAGCGCGAGGTTTTGGTCGAGGTTCTCCGGCGCGAAGCGCGGGCTGTACTTGCGGAAATCGGTGGGCGCCATCGCGCGCTCCTTCGACCAATGCCCGCTGATGAGGCCGCGGGAGAGCACGCCGTACGCGGTGATCGCAATGCCGAGCTCGCGCGCCGTGGGGAGGATCTCGGCCTCGATGCTGCGCGAGATCAAGGAATACTCGATCTGCAGATCGCAGATGGGGTGCGTCGCGTGGGCGCGGCGCATCGTCTCTGCGCCCGCCTCGGAAAGACCGATGTGGCGGACGTAGCCGGCTTTGACCATGTCGGCGATGGCGCCGACCGTGTCCTCGATCGGCACGTTCGGATCGACGCGGGCGAGGCGGTAGACGTCGACGTAATCGGTGCCGAGGCGGCGCAGCGTGTAGGCGAGGGAGTTCTTCACCGCGGCGGGGCGGCCATCGATGCCGACCCAGTTGCGGCCCGGATCGCGCATCGCGCCGAATTTGACGCTGATCCGCACCTTGTCACGGGCCCGCCCCTCGAGCGCATCGCGGATGAGCAGCTCGTTGTGGCCCATGCCGTAGAAATCGCCCGTATCGAGCAGGTCGATTCCTGCGTCGAGCGCGGCGTGAAGGGTGGCAATGCTCTCGTCCCTGTCGGACGGGCCGTAGAGATCGGACATACCCATGCACCCGAGGCCCAAGGCCGACACCTGGGGCCCCTTCGAGCCGAGCGAACGCGTGATCATGATGGACTCCTGTCGCGAACCTGAACGAGCAGGAGTATCAGCAACGCGATGACAAAAGTCAACATCTGTCAGTCGACGTTTGTCTGCTCTTGAAGAATAGTGTGCCAGGATACTGTGTGCTGCTTCGGGGCTTCGAGCGGCGCGGCAGGTGGAGACGCCCGCGCCGACGACCTGGAAGCCGATGTTCGACTTCAGGTTCACGGTGGTCCCGTCCTTGGGGCGATAGCGATCGATGCGCGAGGCCACGCCCGGACACGTGAACAGGTAGAAATCACCTCCCCAGAACGCGAAGGCCCACGCCGTGCCGATGTCGAGGGTCGGCTGCGACGACTGGGAGATGATGTGGGACGTCTTCGGGTCGAGCTCCGCGACGATCGGCGGGGATGTCGTGAAAAACCCCCAGAGGTGCCCATCACCCGTGCCCGAGAGCTCGGCCGAGTCGAGAGCGCGTCGTAAAACCCGAGCGTCTCGAGCTCCATCGTGTCGCGATCGATCCGCCCGAGCCCGCTGCCGCCGAAATCCGCCACGTAGAGCGTCTCCTTCGTGATGTCCGACCCGTCGGTCGAAAAACCCATTCCGAATCGCCCGAACGCCCCGGTCTTCGGCACGAACGACGTGCTCTCGCACGATGCGTCCTCCGTGCTCACGCGAAACAGGTGACCATCGTCGTACAGCACGTACGCCGTCGCCGTCGCGATCGATGGCCATCGAAAACGGCGACGCGCCTTGCGTCGCCGCTCACCGTGAAACCGAACGACATGAGGCCCATGCCGTCCAGCGTGACCAGATCCAGATGGCAGTCGTCATCCACGTCGCACCCGGCAATGGCCGAGGGCATATGATTCCCCTCGGTCGTCAAATACGACGTGTCCTCCTCCGCCCGGCGACGACGAAGAAGGAAGGTCGCCCACGTGTCGCCGCGCAAACCGCCGCCGAGCGAGCACGGATTCTACAACATTCCGCCGCATGGACATCCGTTGGGCACGAACTCGGTCATGTGAACGTTCATACAAGCGTGTCCGCGTCGCGCCCGGGTCGAACGTCATTCCTTTCATAATTTCGATGTGCTCACGATTTCGACCAAGCGAACATGCCCGGCGGCTGATTCCGTGTCATGTCGAGCCCGCAATCAGGGAGGGCACGATGGCGCAGAGCAAGACCGCTTCGATCGACGAGCAAGCCAAAATTCGCGATCTGGAACCCGAACGGAAGGATTCGACCGGTACGCACCTGACAACCGATCAGGGGATCCGCGTCGACGACACCGACAATTCGCTCAAGGTCTCCGCCCGTGGGCCCACGCTCCTCGAGGACTTCCACTTCCGCGAGAAGATCACGCGATTCGATCACGAGCGAATCCCCGAGCGCGTGGTCCACGCCCGCGGCTCGGGCGCGCACGGGTATTTCCAGGTCTACGCGTCCCTGAAGGACCTCACCCGCGCGCGATTCCTGAAGGACCCTGCCGTGAAGACGCCGGTCTTCGTGCGTTTTTCCACGGTCGTCGGCTCGCGCGGCTCCGCCGATACGGTCCGCGACGTGCGCGGATTCGCGGTCAAGTTCTATACCGAGGAGGGCAATTTCGACCTGGTCGGCAACAACATCCCGGTCTTCTTCATCCAGGATGGAATCAAGTTCCCGGACGTGGTTCATGCCGTCAAACCCGAGCCGGATCGCGAGATCCCACAGGCCTCGTCCGCGCACGACACATTCTGGGATTTCGCTTCGCTCGTCCCCGAGACCACACACATGCTGATGTGGATCCTCTCGGACCGCGCCATTCCGCGCAGCTTTCGCATGATGGAGGGCTTCGGCGTCCACACGTTCCGGCTCGTCAACGAGGAAGGCAAGTCACGATTCGTCAAATTCCACTGGAAGCCGCTCCTCGGCGTGCATTCGCTCGTCTGGGACGAGGCCCAGAAGATCGCCGGCAAAGACCCCGACTTCCACCGGCGTGATCTCTGGGACGCCATCGAAAAGGGCGCCTATCCCGAATACGAGCTCGGCCTTCAGATCATCGAGGAGGACGAGGCGGACAGCTTCGATTTCGACCTGCTCGACCCGACGAAGATCGTCCCCGAGGAGCTCGTGCCCGTGCGGCGCGTGGGCAAGCTCGTCTTGAACAGGAACCCCGACAACTTTTTCGCCGAGACGGAGCAAGTCGCGTTTTGCGTGCAGAACGTCGTGCCTGGCATCGATTTCACGGACGATCCGCTCATGCACGCGCGCCTGTTCTCCTACCTCGACACGCAGCTCACGCGGCTCGGGGGGCCGAATTTCGCCCAGATCCCGATCAACCGGCCCGTTGCGCGCGTCGACAACCACCAGACGGACGGCTTCCACCAGCACCGCATCCCCACAGGGCGCGCGCATTACACGCCGAACTCGCTCGGTGGCGGCTGTCCGATGGTCGCGGGCCCCGGCGCGGGCGCGTTCACGCATTACCCGGAAAAACTCACCGGCGTGAAGCAGCGCGCGCGTAGCGAGAGCTTCGGGGACCATTTCACCCAGGCGACGTTGTTCTGGAACAGCATGTCGATGCCCGAGAAGGAGCACCTCGTGAAGGCGGCGGTCTTCGAGCTCGGCAAGTGCGAGAGCAAGGACATCCGCCAGCGGATGGTCGAGCGATTCACGCGCGTCGACGCGGGCTTCGGCCAGGCCGTCGCCGCGGGGCTCGGGCTCGCGGCGCATGCGGGCGTGGGCGCGACCGTGAAGAAGGCCGCGCAAGCGGTGGCACAGAAGCTCACGACGAAGCGCACGGTGGACGCGTCGCCCACGCTCAGCATGGAGAACACCGTGAAGAACTCGATTCGCACGCGCCGGATCGCCATCCTCGCGGAGAAGGGCGTGAGCCTCGCGGAGCTCTCGGCGGTGCGCAATGCGCTCGTCGCCGAGGGCGCCGAGGTGCACGTCATCTCGTCGCGGCTCGGCACGATCGAGGCCGCGGAGGGCGGCGACATCGAGGTGGATCAGGCGAGCATCCACGTCGGATCCATTCTCTACGACGCGGTCTTCGTGCCCGGGGGAGCCGCGAGCGTCGAGGCCATGAAGAAGCTCGGGGACCCGATCCATTTCATCAACGAGGCATTCCGGCACAACAAACCCATCGGCGCGACGAGCGAGGGCGTCGAGCTGCTCCTCGCCTCGAACATCAAGGGCGTGACCGTGGCGAGCGCGCAGGCGGCAGGACAAACCTTCCAGGCCGATGGCGTGGTGACCGTGCGCGGCGCGAGCGACCTCACGACCTTCATCCAGGACTTCGTGAAGGCCATCGCGCAGCACAGGCACTGGAACCGCGGCGAGAAGGAGGCCGTGCCGGCTTGAAGTCCGGGGCCGCCGAAACCGCGCTTTTCGCGCGAACGCGTCCGGTTTTTCGGTTCCTGGCGCGCGTCTGTGGCAGGATGCCGCCTCCCGGCGCGCGCGCCGACAAAGGACGGAGACGGAGATGAAGAGAGTCGCGGTTGCCTTCGTGATGATGGGTGGGATGCTGCTTGCCGCCGCTTGCAGCAAAGAGGAGAAGTCAGAGGCCAAGCCGACGGAGGCCGCGGGCGCGGCGGCGCCGGCTGCGGAATCGATTGGCGTCCCGGAGTGTGACGCGTACTTCAAGAAGGTCGCGGAATGCATGGGCAAGAAGCCCGAGCTCAAGCCCATGCTCGAGCCGGCGATGAAGCAGAGCGCCCAGGCCTGGAAGCCGCTCGCGGCGAACCCGGCCACGCGCGACGGGCTCATCAAGGGCTGCAACGCGGCCGTCGAGCAGCTCCAGAAGCAGTGTAACTGAAGAGCGATCGCGGGCGCCGGCGTCCACGCTGGCGCTGCGCCGAAAGGCGCGCGGTTAAGGCATGCACGTTCCGCAGGTGCAGGTCCCTGCGCCGCAATCGCCGCCCGCGCAAGCAAAGCCGGACATGCACGGGGTTTGCAGGCAGGGCTCCGGCGGCGGTGCCATGCCGCCGCTCGCGAGGTCGAGGCAGGCGCGGCCGCGATCGAGCGCCCGGAGCGCGTCCTCCGACATGCTCACGAGCTGCGACGTCATGAGGCTGAGCGCCAGGCTCGCGATCGTACCCGACACACCCGCGCCGCAGATCTCCACGGCATCCTCGAGCTGCGAGCTGTTCACGGCGAGCGTGGTGACCGCGACGGGCTCGCACCCGAAACGGATCTGACCGTCCTCGGACGCGACGGCATTGCCGTCGATCTGCACGCCGATGTCCGCCCATGCAGGGGAGCCGCAGGTCCCGCCGACCTGCACGGTATAGTTTTGCGTGAAGCCGGCGAACGTCGATTTCATCGGCAGATTCGCGACGCGTATCTTGATCGCACCGACGTGCGACACGGCCTCGCAGGCGCCCGCCGTACCCGATCCGAGCGAGAGGGAGCCGACCTCGACCTCCAGGATGCAGCGGGGCGGTGAGGCCAGGGGATCGGGACCGCCCGGACAAACGGTGGTCGTGACCCCGGAGCTGTTCACGGTCTGCGTTTGAATGGGGATCGTGAGCAGGCAGGAGCCCGGGATCTTGCACGCCGCGACGGTCCCCGCGTCCATTTCGGAGCCGCCGCTGCCGCCCGCGCCGCCATTTCCGCCGGTGCCGCCTGCACCCCCGCTGCCGCCTCCGCCATTGCCGCCAGCGCCGCCTGTCCCGCCACTCCCGCCGCCGGTGCCGCCCGCGCCGCCAGCGCCCCCGCTGCCGCCATTTCCGCCGGTGCCGCCCGCGCCGCCATTTCCACCGGTACCGCCGCTACCGCCTGCGCCGCCGGTGCCGCCTGCGCCTCCGGTCCCACCGCTCCCGGCCGTCCCACATTGACACGGCTCGAACCCGCTCCCCTGCGCATTGCATACTTGCACCCCCTGCGTGTCGCCCGGACACGCGCACGAGACCTGCGCGCCGGGAATGCAAAGCGGGCTGCCACCCGCGCCGCCACCGCTGCCGGTCGGGCCCGAGGAAGCGCCGGCCGTGCTTGTGCCTCCGTCGCCCGACGTGCAGGAAACTGCGAGCGTGAGAGCGCTGAAAAGGCCGAACAGCCATCCGTTTGCGTGGTTCGAGCGGCCGCGAGCATGAACACGTTTCATCGTCACTCCCAGGCAGGTTCGCGTGAAGAACGCGACCATGATCCCGCGCTCGGGCTCGCTTGACAAGAGTCCCCGTGCCAAAGGCACCCATGGTGCCCTCGCATGCCCGCTGTCAGCATTCGTCTGCCGCCATAGCGCGAAATCGAGAGAGATGTTTGTCGAGCACATCCATTGCGGCTCGCGTCGACAGGTGGCCGATGAGCACGTGGGTGGTCAAGCCGTCCGCGAGGGCGAGCAGGGTGCGGGCCTCGGTCCTGGGGTCGAGGCCTGGGATACCGAGCGCGCCGATGAGGCGCTCGAGCAGCCCGTGGAGATCGGCGTAGCTCTCCCGGATGACCTCGGCCAATGGTGGCGTGACCGCGGCTTGCGACACGAACACGAGCCAGACGCCCGCCTCGGCTCGGTGCTTTGCGTCGAGGAGCGCCACCTCGGTCACGAGCTGGGTCAGCCTCGCCCGAGGCGTTCGCGCGCGCGACGAGGCGAGCCTCTCCCTGGCACGAGCGGTCACACGTTCGCCCACGTACTGCAGGGCGAAGACGAGCATCTCGTCCCGCGTGGGAAAACATCGCTGGACCGCGCCCATCGAGACCCCCGCCCGCTCTGCGACGTCGCGCAAAGTGACGCCCCCGAGGCCGCGCTCGTGGGCGAGCGTGCAGACCGCATCGGCGAGCTGTCGCCGCCGGCTCTCGTGATCGACTTGCTTCGGCATGGCCGCTGGTTCTCTCCCAGGTCGTTTTTCCGATGCACATGCATCGGATCCGCGCTAAGCATACGATGCAAGCGCATCGGATCCAAGGACCTGCCGGCGAGGACATCGTGCAAGGAACATTTTTCCGTTGGAGCGCACTCGAGCTTTCGGCTGCCGTGAGGCGCGGCGAAGTCAGCGCCGCCGAGATCGTGGAGAGTCACCTCCTTCGGATCGCCGAGGTGAACCCGACGATCAACGCCATCACCCAGCTCCTCGGCGATCGGGCACGCAAGGAAGCCGCAGAGCTCGATCGGCGGCGGGCGGCAGGGGAGGCCTTGGGGCCCCTCGCCGGCGTCCCGTTCACGGTGAAGGACAACATCGCCATCGGAGGGGTGGCGACGACCCACGGCATTGCTCGTTTCCGTGAGCTCGTGGCGACCGTCGACGCGCCGCCCGTCGCGCGACTGCGAGCCGCCGGTGCCATTCCCATTGCGCACACCAACCTGCCGGACCTGACGATCGGCGGCATGCATACCCGCAGTGAGCTGTTCGGCGAAACCAGAAACCCGTGGGACCGAGCCTGCACGCCGGGTGGAACGAGCGGCGGCGACGGGGCGGCCGTGGCCTCTGGCATGGCGCCGCTCGGGCTCGGGAACGATTCGGGCGGGTCGATCCGTATTCCGGCGGCTTTCTGCGGGGTGGCCGGCTTGAAGCCGACGTACGGACGATTCCCCGCGGATCATCGCATCGGGCCCGACGACCCGACGCTGGCCTCGCAGCTCATTCCGGTCGACGGTCCGATTGCAAGAACCGTCCGTGATCTTCGCGCCGTTTACGAGATTCTGGCGGGCCCCGATGCGCGTGATCCGCGCGTGGTCCCCGTGCCCCTCGCCGGACCTCCGCTACCGTCTTTTCCGCGGGTCGCAGTGGTCGCAGACCCCGGTGGAAAGGGTGTACATAGCGACGTTCGCGCGGCGGTGGAGCGAGCGGCGGCCGCGCTCGAGGATGCGGGTTACCCCGTCGTCGAGGTGCAGGACGTGCCGCGGCTCGAGGACGCGCTCTCGGCCTACGGGCAGATGATCATGACGGAGTTCAGCCTGATCTGGCCGATGTTGAAAACGATCCTCCCGAGGAGCAGCCTCCCCTACATCGAAATGTCCATGGAGAGGTCGAAGCCCGTCGATCTCGCCGGATACCTGCGACTCACCAGCGTGCGGCTCGGTATCCAGCGAGATTGGGCGCGGTTTTTCCTGGAATACCCCCTCGTGCTCGGACCGGTGTTCACCGAGCCGCCCGTCGCGCCCGGCCTCGAATCCAGCGGGCCGGAAGGACATGCGCGTGTGACGTCCGGCATGCGGCTCTGCACGGCTACGAGTTTCGTCGGGGTGCCTGCCGTCGCGGTCTCGGCGGGGCTTTTCGGCGGCATGCCCCAGGGCGTGCAGATCATCGGCGCGATGTACCGAGAGGACCTCTGTCTGGACGCGGCGCAGGCCATCGAGGAGCGAATCGGCCAAATCACCCCCATCGACCCTCGTTGAGCCCCGAGGACATCAAAGCGCGACGGCCATGGCCATCTCCGGTTCGCGCGTGAGGATCTCGCAGCCTTTTCGGGTCACCACCACCGTGTGCTCGAATTGCGCCGAGAGCGAGCCGTCCGCGGTGACCACGGTCCATTCGTCCTCGAGCAGCCGCACTTCCGCGCTCCCGAGGTTCACCATCGGCTCGATCGTGAAGACCATTCCCGCGCGCAGCCTGATGCCCGAGCCGCGCCGGCCGACGTGGCTCACGTGCGGCGCGGCGTGCATGGAGCGGCCGATCCCGTGCCCGCCGTATTCACGCACCACGGAGCATCCTTCTTTGCGCGCGAGCTCGTCGATCGCCGCGCCGATATCGCCGAGCCGCGCGCCGTCGCGGACCTCTGCGATTCCCGCATCGCGGCAGCGGCGCGCGACGTCGACGACGTGCCTCGCCTCCGGCGACGGGCGGCCGATGAAAAACGTCGCCGAGGTATCGCCGTGATATCCGCCGAGCTCCGTGGTCACGTCGACATTGACGATGTCCCCGTCGGCGAGGACCTCACGCGCGGTGGGGATGCCGTGGCACACCACGTTGTTGCGGCTCACGCATACCGAGGCGGGAAAGCCGTGGTAGCCGAGCTGGCTCGGACGTCCGCCGCGGCGCGCGGTGTCTTCTCGCACCCACTGATCGATCTGGTCGGCGCGTACGCCGGGGGCGAGGCGCGCGGCCACGGTCGCGAGGGTCGCGGCGGCCGCGCGGCCTGCGAGGCGCAGGGCTTCGACCGAACGGGGCGTATGAATCTCGATGGACGGCATGGTGCGGGCGAGGATGCTGGCGCTCGCGGGCGAGATCCAATACCGTTTCGATATGGCTCACGCGGGGCGCTTGGATCCCGGCGCGAGTCGTGGTAGCGATCTTGGCATGAGCCTGGCGCAGCTCAAGTACTTCGTGGCGGTGGCCGAGGAAGGGAACGTGACCCGCGCGGCGACGCGCCTCCGGATTGCGCAGCCGCCCTTGACCCGGCAGATCCGCAGCCTGGAGGACGAACTCGGCGTCCCGCTCTTCGAGCGGACTGCGCGCGGGGTGCGCCTCTTGCCGTCGGGGGAGACGATGCTCGCGCACGCGCGCGCGATTCTGGCGCAGGTCGACGCGGCCGTGATGGCCGTGCAGGCGGGCGCTCCGGTCTGCACCGGAGCGCCCGTCCTGGATCGGTCGCGCTGACGTTCAGCCGGTCGAGATCCGCTTGAACGCCGGCCGCTCCCTACAGCGGTCCGTCCACGCCTGGACGTGGGGCCAGCGCGCGAGCGAGGGCACGATCACCATCTGATACCACCAGAGATCGGCTGCGAGGAGCGCGTCTGCGAGCGTGAACGCGTCTCCGGTCAGGTAGGGTTTGTCCTTGAGCTCCGCGTCGAGCAGGTCGAGCAGCCCTTCGAACTCCTTGCGCGCGCTCTCCCCCTGCGCCGCATTCTTCTGCTCGTCCGGGACCTCCGGGGACGTATTGTGCATGACCCGCGTCCCGGCATTGAGGAGCGAGGCGGCGGCCCATACCGTCCACGACATAGCGCGCCCGTGCGCGTGCGTGCCGGCCTTCGGCCAGAGTCCCTTTGCGACGCCGTATTTCTCTCCGAGGTAGATGTTGATGGCCGCGGACTCGAAATACGGCACTCCGTCGTCGACGATCGTCGGAACCTTGCCGTTCGGGTTCAGCTTGAGGAAATCGGGCTTCTTCTGCTCACCCGCCTTCAGATCCATCCGCACCCCGTCGTACGGGATGCCGAGCTCTTCGAGCGCCCAATGCGTGCGAACCGCGCTGGAGAACGGCGAAAAATAGAACGTGATGGCCATGTGATGGTTACCTCCCTGGGCATCGCTGTTTGGCATGAACGGACGGCGAGCACAAGAGGGTAGCTGTCTTGACGCGCGCTGATAGTTAGGTTCCCATCCTCTTGTCATGTTACGGCGCGCGTTCGTGCCAGGGTTCGTCGTGACCACCCTCCTCTTCGCCGCGTGCAGCAAAGGGGCGCCCGAGGTGGAGGCTGATCCGAGCGCGGGCGCCGCGCCGGATGGCGGGGCGCCGTAAAGGAGGTGCGTGTCGTGTCGTTCCACGTCCCTTTCCCTTCGAATCCGGATACGTCCGGGCAGGAACGCCTCCCTGGGCTGCACACGCGGCTCCTCGCCGATGATTTCGTGGTTCTTCACCGGTTCGCCTGGGACGCTCCGAATGATTTTTGCGTGTCCAGCCGCCTCGCGGTCCAGTATGCGCATCGGTACAAGGAATTCTGGTCACCTCTTTACTGGGTCGAGCAAGGCGCCGATCCGGCCGCTTGTTTCGCCCTCCTCGCCGAGCAGCTAGATCTCACCGGGCCGGGGGTCTCGCGCGCTCTCAAGCTACGCGCCCTCGGGGCACACCTGCGACGACAACACGAGGCCTTGCTCATCGTCGATAACGTGGACGACCCAGGCCTGCTCCGCGCCGAGCTCGACGCGCTCTTCGGATGTACGCCCTTTCCGACGCACGTGCTTGCCGTGACGCGGACGCCCGATCCCAACGAATCAGCCGTCCCGGACGAGGGGCCCGAGGCGCTTCGGCCCCGTTGGGATGCGCTCGAGAACGCCCATGCGCGGCGCCTCTTGCAGGCGGCGGCCATGCTCGAACCGAGAAGCTCGCTCCCTCGGGAGCTCTTCGAGGCGCTGCTCGGGCTCAAGCCCTCCGAGGTCGTCGCGGCGCTCGACGCGGCGAGCGCGCAAGGGCTCGTCGAGCGGTTCACGGCGCGTTTGTCCCGGCTACCTCCCGCCGTGCTCGGGTTCGTCGTGACGACCCTCGACGACCTGCCGGGCCTGGCTGCATCCATGGTGGCGGAGATCAGCGTGAAACTCCTCGATCCGTCGCAGCTCGTGGCGGAGATGCAGCGGCGCGGTCCTTACGACGTGCTCGGGGATCTGCGCACCGCCTTGCGCCTCTGCGCGCTCACCGGAGACGAGGGCCGGACCCTCGCGCTCGGCTCGCTCGTCGCTGCGCTGGAGCCTGCCGCGGGGGCCTTGCGCCACCGGGAGGCGGCGCTCGTACCGCAGAACCTCTTGCAGATGATCCGCAATGGTTGCCTGCGCCCCGAGCTCGGCGCCCTGCGCGCGTGTGCGGAGGCGAGCCTCGGCGAGGGAGAAGAAATGCCGCACCTGCGCGAGCGCTTCGATCCTTCGGCGCTCGCCGCGGAATTGCGGGGCGCCGTGGATTTGCTCGCGGCGGGGGCTCGGCTCGCGCTCACGGCGCGTCTCCGCGCGTGGGCGAAAGAGCCTGCGATCGACGTCTGGGACGTGGAGCGCGGCGAGGTGGTCTGGACGCTCCATTGGGCGGCCACGCAGATCACGGCGCTCGGGCTCACGGCCGACGATCGTTTTGCCGTGGCTGCGTCGAAGGACGCGCTCGCCCTCTGGGAGATTCCCGAGGGAGAGCCCATTGCGGAGGTTCGCCTCGCGCGTGAGCCGCGCGCGCTCGCGGTGGCGGGCGGGCGGCTGCTCGTCGGGATGCGGGGAGGCACGGCGCTCGTCATCGATATCGAGCAGGAGTGTATCCTCCACGAAATCGCGGCCCACGAGGGCGACGTGTGCGCCGTGGCCATGACGCCGGACGGCAAGATCGGCATTTCCGCGTCGGACGACGGCGCGCTCCAGGTCTGGGACCTCGAAACGGGGACCCTCACGCGTACGCTCGTGGGAAAACCGGGGTCCGTGCGTGCGCTCGCCGTGACGGCCGACGAGGAGCGGCTCGTCGTGGTGGCGGACGACGATACGTTGTGCCTCGTCGATTTGCAGGATCGCGACCCCATCTTTGCGCTTCATTCTCACCCCGGCGTTCAGAGCGTCGCTTGCCCGCCCTTTCGCAATGTCGTCGTCTCCGTGGGGCGGGATGGCACGCTGCAGGTATGGTCGCTTCCGCCTGTGCGGGGGCGCGGCAGTGTCCTCTTTCATCTCCAGCCGTGGAGCGCGCCCATGCTTTGCTGCGCGGTGGTATCGAGCCAGCGCACGTTCGTCGTGGGGGACGAGGCAGGTGGCGTGCACCTCGTCGATTGGTACACGGGCCCGCCGCTCGGCGCCGTGGAGAGCGTGGCTGCCGAGCGTCGTCGGATGCTCGCTCAGCCGCTCCCACCCCCGCCGCCGCCACCCCCGCCGCCCCCGCCGCCGCGGGAGGGCAAGCGGATGAAAGAATGGATCGAGGAAAAGGCGTCCGTCTGGATGTGCGGGGGGTGCAGGAGCGACGATTTGCTCGAGCCCTGGGACATCGTGATTGCCGCCGCGTGGAACATCAGCGAAGGCGGGCGGCACGACGTGCTGTCCGACGACGCGAAGGAGCTCATCAAAAAGAGCTTCGAGGCCAAGGAAGGCTATTACTACGGCATTCTCGAAGACCGCAGCTATTGCTCCCGATGCAGCGAACGGTACCGGGTCGAGAACCTGAGCCTGTGCACGCATTGCCCGGCCGAGTATTGTTATCGTTGTACCGAGAGCTTTCCCCGGCACGAGAACGGGAACCTCCGCTGCGGCTGCAAGTGGGGCGGGGAGATCGTGGGCTGACCCTGGACGTCCCGGAAAAAACGCCCCCGCGCGCTTGACATCTACGAAGAAATTCGTACATCATCCGGACCATGGTGAACAGGTCGCTCCCCACGGACGCGGAGCTCGCGATCCTGCGCGTCCTCTGGCGCCGCGGCCCCTCGACGGTGCGTGAGGTCCACGAGGATCTGAAGCCTGTCCAGGGCACGGGGTACACGACGGTGCTCAAGCTCATGCAGATCATGGCCCAGAAAGGGCTCGTCGAGCGCGACGAGGCGGGCAAGAGCCACGTGTATCGAGCGACGATCCCCGAGGAACAGGCTCAAAAAGGGCTCGTGCACGACCTCGTGGAAAAGGCGTTCGGCGGCTCGGCGTCGCGGCTCGTCATGCGCGCGCTCTCGACCGAGCGAGCGTCCCGCGAGGAGCTCGCCGAGATTCGCGCGCTGCTCGACGACATGGAGCGAAAGAAGTCGAAATGAGCCTCGCCAACCTCGCCACCTCGCCGTTCGTCGCGGCGCTCGGGCTCGCGCTCCTCCATTTCCTCTGGCAAGGCGTGGTGATCGCCCTCTTTCTCGCCGCGACCCTCGCAGGCCTGCCGCGCAGCCACGCCGCCGCGCGGTATACGGCCGCCTGCGCCGCGCTCGCCCTCATGGCGCTCGCGCCACCTTTGACGTTTGCCTATTTCCACGCGGCCCTCGCCGCCGAAGCGTTCGTCCCGCCGAACGCCTGGGCCACGATCGCCGCGCCCGCGGCGGGCAGCGGTCCGCCCCTGTGGCCCGCGATCGTCGTGATGGCGTGGACCCTTGGCGCGCTCTTCATGTCGGCCCGCCTCGCCGTGGGGCTCGCGCGCCTCTCGGCTTTGATTCGCCATCACACGGTGCCCGTGTCTTCGGCGCTCGAGGTTCGCTTCGACAAACTCGCCCGGCGCCTCGGCGTCCGGAAGGGCGTGCGGCTCGTCGGCTCGGATCGCGTGGACGTGCCCATGGTCATTGGCTGGCTCCGGCCCGTCGTGCTCGTGCCGCTCGCCGCGCTCACGGATCTTCCGCCGTCTTGCCTCACGGCCCTGCTCGCGCACGAGCTCGCGCACGTGCGCAGGTTCGATTTCCTGACGAACATCCTGCAATCGATCGTCGAGGCAGCGTTGTTCTATCACCCGGCCGTCCACTGGGTCTCGCGCGTCGCACGGAGGGAGCGTGAGCACATCTGCGACGACGACGCCGTGGCGGCCGTCGGAGACCCGGTTCGTTATGCCCGCGCTCTCGCCGCGCTGGAGGGGATGCGCGCACGCACGCCCGAGCTCGCGCTCGGGTCGAATGGAGGTTCGCTCGTCATGAGGATTCGACGTCTGATCGATGGCAAAACGCCCCACGCGCCCACGGGCCGCGCCCTCGCCGCGCCGGCACTTGCGCTCGCGAGTACGCTCGGTCTCGCCCTCGCCACGCTCGCCGCTTGTGGCGGAGAGCCGCCGCCCGCCGTGGAAAAACCCGGCATCACCGGGACGAAGGCCCCGTCGGCCGCGCTCGGCATTCCCTGGCTACCGCCCGCGATCTTGCGCTGGGAATCGGCCATCGCCGCGTCTGCCCGGAAGGGCAACGTCGATCCCGAGGCCGTCGCGATCCTCACGCTCGTCGAGTCGGGAGGCGATCCGAAGGCGAAGAGCCCGGCCGGCGCCCTCGGCCTGATGCAGCTCATGCCCGGCACGGCCGTCACGGTCGCCAAGGAGCTCGGCATTGCCGATCACGCCGACGAACGCCTGCTCGATCCGGCCTACAACCTCGATCTCGGCGCCTCGTATTTCGGCAAGCAGTTCGTCGAGTTTGGCAAGAAAGACCCGGCGCGCGCGTTCGAGCTCTCGGCCGCGGCGTACAACGGCGGCGAGAACCGCGTGCGCGCGTGGCTCGATGGGAAGGCCGAGCTCTCGGAGGAGACCGAGAAATACCGCGCGCTCACCACGGGCATGTGGAACGAGCGGCACGCGGCGCGCTCGACGACGTACGACACCTGGCGTGAGCGCGTACGTGGAAAAGTGGCCTCGCGCTCCTCGCACCCGCTCCCCGGCGCGCGCGTGACCTTGCATTTCGGCGACGCAACGCCCGGACAAACCAGCGCGCCGCACGAGGGCGTGGACCTCGCGGCCGCGGCCGGGACGACGGTGCTCGCGCCCCTCGACGGGACGGTCGACCGTATCGAGAAGAATGCGAAAGGCGAGCCCGTGCTGGTCCTCGCGCACGGCCGCGGCATCGAGACGCGGTATCGGCACCTCGCGAACGTGAAAGCAGAGGTCGGCGCGGTCGTCGCTCGCGGAGATGTCCTCGGCGAGGTCGGCGCGCCCGAGGGAGGTCCGCACGTCCACTTCGAGGTGCGTGACAATGGCGAGGCGATCGATCCGGCGCGTTATCTCGGGCAGAACGCCGCGCCCTGAGCGCAAGCTGCGTCGAGCGTGCGCCCGAGGAGCCCCGGCGTCTCGACGGCGTCGGGGCAATGGGCGAGCGGGTAGGTTTTTCCGTCTTCGCGACACGTGAAGAAATCGGCCGACGTGGTGCCCAGCGTGTCCACACGCCCGTCGTCGGTCATGACGAACACTGCGCCGGGTCGATCGAGTACGCCGAAGCGCGCCAAAAGACGGATGGAATCACCACCTCGCGACGCGTCTTCCTCGGAGAGCCGGCAGACCGCGTCCCAGCAATCGAGCCGGAGCCGCGGCTTGGCCGTCCCCCAGGACTCGGTCGGCGCATTGGGATCCCCACCCAGCAGGCCGATGGTGCCTTTTTCCTCGTCGGGTTTCTGCTTTCCCGTCTCGAGGTCGACCATGAGCATCTGGTTCCATTCGCGGTCCCAGGCGACCTCGACCCACGCCGTCTTTTCGCCCATCATCTTGATGGACAACACGGGCTTGCTCCCGGTGCGCACCACTCGCCGGGTTTTTCCGGTCGAACTCTCGGCGATCACCATCTCGCCCCGCCGCGTCCCGACCAGGATCCGATCCCCCGACCCGTCGAACGTCACCACGGTCGCGGGGCTGTTCGTCCGCAAAGCGTGACGCGGCTTCAACGTCGTGCCCTGTCGATCCCACAGGATCGCCGTGCCGCCCTGGTCCACCGTGGCCACGGCGCCCTTTTCATGGATCGCAAGCGAGGACAAGCGCGGCAGCGGACCGTTTTCCAGGACGATCGGTTGTCCTGTCCGCACATTCCATATCCGCGCCGTGCCATCGTCCCACCTCGCGCCGAGGAGCACGGCTCCGTCCGCGAGCGGGCCCACGCCGAAGGCCGGGATCGCGAGGTGCGGCCCGAGTGTGATCCCGTCGGCCGTGAGGTCTCCCGGGCGCCGAAGGAACACGCGCGAGCTGCGCGCCGCGACGACACGATCCCCCTCCGGCGACAGCGCCGCCACGACGTCGGCGTGAAGAGGATAGGATCGCGGCAGGGTGAACGAGCGCGGGCCCTGCGCCACGGTCGCCACCTCCTCCTTGCGTAACACGTCGACGACCTGGCCGTCCGAGGCAACTCCGACGAACCTCGCGCCCGGACGAACCTGCCCGAGGCGCACCGGCGGCGCCCCGGAGACCGGGACGCCCCAGATCTGCCCGCCTTCCACCTCGGAAATGATGCGCTCGCCCCGGAACCGCAGGCTTTTCGGCGCACCGGACGGGCTCGCGAGCTCACCGACGACGCGCCCGTCGGGTAAACCTCGCAATCGGATCCGACCGTCCTTCGTGCCGAGTGCCAGCGTGCTCCCGTCCTCGGAGAGCGCCATGGCGGTGAAGGAAGGATCGCTGAACGTGGCGAGCGGCTCGCCCGAGGGGAGTTTTCGCAGAAAGACCTTTCCATCGGGGAAAACGCCGACGACCACGGCCGTTTTTGCGACCGAGAGCCGGAGCCCGCCGTACCCGGAAGGCGGTTCGATATCGAACGCGTGGGACGCGCCCGTGCGCGGGTCGAGCAGCGCGAGCGTCGCAGCGGGGCCACCAAAACCGCCGATGCCCCGCCGGGCCACGATCGCGAGGGTCTCGCCCGAGGGCGCGAAGGCCATTTCGTCGAGGCTGAGGTCGTGCAAACGTAGCGAGGCGATCTCGTCGCCCTCCGCGCCCGTGTGCACGGTGATCTCGACATTGGTGTACCCGAAGCACCCGGCGGCCGCGGATTCATGGTCCGCGACGGCCACGAGCACGCCCCCGGCCGACACCGCCACACCGCCGATCTCCTCGAAATCGTGCGACAACTGCACGCTACGGCGCGAGGGCCAGGCGTCCCCGGCAGGCGGCGCACTCTCCTTCGGCGCAGCCCGAGCCGCAGGTGCAGCGACCTTTTGCGCTTCCCGTCCCGCACACCCCCCGGCGAGCAAGACAGCTGCGAGCGCTGGAAACAAAAGCAAACGGGGGCGCATGGTCCTTCTAGTCCGATGCGCCCCCGTCCTTGGGTCGTGGGGAGAAATTACTTCTTCGGCTTCACGAACTTGAGCGTCATGCGATCGCTCTCGCCGATGGCCAGGTACTTGTCCTTGTCCTTGTCGCCGAGCTCCAGCGTGGGCGGCAGCGTCCAGACGCCTTCGGGGTAGTCCTTCGTGTCCTTCGCGTTCGCGTTGACCTCGGACTTGCCCTCGAGCTTGAAGCCTGCGGCCTCGGCCTGCTTGATCACGAACGCCTCGGGCAGGTAGCCCTGCTCCGCGCTCTTGTCGGGGTCCGCGTCGGCCTTGGCGCGGTGCTGCTCGACGCCGAGCACGCCGCCGGGCTTCAGCGCCTTGAACACCTCGGCGAGGAAGCCGGGCAGGAGTTTGTCGCGGTGCAGGCCGTGGAGCGACCGCATCACGATCACCAGATCGACCTTGTTTTCGAGGCCGAACTTCGGGCTCTTGCCGTCGATCACGATCCGGTCGACCTTGCTGTAGAGCTCGGGCGCGCGATCGAGGAAGCGCACCAGGCGCTGCCCGTAGAACGTGCTCCGCGCGTCGGCCGGGCCCTTCGGGTCGGTCGTCGTCACGAGCAGCTTGCCCTGCGTCGCCAGCGTGGGCGCGAGGATCTCCGTCCACCAGCCCTCACCGGGGCCGTATTCGAGCACTGTCTGCTTCGGCGTGAGGCCGAAGAACTTCAGCGTCTCCTGGGGGTGGCGGTACTTGTCGCGCTCGGCGTTTTTGGCCACGCGGTGCTTGCCCGCGAGCACGACCTTGAGCGCGGCGTCGAGCGACGCGTGCTTCGCGTCGGCGAGCTTCTTCGCCTCGGCGTGGATTTCCGGCGTGAAGCGCGTGTCCTCGGCCTTCGCCTCGGCTTCCCACTTCGTGCGGTCGGCGGCGAGCTCCTGGGCCGCCTTGGCCTTCTTGAGCTCCTCGGGCGAGGGCTCCTTCGCGGCCGCCGGCGCGGCCGTCGGCGTTGCCGTGGGCGCGGCTTCCGGCGTCGCCGTGGGCGTGGGGTTCGTCGTGGTGGTGGTCTCGGTGGCGCTCGTCTCGGGGTTTTCGGCCTCCGGCGTCGAGGAGCCACAAGCGAGCATCGGCGCGGCCAGGAGGGCCAGCGCAAGCAGTCGTCGTTTCATGGGGCGCATCCTTGCCCCAACGGAAACGAGAAGGCAACGGGGCGGCAGTTTCGTGTTGCCACACCGCGCCATCCCGGTAGAGTGGGAATTATGTCCACGCTATCGCAAAAGAACATGCTTGTGTGCTTACTCGCGTTTTCCGTGGCCGCGTTTGGCGCGCTCGCGGGTTGCGGGAGCGACAGCGAGGGTCTCGGCGAGTGCCCGCCCGACTCGTCCGCGCAGCAGACGGCGGGCCTGAGCGTGATCACCAATTCCTGCACGGTTTGCCACAATCCGAATTACGCCAACGGGACGCCGGCGGGCGGATACGATTTCTCGTCGGCGGACGAGATCAAGGCAGAGGCGGCGGAGATGTACAGCGAGGCCGCGGAAGGCGCGATGCCTCCGACCGGCAAGCTGAGCGAGACCGACCTCGAAGCGCTGCGGGTTTATCTGGCCTGCACGCAGTGAGCGTCGCTCAGTCGTTCGCCACGTCGAGCACGTCCGCCATGAACCGGACGAGCTCCCATTGCTGCGCGAACGACGGCTCTCCGAGGAGCTCGACATGCTCGACGGCCGGCGTCACGAGCGCGGCGCGGAGCAGCGCCGGCGGGACGTCGTGGGCGAGCCATTGGGTCTCCGAGGCCGGAATCACCGAATCCGTCGCGCCGTGAAGCAAGAACACCGGAGCGTGTAGCTCGCCGAGGTGCCCCGCGGGCGAGACCGAGAGCGCTTGCTCGGGGTGTTTCGTCATCTCGTCGATGAGCGCCGGCACGTCGGCCTTTCCTTCGAGCAGCGCCTCGACCTTGGTCCTCGCCTCGGCACTGAGCTCCGCGAGCTTCGCTTTCGAGGCCTCGCGATCGTCCCAGAGCCAGAGCCGGATCGCGCCCTGCGCCGCGGCCACGTCGGCCGGCGGGACGAGGGCCTCGACGTGCGAATAAAGCAGGACCAACGCGCCATACGGGTGCGCGGCGAGCGCCTCCTTGTGCCCGTCCGGCCACGAGGTCTCGTTCTTCTTGAAAAACTCGAGCACGCGCCGCATGTCGTGATGCGCCCCGATTGCCACGACGAACCCGATGTCCTTGGCGAACGCCCCGTCCGACGCAGCGCGGAGCGCGAGCCCGCCCGCGAAGCTCATGCCCATGAGGCCCACGGGCCGGTCGCCGAGGCGCTCGCGCAGCGAATGCGCGGCCGCGCCGAGCGTCTCGATCGAGGCCGGATCGATACGATAATCGGCGATCTCCTTCACCTCGGGCGTGAGCACGACGACGCCCGACGCCGCGATCGCGCGGGCGAACCGCATGAGGCGCGGCTCGTCGATGGCGAGGCGATGCACGCCGTGCACGATCACCACGCCCGGCGCATTCGCCACGCCCACGGGCGAATACACGCGCGCCCGTACGGGGCCACGCGTGGAGGGCACCTCGGTCAGGCTTTCCTCGAGCGCGTGTTTTCCGTACTCCGGCAAGAACCCCTGCGCTCGTTCGTCCGCGAAACGAAGGAGCAGCGAGGCCGCGCGCAGGTGCCGATCCGCGGGCCGCGCGAGGAGCACGATCGCCGCGAGGATCACGAGGAGCACGGCTCGCCCGATTTTTCGTCGCTTTCGAGGCGCCTCCGCCGCCGTCGTCTCGGTCATCGCGGAGGGAGCGTAGCAGGGCGGGGCGCTGTCCGTGGTGCGGGTTTCGTTCGAGGTCGGGAGGAACGAGGTGAAGTTCGCCATGACCTCCATCGTGGGGCGCGAAAGAGGAGGGGGCCTGTGCCGGTGGTCATGGTCCTAGGTCGATTTCCACCATGACTTTCGGCACAGGCGCGCGTGAGAGGCGCTACGATGCGCCGCGCATGGACCGGCCGCCGCCCACCCGGATGCTGCTCTTCGTCGCGGGAACGCTGGCGTGGGCCGCGATCGCGCAGCCGTTCTTGCTGCCGCTCGTGCGGGATCCGGCGCGCCTTCTGGATTCGACCGCGGCGGTGAGCTTCGCGGCGCACGCGGCGTATCTGGGCGCGTTCCTCGCAAGCGCGTCGCGGCTCGACAGGCTCGGGCCGAGGAGCCGGATCGTGCTGCTCGTGGTGCAATCGATCTCCGCGCTCGTGCTCGTGCACCTCCGGAACCTGTGGCTCGAGGCGGGGCTTTTGGCGATCGTCGCGGCGCAGGCGTCGCTCCTCCTCTCGCGCGGCGCGGCGCTCGGCTGGGTCGCGGCGCAGACCGTGGCGATCTTTCCGTTTTACGTGGGACGCGCCGACGTGGCGCAGGCGGCGTTCTGGACGGCCGGCGTGCTCGGCTTTCAGCTCTTCGCGACGACGATCGGGACGGTGGCGCGACACGAGGCGGTCGCGCGCGCCGAGCTTTCGCGGGTCAACGCCGAGCTCCGCGCCGCACAGGTGATGCTCGCCGAGAGCGCGCGCACGGCCGAGCGGCTGCACATCGCGCGCGAATTGCACGACGCCGTGGGGCATCACCTCACGGCGATGAGCATCCACCTCGAGCTCGCGCGCCGCACGTCGCCCGGCGAAGAGACCCTCGCGCGAGCGCACGAGCTCGCGAAGAGCACGCTTTCCGAGGTGCGTGGCGTCGTGCGCGCGATGCGCGAGGAGCGCACGCTCGACCTGCCACGCGCGATCGAAGCGCTCGCCGCGGGTTTGCCGCGCCCCCGGGTGCACGTCGATCTGGCCGAGGGGCTCGTGGTCGAGGACGACGCGCTGGCCCACGCGCTCTTTCGTGGCGTGCAGGAGGCGATCACGAATGCCGCGCGCCACGGCGGCGCGGAGAACCTATGGATCCGGCTCGCCGAGGAGCCAGAAGGTGTCGTGCTCGAAGCGCGTGACGACGGGCGAGGGGCGACAAGCGCCACGGAAGGCAGCGGCCTTCTGGGCTTGCGCGAGCGGATCGAGGCGCTCGGCGGGGTCTTGACCGTGACGCCTGGTCCGGGCAAAGGTTTTGAATGGCGCGCGGTCGTCCCGCCGCGCCAGAGGACGATGACTGCGCCGTGATTCACGTCTTGCTCGCGGACGATCAGACGCTCGTGCGGCAGGGCATCAAGAGCCTGCTCGCGCTCACGCCCGACATCCGCGTCGCCGCCGAGGCGAGCGACGGGGAGGAGGCGCTCGCGATCGTGGCCACGACCGCGCTCGACGTGCTCCTGCTCGACGTACGAATGCCACGAAAAACCGGGCTCGACGTGCTCACGGCGCTGCGCGGAAAGCCGAAGGTGCCGCCCACGATCCTGCTCACGACGTTCGACGACGACGCGGTCGCGGCCGCGGGGATCCGGCTCGGGGCGCGGGGGTTTTTGTTGAAGGACATCGGCCTCGAGCAGCTCGCCGAGGCGATTCGCACGGTGGCCTCCGGCGGGACGCTCTGGAACCCGGCGATCACCGAGCGCGTCCTGCGCGGGCTCGACCGCCTGAAGCCCGACGTCCCCGTGATCGAGCCGCCCACCGCGCTCACGGCGCGCGAGGTCGAGGTCCTGCGCCTCATGGCCTCGGGGGCGAGCAACCGCGAGATCGCCGAAATGCTCGGGACGGCCGAGGGCACCGTGAAAAACCACGCATCGAGCATCTTCTCGAAGCTCGGCGTGCGTGACCGGACGAAGGCCGTGCTGCGGGCGATCGAGCTCGGATATATCTAGCGAGGTGCTTCAAGGCCGCGACAGGTACGCGACCATGAAGCACATCTCCTGGTTCGTCCCTTCGCCCCAGGCGATGTCGAGCGGCGGGAAATGGGTTTGCCCTTTTCCGGTCGCCGAGTTGTCCCAGGTGCATTCGGTGACGAACCGCTGTCCCGGCTGCCACGGGATTGGCTCGTCGAACATGTAGAGCGCCTGGTGGTGGAAATCGAAATCGCCTCGCGCGACGCACGCGTTCGCGCCTGCGTCATCCTCGATCCACGCGTCATAGGAGCGGCCGAGCAGGTGCATGTGCGGTAGGAGGCCGTAAATCGTGGCTTTCGGGCCCTCGTTCGTGATCACGCTTCGCTCGACGTGCTGCGAGGCGCCCGCGGGGATCGTGAACGGCACGGGGCCGAAGACGTCCATGAAGACCTCCGCGGCGGGCGCCTCGGTCGCGAGGCGCATCCGGTATGCCGACCGATCCAGCGCGCCCGACTTCGGCGCGTAATAATGCATCTGGATCACGATCTGCTCGCCCGGATCGAGCCGGATGCCCGTGTCCTTCGGAAGCTCCATGACGCCGACGCCCGGTGCGAAGGCGTGCAGGAGCTGCCAATCGAGCTCGAGCACCGGATCCCGGCACGAAAACCCCTTCGTGCCCGGCGGAACGCCGTACCCCGCGCCCGCGTCGTGCCCCGCGTCCCGATAGAGCCCGATGTGATGCACGACGAGCGGGTCGCCGGGCACCGCCTCGATCGCCTGGATCCACGCGGGCGTGGCGAGCGGATTGTCGAGCACCACGCACCAGTATTCATTGCCGTCGTCGTCCGGAGTGACCTCGTGGGCCTCGGGCATTTCGAGCACGAGATCCGGGTCGTCGATGTGCGCGACGCTGCCCGGCTTTGTCGTCGCCTCGCTTGGATCGCCGAGCGGCGCGCCTGCGTCGGCCCAGGCGCGAAAGCGCGCGCGATCGTCCGGGCCGAGGTACATCTTCTCCGCGCCGGCATAGGGCCGGCACGATGGATCGAGCGCGGGGGGCGGCATCTCGCCCGACTCCACGCGCGCGGCCATCGTGCCCGCGAGCGCCCGCGCCGTCGCGGCGTCGCGCAGGTTCACCCGACCCACGCCGCTTCCGTCGTGGCACGCGGCGCAGGAGCGATCGACCAGCGGCTGGATGTCCCGATACCATGTCGGCGTGCGCTCCGGCTCGCTGCCGCATGCCGGCACCACGGCGGTTACGCATCCCACGAAGACGAACCCGAACCCCCGCCTTTTCCAGGCGTTTTCTTCCCTCATGACGCACCTCTCCTGCCTGCGCGCGCCCTGCGACGCGGCAGTTCAAACGGTTGTTTCAAACAGTTGTTTGAGGCGGAGGATTCGTTCAACGAGTAGCAGGATTTCGACGCCGGCCACGGCAGGGAGCGCTCGGGGGGCTCGACCGCCTCGCGGGATCTGGGCTAAGACCGAGGGCCGTGATGGACAGCGAGCAGGGCGGCGCGCGCGAGCGGATCATCGAGGCCGCGATCGGGGTCATCGAGCGGGAAGGGATCGAGGCCCTCACGGTGCGCGCGATCGCCCAGGAAGCGGGCGTGAACGTGGCCGCGATCAACTACTATTTCGGGAGCAAAGAGCGGCTCGTCGAGGTGGTGCTCGCGCGGACCTTGGAGAATGGACTCGGGGGGCAGCTCGTCGAGCTCGACGCGCTCGTCGAGGCCGAGGGCGGGGACGTCCGCGCCGCGCTCGAACGCTTCGTGCCTGCGTTTTTGCCGGACGCCGTCCGGTACCCACGCCTCAGCGCGGCGCACCTGCACGACGCCATCACGCGTCAGGACTACACGGGCCCGGCGGTCCAGGGGTATCGCGACTTCCTCGAAGGGTTTTTTCGCCGCGTACGCCCCGCCTTGCCGGCGGTCTCGGAGGAAGAGCAACGCCTCCGCGTCGCCGCATTCTGGTCCGCCATTCACATGGTTTGCCTCGCGCCGCGCCTTTGCGAGGGGTTCGTCCCCGCAAACCTCCACGAACCTGCGGGGGCCGCGCCGTTCGCGCGTTTGCTCGTCCGCCAGCTGCTCGGCGATCGCCCCGAAGCGGAGAGCCGCCCCCGAGGCCGGAGGCGGCGGCGCGAGCGCGCGTGAAGGCGAGGGGGACGTCCGTGACCGCGTGAAGAGCTTCCCAACCGCGGTTCGAACCTGCATACTCGCGGCGATGGCCGTGAAGAGCGACACCGGGAGAGTTTCGCGCCGCGCGCTCCTGGCTGGCGGCGCGCTCGCCGCCATCAGCGCGGGTTGCAGCGTTGTACCGGCCGAGGCGCCCCGCGCGCCTTCGCCTCGCCGGAGGCTCCGGGATCTCGGCATCGCGATCGGTTCGCTCACGCCCGGCCGCTGGAATGCGATCACCGACGTGCCCGGCGTGCGCGTGGGGCACTTGACGCGTATCGAGGGCGAAGGCCCGCTCGTGCCCGGCCGCGGGCCGATCCGCACGGGCGTGACCGTGATCCTGCCAGGCGACGACGTTTGGCGGGACAATGTCCCCGCGGCGCGTTTCACGCTGAACGGCAATGGCGAGCTCACGGGCGTCTCCACGCTCGATCGGCACGGCCTCCTGGAGACGCCGATTTTCCTGACCGACACCTCGAACATCGGCCGCGTGATGGACGGGGCGCTCGCGTGGATGCTCGAAAAATACCCGGAGATCGGCGACAGCGCGCCCGTCCCCACGCCGATCGTGGGCGAGACCTGGGCGGCGTTCCTGCACGACGCCGAGGGTCGACACCTCACGGAGGAGCACGTGCGCGAGGCGATCCTCGCGGCGCGTAGCGGTCCCGTCGAGGAGGGGGCCGTGGGCGGCGGCACGGGCATGTTGTGTTACGAGTTCAAGGGCGGCATCGGGACCGCGTCGCGGCGGCTTCCCGCCGCGATGGGGAATTATACGCTCGGCGTGCTCGTGCAGGCGAACCACGGCCGGAGGGCGCAGCTCCGCATCGACGGGGTGCCGGTGGGTCGAGAGATCACCGAGGGAATGCCCTACGAGGGCCGGAAGTCGAAATCGATTTTGATCATCGGCGCCACGGACGCGCCCATGACGCCGGTGCAGCTCGGTCGGCTCGCGAAGCGGATGGCGCTCGGGCTCGGGCGGACCGGCGCGGTGTCGATGCACGGCTCGGGCGATCTGCTGCTTTTCTTTTCGACGGGCGTCCGCGTGCGGCGCGGCGCGGCGTCGACGGCGGTGCCCGTCTGGAACGACGAGCACATCAGCGTGGCGCACGAGGCGGCGGTCGAGGCCACGGAAGAGGCCGTGCTCAATGCCCTCGCGATGGCCCAGACGATGACCGGGATCCAAGGGAATACGGCCTACGCATTGCCGGTCGACCGGCTGCCGGAGATCATGCGCAAATACGGGCGCCCGATTCCGGGGCGTTAGGAGCCAAGCGGAGACCATGCCGGCCGATCGCACCCTGCGCAATTCGATCACCGACGTCCCCGGCGTCGAGGTCGCCCACGTGACCGTGGCCGAGAACGATGTGCAAACGGGCGTGACCGTGATCTTGCCATGCCCGCCGTCCGTGCGCCATCGAAAGTTTTCCCTCGGCGCGTACGCGGCCGGCGGCGCGCTCGCCTGGACGGGCGTGGAGGTGGCGGAAGATTTCGGCACGTTCGCGTCGCCGATCGTGCTTTGTAATGCGACGAGCGTGGGCGCGGCCTACGACGCTTTGATCACGCGGGGGCACAAGCGGGACCCGGAATTGCCGGTCGACGATGGATGGCCGCCCGTCGTGGTGGGAATCGACGATGGGTACTTGAATGATCTCCGGCGTCGGCGGGTGAAGCACGACGATGTAATCGCGGCGTGCGATGCGGCGCGTGGCGAGGCGCCGGCCTGCGGGAGCGTGGGCGTGGGCCGGGGGCTCGTGGCCCTCGGGTACAAGGGCGGCGTGGGGGACGCGTCGGCCGCGGCGCGTATCGGCGCCGATGCATTCGTCGTGGGCGTGCTCCTCGTGGCAAACGGCGGGGCGCCGCGAGGGACGAGCTCCGTGCGCGCGGTTTCACCTGGATTCGTGGCGATCGTCGCGACGGATGCGCCGCTCTTTCCCGCGGAGCTTCGATGGCTGGGCGAGGCGGCTCTGCGTGGGATCGACGCGGCCGTGACGATCGGCGGCGAGGAGGGGCGGCTCGCGCTCGCGTTTTCGGTGGCGAATGCAATCGACGGGTCCCTCACGGCGCCGCCGGAGCGGCTTTACGAGGCGCGCAGGCTCGGGGACGACGGGCTCGGCCCGCTTTTCGACGCGGCGGCCCGTGCGGCGCGGGCGGCGCTGGGGAAGGCGCTCGGGGAAGCGACGGCGGTGACGGGGCGGAAGGGGCGCACGGTCGAAAAGGCGCCCGCGGAGATCGTGGCGTCCCTTGCATTCGTCGGACGTTGACCGGAAGCCGGGTGTAAGTCCAAGAGGCGATCGACAGTTCTCACGCCATGGGCTACAAGGCGCACGTGCGCATCTTCTTCTCGACACTCCTTGTCATCGTGATTTCGACCTTCACCGCCCTCGCCGCGGCCGACGTGGCGGGGCCCCGCAACGTGTGCGACGCCGACGGGCTCGACTGTCAGAAATGCTACTGGCACTATGGTCGGGATCCCGGCAATCAGCCGGAATTCGAGAGCTGCGCCGGCCCTCTCCGTGAAAAAGGGCTCGCCGAGGCTTGTCGTCACAAGATGGGAGCCGGCGATGAGGTCTTCTTCTGCCCGGCGGGCGTGAAGCCCGAGACACGCGTGGTCGGCGGCGGCTGCGGCGGGTGTACGACGGCGGGGGCCGCGGAGGGCGCGGGGCTTTTCGTGTTCGCAGCCGGCCTGGGCATTGCGCTCGCGCGGCGTCGTCGGATGGCCCGGGTTACGGGCTCTTGAACGGATTGTCATTGCCGGCGACCTGGGCCTTGACGGGCCTCGGGAACTCGCGTCTCCTGTCCGTTCGGGCCCGAGATACGCAATCGGGCGATTCGGAGCGGAGGCGGCGATGACGACGAGGTCGAAGTTTCGAGCAGCGAGCGTGGCGGCCGTCCAGTGCACGCTCGCCCTGTGCGTCGCGTTCGCGACGTGGACGTGCGGGCAGGATTCGCAGGGCAGCGGGGCCGGGGGCGTCGGCGCGAGCGGCGGCGTGGGAGGCAATGGCGGCGCGGGCGGCGAAGGGGCCGTGTTCTTCGACGGCGGGCCCGACGCGAACGGGACGCTCGGCTGCAGCCCCGATCTGCGCTCGATCGTCGACGAGGCCGGGCAAGTTGTCTCGGTTTGTCCCGCCGATCAGGGCTGCCTCGACGGGGCGTGCGCGCCCGCGTGCGACGCCGCCGCCGATAGCAAGGGCAACGTCGGCTGCAATTTCCGCGTCACCACGCCCGGCTCCTATCCGCCCGCGCTCCCGCCCTGCTTCGCGGTTTTCCTGACGAACACCTGGTCCCGGCCCGCGAAGGTCTCGGTCACGCGCGGCGGGCAATCGTACGACGTCACGAAATTCGGCCGGATTCCCAAGAACGGGATGCCCGAGTCGTCGTGGCCCGCGGTGCCGGCGGAGGGCATTCCGGAGGGCGAGGTCGCGGTGCTCTTCCTCTCGCACGACCCGAATTCGATCATGCCGGAGACGGGCAAACCCCTGACGTGCCCGGTCCCGCCCGCGATCGCCGAGCCGACGCTCGTCCCGGGCACGGGCCGTGGCGAGGCGTTCCATATCGTCTCCGACACGCCCGTGAGCGCGTACGACATTCTTCCGTACGGAGGCGCCGAGTCGTTTTTCCCGAGCGCAGAGCTGCTCTTTCCGACCTCGGCGTGGGGCACGAACTACATCGTGATGGCGACGCCCCAGGGCACGGCCATGCCGCCGGGGCCGCTCTTCGCGCACGTCCTCGCGACCGAGGACGATACGAAGGTCGACCTGCTCCCGACCGTCGATTTGCCGGCCGGTTCCGATTTCTCCGCGGCGCCGAAGGGGATGCCGGCGAGCTTCACGCTCTCGGCCGGGGAGTACCTGCAATGGGAGCTGCCGGCGAGCTCGCAGGATCCCTCCGGGAGCGTGGTGCTGAGCGACAAACCCGTCGCCGTCATCACCGGAAACCGCTTCTTCCGGCTGCAGCCCATTCCGGGGCCCGGCGGCGAGGCCACGCACCAGCAGATCTTGCCCGTCTCCGCGCTCGCGAACGAATACGTGGCCGCACCTTACGAGACCCGCAGGAAGGACCTCCAGCCGGAGAACATTCATTACCGCATGGTCGGCGTGGCCGACGGGACGACGTTCACGTTCGACCCGCCCGTGTCCGGCGCACCCCAGACGCTCACGCAGGGCCAGATCGCCGATTTTCAGGCGACGGGACCGTTCCGCGTGTCGAGCCAGGACACCGCACATCCTTTCTCGATCGCGCAGATCATGGATACCTCCAACATCCCGGGCGGCACCCGCGAGGGCGCGACGGCGCCGAATTTCGAGAAGAACCTCGGCGACGAGGAGTTCGTGATCATGCTGCCGCCCGAGCAGTTCCTCTCGAACTACGTCTTCTTCACGGATCCCGCCTATCCGACGACGAACCTCTCGCTCACGCGCGTGAAGACGAGCAAGGGGTTTTCCGACGTCACCGTCGATTGCCTCGGCGTCATCGCCGGGTGGAAACCGGTCGGATCGGACGGTCGATTCGAGGTGACGACGGTCGATCTGATGCGCGCCGAGGTGGGCGTGAACGGCTGCCAGAATGGAAGGCACACGGCGAAGAGCGACGGGCCGTTCGGGCTCGTGGTTTGGGGCCTCGACAGTTACTCGTCGTATGCGTATCCGGCCGGCGGATACGCCGTCACCATCACGGACGTGGTGATCCCGCCCGTGCCCAAGTAAAGAGCGCAAAGCGTTCACCCGACCCCGACAACCGCCAAGGGCGGGCCCGCCCGCGCCCCTCGCGTGCGCATGCCGCGCATGGGCTGTGGCGCGCCGCATGCGTCCGTGGGTATGCTCGTCGTATGAGCAAGGACGATCGTCGTCGAGGCGAGGGAGGCGAGCTCGCGGCCGCAGCGCTGTCCCTCGAGCAAGAGCTGCGGCGCTTCGAGGAGCTCGCCGCAGGGGTCGGGCGGGCGCCGCTGAACTCGCAGAAGGGGCTCGAGCAGGCGGCGCGGGCCACGAGCGACGCCGCGGCCTCACAAGCGCGTTTCGCCGAGCACCTGAAGTCGCTCGTCGAGGCCGTGAACGCCGCGCGCGACCGGCAGGCCGCCGCGGCGGCGACGATCAACGCCCGCGTGGTGGAGATCGACGCGCGCGCCGCGCGGTTCCTGGACCTGCGCGAGCGGTTCGCGCAGCTCGGCGCGCGGGCAGCCGAGGTGAACGTGATCATGCAGCGCGCCGCGGCAGTCAAGCGCGAGCCCGGGGACGGCTCCGATCGCACGGAGCTCCGGGCCTCGATCGCGCAGGCGCTCGAAGGTCTCGGCGCCGTGGTCGAGGGCGCGCAGCAGCTCATGCAGGACGCGCGCGAGGCCGAAGCGCAGGACCTCTCGCGCGAGGCGGAGTCGCTCCGGCAGCAGGTTCTCTCCGCGCGGAACAAGCTCGGGCTCTTGCAGAAGCACCTCGAGGACGAAGGCCCGCCGCCGAGCTGAGTCCTCAGCGCGACGTCCGACGCGTGTTCGCCGCCCGCCACGCTTCGGGGGACATGCCGATCCACCGCTTGAATGCGCGGTGAAACACGCTCGGCTCCGCATATCCGAGGAGATAGGCGACCTCTGCAATGGAGACGCGCGCGTCGAGGTAGGCCATGGCGCGGGCGCGCCGCACGCCGTCGACGAGATCTTCGAACGACGTGCCCTCGGCGCGCAGACGCCGCTGGAGCGTGCGTGCGCTCATACCGAGCGCGGCTGCGGCCGAGGTGAGTGCGGCAGAGCCTTCGGGGAGGCGATCGGCGACGAACGTGCGCAATCGGGCGAGAAGCGAGGCTTCCGGGCCGAGCCGCGCGAGCGCCGCGTCGGCGTGGCGCTGGAAATACGCGTGCATGGCCTCGTTGGCGAGCGGCATAACCCGCTCGAAAATGTCCGCGGGGAGGACAACCTCGTCGATCGGGGAGGCGAAGGTCACGGGCGCGTCGAATACGGCCTCGTAGGCGGCGCGGTCCGGCGGTGGTTCGCCTCGAAATCGTATGGCCGTGGCGGAGACGGGCTCGGCGACGAGCCTCGGCGCATTGACGCCCACGTCGAAGGCGAACATCTCGGCCATGAGGCGGTGCGCTGGTCGTGGTGCGCCGAAGGGCTCGTAACGCAGGTGCGCGTGCCCCGCCTCGATGACGAGCGAATACCGTTCGCCGTCGTTCCAGAGGCGCTGATAACGCAGGATGCGCTCCATGGCCACGCCGAACGTGGGGCTCGTGAGGACGAGGAAGCCGAGCACGTCGAAAATCTCGGCCTCGACGCCGGACGCGACCTTCACGCCGAAGAGCGGCTCGGAAACCACGGCCGCGGCTTGCTCCACGAGCGTGTAAATCGACGTGAGGGGCACGCGAACGTCCGGCGAACCGAGGTCCACCCCCGACAAACCCGCCGCGTGGCAGAGGGCGGCCGTGTCGACCCCGCTCGCCGCTGCGACGTCGACGATGCGGCCGGCGAGGCGCGCGTTATGCGTCGGTTGTCGCGTGAAGTCAGCGTTTCTGGCGTCCGATGTCACTGACGAAGGTCCTCGCGGTGCGCATCCTCGATCATCGAGGGTTGGATGAGCATGCCACAACGAACGCGCAACGAAAGACACTCGCTCCCGATGCTCGAAGACGCGGAGCCTCCGCTCCCGCGCGACGTTTGGTATCCCATCGCGTCCGCGCGTCACGTCCGCAAGCGCCCGCGGACCGTGCAACGGCTCGGCCGCTCCGTCGTGCTTTGGCGCAACGGAGCTGGCGAGCTCGTCGCCCACGACGCGCGTTGCCCGCATCGCGGGGCGGACCTTGGCCTCGGCATCGTGATCGCGGGCGAGCTTTCGTGCCCCTATCACGGTTTTCGTTTCGGGACCGACGGTGAATGCACGGCGATGCCCTGCGAGCCCGAAGGCAAGCCGAGCCGGCGAGATCTCTCGATTCGTCGATACGAGGTGCGCGAGCACCGCGGCCTCGTGTGGCTGTGGCACGGGGACGCCGCCGCAGATTTGCCTCCGCTGCCGTGGTTCGAGGAGCTGCCCGAAACGGATCGACATGCGTGGGATCACGAGACCGTGTGGCCGCTGCCGCAGCTCCGCGTGATGGAGGGGATGCTCGACATGCATCACGTGCCATTCGCGCACGGCCGATATCTGCGGGGCATTGGGACGTGGCTCGATCCGTACGAGGTGAAGGTCGAGGGGGACACGGTGCGCACGTTCGGCACGCTGCGGAGACATGGGGATGGCCCCAAGCGTGGCTTCCGCGCCCGGATCGACGCGCGGCTCCCTGGACTCTTGCTCCTCCGCTTCGGAGCGCGTTTGTGGGCCTTCGTCGCGTGCACGCCTGTGAGCCGCGAGGCGACGTGGATCTTCGCGCGGTATTTCGTGGAGGTGCCCGTGGTGGGCAAGCTCCTCGCGGCGCTCTCCTTGGGGACCGAGTTCGCCCTGGTACAGCCGGACGATCGGCGCATGTTGTTATCGACGTCGCCGCGCACGCCGGACGTGCGTGATCATAAACTCGTCCGCGCGGACCTCGGCATCGCGCAATGGCACAAGCTGTTCTCCCGCGCGGTGGGCGACAAACGACGCGACAAACCGGGGACATCGCCAGCGTCGTCAGGGACGGAACCGTGAAGGTTCCCACGGGTGGGTGAAATCCATTCGTATTCAACCTCGTGCATTCCCGTACGAGATGGGGCAGTCTGTCCCCATGCACCGACTCGCCTTCACCTCCGAGCACCGGATCGAGGCTCCACCCGAGCGTGTTTTCGCGGCGATGACGAGCCCCGACGGCTTTGGCAACTGGATGCAGGGGTTCGTGCGGGCCGAGCGCCTCACCCCCGGCGACTTCGACGTGGGCACGCAGTTTCGCGAGACCCGCCGCATGTTCGGGAAGGAAGCGACCGAGCATTTCGAGGTTACCTCGTTCGTCCCGGCGAAACGCCTCGGCCTCAAGGTCGACGGGACCAAGGGGACCACGGGCAAGGGCGAATACCGCTTCGACTACGAATTCGAGCCCGCCGGCGCGGGGACGCTGCTGCGGACCCACGCCGCCATCGACATGCCTGGCGGCCTGTTCACGAAGCTCATCGGCAAGCTCATGGGGGGCTTCTTCAAAAAGGCGTGTGACAAGGATCTGCTCGCGCTGAAGGCGTTCGTGGAGCGCGGGAGCTGATCGGCGGCTCGCGATGCGCCTCTTCCCATCGTGTCCGCTTTCTGCGATAAGTTCCGCTCGACGAACGAGGAGCGGCGCATGGCGGAGTCGAAGACATCATCGGACGTGGGCATTGTCGGGCTTTTGGGGATCCTCATCGGCGGAGCCTGCGTGCTCGTCGCCCTCGTCGGCGTGCTCAACACCGCGTTCGACCTCAATCTCGCGCTCTCGGTGTCCGGCACGAGCACGCCGCTGCCGAAGCACTGGGACGAGGTCTTTGGCGTCGCGGCCGCCGGCGTGCTCATCATGGCGCTCACGGTCTTCGGCGGGTTCGTGCGCCGCAAGTTCACCGAGGCCAAAGGCAAGCCGCTCCTGCGAGTCGGTATCCTCTTCGGCGCGCTCGCCTTGCTCGTCATGGCCGGCCGCGGGCTCCAGATCGTCGCGCTCACCATGACCTACGGGAGCATGCTCGCCTATTATTCGACCGACGGCGATCTCGACGACGTCAAGGCGGAGCTCGCCGGGAAGCCTGACCGCGCCGCGCTCGACCAGGCCGTCGACCGCGCCGCGCAATACAACAATGCGCCCGCCCTGGCCTTGCTGCTCGAAGCCGGCGCCGACATGCGCGGATCGACCCTGCCCGAGGCCCAGCGCCGGTGCGCGCTCGTCGGCAAGAGCTACGAATTCATCAAGACGGCGATCGATCACGGGATCAAGCCCGACGCGTGCCCCCGAGGCGAGATTGCGGTCTGGGAAGCCGTGAAATTCGCCAAGAGCGACGACGAGGCGGCCAAGAACGTCACGCTCCTCCTCGGCGGCGGCTGGTCCGGGTCCGCGACGCCGGATTACGACAAGCGGTCGCCGAAGAAGATCGCGGCCGAGAAGAAGTGGAGCAAGACGCTCCAGGCGCTCGGCGACGCTGGATGAACGTGTAGAGCGGCAGCATTCAGCCACCCTCCCGCCAGGGGATGATGGCGATCGCCCCGTTTCGTTCGACGATCGCGTAACGGATCTGATCGAGGCGGAGGAGACCGTGCTGCACGTGTGCCGCCTCCAGGATGTCCTCCTCGTCGACGCTCAGCCAGGCGAGCCGCTCGCGCAGGATACGTCCCTCCTCGATGATGACGAGCGGCGTGCCGTCGAGCCACCGCTCGAATCTCGTGCTCCGGCACTTGAGCCACGACAAACCTAGCTCCAGGCTCACGAGCGTCCCCACGAGGATGATGGCGCCCGTGACGGAGTAGTCCTGCCCGAGCAGCGCTTGTTGCGTGCATTCGCTGATGATGAGCAGGAGCAGGAAATCGAACGTCGTCACCGTCACGAGCGCGCGTTTGCCCGCGATGCGAAAGACGATCAAGAGGGCCATGTAAACGCAGACGGCGCGCAAGACGAGGTTCATGGCCATGGCCTCACGGGTACACGAGGAGCGAGAGGTCGAGCGCGGGGCCGCCCTCTTCGCCGAGGGAAAAACGCAGGAGCCCGGGGCGCGAGGGGCGCAGGAGGAGCACGACGAGGCCCCCCGCTTCGACGCGCGGGAAGGTGATGACGGCTCGATCCGCGGCGATCTCGACCGAAGAGGGTTCAGGCACGTAATGCTCCACGTGACCACGCTCGAAGAGCGACGTCGAGGTGAAGAATCGGCGCGGGGCGGCGGCGTTTTGGGGGTGGGGATGGATCTCGAATCGGGTCGTGCCGTCCACGCGGGCGAAACGCTCGTACCGGACGAAAAAACCGGATTCGTCGCCGGCGCGGGCGTGGCTCAACGGGCCATCCCCGAAAAGACCCGCCGCGGCGAGCAGCACGAACAGGATGAGGAAGGCCCTGCCCACGCAACGGACGCGCATGCTCGTGCGCTCGAATGCGAGGTCTTCACTCGTTTCGAGATCGCCCGTCCGCTTGATTTCGACCACGGCTCCCCCTGCGGACGTACCTTGGACCCAACCGCGCGTGCGTCAATCGCGTGGTTTGTCCGGGGGGCGTCCTCGACGTACGCCGACGCGGGAATACGGCTCGGGCCTCGTGCGTTCGTCGCGGATCATGCAAGGTTTGTCACTCCTCTCCGTCTCCGCCGCCGTCCTGCTCTGCGCTTGCGCCGCCCCGCCCCGTGCGTTCGACGTCACGCGCCTCGAACGGGACGTCGCCGCGGCCGAAGCGAGGTCGGGAGGTCGGCTCGGCGTCGCCGTGGTCGAGCCGACTTCTGGGCAGCGCTGGGTGCATCATGCGGGCGAGCGTTTTCCCCTGCAAAGCGTGTTCAAGGCGCCGCTCGCCGCGGCGGTGCTCGCGCGCGTGGACGCGGGCGCGCTCGCGCTCGACACGAAGATCGAGGTGCGTCGCGACGAACTGAGCGTCTGCTGGAGCCCGCTCGCGGAGGCTCTTCAAGGCGAGGCACAATCGTTCTCGCTGCTCGACCTCCTCACGCAATCGGTCGCCGTGAGCGACAATACGGCCGCCGACGTCCTCATGCACGAGATTGGCGGCCCCGACAGCGTCAATGCCCTGCTTTCCCGATCGAGCGTGACGGGCATGCACGTCGATCGATACGAGCGGGATTTGCAGCTCCAGTTCCACGGGCTCGCCGCGTACGAGCCCGCGATGTCCACCTGCAAAGGGATGGACGCCGCGGTCGATCGATTGCCCAAGGACGAACAGGTGCGCGCCTTCGAGGCCTACCTGCGAGATCCCCGCGACACGACCACGCCCGAGGCGGCGGCGGATTTCCTCCTGAAGCTCGATCGCGGGGAGATGCTCACGCCCGCGTCGACGCGGGTCCTCCTCGACATCATGCACGCCACGAAGACCGGGCCTCGCCGGCTCCGTGCCGGTCTCCCGCTAGACGCGCGTTTGGCGCATAAAACCGGGACGTCGGCGGACACCGAGGGGCGCAATGGCGCCACGAACGACATCGGAATCGCGACCCTGCCGGATGGGCGAAAGCTCGTGATCGTGGCCCTCTTGACGGATTCGAGCGCGCCGGAGGAGACGCGCGAGGGGGCCCTCGCCGATGTCGCGCGAGCCGCCGTGGGGGCTCTGACGCGTCTACAATGAGATAGATCCTGCTGGCGCAGGTTGTCACATCGTTTCTGGCGCAATGTGGCCCATTGGCGTCGAGTTTGGCTAGCCTTGCTGCGGTGGGAGCGACATTCGGCGGCCTCGCGTATCGTGGCACAGGGATTGCTGAGGTGGACTACGGAGGTTCGCTTATGGCTCAACTTCTTCGCGTCGCCCGTCTCATGCAGATCCTCGTTCCCGCCCTCGCGCTCGGCGCGACCGGATGCTCGGCCGAGGTCACCTCCGGTGACGGCGAAAAGAACAGCGGTGAAGGCGGCGGGGGCGGTGAAGGCGGCGGCGGCGAGGGCGGCCAGGGCGGCGAATGCACGACCTATGGAGGCGACGGCTGCAAGCCCGGAGAGGTCGCGTCCTGCAATCACCCGCCCGATTTCGTCGAGATCTGGGGCGAGCTCTACATGGACTGCAAGGAAGTCGCGGGCTGCACGACGGCGTGGGACTACATGGCTTGCGCTACGCCGCTCGTGCTCTCGTTCGATCAGGCGAGCGTCGAGTACACGATCGATGCGACGCACACCTTCGACCTCCAGAATCGCGCGAGCCACGTGACGGATTGGCCCACCGCGCGCACGCCGTGGCTCGCCCTGGACCGCGATGGCAGCGGCGCGATTGAAGACGGCTCCGAGCTCTTCGGCTCGATGTCCCCGCTCGCGAGCGGCCGCACCGCGCCGAACGGCTTCGTCGCCCTGCGTGAGTTCGACGAGAACCACGACGGGCGCATCGACGCGCTCGATCCGCACTTCTCGCGCCTGCTCGTCTGGGCCGACCGCGACGCCGATCGGCGCGCCACGCCGGTCGAGCTCGAGAGCGTCGCCGCGGTCGAGATCGAATCGATCTCCCTCGATTACGTGTCCGTGCCCCACTGCGACGCGCGCGGCAATTGCGAGGTCGAGCGCGCGCCCTTCGTGTACCGCGACGCCGCCGGCGTGCGGCGCACCGGCACCGTGATCGACGTGCGCCTCCCCCCGCAGCGTTGACGCCGCACCCCCGCCGAGGGCGTCGTCCTCGGCCGCTCCATCCCGTACGATCTCGTACGATGTTCGTTTGAGTGCAAAGATGTCTGGCACGAAGACCGGCACGCCCCGCGGCCCTCGTGCTAGACTCGGACGCACGCCAGACGAGCCGCGAAATGAATCCATCTCCGGAAAAACCGGGCGTTTCCGTCACTCGGACGCCTCTCCCCTCGCCGCGCGCACAGGGGCTCCTCTCCGCGCTCTTCGTCGACGCCTCGCCCATCGATCTTCGCCTCGTGGGCCGCACCTTGCTCCACGCGGCGCTCGTCGGGGCCGGGGCGGGCGTCGTCGCGGTCGTGTTTTTCGCCGCGATCGAGCTCCTGGATCGCTTTTTCCTCTCGGGCCTCGCCGGCTACCGCGCGCTCCGCGCCGCAGGGGAATCCTTCTTCGGCGAGCACGCCATGGGGTCGTTCCGGCCGTGGCTCCTCGTGCTCTTGCCCGCGCTCGGCGGCCTCGCGAGTGGCCTGATCACGCGCCTCGCCCCCGAATGCCGCGGCGGCGGCGGCGACGCGATGATCGAGGCCTTCCACCGCCACGACGGCGTCATCCGGCGGCGCGTCGTGTGGGTGAAGGCGCTCGCCTCCGCGCTCACGCTCGGAACGGGCGGCGCGGGCGGGCGCGAAGGGCCCACGATGCAGATCGGCGCGGCGTTCGGCTCGTTCGTCGCCGGGACCTTGAAGGTCTCGGCGCGCGAGCGGCGCATCCTCATGATCGCCGGCGTCGCGGCCGGCATGAGCGCGATCTTCCGCACCCCGCTCGGTGCCGCCCTGCTCGCCACCGAGGTCCTTTATCGCGACGACGTCGAGAGCGACGCGCTCATCCCCGCGCTGCTCGCGAGCGTCATTTCGTATTCGGTCTTCATCTCCGTCTTCGGCGAGGCCACGCTCTTCGCGCACGCGCCGCGGTATCCGTTCGTCCCGGCGCACCTCCCGCTGTATGCGCTGCTCGCGATCTTCGTCGCGCTTTGCGCCATCGTCTTTCTCAAGGTGATGGCATTCGTGAAGCGCGCCTCCGCGCGCCTGCCGGTCGCCGATTGGGCGCGCCCCGGCGTCGGCGGCCTCGCGCTCGGGCTCGTGGCGGTGCCTCTGCTCTTGCTCCTCGGCGCGCGGCACGTCCTGCCGGAGGGGCAGGGGATCGGCGTGCTTGGCGGCGGTTATGGCGCCGCGCAGGTGGCCATCACGGGCGCGTCGTGGCTCCCCGAGGGCTTTCAGGGCATCGAGCTGCTCGTCGCGCTCGCGGCCATCAAGATCGTCGCGGCCTCGCTCACCATTGGCACGGGCGGCAGCGCGGGTGATTTCGCGCCCTCGCTGGCGATCGGCGGGCTCGTCGGGGGCGCGTTCGGCCGCATCGCGGCGCTCTCGATTGGCGACCCGCGGATCGATCCCGGCGCGTTCGCGCTCGTCGGCATGGGCACGTTTTACGGGGGCGTCGCGCACGTGCCGCTCGGCTCGCTCGTCATGGTCTGCGAGCTCGCGGGCAGCTACGACCTCCTCGTCCCGCTCATGCTCGCCGAAGGCATTGCATTCGTTGCGCTGCGCGACCGTTCGCTTTATTCGGCGCAGGTCCCCACGCAGCGTGATTCTCCCGCGCATCCGCCGGGCGTGCTCGACGTGCTCCGCTCCCTCAAGGTCGCCGACGTGATGATTGCCGGCCGGCCTTATGTTCGTTTCGGCCTCGCGACGCCCGTGCCCGAGGTCCTCCGCCTCGCGGCGGACACGGGTTGGCAGGACGTCTTTCCTGTGCTGGACGAGCAGGGCAAAATGGCCGGGGTCATCACGAGCGACGTCGTGCGTCTGCTCGCCACGGAGCGTGATCTCGAGGTATTGACCCTCGCGATCGACGCCATGCAGCCGCCGGTCGCCGTGCGGCCGGACGACGATTTGAGGACGGCGACCGAGGTGCTCCTCGCGCAAGGCGTGCGGGAAGTGCCCGTCGTCGACGATTCCGGCAGGATCGTGGGTTTCCTCGACGAATCCGAGGTCGGGCGCGCCTATCTGGATGCGACGCCGCGTGAAGAGCGGGCGGCTTGAAGCTCGTTTGACCCGGGATGCGGAGAGGTCCGAGCGCGCCCTCGCTCCGCTCCCCTTTCGCTCTTCGAGCCTTGCGGGGTCACGATTGCTGCGCGTCACGTTCACGCGGAGAGCGGAATGGGACTCGCATGTGCGGGGCGGGAGCCTTCCGCGAAGACCGCGGCAGGCATTCAACCGGAAGGAGATGATCATGACACGGATACTCCGGCCCCTCTTCGCCTCGCTCGCGCTCGGGCTGCTCGCGTCGCCCGCCATTGCGACGGCCGACGAACACGCCCAGTCGCTCCACGAGCAGTACAAGGACGCCAAGAAGGACGAGATCGCGTTCGCGAATCTGCCCACCGCGGCACAGAACGCCATCCGGACCTGGGCCGAGGGCGGCGAGATCAAGAAGATCGAGCAGGTCACGCTGAAGAACGGCCAGGTCCAATACAAAGCCGAGATCAAAAAAGGGGACCAGAAGCTCGAGGTCGCCGTGACCCCGGACGGCAAGACCGTCGCCCGCGGCGAAGACATCGATTAGCCGAGCCTCCGAGCCCCGTTGAAGCGAGCTCGCGGGACCCGCGGGCTCGCTCTCGCATGTCGGAAGTTGACTCGAACGACCAGATGAGTCATCTTGGTTGTGATGGTCGCACGACGTAGCCAGAAGCCTCGTGATCCTGCGCGGCGCCAGCGCATCCTCGAAGCGGCGCGGCGGCACTTCACCCAGCACGGCTTCAAGGGGACGAACCTCGACGCGGTCGCGGCCGAGGCGGGCTGCGCGAAGGGCGCGCTTTACCTCGAGTTTGCCGACAAGGAGTCGCTCCTGCGCGAGGTCGTCGAGCAGGCGTTCGCGGCGATCGGCGCTCGGTATGCCGAGGAGGTCATCTCGATCGCGTCGCCGCTCGAGCGGCTCGTGGCCACGCTGCGTTTCGCGTATAGACAGCTCCTCGCCGACCCGATGTTCGGCAAGCTGCTCCGCGAGGACCCGGATTTACGCGCGCTCGGGCTCACCTCCGATTCGCAGAAGGTCGAGCAAGGCAAGGCGCAGCTCGCCATGATCCGCGGCTGGGTCGACGAGGGAATCGCGCGTGGTGAGATTCGCGCCGACATCGATCGCGACGCGGTCCCGATCGTGATCGGGGTCCTGCGTTTCGCGCCGCAGCACCTCGGGATGATCGCCGAGCTCGGCCTCTTTTCGACCGAGCGCGCGCTCGACGCGATCGTCGACGTTTTCCGCGCGGGCCTTTCCGCGCCGAAGAGCCCACCGCCCGCGAAACGCGCGGCGGCCACGCCCACGAGGAGATCCAAGCGATGAGCACCACGCATGCAATCGAGGTCGAGGGCCTGACGAAGCGGTTCGACAAGGTCACGGCCGTCGACGGTGTCACGTTCGCGGTCGAGCCCGGCGAGGTCTTCGGGTTCATGGGCCACAACGGCGCGGGGAAAACCACGACGCTCCGCATGCTCCTCGGCCTCACGCCAATCACGTCCGGCACGGCGCGCGTACTCGGCCGGGACGTCGGCCGCGAGACGCTCGAAATTCGCCGCTTCGCCGGGTATTTGCCGGCAAACTACACGCTCCCGCCGGACATGACGGCCCGACAGTTCTTGCATTACGTGGGCGCCATGTTCGCGCTCCCGCGCGACGTCGTCACGCAGCGGGCCGAGGCGCTCCTCCGGCGCTTCGAGCTCGTGCGCGACGCGGATCGAGCGCTCCGCGGCTTCTCCACCGGCATGACCCAAAAAGTGGGGCTCGCCCAGGCGCTCATCAACGAGCCGCGCGTGCTCCTACTCGACGAGCCGACCTCGGGCCTCGATCCGCTCGGCCGCCACGAGCTTTTGGAGCTCCTCCGCGAGCTCGCGCGCGACAAGGGCGTCACCGTCGTCTTTTCGTCGCACATCCTCTCCGACGTCGAGGCGCTTTGCCGGCGCGTCGCGGTCCTGCATCGCGCGCGGCTCGTCGCATTCGGCGAGGTCTTTGACCTCAAAGAGCAGCACGGGGCGCGCTCGATGGATGACCTCTACCTCGCGCTCGTGCGCAAGGAGGCCGCATGATCCGGCTTCTGTGGCTCGACTATCTGGCGACGCTGCGCGAGCGCAAGACGTGGCTCTCTGGGGCCATGCTGCTCTACGCGGTGCTCTCCATTCCGTTCATCCTCGCGCGCCCGCCTGCGCACGTGGAGGAAGCGATCGCCACGTGGTTTGGTCACGGCGGACCGTTCGTGATCTTCATGTACGTGTGGATCGACCTCGCGATGAACAAGATGATCGCGTTTCTCCCGGTCGTCCTGGCGAGCGGCATCGTTCTGCGCGAGCGTGACGTCGGCGTGCTCCCGATCCTCGCGGCGAAACCCCTCTCGATGCCGCGGTATTTCGCGCTCCGCGCCGTCAGCGTGTGCGCCGTCATGGCCACGCTCCATGTGGGCGCGCAGCTCGTCGGCCTCGTTTATTTCACCGCGCGTGTGCCGGGCTTTCGGCCCTCGACCTTCCTCGCCGCGATGACCCCGCACCTCTTCGCGGCGATCTTCGCGACCGGGTTTTCGGCCGCGATCGCTGGATGGGTGAAGCATCGCGGCGCCTCCGCGTTGATCGGGCTCGCCGTGCTCGGATTGCTCCTCGGTTTGTCGCTCGTTGGGTTTTACCAGCCCGCGTGGCGGACCTTGACGCTCGTGAACCCGATGTCGCTCGGCGCGCTCGCGCTCGGAAACCTCGATCACCTCGGCCTGGCCGACCTCGCGCCGCCGATGCTCGCGCTCTCGCTTCTCTCGATCGCCGCGATCGCGATCGGCGCCGCCGGCGTGCGTCGCATGGAGGCTTGACCATGTCCGAGACCGCCTCGCTCCGCGATTATTTTCTCCTCGAAGCACGGCACACGCCGCGCCGCGCGCCGCTCGCGGCCGCGATCCTCGGCGCCCTCGGCGTGCTTGGCACGCACGCGCTCCTCGTTCGTTTTCCCCCGCGCGCGATCCACTTCCTCGAACAGGCCTTCGACCTCCAGGGGATCGCGGCGGTCCTGCTCATCAACGACCTGATGGCGGCCTATTTCGCGCCCTTTTTCGTGGGGCTCGCGGGCCTGCTCGGCGCCATCGTCACCGCGCGGGAGGAGGATCAGCTCGAAGTTCTGCTCGCGAAGCCCATCCGCGCCCGCGTCCTCGTCGCCGCGCGCGTCTGGCCCATTCTCGGCGCCGCGGCTGCGACCGGCGCGGCCGTCTCGATCGCCACGGGGCTCTCGATCGTCCCCTATCTCGCGCCGGGCGACATGGTCAGCGCGGCCGGCGCGCTCGGCGGCGGGCTCTTTCTGACCGCGTTCGCTTTGCTCCTGCTTGCGCTGCTCCTGCCGCTCCTCGTGCGCATGCGCGACGCTTTCCACGCGCTGCTCATCGGATCCCTCGTCTGGCTCGCGCCCCTCATGCCGTCGGCCGTCATGATTTATCGGCCCGATGTCTACGAGGGCCGCGCGATCCTTCGATCCGCGATCACCCTCCCGAGCCTCGTCTGGCACGACGCCGCGGCGGCCTGGATCGGACCTTTGGCGTTCATATTGGTAACCCCGCTCTGCGCGCTCTTCGTGCGGATCGCAGGGCGCGTTCTCGAACGGACCGACACCCGGTGACCTGACCCAGCGGAGTGCCTTGCCCGGCCTTGACGTGCGCCGGCCGGTGCTGTCCGATGGCGGGTCGAACGCCCCGGACGGTCCCGGCTTCGTCGAGCCGCGGCAACGTATTGCGGGGCGAGCATTCACCTGGTGGGAACCATGCAATCTCGATCCGTTCCATGCACGCGCGCCGTGCGCAAAAGGCTCCGCGGCGCGACGATCGGCTGGGTTTGTCACAGCCTGATCCTCGCCGCGCTCGCAGGGTGTAGCAGCGAAGCGCGCAACGCCGGCACGCAGGAAAACGCGGGCGCGATGGCGCCGGCACAGGCCACGACAAACCCGACCGAGGCGATCGATCTCGACACCGTCATGCGGCGGACGCATTTCGGTTATCGCGCCGAGGGCGGCGTGTTCTCGGCGGGGCACGCGACGTATGCCGTCAAGGCGAGCCCCGAGGCGCTCACGGTGTGGCCGAGTGAGAGTGACCTCGCCGCGCCCGAGGAGGGCACGACGGCGCCGTTCGTCGCGTCGCTCGAGAGCATCACCCGCGGCGGACGATCGATCGCGGAGGGTCGCTCCGGAAAGGCCGCGGTCCGGCCCGACGCGAGCCTCGGCATCCAGCGTGGCGCCGTGGTCGAGCACCTCGAGAACGACGAAGAGGGCGTCGAGCAGAGCTTCGAATTCGCCGTGCGTCCGGCGGGCGAGGGCGATCTAGAGGTCAAGATCGCCGTGACGGGCGAAGAGTTCCTCGGCGAAACCGAGGGAGGCTTGCACTTCGCGGATCCCGCGACGGGGCTCGGCGTGCGTTACGGCGTGGCCACGTGGATCGACGCGAACGGCGTGCGCACGCATGTCGACGCGGATTTCGTGGACGGGCGCATCGTGCTGCGTGTGCCCGCGTCGGTGCTCGACGCGAGCGCGTATCCGGCGGTGCTCGATCCCGTGATCGGGCCCGAGATCGCAATCGACACGCCCGTGTATGCCGCGGCGAACCGAGGCCAGTACGAGACGGTCGTTTCGTACGCGGGCGGGACCTTCCTCGTCGTCTGGATGGACGAGCGTTATCAGAGCACGGCGGACGTGTACGGCGTGCGCGTGTCGCAGGCCGGCACCGTGCTCGATACGTCGGGCATCCCGATCGCGGTCGCGAAGGGCAACCAATCGCAGCCGGTCGTGGCGACCAACGGCACGGACTGGATGGTCGCCTGGGTCGACAGCCGCAACAGCGCCGACGACATCTACGCCGCCCGCGTCACCTCGGCCGGTGTCGTGCAGGATCCGAACGGGATCGCGGTCACGAGCGGCGGCGGCAAGAGCCAACCGTCGATCGCGTTCGACGGCACGAACTACTTCGTCGTGCACGCGCTCTCGAGCCAGATTCGCGGCAACTTCGTGGGGACGAACGGCACGGTGAACCCGTCGAACGTGGCCATCGCGTCGCTGACGTACGTCGCGAACGACACGGCGGTCTCCTGGAACGGCACGAACTACCTCGTCGTGTACAACAGCTACACGGGGTCGACTTATTACCGCGTCGCCGCGCGACGTGTATCTCCAGCCGGCACCGTGCTCGACGCGAGTGACATCGTCGCCTGCAGCGGCTCGTCGATTTGCCCGTACTCGCAGTTCGGGATCGCGTCGGATGGGGTGAACTGGCTGCTCGCGTGGGACAACTACAGCAACTCGAACAGCATCTACGGCCAGCGCATCTCGTCGGCCGGCGCGATCATGGACGCGGGGAACGGCTTCACCATCGGCAACGGCGTCTTCAACACCGATCCCGCGCAGGTCACCGTCACCTTCGCGGGCAACGGCTACGGCGTGTTCTGGGACGATTCGAACCAGGCCTTCGGCGCTCGCGTGAGCTCGGGCGGCGCGGTGCTCATCGGGGCCACGCCGCTGACGAGCGAGATGGGCAGCCGCAGCTACGTCGGCGCGGCGCACGACGGGACGAACTTCTACGCGGCCTTCTACGACACGCGCGGGTCCACAGCGACCAACCCAGGCGACATCTATGGGCTGCGCTTGTCGAACGCGCTCGTCAAGATCGACGCCACGAGCACGCTGCTCTCCCGCGCGGCGAACGACGAGCGTTCTCCGCGCGCGGCCTTCAACGGGACGAACTGGCTCGTCGTCTGGGAGGACGCGCGCCCGGGACTCACGAACGACATCTGGGGCGCGCGCCTCTCCAGCACGGGCGCCGTGCTCGATGCCGCGGGCTTCGCGATCTCGGAAGGGACGAACTCGCAGTACGTGCCCGTGGTCGCGGCGAACGGCGTCGACTGGCTCGTCGCCTGGCAGGACCGGCGCAATGGCAGCGGCAACGACGACATCTTCGCCACGCGTGTCTCCAGCACCGGCGCCGTGCTCGACGTCGGCGGCATCCCGGTGAACACGGCGGCCGGCAACCAGACGAACCCCGCCGTCGCCGCGGACGGGACGAACTGGCTCGTCACGTGGCGCGACGCTACGAGCTCGGAGATCTTTGCCGCGCGCGTCGCGCCGTCGTCGACCGTGCTGGATCCCGCGGGCGTCAAGGTCTCGACCGGCGGCGGGTCGCTGCCCGCGGTCGCATACAACGGCACGAACTACCTCGTCGCCTGGACCAAGCCGACGAACGCGAACGACATCTTCGGCTCGCGCGTGACGCCCGCCGGCGCGGTCCTCGACGCGGGCGCGCTCGCGATCCCCGTGTCGGCCGTCGTGGGCTCGGCGGAGACGAACGCCGCGGTCGCGTCGAACGGGGTGGACTGGTTCGTCGCCTGGAACGACGACTCCAACGTGCGCGGCGCCCGCGTGAACGCCGCGGGCACGGTGCTCGACGTCGTCGGCATCAACGTGAGCAGCGCGGCGAACACCCAGAACTTCCCCGCCACGGCCTGGGACGGCACGCAGTACTGGGTCGTCTGGCAGGACGATCGTACGACCCAGAACTATCAAGACGTCTACGGCGCGCGCATCTCGAGCACCGGCACGAACAAGGATGCGAGCGGGTTCGTCGTGGCGAACGACGTGCTGCAGCTCGAACTCCGGCCGCAGCTCGCGGCGGGCAAGCCGCAGGAGGTCCTCGCCGCGTACTACCGGTTCGACCCGCAGCAGCCGTACGGCTCGGATCGGGCCCGCGCGCGTGTCCTCTCGGACGTCTCGCCGGGCGCGAACGGCGCGGCCTGCTCGATCGGCGCGCAATGCGTGAGCGGCTTCTGCGCGGACGGCGTCTGCTGCGACGCGGCCTGCACGAGCACCTGCCAGGCGTGCACCGCGGCGAAGAAGGGCGCGGGCGTCGACGGCGTCTGCGGACCGATCAAGGTCGACACCGATCCCGACAACGAGTGCACCGACCAGGGCGCGAGCTCGTGCGGCACGACCGGCAGCTGCAACGGCGCGGCCGCGTGCAAGCTCTACGCCTCGGGCACGAGCTGCGGCTCGACCTGCAATGGTGGCTCGCTCCAGCCGCAGACCTGCGACGGCGCCGGGACGTGCGCGGCGAGCGGCATGCCGACGAACTGCGCGCCCTACGCGTGCGGGGCGAACATGTGCAAGACCTCATGCACGACGGGCGCGGATTGCGCGTCCGGCTTCTCGTGCGTGGGCGGCGCGTGCGTGGGCCTGCTCGGCAACGGCGCGCAGTGCACGGCGAACTCCGATTGCCAGTCGGCGAACTGCGTCGACGGCGTCTGCTGCAACACGAGCTGCACGGGCACGTGCCAGGCGTGCTCGGCGGGCAAGAAGGGCGCGGGCGCCGACGGCACGTGCGGGCCGATCGTGGCCGGCGCCGATCCGGATAGCGACTGCTCGGCCGAGGCGGCCGCGACCTGCGGCCGGACGGGGCAATGCAACGGCGCCGGCGCTTGCCAGCTCCACGCGGCGGGCACGTCCTGCGGCAGCCCGCTCTGCCAGGGCACGGTGCTCAAGGGCCAGGTCTGCGACGGCGTGGGCACGTGCATCCCTTCCGCGATGGGGCAGGACTGCGCGCCGTACGCGTGCTCGGGCGGCGCTTGCCAGGGCGCGTGCACGACGAACGCCGATTGCGCGGGCGGCAACGCCTGCGTCATGGGCGCGTGCGTCCCGCCGCTCGCGAATGGCGGCGCTTGCATGACGAACGCCCAGTGCGCGTCGGGCTCCTGCGTCGACGGCGTCTGTTGCAACACGGCGTGCGGCGGCCTCTGCCAGGCGTGCACCGTGGCGAAGAAGGGCAGCGGCACGGACGGCGTGTGCGGCCCGATCGCGCTCGGCGTCGATCCCGACAGCGAGTGCGTCACGCAGGCGGCGTCGAGCTGCGGACAAACCGGCGTTTGTAATGGCTCGGGCGCTTGCCAGCTCCATCCGCAGGGCACCTCCTGCGGCGTCAGCACCTGCCAGGGCAGCGTGGTCGCGGGCCAGATCTGCAATGGGTCGGGCCAGTGCGTGAACGACGCGATGGGGCAGGACTGCGCGCCGTACGTCTGCTCGGGCGGGACATGCAAGAACCCCTGCACGAACAGCAACGAGTGCTTGCCGGGCAACGTCTGCACGGCCGGCGCTTGCAAGCCCGCGGGCTCGCCGGGCGCGCCTTGCTCGAACGCGTCGGAGTGCGGCTCGGGCTTCTGTGTCGACGGCGTCTGCTGCGACGCGGCGTGCAATGGCGGGTGCGAGGCTTGCTCCACGGCGAAGAAGGGCCAGGGCGCGGACGGCGCGTGCGGCCCGATCAAGAACGGCACCGATCCGGATAGCGAGTGCGCGGCCCAGGTGCCCACGACCTGCGGCCAGAACGGCCAGTGCAACGGCAATGGCGCGTGCGCGCTCCACGCGTCCGGCACGCAATGCGCGTCGGGCACGTGCACGGGGACCACGCAGACGAACCCGTCCCAGTGCGACGGCAGCGGCACGTGCGTCGCGGGCACGGAAACCTCGTGCGTGCCCGGGTATGCGTGCGAAGGGACGAAGTGCGCGACGAGCTGCACGACGAACAGCCAGTGCGCCCCGGAGTACGAGTGTGATCCGGTCATGGAGTGGTGCGTGCCCTCGATGAGCGGCGTCGGCGGTGCTGGCGGCGCGGGTGGCGCCGGCGGCGCGGGCGGCAATGGCGGCGCGGGCGGCAATGGTGGCGCCGGCGGCGCGGGTGGCAATGGTGGCGCCGGCGGCGCGGGTGGCAATGGTGGTGCCGGCGGCGCCGGTGGAGAAGGCGGCATGGGCGGCCGCCCGCCGGGCGCCGGCGGCGGCGGACAGACGACCGATGGCGGCGGCTGCGGCTGCCGTACGGCGTCGGAATCCTCCACGGCCGGCGGCATGGGCGCTCTGCTCATCGTTGCGGCCTTCGGCCTGCGCCGTCGTCGTCGCTCGGCCTGATTCTCCCCTCTCGTTCTCCCTCCTCGCCGCGCCCTGACCGGGGCGCGGCCTCCCTCCCCCGAAAGCCGAGATCGAGGTCCCGCCGACGCGGTCGTCGCGATCTTTTGTCCTCACGGGTAACATTAGGTAACATCCGACCACCTTGGGTAACGACGCACCTCCCCGACGGCCCGCGGCCTTGCTCACGACGAACGAGGTCGCGGCGCTGCTTCGTGTTCATCCGAAGCACGTCTACCGGCTCCTCAAGCGCGGGCTTCCCGCGCGCCGCGTCGGCGACGAGTGGCGTTACGACGAGGCCGACGTGCTCGCGTGGAGCCGGGGCGCGCCGGAAGCGGAGCCTGCGGAGGCGCCCGAGGCTTCCCCTCCGCCCTTGCTCGCGGCGAACGGGGATCTTGCGATCGAGGCTTTGTTCGACGAAGGCCGCGAGCGCTCCGCTCCGCTCGTGGGCTTCGTCCTCGCGGATCATGCGACGGGCCTCGTCCGGCTAGAGAGCGGAGCCGTGCTCGGCGCGGGCTGCCACGGCGATCATGCTCCGGCGTCGCTCGGCGGCGAAAAGCTCGCGTGGCTCCACCTCGCCGTGCGCGAGCTCGGCATCGCGCATCGAAAGGGCCTGCGGCTGCGCAGGATCTCCGGCATCGTGGGGCGCAGGCTCGCGTCGCGGCCGAGGACCGCGGGCATTCGCCACCATGTCGACGAGGCCTTGTCTCGCGAGGGTGTCGAGCCCGAGCGTGCCTACGCGCATGCCGAGGAATATCGATCCCACAGGGACGCGGTCATGGCCGTCGCGCGTGGGGACGCCGATGTCGCGCTCGCGTCGCGCGCATGGGCCGCGCACGCGGGGCTCGGATTCACGCCCGTCGTGGCGGAGGCATATGGCCTCGTGTTTCGTGCCGGGCACCTCGGCGACGGCCGTGTCCTCGCACTCTGCGAGCTCGCCCAGAGCGGGAAATACCGGGCCAGGCTCGCGCGGCACGCGGGGTACGACACGACGGGCGCCGGGGCTTTGCAGTTCGGAAGGAGTAAGTCTTGAAATTGATCCGACAAACCATGCTGGCAGGGGCGCTCGCGGCGCTTCTTTCGCCGCGCTCGGCGCTCGCCCTGGATTGCAGTGCCCTGCCAAACCCCGTCTACATCCAGAGCGGGGACACGCAGGAGCCGCTCCTCAAGGCGCTCGGCCAGAAGCTACGCGCCTCGCAGGCGAGCCCGATGACGCTCATCTACAAGACGAGCGGCTCGTGCACGAACATCGACGCGATGTACAAGGGTACGAAGCTCACGACGAACCCGCTCTACATCCCTTCGGTCGCCGAGGATCCGACCTGGGATCCGAGCAAACCCGCGCCCCAGTGCACGATCGACCCGAATGGCGTCCCGCTCGACCTCGCCATCTCGGCGCTCTTCGTGAGCGCCTGTGATCCCTCGCCGCCGCCCTCCGGGATCGGCCTCTTCCAGGGGCCCGTGCAGCCGTATGTCTTCATCGTCCCGGAGGCGAGCTCGCAGCGCGCGATCACGGCGGAGGAGGCGTATTTCGTCTTTGGCTTCGGCTCTGCGGGGAAGGTCGAGCCCTGGACCGACGAGTCGCTTTATTTCATCCGCACGACGACGAAGAGCACGCTGCTCACGATGGCCGCGGCCATCGGCGTGCCGGGTGCGAAATGGAAAGGGGTGATGCTCGACAAGTCCTCCGAGGTCCTGAGCGGCGTCGCCACCTCGCCGAATCCCGAGAAGACGATCGGGATCCTCGGCGCCGAGATCTACGACGGCAACCGGGACAAGGTCGACGCGCTCGCGTTCCAGGCCTTCAAGCAAAAGCACGCCTACTACCCCGACTCCACGGCGACGTCCTTCGACAAACGCAACGTGCGGGACGGCCATTATACGATCTGGTCCCCGACGGTGTATCTCGCGCCGGTCGACGCGCAGGGGACCGTGACGAACCCCCGCGTGCGGTACCTCGTCGACATGATCCTCTCGAAGACCGTCTCTCCCGCGCCGGAGTTCGATCCGCTCGACGTCGTCATCTCGAAGGGTCTCGTCCCCGACTGCGCGATGAAGGTCACGCGTTCCTTCGAGGGCGGCGACCTCTCGCTCTACACCCCTGCCGAGCCGTGCGGGTGTTTTTACGAGAGCCGCGTGGGAATGCCGAGCGCCGCGTGCAAGACGTGCGGCGGAGACGGCGAATGTGGCGGCGGCAAGTGCCGGCATGGCTTCTGCGAGGCGAAATGAGCACGAGACATTTCATGTTGGGTCTTTTCGTCCTCGCTTTGCTTGCAGGCGCGTGTGGCGAGGAGAATCCGCCGGCAAACCCCGCGGGGAGCTCGTCGAGCAGCGGCGCGGGCGGGAGCGGCGGGGCCGGGGGCGAGCCCGAATGTTTCCCCGAGCCCACGAGCCACGTGGAGATCATCAACGCCTGCACCGACGCGGAGAAGGTGGACAAGGCCGTGAACCTGCCGCTCCTGAATGCCGATGGCTCGCTTCCGCCGCTTCCCTGAACAGGCATTTCGGCGGCTCGTCGCGCTCGCGAGCCTGCTCGTCGCGAGCGCGTCCGGAGCTGCGTGGGCCGAGACCAAGCCGAAGCCGCCGGAGCCGCCCGTGCGCCTTCGCCTCTCGGGCTACGTGCAGGCCGACGCCGTGGCGTACCGGCAATCGTCCCAGGACGAGATCAACCCTGCGACTGGCGCGCCGCTCAACGAGGATCGATTCACGATCACGCGGGCGCGCCTGCGCGCCGAGGCGAGCGCGCACATCGTGAGCGGCGCACTCGAGCTCGACGCGAACACCGTCGAGGGACCCGCCGCGCGTGTCATCGAGGCCGAGGTCTCGGCGCGCTGGCAAGGCGCGAACGCCGAGGCGCCGCCTTACGTCATGGCGACGCTCGGCCTCTTCAAGATTCCTTTTGGCGTCGAAGGACCCGAGCGCGAGCGAAACCGCCTCTTTCTCGAACGAAGCACGACGAGCCGCGCGCTGTTTCCGGGCAACTACGACCTGGGCTTCCGCCTTTCGGGCGGATATCGTGTCTTTCGGTATGCCGTGGCCGTCATGAACGGCGAGCCGGTCGGGCAGGTGTTTTTCCCGGCGCGTGATCCGAACGGCGGCAAGGACGTCCTCGGCCGCATCGGCGTCGATACGAGGCCGCTCACGAGGCTTCGCGTGCAGGGCGGGTTTTCGGCCCTCTCCGGCACGGGCCTGCACCGGGGAACGCCGAGCACGAAGGATGTCCTCGTCTGGCGCGACGAGAATGAAAATGGCCTCGTGGAGGGGACCGAGATCCGCGTGATCCCCGGGACCGCGGCCACGCCCTCCGAGAACTTCGACCGCTTCGCGCTCGGCGCCGATCTGCGGCTCACGGCGAAATTCCCGGTCGTCGGCGAATCGTGCCTCTTCGGGGAAATCGTGCGCGCGCAAAACCTCGACCGCGGCGTCGAGCCCGCCGATCCGATCGGCACGGGCCGTGATCTGCGTGAGCTCGGCTTTCACGTCGGCATCACCCAGGAGCTCGGTCGGTATGCGATGATCGGTGTGCGTTACGATCGGTACAACCCCGACCAAGACGCGAGCGAGCAACGCGGCAAGGACCTCGTGCCCCGCGATAGCACGTATTCCACGTACTCGATTGCCGCCGCGCTCCGGTACACGCCCTCCACGTGGACGTTTGCGCGGGACAACCCGTTTCCCGCGCTGCGTGTCGTGCTCGAATACGATCATCGGAACAACGCGCTCGGCCGGACGGCGGGCGGGCTGCCGACCACGCTCGGGGACGACTCGTTCGCGATCCGCGGGGAGGTGTCGTTTTGAATCGGTGGCACGCGCTCGTTCTGGTTTTGCCAGGGCTCTCCGGCTGCGGCGGCGTGCCCTCCGATCCTGGACTCTTTGCGGACATGCGTGTCGCGCCCGGCTCGTACGTGGAGGGGTCGATGCCAGAGGAGAATGGCGGACCCGGCGTGGTCGCCGTGGACCTCGGTACGAATCGCGTGCGGGCCGGGCAAATCGACAAACCCTTGCGGGGATCCCTCGCGCCGGAGGCCACGTCGGTCGCGCTCGGCCTCGCCGGGGACACGGGGTACTGGATCGTCCCCGCAGGCTTACCCGACGTGCAATCGCCGGCGTTCCCCACGTTCGACATCTCCCTCTCGTTTTCGCCCGATATGCGGGCAGGATCGTACGAGCTCCTCGCGCGCGCCGTCGACGCGGACGACCACTTCGGCCCCGCGAGCCGTCACCCGCTCAAAGCTACGGCGATCGCCGCGCCCAACGGAAAACTCGTCGTCTCGCTTCGCTGGGATCGCGAGGCCGACCTCGATCTGCACGTCGTCGATCCGCACGGCGTCGAGATCTACAAGCGCAACATCAACTCGTACGAGCTGCCGCCGCCCGGGCAGCCTGTCGATCCCACGGCGTGGCAGTCCGGCGCGATCCTCGATTTCGACTCCAATGCGGGGTGCGTCATCGACGGCAGGCGCATCGAGAACGTCGTCTGGAAGGACGAGCCGCCGCCCGGCCATTACATCGTTCGTGTCGACACGTTTTCCCTCTGTGGCGAAGGCTTCGCGAACTGGTCGATCGATGTCCTCCGGAGCGGCGTCTCGCTCGCGCGGTCCGCAGGACAGAGCGGGCCCACGGACGAGGCTATGCCGCATGACAGGGGTGCCGGTGTCCTCGCGGTGGAGTTTGATCTCCCGTGAGGGGACGCGCCGCATTCGTGATGGCGGCGCTGGCCGTGTGCTCTTTTTCGACGGCGGCCCATTCCGACGAACCACGAGAGGTCACCGTTCGCGCGGCGCCACGCAAGCGGGAGCCGGGACGCGCGACGGTTCGGGCCGACGAAGCCCGGCGCGTGGCGGGGACCCGGGACGATGCGCTTCGAATCGTCGAGAGCCTGCCGGGCGTCGCGCGCGGCGGCTATTTCGGGGGAGGGCTCGTCCTCTGGGGCGCCGCGCCGGGGGATAGCCGCGTCACCGTGGACGGCGTGGAGATTCCGATCCTCTATCATGGCAATAGCCTTCGGGGCGTGCTTCCTTCGGGCCTCGTGCAGGCCATCGACCTTGCGCCCGGCGCGTATGGCGCCGAATACGGCCGCGCGCTCGGCGGCCTCGTCCGCGTGACCACGCGGGAGCTTCCGGCGGAGGGCATTCACGGATCGATTGGCGCGGACTTCCTCGATGCCGCGGGCATGGTGAGCGCCGCGGTGGGCGCTCGCGTGCGCGTCGCGGCCGCGGTGCGCGCGAGCCATTTCGATCGGCTCGTCGCCGCCGTGGCCCCGCCGAGCGTCCTCGATGTCGTGCCCATCCCTCGGTATCACGATTACCAGTTCAAAGCCTCCCTCGCGCTCCGGGAGGACGAGGAACTCTCGGCGGTGCTCCTCGGCGCGGGGGACGAGCTCACGCGCATGCAGCCATCGTCCGACCCCGCGAAGGCACGTACCGAATCGACCGAGAGCTCCTTTCAACGATTCTATCTGCGGTACACGCGCGCTCTGTCCGACGGCGCGAACGTCGTCATCGTCCCGTTTTTCGGCAGGGATCGCGAGCGTCGGGACGCCTCGTTCGGCGGCGTGCCGCAGGCGCGGGACACGCTCACGTGGCGGTATGGCCTGCGCGCCTCGTATCGCGTCCCGATCACACAGGCCATCGTCGTGACGGCCGGCGTAGACGCCCTCGCGTCCCGCGCGAGCCTGTTCCGACAGGGCTCGCTCACGTTGCCTCCGAGGGAAGGGGATCTTTACGTCTTTGGCCAGCCGCCCGGGAGTGACGTCAATGCCGATGATTGGAGCACCAACATCATCGACGTCGGCCCTTTCTTCGTCGCGGAGCTACGCCTCGGGCCCTTTCTCGTCACGCCGGGGCTGCGTGCCGACCTTTTCCTGGTGGAGGGTTCCCGCAGTACCCCGCGCGTGGGACAAACCCCTGGCATCGGCTCGTCCCGCCTCTTACCGGCGCTGGCTCCGCGGCTCTCGGTGAGTGTCTCCCCCGTGCAGCACGTGACGCTCTCCGCGAGTGGAGGCCTCTACCACCAGCCACCCGCGGCCGAGGATCTCGGCCCGGTGTTCGGCACGCCAAACCTCGTGCTCTCGCGGGCGGCGCACGCGAGCGCCGGAGCGTCCGTGCGCCTGCCCGCGAGCCTCGACGTCGAGGTGACCGGCTTTTTCGTGTCGCTTGACGACCTCATCGTCCGCAGCCGGCTCCCCACCCCGAAGCTCGCCGCCGCCCTCACGCAGGAAGGCGAGGGCGAGAGCTTCGGTGTGCAGGTCCTCACGCGAAGGCAATTCCGGAATGGGCTTTACGGATGGATCGCCTATACCGCGAGCCGCAGCGAGCGGCGCTACGTGGGGGATGCGTCCTCGCGGCTCTTCGATCACGATCAGACGCACGTGCTCACGGCGACGGCAGGCTACGAATGGCGCGGATGGACCTTCGGCATCCGGTTTCGCCACGCCATGGGCGCGCCACGCACGCCCGTCGTGGGCTCGTTCGACGACGTGACGACCGGCCGCTTCCAGCCGATCTTCGGCGCGCAGAACGGAACCCGCCTCCCGAGCTTCCAGGCCCTGGATCTCCGCGTGCAGAAGGCGATTGTATTGCGCCGCGCCTCGGTCGTCCTTTCCCTCGACGTCACGAACGCGACGAACCAGGAGAACCCCGAGGAGATCGTTTACAATTACGATTTCAGCCGCAAGAGCTTCATCTCGGGTTTGCCCGCGCTGGCCATTCTCGGTGCGAGGGTCGAGCTGTGAAGAGCCCTTTTTCGCGGGTGACGATCTTTCTCGTCCTCGCGGGGTGCTTTCCCGTCGAAACCGAGCGCGAGTCGCTCGTGACAGGCCCGCGGATCCTCGCGGTGCGCAGCGAGCCGCCCGAATCGAAGCCCGGCGAATCCGTCACGTACGAGGCGCTCGTGGTGACGCCGGATGGCGAGCCCGAGGACGCCGCAATGCGCTGGGCTTTTTGCGCGGCGCCAAAGCCACTCACCGAAAACGGCTCGGTCAGCACCGCGTGCCTTGGAGACACCGTCCGGCCGATCGTGGGTATATCCGGGAGCGTGACGGCGGCGACGCCTCCCGACGCGTGCTCGCTCTTCGGCCCCGAGACGCCGCCCGGCGATTTCCGCCCGCGGGACTCGGACGCAACGGGCGGGTTTTACCAGCCAGTCCGCGTGGAAGCCATGCAGCGGACCGCGTTCGTGCTGGAGCGGATCACGTGCAACTTACCAAATGCGCCGCTCGACGTCGCGGTGGAGCTCGCCGAGCGCCACGTCCCCAATCGAAATCCGAAGCTTCTTCCGGTGCGCGCGTTCGTGAATGGCGCGCCCGCGTCGCTTGGTGCCTTGCCCGCGAGCGCAGACGTGCGATTCGAGGTCGGCTGGAGCGCCGAGGACGCCGAGGTGTATCCCGCTTTCGACCCGAGAAAGCAGGCGCTCGTGGATCAACGCGAAGCCTTGCGTGTCTCCTGGTATGCAACCGCGGGGCCCTTCGAGAGCGACGTGACAGGGCGGGCGACGGACGACACGGAGACGACGGTGTCGAACGGATGGCGTGCGCCCGACGAGCCTACGCGGGTGTTTTTATGGCTCGTGTTGCGGGACGGGCGCGGCGGGACCGATTTCGCAGGGTATGTCCTCGACGTGGCCCCACCGTGAACGGCATCTACTCTTCCAGCGGGAGATACGTGCCCGTGAAACGACGGCCCGTTTCGGGTAAACTTCGCCGCGCATGACCGCGCCCACGCACCTCCTCGTCGCGAACCCCCTGGCCCAGAGCGGGCGCAATGCGGCGCGCATCGAGATCGCATTGCGCCTGCTTCGCGCGGCAGGCCTCCACGCCCGCCTCTTGCCAACGGAGCCCAGCGGACGGACTGTGCAGGCGGTGCGGGACGCGCTCGCAGAAGAGCCCTATCGATGCGTCATTGCCATGGGCGGAGATGGGACGTTCCGCGAGGTCGCCGAAGGGCTGCTCGAGAGCCCGCGAAGGGACGCGGTCGCGCTTGGAATGCTGCCCGCGGGGACCGCGAACAACCATGGCCGGAGCTTCGGATTGCGCGCGGGGGAGGGGGCTCTCGCGCGGAACGTCCGTGTCCTCGCGGCCGCCCGGGAGACGCGGCTCGACGCGGGGAAGCTCCATGCGATGGACGGCGCCGGCAGGACGATCGCACGCGCGACGTTCTTCGATTCGGTAGGTTTTGGCATCGGAGCCGCGGTGATTGCGGCGCGCAACGTGGATCGGGATCGTGTCCGGCGTTTCGGCCGAGCCTTCGCACTTTATCGCGACGAGCTCGTGTACGCGGGTGCCCTGGTCCGCACGCTCGTTTCCGCGCCGAGCCCCGACGTCGATTTCGTCGCCGACATCGTCTCCGATGGATTTCACGACGAGGCACGGCTCACGGAGCTCTTGATTCGAGGGACGCGCGTCTACGCAGGCGGATGGGTGGTCGATCCGACGTCACGCCACGACGACGGCCTCTTCGAGGTGTTCCCATTTCCCACCCGGCGCGATTGGCTCCGGCGCGCCACGTTCGGCCTCTCCGTCGGTCCCCTCGCTCGCGCCGGGCTCGTCGCCCCGGCCGCGCCTCCGGGGACGCGGAGGGCTTCGCGGATCGACGTCCACTTCCGCGTCGCCGAAGGCGGCGCGCCCCCGCCTTGCCAGCTCGACGGCGAAGAATTCCCTCGCGCCGAGCGCGCTTCGATCGAGGTCCTCGCCCGCGCCTTGCGGCTGATCGTTCCGGACGAATTCTGATCCGTTTGAGGACAAAACGTTTGACGACGCTGCCCGATCAGGGAACGATGTCGTCGTGTTCATGGGAGGAGGCGAGCAGACCCGACGTTCCTTCCTCGCGGCCGCGGCGGGCCTCTCGCTTTCCGCGCTGATCTCCGGCTGTCGCCGCGCCCCGTCGGCGGAGACGGACGAGGGCGAAGAGCTGCCCGAAGTCCGCATGCCGCCGCCGCCCGTGCGGGGCGCCGGGCGGCATGCGGGCGCGCGGCTCGTGTTTTACGCCGAGTCCGTCGGCATCGGCGCCGCGATCGATCGCGCGCTCGCGCAGCGGTTCGCCCGGGACACGGGCGCTGCCGTGGATGTGGTCCTGCGCCCGCGCGACGCGACCGAGACATATGCGAGTTATCAACGCCTCTTCCAGGCGCGCTCCGCCGACGTGGACGTCCTCTCGCTCGACATCGTCTGGCCCGGCATCTTCGCCCCGCATTTGCTCGACCTCGGCCAGGCGCTCGGGGGCCTCGCGGCCACACACCTCGAAGCCGCCATCCAGAACGACACCGTGCAAGGGCGGCTCGTGGCCATGCCCTATTTCACGGATTTCGGCATGCTGTACTACCGGACCGATCTGCTGCAGAAATACGGATATGGCGCGCCCCCGACGACGTGGGACGAGCTCGAAGCGATCGCGAAGACGATTCAGAGCGGGGAGCGAGCCCGGAGCCGCGCGTTTGCCGGTTTCGTCTGGCAGGGCAAGGCGTACGAAGGGCTCACCTGCAATGCGCTCGAGTGGATTCATTCACACGGTGGCGGCGCGATCCTGGAGGGCCGCGAGCCCACAGTCCAAAACCCCCGGGCCGCGCAGGCCCTCGCTCGCTTCCGGCGGTTCGTCGGGACGATTTCGCCGATCGGCGTGACGGGATACGAGGAGGAAGACGCGCGCAACGTGTTTCAAGGAGGAAACGCGGCCTTCATGCGCAACTGGCCGTACGCGTACGCGGCTGGAAATACGAAGGGCTCGCGTATCGAGGGGCTCTTCGACGTCGCGCCGCTCCCGCACGAGCCGGGGTACGAAAGCAGCGCGACCCTGGGCGGGTGGACGCTCGGCATCTCGAAGTATACGCGGTTTCCTGACGCGGCCATCGCGTTCGTGGGGTATCTCTGCTCGCCCGAGGTGCAGCGCTTCCGGGCGCTCGTCGGCGGATACATCCCCACCATTCCCGCCGTGCAAAACGATCCGGACGTCGTCCGGGTATTGCCTTTCCTCGAACGGGTGAGGGGTGCGACGCTCGTCGCGAGGCCGTCGAACCAGGCCGGGGCGAGGTACAACGAGGTCTCCATCGCTTTTTATCAAGGCGTGAGCAAGGCGCTTTACGGGACGGAGCCTGAGAAGGCGCTGGAGCAGATCGATCGGCGTATCCGGCGCTCGCTGCGGTGAGGGGAACGGAATGAGCACGACGGCGGGCGAGGCGGAAAAGCAGGGGGACATCGCTGGGATCCGCGCGAGGCGGCGCGCCCGGATTGCGTGGGCGTTTCTGTCCCCGGCGCTGATCGTGACGGCCTTCGTGGCGCTCTACCCGCTTTGCGACACTTTGTATCTGAGTCTCACGAACACCCGCCTCGGCAGCGAGGAGCCCCCGCGGTTCGTGGGGCTCTCGAATTATGCCGAGCTCGTCCACGACGGGTTTTTCCTCGACGCATTGCTCCTCACCGTGCTCTTCGCCGTGATGACCGTGCTGCTGGAGCTCGCCCTCGGCCTCTGCATCGCGCTGCTCCTCGACGCACGTTTCAAAGGTCGCTCCGCCGTGCGCGCGGCCATGCTCGTCCCCTGGGCCATCCCCACGGCCGTGTCCACGCAGATGTGGAAATGGATGTACAACGACGTGTACGGCGTCTTCAATGACGTCCTCGTGAATCGCCTGGGGCTCGTTTCCGAGCCGATCGCATTCACCGCGGACCCGAGGACCTCGCTCGCCGCGGCCGTGCTCGTCGACGTCTGGAAGACGACGCCCTTCGTCGCGCTGCTCCTGCTCGCCGGCCTGCAGCTCATTCCGCGCGAGCTTTACGAGGCCGCACGCGTGGACGGCGCGACGCGCCTGCAAGCCTTCACGCAGATCACCTTGCCGCTTCTCCGGCCGGCCCTCCTCGTCGCGCTCGTGTTCCGGACGCTCGACGCATTACGCGTCTTCGACGTCTTCTACGTGATGTTCGGGAGCCGGCCCGACATGCAGACCCTGGCCACGTATGCCCACGAGATCCTCGTCAGCATCTCCGACGTGGGATACGGCTCGGCCGTCTCCACCGCGATTTTCCTGGTCATCGCCGTTTTCATCGTGATCTACGTGGCGCTTTTCCGGCGGAGGGAGGCATGAGGGGCCGGGCCATGGCGCGGCGAGCGATCTTCGGGATGGCCGTCCTTCTCCTCGTCGTGTATCTCGTTTTTCCCTTCGGCTGGGCGCTCGTGTCCTCGTTCAAGACGAACGCCGAGCTGTTCTCGACGCCCGCGCGTTTCTGGCCCGAGCACCCCACGCTCGAACATTATCGTCATGTCCTCGCGAACGACGATTTTCTCTACGCGGCGCTGAACAGCGTCCTCGTGGCGAGTTCCGTGACGCTCGTCTCCCTCGCCATCGGCGCGCTCGCGGCCTTCGCGCTCGGCCGGTACCGATTCCGCGGCCGGAGCCTCGTGCTCTACGTGGTCCTCTCGATGACCCTGTTTCCTCAGATCGCCGTCCTTGGCGCGCTCTTCCAGCTCGTCAATGCGCTCGGCCTCTACAACCGGCTGCCGGCCCTCACCCTGACGTATCTCGTCTTCACGTTGCCGTTCACCATCTGGGTGCTCACCGGATTCATCGAAGCCGTGCCCGTCGAAATCGAAGAGGCGGCGTACATGGACGGCGCATCTCCGCTCCAGCTTTTCATGAAAATCATGCTCCCGCTCGCGGCCCCTGGGATGGTCACGACGGGATTGCTCTCCTTCATCGCCGCATGGAACGAGCTCTTGTTCGCGCTCTCGTTCACGCAAACCCCGGACAAACGGACCGTGACGTACGCGATCCTCTCGTTTTCCGCGACGACGAGCTCGGCGTTCGAGGTGCCCTGGGGGCAGATGATGGCCGCTTCCGTGCTCGTGACGACGCCGCTCGTCCTGCTCGCGCTCGTCTTCCAGAGGCGTATCATCGCGGGGCTCACCGCGGGCGCCGTGAAGGGTTGAGCGAGCCTCGCCGGAGCCAAAACAGGCATTCCGGCGGTCCGTCGTCCGCGGAATGAATACAAGATGGAAATGAGGGCTCCTCGAAGCGGGCTTTCGTGCGCCAGCTTGCTCGCATGCCGCTCGCTTGATACGCTTGATGTATGGAACCCACGCACTCGCACGTCGGGGTCATCATGGACCTCGCCTGGGGTTGCTTTTATGCCGGCGCTCTCAATGCCGTCATGCAGCTCGGAATCGCCGACCGGCTCGCGACCGGGCCAAAGACCGCGGAGGAGCTTGCGAGCGAGGCGAGTGCCCATCCCTTGTCGCTTTACCGCGTCCTCCGCGTGCTCGCGTCGAAGGGCATTTTCGCCGAGGATGCCGAGCGGCGATTCCACCTCACGCCGGCCGCCCAGCATCTTCGCACCGGCGGCCCGTTTTCCATGCAAGGCATGGTGCAGCTCGGCACGCTCCCGCCCACAATGGAGGCCGCGCTGCATCTCCCTCATACCGTGAAGACGGGTCAGTGCGCGTTCGAGTATCGCCACGGCGTCGCGTTTTTTGAATATCTGAGCCAGCATCCGCCGCTCGGCGAGGTCTTCGACAAGGCGATGGCGAGCGTCTCGGATGCGGACAACCGGGCGGTCGCCGAGGCCTATGATTTCGGCGCCGCGTCGAGGGTGGTGGACGTGGGCGGGGGCCTCGGCGGGCTGCTCGTCGAGGTGCTGCGGATATACCCCTCGGTTCGCGGCGTGCTTTACGATCGTCCCGAGGTCGTTGGGCAGCCGGGGCGTCTCGCGGCGGCGGGGCTCGACGAGCGTGTCGACCGCATCGCCGGCGACCTCTTCACGTCCGTGCCGGAGGGTGCGGATATTTACGTGCTCAAGCGGATCCTGCACGACTGGGCGGACGATACGTGCGTGGCTATCCTGAAGCATTGCAGGCGCGCGATGGCCGCGGGAGCGCGCGTGCTCGTCGTCGACGCGCTCATGCCCCCGGGAAATACGGATCACCCGACCAAAGCGCTCGATCTCTGCATGCTGACGGTCGTGCCCGGCCGCGAGCGCACCGAGGCCGAATTCGAAGCGCTCTTTCGTGCCGCCGGTTTGAAGCTCGCCCGCGTGATTCCGACCGCGGATTCCGTCGTCATCCTGGAGGGCATCGCGGCCTGACGTCATCGGGCTCGCCGTGCGTGTGTGTGTTGACGCACGGACCTTGGGACCTTGGTCTCATGGTGGGCCCGCCTCTGCCGGACTACAACCCGGTCCGGAGCATGAGCGCCCCGGATCCCATGAATGACACCAAACGACAATCACGCAGCCTCACGCCGAACGGTTTTCCGGGCGTTCGCGCGAGACGTACGCGGATCCTCGTCATCGATGACGACCCGCGGTTCGGGGAGAGCGCCGTGCAGAGGCTCGCGGATATGGGCTTCGAGGCCCGATTTCACCACGGGCCTTTGGGCGTCCTTCAGGCCATACGCGACATGCGTTGCGACCTCGTGCTGCTCGACGTGAACATGCCGAAGCTCGATGGCTCGATCGTGATTCGCATGATCCGCGACTCGAACGGCCTCGGCGAGGTGCGCGTCCTGCTTTGCAGCAACATGGAAGCGAACGTGCTTGTCCGGATGGCGCAATTCCTCGGTGCCTATGGGGCGGTGCCGAAGGACGTCGGCGACGCGGCGTTCGTCGCCGAGCTGCGCGCGGCGCTCCAGAAGCGCCCCGCCATCCAGGTAGGGTGATCAGACCGCGCCGCGCTTCGCGCGCGTGGAGCCGCGCCGCAGCACGATCGCCACCGCAGCCGCGACGGCTCCGAGCACCGCTTCGAGCCCATCCCGCGAGCTCGCCGTCGTGCAGCTCGCGCAGCCGCCCTTCGAGGGCAACGTCGGCAAAGGCGTTTCCGTGACGGGACCACTCGGGAGCTTGGCTTCCTGGGATTCGAGCACGCCGGCCGAAGAATCGAGGAACGACGCGAGCTCGACGTCGCGCGGGGCGAACGCAGTATTCGTGGCGACCTGGGTCGTGCCCGCGCCGGCAATCTGTTTGACCGGCCCGCCCCAGATTCCGCGCCGGGGCTCCTTGCATTCGATGGGCCCTTCCCACGGGTGGAGAATGACGTAACGGCCCTGGAAGCTATTGTTGCCACTCGACATCGCGCCCGGCTCCATCCTGCCCTCGGGATCGGGGACCCCGTTGCCGCCGCGGATCGGCGGTGCGGCGCGAAAAACCAGATCTTCGCCGAGCGCATTCTTGTCGTACCGGACGTGAAGGCGCGTCAACGTGAAGGCGTTCGCCAGCTCGGGCGGGGCTTCGCTCTTCCCCTCGTAGGCGGGCAGGACATCGGCGCCGAGGCTCGCGAGGTCGGTGACCCCGAGCGGCGGTTCGGGGCAGGGATCGCAGGAGCCCGCGTCCCAGGCATACTCCGTCATCACGGCCCGCGGGTGTTTTTCGAGCACCTTGTCGAAGAGCGTCGCGTAAAACGAGCCGAAGCTCTGCTTCACGGGCTCCTTGACGCGGATGTTCGTGGGAATGGCGTAGTTTTCGTAATTCGCGACCTCGTAACGCGAGCGGGCGAGGACATGGACGATGAGGTCCTGCGTGCCGGCCGAGTTGATGAGGCCGAGGCGCACGGGCAGGTTGAAGCTCTCGCCGTCGTAATGGAATCGGAGCGGCGAGAGCATGGCCTGCCCGTTCTCGAAGCGGATTTTCTTCGCGTCGACCTTGGCCACGAAAAACTTGCTCCCGGCGGTCACGTACGGGCGGAGGTAGGGCTCGGCGCCCGCGGGAATCTTGTATCGCTGGCCGCGCAGGAACGTGTCGAGCCCGAGCGAGTCCCGGGCGCTCAGGATGAGGACGTTGTATTCGCCGACGTTGAAACGCGCCTCGATCTTGACACCGTGCCGCTCCGCCTCTTCCTCGGCGGAGCCCTCGTCCTCCGTGGGCTTCGACGCGTACTGAATCACGGATTCCACCGCGCGGACCGGCTCCTTGAAGCAAGGATCCTGCTCCCAGTATTCGACGAGCCGCGGCGCGGCGAGGCGATCGACCCGGCCGAAGACCTCGGCGGGCAGGGTTTTCACGTTCTCCTTGGCGAGGACGACCGGCACCGGGACGACCATCGCGAAATCGTCGGGCGGGCCCTGGTAATTGTTCTGCATCGAGAGCACGGTCCGCGTGCCGTCGCGCATGAGGACGACCAAGGTCGCGTTATTGTACAATTTCGAATCCGCCCCGCTCACGTAGAACCCACAGAACGCATCGGCGGGCGCTGGCAGAGCGAAGGCGGCGAGTGCGAGGAAAGCGCTGGGCAGGACGGCGCGCATGGTTTTCCCTCCCGGAGGTCGTGACGTCCAGAGCTACCGGAATCGCGTCGTGATGTCCACCTTGCCGCGATCTTCCTTGCGCCGCGGAAAACGTCCGTGGGAACATCCTTTTCATGCTGTCCCGCCTGCGCGCCCTCGGCCTCGCTGCTCCCCTTGCTCTCGCCGCGATCACGACCGCGTCCTCCGCTGACGCTTTTTGCGGCTTCTATGTTGCAGGCGCGGATTCCACGAAGCTCTTCAACAACGCCACGATGGTCGTGCTGATGCGCGAGGGCACGCGGACCGTGCTCTCGATGCAGAACAACTACCAAGGGCCGCCGGAGAACTTCGCGATGGTCGTCCCGGTGCCCGTGGTCCTGCAAAAAGAGAACGTCAAGACCTTGCCCATGGCGGTGTTCGACAAGGTCGACAAACTCGCGGCGCCGCGGCTCGTCGAGTACTGGGAGCAGGACCCTTGCGCGCCGCTGCCGCCGCCAATGCCGATGGCCGCGCCGGGCGGCGCGAGGGTCATGCGGTCGGGGCCCGCGCGGGAGAGCGCGGCCGATCTCGGCGTGACGATCGAGGCCCAGTTCACCGTGGGCGAATATGAGGTCGTCATCCTGAGCGCGCGCGACTCACTCGGGCTCGATACGTGGCTCCGCCAGGAGAAATACAAGATTCCCGCGGGCGCCGAGCCCCTGCTTCGCCCGTACGTGCAGGGCGGAAGCAAATTCTTCGTGGCCAAGGTCGACACGAAGAAGGTGCGCTTCGAAAACGGACAGGCCATGCTTTCGCCGCTCCGGTTCCATTATGACAGCGAGACGTTCGCGCTGCCGGTGCGGCTCGGGCTCGTGAACTCCGCGGGCACGCAAGACCTCATCGTGCACATTCTCGCGCGCGGGCAGCGGTACGAGACGGCGAACTATCCGAACGTCGCCATTCCGACGAACCTCGACGTGAAGGACAAGGTTCGGAACGATTTCGGCGCGTTTTACGCGGCGCTCTTCGATCGCACGCTCGCGAGGCAGCCGAATGCCGCGATCACCGAATACGCGTGGGACGCGGGGTCATGTGACCCTTGCCCCGGGCCCACGCTCGACGGCTCGGACCTCGCGACGCTCGGCGCGGACGTGATCGGCGACGCACAGCAGGTCGCGGGGCCGGCCCCCGCGCCGCCAGGGATCGGGCCCGCGCCCGCGCCGCCCATGCCGAGGCCGATGCCGCGCTGGCGTGGAGGGAGCGGGTTTGTCCTGACGCGCCTTCACCTGCGGTATGGCAAGGAGGGGCTCGGGGAGGATCTCGTGTTCCGGGCCGCGCCGCCGATCGTCGGCGGACGCGAGTTTTTGACCGACGGGAAAAAGCTCGAGACGGGCGCGGTGCAGAGCGGCATCAACAACTTCCAGGGGCGGTATGCGATCCGGCACGCGTGGACCGGAGCCGTCACGTGCCCGAATCCGCGGCGCGGAATCTGGGGTGGGCCGCCCAGCGGCGTGGCGAGCAAGGGCACGGAGGCCGCGCAAAAGCTCGCGTTCGCGAAACGCGGCGGGATCGAGCTCGCCGCGCTGGTTCAGCGCGACGAGAGTGAGACGCGGATCGACAGTGGCCCGCTCGTCCCCGCGCCGGCGATGTATGCAGCGGCGCCCGCCACGGATACGACGAATACGACCCCGCCGCCTGCGGATTCGACGACGCCCGGGGCGACGGGCGCGGGTACGTCCGGGCCGCCGGCCGAGCCGCCGAAGGGGGGTTGTGCGGGGTGCCGCGTGGGCGAAACCAGCGGCGAGCCAGGGCCCATGGGCGCTGGGTTCGTCGCGGCGATCGGCGCCGTCGCGCTGCGGCTCTTGCGGCGTCGAACGGCGCGTTGAGGTTTTACCCGCGCAGGCGCTCGCTAAAGAATGCGAGCACGCGGTCGAGCGCCTGTCGCGTGGGGTGACCCGCCTCGTCGACGAGGTCGTTCGTCACGACCGAATGCGCGCGCCGCGGGATGCCCCAGCGGTTGCCCGGGCCCGAGTCGATTTCGATGGTCTCGACCGCGGGGCCGAGCTCTTTGCGCAGAGACACGAAGCGCTCGCCCGGGCAAAGAGCGTCGTGCGTGAATCGCATCGCGAGCACCTGCGCGCCGGACGCGCATCGCTCCTTCACCGCGGCGAGATCACGCTCCGAGATGTGCATGCCCGCGCGGCGCGCCGTGCCGAGGCCGAACGGGAGCGACGGCTGGCTCAGCACCGGCGCCGCAACCGTGCGGTCGACCATGAGCGAGAGCGCGAAATTGCCCGTGATGCACATTCCGATCGCGCCAACGCCCTTGCCCCCGAGCTCCGCGTGCACGTGGCGGCAGAGCGCGCGCAGCCAATCGACGAGGGGGCTTGATTCGTTCGCCGCGAGCACGGCGAACTCGCGCGAGATGCAGGCGCGCGCGAGCTCGGAGAGGGCGTAGGGCATCGAGAGCGGTTTTCCCGGCGTTCCGAAGAGCTGCGGCAGGAAGACCGTGTACCCCTCGGTCGCGACGCGCTCGGCGAAACGAATGACCGAAGGCGTGATGCCGGGCATCTCGGTCATGATGACGACGCCGGGCCCGCTGCCGCGACGGTAGACGTCCTTCTCGGCGCCGTCGTGGGTGAAGGATTGTCGCTGGAAACCGTCGAGCTCGATGGCCATGGCCGCGCATGCTAGCGCGGATCTTTCCCTCAATAAAGGGCGTCGACGGCCTTCTGGTGGACCTCTTTGCGTTTGCGAACGACGGACGGAGCTTCCGAGGGCATGGGCATGGGCGCGGACATGGCGTCGTCCGAGAATTCGAAGCTGTACTCCCCGGAAGAGGCCTTCGGGACCGGGCGATCGGCTTCCGGCATGTCCTTGGCCACCGAGGTCATGTTCGCCGCGAGCTTTTCGAGCTCGGCGCTCGGCGTGCGCTTCGATTGCGCGAGGGCCGTCGCAGCGCCTTGTTCGAGCATCCCGCGGGCGCGCACGTAAGCGCCCTGCTTGCCGAGCTCGAGTGCCTGGAGCGTCGTCGCGGATGCCTCGGCGAGCGCGGCCGAGAGCTCGACCGCGGGGTTTTTCGCCTTCGCGACCTCGCCCTCGTCGAGCGTGGTCCGCGCGCCGAGGTAGAGGCGCCTTTCGAGGCGGCCGGCCTGTTCGAGCGCGTCGTCGAACGTGAGCACCGCGTCGAGCAGCTCGATCGGCACGCCCGCTTTGCGCGGTGTCACCGTCATTCGAACCACGACGTCGCGGCTGTCCCCGCGCACGATGTCGCCGAGCGGCAAGTAGGCGGCGGCGCTGCCCGGCGAGACCATTTCACCTCCAACGATCGCGTCGATCCGCACGCCGGGGCCGGGCGTCAACGTGACCGAGGCCTTCCGGCCGTACACCGTGTCGAGGCGATCGAGCTCCTCCCGGAAGAACCCGGCGAGTTTGTCCGCGCTCTCGATGTAGCGGTACCGTCCGCCGGAGAGGCTCGCGAGCTTGCCCATGAGCGTCTCGTCGTAATCGAGCCCGAGTCCGAGCGTCGTGACCGCGACGCCGCGTTCGGCGGCCCTCTTCGCGTTGTATTCGAGGCTCGCCGCCTGGTTCGGGATGCCGTCGCCGAGGAGCACGACGCGGTTCACGCCATTCGGATTGTAATTCGCGAGCACCTCGTCGAGCGCCGTCTGGAGCCCGCCCGCCATTTCAGTCGTGCCGCGCGCCTCCATGGCCGTGATACGTTGACGCGCTTCTTGTCGGACCTCGTCGTCGAGTTCGGTCGACGGGATGAGGACCTCGGCCTTCGAATGAAACACGACGACCGCGAGCCGGTCGCCGTCCTTGAGCGAGTCGATCACCTGCAGGCTCGCGCGCCGCGCGGCCACGATTCCCTCGCCCTCCATCGAGCCCGAGGTATCGATCGCGAGCGCGACGTTCACGGGTCCACGCTCGCGCGCGGGGCGCGGCGCGGTCGAGAGCCGGAGGACGGCGTAGACCGTGCTGTCCCCGTTCGCGAGGAGCATGGGCGAGCCGAGCAGCGCCTCCACGCGGACCGCGTTCGGATCCCGCGCGCCCGAGGGCGACGCGGCCGGCCCGCAGCCGAGGACGAAGAGGACGGCGGCGACGAGGAGGAGGGGTATTGACGTACGAAACGCGAGATCTCTCATGGCGACTCCAGAACCCGCCTGAGACGCGCGAGGGCGCCCGAAGATTTGGCGGTGTGCGATCGAAAGGTCGCGCTCGCGCCTTTTTCGCTCGAGGTGCTGAATGCGGGTGGACAAACCGTGCTCGAAAGCGTGAAGGGAGACGGCTCCGGCGGCCCCGCGCGGCGTGTGCGGTGGGACGTGCTTGGCCTCGTGCCCTGAGCGCGAATCGGGTAGGCTTTCGCCATGGTCTCCACCGTTCATTGCCCGAACTGCGGGGCGCCTGCGCAAGCAGGCAGCGCCACCTGTTTTTATTGCCGCGCCGTCCTCGCTTGGCCCGGCGCGCCCGGCGGCGGGGCGCAGGCGAGCGGACCCGGCGGCATGCCGGCCGGGGTCGTCGAGGCGCTGCGCGCCGGCAACAAGATCGAGGCGATCCGGCTCTACCGGGAAGCGCGAAAATCCTCGCTCCTCGACGCGAAGAACGCCGTGGAGGCCCTGGAGAAGCAGCTCGGTCTCGGGTGAGCTCGGCTTCCGTGCGAGAGATGTTCGGGGAGGCTTGATCGAACGGACGGCATCCGTTATGTTAGACGACACCACGCTTTGTTGGAGGGTCGTCCGATGAACCAGCGCAACGCTCGTGTGATCGATCTCGACGAGATGCGAAGGAAGCGCGCAGACGAGCAGCGCCGGAAGGCGGAGGCGTCGCCGGTCGTGCTCGTCTGGGTGCCCGTCTGGTTCTGGGTGCCCGTCTGGCCTGCGATGTGAATGGGGAAGTGGCCCGCCGCGCGGGCTACTTCGCCGTGCTGGGCATACACATCATCATCGGCATCCCGCCGCACATCATCATCAACGGAATGCCGGCGGACATCATGCGGGCCATGGCCTCGCCGCGCTCCTTCATCATGTCCATGGAGATGCCCTCGCCGGGCGTCAATTTGCAGGTCATTCCGTCCTTCGTCATTTCATAGGTCATACGACACATCATCGGCATCATGCCCATGCCCATCATGCCGGGCATCATGCCCATCATGGGCATCATGTTCATCATGCCGGGCATCATGCCCATGCCCATCATGCCGGGCATCATGCCCATGCCGGGCATCATGCCCATCATGCCGGGCATCATGCCGGGCATGGGCATTCCGGACATACCGGGCATCATGTTCATCATGGGCATACCCTGCATGGGCGAGCCCATCATGGGCATCGACGAGGACATCATGGGCATCGGCATGTTCATCGCGGGCATTGCATTCGTCATGACGCGGTCTCCTTTTCCGTCGGTCTAACGCTCATACACGGCCGCGGTATAAGTCGCAATGCGGGAAATCCCGCATTTTTGCGATGCGCCCGGAACGGAGTGAAAATTCGCTTTTCGCTTCTCGCTCCGTCCCGGTTGCGCGTAGGATCTCGGCCCATGCTTCGACACGCTCCACGCCCGCTTTTCGTCTCTTCCCTCTTCTTGCTCGTCGTCGCCGGTGCCGGCTCCGCCCGCGCCGCGGACACGTCGACCCTCGGCACCCTCTCGCTCCGGCCCACGATTCACGCCGTAGGCGTCACGGCCGCGGTCTCGGGGGACGACGACGGGGACGCCACCGTGAAGCTCGCGTTCCGCAAAGCCGGCGACGCGAGCTTCACCCCCGGCCATTCGCTCCTCCGCACGTCCGGCGGGCGCCGCGGCAGCGCCCTCTTCCTGGAGCCCGCGACGGAATACGAGGTGCGCGTCACGCTCGACGATCCCGACAACGGCGCGCCGCAGGAGGTCGCAGGCACGATTCGCACGCGTGACGATGCGCCCCCGCCGCAAGGCAGCAAGCACCTTTACGTGGACGCGAAGAATGGCTCGGATGGAAACGACGGATCCCAAGGCGCGCCGTTCAAGAGCATCGGCGCCGCGGCGGCCGCGGCGGGCCCGGGGACGGTCGTGCACGTCGCGGCCGGGGTTTATCGAGAGACCGTGACGGTCGAGGGGAATCACGGCGGCGCTGCGGGAAACCCCGTGTGGTTCGTCGCGGAGCCGGGCGCGATCATCGACGGCTCCGATCCGGCGCTCGAGGACGGTTCGGTTTTCCAATCGGAAGGCAATGGGATCTACGCGGCGCCTTTCTCCGGGACCTCGCAGTACGTCGCCGTGGATGACGTGCGCCTCTACGATTACAGCTCCCTCGCGGATCTGGAGTCCGCCGCCGCGGGCCTCGCCGGCGGGTTTTACGTCGACGCCGCCGCGGGCAAGATTTACTTGAAACTCCCGGACGGCGGATCGCCTGCCGGGCATGCGATTCACGTGGCCATCCGCAACGTCGGCATTCTCCTCGACACCGTCACCGACGTCGTCGTCGAGGGCTTTGAGATCCGGCATCTCGGCGCCGACGCCGAGGGGGCGGGCATCGACGTGCGCGACACGGCGCGCGCGTGGGTCCGGAAAAACCATATTCACCACATGAATGCCGGCGTTCGCGTGCGCAGGCCGCTCGCGGCGGAGAACGTCATCGAGGACAACGTCGTCCGCGACACGAGCATCTGGTCGTGGCCCTGGAGCTCCGTCAAGGCGCATACCCCCGAGGCGAGCGCCATCAGCATCACCGGCGGCGCAGGCAACGTCGTCCGGCGAAACCAGCTCACCGGCACGTTCAATGGGGTATACATCGGCAGTTTCGACGATTCCTCGGAGACGGTCGCCCCGGATACGGACGTATACGAGAACCTGCTCGTCGAGCACGGCGACGACGGACTCGAGCCCGAAGGGGCCTGCGTGAACGTGCGGCTCTGGAACAACCACATGCGCGGGGTGCTGAACGGCGTGTCGCTCGCGCCGATCGAGGTCGGCCCGCTGTTCGTGGTGCGCAACGTGATCGACGGCTTCAAGGAGCACGCGCTCAAGGTGAACAATGGCTCGCAGGGCTTCATGCTCGTTTATCACACGACGAGCCGCCCGGCCGCGGAGCTCACGGAAGCGCAGGCGATCGCCCCGACGATTCCGTTCGCGAATCTGATCACGCGGAACAACATCTGGGCGTCGCATCGTTACGTCATCGAGAGCAGCATCACGCCGAGCGGGCCCGTGGATCTCGACTGGGACAATCTGTTCACGGACATCCTCGACGGGACGCCGCGATTCGTGAAATGGCTCGACGTGAAGTATACGAGCATCGCGGAGCTCGCGGCCTCGGGCACGATCGAGAGCCACGGGTTTGAGGTCGAGCCCAAGTACGAGGACGCGGAGGGCGGCGATTTCACGCCGGTGGCGGGGAGCGGGCTCGTCGACGTCGGCGTGGTGATCGAGGGCATCAACGATCGATTCGTGGTCGGCGCGGCGCCCGATCTCGGCGCGTTCGAGCGCGGAGGTGTGGGACCGCTGCCGGACGGCGGATTGCCCGACGGCGGCTCCGGGGCCTCGTCGAGCGGCACGGGCGGAGGCGGCGGGGATGGTAATGGCGCCGGCGGCAATGGCAGCGGCGCGGCCGGGGACGAGGGCGGTTGTGGGTGCCGTCTCGGGGATGGGGCCGCGCCGGGGCTCGGGCTCTATGCATTCGGCGCGCTCGCCTGGGGGCTTTCGCGACGGAGGCGCAGAGGCTAAAGCGAAGGGCTAACGAGCGACGATCACGACGACGGTGGTGTCGTCGGCGTCCGGTCCCTGAACAGCTCGGAGCAGGGCCTCGGCCACATCGGCGGGGGAAGGGGTTGTCTCGACGACGATGTCCCGGATTCGCTCCTCGGCGAGGGAGGACCAGAGGCCATCGGTGCACAGCACGAAGCAATCCCCGGGCTCGACCTCGACGGTCCGGGGGTCGATCTGCTCGGGCCCCTGGAGGTGTCCGAGCATTCGCGTGGATATCTGTTTGGTTTCGGGGAGCAGGTCCGTCGGGTATCCTTGCTCCTCCAGGGCGGTCCGCAAGTTGTGGTCGCGGAGCAGCTGCTCGATCGTTCGGCCTCGGATCCGGTACACCCGACAAACTCCTACCTGCGCGACGCTCATGCGGTTTTCTCCCCACGCATGCAGTGCGGTGCACGAGGTGGCGTGGTGCGAAAAGACGCGATGGGGCCAACGCTGGCGATCCCGCACTGCATCCGCGGCTTCGAGGGAGGCATGCAGCCGGTCCTCGCCGTTCCTTTGGAGAACGGCCTTTCGTACCTCTTCCTGTCGGTCCTCCATGGCCCGCATCGTGGAATTCGCCGCCCACAGCGCTGCGCGGAGCCGGTCCTCGCCGCCATCGCCATCGAGCGCCTCGGCGAGGGCCGCCAGGCCGGGATCCACGCCGAAGGGCGCGTAATAACCGCCGTACGTCGGGCCCGAGGCGTCCGCGACGAGGAAAAGGCCGCGGCGCTCGTCGATCCGCCATCGGTCGTCGTTTTCGCCGTACGCGCTCGCGAACGAGCGCGTGCTCATCCGCGTGCGCGCAGCGGCGTGGAGCGCGAGGGAGCGCGGCATTCCTCAGAAGCTCATTTTCATTCCCACGGACCTCGGCCCCACGAAAAACTCCGGGCCCGCGGCGAGGTCTTCGCGCACGAGGACCTTTTGCTTGGCGACGATCCCGGCGATGAGCATGGCCGCTCCGCCGGCCTGGACGAGGCCGTCGAAGACGAAGAGGGGCCTCACGATGTCCTCGGAGCTCCTGAAATTACCCGCCCCGGCGACGATAAACGGGCCGATCACGGGCACGAACAGCGCGGGCCAGGGAGCGGTGTTCGACTCGGCCACCGCTCCCCCGACCGCCGTGAAGAAATAAAACGTCCCGAAGACGATGCTGCCCGCAATGACGAGCCCCTTTCGCATGCGCTCCTCGAGCACGTATCCGGGGGGAACGACGCCTCCCTTGTACGGCATGACGGGCTTCCGCTCCTCGGCCTCGGCGCCGGCGGCGGGGGGATAACCATACCCGGGAGGAGGCGGCGGATACCCCGGTTGTCCGTATGGATAGGGATAGGGGTATGGATACGGGTACGGGTACGGACCCGGCTGCACACCGGGCGGTGGAGTCCCGGGCGGGAGCGGCGCCGCCGCCCCGGGAGGCGGGGGGGCCGGCGCCGGCGCTGCCGCGGCCGGGGGAGGTGGCGCAGCGGGCGCCTTCTGCGACTGCGCCGCCGACGTGGCCGGCGCGCCGAGCAAGCCGACGCCGAATGCCACGGCGCCGAGGCGCGTCGCGTATTTTCGTTTTTGCTTTGTGGATGTCGTGAAATGCAAGCTCAAGGTCGTTCCCTCCCGCCTGGACGCGTGCTCCGCGAACCGAGGAGGCATCGTATCCCGAGCGCGCCACGGGCTGCAAGTCGGATACGGCGGACGCGCCGCGTCACGGCGTGGCGCCGGGCCTGAGCTCCGTGCGAATGCGGAGTGATTCCGCCTCGATCTGTTCCGGCTCGACGCCAATCTCCGTGAGGAGCATCTCCGCCAGCCGAACGGCGACCTCGGCCTCCTCGTAACAGACGGCCGTGGCGCGGTGCGTCTCGAGCGCCTCGCGCTCGCTGATGTAATGGGCGCGCACGAAGATCGGCAGGTCGGGCTGCAGGGCCCGCGCGACGTTGACCACCGCGGCCCGCGTCTCCGGGTTCGGCGTGGTCACGACGAGGTAATCGGCGGTTTCGATACCCGCCGCGTGGAGGACCTCGGCCCTGCGTGCGTCGCCGTACACGGCATTTCGGCCCGTATGCGTCAACTCGGTGACGGTGTCGATGCTCAATTCCACGATCACAGAGCAGACGTTGAATCGATCGAGGATGTCCACGGCCGTACGGCCGACAGGGCCATACCCCACGACGATCGCACGGACGTCACAAGCGCGGATCGGCTCTTTCGGGGCCTGCTCCCGGAGCGCCTCCCCGCGCGCCTCGGCGCGGCGGTTGAGCCCTCGCCAGAGGGTCGGGCGGCCGCGCAGCCATTCTTCGAGGGGATCCATGAGCCGGAAGAGCAAGGGGTTCAGGGCGATGGATGCAATCGCGCTCGCCACGAGCACGCTGCGCCCCTCCGCGGGGAAGAGGTCGACCTTGTTCGCCGCGTCGGCGAGGATGAACGAGAATTCGCCGATCTGCGCGAGGCCAATCGCGACCGTGAGCGCCGTCCGCACCGAATACCCGAGGACCACGACCACGACGAGCGCGGCAAGGGGTTTGGCGAGGAGGATGATCGCGAGCACCAAAAGGACGAGCCCGGGCTGCGCGAGGAGCGAGCGCGGATCGAACTGCATGCCGACGGTGACGAAGAAGAGCACCGCGAAGGCGTCCCGCATCGGGAGCGCATCCGCGGCGGCCTGGTGGCTGACCTTCGATTGCCCGACGACCATGCCCGCGAGGAACGCGCCGAGCGCCATCGACGCGCCGAAAATGACCGCCGAGCCCGTGGCCACGGCGAGCGCGACCGCGAGGACGGCGAGCGTGAAGAGCTCCCGGCTGCGTGAGCGCGCGACGCGCGTGAGGAACCAGGGGACGGCGCGCGGGCCAATGACGAGCACGATCGCGATGAGCGCGGTGAGCTTCACCAATCCGATGCCGATGACCCCGGCCGCCTCGAGTGGCGAGGCGTGCGCGCCCCGCAAAGACGCGAGCACCGGGACCATGAGGAGAATGACGACCGTGAAGATGTCCTCGACGATGAGCCAGCCGACGGCGACGTGCCCGTGCGGCGTTTCGAGCGCATCGTGATCGGTGAGCATGCGGATCAGCACGACCGTGCTCGCCACGGCCACGGACATCCCGAGCACGAGCCCGGCCGAGGTGGACCAGCCGAACGCGAGCGCGACCGCGGTCCCGAGCGCGGTCGCGATGAGGCTCTGCACGATCGCGCCCGGCACGGCGATGCGCCGGACCTTGAGGAGATCGGCGAGGTGGAAATGCATGCCCACGCCGAACATGAGCAGGACGATGCCCACCTCGGCGAGCTGTGAGGCGAGCTCGAGGTTCGCCACGAATCCGGGGGTTCGCGGGCCGACGACGATGCCGGCGAGGAGGTACCCCAGGATGGGCGAGGCGCCGAGCCGTTGCGTGAGCATGCCGAGCAGGAGCGCCGCGAGGAGCCCGCCCGTCAGCGTGAGGATGAGGTCGTAGGCATGCATTCGTCCGGAGGACGAAGAGCAGGAGGCGGACCCGGTGAGGGCAACCCGACGAGCGAGCATCTTGGGGGCGATTTCGCCCGCTCGCTCGACACGGAATTCACGCGATGGCGCGCACCACGCCGCCATCCACGAGGAGCGCCGCGCCCGTGGTGGCCGACGCGCGAGCGCTGCACACGTAGGCGATCATGGAGGCGACCTCGTCCGGCGTCGCGAATCGCTGGATGATCGAGGTCGGCCGCGCCGTGGCGAAGAACTCGCGCTCGACGGTGGCGACGTCCACGCCGCGCGCCGCCGCGAGCTGGGCGACGAACGCGCCCACGCCTTCGGACGACGTCGGGCCGGGCAGGACGCTGTTCACGGTCACGCCAGTCCCGCGCAGCGTCTCGGCCAGGCCCTTCGCGACCGCGAGCTGCGCCGTCTTCGTCATGCCGTAATGGATCATCTCGGTCGGGATCTGGAGCGCCGACTCGCTCGACACGAAGACGACGCGGCCCCAGTTGCGGGCCCGCATGCCGGCCACGTAATGGCGCGAGAGACGCACGCCGCTGAGCACGTTCGTCTCGAAGAACCGGAGCCAGTCCTCGTCCGGGATCTCTTCGAATGGTTTGGGCTCAAAGATTCCCATGTTGTTGACGAGCACGTCGACGTCGGGGAGCTTCGAGGTGAGCGCCTGGCATCCGGCCGCGGTCGAGAGGTCGGCCGCGATGCCTTCGATCGTCGCGCCGGGTAGCGCGCGCCGGAGCGCGTCCACGGCGCCTTGCACGCGGGCTTCGGTCCGTCCGTTCACCGTCACGAGCGCGCCCTCGCTCGCCAGCGCGTGCGCGGCGGCGAGGCCGATTCCCGCGGTCGAGCCCGTCACGAGCGCCCGCTTCCCCGTCAATCCGAGATCCATGTCTTCCTCCTTGCTCGGGCGGATGCTAGCGCGCGCGGCGGCCACGCGCAGCGAGCACGACGGTTTTGCCGGTCCGCCGCTCGGCGCGAGCGAAGGCCCCTGCCTCGGGCGCCCGGAGCGCAGGCGCGAAAATGGAGCCCGGGGCGGCGCGCACGCCGTTTGCCGGAGTGCCCGTATGGCCACACATCCGAAACACGGGACACCCGACGATCCGCTCGCCCGACAGCCGTCCGGCGGGACGCAGGGCGATGTGCGCCGCGGCGAGCACACCCCCACGGGTCAGAGCCATTACCACGAGCTCGGCTTGAAGGAGCAAAGGTCGCCGCTCGCGCCGCGAGGCGGGTCGACCGCGGACGACGCGCCGATGGTCGACAAGAGCGACGCGAGCGCGCATCAAGCCGAGGGACCCGGAGGAAAAGGGACAGGCGGCGGCGGAGGCGGCGCGTAACGGTTTGTCCAAGCGCATCAAAAAAAGAGCCCCGGAGAGCAGGGAGGGAGACTGCTCTCCGGGGCCACGTTGCTGTTCGTCGATTCGCCTGCGGTGGTTCAGGGCGCCGGCGGAGGCGGCGGCGCAGGCGGCGGGGGCGGCATCGGCGCGCCGTGCGGCATGGGATGAGGCATCGCCTTTCCATGCGGCATGGGATGAGGCATCGCCTGTCCATGCGGTGCCGGCGGCGCCGGAGGGGCGGGCGGCGCCAACGGCGCCGCATGCGGTCCCGGAGGCGCGGGCGGAGCGGGCGGCATCGGCGGCTCGGCGTGCTTGGCCTTCTTGCGCGCCTTGCGGGCCTTCTTGCGCGCCTTCATGGCCTCTTCCTCGGCCTCTTCCTCGGCCTCGCGCGCCTCTTCGAGCGCGTCCTCGCGCGCTTGCTGCAAGACCTCGAGGGCGGTCTCCATGGCCCGGCGGCGGATCTCGGGCATCTGCTCGCGCAGCTCGCGCAGCTGCTCCTGCATCTCCTCGCGCGCCTCTTCGAGCTCCTTGCGCGCGTCCTTGCGGGCCCGCTTGATCTCACGCTCGGCGCGCTTGCGCGCGTCCTTGTCGTGCACGTTGCTCCGCACGTCGGCGAGGGCGCGCTCGACCTCGGCTTCGATTTGCTCGGCCGAGGGCAGTGAGCGCTCGATCTGCTCGAAGTCGATATCGATCTCCGGCGCCGGCACGTGGATGCGGATCCGGCCCGGACCACGCGCGACCTCGTTGTCGTTGTCGTCGTCGTTGTCGTCGTCGTTGTCGTTGTCGTTGTCGTTGTCGTCGTTGTCTTCGTCCTCGTCGTCCTCGTCGTCCTGCGCGACGGGGCCGTGACGACCGTGATGCCTGCGGGCGTGTTCCTCGCCGTGGCGTTTCGCCGTCTTGGCGTGGTCCTTGTCCTTCTGCTTCGGCCCCTCGCAGACGTCGTCCTCGTCCTCGTCCTCGTCCGCGTCCTCGTCGTCCTCGTCCACGAGGGCGGCGGGCATGGGCCTCGGCGCGGGCGCGGCGCCTTTCTGGGCGGCTGGCGTCGCGGGGGGCAAACCCTTCGCTTCGGCCACGCCGCAGGCGCAAGGCGCGAGCAGCGTGAGCGCGGTCAGGACGAACGCGACGATCGGCGCGGCCCAGAGCGGCTTGCGCGGCTCCGTGGTCAAACCTTCGCCCCGCACGAGGCGCTCGACGCGCTGGCGCAGCTCGCTCGTGCCCGCCGCCATCGTCGGCACGGGCAGGCCCGTCATCGGTCGATGGACCCAGCGCGCCACCTTCGTGAGGCATTCCGCGAGGTCGAGCGGACGCGCCGTGCGCCGCGCGGCCCAATCATCGGCGAGGAGCTCCGCGCACGCCGCGAGGCGGTGCGAAGCGAGCCAGTTCAAAGGCTGGAAGAAGAACACCCGGCAAAATACGCTCGTGGCCAATCGATAGAGCGGATCGCGCCGCGCGACGTGCCCGAGCTCGTGCGCGAGCACGCTCTCCTGGGCGTCCGGACCGAGCTCTTTCGTCACGCGCTCGGGCAGACAAATTTCAGGACGACGAATGCCAAGGGCCATGGGAACGTTCACTTTCTCGGACGCGCTGAGCAAGGGCGCCCGCATGCAAATGGGCTCGCGTGCCGCGAGCGTGGCGAGGACATCACCGAGCGGCCCACCTTCGAGCCTGCGCCGGCCTTCGAGGCGCTTGCGCAGGGCCATCCAGGTGCGCCCGAGCGAACCGAGCAAGAGGAGCGCGCCAAACGCCCACCCGGCCACGAAAACGTTGGACCACGAAAGAAACGACGCGCGCGAGGCCTTCGCCGCCGGCGTCGCTTTCGTCCTGGGCACGAAGGCCGCGGGGTTCCTGGAGGTGACGATGACATGCGTCGCGGGGCCCATGTCCGTCGTCACGACGATCTCCGTCGACTGGGGCATTTCGCGTTCGATCACGCGCGCGGTGGGCGCGGGCTCCGCGAGCGAAAACGTCCCGCCCACGGGGCGGACCGACGCCGCCGTTTGCACGGTGGCCGTGACGAGCCCGCCCACGAGGGCGACGCGCCACGCGAGCTCCTGCCAATCGGGGCGATTCCGCGACAAACGGTCGAAAAGCCACGCGCCCCCGAGGAGGGCCGTGCTGTGTATCAGGTACGTGACCAACCATCCCACGAAGGTGTTCATCGCTTCCCTTCCTTCTTGGCCGCGGCGATCATTCGTTCGAGCTCGGACAGCTCGTCGGCGCGTATCTCGTGGCGCGAGATCAGGTGCGACACGAGCGCCACCGGATCTCCCCGGAAGAGGCGCTCGGTCAGGTCGGAGACCATGCCTCGCGTGACCTGATCCTCGCTCACCGTGGGCCGATAAATGAATTTCCGACCCTCGGCGCGGTGCGCCACGACGCCCTTCTCCTCCATCTTCTTCAGCATGGTGGCGATGGTCGTGGGCGCGAGGCCACGCTCCGAAAGCAAGGCCTGGTGCACGTCCGTGACCGTGGCCTCGCCGAGCTCCCAGAGCACTCGCATGATCGCGAGCTGCAAAGCACCGAGGTGCGTGGGCTTCTGCCCCCCCTCGGCTTCGTCCTCGAATGCGTCCTTGCCCTTGTCCTTGTTCGACACGTGCTCCTCGTAATTACTACTCAGGTAATACTACCTTGGTAGTAGATGGAGGGCAAGGAAGATCTTCCAAACCTGGAACGTCGGGATCCTGCTCGGGCGTCAGCCGATCCGCCGCACGACCGCGCGTGTGCCCGTCGCGATCCGGCACATCGCCCGGCTTCCGCTATCCTGCGGCCGCCCATGGCCCTGACCGCGACCATCTACCACCTGCAGGTGAACCTCTCCGACGTCGATCGCGGGGTGTACGAGGAGCTCGATCTCCGCATCGCGCGCCACCCCTCGGAGAGCATGCGTTATTTGCTGACGCGTACGATTGCGTACTGCCTGAGCTACGAGGAAGGCATTACGTTCAGCAAAGAGGGGCTCTGTTCGACGGAAGAGCCGCCGGTGGTCATTCGTGATCCCACGGGGCTGCTCCTCGCCTGGATCGATATCGGATCCCCCTCGGCCGAGCGCTTGCACAAGGCCGCCAAGGCCGCGCGACGCGTCGCGCTCTTCACGCACGCGCCGCTCGCGCTTCTTCAGCGCGAAGCGTCGTCGCGCGTCATTCACAAGGTCGACGCGATCGAGGTGTGGCGACTCGAACCGAATTTCCTCGATGCGCTCGAAGCCAAGGTCGATCGAAATACGAAGCTCGACCTCCTACGGGACGACGAGCAGCTTTACATCACCATCGGCGACAACGTCGTCTCCGGGACGATCACGCGCTCGTCGCTCGTCGAAAAATAACGAAACCGAATTTCGTCTCGCGCGTAGAATCCTGCTTCATGTGTCCCGGCCAGTGGGGGTCGTCGGCACACATCGAAAAAAGGAAGGGGAGACGATGCAAAGAGCTTCGATGGGCAGGCCGGTGCGGCGTCATTTTGGTGGCGCTTTCGCAGGCATATGCGCTTTGATCGTGGGAAGTGCCGCGACCGGCGCGGGTTGTGGCGACGATCCGGTGAATCTTCCGGGGACGACGACCTCGTCGTCGAGCTCGGGCAGCGGCGGCGCAGGCGGTGGGACCGGCGGCGGGAACACCGGCGGCGGCGGCATGGGCGGGCAAGGCGGAATGGGCGGGGGCGGAATGGGCGGGCAAGGCGGCGCCGGGGGCGGGCCCCAGCTTTGCACGACGCCGGCGCCCGGAGCGACGCGCGGCGCGGCGGTCGCGATTTCAGCGGATGACTCGACCGTCGTCGCCGTGAACCGCGACGCGGGCAGCGTGACAGTGCTGTCCGTCGAATACGACGCCGTGGACGGCCTGCCGGCGCTCACGAAAAAGGCCGAGATCGCCGTGGGTAGCGAGCCCTGGCAGGTCGCGATCGACGGCTGCGGCGACAAGGCGTACGTGGTGCTGCGCAAGGACCAGAAGGTCGTGGAGATCCGCGACCTCAAGGGAACGCCCGTCATGGGCAAGGAGGTCGCCGTCGGCTCGGAGCCCACGGCCATCGCGATCACGCCGAACAACACAGCGCTCTACGTCGCCAACTGGGTCGACGGCACGCTGTCGCACGTCGACATCGCTTCGCTCACGGTGTCGAAGACGATCGATCTGAACGGGCCACTCGCCGGCACGGGCCTGCTCGGTCCCACGGTCGCCGCGGACAAGGCGCGGCCCGCGCTCGCACACCCGCGCTCGCTCGCGATCACGAACGACGGCGACGCCGACGACGCTGACGAGAAGATCTACGCGACCGAGTTCTTCGCCCAGCGCACCGCCCCCGAGCAGATCAACGCGCAGGGCGTGTCGAACGTCGACACGAACTGGGCCGGCATCGTCTACAGCGTGAAAGCCGCGGACGGCGGGGTCTCCACGATCACCCTGCCTTCGCTCGACGACACGGGCTTCGTCGATCACAAGGGGCAAACGACAGGCTGCTTCCCGAACCAGCTCCAGTCGATCACGATCCAGAAGGATCTCGCGTACGTCACGTCGATCTGCGCGTCTCCGGCCGGCCCCGTCGGGCCGTACCAGAAGAACACCTGCACGACGAACGCGCAGTGCCAGGGCGTGAACATCCTGAGCACGTGCAATGCGACCACGGGCTCCTGCACGTACAGTTGCTCGAACGACGCCGATTGCGGCGCCGACGCGCCCGCCGGGACGTGCGAGGGCGGCGGTGGGTTCGGTACCGGCTCGTGCCGCGCGATCCCGACGAACACGAAGACCGTCGTGCACCCGGTCGTGAACGTGATCGACACGAAGGCCGACATGGCCGCGGCCGCAGCGCCGACGAACCTGAACCGGGCGCTGCGCGACGCGTACGTCGCAGCGAACGTGGCCGACGACGCGAACCGTCGTTATCCGCTGGTCGCGAACGACATCGCGTTCGTCGGGGCGACGGGCGAGGCGTACGTGCCGGCGAACGGCGCGGACGCGGTGTTCCGCGTGAGCTTCAACGATACGACCGGCGCCGTCACGAGCGTCGGCGCCGCGGACAAGAAGTTCATCGACCTCGCGCCCCAGGCGCTCGCCGAGAGCTTGAAGGGCGTGGGCCCGATCGGCGTCGCCGTGGCGAACACGCACGCGTTCGCGTTCGTGGCGAACGACATCAGCCGCAACGTGTCGGCCGTCGCGATCGATCCGGCCAAGCAGGTCGTCGCGGGCGCCGATCTCGGGTCGGCGCGCGTCGTGCAAACGGCGCCTCTGCCCGCGGACGCGGCGGGGATGTCGGTGCTGCGCGGCAAGCGGATCTTCAACACGGGGCTCGGGCGCTGGTCGCTCCGGGGCCAGGCGTGGGTCTCGTGCCAGGCCTGCCACATCGACGGCCTGAGCGACAACGTGACGTGGTACTTCGCCCGCGGCCCGCGGCAAGCGACGAGCCTCGAAGGCAGCTACGCCTCGAAGGATCCCACCGATCTGCGCATCTTCGGCTGGACGGCGTTTCAGGACGAGGCGCACGACTTCGAGAACAGCGCGCGCGGCACGCAAGGCGGCGTGGGCGCGCTCGTGACGAAGGACAGCGCGCCGCCGGTGACCACGGATCGGATCAACCTCGGGGACACGGCGAAATACGCGCCCGCAGGTGCCGCGGGCCTCAATGGTTCGACGGAGGCGATCAACGACACGGACAGCGTGCGCAAGGACTGGGACGACTTCGAGGCGTATGCGCAGAGCATCCGCTCGCCGCGCAAGCCCTCGAACCTCGATCCGGCGAAGGTCGCCGCGGGCATGACGCTGTTCATGGAGGGCGGGAGCTGCCAGGGTTGTCACGGCGGCGCGAAGTGGACGCTCTCGAAGCGCTTCTACACGCCGTCGGCCACGACGAACGAGGCGCTGCTCGCGAAGGCGTACGAGGGCGATGCGCTCATCGCCGCCGGGTTCCCCGCGGCTTTGCTCCCCGCGACCTCGGGCAACCAGTTCATGCGCTCGCCGAGCCCGAAGAACGCGGGGCTCGATCAGATCCAGTGCGTGCTCCGCCCCGTGGGCACGTTCGCGATCTCGCCGGCCGCGGTGAACGTGATCGAGGTGCGCGCCGACATGATCGCGAAGGCCCAGGGCGATGAGGCCATCGGCAAGGGCTTCAACGTGCCTTCGCTGCTCGGCATGCAGGTCGGCGCGCCGTTCTTCCACGCCGGCAACGCGCGGACGCTCGAGGAGCTGTTCTCGACCACGTTCGCCGCGCACAACAAGGCGCTCGCCGCGCCGAGTTACCTCACGGGCCCGGACGACATCGCGAACCTCGTGGCCTTCGTGCTCTCGATCGACGAGGACACGACGCTGATCGATCTGCCGGCCCAGCCGGGCGCCAAGGGCGGCGATTTCTGCGCCGCGCCCTGATCTCCGATTCTTCCCGATAGCCAGGTGACCGCCCGCCCCGCGCCATCGTCGGGGCGGGCGGCGGCCCTTCGTTCATCGATGCTGCGGCCCGCCACGGCGCGGAGCGGGCGAGACGTCGACGTGGCGCGATCGCCGGAGCGCGTACTCCATGCCGCTCTGGAGCGTGCCCATCGTGACGAACGATTTCAGATCGACGTCGAGCGCGACGAGCGTCTGGGCGATGCGCGGCGCGATGCCCGTGAGCACCGTCTCGGCGCCGAGCAGCCGGAGCGCCGAGGCCACGTTCACCAGCATGCCCGCCACCTGCGTGTCGACGTGCTTCATGCCCGTCACGTCGAGGATCACGACCCGGGCCCCGAGGCGCTGGGCGCCGTCGAGGGCCACGCTGAGCACGAGCTCGGCGCGCTCGGCGTCCATCGTGCCGATGAGCGGCATCACCACGATGTCCTTCGTGATCGGCAAGAGCGGCGTCGAGAGCTCCGCCAGGCGCTGGCGTTGCCCCGCGATGACTTGCTCGTGCAGCGACGCGCGCTCCTGCTCGATCTCGCGGCGCTGGCCGAGCTCCTGTTCGAGCGCTTGGTTCGTCTCGAACAAGCTGTCGTTGACCTGGCGCAGCTCCTCCGTCCGGTGCGCGACCTCCATCTCGAGCCGCTCGTTCGCGCGCTTGACCTGCTCGTTCGCGGCGTGCGCGCTCTCGATGAGGCGCGCGATCTCGATGGCGATGGCCGCCTGCGAGGAGAGCAGCGCGAGCAGCTCGACGCGCGCCGCGTCGAAGACGCCGGCCGTCATGCGGTTTTCGAGGTAGAGCGCGCCGCTCAGTCGACCCTGGTGGAGAAGGGGCAAGCAGAGGATCGATTTCGGCGCGAACTCCTGGATGTAGGGGTCGTCCGAGAAGCGCGAAGCCTTGCTCGAGTTGTCGAGGACCACCGGTTCGAGGGTGCGCGTGACGTAGTGAACGACGCTCTTCGCGCACGCCTGCACGGCTTCGAGCGGCTGTCCGCGCCCGACGTCGAGCGAGCAGCCGGCGGGGTGGAACGTCGCGTCGACGACGAGCGCACCGTCACGCGCGAGAATGAGCGAGCCCTGGTCGGCGCCCGCGTTCTCCAGCACGAGCTTGGCGAGCCGATCGATGACCTTGGGCAGGTCGATCTCGCTCGCGATTTCCTGGGCGGCCCGGACGACGAGAGCCGCGTCGCGGAGGCTGCCGATGCTGGTCTGTCCGATGAGGGTGCGGGTCGCGAGCGAGGCGCTCGAGCCGGTGGTCGTCGCCGTCGAATGCGTGCGCGAGACGTCGCGGAGCGAAGGCCAGATGTGCGTGGCCTCGTTCTCCAGCGCGTCGAGCTTCGGCGCCGCGCCCCAGTGCTTGTAGGCGCGGTAGGCGTTTTTCATGTAGCCGCCGCCCGCGGTCGGCGCGCCGATGCGCAGGTAGAACTTGGCGCAGAGCTCGCCGGTGAGCGCCTCGAAATGCGGGGCCTTGTTCTCCTGGCAGAGCGTGATCGCGCGCTCGTAGAGCCGGATCGCGCCCTCGAGGTCCCCTTCGGTTCGTGCCGCTTCGGCGTTCACCATGGCCTCGAAGTGCGCGAAGCTCTTCGGGGACCCGGCGGCGAGCTGCGCGATCTCCGCGCGGCATTTGCGCAGGATCTCGGCCCGTCGCTCGGCCTCCTCGGGCGCCTCCGCGCGAGGCAGTCCGAGCAGCACGAGGGCGCGGAGGCAGGGGTGGATTTTCGAGGCGAGGTTTCCGCCGGTATGCGAGATCCAGTGCTCGGCGACTTCGGATGCCTTCCAGGCATCCTCGTACCGGTTGTGAATCAGGTAAACGAGCGCCTTCAAGATGGCGTGGTGGGCCCTCGTATTGCCGAAATGTTCGCCGTCGAGCCGGTCGAGATATTCTTTCTCGTTGAAGGTATCGTCGTCGAGCGAGGTGCGCTCCCGCGTCTTTCCCGCGAGGCACGCGACCGTCTGCCGCACGATCGTCATCGTGGCCAGGTTGAGGGAGTTTTTCGTGCGCCGGACGATTGCGAGGTTCTTGTCGGCTTCCTGCAAGAGGTCCTCGATGGGGTCGCCCGCGAAGACGTTTCCCATCGTCTCGAGGAAGCACGCTGTCCCGAGCATGGCGAACTCGCCGCTCTCCAGGCCCTTCTGCCGCGCGATGGTCCAGCTCGTCACGGCATCGCGCATGGGGTGCTGCATGTGCGTGCCGCTGCCCCAGGCGACGTGGAGCCGCGAGAGTTGACTCACGTTGGGGAACCGCTTGTTGATGACCCCCGCGACCTCGCAAAACGCCAGGCCCTCGGTCACACGCCCGAACATCCCCGCGAGGACATAGCCGGCGCACGCATACGGAAATGGGCAGAGCTCCGTCGGGCCGTGCACGAGCGAGAGGTTCACGGCCCGGAAATTGATGATGGAGAACGCAATCGCGCTGACGTAGTGGCCACTGTCCGCGATGGAGTCGAGGATCGACAGGATGGCGCGCATCACGGGATCCGTGACTTCGGGCTCGTCGACGAGGCTCCGGATGGGTCGCCCTCGCAGGTTCGTGGTGATCTGCGAGAGCTCCGCCAGCATCACCTCGGGCGAATGCATCTCGTCGAGCGTCAGGGTATGCCCGAGCATCGCGAGCGTCTCGCTTCCGACCCGCAGCGCGTCCGTGAACTCCCCGTACGAGGCGTGCTTGTAGATGCGCTGCCGCTGGATCTCCGCGCGTTCGAGATCCGTGCGGGCGCGCCGCAGCGCCTCGGTGAAGAGCGCCTCTGCACGCTCGGCGTCGCCGCAAGCGAATGCGCACTGGCCGCCCTCGATGTGGAGGGAATGGCAGAGGTCGTAATGGGTCGCCCAGTCGGCCGCGTCGAGCAGCTCGATGCCTGCGCGCGTGTAAATGGCTCCCGCGTGATAGGCCGTCGCGGCTTTGGCCCTTTGCCCGGCGCGCAGGTTGAGCTCCGCGAGGTCGCGCCGCTCGGCCCGATCCGTGATGGCCGCGGCGCCGAGGTTCAAATGGTGGACGAGGTCGAGCAGGTCCTCGTCGCGGGGACGCTCGCCCGACCGCTTGCGGAGCAGGCGCCCGATGGAGCGGTGGAGCTGCTTTCGTTGCTCCGGCTCCACGAGCATGTAAGCCGCCGAGAGCACCCGGTCGTGGACGAACTGGTAGCGGACATTGAAGAGCGACGCCGAGACCTCCCGCGCCTCGCTCCCGACCCCGGATTCGAGATATCTGTAATCGCCGTCCAGGGACATGACGAGCCCCGCTCGCAGCGCCTCCCAGAGCGCCGCGGAGACCTCGTGCACCGGCTTCTCGGCGATCGTCGCGAGCGAGCCGAAATCGAAGGAATGGCCGATGCAGGCCGCGCGCTCGAGTACGTGCTGCGTCTCCGGCGAGAGGCGGCGGAGGACGCCGACCATCAGGTCGACCACGTTGTCGGTCACGTTCGCGGCGCGGATCGCCGCGTCGTCCCATTGCCACGCGCCGTTCTCCGGGTCGAAGCGGAGCAGGCCCCGCTCGTACAATGCGACCATGAACTGGTGCGCGAAGAACGGGTTGCCCTGCGTTTTCTCGTAGACGAGGTCCGCGAGCGTCCGGACCTCCTGGGGCTCGCTCGTCAGCGTATCGGCGACGAGGCTCCCCACCATCTCGCGGTCGAGCGGCGCGAGGTGGATCTTGGCCGGTTGAAAGCCCGAGCCCTCGAGCTCGGCGAGCAGGTTCGAGAGCGGATGGCCGACCGAGACTTCGTTGTCGCGATACGCGCCGATGATGAGCAGATGCCGGCTCCACGTGTCCGTGAGGAGCAGGTGCATGAGCCGCTGCGAGGCGGGATCCATCCACTGGAGATCGTCGAGGAAGATCACCAGCGGGTGCTTTTCGCTCGCGAACACGTGCAGGAAGTTCTGGAGCGTGAGCTCGAAGCGATTCTTCGCCTGATCGGGCGGAAGATCGGAGACCTTGGGCTGCGCGCCGAGGACGAGCTCGAGCTCGGGGACGAGCTCGAGGAGGATCGCGCCATTGCCGCCGAGCGCCGTGAGGAGCTCGCTCTTGTACGCCGCGAGCGCCTCCGGCGGCTCCGTCAGGATTTGCTGGACGAGTTCCCGGAGCGCGTGCACGACGGGCGCGAGCGGGACGTCGCGCGAGATCTGGTCGAACTTGCCGGAGGCGAAATAGCCGCCGCCGTGCCGCGCGATGATCTTGTGAATCTCGCGGACCAGCGCCGATTTTCCCACGCCGGAGTAGCCGGCGACGAGGCAAAGCTCCGGGCCGCGCGCGCGCGTGCGACGGAACGCCTGCAGGAGCGCCTCGATGTCGTGCTCGCGGCCGTAGAGCCGCTGCGCGCGGCGGAGCTCCGGCGCTTTGTCGCGTTGCCGCAGCGGAAAGGGCGTGATGGTCCCGTTCGCTTTCCATTGCCGCAAGCATTCGGAGAGATCCGCACGGACGCCGGCGTCGCTCTGGTATCGCTCCTCGGGCGTCTTCGCGAGCAGCATCATCACGAGGTCGGAGAGTGGCGCGGGCACCGTGGGCACGACCTCGTGTGGCGGTACCGGCGCGCGCGTGAGGTGGCTCTGGACGATTTCCGAGAGCTCGCGCTGCGGGAATGGCACCGAGCCCGTCAGCATCTCGTAGAGGATCACGCCGAGCGAGTAGAGGTCCGCGCGTGAATCGACGGCCCGGTTCATTCGCCCGGTCTGTTCGGGCGCCATGTAGAGCAGCGTCCCTTCGAGCGACCGCGGCCCCGTCGGCGCGTGGAGCTCGCGGGAGAGGCGCGCGGAAATCCCGAAATCGATGAGATGAGCCGTCCAGGCCGACTCCTCGATCAGGACGTTTCGCGGGGTCACGTCCTTGTGGATGATGCCCTTCCTGTGGACCGCGGCGAGCGCATTCGAGATGGACAGGGCAATCGTGAGCGAGGTCTCGATATCGAGCCTCCGGCTCTCCAGGATTTCGCGCAGCGTCGGATGCCCGAGGTCGGCCATGATCAGGACGACGCCGCGGCCGTGCTCCTCGAGCGCGATCGCCTCGGGCGCAGTATCCACGCCGAGCTCGCGCAGGATCGTGAACTCGCGCCGCAGGCGGCCGACTTCCCGGACGGTGGGATATTCGTTTTTCGTCTGTTTGAGGACGACCCGCGCGCCGTCGGCGATTCTCCTGCCGCGGAACACCAGCGTCTCCGCCCCTTCGTAGATGGGGGTCAGCGCGGTGAAACCCTCGAAGGATACCCCTTGGAAGTCATCGGCTGCGCGATGGTTCGGCTCCGCGGACATGACATCTCCTGGACATGTCCCCCCGCCGAGAGCACGACCCTATCCGGAGCCGCGGCCTGCAACAAGGCTTTGTGCCCCCCTTCGCGTCGATTTTCTGTCGTGAAGTCACCGTCAGCCAGCCGACGGTGGATCGTGGAGTGACCTCCGCGCGGGTGTAGGTCGTGTCACACGAAACCCGCGCGGAGGTGCTGCATTCATTCGTCGCCGTCGCGGATGCCGTCTTCGTCGCGATCGATGCCGATGCGCTCGCCGGAGCCGGGCGGCACGGCGGTGAAGGTGAGCTCGGTGTGGAGGAGGTTCGCGACGAGCACCAGCATTGCCCGCGAGAGGGGGCCGAACGACTGCTTGCTCGATACGAACTGATTCGCGCCGATGTAGAGGAAGCCGATCTCCTCGAACCCGAATCGCATCTTCACCACGACGTCGCATTCACCTTCGTCTGCCCGCGCGAGGAGGAGGTCGACGCGGGGGCTCGCCGCCGCGCCGTTGTGGCTCGTCCACGTGACCTGCTGGCCGACGATCGGCGCGAGATTCGAATCGAACGCGAGGATGAACTGCTCGACCTGGCGGCGTTTGATATCGCCGTCGCCGCCGGGCCGGTCGTCGAACCCATTCGGGCTGAAGCCGCTCAGGAGGTCGAATCCCGGCGAGTGCATGAAGCGGAAGATCGTGTCCTCTGCGCCGTCGTTGAGGAAACCGAAGCCGCGGACCTGATCCCCCGTGATCTCGTTATGGCCGGGCAGGATCGACGGCACCGCCGGCATGCCGAACATCCCGACCTTCTGATAGAGGTTGCGCAGATGCGGGATCTTCATCGGCTGCGGGACCTCGTTGAGGATGTACTGGCCGTCCGTGCCAAAGAAACCCGGGAATGGTTCGCCGTACTGGGCATTCGCGTCCGGAGCGAGGCGATGGCAGTCCTCGCACGCGATGATGGCGGCGTCGGGCGTGAAGAAATGGTCGCGCCCGGCTTGCTGGTCCGGCGTGAGCGAGTTGTCGAGGCGCCGGACCGGGTTTGGCGGGTACATGATCTGGAGGGCGAAATCCGTGAATGCCTCCATGTCGTCAGCCGGGATGGGCTGCGTGCGCCCGAGGAGGCCGACGAATCCGCCCTGGAACGTCGCGAAGGCCCCGCGCTCGTCGAACGTGCCGGCGTTTGGCTGGACGCTCGGCTCGGCGTTGCCCATGGTGCGGTCGCCGCGCCAGTGCATGGGGCCGTGGTTCGCCATGCCGCGCAGGCTCTGCGTGGTCATGGGGCCCTTCAGCGAGTCGAGGTTGTCGAACGTCTGGAAAAACTCCGGCAAAACGAGGCGAACCGGCCCCGGCATGGGGGTCGTGGTCTCGTCCGGATTGCCGAGGTCCCAGGCGAGGCTGTCGAAATCGCCGAACACGTGGCAGCTCGCGCAAGACGACTCGCCGTTGCTGGAGCTGAACCGGGCGTCGTAGAGGTATTGCCGGCCCTCGGTGACGCTCGGGGGCTCGGGGTTGTACATCGGGACGCGCGCGATCACGGATTTCGTCGTCGGGTTCACGACGGCAATCTTGTTGTCGAAGCGCGTGAGCACGTAGAGTCGATTGCGCGTTTCGTCGAGCACGAGGCCCGTCGGCCCCACGGGCTCGCCGCCCTTGTCGAGGACGATGTGGGTCGACGCGTTCGGGAGGAAGGTATCGTTTTCGAGCTGCGCCGTGTCGAAGATGGCGATCTTGCTCGATCCGAGCGCCGCGACGTAGAGTTTCTGACCGTTCTGCGTGATGGCCATCCCGACCGGGGTCGCGAGGCTTTTTGCGTTCGTGGGGTTCGGGAGCGGCGCGACGGGCGCGTTGTAATCGATGTGCTTGTTGATGTGCCGCGGGGTCGCGGTGCCATTGCCGAGGACCGTGATCCGCGACTCGTGGAGGTGGCCACGCACGGTCGAGCCGGCGAACGTCCCCGGGCCCTCGAACCGCTGGAGGTTGTTTGCCTCGGTATTCGTGACGTAAACCTTCCCGCTGACCGGGTTGACGATCATGTTGAAGAGGATCGTCCCGACGCTGGAATAAAAGCCCGACGCGCCCGGGAGCTGGGCCGGCGGGTTCGCGGTGGCGTCGATGACGAATACGTCTTTGTCGGGGAGCGAGAAATTGACGGCCGCGTCCCAGGTATCGCCTTCGTAGTCGACCCAGTGCTCTCCGTCGTATTTGACGATGAGCGCGGTGGGCGGCTGCTCCACGCCGAGGGAGTCGGTCCTCGGAGCGGGCAGACCTCCGAGCTGGGCCACGAGGTCCCTGTGAATGGACGTCGTTCGATTGCCGGTGTGAAAGCCGGCGGCGTACACGCGCGACCCGTCCGGGCTCACCGCGAGCGCGCGCGGCGTGTCGGTGAACAAAGTGATGATGTTGAGGGAAGCGCCCCCGAGCGTGTTCGGACCGAGGTTCGTCGTATCGAAGACCCAAACGTCGGCCCGGCCGATGCCGGGGGTGGTGAGCTCGGGGTCAAAAGGAACGTTCTGACCGCGGTGGGCTGTCGTGATGAAGGCGCGGTTTTTGCCGGGACCGCCAAACACGATGTCGCGCGGCTCATCGCCGACGAGCAACGTACGCACGACGCGTGGCGCAAAGCCGGGCGTCACGTCGACCACGCTCACGCTATCGGAGAGATGATTGACGACCCACACCTCGCCATTGTTTCGCGCCGCGACTGCGACGGGCTCGAGGCCCACGGTGACGGAGCCGATGTGAACGAGGCCCAGGCTCGTGACGTGGAAAACCTCCAGACGATTGTCAGGGGTGTTGACCGCATAGAGCCTGTTTCCGTCAGGAGAAAGAGCGAGCGGTCGTACCTGACCACTCTCGAAGAGTGCAAAGGAGGAGGAGGCTTCGGCCGCCGCCGGCGCCGCGAGCGTCGCGAGGGCGGCCGCAAACCCAAGCGTCGTCCCGAAGCGGCGACGCAATTTCGGGGTCCGCGCCTCGTTCTCCTGTGAGTGTGAATGCCGTTCGCCCGGAGAGAGCTTCGTGGACATGGCGCCTCTTTCTCGATGGGGCGATCGAGCCGAGATCGCCGCATCGGCACAAAAGGAGGTCATTACGTTCGCCACCGGCGACCGTACGATCCGGGCACGAGTAAATTCTGAGCCCAAGTGTATCCTACAGAAATGGGTTCGCCTTTCAAGTGCAATTTGAGTCAATTGCATGAACGTCGAACTTTCGACGCATGTACGGCATCTTCGAGGCGAACCGGGGCGCACCGAGGCAATGCGCTCGTATCGGTATATTCTACTTGGGCTGAAACCCCGTCGGTAGGGGCTGGTATCGCGCGTGCACGGCTGAGGAAGGGAGGGAGGGGAGGGCGGCCTTTCGGCACCGCGTCATTTGACGCAGTCGCAGCAAAGGCCGTCCGCCACGCCGGAGAGCGCCTTGTCGAGGCCCGTGGCGTCGCTCGCCTGCAAGTAGAGGACCTCGCCATTCGGATCCGTGGCAACGAACCCGCCCGGCCCTTCCTGGCATCCCGCCGGGAATCCCTTGGCCGTCTGCCCCGCGCAGGCCATGTCGTTGAGGAACGCGGCGCCGACGCCGCCCGGCTGAATGGCGCCCTCCGCCGAGAAGCCGACCACGAACGTGCGGATCCCCGAAGCCGCAAGCTGCTGCACGATGGGCAACGGGCTCGGATCGGGGCAAGATTGGTCCCAGTCCGCGCCGTCGGTCACGAGGACGACGTATTGGTCGCGGCCGGGCGTGATGCTCTTGAGGAGATGGTCCGTGGCCGTGAAGAGGGCCTCACCCGTGGGCGTGCTGATGCAGATGCGGGTGGTGGCCGGATCGAGGTATTGCTGGATGGCGGCGCCGCTCCCGAGGGCCGGGGGCACGACGATCTCGCCGCTCTCGCAGAATGGATTCGTCGCCTGCTTCGCGTTCGTGACCCGCTCGGCGAGCGTGATGCAAGTCTCGCCACCCGGGTCGCGGGGCCAGAGCTCGAGGCCGTAGCGTGCGTGCGTGTCGCGGGGCGGGGCCACCATCTTCTCGATCGCGGTGACGGCCTGGTACCACTTGCTGCTCGGGTAATCGGGCCCGTCGGCGGGCGTATCGCCGTTCGGGGTCTTGTGCATCGTGAGCGTGCGGTCGAGGGCGATGAGGATTTCGGGGGGGTCACACGTATCGCCACAATTGCAGCAGAGCTTGCCGCCGATCGACTTGAGCGCGAGCGCGAGCTCGGTCGCATTGCCGGCCTTGAGGTAGAGCGACGTGCCCGTGGGATCGGTGGCCGTGAAGTTGCCATTGCCGTCATCGGTGCAGGGAGCCGGGAACCCCTTCGCGGTGCCGCCGGCGCAGGCCATGTTGTTGAGGAACTCGGCGCCGACGCCGCCGGGCTGAATGTCGCCGGTCGCCGAAAAGCCGACGATGTACGTTTTGATGCCCTTCTTCATGAGGGCCTGCGCGATGGGCAACGGATTCGGGTCGGGGCAGGACTGGTCCCAGTCCGCGCCGTCGGTCACGAGCACGACGTATTGCTCGCGTCCAGCGGCGGCGATTTCCTGGAGCTGCTGCTCGGCGGTGAGCAGCGCATTGCCCGTGGGCGTCGTCGTGCAGAGCGTGGTGGTGGCCGGATCGAGGAGCGCTTGAATGGCCGTGCCTTGATCGAGTCCCGGCGAGATCAGGACCTCGCCTTCCTGGCAGGTGGGGTTCGTCGCTTGCTTCGTATCGAGCACGCGCTCGGCGAGGGTGATGCAGGCGCCGCCGCCCGGGTCTTTGGGCCAGAGCTCGACGCCGAACCGAATGCCCTTGTCGAGGGGAGGCGCGACGAGCTGCTCGATGGCCGTGATGGCCTGGAACCATTTCGAGCTCTTGTAATCGGGCCCGTCGTTTGGTGTCCCGCCCTCCGGGGTCTTGTGCATCGTGAGCGTCCTGTCGAGCACGACGAGCACGTCGGGCGGATCGCAGACGGCGGGTTCTCCGCCGCCGGAGCCGCCGGCGGCGATGAATCCACCGACGCCGGGATCGGCGCCCGTGCCGCCGGAGCCGCCGGAGGCGGTGGCGTTCGAGGAGGCGCTGCCGGAGGAGCCACCATTGCCGCCACACGAAGCGGCGAGGGAGACGGCGAGGAGAGGGAGAGCGAGGGAGCCAAGAAGGATGCGGGAGATCATGGCAAATCGTACCTCGGCCCGTGGGGAGCCGACTACCCCTCCTTTTTCTCGAAGCCCCCTTGACCCTCACGTCGCGTGAGGGCCTAGAGTCCGGTTCGTGACTGCGGGAGAGCGTAAGGACAAGGGCACGAAGAAGCGCACGTGGAAGGTGGGAGAGCTGGCGAAGGCCACGGGGACGTCCGTCCGGACGCTCCACTGGTACGACGAGATTGGGCTCCTCTCGCCGTCCGACCATTCACGCGCGGGATACCGGCTTTACGGGGAGGGAGACGTGGCCCGGTTGCAGCAGATTTTATCGCTGAGGCAGCTCGGTCTGTCGCTCGACGAGATCCGGGATCTCCTCGCGCGGCCCGATGTCTCGCCGCTTTCCATCGTCCGCATGCACATCACGCGTTTGCAAGAACAAATGGAGCTCACCCGAAAGCTCCTCGGCCGCCTGGAGGGGCTCGCCTCCTGGCTCGCCGCGAACGAGCGCGTATCGGCCGACGAACTTTTGAAAACGATCGAGGTGATGAACATGTACGAGAAATACTACACGAAGGAGCAGCTCGCGGAGCTCGAGGCGCGGCGGCAGGCGTTCGGCGAGGAGGCGATGCAGGCCGTGCAAGCGGAATGGCCGGTGCTCATCGCGAAGGTCCGCGCGGAAATGGAGAAGGGCACGCCGCCCGAGGATCCGGCCGTGCAGGCGCTCGCAGGGCGCTGGGCGGAGCTCATCGAGATGTTCACCGGAGGAAACCCGGGCATTCGAAAGTCGCTCGAAAACCTCTACAAGAACGAGCCCGGCTTCGCGGCGCAGCAGGGGTATGACCCGGCGCTCTACGATTACGTGAACCGGGCGCAGGCTGCGCGAAAGGGAGGCGCGAAGAGCTAGGCCCGACAGACCCCCTTGTCCCGGCCGCGAGACCTGCCGTATCCTGACGCGCGTCCTCTCCGGCGCCGGCATGGACGATCTTGGTTTCTTCGAGCTCTTCGTGGGGGCCTGGCTCTTCGCCGGGTTCGTCGCGGTCGGGGCCACGGTGCTCGAGCGGGCCCCGAGGCCCCAGGTCGGCCCCCGATCGTGGTCGTCTTCGAGCCGCGCGCGGGCCCGCGCGCGGTCCTCCGCGTCGAGGCTCCTGCTCGAGGCCTCGGAGCGGAGCCTGCCCGCGGCGCTCGTGCAGGCCGAGACGGCGATGCAGCTCTATTACGAGGGCAGGATGGCCGAGGCCTGCCGCGTGGTCGACGACATCGCCGTATTCGAGGACCCAACCGGCGTGCTCGCCTTGCACGTCGTGAACATGCTCGTCTGCGTGGACGTGGCGGCCGGGCGGTATGAGCGGGCGCTCGCCCGTCGCGGGCCCTGGTCGCTCGCGCAGGACGACGCGATTCTATGCGTCAACGAGGCGGAGGCGCTGGCGAACCTCGGCCGCTGGGAGGAGTCGCTCGCCCACGTGCGGCGCGCCCTCGACGCGGAGGACGCGCTCGCCCGCACGGGCGCCGCCCTGCACGGCGCCTGGGTGCTCGGGGCGCGCGGGCGCGCCGAGGAGGCGCGCGCCTGGTTCGCCCTCGCGCGCGAGGCCGATCTCCCCCTCGATTTCCGGAGCGAATACCATTTCGCCGAGGCCTTCCTTTGCCTCGCCGAGGGGGACCCCGCGTCTGCGCGGCGCGCGGTCCTCCGCGGTGACGCGATCGCCAAACGCGCGTCGTCGCGGCGCAATGCGCTCTTTTTGCTCGGCCGCATCGACGCCCGCGAAGGGCGATTCGAGGAGGCGCTCGCGCGGTTCGAGGCGGGCGCGCGGCACGTGTTCCGTGGGCAGGGAGGCGATGGGCTGCTCGCCTGGGGAGATACGCTCGCGTCGCTCGGGCGGGCCGAGCGGGCGGCCGAGGCGTGGCGGCTCGTGATCAAAAGAGATCCCGAGTCCTACGCGGCGGCGCTCGCACGGGAGCGCCTTGGTTGAGCGATCAACCTGGTTTTCCGAAGTCGAGCCCCGGCAGCCCGTCGAGGCTCGTCGCGTTCTTTTTCTCCATGTATTCGCGCATCCCCTCCGGCCCTTTGTGTTCGGCCCAATCCGCGAGCTGGGTCCGTTCCGCGACAAACTCGTACAGGGGCACGCCGTACCCGCACGACGTCGCGATCCGCGTGGCCTCGACACGCAAAATCGCGCGTTCGCCGGGCCGCGGCGGTCCGAAGTGCTCGCGCAGGGCGGCGAATTGCGGATGGCTGGGCTCGAAGGCCTCGGCGCGGCCGTGAATGCGGAGGATCCGCGGCGGCCCATCGAATGCGCAGAAGAGCACCACGATGCGCCCGTTCTCGCGGGCGTGGGCGATCGTCTCGACGCCGCTCCCCGCGAAATCCAGGTATCCGAGCGTGCGCGGGCCGAGCACGCGCAGCGTATCGTGCCCCTTCGGCGAGAGGTTCACGAATCCGTCCCCGGCAAGCGGCGCCGTGGCGACGAAAAACATGTGTTGCCGCCCGATGAACTCGATGAGGTCCTCATCGAGACTGTCGTAGAGTTTTCCCACGGCCGACGAGGGTAGCAGACCCCGCGCGCTTCATGGTACGTATCGGCCATGGATCCCTCCGAAACCTGGCTCCGGAGCTGGCACGACCTTCGTCCCGGGGCCACGTCGCGCGCGTTCCTCCGCGGAAAACCCTCGACCTACGAATGGCTCGCCGGCCATGCGCGGCCGGGCGATCGCGTGCTCGATCTCGCGTGTGGCGACGGGGCGCTGCTCTCGTTGCTTCGATCCCGCGGCATCCAGGGCGCCGTGGGGATCGATATGAGCGAAGGCGAGCTCGCGGCGGCGCGTGCGCGCCTCGGGCCGGAGGCGACCCTCGTGCAGGGGCGAGCGCAGGCACTTCCATTCGAGGCTTCTTCCTTCGACCTCGTCACGTGCCACCTCGCGCTCATGTTGATGCGCCCCGTGGAGGAGGCCCTCGCCGAGGTGCGGCGCGTCTTGCGGCCCGGCGGCGCCTTCGCGGCCGTGGTGGGCGGCCGCATCGCGGCGCCGACCGAGGATGCGTGGACCATGCTCGTGCGTCGCCTCCGCGAGGAGCCCTTCGAGGGGCCGTCAATCGGTGACCTTCGGACCTACAGCGAAGAGGGGCTCCGGGAGCTGCTCCAGCCCTTCGTGAACGTGCGGATCGAGCCCATCCTCGTCGATTTGTCGGGCACGCCCGACGAGGTTCTCGCCTTGTTCCGAGAAACGTACGACGTCACTCGAATGGTGCCCGCCCGCGTGTCGGTCCTCGAAGAGGCCCTGCGCGTGGATTGGCAGGCCCTCCTGCGGCAGGACGGAACACTGCCCTGCGCGATGGGAACGAGGTGCGTCTCGGCCACGACGGAGGCTCCTCGATAACGAGATCCTTGCGCCCGCGTGAATGCGCGGGCACGCTCCCGCAACGCACGGTCATCCCCCTTGAGCCCTCCCGCACGCAGCCGGATTCCGCTCTCGCTGCTCGCCGCGCTCATCCTGCACGCGGCGGGGCTCCTCGTCGTGCGCGTCCTCCCGCCCCGCCCCCTCGAGCTCGCCACGATCGGGCATGCCTTCGAGCGATCCCCCGAGCTCTGGATCGACCTCCGTCCGACCGAGCCCGCCGCCTCGTCGCCCCCGCGCGGCGCCCTGGAAACGCCCCCGCCGGCCCCCGAGCCCGCGCCCCGCGTGGCGGTCCTGCCCCAACGCACGACGCCCGAGGGGGAGGAGCCCGAGCCCGTGCCGCCTGCGCCGGATGCCCCGCCCCCCTCGCTCCCCGCACCGTCCACGACCGGCCCCGCCGAGTACGACGGACCGCCAGGCGAACCCTCGCGCGCCGGCACGCTCGCCGGTCCGCCCGTCTGGGCGGTCCCGGGCGCCATGCCCCGCGAGGCCGCGCCGGCGCCCGCGCCCATTCGCCCCACAGCCCAGGGCGTCCTCGCGGGGAGTGCCGAGCAGGCGAAATTCCCCGCGGCCGGGACCCTCGCGTCGGCCGTCGCGGAACAAATCCGGTCGTCGAGCACGCCCCCCGAATCCGACAGCACCTTCCTCCTCACGCTCGACGCGCGCGGACAAATTGCCTCCGTCGAGGTCGTCGTGGCCAAGGGCGGCGATCGAAAAGAATGGGAGCGGATTGCGCGCGCGGTGAAAGAAAAATTCGCCGGACGGGTGTTTCCGATGCCGACTGCATACGCGGGCGGTGGGCGCGTCTTCGTCAGCACGAGGAGCCGCCTCACCATGCCCGACGGCACGGCGCACGGCATTCCGAATCCCAAGCCGGCCCTGGTCGGTGGCAACTCGAGCATCATCACGCTCCCCGGCGTGCGTGACGATCGATTGTCGAACCCCATGGCGAGCACGGACCTGCCCCCAGACGCCGTCATGATTGGCATCCGGTTCGATTTCGATGTCGCCAATATCGGAGCGAAGCGGCGGCGCGTCGTGCACACGCAGGTCCACGCCGAGCCCATCGGCGCGGCGCTCCCACCTCCCGCCGCGCCTTGACGGCGCTCTTCAGGGGGCGGGCGTACCGAGGTTCAGGAACGTAATGAGCTTCAGCGTGCGCTTCTTGATCTTCCAGGCGCCATTGACGCGGATGACCTCGTCCTCGTAGGTGCCATTGGCCACATCGATCGTGCCGTCCGCGAGGACGTGCGTCGCGTGCAGGTACGAGGTCATCGTGGCATCGTCGTCGTCGATGACGTTGATGCTGATGCTGCCCATCAGGTGCTGCGTCGACGTGTAGCCACTCGAAGTGAAGACGCCTTCGACGAAGTCGGCCCAGTCGTCCGTGCCGGTCGCGGTGCTGCTCGGCGGGCCATTGGTGGGGGTCCCCGGGAAGTAAACCGCGAGCTCCGCGTCGCTCGTGAAGCAGGTTGCGTACGTGTTCTTGCCGCCCTGCAAATCGCCTCGCCCGATCGCGTCGGTCCCGAGCGCGTAGCAGACCGGCAGCTTGGCGATTTCCAGCTCGGCGACGGCTTTCCACCCGTTCGTGGGATACGAGATGAAGCCTGTGAGCATCATGGCCGCCGCTCCGGCCGTCACGGTGAGAGCAGCTACCTTCGCGCGCCGCGATACGGATGCGAACGAGGTCTTGGTCATATGGGCCTCCTTAGGGACGCATGCCCCGAGTTTTCCCAATAACCCTATTTCCGTGCCCGACACAAGAGCTATTAAAGGAGAGCAAGCTTTCGCTTTGTTTGGCCGTCAAATGGTTGGCGTGCTTTCGTGCGACAGGCCGCGTCAATCCAGGCCATCTTTCGATACGCCTCGATTGACAACGGTTCTCCTCTCTGCGCAATGTCCATCGGCGCATGGGAACCGTCCGAGACGTACGCGCCCTCTCTTACGAGCGATTCTTCCAGACCTCCGGTGACATTCTCGCCGTGCTGGATCGGGAGGGGCGCTTCGTCCACGCCAACGAGGCATTCCGCGACGTGCTCGGGTACCTGGTGGAGACGCTCCTCGGGCAGTCTTTCGCCACGATCGTGCATCCCGACGACGCCGCCGAGGTGCGGGCCTTTCTCGAGGGCGACGGGGAGGGGGATACGACGCTCCGGGTCACGAAGCGGCTTTTGCATCGCGACCTCAGCACCCGGACGGTCGCCTTCGCGCTCCGGCGTGTGACCGAAGACGAGGCGTTTTATGTGACCGGGCGCGCGGTGAACGAGCAGGAGAGCGCGGAGGCGAGCCGAAGGCGCGAGGAGGTGCTGCAGAAGATGCAAGTGACGGCCCGGGTCGGCGGCTGGGAAGTCGATAATCGGACAGGAGACCTTTACTGGACCGAAGAGACCTACCGCATCCACGAGGTGCCCCCGGGGTTCCGGCCGATCCTCGAGACGGCCATCAATTTCTATACGCCCGAGGCGATTCCCATCATCACCGCCGCTGTGCAGGGATGCATGCGAGGCGAGGCGTATGACTTGGAACTGCAGATCCTCACAGCGAGGGGAAGACGTCTGTGGGTGCGCGCCTCGGGGCATCCGGTGTTCGAGGACGGCAAGGTGGTCCGGCTGATCGGGGCCTTCCAGGACATCGATGATTTCAAGCGCCGCGAGCTCGAGCTGCAGGAGAAGCTCGCGATCATCGAGGAGCAGCGCACGGCCATTCACGCAATGTCCGCGCCGATCATCCAGGTATGGGACGGCGTGCTCGCGCTCCCCGTGGTGGGGATGCTCGACGAGGCACGCGCCTCGGAGATCACCGGGCGTATGCTCTCCGCCGTGGTGGCGCACGCGGCGCGTTATGCGATCCTCGACCTGACCGGCGTGGAGAGCGTCGACGAGGCGACGGCCGATCACGTGGTGCGGATCATTCGCTCGATCCAGCTCCTCGGCGCGCAGAGCATCGTGACGGGCATCCGGCCGGCCGTGGCGCAAACCTTGATCTCGCTCGGAGCCGGGTTCGCCGGCGCGCGGACGGTCTCCAACCTCCGCGAGGCCATCAAGATTTGCATGCGCGGGAAGTGATTCAAACTTCGGTTCGAAGCAGCCACGCCTCGTAGGCGGGTACGCCGAGGCCCGCGAGCGACGGGAGGATCACCGTATCGATTCGACGGTGGAAGGCCTCACTGCGAGCGCGGGCGGGCGCGAGGCCGAGGTCGCCGCAGAGCGGGGCGCCTTCCTCATCGGAATCGGACGCGCCGTGTGCGCGATCGTAGTGGGCGAACGTCAGCGCTAGGTCGGCCGCCAGCCATTCCTGCTCGTCGTCCGTGAGCCGCGGCAGGACCAGGCGCGCGAGCGCCCAGCCGAATCGGTCATGCAGGATCTCGTCCCGGAGCAGGATCCGGAGCACCGCCTCGATACAGGGGTTTTTCGCGTGGGCCAAAAGGACCCGCAGAATGGCGACCGAGGCCGACTCGCCCACGCAGAACATCGACGTCGTCCAGCGCGCCACGAAGAGGTGCGCGGGCAGGTCGTTCCGGTGGAGGCGCAGATCGTTGGGCTTCAAAGTGATCCCCGCGTGCCCGCCGAGTCCGTCGGCGACGCGCGCGCAGAGCTCGGTGTGGCGGGCCTCGTCGGAGAGCAGGCGCGAGGCGGCGGTCGTCACTTCGAGGGGCAGGCCCACCTCGGCGAACCGCGCGATGAGCTCGCCGAATACGATCATGGACCGGTACTCGGCAACCGTCCGCGCCGCCCACGCGCTCCGGGCGAGCTCCACGTCCTCGGCGTCGAGATCATCGGCCCTCAAACGATCCCACGGCGGCACCTCGTAGCCGCGATCCAGCATGTGACGGTGGAGCGTGCCGAAGAGCCGCTCCGTCGTCCCGAGGGGAACCGGCGTTCGCATGGGGGGGGCCCGCGTTTGTCCGGGTCAGCGCTGGTTCGGCGCCGTATTGATCGTCTGACCCGGATCCGGCGGGGTGAGCTTGGTGCCGCCGTCCGAGGGTGGCGTGTTGACGTGGTGGATCGTCGGTTTGCTCGTGTCGGGTGCCGTCGGTGCGGGCTCCGCCGTCGGGGTCTTGGGGGCCTCGTTGTCCGTGGGCTCCGGCTCGGGGCGACGCTCGTTGATCGTCTCCTCGGGCGGGCCACCCATCCGATCGTTGATGATGGGCTTGGCGCACCCGGCGGCCGCCGTGGTGAGGGCGGCCGCGGCGAGGAGACGCGCGCGGATGCGTGCGAGGCGGGCCGGATCGATCGACATGGTTCCCCGAGGCTACCTGCACCAAGCCCGAAGGAGCAAGCCCGTTCCGGGCGTTGGTTCGGTGGGCGAAAAAAATCGACCTCGCCCTGTCACGCCCGCTGGGAGCTCGTGTTCTCTGCTCATGAAAGGACGGCGATGAGGCTGTCCGGAATGAAACGAGAGGAGCGAGCCATGAGTGGTTTCAGCTTGGTTCAGTTCATGTGCGAGGGTGGATTCGGGATGTGGACGGTCCTCGCGGCCGGTTGTGCGGCGCTCGGCGCGGCCGTGCGATATGCGGCGGCGCCTGGCCGCGACAAACTCGCGTTCACCGCGGCGCTGTCGGTGACGACGGTGATCGCCACGATCGCTGGGGTCTGGACGAACGTCGGCGCGGTGATGTCTTTCCTCGAAGATCCGGCGCGTGTGCCCGACGCCGAGGTCACGCGGGTCCTGTTCACGGGCCTCAAGGAGGCCGGTCGGCCGGGGACGCTGGGCGGACTGCTCTTGACCCTGGTCGCAATGGTGGTGTCCGTGGGCGTGCTCCGGAGCGCGCGGCTCGGCGCGAAGGGCGGTGTGGGCGCGAAGGGGACGGAGGGTCGAGCGGCGATCGCGTGATCGTTATGCCGCCTTCTTGCGGAGCGGGCCCTCTTTCTTCCCTTTTTCGAGGTCACGTTTGGCTTGCCGCCGCGTCCGCTCCTTGGCTTTGCCTGGCGCGGGCGGCGGCACGGAAACGCCGGCGCGGCGCGCCTTGGACAGGGCGATCGCAATGGCCTGCTTGGGGTTTTTCACCCCGTGCTTGCCTTCCTTGACGTGCTCGATCTCCTCGCGGACGAACTCGCCGGCCTGCGTGCTCGGCGCCTTGCCCTCGCGCTGGTCCTGCCGGGCTCGCTCGATGGTCTTTTTCTCGGGCATGGGGCCTCCGCGCATCGCGTGGGGCCCGGCGCGGGCGTCCGCAAGGCTTTAGCTGGTCGTGCTCGGAAATTGCGTGAAAACCCGTGCCACGATCGGGTTCGTCTCGGCCCGCTCCGCCGCGGCGATGCAGCGCGGCGCGACCTCGCGGATCTTCTCGCGGCCGGGGCGCCAGCGGGAGATCATCGCCGCGTACACGTCGAGGATCGTCATCGTCTCGCCCAGCAAATAGGTCCCTGGCGAAATCCCCTGCTCGATCGCGCGCCAGCAATCGAGCGTCCGCTGCACGGTCGCCGCTTTGAGCTCCTTTTGCGCTCCCTCGTCCTTCACCCACCGCGCCGGGAAATCGCCGACGGTGTACATCGGATAGATGCTGGACACGAAATACACGAGCCAGCGCAAGAAGGCCGGCCGTTTCGGGTCGCCGGGCGGCGGAGCGAGCGTCGTTTCCGGGTGGCGCTCGAGGAGCCAGAGGAGAATGGCCGCGCTTTCGGTGAAGACGGTGCCGTCTTGCAGCACGACCGTGGGCACCTGCGCGAGCGGATTCAGCGCGCGCAGCTCGTCGAGCGCAGGGCCCGGCGTCCAGGGCTCGACCTCCCGGCGCTCGTAGGTTTCTCCGAGGAGATCACACGCGGCCTCGACCACGACCGAGCCGCATCCCTTGCATCCGTAGATTGTCAACATAGTCGGCTCTTGGCTAGGGGCTGCACTTCCAGACCTCGTTCAGGTCCTTGGCGAGCGAGTAAAGGGCGACGTTCGCGTGCTCGTAAAACCCGTTCGCGTACGGGTTCGGGCAGCCCGCCATTCGTTTCGCTTTGGTCACCTGCTCCGGCACCTCGCTGTGCCAGAAGTAGAGGTTGTAGATCGGAATGAAGATCTTCCACGGCTTGAAGTTGTCGTCCTGCGTGTAGGCCTGCAGCTCGCTCAGCATGGCCCACGCGACGTACACGCCGTAGAAGCAAAAGAAGCTGAAAATGAGGACCATCGTCGGGTCCCGCGTCGTGCCCTTCGGGCCGGCCATCCCGCCGTACGCCGCCGGCACCATGCCAAACTGGGCGGGAGCCGCGTAGTTGCCGAACCCTTGCGGCGGCTGCCCCCAGCCCTGCTGCGGGGGGGCGCCCCAGCCGGGTTGCGGCGCGCCGGGATACCCTTGCGGCGGCGCGCCCCATCCCTGGGGAGCTGCTCCCTGGAGGCGATTGCCACACTTGATGCACACGGGCGCGCCATCGGCGTTCGGCGTACCACAGGTCGGACAGAACACGCACCAACCTCCCTCGGGGGATTCGCGGAAAGCGCGCAAGCACCGGCCTGCGTCGCCAGCCCCGCGCCACCCATGCGACGCGGAGCGCCGAGGAGCGTACCGAGGAAGCTCTCGCTTCACAAGCAGGAGATGGTCCCGGCCGCCGAGGTCTGCTCCTCTGCCCGGAGGAGGTCGATCGTTCATGAGACGTACAAGCGAAACGCGCCGTATCCTCGCGTGCGCCGTGCTCGCCGGCAGCCTCGTCGCAGGCGCGGGCTGCGCGGACGAGCCCACGCCGCGCTCCACGAGCGCCCCCGCGGCGGCCTACGAGGTCGTGCCCCAATGGTTGAAGCCGCCGGCCGGACAGACCCTCGGCGAGGCCGTCGGGGTCGGCGTCGACTCGCACAACCACGTCTTCGTGTTCCACCGCGCGGACCGGGGCTGGGGCAACGAAGAGATCATCGACAAACCCACGATCTGGATGGTCGAGGGCGAGACGGGCGAGGTGCTGGCCTCGTGGGGGGAAAACGTCTTTCTCGTCCCGCACGGGCTCGGCGTCGATAAGAACGACCACGTCTGGGTGACCGACGTCGGGCTCGATCAGATCTTCGAGTTCAGCCACGACGGCGCGCTCCTTCAGACCATCGGCAGGGGGCACGAATGAGACCTTGGTTTTTCCTGCTCCTCCCGGCGCTCGTCGTCGCGTGCGGCAGCCCGCCCGACGAGTTCGGCAAACCCACCGACGTGTTTCTCGCGCCAAACGGCGAGCTTTACGTTTCGGATGGGTACGAGAATACCCGCGTGGCGCGGTTCGATGTGCGGGGCATGTTCCTCGACGCGTGGGGCGATCCGGGGAGCGAGCCGGGGCATTTCGACATTCCGCACGGCATCGCGTCCGACGGAAAGGACCGCGTGTACGTCGCGGATCGTGGCAATGCGCGGCTGCAGATCTTCGACCTCGAAGGCATGCTCGTCGACGTCTGGAGCGGGCCCGAGATCGGGCGGCCCTGGGGCGTCGAGGTCGCGCCGAACGGGCACGTCTTCGTGATCGACGGCGGCGACCAGCTCGACGACGCGCCGTCGGGGCGCGCGCTCGAGCTCGATCGCGACGGCAAGGTGATCACGAGCTGGGGCAGCTTCGGCCGCGAGGAGGGGCAGTTCGACACGGGGCACGATATCACCGTCGGGCCGGATGGCAGCGTGTACGTGGTCGAGCAGGTGGGACGACGCGTGCAGAAGTTTCGCCCCAAAATGATGCCCTGACCCTTGGCGCGCCCCTTTCGCCGCGCGCCGAGGGTTGGTAGATTTGCCCTTGTGACCCAGCGCTTCCTGCTCCTGCTCTTCGCATCTGCCCTGCTGACCGGCTGTGGAGCGGATCCTTCCCCGCCGTCCACGCCTCCGCCCCCCGCGCCCGATGCAACGCCGGACAAGGGCCGCATGGTGTTCATCCACGGCGCCGGCAGTGGCAAGCATTCGGACGAGATCGCCGCGCATGACGAGGGTTGCCAGAAAAATGACCTCGCGAGCTGCCATGCGCTCGGGCTCGCGCTGATGACGCCGAAGGACAAGCAGGGGGAGAACAACAAGCGCGCGTTCGCGGCCTTCGAGAAGGGATGCCTCGGCGGGTATGCGGCGAGCTGCAACGGCCTCGGCGTGATGTACATCCATGGAATGGGCGTCCCCCGCAACCCAACCCGCGCGATGGAGCTTTATAAAAGAGCCTGCGGGGGTGACGTGAGCACGGCGTGCCTACACGTGGCCATGGCCTACGAGAGCGGCAACGACGCCGTCGTGGCCGATTGGCCGTCGGCGGTCTACTATTACGAGAGCGCCTGCACCCTCGGCGCGACGCAAGGCTGCCTGACGGCAGGGAAGGCGTTCGCAGAGGGCGATAGGGTCGAGCGGGATCCGGAGAAGGCGCGCAAGTTGTACGACCGCGGCTGCCAGGAAGGCGATGATGACGCGTGCAAGGCGCGCGACGCGCTCAAGTGAACGCGAACGACGCGAGGATCTCCCGCGCCACGCGCTCGTAATTTGCGAGCGTCCCCCTGGCGCGTGGATTCTCCTTGAGCACGCATAGAAATACGATCACGTTCGCGAAGCGGCGTCCATCCTCGGAGACATACACCCCATCGCAGGACAAACCATCGATGCCGGGGTTTTCCAGGGCGCCGAGAAACCCCTTCGCATCGCCCGGGAGCTTCAGGGTTTCTCGCGGCGACACGCGGCCCATCGGACCGTCGATCGGAGCGCTCAACTTCGCCAGGACCGCATCTCGCTCCCGGGCGATTTCGTCGATGGAGCCTTCTCGCACCCTCACCGAGAGCGTAAGCGAGCACGAGACCCCGCCGGTCATGGCGAAGTAGGACTTCACCGTCGATTTCTGCTTGCTCTCGGTCTCCCGCTCCCGCAGGAACCACGTCGCCGGATAGGTCAGCTCGAATCCATCGTGAGCGACGCGTTTCGGGTACGAGAGGTCGACGAAATCGTCGTACGAGGTGGAGCCATCAGCCTCGGGGTCGTTCAGTCCGAACGAGGTCGCCGTCATCGGATTGCGGTGCCCGTCGATCGACAGGCAGGCGACGCCCGTGAGCATCACGCGCGGGTGAATGTCATGATGTTTCTTGTAGCCCGGCCCGTCGGTGACGAGGAGGTGCGCTCGCTCGATTTCACATGGATGACTCACGGACCGCGGCTCGGTCCGCAGGCTCTCCGAGGCGGCGGGCCAGCGTCGGACCATGAGGAGGTTCATCGCCAGGGTGACCATCACCAAGGGATCGTCGGCCATGCGGTCCTCGACGTTGGCCTCGACCTGGGAAGAGCGGACCAACGTTTGCTTTACGGGTATGGGATCCGGCTCGTTCTCGGGGGCGGACGGGTCCGAGCGGAACCAGACGGTGCTCTCCCCCGCGCGCGTCTTGAAATCCCCCTGGATGATCCAGGCTCCGTCCTGGGTTTGTCCGAGGATCCGGAGCACGAACGCGGCCCAGACGCCATCCTCGCGCTCCAGGTAATACGTCACGTACTGGCCCGCTCTCCAGGGCGGGTGAATGGGTTCGAGCTTCGAAGCACCACGCTTGCGGAACCAGTCGAACATGACTCACGAACATAGTCGAGCTCACGTCCGAGCGCCAGCCTGGATGACGACTTCGTCTTGCACTCCAAACTTGCCTCCCGTAAATTGGGACGCGCTGCGCGTGGGAGCGGGACGATTCGCATGAAAAAGACTGAAACGATCAAGACGACCAAAACGACGACGTCCAAGAAGACGGCGGCCAAGGCGACCCCCGCGGGGGACGTGCCCATCGTCGCTTTCGAGCACCCGCGCGCATGGTCCACGTGGCTCGCCTCGAATCACGCCTCGTCGCGCGGCGTGTGGCTCAAGCTTGCGAAGAAGGCCTCGGGCGTCGCGTCGGTGACCTATCCGGAGGCCGTCGACGTGGCGCTCGTGTGGGGCTGGATCGACGGACAGAAGCGGAGCTTCGACGAGGCGGCGTGGCTCCAGAAATTCACGCCGCGCAGTCCGAAGAGCATCTGGTCGAAGATCAATCGGGAGAAGGCGCTGGCGCTCATTGCGTCCGGCGAGATGCAGCCGCCGGGCCTCGCCGAGGTCGAGCGCGCGAAGCAGGACGGCCGCTGGGACGAGGCCTACGACTCGCCGAGCCGCGCCACCGTGCCGCCCGATCTATCGGACGCCTTCGCGAAAAACCCCCGCGCCGCCGCGTTCTTCGCCACGCTCAACGCGACGAACCGCTACGCCGTGTTGTTTCGTATTCAGACCGCGAAGAAACCCGAGACGCGTCAGAAGCGCATCACGCAATTCGTCGAGATGCTGGCGAAACAAGAAAAACTTTATCCCTGATCCATCCTCACCGGGACCGCTTCCGGCGGGACCGCATCGCCAGAAGCGCGGGTGCCGCGAGGAGGAGCCAGGTACCCTGAACGGCGCCATTCCCCGTCGAGAACGAGCATCCCGAGTCGTTGGTCGGATGAATGTTCACGGGATCGCCGCCGCTGCCGCTGTTGCCTCCGCCACTGCCGCCATTGCCACCGCTCCCGCCACTCCCGCCCGTGCCCGTGGAGGAGCCCGCGCCCGCGTCGTCGGGGACGCCCGCGTCCATTTCCGCGGGTGCGGGCGGCACGTACGTGCTCCCCGCGGAGACGATCGTCACGACGAACCGGACCTTCGTGGGCATGTACAGCGCGGCCGTCTCGGCGCCGACGTTGTCCGCCGACGGTTTTCCGTTCTGCGTGTCCTTCAGGATGAGCGCAATTTTACCCGATCCGAGGGTCCAATCGACGGTGGTCCCGGGCGGCGACCAGAAATCCGAGAATTTTGTCTCCCAATCGTAAACGCCCACGGTCGTGTAGGCCGGCGCCTGCCCGACGCACGCATACGTCGGCTGCGCCTCGAAGCAGGCCTGGAAACGCGTGGGCGTGTCCGTCGGCTTCGTGTAGACCTCGAGGTGCATGTGCGCCGTGCCCGTGGTGTAATCGATCGGGCTCTTCCAGTTCGAGGGCGCCTCGGAGCGCGGCTCGACGCGGTAATGGGAGTCCGGCATGTCGGGCGTGTGCTCGTACGTCTCGTCGACCACGACGAACTGCTCGGCCGCCGCGAAGGAGCTAAAGCACGACACGAGCGCCGCGGCCGCGAGGAAAACGCCTGCGCGCCGAGGCGCGCGCGAAATCGAACCAACGTTTCTGGTACGCATCATTCGAGGCTATCGGATTTCCCGGTGGGCGTCGAGCGGGGCGAGGGCGCGCGTCAAGGTGGCGGCGTCGACCTCGGCGAGCGTGCTCGTATTCTGACCGGCCCAGAGGGGCGAGAAATCTCCGCTGCCATTGCGTTCGGCCCGGGCGCGCAAGGGCGCGACGGCCGCGGTCGCCCACGGGAATGGCGGCGCGGCGGGATTCATGGGGCCGAGCTCGCGCATGAGCCGGTTGACGATGCCGCGCGCAGGGCGCCCCGAAAACAGGTTGGTGAGGGCGGTGTGGTGGCGCGCGGGGCTCTGCAGCGCGGCGCGATGCACGGCGCTCGTATCGGCCTCGGGGCAAAGGAGATACGCGGTCCCGACCTGCACCCCGGACGCGCCGAGCGCCATCGCCGCGTGGACGCTGCGGGCATCGGCGATACCGCCGGCCGCGATGACGGGCACCTTCACCGCGTCGACGATTTGCGGCACGAGCGCGAACGTGCCCATCTGCTCGGTGAGGTCATCGCTGAGGAAATGGCCGCGGTGTCCGCCCGCTTCGAGGCCCTGGGCGATGATCGCATCCGCGCCGTGGGCTTCGAGCCAGCGCGCTTCTTCGAGGGTCGTGGCCGAGGAGAGAACCTTGGAGCCCCAACCTTTGACCCGCGCGAGCAAATCGGCGGAAGGCAGTCCAAAATGGAAGCTCACCACGGGCGGCGCGAATTCGGCGACGATGTCGGCCACCTCGTGCGTGAAGGGCGCGCGTCCGGCGCCCGCGGGGGCGAGGTTCGGGTCGAGCCCGAGCTCCTTGGAAAAGGGCTCCAGCATCCCCCGATAGCGAGCTTCCACCGCGGGGTCCGGCGTGATCGGCGTGTGGGAGAAAAAGTTGACGTTGAAAGGCTTGCTCGTCCCGCTGCGGAGCGCCTGAAGCTCGCGGCGCAGCGCGTCGGGGCCGAGCGTCGCGCAGGGGAGGGAGCCGAGCCCGCCCGCCTTGCACACGGCGAGGGCAAGCCGGCTCCCCTGGACACCGGCCATGGGGGCCTGGATGATGTCGAGCTCGATTCCCAGCAGATCGCGGATTCGCATCCTTCCCTCCCGTTTTCCTTCAACCCTTGGGTTTGTCCGGCGAGCCAACCTTTTGCGCTTCGAGCGGCTTCGGCTCGGGTTTTTTCTTGGGCCATTGATTCGTCGACAAGCAGAAGCCGCAATATCCCCAGTTGTTGCACACGCCGCAGTCCGTGATCGCCCCGGCCCGCGCCTTGGATTCCGGAGTCGGATCCGTGCCCGGCGGGCGCGGGGGCGTCGGCGCGAGCGCGGGCGGAGGCCCCGAAGGCGGCGCCTCGAACGGGCTCGCGTCCCGGAACGCGCCCGACGGCGAATCGTCCGCGGGCGGCGTGTTCGGGGGGTTCGCGGCGGCGCCGGGGCCTGCAGGGGATTCGGGCGCGCTGCGCTGCGCCATGCGCGGCGGGGAGGCCTTTGCGCTCTCGGCCTGTGGTCGCGCGGGATGCGGCGCGCTCGCACATGCGGCGACGAAGCCCGTCACGGTGAGGAAGCCGAGGATGGGCGCGGTGGTATTGGCGGGCATGGGCGCGGGGAGTGCGGGGCGATGTTAGGCCGAGGTGGGCTGGTCGTGAAGCCTTCCGGCGTGGTGGGATCGTTCGAGACGGGAACCCCTACATCGATCCCTCTAGGCGGCCGCGCGTCGAGCAGGTACCGTATCGTCGACCTCGATACCCGAGGTCGATCCACACGCTCGATCTCGCTCCCGACATGACCTCCAAGCAACCCCAAGGCGGCACATCGCAGGCGGACCGGGCAGCCCAAGACCGCGCACGCGGCATGATCGACCGGGTGATCTCGGATCGGTACCGCATCCGCGAGCTCATCGCGATGGGCGGGATGGGCGCGGTCTACCGCGGCGAACACCTGCTGCTGAAGAAGCGCATCGCGATCAAGATCCTTCATCCGGAGACGGAAAACCTCCCGGAGCTCGTCAAGCGTTTCGAGCGGGAGGCGATCGCCGGCGCGCACATCCAGCACCCGAACGTCGCGAGCGCGACCGATTTCGGAAAGCTGCCCGACGGCAGCTACTTCCTCGTCATCGAGTACGTCAAGGGCAAGACGCTCCATCAGCTCTTGCAAGACGGCCCGCTGCCGCCGCGCCGCGCCGCGCGCTTGACGCGGCAGCTCGCCTCGGCCCTCGACGCCATCCACCGCCTCGACATCGTCCATCGCGACCTCAAGCCGCGCAACATCATGGTCGTCGACGGCCCGGCCGAGACCGTGAAGATCATCGACCTCGGCCTCGCGAAGGTGAAGGTCAACGAGCTCTCCGCGGGCGAGCGAGAGCGGCAGGACTCGCGCGCGTCGATCGGGGACGAGGACGAGTACGGCACGCTCACCGTCGCCGGCACGATCTTCGGGACGATCGCGTATCTCTCGCCCGAGGCCGCCGACGGCATGGACGCGGTGGACGCGCGCAGCGATCTCTATGCGCTCGGCCTGATGTTCTACGAGATGCTCTCGGGCAAACACCCGTTCACCGCGGTGAACCCCGTCGAGCTCTTCATGCAGCACCGGTTCCAGCCGCCGCCGGCGATCTCCGAGCGCTGCCCGGGCGTGACGGTGCCCGCGCCGCTCGAAGCGGTCGTGCGGAAGCTGCTCGAAAAGGTTCCGGCGAATCGATATCAGACCGGGCTCGAGCTCGCCGCGGCGATCGACGAGGCATTGTGGGAGATGGGGCCTCCGGCCGAGGGCGAAGACGATGCGCCCCCGATGAGCGAGGGGTACGATGGCGAGGCGAGCATGCGCGCGTCGATCCCCTCGATGCGGCCGTCGGCGCTGTCGCAAAGGCCGCCCCCGGTGGCGCCGTCGCAAAAGCCGCCGGTGCCGTCGCAAAGGCCGGCCGCGCCGACATTGCCCTCGGAAGGCACGGAGGCGCCCGTCTCGAAGCCGGTGGCGAAGCCCATTCTGCCATTGGCGCAACCGCTGTCCGCCGAACCGGTGGAAATGAAGGCGGCCGAGGCGCCGGCGGCCGACGAGATCGAGCTGACCGAGGCGCCGGCGCCCGTTCAAAAAAAGAAGAAATCGTCGGCGGGCACCGTGCTCACCGTGGTGGTGGGCGTGGCGCTCGGTTGTGGCGCCGCGTATGCGGCCCTCGTCATGCAAAAGCGGAATGCGACGACGACGCCGGTCGCGCCGCAAACGACGGTGACGGCGACGGCGACGGCCGCGCCCAAGCCGCCCGCGCCCGCGGCCAGGCCGGCCGAGGTCACCCCCGCGGCGACGGCATCGGCCGCGCCCGAGCCTGCGGCGTCGGCTGCCGTCCCGGCGCCCACGATGTCGGCGGCGGACATCGACGAGGCGAAGAAAAAATTCAAGAATGCATTCCGGTTCCAGGACTGGAGGGGCGCGAGCCGCGTGGTGATCGACCTCGGCAAAGGCGCGCCGGAGGCGTTCAAGGATCGCGAGTTCTCGCAGCTCGTGATGGGCCTCGCGATTCAGCTTTCGCGGGAGAACGCGGATACGGAGCTGCTCGATCTCTTCGCGAACGACCTCGGCAGCGACGGGCTCGACATACTGTATGCGTTCGTCGAGGGACAAGGAAAGGCGCCGATCGCGGTGGCGGCGACGAAACTCCTGCAGGACGAGAAGAGGCTCGCCAAGGCGTCGCCGGCGATGCGCATCGCGCTCGACCTGCGGAACGCCGCGTGCGTGGACAAACTCACCCTGCTCGACCGCGCGCAGAAGGACGGCGACTTCCGCGCGCGCCTCGTGCTGGAGACGCTCGGGCGCGCGTGTTTTCCTCAGAACCCGAACGTCGAGAAGGTCATTTACGACCTCCGGACGCGGTTCCCGAAGCGGTGACGGTCATTTCTCGTTCGTGACCAGAAGCTCGGGGTCGATCCGGACCTCGAAGAAATTCATGCGCCAATCGAGGTGCGCCCCGTTCGTGCGGCCCGTCATTCCCACGCGCGCGACGGTTTGACCCTGCTTGACCTCGTCCCCGACCTTGGCGGCGAAGCCCTGCAGGTGGATGAAGGTCGACGTCAAACCCTGCCCGTGGTCGATGATGAGCGTGTCGCCGCTCAGCGGCAGGTTTTTCTCGGCGAACACCACGGTGCCGCAGGCCGGCGCGCGCACGGGCGTGCCCGTCGGCACCGCGATGTCGACGCCCCAGTGGATCCCGCCGTCCGTGCCATTGAGCAAGCGCGGCTGCCCGTAGCGCGACGTGACCTTGCCCTTCGAGGGCCAGATGAAGCTCTCCTTGAAGCAGGTCTTTTTCGTGTACTTCTTCCGGACCGCGTCGAGCTTTTGCTCGGCCTGCGTGAGCTTGACCCGCGTGGGCATGTCGAGCTCGACCATGTCCTTCGGCAGGTTGTCGATCTTGTCGGTCTCGAACGTGCGTTGTTCCACGTCGAAGACCCGTTCGAGCACCTGGCCGTCCTCGAACGTGATCGTCATCTTCTCCTGCTTCGGGGCGTTGCGCCCGAACGCGATCAAGAAGTCGCCCTCGTCGCTGACGATGGCTCGATGCCCGGGGAAGGCCATTTTCCCTAGTTTGCCGTCGAGCTTCGCGCGGAGGAGCGCACCCTGCGTGGCGCGACCGTCGAGCGTGAGGCGGCTCGGATCCGCGACCGGGGCGGCATCCGTGCCTGCATCCGGAGGTTCGGCGCTCGCCGCGGAAGGAGCCGCGCTCGCGCTGGCCGTGGGCGCCGCGGCCGCCGCGGGCTCGGTCGAGGCGGTCGGGGCCGTCCATGCGACCGGCGGAGCCATGCTGGCGGGCGGTGCTGCCGAGGAATCTGCGGGCGATCCCGAAGGACCACCGCGCTCGCATGCCGTGAGGGTGAGGGTGCAGGCGAGGAGAGCGGTGATTCGCATGAGGGCATCGTGCCAGAGCCCGCGGACGGGCACGAGACGAGAGCACGACGCCTGCGCCCGCATGTCCGGGGCGTAATGGCAGGAATGTGAAAAAGGATCAATCGTGGTGAAATCGCTGCCGTGAGCGTTCTCGCGCTTTCTCCGCCTCGATCTCACGATCCCGTGGCTCGGCCGTCGTGGTGAGCGATTGCATCAGCACGCGCGCCACGGCCGCGACGTCTTCCACGGCTTTGTCGAACGCCGCTTCGTTGGCCCGCGACGGCTTGTTGAAGCCGCTCAGCTTGCGGACGAACTGCAGCGACGCCGCGCGGATCTCCTCCTCGGTGGCGGGGGGCTCGAAGTTGAACAGGGTCTTGATGTTCCGGCACATGGTGATCTCCAGGGTCAGTCCGTGCGAACCGTGGCGCGCGCGCACGCGGCGGCGCGTTCGAGCAGGAGCGCGCGCTCGCGAGCGTTTCGCGTGAGGGACGCGGCGCGCTCGAACTCCACGCGCGCTTCGGCGTCGCGGCCGAGCTTCACGAGGAGGTCGCCGCGTACGCTCGGCAAGAGGTGGTAGCTCGCGAGCGAGGGCTCCGAGACCAGCGTGTCCACGAGCATGAGCCCCGCGGCCGGGCCGAACGCCATGGAGAACGCGACGGCGCGGTTCAGCTCGACCACGGGCGAGCCCGTGATGTCCACGAGCGCCGTGTACAGCGCCGCGATGCGCGTCCAGTCCGTCTCCGCCGCGGTCCGCGCGCGCGCGTGGCAAGCGGCGATCGCGGCCTGCAGCGCGTACGGCCCCTGCGCGCCGCCGAGCGCCTCGGCGCGCGCGAGGGCCGTGAGGCCGCGGCGGATCAGCAGGTGGTCCCAGAGCGCGCGGTTCTGATCGAGCAGCAGGATCGGCTCTCCCGACGGCGCGACCCGCGCCCGCGCGCGTGACGCCTGGATCTCCATGAGCGCGACGAGCCCGTGGATCTCCGGCTCCTTCGGGAGCAGCTCGGCGAGGATGCGGCCGAGGCGCAGCGCGTCCTCGCAGAGCGCGGGCCGCATCAAGTCGTCCCCGGCCGTCGCCGAATACCCCTCGTTGAAGACCAGGTAAATCACCTGGAGCACCGACGACAAACGGGCCGCGAGCTCCTCCCCGCGCGGGACTTCGAACGGAACCTTCGCTTCCGCGAGGGTGCGTTTGGCGCGGACGATGCGCTGGGCCACGGTCGGCTCCGGGACCAGATAGGCGCGTGCGATCTCCTCGGTCGTCAATCCACCGAGCAAGCGCAGCGTGAGCGCGACGCGCGCTTCCATCGACAGCACCGGGTGACAGGCCGTGAACACGAGGCGCAGGAGATCGTCGCCCACGTCCTCGTCGATCGCGGCTTCGAGGTTGGGCGCGGCGGCTTCTCGATCGGCCTCGATCGCGTGACCGATCTCCTCGTGCTTGCGCTCGATCCGCTTGCTTCGGCGCATGGCGTCGATCGCGCGGTGCTTCGCGGTGGCCATGAGCCAAGCGCCCGGGTTGTCCGGGATGCCTGACTCCGGCCACCGCTCGAGCGCGGTGACGAGCGCGTCCTGCGCGAGCTCCTCGGCGAGGCCGACGTCCCGCACGATCCGCGCGAGGCCGGCGATGAGCTTGGCCGACTCGATCCGGAAGACTGCGTCGATCGCTCGATGCGTAGCGGAGGCCGTCACGGCCACCGATCAGAGCATCTTCTTCCGCCCGCGCAAGGTTCGGTTCACGCTTGGGGGCTTCGCTCGGACGAGCCGAGCTCCGCCCCCAAACCCCCGGTTTGCCCCCGTCACTTCTTCCCGGCGAGCCGCTCCTCCGACTCGGCGCGGAGGCGCTCTTCCTTCGCGCGCATCTCGCCCGTGGGATCGATCGGCGCGAAGTCCTCGGGCGAGAACACCTGCCGGATCTCGACCTCGCTGTCGGTGTACATGGGATTCGGCATCCGCTTGACCCACTCGATCGCCTCTTCCTTCGACCGCACCTGCCAGATCCAGAAGCCCGAGACGAGCTCCTTGGTCTCGGCGAAGGGCCCGTCGACCACGGACCTGTTCGTCCCGGAGAACCGGACGCGGGCGCCTTTCGAGCTCGGGTGCAGCCCCTCGCCCGCGATCATCACGCCCGCGCGCACGAGCTCCTCGTTGTACTTCATCATCGCGGTGAGGAGCTCCTCGCTCGGAAGAACGCCGTCCTCGCTGTCCTTGGTGGCCTTGACCAGAATCATGAACTTCATCGTCGTTTCTCCTTCTTGCCTTCAGCTACACGTCGAACGAGAGGCCCTGGGATCGACAAGGTCCACTACTTTTTCTTCCAGAACGTTCGAAGCCACGTCGGCGCCGCTTTCTCGACGATGGCCATCATCTCGGGCGGAATGTCCTCCGCGTTCGTCATCGGCAAGATGGTGAGGATGTCGTCGTGGCCGATCCCCGTGGGGCAGCGCAGGGCCCATTCGATGGCCTCTTCGCGGCTGTTCACGTCGATCAGGTAAAACCCACCGACGAGCTCCTTCGTCTCGACGAACGGGCCGTCGAGCACGACCCGCTTTCCGTCCTTGATGCCCACGCGCGCACCCTGCGTGGCCGGGTTCACGCCCTCGGCCGTGACGAGCACGCCGGCCTTCGTCAGGTCCTCGTTGAACTTCATGTAGGCGGCGATGAGCTCGTCGCTCGGCGGAGCTCCCTCGGTCTTCGGGGCGTTCGGATCGGGGGCGGCGCAAATCATGAATCGCATGGTCGTCTCTCCTTCTTGGCTTGCTCGGGCTGGGCTCCCCGACGGGCCTTCATCGTGACGACGACCGAGCGATGCCCGGATCGACACGCCCCCAAAATTTTTTTGTCTGTCGGGTAGAACACTTAACAGTTTGCCGAACTATTTCTTGACAATCCCGGGCCGAGGACGATACTTAGGCACGTGCTTAACCAAAACGCGTCCCTCGATCGTATGTTCCAGGCGCTCGCGGATCCGACCCGTCGGGTCATGATCGAGCGTTTGAGCCGTGGGCCGGCCTCGGTGAGTGAGCTCGCCGAGCCGCTTTCCATGTCGCTGCCGGCGGTGATGCAGCACCTTTCGGTGCTGGAGACGAGTGGCCTCGTGCGCTCGGAGAAGGCCGGGCGGGTGCGGACCTGCCGGCTCGAGCCCACGGCGCTCAGGACGGCCGAGCGATGGATCGCCGAGAGGCGAGCGAGCTGGGAGCGCTGCTTCGATCGGCTCGGCGAATACCTCGCCGAGCACCCGGACGAACCTGACCCGAAGGAATGAACCATGACCGAACGATCCGTCACGCATACCACTTTCGTCATCGAGCGGTTTTACCCGGTCTCTCCGGCGCGCGTATTCGCGGCCTTTTCGAGGACGGAGGAGAAGCAGAAGTGGTTCAGCTGCCACGAGGGCGGCACGCACGAGTTCGATTTCCGCGTCGGAGGCCGCGAGATGTATCGAGGCGGGCCGAAAGGCGGACCCGTTTATACGAATGAGACGCGTTTTCAGGATATCGTTCCGAACCAGCGCATCGTTTACACGTACGACATGCACCGCGACGAGACGCGGATCTCGGTCTCGCTGGTGACGATCGAGCTGAAGGCGGAAGGCAAAGGGACGCGGCTCGTGTTCACCGAGCAGGGCGCGTTCCTCGATGGACACGACGCGCCAGAAGGGCGCGAGCACGGGACGAAGATCGGGCTCGACAGACTCGGCGAGGGGCTCGCGCGCGAGGCTGCGGCCGCTTGACTAGCCCTGCCCCTCGTCGGGATCCTTGATCGAGGGGATCGGTTTTCCGCTGTCGCGCCACGTGACCGCGGCCTTCCAGCCTTGCTCCTCGCTCAGCTTCTTGAACCACATCCCCTCCGGCGAATGCCGGGTGATGCCGTCGAAGAGCGTGGCGATCATCTGCGTATTGGCGAGGCCCATGTTCTCGTAGGCCTGGTTGATCAAGAGCTTCTGCATCATGAGCTGATTGCGCGGCACGCCGCTCATGCGCTCGGCGAGCGCCTCGACGCGCGCGTCGAGCCCCTCGGCCGGCACCGCGTCGAGCACGAGCCCCATGGCCTTCGCCTCGACGCCGTTCACGAGATCGCCGGTGAGGAGCATACGTTTGGCGCCCTCGACGCCGAGCCGATACACCCACATCGCCGTCGTCGGACAGCCCCACACGCGGGCGGGTGGGTATCCGATCAACGCATCCTCGGCCATCACCACGAGGTCGCAGCAGAGCGCGATGTCGCTGCCGCCGGCGACCGCATGCCCGTGCACCTTGCAGATCGTGGGTTTGTAGCTCCGCCACAGGCTCATGAAGTCGTCCGTGAAGCGCTTCATGAGGCGATAATCGAGCATGGGATCCCAGGGCATGTTCTGGATGCCGATGGTGCGCCCCTCACCCTCCGCAAAGAGGGTGAGGTCGTAGCCGGCGCAGAACGACGCGCCCGCGCCGTCGAGCACGAGGACGTGGACGCCGTCGTCGTCGTTCGCCCGCTCGACCGCCGCCCGGATTTCCCCGGGCATTTCGTCGGTGATGGCATTGCGACGATCGGGGCGGTTCAGCGTGATCCGCGCGACACGGCCCTCGACGCGATAGAGGAGCGTTTTGTAGGACATGGTTCAGAGTTTGTCCGCGACCAGGATCTCGATCGCCGTGCAGGTGAGCTCGTCGCGCCGGGGTTCGACGAGGTCGGTGTCGCATTCCTCGCCCATGTTCAGCATGACGTCGGCGCTGTGGGTGCGGCTCTCCAGGCGCAAGCCCGTCTCGGTCTCGACGAGCGGGCCCTCGGTCAACGAGAGCGCGCAGGTCTCGCTGGTGCCCGACGCGGTCTCGATGTGGCGGACCCAGCCGTTCCCCATGTTGATGAAGCTCGCGAAGAGATTGGTGCTCTCCTCGCACGTGGTCGCGTCGGTGCACGTGCGGTAGGCGAGGACGGCCGTGCCGAACAGGTTCTCCTCGGTCAGGCGGAAGAACGTGTCGCTGCCCGTCACCTCGGTCCCGGGCCCCGTGCAGCCCATCTCGTCCTTCGTGTGGCTCGTGACCTTGTACGTGCCCTCGAAGGGATTTCCCTCGTCCGGCTCCGGATCGGCCGTGTCGCCGCAGCCGGTGACGAACCCGAGAAAGCACGAAAGCAACGTGACGGCGAGCGCGCGTGTCATGGAACCTCCCTGGAGAACGACTCGGTCGATACTGTAGACCACGTCCTTTGGAGCTCACAACATCGGTCGCGCCACGAAGTGGGCTGCCCCGCCGCGCTTTCGTCGTAGAATGAAGGCGTGAGGTCCGTGCCCCCGCGCGCCCTTGGCTCCGCGATCGTGATCGTCGCTGCGGCGTCGATCGCGGTTTTCGCCGCGCAGCGCGGGGCGCGTTCGAGCCCGAACGAAGGGGCGTCCGCCGCGCCGGTGACGTCCGCGCGCCGGATGGGAGCACTCCCGGGCGTCGCGTCCGTGCTCGCCTCCGCGCCGAACGACGCGCCACAGGCCGCGAGCCCGCCGACGCCGCCACCCGCGCCCCCGCGTTGCATGCCGGAGCCCGCGATCGAGGTGCGCGTGGTGGACCCTCCGCCCGCAACGGAGCTTTTTCGCCTCGCCAAGGAAAAACCCGAGGCGCTCGGCTCGGCGTCGGTGGGTTCGCCCACGCGGGGATCGCTGTTCGGCGGCGTGGAGCTCAAGGACTCCGAGGGCATCCTGCGCGCCGGTGGGTATGGCTGGGGCACGGAGCTCGTCATTCGCTCGATCGAGCGCGCGGTGCGGGAGGTGAGGCGATGTTTTGCGGATTCGCCGCGGCTCTACGTCGGCGACATCGCCCGCGAGCGGGGCGGCTGGCTCAAGCCCCACCGCAGCCATCAATCGGGGCTCGATGCCGATATCGGGTATTATTACAAATCGCAGGCGACCTGGTACCAGCGCGCCACGGCGGAAAACCTCGACGCGGCGCGCACGTGGGCTCTCGTGCGGGCGCTGATCGAGGGAAACAACGTCGAGATGATCTTCATCGACGTCTCGGTGCAGCGCCTCTTGCAAGCGTACATCGCGACCCTGCCCGAAGGCGAGCAGCCGCTCGAGGACGTTTTTCCGAGCCCCACGAAGCGGGACACGATCATCCGTCATGCCTGGGGCCACGCGACGCATTTTCACGTCCGGTTCCGGGATCCGGCCGCGGTGGCGCTCGGGCAGCGGCTCGCGAACATCCTGCCGCGGCTCCGCGGGGCGCGGCGGGCGCCGCGGTGAAGGGTTTTTCCGTCGCTCGACGCTTGCCGTGGGCGCAGGTAGGCCCGAGAACGACGCCGGGAGGATGCATCCGATGGCAAATCAGCATCAGGGACCGAGCAAGCCGAAGGGTGAAAGGCCCGTGGAGCAGGGCGTCCGGCAGGACATCGAGACGGTCGAGAGCGAGCGCCTCGCCCAGGAGCACGTGCAGCAGACCGGATACGAGGGCGACAGGCCGGCGACGGGGCTCGTCAGCGATCGCGAGGACAAACCCGAACAATGAGGATGCCGCACGGGCGGCCGGAGGAAGCGCGCGCCATGGCGCTTCGTCCCGCGTGGCCCCAGGCTCGCTCCGAGGAGGCGAGATCATGGCGGAAGATCGGAGCGGGCCCGGCAGGCCGAAAGGCTTGGAGCAAGGCCCCGGCGGGTCGCCCGCCGATTTGAATGAAGCGCCGAGGTCGGCGGGAGATCGAAACGACGCGACCGTGATGGCCCCGGCGACCTCGGACGTGCGCGTGGGGCCAGGCGAGCCGGAGCCGGAGCACGCGCGGATCAAGGGCGACGTGCCGAGCGAGCCGTGGCGGCACGGCGTGCCCTTCGATCGTGCGCATCCGCGCGGCCGCGGCGGGCGGGGATGAAGAATCGAAGCGAGGAGCGCCGGCCGTCGTCGCGGGGGAGCCGCCCCGTCAGGGAAAACCGATGCCCTGGCAGGCGGCGGGGTCGAAATACCCGTGCACGGCCCCGCACGTGACGTCCGACGCCGTCCCCTTCTTGATGCAATACTTCCCCGCCGTATCGCCGAGTCCGACGTAGGGGACGAGCTCCTTGCATTCGAAGTCGTCCGGGCACTCGCAATAGTTTCCTTCGTCCGGGGCGCCTTCCGCGGGGCCGCAGCGGCAGGAACAATACACCGCTTGCTCGGGAGGGCGTGACCCGCACTGGCCGCAGACGGCGCTCGAGACCGGCGCGTCCGATCCGGGGACGCAGCAGCTCTTGCCTTCGTTGTCGAGCTCGCTCGCGCCTTCGCTCTGGCAGCTCCCGGGCACGTGGCAGACGTACTTCTTGCATTGTTTCGTGGTCACGTCGCACGTCGTGCCCTGGGGGCAATGGTCGTCCGCGGTGCATTCGCACGCGCCGTGCTCCGCGTTGCATGCGCCGCCGTAGTTCGCGCATTGCGAGGCACCTCCGTCCGCCGCCTGGGGATCACAAGGAACCGGGACGACGCCCGACTCGACGCACGATTGGTCCGGGCCGCAGCTCGCGTCGAGCGGGCCTGTGCACGGGGTCGGCTCGGGTTGTCCGAGCGGGCAGCTCGTGCGGCCCTGGAAATTGTTGATCAGGCAGATCCCCGTCTCGCATTGCTGGAAATCGTTCGTCACGATGTTGCGCTCCGTGACCTTCGTGCCGGGGAATCGGGCGTCGAGCTCGACGAAGGGCACACATGGATTCCCGACGTCGCTCGACGTCTGGATGGGCTCCGCGACGATCACGTTGCAGCCAGGCAGGAGCCCGGATGCGGCGGAAAAGAGACCGACGAGGGCAATCGATAGGACGAAAGCACCACTTCGCAAACCATTTCGTAGCGACATGAGCACCTCTCTCCCGAACAGTCTCCAGAGCCCGTCGCCACGGCTCACGGGACCGATATTTTTATTTCAATCCCAGGAGAGCTCGGCGCCGAGGGAGGGAGAGACGAAGGGCAAACCCCAGGTCGCCGCGACACGCCCCACGAATTCGACGACCGGCCGCTGGACCGTCACGCCGGTGAGCACGTCCGCTCGGAGTCGAAGATGCGGCGTCACCGCATAGCCGAGTCCCGCGCGAAGGTACGGCGCGAGGGTGAAGAGCGTCTCGCTCGCCCCCGCATACGGGCGCTCGGGGCGACCTTCGAAATGGAGCACGACCGCCGAGAGGCCGGCGCCCACGTTCGCGTTCCACGCGGCACCGCGCGGCGCGAACGAGCCCCTGAGGCCCACGCCGAGCAGGCCAAAACGCGCGGTTGCGACGCCTTCGGGACCGGCGAGGTTCGCCGGGACAACTGGGATCGACACGAAGGTGCTGAGGCCGATTCGCTCGCTCGGCCGCTGGATGTGGAGGGACGTATGGAGGAGCCCCGAGGGGCCGATGCCTCCCGGGCTCAGCAGCATGGAAGGCCCGAGCTCGAGCGTGAGAAAAGGCCGTCTGCCGGGGACAGGGGCGGCGCGCGGCGTCTCGGCGCGGCGAGGGGCGAGGATCTCGCGAATGACCGCAGGCGGGGCCACCTCGCCGGGCGGAGGTCGCGGCGCGTCGAGTTCCATGAGGCTCGCGCGGAGCAGCTCCATCACCCGGAGCGCCATCGTGGCGCTGCCGCCGTGAGGAGATTCGTCTTCCGCGACGAGCTCACGTAGCACGGTTTTTCCGGTGATTCGATCGACGATCCACACCTCGACGCCGGCGCTCGACGGAACGATACGCACGGCCGCGACCGCGTCGCTCTTGCGCGCGGCTTCCTCCAGCGGCTCGCGCGCCGGCGGGCCCGCCTCCATTTCCACGTCGAGGACCTCGAAATGGAGCGCCTCGAGCTCGGCCCGGATGCGCACCGCGATGCCCGCGTCTTTCGCGGGCGCGACGAGGACGATCCGTGGCTCGCCGCTCGCGTGCGCAGCGGCGAGAGGAAAGGAAGCCACGGCGAGGAACACGCAAAGCGCGGCTGCCTTCATTCGTCCCCCGCCGCCGCCCGAGCCGCCTCGGCGTGAGGTCCGCCGGGGAAATCACGCAGATAAGCGCGCGCCGCCTCGCGGGCGAGCGCCTTGTCGCCGGAACGCAGGCGGGCTTCGAGGAGCCGCCCCGCGGCCTCCCGGGCGAGCCTCCCGCGCGGCCGCTCGTGCAGGTACGTCGAGAACCAGCGCGCGGCCTCCGCGTGTGCGCCCTGTTTGTCGAAGGAGATGATTCCCAGGAGGAAGGCCGCCTCGGCGGCTTGCTCGTCGGCCGGGAAGCGCCGTCGCAGGGCGGAAAAGGCTTCCACGGCGCGCGTCACGTCACCGGTCAGGCGCGCGGCGTCGCCGAGGTCGCGGAGATCGGCCGCGCTCCCTGCCTCGTAAATGGCACCAAGCCCCTCGCGATCCGCTGCTTCGAGCGCGTCCTTGTATCTGCCCGAGGCCGCGAGATCACGCCACGAAGGGCCCGGCGGCGCGGGCGGAAGGGGGGTTTTGCGCGGCGGCGCGGCGCGCGGGACGTTCGGCGCAGGCAACGGCAGATCCGGGGCTTTTTCAGGCAGGTCCTCGGGCAGGGGCTGTGGCTCGGCCGCATTCTGGGGGACGTCCGGCGTCTCGCGTGTCTCCGGGTCGTCCCGGTGAATCACGAAGCGACCCTCCTTGCGGTTTACCTCCAGCGTATCGCCGGCGCGTACGGCGATTCCTTCGCCGAGGATGGGGCCCGAGACGGAGACCGAGCCCTCGACGAGGTGCAACGTGAGCCGCTCGGCGGCGAGATCCCAGGCGACATGAAAACGCGTGCCCGTGACGAGGATCTCGAAGGGGCCGCTGTCGACGAGCCAGCGTGTGCCCTCGTGGTGCACGACGGAGGCCTCGAGCGCGCCATTTTCGAGGACGACACGCCCGCCCGCCCGATGCACGGAGGCAATCCGGACGCTCGAATCCGGCTGGATGTGGAGGCTCGTCCCATCCGAGAAGACCACGGGGACCCTGCGCCCTCTCGGCGTCGCGATGAAGGCACCGGCCCTCCCCGCGTAGGAGTTTTCACCCGCGCCGACGTGAAACGTGAGCGGGCGCTGTCCGACGACGAAAAAGAAGAGCAGGCACGCCGCTGCTGCCACGCCGAAGGCCGCCCCGACAAACTGTTTTCGGGTTCGTCGCGGAGAACGATCCCGCCGCGCGGCGTCCGCAGTGAAAAGGCGAGCGCGCGCCTCGGGATCGGGCGCCCGGCGGCGGAGGATCTCGTCCTGCTCCGCGGCGATCCTGCGGCCGAGCCGCATCAGCGCTTCTTCGGAGCTCCCCATCGTGCACTCCCTTCGAGCCAGTCCGAGAGGGCCGGGTGCTCCCGCGCCTGCTCGGTGAAATGGGCCTCGGCGCGCGCGAGGCGCCGCTTGATGGTCGCGAGCGAGACGCCACACGCCTCCGCGATTTCCGTGAGCTCCATCCCCCCGACGAAACGCAACGCGAAGGGGATCCGCTCGTCGACGGGCAAACCATCGAGGATCGTGTACGTCACTCGAAGGGCTTCTGTCACCTCGCTGCTCGGCAGCGGCGCCTCCACCTCGGGGACTTCGTACCACGGCAAGAGCCGGAGCCAGAATCGGCGTGAGCGGCGCAAGATGCAGGTCCGGGCGGTGAAAATGGCGATCGAGGTGAGCCAGGCGCGGAGCGCGCCCGGGTCGCGCAGCTCGTCGATCGAGCCGAGGGCGCGGACGAACACGTCGTGATGCATATCGGCGAGCTCGCGATCGGCGCCGAGCACGCGGACGAGCGTCCGCATGACGTGGGCCTCGTACCTATCGTAAAGAGCTGCGATCGCCGCGCGGTTGCCCGCGCGAACGGCCGCCACCAGGACGGCGTCGTCCCCGACGAAAGGCAGGGCCCGGACGACCACGCCGCCGCCGCCACTGCCGGCCGCAGGAGGCTCGAGGGTTCGGATGGAAAGCTGCGACGTACCCACACTGATGACGCCACAGTATCCGCACCCCATCCAGACGGCTCATCGGTTGGTCGTCTCACGGGTTTCCGCCGTCGTCCCTGCGTGTGCAGAACGTGCGTCGTGCTTTACGGTACCCAGGAGAGCGGGTAGGGTCGAAGACTCGGGGGACATGTCATGAACGAGGGCGCCGAGAGGGCGAGCGGCATCGAGGCCGAGCGCGACGAGCTACGGGCGGAGGTCGAGCGGCTACGCCGCAGGCTCGCCGAGGTGGAGGGGGCCGCGGCCTCCGGGACCGAGTCGAAGCGGGTGGATCAGGATCTGTTGGCGCAGCAGGCCGTGCTGCGGGCATTCCTCGACAACACGCCCGCCCTGATGTTCGTCAAGGATCTCGAGGGTCGGTTTGTCCTGGTGAACGAGGAATACGCAAAGTTCGCGGGCCGCACGACGGCCGAGCTTTTGGGGCGTCTCGGGACGTCCGTGCTCGCGGCGGCGGACGCGCCGAAGATGGATGCCGCGGATCGGCGCGCGATGACGGAGGGGCGGCTGCACTTCGCCGCCACGCTGACCATCCCCGACGGGTCGAGGAAAACCTTCGTGACGGTGAAGTTTCCGATCCGCGACGAGCAGGGCGAGCTCCTCGGCGTGGGCACGGTGGCCATCGACATGTCGCGCGAGCAGGAGGCGGAGGAGGCACGCGCCGCCTTGCAGGAGAAAATCATCGCCGCGCAGGAAGCGACGATTCGCGAGCTGACGACGCCGCTCCTGCCCATCGCGGACCATGTCGTCGCGATGCCTCTGGTCGGCACGATCAACGAGCAGCGAGCGCAGCAGATCCTCGATGCATTGCTCGACGGGATCACGCGGCATCAGGCGACCGTGGCGATCCTGGACGTCACGGGCATCCGTATCGTCGACACGCACGTCGCGCACACGCTCGTTCATGCGGCGCGGGCCGCGAAATTGCTCGGGGCAAGTGTCGTGCTCACGGGGATGAGCCCGGCCATCGCGCAGACGCTCGTGGACCTCGGCGCGGACTTTCAGGGGCTCGTCACCCTCGGCACGCTCCAGAGCGGTATTTCCTGGGCGATCAGGGGCCGGCGTTGAGGAGCACGAGCACGTCGCGATCCTAGAAGTTGGAGACGGCGATGTCGGGGGGCGTTCGGATCGTTCGAAGCGCAAGCGCTGAACGCCGCCGCGCCGAGGAGGAAAAGAGTCGCGCCAAAGATGGGTCGAAGCAAAGGGAAGCTCCTTTCTGTGCCGGCGCCGCGTTTTACTTCCAGCTCACCTCGTAACGGCAACGCGGCGCGCGTGTTTTTCGACAAACCGTGGGCTCGAGGTGCGTGACGAGGGCAAAGCGTTCGAATCGACGCGCCCAGGCCTGGAGGATACCGCGGTCCAGGTCGCAGTTGTAGGGCGAGTCCACCTCCATGACGGCCCGGTGCCGGGAGGAGGAGACGCACTTGTAATGGCCGATGCCGTCCCGCATCGTGCCCGTCTGCGGGTCGAACATGGGCACGCCGTCTTCGAGGTGATTGAGGTGGTACCCTGCGTCGAAGATCTGCAGCGCCGTGACGATGTCGCCGATCACCCCGGGTGGGACCGCGACGTGGTTCACGACCTGGGCGCCCATCTCGAAACCCCTCTGCGGACCGATGACCGTGAAGAGCTCGTTCATCGCCGCAATGACCTTGTCGAGCGGGCAGGCGGGCGGGAGCTCGAACTCGCCGCCGGGCCCGACCCGTCCGACCCCGTACTTCGCGAAGACGGCTTGCGGACCGTCGGGGAATGTTTTGAACGCGTCGAGATAGCTTTTGATGATGGCCCCGCTGGCCGCGAATCTGGAGAGCATGCCGGGGAGGATAGCGGACGGGCTGCAGAGCACCAGGGCGGGCAGGCTTTCCGCGGGGAGCGCGAGGGCCGCCCGCGCCGATCACGCATTCACGAGGCGCATGCTCATCTCGGGATAACGCGCCCCGGCCGCGGCGTCGCGGGGCATGACCGCGTCGAGGCGCGCGAGGTCGTCCGCCGAGAGCTTGATGGCATCGGCCGCGACGTTTTCTTCGAGGTAGCTCCGGCGCTTCGTGCCCGGAATGGGCACGATGAAATCGCCCTGCGCGAGCACCCACGCGAGCGCGAGCTGCGACGCTTTCACACCTTTCTCGGCGGCGATCGCCTCCACCTTGGCCACGAGGTCGAGGTTCTTCTGGAAGTTTTCCCCCTGGAAGCGCGGCGAGCTGCGGCGGAAATCGTCGGGCGCGAGGTCCTCGAACCGCTTGATTTGCCCGGTGAGAAAGCCGCGGCCGAGGGGGCTGTAGGCAAGGAAGCCGATGCCGAGCTCGCGGCAGACAGCGAGGATGTCGTCCTCCGGATCCCGCGTCCAGAGCGAATATTCCGTTTGCACCGAGGCCAGCGGATGGACCGCGTGCCCGCGCCGGAGCGTCGCGGCGCTCGCCTCCGACAGGCCGATCGCCCGCACCTTGCCCGCCTTCACGAGGTCGGCCATCGCGCCCACGCTCTCCTCGATGGGCGTCTTCGGATCGACGCGGTGGAGCTGATAGAGATCGATCACGTCGACGCGGAGGCGCCTGAGGCTCGCGTCACACGCGTTGCGGATGTACGTGGGCGTGCCGTTGATGCCGCGCACGGTCGGGTCGTTCGGATCTCGCACGATGCCGCACTTCGTCGCGAGCACGACCTCGTTCCTCCGGCCCGCGATGGCGCGGCCGACGAGCTCTTCATTCGTGAACGGGCCATACATGTCCGCGGTGTCGAGCAGGGTGACGCCGAGATCGAGCGCGCGGTGGAGCGTGGCAATCGACTCGGCCTCGTCGCGGGGGCCGTAAAAATCGCTCATGCCCATGCAGCCGAGGCCGAGGGCAGAAACCGTGAGGGGACCGAGCTTACGCGTATGCATGAGGGGCTCCTTCTTCTCGCGCCGCATGGTAGCGTCCGCGCCGCATGCGTACCATCCCTCGGGGCCACATGGCCTTAGCTGCTTTCTTGCTTTTCGGCTGCACCGCGCAAAACCAGCCCCGCTCCGCGGAAACCAGGAGCGGCGGGTCCGCCGATCCCGTGGACGCTTACATCCACGCCGTGATGGAGAAAAACCACGTGCCCGGCGCGGCCGTGGCCATCGTTCGTCAGGGCAAGGTCGAGAGAATCACCACGTACGGCGTCGCGGACCTGGAGTCCGAGGCGAAGGTCGGGCCCGAGACCGCGTTCCAGATCGCCTCCGCGACCAAGTTGTTCACGGGCACGCTGGTGATGCTCCTCGTGCAGGAGGGAAAGATCGGCCTCGATGATCCGATCTCGAAATATCTGCCCGACGCGCCCGAGGCATGGAAGGTGATCACGGTCCGGCATCTCGCTGCGCATGCGTCGGGATTGAAGGACGATCCCGAGGATCAGAATGATGCCGCCGCCTCGGTGGCCGCGCGGTACGAGGCCGCCAAGAAGGGGCCGCTGGCCTACACGCCTGGCGAGCGCAGCGAATACGCGCTCACGGATTTCGTGGTGCTCACGCACGTCCTCGAAACAGTCACGGGGGAACGATTCGAAGAGCTCTTGAAGCGCCGCATCTTCCAGCCGCTCGGTTTTTCCTGTACGCGTTTCGAGCACGCGGTGCAGGATGGCCCGGTGCGCGTGGCCGACGTCATCCCGCGCCGGGCCACGATCTATCGCTTCGAGAACGGCAAACACGAGCGCCTGTGGTTCCTCTATCCCGTCCACACCTATGCCGCCGGGGGCATGTTTTCCTGCGTGAAGGACCTCGCACGCTGGGCCGTCGCCATGGACGAGGGCACGCTCCTGACCCGGGAGACCCAGGCGAGCGCCGCCACGGCATTCAAGCTGAACGACGGTCGCGCGGGCGAGTTTGGCGTGGCCTTCGGGGTGAGTCGATTGCGCGGCCATGCGACCTTTGGGCATAGCGGCGGCGGTGCGCTCGCCGACGTGCTGCGGATTCCGGACCAGGAGCTCTCGGTGATCGTCTTGACAAACGAACAGCGGCTCCTCCCGCTCCTCGCGCCGAACATCGCGAGCCTGTACATGCCGCCCTGGCCGGCGGTCTCCGAGCCCGGCATCCCCGACGCCGATCCCGCCCTGACGGCCACGCATCGAGGCGTGGTGGAGGGCTTGATGCAAGGCACGCTCGACCCCGCCGTCTTTGCGCTGCTGACGAAGGAGTTGCTTTTGCCGGTGTTGCGCTCGTTCGGGACCCCGGGCAATGCCCTGCTGCCGCCCCTCCGCAAGCTCGTCTTGCTCGAAGACCACAAAGCCGGAGAGCCAGGCAAGCGCGTCTATCGCGCAATCTACGGCAAAGACACGTCGCTCCGATGGACCTTCGGCCTGGATGCCGAGGGCAAGATCCTCGACCTCAATTACGAGTGGGAATGATCAGATTCGCGAGGCCCGCGCGAGCGGCGGGCCCGCGTCGAGCAACTCCTGCAGCTTGTGCACCTCGACCGGTTTGACGAGGTGCACGTCGAACCCGGCCGAAAGCGCCGTCGTCCGTTGCTCGGGCGAGCCATATCCCGTCAGCGCCACGAGCCAGAGGCCTTTTCCGCGCGGATCCGCCCGCAGCCGCCGCACCACCTCGAACCCGTCGATGCCCGGCAGGCCGATGTCGATGAGCGTCACGTCCGGCAGGAGCTCGAGCACTTTGCCGACGCCGGCAATCCCGTCCGAGGCGGCATGGACCTCGTGGCCCCACATCTCGCAAAGATCGCCGAGCGCCTGCTGCGCGTCGACGTTGTCCTCCACGATGCAGATGCGCCGCCGTCGGAGCTCCGTGATCCCGCGCAGCGACGCACGCTCGCCCGTCTCCGCGAGATCGAGCAGCGGCAGGCGCACCTCGAACTCGGCGCCTCGGCCGATGCCGTCGCTCCGCGCCTCCACCTCGCCGTCGTGCAGCTCCACCAGCGTGCGCACGAGCGTGAGCCCGATCCCGAGGCCCCCGCGCGAGCGGGCGAGCGTCACGCTGGCCTGCGCGAAGAGGCCGAAGATCATGGGGAGCGCGTCGGCCGTGATGCCGATGCCGTCGTCGCGCACGCGTATCCGCGCGAACGCGGCGCCGCCCACGGAGGCCGGTTCGAGGCTCACGCGGATGTGCCCGCCGACGTCGGTGTACTTGCTCGCGTTGTCGAGCAGGTTCGTGAAGATCTGTTCGAGCCGCGTGACGTCGCCGCGGACCTGGATGGGCGCGTCCGGCAGCGCGAGCGCGAGCGTCTGGCCGCGCTGGTTCGTGCCGCGCTCCCGCGTCGTGAGCACGACACGCGCGAGCAAACTCTTGAGATCCACCGGCTCGAGACGCAGCTCGATCTTGCCCTGCGTGACACGCGAGACGTCGAGCAGATCGTCGACGAGCCGCGCGAGGTGCACGGTCTGGCGGCGCAGCACCTCGCGCGCGCGGCGTTCGCCCTGGTTCACGGCGTCACGTTGCTCGAGCATGGGCAGCGAGGCGGTGATGGCGGCGAGCGGGTTGCGCAGCTCGTGCGCGAGCATGGCGAGGAACTCGTCCTTGCGGCGGTCGGCCTCCGCCAGGCGATCGGCGCGCGTGCGGAGCTCACGCTCGGCCTGGGCGAGGCGGAGGAGCGAGCGCACGGTGGCCACGAGCTCGGTCGCCTCGAAGGGCTGCGTCAAATATCCGTCGGCCCCGATGTCGAGCCCCTGCACCTTCTTGTCGAGCGAGACGAACGTCGCTGACGTGTGAAGGATCTTCACGCCGGCCGTACGCGGGTTCGCCTTGATGCGCCTGCAGACCTCGAAGCCGTCGATGTCGGGCAGCTTGACGTCGAGCACCACCACGTCGGGCAGCTCGCGGTGGACCATCTCGAGCGCGTCCATGCCGCTCGACGCTTCGATGACGTCGAGGCCGGCCCTGCGGAGCATGGTGGTGCCCAGATAACGGGCGACCTCGTTGTCGTTGACGTTGAGGATCTTGCCCACATGCTCCTGCGGCTTGCCGTTGTTTCTTTGCATGCGTCCCGTCACTCCGTGCTCGATGAGGTGCCGACACCTGCCTTCCGCAAGGCGTCGCGAATGCGGTGGATGGCGAGCTCGCGCGAAAGGCTGTCCTTCGAGAGGATCGCCTCGGTCTCGGCCACGAGCCGCTCGCGATCGGAGGGCTCGAGCACGTGCGACGTGACGATCACGACGGAGATGCCCCGCGTGCGCGGGTCGGCCTTGAGGTCGTCGAGGACGTCGAACGCGGTGACGTCCTTGAGCAGGAAGTCGAGGAAGATGACCTCGGGACGGAGCTTCTGGGCGAGCTCAACGCCCTCGGGCCCGGTGCGCGCTTCGACGAGCTCGTAGGGCGTCTTTTCGAGCAGCTTGCGGATGAGGTACCGGGCTCGCTCGTCGTCGTCGATGACGAGCAGCCGCGTGGGCGTGCCGGGGCGCGTCACGCTCTTCAGCTTGCGGAGCAGGTGATCCTGATCGACCGGCTTGAGCCAGAACTCGTCGGCGCCGAGCGCGCGCGCGCGTTGCTCCTTGTTGGTGACGGTCACGACGAGGACGGGGATCTCGCGCGTCTCGGCGCTCTGCTTCACCTCGGCCAGGAAGTCCCAGGTGGCCTCGCCTTCGAGCATGATGTCGAGCACGATCGCCGCGGGTCGGAACGTGCCGAGCAGCCTGCGCGCGTCGTCGACGGTGCGCGCCGGTACGACCTGGAAGCCCGCGAGCGAGAGAAACTTCTCGTAGATGAACATCGTCTTGCGGTCGTCCTCGACGATGAGCACGGGCGCGCGGGAGGGATCGAGCGGGCGCGCGGCGAGCGTCGCGAGCTCGCGCACCTCGGGGTGCGTGGCGGGGATCGTGAGGGTGAAGGTCGAGCCAAGGCCGAGCTCGCTCTCGACCGTGAGCGTCCCGCCGAGCAGCTCGCCGAGGCGCCGCGAGAGCGCGAGGCCGAGGCCGGTGCCCTTGTGCTTGCGCTGGACCGGCCCGTCGATCTGTCCGAACTCCTCGAAGATACGGTCGAAATGCTCGGGCGCGATGCCGATGCCCGTGTCCTCGACGGTGAAGACCACGTCGTCGCCGCGCCGCACGGCGCTCGCCACGACGCGGCCCTGCTCGGTGAACTTGAGCGCGTTCGTGACGAGGTTGCGGATGACCTGGGCGACCTTGCCCTGATCGGTTTCGAGCGTGATGTCGCCCTCGGGCAGCTCGAAGAGGAGATCGACGCCGGGGTGGGAGGGCAAAAGCGGCCGGAGCATGCCGCGCATGGCGGCGAAGAAGCTGGAGGCCGTGAAGGCCTCCGCGCGCAGCGTGAGCTTGCCGGACTCGGCCTTGGAGAGGTCGAGGACGTCGTTGACGAGCTGCGAGAGCTCCTCGGCCGAGGTGCGGATGAAGCGGATCTGCTTCTGCTGCTCGTCCGTGAGCGGGCCGTCGCTGCCGTCGAGCAGGAGCTGGGACAAACCCAGGATCGAGTGCAGCGGCGTGCGGAACTCGTGGCTCACGTTGGCGAGGACGCGGCTGCGGACCTCGGAGGTGCGGCGGAGCGCGTCGATCTTGTCTTCGAGCTCGGCGTGGAGCGTGACCACGCCGCGGTTCGACTCGTCGAGTTCGGTCTGCTGGGTCTCGATCTCGCGCTTTTGCCGGACGATCTCGCGGTTCAGGTTGACGATCTCGGTGAGGGCGCGGCTGAGCTGCTCGATCGCGCCGCCGTAGCCCTCGGGGTACACGAAGCCGAAGAGCTCGGTGCCGCCCTTGCCGTCCGGGCGTGCGCTGAACGACACCGTGGTGGGCTTGCCGTTGCAGAGGAGCGAGAGCTCCCAGTTGCGGATGTCGTTCACGGCCGCGCGCGTGAGCAGCGCCTGGGTTTTTTCTTCCGTGCCGGGGACGGAGAGCGTGGTCAGCGCGGTGCCGGGTTGCGCGCCGAGGAGGCTTCGCGCTCGCGTGTCGGCCCACCGGATGAGCCCTTGCGCGTCGCACGCGAGCACGAGCTCTCGGCTCTCGGAGAGCCAGCGCGCGGCCATTCCTTCGGTCAAGGTGTCCCTCCGAGCGCATGGGGCGCTGGGCGGGAGACCAGTCGGCCCACGATCCCGACGAGATCGTGGGCGTCGCGGGCGAACCCGTCGGCGGCGAGCTCCTCCGCTGGATTCGCGAGCGTGTCGCAGGCGGCGCCGCCGACGAGGATGGGCAGCGCCTCGCCGAAGTCGGACCGGAGCCGCGCCACGGTCATGCGCAGCGAGCGCAGATTGAAGCTCATGGTGACCGAGAGGGCGACGAGGTCGGGGCGCTCTCGGCGGATCATGGACACGAGGGATTCGGTGGGGACATCCGCGCCGAGAAAGCGCACGTCGTAGCCCGCGAGGTCGAGGGCGTCGGCGGCGAGACGGGCGGGGAAATCGTGGTGCTCGCCCTCGACGCAGCCGAAGAGGACGATCTTGTCGACGAGCGGCGAGGCGGGCGAGAGCAGGTAGAGGTGCGCGAGGACGACCTGCGCGACCGCGGTGGCGAGGTGCTCGTCGGCGACGCTGATCCGGTTGTCCTGCCAGAGCTCACCGATCTTGCGTTGCGCTGCCTGGAGGACGCGCAACGTGACCTCCGAGGCCGGCGCGCCGCGCCCGACGCCCTCGTCCATCACGAGGCGCAACGCTTCACGCCGATCGCCCGCGAGTTGAGCCTGTACGAAACGCGCGCACAGATCGTCGACGGGAGAGGGAAAACGGTTCACGAATGGGCCTAAAGGAGCCGGGCGATCGCGGGTTCGTCCGGGATGAGGTAACCGTGACCGGGACGGGAATGATTCATTGCATCCCGAGCCCGCCCGTGTGGCATTGATTTCCGCGTCGGGACGCTCCGTAGGGACACGCCCGAGCTTCATAAGTTACTTGGAACAGCAAGCAGACGAACCGGTCTCGGCTGTATAACGAGCGATCGTGCCGTGCACTCACGCTGCAATGGTACAGGGCGCTGACCCTGGGGGATGGGGCCGATTAGATTTTCGAGCATGGCGGTTCGCATCATTCCGCTCGGCGGATTGGGGGAGGTCGGGATGAACGCGATGGTCATCGAAGAGGATGGCCGCCGCGTGCTCGTCGATTGCGGGGTGCTCTTTCCGAACGATCAAGTGCTGGGCGTCGAGGTGGCCATTCCCGAGCTGCGTTATCTGCGCGAGGCGGGCGGGCTCGACGCCGTGCTCCTCACGCACGGGCACGAGGACCACATCGGCGGCCTGCCCTCGGTGCTCCGCGAATTCCGGGTGCCCGTCTACGGGACCCGCTTCACGCTCGGGCTCCTCAGGGAGCGACTCGTCGAGCTCGGAGTCTCGGCTCCGCTGACCGAGGTTTGGCCGGGCGAACGTTTCCAGGCGGGGCCCTTCCGGGTCGAGCCGATCCGCGTCACGCATTCGATTCCGGATGCGGTGGGCTTCGCCCTCGAGACCGGCGAAGGGATCCTCGTGCACACGGGGGATTTCAAGATCGACCTGACGCCTGTGGGCGGCGAGCGCCTGGATATCGCGCGGTTCGCCGAGTATGGCAAGGCGGGTGTGGCCGCGCTTCTCTCGGACTCGACGAACGCCGAGCGGGAGGGTTTTTCCGTGAGCGAGAGCGCGGTGGCCGAGGCCTTCGCGCGGCGCTTCGGCGAGGCGAGGGGACGGATCGTCGTCGCGCTCTTCGCCTCCAACGTGTACCGGGTGCAAAGCATCCTCGATCTCGCGGACAAACTCGGGCGCCGGGTGACGCTCGCCGGCCGCAGCCTCTGCACGAACGTGCGGATCGCGGAAACGCAGGGGCTCGTCGACATTCCCGACGGCGTGCTGCTCGACGTCGACAAGGCCGCAGGAATGCCGCCCGAGGCGCTGATCGTCCTCACCTCGGGCGCGCAGGGCGAGCCGAACAGCGCGCTCGCGCGCATGGCCACCGGCGATCATCGGCACTTGCGCGTCGAGGCGGGCGACACCGTGATCTTCTCGTCACGCGCGATCCCGGGCAATGAAATCGCGGTCGGTCAGATCGCGAATCGGCTCGCCAAGCGCGGCGCGGTGGTCGTGGATAGGGCTTTTGATCCGATCCACGTGAGCGGGCACGCGCAGATGGAGGAGCAGAAGATGCTGATCGACGCCGTGCGACCGCGGCATTTCGTGCCCATCCACGGCGAATACCGGATGCTGCTCGCGCACGCGCGCACGGCGATCCGGATGGGGCTCTCGGCGGCGGACGTTTTCGTGATCGAGGACGGCGAGGTGCTGTCGATCGAGAGCGGCCAGATGCGTCTTGGCGCGCCGGTGCCGAGCGGGCGCGTTTGGCTCGACGCACGGGGAGGCCTCGACGTATCGGAGCTCGTCTTGCGCGAGCGGGAAGTGATTTCGGAGCAAGGAATGGTGCTGGTGCTCGTGGTCGCGGATCGCAAGACGGGCGAGGTCGTGCGGGGGCCGGACCTTCTGGCGCGCGGGGTGGCGCATTTCGACGAAGGGAGCGAGCTCCACGCGAGGGCGCGGCAAAACGCGGAGGAGGAGCTTGCGCGGCTGTCGGCGCCGATGCGGACCTTGGCGCCGGCGCTGGAAGATGCGCTGAGCCGCGGCGTGCGAGCGGCGTTTGCCCACCGGGAGCGAGGCAAGAGGCCGGCCGTCTTGCCCATCGCGATGCTGCTGTAGCCCCGCCGGGCAGGCCTCGAATTTGCCGGCGAGGGGGAGCGTCATGAACCAAGCGGCATTGCTCGACGTGGACGGGACGCTGATCGATACGAACCTCCTGCACGTGCTCGCCTGGCGGCGGGCCTTCGAGCGGCTGGGGAGGGAAATCGAGGCGAACCGGATCCTGCACGCGATCGGAATGGGCGGAGACAGGCTCGTGCCCGCGATTCTGGGCGAGGTCCCGGACGACGTCGCCGAGCAGGCGAGCGCCTTTCACGCGGAGGAATACGTCGAGACGGGCCTCATCGAGCATGCGCGCGCTCTTCCCGGCGCGACGCGGCTGCTCGAAGCGCTGCGCGAGCGAGGCGTGCGCATCGCGCTGGCGAGCTCGGCGCGCCGCGAGGAGCTCGATCGGCTGCTCGCAAAGCTCGGCCCGGCGGCGAAGCACGTGGACGTCATCATCTCGAAGGACGACGTCTCCACGACGAAACCCGCGCCCGATATTTTCGCGGAGGCGCTCTCGGCGCTGGGGCGGCCGGCCGAGGCGTTCGTCGTGGGCGATACGGTGTACGACATCGTCGCGGCGAAGCAGATCCATCTGTCTTGTTTGTGCGTGCTCACCGGCGGAATCGAGCGCGACTTGCTCGAACAGGCGGGGGCGGCCGCGATTTATGCGACCCCAGAGGCCCTCGCCGACGATCTCGATCAGGCGCTCGGATCGAGCCGTCGCGCGGCCTGAGGTCGGTCCGCGGTGGCCGTCTCTCCGGCAGCGGACGTCGAGGCGGAGGTCGATCACCTTTATGGTCTCCCGCTCGGCGAATTCACGGCGGCGCGTGACGCGCTCGCGCGGCGGCTGCGCAGCGAAGGGCGGCGGGAGGAGGCCAAGGCCGTCGCGATCCTTCCCAAGCCAAACCAGGCGGCCTGGGCGGTGAATCAGGTATTTCGCGGGCGGCGTGCGAAATTCGAGGCGCTGCTCGACGCGGGGGATCGGGCGCGGGCGGCGCAGATCGGAGCGCTCACGGGCGGACGGACCGAGCCATTTCGGGCTGCGCTGAAGGACGAGGAGCGGGCGCTCGGTGAGCTTTTGCGCGCGGCTCGGGAGGCGTTGTCGGCGGCCGGGCTCGGCGCGAGCGAGGCGCAGATCGGTCGTATCGCGGAGACCCTGCGCGCCCTCGCGCATCGGCCCGACGGCCGTGTTTTGCTCGACCGGGGGCGGCTCGTGCGCGAGGTGGATCCGCCTGGTTTCGAGGTCCTCGCGGGTCTCGAAGCCTCTTTGCCGCGCCGGCCTGCGTCGGCGCCGAGGGTGGAGTCGCCGAAAGAAGAGGCTCCGAAAAAGATGGGGCCCACGCCATTGCAGAGGCGCGAGGCCGAGCAGGCGCGATTGCTGAAGGAGCGCCTGGCGAAGGCCACCGCGGAGGAGAAAGAACGCGCCCGGCGCGCGGAGGAGGAGCGGAAGGCGGAGGAGAAACGCCGCCGCCGGCTTGAAGCCTTGCGCGATCGGCTGGCAGCGTCCGAAGCGGAGTCGGCCCGCCGCGCCGAGGAGGCCCGAGCGTTGCGCGCTTCCGCCGAGGCATCCGAGCGGGCCGTGGCCGAGGCTCTGGCGAAATCGGACCGCGCGTCGCGGGAGGCCGTGCGCGCAGAAGAGGAGGCCAAGCGCGCCCGGGAGGCCGAGGCACGCGCGCACGACGCGCTCGCGGCTGCGCAAGAGGAGGCCACGCGCGCCTTCGAAAAAGCGCGCGCCGCCGAGCAAGCATCCGAGCGCACGCGGGAAGCTGCCGCGACGATCGCGCGGGAATACCACGCGGCGCGGAATCAGCCGTGAAACGCCCGGATCGTCACGGAAATCCTTCGCCCGCGCGAGCCCTTCGGTGCCGGAACTTCGTGGGTCCAGGTTCGATTCGTGTCCCACGGAATCACGATGACCCCCGCATGCACTGCGGGTACGTCGACGAACCCTTTTCCTCGCCACGGCCGCATGCGGAACACCCGCTCCTCGCCGAACGAGAACGTGACGATCGGCGAGCTTTCGACGCGGTTGATGTCGCTGTCGCGGTGTTTGCCGATGTAATGCCCCTCCGCGCCGTCGTACCAGTTGAAGAGCAGGCCGTTCAGCCGCGGCTCGAAGGTTTCGCGCGCCCAGCCGAGCCAGACGTCCATCTGCGGCGTCAGCGGCAGCGCGCGATTCGTGTTGCCCGTGTAGCGGTAATCCGCGCCGTACGCCTGTTGCCATCGCGGCGTGCGCACGAGGCGGCCGTGCATCTTGATCTCGTGGAACACGTCGGGGTGCAGCGCCCAGAGCGCCTCGAAGCCGGCCGCGTCCGGGACCAGGGCCTTCGGCAGGGCGCCGACCTGCACGTGGTGCGTCTCGTCGAGCGCGATCGTGCGGAGCGGGATCATGAGCTGATCATATGTTCAGACGGCGCGGAGCACAAGCAGATCGTTCCCGGGCGGTTGACCTCGCCCTTTGGAGTGGTTTTACTCCGGGCCCGGCCGCGTTCGGCTGAAGGAGGCTCGCTTCGATGTCGCTCACGTTTTACTACGGCTCCGGATCGCCGTACGCCTGGAAGGTATGGCTCGCGCTCGAGCACAAGAAGCTCGACTACGAGTGGAAGCTGCTTACGTTCGACCGCGGCGAGACGCGTTCCCCTGAATATCTCGCGATCAACCCGCGCGGCAAGGTGCCCGTCCTCGTGCATGACGGCCTCGTGATCGCCGAATCGAACGCGATCGTCGAGTACCTCGAAGAACGATTCCCCGATTCCCCGCTCTGGCCGCGAGACGTGACCGCGCGCGCGAAGGCTCGCCAGCTCGCCGCCGAGGCCGACGGCTACATCGCCCCGGTGCAGCGCCGTCTGTTCCAGGAAACTTTGTACACCAAGGAAGAGGCACGAGACGCGACCAAGATCGCCGAGGCGCAGGCGGCGGTCCTCGAAGAGCTCGCGCGATGGGACGCGGGGCTCACGGGGGATTGGCTCGCAGGGGAGCTCTCGCTCGCCGATTTCGCGGCCTACCCGCACATCCGGGCCATCCGTCGCGTCGACGACCGGCTGCCCGCGCACGGCCTCGGCGACCGCTGGCCTGCCCGCATCACCGCCTGGATGAAGCGCATCGAGGCATTGCCCTATTACGAGAAGACGATTCCCCCGCACTGGAAGGGCTGAGCTTCCGCAGACGCGCGGGAGAGCGCCGACCAGGCGGCCTCCCGCGGCGGTCTGGCACGGCGCTCGGAGAGCGGGCTCGAGCTCGCGGCCATCAGCATTGCGACCGCTCTCGTCGGTTGCGCCGTGGGAGCATGGCTCGACGTTCACCCCTGACTCGCTCTGCGTTGCGGTCAGCGTCGCCGGGACCCAGCTTCGAGGTATGCCCGCGACCGGCAAGATCCACACGCGGCGACCGACACCCAAAGGACTCGATGGCACGGCGCCTCCTCCCGCGACACTGACCTCTCGGGAGATCATGGAGCGTCTTCACCAAGCCGAGCAGGCCTTTCAGGAGAGCGAGGCGAGGCTCCTCGCCTGCACCGACACCGCCGAGAGGCGCGCGGCCGAGCTCGAAACGTTGGCCGATATCATGGTCGATGCTGTCCTCGTCATCGACGCCGTCGCGTGGGTCACCCTGGCGAATCAGGCGGCCTTGCGCCTGTTCGGCATCGAGCGGGGGATCGACGTGCCGCGGGATCCCGGGACCCTCATCGATTCCATGCAGATTCGCCATCTCGACGGGCGGCGGATCAAGCGCGAGGAAATGCCGCTCCTCCGTGCGCTCGAGGGCGAGACCGTCCGGGGGGAGCGGATCATCGCGCGCCTGCCCGGCACGGCAGGCACCGCGTACATCGAACGGAGCGCGGCGCCCATTCTCGATCGGAAAGGCGACGTCCGCGGCGCGGTCTGGATCGGACGCGACGTGACCCAGTACATCCAGCTCGAGCGGCTCAAAGAGGAGTTTGTCCGGGTCGCCGCCCACGAGCTCGAGACGCCGGTCGCCGTGATGAAGGGTCACGCAGAGCTCCTCCTTCGCCGCGCGCCGGCCGATCTGACGCCGCGATCGCGCAGCGCGCTCGAGGCCATCAATCGAGGGGCGAACCGTATCGACAAGATCGTCCAGGACCTGCTCGACATCTCGCAGCTCCAGACGGGCAAGCTCGATCTCGTGCAGGAGCTCGTGGATTTGCCCGCGCTCGTGCGCGAAGTCACGGGTCGTTTCGCAGCCGGAAGGTCCCACGCGATCCGGCTGCGCATCGAGGGGGAGGTGAGCCTCCCGGCAGACCGTCAGCGCCTCGAATCCGTGGTCTACACCGTGCTCGACAATGCATTTCGTTATTCCCCTCCGGGAAGCGAGGTCGAGGTCGAGGTGAGCGTGGAAGGTCGAGAGGCTCGCGTGTGCGTCCGGGATCGCGGCGTCGGCATTCCGCGCGCGAGGCAGGGGCGTATCTTCGAGCGATTCTATCGCGCGCACACCGGAACGCCGCACGATTCCGGTGGGATGGGTGTGGGGCTTTTCATCGCGCGTGCGATCGTCGAGGCGCACGGTGGCGCGATGTGGTTCGGGAGCGAGGAGGGCCGCGGCAGCCTATTTTGCTTCCGCCTGCCCCTGGGAGGCGCCGATGGTCGTCGATAGCCGCGGCCGCGTGCCCGTGGTGGAGGACGAGGAGGATCTGCGCGCGCCGGCTCGCCAGCGCGTCCGCATCCTGCTATCGTGGGGCCATCCGCGGGTCGTGACGAGCAGGTGTGAGAGATGTCCGAACATTTCGACGTGATCATCGTGGGGGCAGGGTTATCGGGGATCGGGGCGGCCCACCACCTCACGACCCGATGCCCCGGCAAGACCTTCGCGATCCTCGAGGGGCGCGAGGCCATCGGCGGGACCTGGGACCTTTTCCGTTATCCGGGCATCCGGTCCGACTCCGACATGTACACGCTCGGCTATTCGTTCAAGCCGTGGAAGGAGCGGAAGGCCATCGCGGATGGGCCGTCGATCCTCGCGTACATCCGCGAGACGGCCGAGGAGCTCGCGCTCGAATCGAAGATCCGGTTCGGCTGCCGGGTGAAGCGCGCCACGTGGTCGAGCGAGCGCGCGGCGTGGACGGTGGAGGTCGAGCGCGGCCCGTCGAAGGAGATCGTCCGCTTCACGTGCAATTTTCTTCTCATGTGCAGCGGCTATTACGATTACGAGAAGGGCCATGCCCCTGAATTCGCGGGCATCGAGCGCTTCAAGGGCCGCGTCGTGCACCCGCAATTCTGGACGGAGGACGTGGAATATCGCGGGAAACGCGTGGTCGTGATCGGCAGCGGCGCGACGGCCGTCACGCTCGTGCCGGAGCTCGCGAAGGAGGCCGCGCACGTGGTGATGCTCCAGCGCTCGCCGACGTACGTGGTGTCGCTCCCGTCCCAGGACGCGATCGCGCGCTGGCTTCAGCAGCGGGTCCCTACGCACGTCGCCTACGAGGTCACGCGCTGGAAAAACGTGCTCCTGGGCATGTTCTTTTATCAGCTCGCGCGGCGGAGGCCGGCGAGCGTGAAAAAGCAAATCGTCGACCTCGTGCGAAAAAAACTCGGGCCCGACTATGACGTCGACAAACATTTCACGCCTCGATACAATCCGTGGGATCAGCGCCTTTGCGTCGTGCCGGACGGGGATCTCTTCAAGGCCGTGAAGGCGGGCAGGGCGTCGGTCGTCACCGATCATATCGAGACGTTCACCGAAAAGGGGATCCGGCTCGCGTCCGGGCAGGAGCTCGAAGCGGATCTCGTGGTCATGGCGACGGGGCTCCGGCTCCTCTTCCTCGGCGGCGTGGAGGTCGTGGTGGACGGTCGCCGCGTGGAGCCGTCGAAGCTCCTCAGTTACAAGGGCGTGATGTTCAGCGACGTGCCGAACCTGGCATGCGCGTTCGGGTACACGAATGCGTCGTGGACGCTGAAGGCCGACCTCGTCTCCGAATACGTTTGCCGCTTGCTGAATCACATGGATGCGATCGGCGCGCGCCGGTGCACGCCGCGCCGCAAGGATTCGGACGTGGAGGACTTGCCGCTACTCGACTTCTCGTCGGGTTATGTGCAGCGCTCGGTCCACGCGTTTCCGAGGCAGGGCTCCAAGAAGCCGTGGAAGGTCAACCAGAATTACTTGCTGGACATTGCGGCGTTGCGATTCGGAGAGGTCGACGACGGCACGATGGAGTTTGCTGGGACGAACCCCGCAGGCGCCGAGGTAAGCGCCCGTGCGGGGGCGATTCCCTAGACGCCGTAAACTTTGCGGAGCGCTTCGAGCAGCGCTCGCCCGCGGGGGGCGCCGAGCCCGGTGCAGGCGTTCCAGCCCGCTTCCGGCGACGCGGCATACCCGCCGTTGTTGCCGGCGACGATGGGGCGGAAGACGTTCGCCCCTTCTTCGAGTTGCAATCGATAGAGCAGCGGATTGAGGAACCCGAGGCGTCTCCCCACGCCCTGGCAGAGGCGGGCGACGAGCGCCGCGAGGAGGGGCGTGGACGCGCTCGTGCCGCCGCCGTAGCGATACGCGCCGTCCACGAAGATGCGATATCCTTCGAAGAAGTCGGCGTGGGCTGCGACGTCGGGGCAGCCGCGGCCGGCGAACGTGCTCGCGGGCTCGGTGAAGACCCAGTCGCGGAACGTGGCAAAGGTCCGGGCGGGGACGGCGGCGTGTGCCTGCCATTCGGGGCACTCGAAATAACGGCTCACGCCGCCGCTGCTGCTGCCGAGGTTGGCGATCCTGCCGGCATTGCCGTAAGCGAGGAACATGGTGTCGGCGAGGCGATTCCACACCACCTCGTCCTTCCGGGCGCCCTGCTCGTCGAGGATCAGTGTTGTGCCGCCGCAGCAAAGGACCCAGGGGCTGGAGCCGGGGAAATAGACCAGCGAGGGGGCCGAAAACATGCCCTGCGCCATGGGGAAAATGGATCCGGAGTCGCCCGAAGGAAGGCAAACCGTGATTCCCAGGATGGCGGCGATGACGAACAGTTCGTTGATGCGTGTGGCTTCGGCCCGGGTCCACACGCCGGGTAGATCCTCGGGGAGCCCCGCGCTGAGCGTGAGCACGGAGGGCCGGTTCACCGTATCGAAGAGCGCGGTGTTGAAGAGCTGGAAATAGGTGTAGCTCGTGGTGTCGTCGTTTCCGCGCGCGTCCGAGAAATAAACCACGGGCCGGACGCCGGGCGCGCAGGAGAAGGCGATCTGCGCGTCCATGCTGACCTCGTAATTGGCCCAGGCGTCGTGCCCGGTCGCCCAGCGGTTGGGCCCCACGGTGACGATGTCCGGCACGCGCATGCCCAGGCCTTCGAAAAAGACCTGCATGTCGTCCGGGGAGATGCCGCCATAAAGCGCGAGCACACCGAGGCAGACGCCTTCCCCCGTGAGCTCGTCCGGGAAATCGTAAGCTTTCGCGAAGCGGGGCGGCGGGTGAAATCGCCAGGGTTTGTCAGGAGCGTCGGCAGGGGGAGCGGGAGCGACCTCGACGCGCCTTCGAGGCGGCGGGATGGCGTCCACGACGGGCGCGTGGCGGGGCAGGAAAACCCAGAGGATCACGCCTTCGAGGTTCGCCGGGACGGAGAGGGGCGCGTCGTGGGTGATGTCGACTTCCCCCTTGTAGGCATGACGTTTCAGCTTCACGCCGAATGCCGCCTCGAAAGCTCTCGCGGCTGCGCGGAGCGTCACCGACCGCGCAGCGTGATGGATGTCGACCACCGAAAGATCATGCGCACGGGCAAACGCATCGACCCGCGCGAGGTCCTCCGCGTTCGCTGCATAGGTGGCCGCATAACGCTCGTGCGACCAGGGCTCCCGCGTCCGGACCACGTTCCAGGCTGTCTCCACGAGTGGCGGAGAGCCTTCCGGGGTGCGGAGCCAAAGCACGGCGGTCACGATTTCGTCGGGGGCGACGTCGCCCTGAAGGACAGCACCGAACAGGGGCGGCCGGGCGCTGCCCTCGATGTCGACACGATCGCGGGTCATGCCTCGTCTCCCTCGGGGCGGCTGCCGAGCACCAGCTCGCCCACGGTCGTCTCCGCGTAATAATTGGTGCCGGCGGCCTTGCAGAAGAGGTCCGAATCTCCCCGACCGACGCCGCTGCAGGCGAGGTCCATCGCGGTCGCGACCAGGTAAAACGTCTGGTAAAGCACGCCCGCGTTCTTGAGGGTGACCGAATAAGAAATGCCCTCGTAGCTCCAGGACACGCGCTGGAATCGGCTGGCGAGGCAGAGGAGCACCTGCGGCAATTCGGTGCGGCAGGTCGCGAACGCGGCGCCCGTGAGCAGGGCCGTGACCTCGGGCGTGCGGCCCTGGATGCGGGAGAGGGTGTGCGCGTCGGGGTCGTAATGGTAGAGGCCCGCGGAAAGGCCACGGCAGCGATCGACGGCGAGGTAGATCTCGAGGTCGTGGCAGGCGCCGCCGGAGGGGGAGGGGCGCAAGGTGAAGTCGTAGGCGCATTCGGGCGTCGCGGCGACATGCGCGCAGACCCGCGCCGACCGATAGAGGAGCTCGCCGAGCTGCTCGATCGAAATGGGCTCGCGCCCCTGCGCGTACACGCTGCGCCTGCCCTCGAGCACGGCCGTGAAGGGGCGGTCGCTCGTGCGGAGCGCGTCGAGGTCCGGGCGGTAAAGCGCAATCGGAGGATCGGCGGTGGTGCGAGGCGGCCGCAGGGCGGGCGGCGGCGGGACGCGATCACGAAAGGGATACGTCTTGCCGCAAGGCCCCAAATGGCGGCCGGGGCGGCTGCGCGCGTGGAAAAGTAGGTCGTGGAAGGACCAGCTCGCGAGCTCGAATGCCTGCTCTTCCTCGGTGCCCCCCGCATCCTCGGCCGGGATCACGAATCCGGCTGCGATCAGCAGGCCGACGAGGGTGGTCATGGCCTCGGAACTCGCTCCGGGCACGGCGAGTGCCGCGGGCGCGGTCGGGCGGGCGAGCGCGAAGCAAAGGGCGGCGGTCCGGGCGTCTTCGATGCGCAGGAGCGCATGACAGCGGGGCGATTCCAGCACGAGGCCTTCCCCGACGCGACGCTGATATGCGAAGCGGGAGAGCACGTAACGGCGCTCGGAGGTGATGGCCCCGCTGCCCAGCGAAAACCAGGGCGAGATCGGTTGCAGCACCGCGATCGTGGTATTTCCGTCACGCACGGCATAAGCGAGCAGCGCGAGCTGCTCCAGGCGGCGGAGGTGGTGGAGCAACGTCGCCACCACGAGGGGGCCGTCCTCTGCGGCGACACCTTCGGCCAGCGCCTCGATCGTGGGGTCCTCGGCGCCGAGGCGCTCGAACGCGGCGAGCAATGCCTGCGGCAGCGCCCCGAGCGGGATCGGGGGGAACGAGGGCGAGGTCAACCGAGCGGCGCCGCCCTCGTCTCGGCTCCAGTTGACCCCTTCGCGGAAGCGGAGACCGAGCCGTCTGCGCCAGGGTTCCATCATGGCAACGTCACCTCCGCGGCACGTACTAGATGAACATCGGGTGGGGATTCATGGATTCCTCGGGCAGAGGCGCTTCGAGCCGGCCCATGGAGACGGGCACGTCGTAAAGTCGGCCCGGGCCGAAGCGGGCCCAGAAATGGCGGAGCCCCGGCACGATCACTTTGACCACCACGAGGCCTGTGTCGGGCCGGGTTTGATCGAGCACCAGGGTTTCGAGCCCGTGGTCGCGGGCGCGTTCCACGCAAAACTCCACGGCCTCCCGGAGGTCCTCGCCGACGGGCAGCGCGAAATCACGCGGTGTGCGAGGAGGAGCGGCGCTCGGTTGCAAATAAGGCTCGGAGTCCAGGGTGGCCTGTCGCAACCAATCGACGATGAGCCCGCCCGGCGAGGGTTTGCCCGCGTCGCCCGTGAAGGCAAACGGAATGAGCTGGTTGTGCTCGGTGACTGCACGGAGCAAGGCCAGCCGCGCGTCGAGGTGCGCGCCGAAGCCAAACATGATGGCTGGAAATGGCCCATCGAGCCGTCGTGAAATCGCCGCGAACGTGGGAATACCGAGGTCACTCGTCAGGTCGAGGGCCCAGAGCTCGCGCCCTCGGGCGCGCCAGTGCAGGGCGGTGTCGAGCAGATAAGGCTCCTCGAAGCTCCCGAGGTCCACCCCCGGCACGCGCAGGCGGTTGTACCACCAGAGCGCGACCGCGTCGCGCTCCACGAGCTCCAAAAACCCCTGCAGTACGGCCTCGGTGCGCGTGTTGCCAGCGGCGCTTCCATTCGAATCCGCCCGCGTGAACAGGCGGCTCTCGCGGAGTGGATAGAAGTAATAACAGTATCCCGTGGGCACGAAGCGCCGCCGCTTCTCAGTCAAGGACCATACCGGGCTCCATTCGATCGCCTGCGCGGGATCGAAAGGCTCGGGGACCCACGTGCACACCTCGCCGTGTCGATTCCACCGCGCGCGCTCGGCATATTGACGCGCGCTGTACCCCATCAAGACGACCGGGTCGATGGCCTCCTCGCCGAGGTCCGCCTTTTCCGCGCGGACGCGCGCCTCGTCGCCTTGGAAGACGCCTGCGTATCGCTCGATCGATTCGCAGATCGCGCCGGTCTTCGCCTGGATGTCTGTCCGGCCTTTGCCCCCGGAATAGCTGCGCAGGCTGCTGCGGAGCGACGAGAGGTCATGTGCCATCTGGGCGAAGTTATGGTCGGTCGAATACGAGAAGACGAGCCGAGGGTCGTCCTCGGGGCGCACGGTGCATTGCAGGCGGCTCACGATGCCCGTCACGGGGCTCAGGTGATGCGCGAGCCGCTCGTAGGTGTCCTCGGGCGTCGCTTGCCGGAATCCGCCGTCGGCCGAGAACGCGCGGGGCGTGGGTTCGAGGACGACAGGGGATGTTTGTCCCAGCGAAACAATTTTACGATCCCCACACGCCGGGCACTGCGGGCGCCGCACGAGGATATGCGTGCGGCTCTCGAATGTGGTCGTGTCGAGCGTGACGACGCGCCCCTCGAGGGCCGGAATCCCGCCCAGAGCGGCCCAGCGCGCGACGGCGGTGGCCATTGTCGAGGCGAAGGCGCGGCGCGTGGAGGGGAGCGCGGCGAGGGCCGGCGGATGAACGGGTTTGGCCGTGCGGCGCTCCAGATATCGCTCGACCCGGCGATGCCCCTCGAGGCGATGCGCGAGGCAGCGCCAGCATCCCGTCTTGCCCGGAATGAAAAGCGGCCCGAGCCATCCATCGCTGCCGGCCGGTCGAGCGAGGAGCCAGGGCGTTCCACGTTCGAGCTGGGCCCGATTCCAGGCGTCGAGCTCGGGGCGCAGGTAATCGTCGACGATGACGATGTGCAGATCCCCGTCGGGGCCCGTTTGCAGGGAGAGCTCGGCGAGGGCCTCGGTGAGCGCGCTCGTATCGACGTCACCCATGGGGACGAGGACGGCGCGTGCCCGGCGCAGGCGCTCCTGGGCCTGCGCGGGCGTGACGCCGAGCGCCTCCCAAAAGGCGGCCTCCGCGCGAGGCATCTCCGCCTCGTCGTTCGTGACGAACCCGCCTTTGCGGAGCATGGTGATGGCATAAAAAACCTCGGCGGGCGAGGCGTGCGGCTCCAGGCGCTCGCAGATCTCCTGTTCGGTGAGCGTCCCGCTCAGGAGAGGAGCCAGCACCTGATAGGTTCGGCCGTGGAGCACGTGGCTGCCGCCCTCCCAGAGGAGGTAGACGCCTTCGCCCTCGAGGATCTCGATGCGATAGGAATGCTTGAAACGTGGGCGCGTGCGCATGTGCGGTCGGTCGGCGGCCGCCTTGGTTCAGTTGCCCTTCACGCTCGTATGCATGTCCCCCGCGGTCGCGGTCCCCGTCCCCGTCGCGCTGCCGGTCGCCGTCCCGGGCGCTGGCCCGGGCCCCATTCCCAGCGTGAGCGCCTCAATGTCGAGATCCGCCGGCGGCAGTGGCAAGTCCATCGGCAGCGCGAGGTCGTGCTCGATCTCCAGGCCAAACTGCTCTTTTGCGAAGAGCTTGATCGCGCCTGCCGGATCCTGCTCGAGCTGTTTGCGGAACGATGCCTCCGTCCAGGCATGCGCCACGAGAAACCCCCACTGCACCTTGTCGAGCGTATGCGGCTTTTCCATGATGCACCTCGAAACACTGTACATCAGCACATATTCGCTTCTCTCGCCAGCGGAGATCGCAACAGGAGCGTTTTCGCGTCGAGGTTCGTCCGAGCTTCCGTAAAGGAACGTTTTGTTCACCGCGTGCGGGCACGACGCATCGCCCGGGCGATGCCCGTTTGCAGGGTGCTGTGCGTCCCGATTCCAGAGAGGTCGATCCCCATCGAGACGAGCGTCTGCGCCACCTCGGGACGGATGCCCGTGAGCATCGGCTCGGCCCCGAGCAGCGCGACCGAACGCGCGGCGCGCACGAGCGCGTCGGCGACCTCGGCGTCGACCTGCGGGACGCCCGTGATATCGAGGATCGCCACGCTCGCCCCGCTCCGCGCCATGCCGTCGAGGAGTACGGTGATCGCCCGCTGCGCGCGCGCCGGATCGATGTCCCCGACGAGCGGCATGACCATCACCGTTTCACTCACGGGGATGAGCGGCGTGGAGAGCTCGAGGAGCGTCGCCTCTTTCGCGCGGAGCGCCTCCTGTTGAAGGAGGGCGTCGGCACGCTCCTGGTCCGCGCGTACGGCGGCCGTGACGTCCAGGATGATCCCGCGCAGCCCCACCATGCGTCCGTCGTCCTCGCGCACGCACACTGTCTGGGCTTCGATCCAGAGGACCCCGCCGTCGCGGCGGACCCAGCGGAATCGAAGGACCGAGCGGCCGTTTTGTTCGAGGATCTGGTTGCCGGCGCGCACGTAGTCCCTGTCCTCCGGGTGCGCGAGGTCGGACCAGAGGTTCGGCTGCGCGAGCCACTCTTCCTGTGTGTAGCCGGTGATGTCGCGGATCTGCCGGCTCACATAACCGACGCGCCCGCGGCTCGGATCCTCGACGAACCAGCTTTCCCAGACCGCCCCGGGCACGCAGTCGATGAGGTCCCGGAGCATGCTGCCGCGCATCTCGGCCTCATGCAGACGCGCCCGCAGCGCCGCCACCTCGGAACGAAGCGCCTCGGCGTTCAGTGCTTGCTCTTCCATGGTATTTCTCCCTCGGCCCGTGCGCCGCAGAAGCGACGCGCTTGCACGAGCCCTCCCCCGGGGCGATGATACCGCCAATCCGGGCGCTGCTTCAATCCTCCGTCAATCGGGGTGCGGAGAGGCCGCTCGTGCTGTACATATGAATGGGGAACGTCGGGTCATGTGCGTGCGCTGAGGGGTCCCGGGCAGCGTTCGCGCCCGATGAACGCCGAGACGATGTACGTGCGCTCACTGCATACGGGTGGTATTGCGTGATACCACACGGGAGCGGTCTGGAGATATCCTCGCCGTCCCGCGGACCCATTGCAACGATCGGGCCGAGGGCTGACGCCGAGCCGATCACCGCGTGGTGCGGCATTGCCTCATCACGCTCGCGCGCATTCGATCCGTCGCCTCCTTGTACGAGAGCAGCTCCTGCACCTCCCGGCTCGCGGGATGGGCGAGCATGTACCCCTCGACCTCCTCGTACGCGAGTAGCTCCCGCGCCACGCTCGCCGCAGAGGACACCGCGCCTTCGTAGGTATCCTGAACCTCTCGATACGCCTCGTCCTCGTCGTACTGGCGTGAATGCCACAGGTTCGCCGTGAGCTGCGCGGCGATGATGACGCGCAGCCCGACATCGGTCGCGGCGACGGCGCGGGCGACGTCGTCCACGCGGTTTTTCCACGGATGCGTGGCGAGCGTCGCGAGCGCGCGCCGGAGCGCGCCGTCCAGGTCCTCCAGTCGATCTTCCGGTGCTTTCATGGGCTCTCGATTGCCATTGTGCCCGGCACGCCCGGGCTCGACAAGCGAGGCGGGAGGTCCGAACCGAGGAGGACCGCGAGGCGCACCGACTGCGCGGCGGCGCATTTTTCGCGCCTGGTCGGCCGCGTCCTTTCGCGAGGAGCCGCGCGAACGCGTCTGGTCACGGTCTTGCTAGCGCTTCGCCGCCGAGGACCCCATGAACACGAAGAACCCCACCGCCTCGGACTACATGACCCGGAGCCCCCACGCGATCGGCTTCGATCAGACGCTCGTGCAGGCGCACAAGCTCATGCGCGAGCATCACATCCGGCACCTGCCCGTCCTCCGGGGCGGGAAGCTCGTCGGAATGCTCTCCGAGCGGGATCTCGCGTTCGTCGAGGCGCTCCGCGACGTGGATCCGCAAAAGCTCCGCGTCGAGGAGGCCATGACGCCGCTGCCGTTCACGGTCGCGCCGGACGCCCCGCTCGCGGGTGTGGCGCGCGAGATGGCAGAGCACCGCTACGGCGCCGCCGTCGTGATGAGGGAGGGACACGTCATGGGTGTCTTCACGACGACCGACGCACTGCGGGCCCTCGCGGACGCGCTCGACGGGAAAGGATGACGGCGTCCGCTGCGCATCCAGCGCATTTCGGAGGTGACGTGATGACGAGAGAAAGGCCGCCCGAGATCGAGGACGAGATCAGCGAGCTCGTCGCCGGTGTGATGCCGGGCGCGGCCGTCTTGCGGGTCTCTCGCCTCGGCCCCGACGAGGACGACGACGGCGGCGCGACGGGCAAGGCCATCGGATATGGCGTGCCCTTGCGAATCCGGGTGCGCCGGCCCGACGGCGCGGAGAGCGACCTCTGCCTGCACACGGCCGGTCCGGACGAATTCGGGCACGACCGGCGCGCGGACCGAGCCGCGAACATGCTGCTCGCCTTCGATACGTTCCCAAAGATCCCGCGACACGTGCGCGCGCTCGACGTCGGCGCGGTCCTCGACGACGGCCGCCTCGCGTCGTTGCGCCGGAGCGGCGAGTTTTACCTCGTCACCGAATACGTCGAGGGCCACGTCTATGCGGATGATCTTCGGCGGATCGCCCGCGAGCGCGTCCTCACGGATCGGGACGTCGCGCGTTGCGAGGCGCTCGCGCGGCTCTGCGCGGAGGTGCACGCGGTTCGTCAGGACGGACCCGCGACGTACCGGCGCGCGATCCGGGACCTCCTCGGGCACGGCGAGGGCATTTTCGGGCTCGTCGACGGCTATCCGGACGGCGTGCCGATGGCGCCGCCCGAGCGGCTCCTCGGGATCGAAACGCGGTGCCTCTCGTGGCGGTGGAAGCTCAAGGGTCGCGGCGAGCGCCTGCGCCGCACGCACGGCGATTTCCACCCGTTCAACGTGATCTTCGACCGCGCGGGCGAACCTCGGCTCCTCGACACGAGCCGGGGCTCGGCCGGCGATCCCGCGGACGACGTCACCTGTTTGTCGATCAATTATCTGTTCTTCGCACTCGAGGCCCCGGGCTCCTGGCATGGCGCGTTCCGGACGCTCTGGCGGACGTTTTTCCGGACCTACCTCGACGTGACGGGGGATCGAGAGCTCTTCTCCGTGGCCGCGCCTTTCCTCGCGTGGCGAGCGCTCGTGCTCTGCAATCCGCGCTGGTATCCGTCGATCCACGCGAGCACGCGGGACGCGCTCCTCGGGTTCGTCGAGCGGGTCCTCGACGCGCCGTGGTTCGATCCCGACGAGGCGGAGGGGCTTTTCTCGTGAGCGGCGCGGTCGTGTGGATCACGGGGCTCCCCTCGGCGGGGAAATCGACGCTGGCGGAACGCGCGTTTCGGCGGTTCGTGGCGGAAAACCGGCCGAGCATTCTGCTCGACGGGGACGCGGTGCGCGCGGCGATACGGCCGCCGCCGGGGTATGGCGAGGAGGCGCGAGCCCATTTCTACGAGACGCTCGGGAACCTGGCGGCGATGCTGGCGCAGCAAGGCCACGTGGTGCTCGTGCCGGCGACGGCGCACCTCCGCGTCTTTCGTGAAAAAGCGCGCGCCGTTGCGCCCCGCTTCTTCGAGGTCTACGTCCGCGCACCGGCCGAGCGCTGCGCGGAGCGTGACGCCAAGGGGCTTTATGCCGCGGCGCGCGAGGGCAAGGTTTCGGGGCTGCCCGGCTTCGATCTCCCGTACGAACCGCCCGAGGCGCCCGACGTGGTCGCGCTCGGGGGGCACGACGAGGAGGCGGTGGAGAAAATCGTTCGCCTGTCCGGCTGAGCCCGTTTTCCCGCGCATCGCTGCGCCTGCTCGGCATTTTCGTCGCATTCGACCTGGCAAGCGATCCCCGCGACGGCCCGTCGGCCTTAGAAGCCCGGCGAATGCGCCTCGTGCAGGAAGTCCACGCGCAGATCCGCTCGCTCGAGCGTTTCGTGCCCCTCTTGGGACAGGCTGCGGTCGACGAGGCGCGAACCCTCGCGCGGGGGCTCTCCGAGCAGCTGGCCGGCGGCGTCATCTGGAATGTCAACTCGACCGCCGTGGGCGGCGGCGTCGCGGAAATGCTGCATTCGCTCCTCGGGTACGCGCGGGGCGCGGGGCTCGACGTGCGCTGGTTGACCATCGGCGGCTCGCCCGATTTTTTTCGAATCACGAAGCGATTGCATCACGCTCTCCATGGAGAGCGCGGCGACGGCTCTCCCCTCGACGAGGCCGCGCACGAGGTGTATGCGTCGAACCTCTGCCGCAATGCGGTCGAGCTCCGCGAGCTCGTCCGCCCCGGCGACGTGGTGCTGCTCCACGATCCCCAACCCGCCGGCCTCGCCCCGACGCTCCTCGCGGCGGGCGCGCGCGTTTTGTGGCGGTGCCACATCGGCGCGGACGAAACGAATGAAGACGTCGAGCGCGGCTGGCACTTCTTGGCGCGTTATCTCGATGGCGTGCGGACCATGATCTTTTCTCGCGAGACGTATGTCCCGGCGCGGTATCGTGATGGACGCGCGTCGATCATCCAGCCGAGCATCGACGCTTTCTCGGCGAAAAACATCGATCTCGACGAGCACACCGTCCGCTCGATCCTGGTCCACGTGGGCATCCTCGAAGGGCCTCCGCCGCCGTCGCCTCGTTATGCCTTCGTGCGCAGCGACGACACGCCCGGGCGCGTGGAGCGCTCGGCCGACATCATTCGGCTCGGGCGCGCGTCTGCCTGGGAGACGCCGCTCGTCGTCCAGGTGTCCCGCTGGGATCCGCTGAAGGACATGATCGGCGTGCTTCGTGGTTTTTCGACGATGGTCCACAACCACGCCGCACCCGAGGTCGACCTCGTGCTCGCGGGCCCGAACGTGCGCGCGGTGGCCGACGATCCGGAGGGCCCCGCGGTTTTCGAGGCGGTTTACCGCGCTTTTCTCGAACAGCCGCCGGCCATCCGCGCGCATGTCCACCTCGCGATGCTGCCCACCGCGGACGTCGAGGAGAATGCGGTGATCGTCAATGCGCTGCAGCGCCATGCGGCGATCGTCGTGCAGAAGAGCCTGCACGAAGGCTTTGGCCTGACGGTGACGGAGGCCATGTGGAAGGCGCGCCCCGTCATCGCCAGCGCGGTCGGCGGCATTCAGGATCAGATCGAAGATGGGGTGAGCGGCGTCCTTTTGCGAGATCCGAACGATCTCGACACGTTCGCGGGCGAACTGCACCGGGTCCTTGTGGATCGCGCATTCGCGGAGCGGATCGGCGCCGCGGCGCGCGAGCGCGTGCGGGAGCGATTTCTCGGGGTCCGGCACCTCATCCAGTATGGCGAGATCTTCGGGCGTCTCATCGCTGCGTGAGGGAGTGAAAGGGCTTCCATCGCCTCCTTTCCTTCGATAGTCTCGTCCTCGTCATGCCCTTCGCGTCACGAACCTTTCGCTCGGGTTTTTTTCTGCTGGCATGGATTCCTCTCGCGTGCTCCTCGCCGGGCTCGTCTTCGCCCTCGGGCAGCGGCGGGGAAGGGGGCAGCGGAGGCGTGACCGGGCCCGGTACGGGCGGCGCGGGGATGGGCGGCAGCGGCGGCATGGGCGGAATGACGCCGTCGACGAGCGTGGGGCCTGGCTCGGGGAGCGGCGGGAGCTTGCCGATGCTGCCGTGTGACCCGGGATTCGCGTTCGACAGCAATCCCATCACCTCGCCGATCCTCACGGTTTCGTACACGAATCAAACTCCCTATGCCTACGTCAACATGAAGGTGACCGGGCCGGGGGCGCCCGCCTCGCAATGGGGCGGCGTGGTGGGCTCCGGGCCGTATACGTGGACGTACACCGTGTACGGGTATGATCCCGGAGTCTTGACGTTCACGTTCGTCGAGGGGGAAAACGATGGCAATCCGGGCAACCCCGTGGCGCAATGCCAGGTCGAGGCGCTCATCGAGGGCAGCTCGAATCCGGGATCGAGCGGCAGCGGCGGCGGGGGGCAAGCGAGCTGCGCCGATCTGGCAGCAGCCCATGGGTGGCCCGGCGGCACGTACACCTGCGACGACGGCACCAAGAACTGGTGCGCGGGCACGGGCACGCCGACGAAGGATTGCGTGCGCTGCTGCAGCCCGTCGTGCGGCGTGCTCGCGGGGCTCTACAATTCGAGCGCGAGTTGCGACGACGGGAACAACGGCGCTTGCAAGGGCTCGGGCGTCATCACGTGGGATTGCAAGGCCGGGTGTTGCGGCCCCGGAATCCCGAACTCGCAGCCGCCGAGCGGCGGAGCCTTCGGATACCCCGTGGGCGACAAGAGCACGAGCCCCGCGGGCGGCGCCGGATGGCAGGTCTGGCAGGTCCTCGGGCATTACTGGGACGTCTACGGCGGCGCGCATCTCGCCGAGGACATCGGCAAGGCCGGCGCCGCGAACGCGCCCGTCTATTCGGTGGCGGACGGGGTCGTGCTGGTCTCCGCGCCGAACGGGAGCTCGTACGTGAACGTGATCCTCGTGCAGCACCCGATGCCGGACGGAACGAGCGTGTGCTCCTTCTATGGGCATCTCGCCACGCGCACGGTATCCCCCGGACAAACCGTCCAGCGTGGGGATCAGATCGGCACCGTCCTCGACCAGGGCTCGAACTCCCACCTGCATTACTTCATCGCGCCGAAGAACCTCTGCGACAAGATCGCGGGCCTGAACGGCGCAGGCGCCTGCGGATACGATGGATCCGGCGGCGTCCCGGGGCTCGGGCACGCCGATCTCGCGAACGCGCCGGAATCGTACACGGCCTCGGGGACGAACAACGGGTGCAGCCTGAACGGCTACCAGATCTTGGCCCCGCACGATTTCATCGACGCCCACCACTTCTGAGATGGTTCGCTCGGGCAAACCGACCGCGGCGCGCTCGGCGTCCGAGAGGCACGGAAGCGCCGCGTCGTCGAAGACCAGGTGATACGAGGCGTCCGACCAGACGAGCTTGATCGGACCCGTCCGCGGGGGACATACGCGTGGAGCCGCGGAGGCTTCCGGCGGCGCCGTCGGGGCGCTCATGGCGCTCGTTGCAGCGGCAGGCGGAGACGGCGCGGACGGAGGTGGCGGGGGTGTGGTTCGGTCACACGCCGCCGCGACCAGGACGACAGCGAGGAGGCATTTCGCGGGATACGAGCTCGCTTCCATGCGTCCACCGCATTTTGCCACGAGCCGCCGCGCGAAGGCACAGGCGTGTCCCGGGCTCAAGAGATTTCGACCGTCCCGCGCCTGGGCCGCGCCGCGTCAGGAAATGCCTCATGGCGATGTTGGTGAGGACACTTCGGCGCGTCGTGAACGGTGAGATGGTCAAGACACCGACGGTGCGGAATTGCCCATTTTTACCTTCTCCGGCGTCGCCGGGAGACTATGATAGGAAATAGTATTCCTTCATTTTATGTGAAGGAAGAAAGAGGGCAATACGATGGCTTTTTTGCGCAGAAGAATTGTGACGAGCACGGCGTGGCTTGGCGCGTTGCTGTTGCTCGTGGGGCCGGGGTGCGCGGGGAGTGGGAGCCCGGGCGAGGAGGAGAAGACCGCCGAGGACGGGGCGCCGATCAAGCAGGCGCCGTCGTTCCTGACGGCGGATGATTTCCCCGAAATTTACTGGGGCGAAGAGGAAGAGGAAGAAGAGGAGGAAGAAGAGGAGGAAGAAGAAGAGGACGATCGCGAGCTCGAAGAGGGCGATATCTACCGCGTGATGGGCGGCGGTCGCCTGCTCAACCTGAACCGCTACCGCGGCCTTCAGGTCGTCGACTACAGCGACATCACGAACCCGCAGATCATCGGCAAGTTGCCCGTCTCCGGCACGCCCGTCGAGATGTACGTCGACGGGAACCGCGCGGTGGTGCTGATGAACGAGTGGTACGGATACAAGGCCGATCCCGGCAAGCTCGCAGCACGCGAGCGCGCGGGCGGGCTCGTGGCCCTCGTCGACATCAGTGATCCCACGGCCCCGACGCTGATCTCCGAGTACAACGTGCCCGGTAGGATCACGACGAGCCGCTACGCGAACGGCTCGTCAAAGGACTCGCTCTACATCGCCGCCGTGAAGAACGGCTGGGTCAACGAGAACGGCTACTGGGAGTACAGAAACGAGAGCGTGGTCAAGAGTTTCGACGTCATGAGTACGAGCATGACGCCGAAGACCGAGCTCCTGCTCGGCGGCGACGTGACCGCGATCCAGGGCGAAGGAAACGTACTCCTCGTGGCGCGTCGCCTCTCGAACTGGCCGCCGACGAGCAATGTCTCGATCGTCGACATCTCGGACATCAACGGCTCGATGGCGCTGCGCGGCACGGTCGCCTCGAGCGGCTACGTCCGCACGCAGTTCCACATGGACTTCCGCAACGACCAGCTCCGGGTCTTCTCGGGTCCGCTGTGGGGCGGTTGGAACGAGCAGAGTTATCTGCAGACATGGAACGCGACGAACAAGGACAACCCCATCCCCGTCGCGAACGAGGCGTTCGGCGTGAACGAGCGGCTCTACGGCGCCGTGTTCATGAACGATAAGGCATTCGCGGTCACGTACCGGCAAACGGATCCGTTCCACAGTTTCTCGATCGATCCGAATGGCAACGTCACCGAGGAGAGCGAGTTCATCGTCTCGGGCTGGAACGATTACCTCCGGCCGCTGGCGGGTGGCACGCGGCTCATCGGCATCGGCGTGAACGATCAGAATGGCCGCAAGATGGCGGCGAGCCTCTACGACATCACGAACCTCCAGAACCCGAACCCGCTGCTCGACCGCGCCGAGACCGACGCGAGCAGCGGCACCTGGAACTACTCCGAGGCCCAGTGGGATCACCGCGCATTCAAGATCCTCGAGAACGCGGTGAACGTGCAGGCGGACACGGGTGAGGTCGAGACGGGCCTCATCATGCTGCCCTTCACGGGCTACAAGTACGAGAACAACACGTACACCTACCGCTCGGCGGTGCAGCTCTTCACGTTCTCGAATACCACGGTCACGCGCCGCGGGACGCTGGATCACGTGGACAGCGTGCGCCGCTCGACCCTCCTGGACGGGACGAACAACAGTGCGGTCATCTCCGAGACGGTGCTCTCGTTCCACGACCAGACGAACGTCGACGACCCCGAGAAGATCTCGCAGATGGACCTCGCGCCCGATTACGCGAAGATCCTCCCGTGGGGGGATTACCGTGTGCGCATCCGGCACCCCGAGGGGTATCACTACTGGTACAACAACACGGCGAACGCGCGGGCGGAGATCATTCCGAACGACGAGCACGCGGACCTCGCCGAGCCGGTCGCGACCTTCGAGCTCCCCCTCTCCACGGGCTATTACAAGGTCGGGAACTACCTGGTCAGCTCGAAGACGCGGTGGCTGTGGCCGAACTACGAGACGACGATCAAGATCTTCGACCTGACCGACCCTGTGCATCCGCAAGAGAAGGGCACGCTCGTCACGAATGAGCTGACGCCGACGAACTACTACAACACCAACCTTCACTTGACCGACAACGCGCTCATCTATCAGCAGAACAACTACGGCTACGAGTACCTCGGCCTCTACCAGGGGCGCAGCGCGTCGCTTCTCGGGGTCAATACGTGGTGCGACAGCACCTCGGATGGCTGCAAGTACATCACGGGTCAGCGCGCCTGCCAGACGCCCGACGGCCAGCAGGAGTACTGCGCCGGTGGGTTCGCCGAATGCACGATTCACGTCGGCGCCGAGACCACCTGCGTGCCCATCCCCTGGAGCACGCTCGAGCCGAATGCATACTGGTACGAGTACGAGGGCGAAGGGTGGCGTTACCCGACGTACGCCTCGTTCAAGATCGTCGATCTGTCGGATCCGACGAATCCGAAGGTCGTCCCGAACCCGATCACGTTCGCGTCGCCGGATCGGTACGCGGACGCACGCACGAATGGCAACGAGCTCCTCGTCACGGTCAAGAACGCCGCGACGGCACCGGGGGACAACCGCCCGTACACGAAGAACTTTCTCAAGCGTTATGACCTGACGAACCCGTCGGCGCCCGTCCTCGTGTCGAGCACCAACATCCCCGGCCAACCCGTCGACGCCTACGACAACCGGCTCTTCATCCGCGATCGCCAATGGGGCGGTAGCTGGCACGAGGAGGGCGTCGGCCGGGTCAAGCTCACGGGCAACGGCGCGAAGCTCGAGAAGTACAGGAAGCTCGAGGGCAGGTACGTCACCATGATGCTGGTCGACAGCCACGAGCAGCCCGTCGTCAGCTCCCGCTCGACCTGGACCTATGGCACGGCCTCCGTCGCGGTCCTGGATCCCCAGAACGGCAACCAGCCCGGGTTCAACCTCCTGGCGAACTTGACGCTCGACAACAGCATGTCGCTCATCGGCGTCGACGAACACCGCTGGTACTTGTACGTCGCCGGCGGCACGCTGGTGGTCGATGCGAACGACCCCACGGCGATCAAGGCGCAGGCGTTCTTCCCGATCTATTACTGGAACAGCCGGCCCGTCGTCCATAACGGCCAGATCCTGGCCGCGGGCGGGCGGTTCGGCATCTACCAGATCGGCGAGGACGAGTCGAACCTGCTCCAGGACGACTGAGGTTCGATTCCCCGCCTTTGATGGAGGCCCGGCGCGTGTCCCGCGCTGGGCCCTCGGCCTCACCCCTCGCCGCTGTCAGCCTCGTCCCCGCTACGAACGTCGTACTTCCGGATGAGCGTCCGCAAATGGCTCCGGTCCATGCGCGCGAGCCGTGACGCCTCCGAGACGTTGCCCTTGGCGCGCGCAACCAATTCGCGCACGTAGCGCTCCTCCCAGCGGTCCGCGGCCCTCTGCTTGGCCATGCGATAAGGCACGCGCAGGTCGAATTCGTCCCCGGTGACGGGGCCCGCGCCGCCCTCGGACGGTCCGCTCCCGAGCGCGAGGAGCGCCGGATCGTCGAGCAGGACCGCGCGCTCGACCGCGGCCCTGAGCTCGCGCACGTTGCCCGGCCACGCCTGCCGGCAGAAGGATTCGAGCAAATCGGCAGGCATGGTCCGCTGCGGCGCGAGCTCGGCATAAAAATGGCGCGCGAGCCGCTCGACGTCGCCCGTGCGCTCGCGCAAGGGCGGGATGTGAATGCGCACGACGTTGAGGCGATAGTAGAGGTCCGCGCGGAACGTGCCGCGGTTGACCTCGGTCCGGAGGTCGCGGTTTGTCGCGGCGATGACACGCGCGTCGAGCCTGATGCGCTGATTGCCGCCCACGCGCTTGACGGTCTTCTCCTCGAGGGCGCGCAGGAGCTTCGGCTGCATGTCGAGCGGCAGCTCGCCGATCTCGTCGATGAAGATGGTGCCGCCCGCGGCCTGCTCGAAGGCGCCGGGGCGATCGGCGCTCGCGCCCGTGAAGGAGCCCTTCACGTGGCCGAAGAGCTCGCTCTCGATGAGCGTCGGCGCGATGGCCGTGCAGTCGAGCACCACGAACGGGGCGCGGGAACGCGCGCTCGCCTCGTGGATCGCCGCGGCGAGCACGCCCTTGCCGGTGCCGGTCTCGCCTTCGAGCAGGACGGTGGTCTCGGACGGGGCGATGCGGGGCAGGGCGGCGAAGATGCGGCGCATGGCGTCGCTCGCGCCGAGGACGGAGCCGAATCGATCCTCGGGGCTCAGGGCCTCGCAGATGTCCTCGTCGAGCAGGTCGACGCGTAACGTCGTGCGCCCGACGCGGACGCGCGCGCCGTCGTCGATATACCCCGTGAGGATGCGGGTGCTGCCGATCCACGTGCCGTTCGAGGAATCGAAATCCCGCAGGAAAAAGCCCTCGGGCGTGGCGGTGATGCTGATATGGTGGCGGGAGACCGTCGGGTCGGAGAGCACGAGGTCATTGCCCTGGGCGGTGCCCACGGAGACCTCGCTCTTCTGGGCGCGCAGGGTGGCCCCCGAGTCCGGGCCCTCGATCACGGTGAGCGAAAAACCTTCGAGCCGCAGCTCTTTCGCGTTGGGGCGGAGGAGCAGGGTGCCATCCGTCGACATGCTGGCACGTTACCACGCGGCGCTCGCTCCGGGGTGGCGGGTCGAGGCATGCGTCCTGGAGGCTCGGGCCTCCAGGGGATGGAGGGTCGGGCCTCCAGGCATGGAGGCTCGTGCCTCCAAGCGATGGCGGTTCGCTCCGCCAAGCCTGGAGGCCAGGCCCTCCAGGGGGCACGCGGCGCGAGGGAAAGTCGCGGTGTCCGCGCTTTTTCCGCGATGTTCCATGTCATGGCACAGAACGTGGATAGTCCAGCTGCCGAGGACTTGGCGGAGGACGATGATCATGACGACGCAGCTCACGCTTCTGGTTTCGCGGTTCGGGTTTGCAGGCGCGCTCCTCGCGTCCGCGCTGGTTCTTCCGGCCTGCGGTGGTGAGCCCGTCGACGTCGAGGATTTCGAGGGGGAGGTGGCAGAGGCCGAGCAGGCGACCGGCCCGACCGGCGGCAACAACCTCCCGCCCTTCGCCATCGACAGTGATCCTCTCAAGCGCAGCGTGACCGACACCTATGGCATCACGTCGACCACGAACCCGGACCCGCTCCCGCTTTGCAAGAATGGCACGGTGACCGCGACGGGCTGTACATTGAAGCCGGAATGGGAGTCGTGGATGGCCGCGGACGGGACGAACCGCGCCCCGATGATGAAGGGAATCGCGAAGTGCTCGGTTTCGACGAGCTTCACGATCACGACGAACGACGGCACGCAGACGTTCCCGGGGCAATGGGACCTCTACCCGAGCTGGAAGACGAATCGGCTGACCGGCGAGGACAAACGCGAGCGCATGAGCTCATGCCTCCTTTCGCTCCTCAATGGGAACAACCAGGAGCTCGCGCTTTGCATCGTCGGCCCGGGCGGTGCGCCCTTCAACACGCCCTGCAGCGATCCGCTTCTCTCGATCCGCGAGGGCGGGTTCTACGGGAACCTGTTCGCCACGAATCCCACCGCGTACGTCGCCGGCCCCGACACCGCGGACCCGGTGGACAGCGGTCGGGCGTGCTTCGCGACGCAGGGCAACTACTGCTGCGCCGAGAATGACACGAACTGCAACCACCGCATCGTGCTGACCGGGGCGATCCTGGGCTCGCCCGATCAGAACTTCGCCAACAAGCGCTGCAATGCGCCGCTCGTGGACGCTGGCGGCGGGCTCTGGTACTGCCCCTCGTTTTTTTCGACCCGCGAGCCGAATCGCAGCTACACGAACGTGTTCACGACGTTCGTCCCGCCGGCCGAGTGAGCCGTCGTCCTGCGGACCTCCTCCCCTCTTCTTCTACCGCCCCTGCACCATTCGATTCACCTTGGCGGCCGCCTTCCCGTAGCGGCCCTCGAGGAGCGGGTTTCCTGCGAATGCCCGCGCGAGGCTCGCTTTCGCGCGCTCGAGCGATGTTTTCGCCTGCGCAGGGGCGACCCGCGCCTTGGCGAGCCCGAGCGCTCCCTCGATCGCGAGTGCTCGCGGCAGGCCTGGAGCGAGCTTCAGTGCCTGCTCGATTCCACGGAGGCCCTCATCCACGACGGGGCCCGGCGGGACCTTTGGCCGCTCGCTCGTGAGCAGCGCCTCGGCCCAGTCGAGGCAGATTTGCCCCAGCAAGAGCCATAGCTCGCTGCGCTCGGGTACCTCCTGGGTCGCCTCGCGCGCGAGGCGCTGGGCTTGCTCGAATGCCGAGAGCGAAAAAGCATCCTCTTGCGGGGCCCACGCTCCCTGCGCTGCCCGCAGCAATGCTTCCACGGCTTTGCAATCGGGGTTTTCGGGTTCGATACGATAACACGGCGTGAGCGTGCCGAGCCCCGCGTCGAGGCTGGGCCGGGGGTCCTGGCCGCGGGTCCGTTCATGGCTGGCCAGCAAGTGGTATGCGCGGCCGAGCTCGTGCTGGACGTACACGAAGTTGGGATCGATGGCGAGCGCAGCTTTGAAGCGATCGATGGCCTTTTGGCCGAGCTCTCGGCCATCTTCTCCCGCGTCGAGCCGGTAGGAAGCGAGGTTCATCGTGGCCAGACCGGCGTTCACGTATGCCAGCGGGTTCTGCTGGTTGATCTGGATCGCGCGTTCCGCCGACTGCACCGCTTCCTGAACGGCCTTTTCCGGGTCCCGTCCGTGGTCGGCCTGCCATTGCGCGAGGTCTGTCAGCCAGACAGCCGTATTGTTGTAACCAATGACGTACCCTTCATCGAGCTGGGTCGCTTTCCTCGTCGTATCAATGGCCCTCTCCAGCAGCTCCTGGCAGTCCTCGTTTCGCCGCTTCTTGCTCGCTGCGGAATAGCCGAGGGCAAGCCCGTAGTCGTTGTAGGCCCACGGGAACTTGGGGTTCAGGCGGATCGCTTCCTGCAAATAGGCATGGGCCTTGTCGAGCAAGGGTTGTACCGGCTGTCCCAGATCGAGCGAGCGTTCTGCCAGCTTCGTGTACGCGAGCCCGGTGATTTCATGGGCATGGGCATCGCCGGGGTGCAACGCGATCGCGTGTTCTCCCGCCGTGATTTGCGCTCGGCGCAGCCGCTCGACGTCCGCCCGAGCGGCGCCATGGCCTTCGCCGTATTGTGCCTGAAAATTGTACGCGAAAGCCTTTTTCGTGTGCCCGTCCGACTCGATCGAAGCCGCGGTCAGCGCCTTGTCCGCCGCGGAGAGGGCCTTGTCGAGCTTCGGCTTCGGATCACGGCCGCTGTAGAGGTCCATCTCCTCCTGCCGGATCCAGGCCTCCGCGAGCGCCTCGTAGAGCTGGTGGTCGCTGCGACCGATGTCCGCGGCCTGCTCGTAATGCGCCACGGCCTCGGTGAAATCACGCTCGGCTGGGGCGTTGTCTCCGCGGTCCTTCGCGTCGAGCGCGCGGGCCATGAACACGTCGCCTTCGAGCTTCTCGGCCTCGTACAGCCACGAAAGTCCGACGCGGGCGCTGCGCGCGCTTTGCAAGGCCTCGTCGTAGCGCCGGTTGTAGAAATGGATCAGGCCTTCGAGGTAACTCGCCGGCACCGTCGGCAGGCCCCGGCAGCGCGTGAGGTGCGTGAGCGCCGGTTCGAGGTACTCCTTGTCGAGCTCCTGCTTGCGCTTCTCGAAATAGCTCTTGTCGCCGCTCCTGCGCGCCTCCTCGATCGCCCGGCTGTAGAGCTCGCCGAGCACCCGCCCGAGCGCGTAATCGAGCTCGGGCTCGCGCACGCCGAGCGACACGGCCTGCGTGAGCTCCGCGTGCGCCCGATCCCACTCCTTCAGCGCGAGGTAGCCGCGGCCGAGCGCATAATGATCGAGCCCCGCCGCGAGGTCGCCGAAGCTCCGCATCTCCGCCTCGATCTCCGCCATGCGGGCGCGCACGACCGCCTTCTCGGGCCCCGTGTCGTGCAGCGGCACGAGGTACGCGCTGCGCACCAGCCATTCGAGGTCCTTCACCGCCTGGCCGAGCTTCTGCCCGAGCTCGGCGCGCTTCTGGGCGATCGCCTCGTTCCGCGCATTGACGATCACCGTGCGGACGCCGTAGCCGGCGAACGCCACGAGGCTCGACACGAGCGCGATCACCGCGAACGCCATCGGCTTGTTGCGCTTGGCCCGCCAGTAGAGGCGCGTCGGCAGGCCGAGGCGGCGCGCGAGCACGCGCTCGCGGTTCAGGAATCGTTCGAGATCGTCGGCGAGCTCGGCCGCGGTCGGATACCGCTGGTGCGGCTCCTTGTTCAGGCACTTGCCGACGATGATGTCGAGCGCGAGTGGGATCGACGGATCCCTCTGCCGCAGCGGGACCGGCTCCTGGATCAGCACCTTGAGCAGGACGTTGACCGCGCTCTCGTCCTCGAACGGCGGCGCGCCGGCGAGGATGTCGTAGAGCGTCGCGCCGAGGCTGTAGACGTCGCTGCGCGGATCGATGCTGCGCACGCTCCCGCGCGCCTGCTCGGGCGGCATGTACCCCGGGGTCCCCATGACCGTGCCCGATTCGGTGAGGCCCTTCGTCTCGCTCGCCTCGCGCGCGAGGCCGAAATCCATGAGCACGGGGCGATACGAGGGATCCGCGTCCCCGTTCTCGCTCTTCTCGACCATGATGTTCGCGGGCTTGATGTCGCGGTGAATGATGCCGATGCGGTGCGCGGCGTGGACGGCCTCGGTGACCGTCTTCATCACGCGAACCCTTTCGTCGAACGTCATCGCCTTCGCCGCGTCGTGCAGCGAGAGCCCCTGGACGAGCTGCATCGCGATGTACGCCTTGTCCTCGACCTCGCCGACCTCGAGGACCTTGCAGACGTTCGGATGATCGATGCGCGCCTGCGCCCGCGCTTCCTGCAGGAAGCGTTTCGTCGTGATGGGATCGGCGCCGTGGATGAACTTGATCGCCACGTGACGCGCGAGCCGCCGGTCGCGCGCCTCGTAGACGGAGCCCATGCCGCCGCGGCCGAGGAATCGTACGATCTCGTAACGATCCCAGCGCTTCGGATCCGCGAGGGGCGAGCGCTCGGAGACGGCGGGCAGATCGGCCGGGATTTCGGCGGGAATCTCGGCCGGGGGCGGCTCGGTGGGAGCTTCTGCGGGGGACGCGCTGGCCGGCGGCGGCGTTTCATCCACGCGCGCCGCGCCACGCCGGCGGCGTCTCTCGCGGGCCAGCTTCACCGTGACCGGGGCCGCTTTTTCCGGGGGAGCGGGCACGATCGTATCGGCGATCGCGAGCGCCTCCGGACCCGAGAGGGTCTTCTGATCGTGGCCTTTTTTGGGGGGCTGGCCCATCACGTCACCTTGGTCTCGGGAGGCCGTCGCTCGTCAAGCGCTACATGCGCAAGGCGGCGCCGGTCGCGTGGCAAACTCCCTTGCAACCGGGAGACCAAGGAACACGCGGAGCGGAGGATGCGGGCGGGAAGCTTTATGTCAGGACGAACGGGGAGAGGGCAGGCTCACTTGCAGGTCGGCGCGACCTGGCCGTCCGAGCCGGTCGAGACATAGGCGTCCGACACATAGCCGTTCCCGATGAAGTCCCAGAGCGTCGAGGTGCCGTAGGTGCCCGTCACCGAGGTCCCCTGCTTCTGGCAGGTGATCGTGACCTTCGCGCCGTCCGCGACCGATCCCACCGCGGCGCTGCTCGTGCTCGCGTCGGCGCGCACCGTGAGGGCGACGCCATTCGTGTTCACGGTGCCGACGACGGACGTCCCGCCGCCGCCGCTGCCGCTGCAGCTATTCTTGCTCGTGTAGTTCTTGGTGCCGTAGAAGTACGCCGTGGCGCCATTGAAGACGGGCCGGATGGCGACGCCATTGCGACGCACCTCGTAATGGAGGTGCGGGCCGGTCGAGCCGCCCGTGTTGCCGACGGTGCCGATCTTCTGGCCCTTGCTCACGCTCTGCCCGACCGAGACGACCTGCGAATTGAGGTGCGCGTAACGGCTGCGATACCCATTGCCGTGGTCGATCTCGATCCAGCGGCCGTAGCTCGTGTTGCCCTCGTTCGCCACGCGGGTGATCTTGCCGCCGGCCGAGGCGACGACCGCGTCGCCGATGTCGTCGTTGCGGTTGAAATCGACCGAGTTCTGGGGGCTGTGGTTCGTCCGGGTTTGTCCGGCCCAGACCTGCCCGCAGGGGAACGGGAGCTGGAAGGCGGGCATGTCGCTCACGCCCTCGCTCGTGCTGCCGACCTCCTCGTCCACGGCTTCCTCACCCGGCGGAGGGCCGTCGTCCAGCCACTCGTCACCGCCGAGCGCCGAGGCCGGATCGAGCTCGTCCGGCGGCTCGCCGCCACAACCGCTCAGCGCGAGGCCAGAGGCAAGGACGAGCACGTTGGAGACAAGGGCCCACTTCGACGTCGTTCGCATGGACCAGCGGTTCAGCAATGCGCGTACCGCCCCGCTATCGTGGAGGCCGGACCACGAAATCGGGCCTCCGCTCCACGGTCGCGGAATTTTTTCGAAGAATGACGGCGTGCTGCATCACGAAATCGGGATCCGGGGTGGGGCACGCGTTCCCCACCCCTTGGGGCAACCGTTCCCCACCCCAGGGGCCTTCACTCATTGCAGACGGCTTCGACCTCGATCGGCGCGGTGATTCCGGTGCCGTCGTTCACGAGCTCGCCGATCGGAAGCCTCGACTCGTTCACGGAGATGGTGGCGCCTGGGTCGATGACCACCCGGCGCGTGGTGCCCTCGATCTTCACCTCGATCTTGCCCTGGGCGGGGATGGGCACCGGCTCCGCGTCGGCAGGCGCGTCCATCCGGACTGTCACCGCAGTTGACGGGTCGATGCGGTACGAACGAATCTGTTTGCCCGGGGTCATGGCACAGGGCGACCACATCATCTCCCCGTGGACGAAGACGAACCCATTCTTTTGCGCGACCTTGTCCGGTACGAACGTGATTCCGCCTTCCCAGACGCACACGGCGTCGCTCCCGTTGTCCACGGGGCACGGCCCGTAGTCGTCGCTCCCGCTGCACCCCATCGCCAAAACCACCGCGCCGAGCGTCGCCACGATGGCATACGTCCCCTTCGTCGCCTTGCCTCGCATGTCATACCTCGCGTTCTCGAAACCTGGGTTTGGGCCCATTTTCGATTCACAAGAGCAACACGCGTGCCGAGGGAGCGCTCTCTCGGGGGATTGCGAGGGGAAGGGGTTACTTCGCCAGCAGACCGAGCTGTTTGCCGAGGAATGTGAACGCGAGCGCGTCCATGTAGGCGCGCTGCTCGTTGTTCGCGGCGCCGCCGTGGCCGCCTTCGGTATTCTCGTAGTAGAGCAGATCCTGCCCAAGCTCGAGCAGCCGCGCGACCATCTTGCGCGCGTGGCCCGGATGCACCCGATCGTCCCGCGTCGACGTGGTGAAGAGCGTGCGCGGGTACCGCGTGCCGCTCTTCAAGTTCTGGTAGGGCGAGAACCTGGCGAGGGCAGCGCGCTCCTCGGGTTTGTCGGGGTCACCATATTCCTCCATCCATGATGCGCCCGCGAGAAGCTTGTGGTAACGCATCATGTCGAGCAGCGGCACCTGGCACACGATGGCGCCGAAGAGATCCGGCCGCTGCGTCATCATGACCCCCATGAGCAGGCCTCCATTGGAGCCGCCGATGATGCCGAGCTTCGCCGCCGTCGTGACCTTGCGCGCGATGAGATCCTCGGCGATGGCGATGAAATCGTCGTACGCGCGCTGCCGATTCTCCTTGAGCGCGGCCTTGTGCCAGGCAGGACCATATTCGCCGCCGCCGCGAATGTTCGCCACGACGTAGACGCCGCCGCGTTCGAGCCACCCGGCACCGGTCGACGCCTGGTAGTACGGCGTCATGGACGCCTCGAACCCGCCATACCCTTCGAGAAGCGTAGGCGCAGTGCCGTCGAGCGGCAGGTTTTTCTTGGCGATCTGGAAATAGGGGACCTTCGTCCCGTCCTTCGAGGTCGCGAACCGCTGGACGACGTCGAGCCCGGCGGCCTCGAAGAAAGCGGGGTTCTTTTTCACGGCCTCGGCGGGGGCTTTTTTGGTCGCGTTCCCGAGGACCAGCGTCGCCGGCGCCGTGAAACTGCTCTCCCAGAGCCAGTAATCGTCGGACGTGTGCTCGTCATAGGCAAAGGCCCAGACCGAGCTCATGGGCGAGGTGTCGAGCTTCGTCCGGACGAACCCATTTTTCGTTCGTGTATGCACGAAGACGGAGCTCTTCACGTCCTCGAGCTCGACCGTCATGAACGCCGTCTTCAAGCCCATGTAGCTCTCGAGCGACGTGTTCGGCTTCGGCTCGAACAGCGCGGTCATTTCGCGTTTTCCAGCGCGGTACTCCGCGAGCGGGGCGATGAGCAGCGAGCCGGCCGGCCAGGTCTTGCCGGCGGCGGTCCACGCGCTGCGCAGACGCAGGAGGAGATGGCTATCCCAGACGCTCGTCTCCGCGTCCTCAGGTTTGTCGATCTTCTCGTATTTGTCTCCGTTCCGGATGTAGAGCTCTTCCGTGAACATCGACGGCCTGCGGGAGATCCAGTCGTACTCCTTGCCGTGGTCGAACTGGCGTTCGCCGCTCACGGACATGTCGGCCTTTTGCCCCTCGAACAGCGTCTTCGCGTCTTCGAGCTTCGTGCCGCGCTTCCACTCCTTCACGATCCGCGGATAACCCGAATCCGTGAGCGAGCCGGGGCCGAAGTCGGTCCCGACGTACACCGTGTCGAGGTCCTTCCAGTAGATGTCGCTTTTCGCCTCCGGCAGCGTGAAGCCGCCTTCGACCATCTGCTTCTTGACCGTATCGAACTCACGGACCACGGACGCGTCCGCGCCGCCGCGGGAGAGGTGCAGGAGGCAACGCTCGTACTTCGGATACAGGCAATCCGCGGCGTGCCAGACCCAGTTCTCGTTCTCGGCCTTGGCGAGGGCGTCGAGGTCGAGGACGAGCTCCCATTCCGGTGCCGGCTTCTTGAACTCGGCGAGCGTGGCGCGGCGGTAGATGCCGCGTGGGTTCTTGTCGTCACGCCAGAAGTTGTAGACGTACTTTCCCCGTACCTGCGGCATGGGGATTTTTTCCTTGGAATCGTAGATGCGGCGCAGCCGATCCCGCAGCGCGCCGAACCCCGGAACGGCTTCGAGCTCCGCCTTCGATTTCGCGTTTCGCTCGGCCACCCACGCGAGCGGCTTGTCCCCGAGGACCTCTTCGAGCCAGAGGTAGGGATCTTCGACCTTGGGCTCGGACTTGCTCATCGGCGGGGCCTCCGTCTTTGCCGGCGTTTCGTTCGCGACCGTCGCCGCGGGCGTCGGTGTGGGGGGTGGCGCGTTTGGCGTGGCACACGCGCCGAGCAGGAGCGCGCCGAGGAAGGGAGCCAGGGTTCGCATGGCGCGCAGTAAAGCGTATTTCTGGGCGCGCCGGAAGGCCACTTCAGGCCTCGTCGTCGCGGTCGTCGCGCGCCGCCCGCTCCTTCGCCTCGCGTGCGGCGCGGACCGTGCGGTCGAGCGGGATCAGGCGATCGATACATCGCGCCGGAACGGATCGGCGAAACACGAGCTCGACGGTCTCGTCGAAGAGGTGAAACGCCGCTCCTCCCGCGCGGACCAGCTGGTTCACGACGAGGCCGACGCCCGCAGGTCCGTGGACCTTCACGGTCAGGTCCGCACCGAATCCCTGGCGTGCGGTGCTGGTCACGAAGGAGCGTACGTCCTCGGTGATCGTGAGCTCCGCTGACAGGGCCGCGTCGAGGCCGCGAAGGACGGGCTCGGCGTTATCCGATTCCAATTCGACATAAAGATCCGCGGGCCAGCAGCCGGGCGGCGGGCGGAACAAGACGGCGATCGGTCTGTCCTTTTTTCTCCGGGTATACCGGAACAGTCCCTTCCACAAAGTCAGCGACGTGGAGGGCGTGCTGAGGAGGAAGTGCTCCTCTTCTTGCTCCGCGCGGAAGGACCAGCGAGGAATGTCGAAGAGCGGGATGCAATAGACGCCGCGCCCACGACGACCGCCGCCCTGGCGCAATCCATTGCGCTTGATCCGGCCGACGGCATTCGACGGTGCGAGGTGCGCGAAGAGCATGAACGTCCCGCCCGAAGGCCGCCGTCAGGTGAGGTCGAGCTTCATGCCCTCGTGGGACGCGGTGAAGCCGAGGCTCTCGTAGAAGCGTTTGGCGTCGGTCCGGGCCTTGTTCGTGGTGAGCTGCACGAGCCGGCAGCCGCGCGCCCGTGCTTCCTCGATGGCCCACGTCAGCATGCGCCGGCCGATGCCCGCGCCGCGATGGCTCTCGGCCACGCGTACGCCCTCGACGATCATTCGCAGGCCGCCCTGATACGTGAGACCCGGGATGTATGTGAGCTGCAAGCAACCAATGACGGCGCCGCCGTCCTCGACCACGACGAGGCGGTTGTTCGGGTCGCGCTCGATCGCCTCGAACGCTTGATAATAGCCGTCGGGCAGCGGGCCCTCGGTGGTCTCGCGGGTCGCGCCGAGCGCGTCGGCGGCGAGGAGATGGACCACGGTCGGGACGTCGTCGCGGCGGGCATCACGGAAAATCATGGGGATTGGCGTAACGTGTCGGGGAAAAGGCCGCGCGTCAAGGTTCGGGGGAGGGCTCTACGGGCGCCTCGTTCGCGGCCATCTGCCGCCGTCGCTTTCGTTCTGCGATGATGTCGCGGAGCCGTCCGACCGCGCCCTGGCAGGCATCGGCGAACACGAGGAGCTGGGTCAGCATGGCGATCCACGGCGCCGCGTAGGGCCGATGGCTCGACGAGCCGAAGCCGCCCGCGAAGATTGCGTTGATGAAGCAAAAAAACGCCCCGAACCCGGCGAACTGCGTCGAGCCGAACTCCATGGCCAAGCGCGCCGCGGCACTACGCGCGCGATGCTGCAAGAAGCCCAGCAAGACCGGTATCAGGACGATGACGGCGATGGCGATGCCGTTGCTCGGTTCCTCGGTCAGGAGCTCGACGCCGGTGAACGTCTTCGGGCCGCCCTGGCACGAGGTGCGCTGGCCCCATTCGAAGGGGAGCGTGAGCGCGAAGAGCGCGAGCAGGACGAGGCGCCGATACGGGCTTCGGCGTGGCTTGTCGCGTGGGATTTCGGGGAGGTCCGGATCCGGGCCGCTCGCTTGTTCGTCCACCATCGAGGGGGATGGTATCGCAAAAACGGTCCGGCCCGGATCGATTTCGTTGGGTTCAGGGGGGCGGCACGAACTCGAGGGCGAGCTGGAAGTCCCCCGCGTCGTTGAAGGGGTTGAAGGTCGCCGGGTTCGAGCAGATCCAGCCGCAGAAGCCGCCGCCGCTCAAGTTCACGACGCGGTTGTCCGAGCTGTAGACCGCCGAGCCCGAGGAGCCTGCACCGCCGACCTGGAACGCGTCCTCCGCCACCGCGAACGGCGTGCCGGTGAGATCGATGTTGCCGATGCCCGAGGGCGACGCGTCGCAGGACATGCCCACGCCGTACGGCATCGACGTGACCGACCCGCCGCCGTGAATGAGTTCCCCGCTCGACGAGGAGAACGTCTGGTCGCCGATATCGACGAGCAGCGTCTCCGGATCGATCCGGATCTTCGTGTAGCTCGTCCGCACGTTCGTGCCCGAGACGGCGCCGCCCGTGGTGTACTGCGAGAAATTCGCCGAAGCGCTCGTGTTCTGCAGCGTGAGGTACTCGGCCGGCGACGACGCCATGTTGTGGCAGTACGCGGTCCAGCCCTTCGCCACGTCGTGGTCGACGTGCAGGAGGTAATGGCCGTCGCCGGCATTGGGCGTCCGGTTCCGGATCTCCTGGCACGTCGCCGGGGGCGGCGGCGGAGGCGGCGGAGGCGGCGGCTGCGGGCCGAGGGCCTGCTCGGTTTCCGCGAGCGAATCCTCCGAAAGGTCCGCGGCGTCGAGATCCGAATCGCTATCGGCGATGCAGCCGGTCATGAACGGGGCGAGGATGGCAAACGAGAGGGCGAAACGCGAGATGAGGTTCTGAGCGAGGTTCATGGTCAGCTCCAGCAGGGCTAAAGTGTTTTTCCTAGGGGGATTCGTCCCCCCGTCGTTCGTGACCATGGCAATTGCACCGGGCGTGCCAGAGGCGCGCGGCCGCGTGTTTTCCGCGATTTTTGCGTGAATCGCCCCCATTTCGTGGCGAGCGCCTTCGAGCCGCACGTCGGTCGTGGCGGCGCGGTTGAGGGTGGCAACCGCCAAGATGGAGGCTCGGACCTCCAACCGAGGCCTTGGCCGTCGTGATGGCGTGGTCGAGCGCCCCCATGGTACCGTCCTCGCTGATGGAAGCCGTGCGCGCCGCTCGTCACGTGGGTCTGCTCCTCGCGTTCCTCGTGACGGGTTGCCAGCGGGGCGGGGGAGAGGCGGATTCGTCGCGCGCTTCGGCCTCTTCGGCCGCGCCGAGCGCCTCGGCCGCGCCCGTGACGGAGGCGCCTTCGCCTCCCGTCGCACCCTCGACCGCGGCGCCGAGCGCGGTGGCTCCGGCGCCCGAGCCGCCATTCGATCCAGAGAGCGTGACGGCCGTCATCGTCTGGCAAAAGGGCGACAAGGCCAAGGGCGGGTTTCGCTCGTCGTGGGTGGAGCGGGTCGCGGACAAACCCGAGGTCAAGGGCGAGCGCCCGGGGATCCTCGTGGTCTCGTCGACCTCGATCTGGTCGCTCGGGACGACGATCGTGAAGGGATGCCCGCAGTATGCCTTCGACGCGGACGGGCAGGTCGTCGTTCGAAACGGGCAGCCGGTCCGGGTGAAGCCGGATCTGAAGATGCCCGAGCTCGTGCGCGCCGAGGACGGCAAGCGCGTGGCGCCCTGGAAAGACGGTCACGGATATCCGACGATGGGCACCCAATGCGAGAGCTCGCTCGAGGAGTACGGCGTCCACGTGCAATTCGAGGGCGGCATGGGGCCGTTTGTCGTGGCCAGCGTCAACACGTATGCCAACCACGGCGGCGCGCATGGAATCCGCGGGCAGAATTTCGTGACGATCGACCTCGACCGAGGAGAGGCCGTGGAGCTCGGCCCTCCCGAGAAGGACAAGGCCGCGCTGGTGAAGGCCGCGGCGGCCGGCTTGAGCGTCGAGCCAAAAGAGGTCCGGCCGGCGGGCGTCGTGCTCATGTATGGGCCGCTCGGCGCGGGCCTCGCGCTCTACCGCTTCTGGGCCTTCGCGCCGTATGTCGGCGGCCTCGGGGGCAACAGCTATAGTAACGATTTCGTGGTCAGCTCGAAGAGCTTACCCGCGGCGCTCGAACGGTACCAGAAGCTCCCTGCCTGGGTCGTGCCGCATCTGAACGGGAAATCGCTCGTCGTCTTCATGGTCCCGCCGGCGCGAAAGGCAGTGCTCCGGCAGCACTTCGACGCGGCCTATTCGAAGTGACGACGGCGACGGCGCTTCCCCTGCGCGCGCTCTTCGTGCGATGCTCGCACGCATGAAGGACAAGATCATCGTCATCACCGGGGCGAGCGCCGGCATCGGTGCCGCGATCGCTCCCAAGGCGGGGGCCGAGGGCGCGCGTGTCGTCCTCGCCGCGCGCCGGCAAAAGGAGCTTTCGGAGGTGGCCGCCGCGTCCGGGCCCGACGCGCTCGCCGTCGTCACGGATGTGACCGTGCGTTCCGACGTGGAATCGCTCGCGCGGCAGGCCCTCGATCGGTTCGGTCGGGTCGACGTGTGGATCAACAACGCGGGCCGCGGCATCACCCGCGCCCCGTCGCAGATCACGGACGACGATCTCGACATGATGATGCGCGACAACGTGAAGAGCGCGCTTTACGGCATGCAGGCCATCTTGCCCCATTTCAAAGAGCGCAACGCGGGGCAGATCATCAACGTCTCCTCGATGCTCGGCCGCATCCCGTTCTTCGCCGCCCGGGCCGCGTATTCGGCCTCCAAGCACGCGCTGAACGCCCTCACCGCCGGTCTGCGCACCGAGCTGCGACATACACATCCTGGCATCGTCGTCACCACGGTCTCGCCCGGGGTCGTCGCGACCGAGTTTGGCCTCAATGCATTGCACGGGGGCGTGGATTCTCGATCGCTCCCGGGGGCGCAGAGCGTCGACGAGGTGGCGGACGTCGTGCTCGACGTGATCCGCAATCCGCGGATCGACGTGTACACGCGCCCCGTCTACGCCGACAACGTCCGCCGGTATTACGAGGACATGGACGCCTTCGAACGGGCCTCGTTCGTCGGGCCGAAGTGATGCACGTAGGGATCACGATGAAGCGCGCCGCAATCGCTGCCTGCCTGATGGCCGTCTCTTGCAAGCCGACCGGCGAAGGCCCTGCGAAGGAGGCTCCGGCCGCCCGTCCGCTCGGCGAGCTCCTCCAGCAGCAGGATCTGAATTACGACGACCTCGGCAAAGACTTTCGGCGGACGCGCGGGCAAGCGTTCTCCAGGGCAGGCGCGCGTGATGCATCCGGGTGGCCTCCGCCCGACGCGACGAAGATCACCGTCCGGTACACGAATCCCGACAGCTGGGGTTCGGATCCCGACGCCCGCACGGGCAAGGGCCGGCGTGATTGCCTCGTCGCCCTATGCCCGACTTCGAAGGAGATCGTCGAATCGGACCTCGAGGTGAATGGCATGCACGCCATCCTGGAGCTGCCCGCGGCGGATTGCCAGATCCGGCTGACGACCCGGGATTTTCACGGCTACCCGGCGGCCCACCTCCACCGTGAGCCGGGTCTCCCCGGCACGCAAGGGTACGACGCGCCGAAGCTGCCCGCGGGGACGTCGGTGGGCGCCGTGATCGATCTGGGAGAAGTGACTCCTCCGCGCGAATGACTGCGGCCACGGCGCGTCGCGTCGACACGTTATCGAGGGCACGGCTCCGACGCCGATTCGACGGTTGAAATTTCGGCGGTGGGGGATAGGATGCCGCCGTGCCTAGCGAACGCGACGCTTCCTTCACCTTGACGAGCCTCGACGAGGGGCGATCCCTGCGGCTCCCGAACCTCCGGGTCACGGTCACGCTTCCGGATCGGCAGAACATCACGGCGCCCCTCGGGCTCGCGCCCCTCTTGCTCGGCAAGAGTCCCGAATGCGATCTCGTCGTCACCGATCCCAAGGTGTCGCGGGTGCATTGCGAGCTCCGTCTCACCGAGCAGGGCGTCCTCTTGAAGGACATCCAGAGCCGAAATGGCACGTTCATTCGTGACGTCCGCGTCGTCGAGGCATTCCTTCCGCCGGGGGTTCCTGCCACGGTGGGCGATTCGACGCTCGTCGTGCAGCCGTCCGGCGGGGCCGCTGTCCTTCCCCTCTCGACGCGCGGCTCGTTCGGCGACGCGGTGGGCGAAGGCCTCGCCATGCGGGCGCTCTTCGCCCGATTGGAGCGGGTGGCGAGGACCGACGAGACCATTCTCTTGCTCGGCGAATCCGGCACCGGCAAGGAAGTGCTCGCCCGCTCGATTCACCAGGAGAGCCGGCGCAGCCAGGGCCCCTACGTGATCGTCGATTGTGGGGCCATTCCGCCCTCCACCATCGAGGCCGAGCTCTTCGGGACCGTCACGGGCGCGGCCACGGGCGCGGTGAACCGCGCTGGCTTCTTCGAGGCCGCGCATCAGGGGACGATCTTCATCGACGAGATCGGTGAGATGCCGCTCGAAGCGCAGCAGAAATTGCTCCGCGTGATCGAGGCGCGGACCGTGCGGAGGCTCGGATCGACGCAGGAGCGGGCGATCGATGTGCGGATCGTCGCGGCCACCCATCGGAACCTGAAGGCCATGGTGGCCGAGGGCAAGTTCCGGCAGGACCTGTATTTCCGCCTCTCGGTGCTCGAGCTTCAGGTGCCGCCCTTGCGTGAGCGACGGGAAGACATTCCGCTGCTCGTCGAGCGTTTCCTTTCGATCCGCAATCCCCCCTTGAACGCCTCGGATTTGCCGCCCGAGACGATTCCGATGTTGATGGGGTACGACTGGCCGGGCAACGTGCGCGAGCTCCGGAACGTGATTGCGCGCCTCGTGGTGTTTCCCGAGCTCTTGCACGAGATTCTGGGCCCTTCAGCGGGGCACGCGCCCGGGGCCAGCACCACGCCGCCGCCGCGCGAAGGCGAGGCGGAGAAGGTGGACCCGGAGGACCTGAAGCTCGGCAAATTGCTCGAGCTCTCGCTCCCCGAGGCGCGCGAGGCCGTGCTGGCGGAGCTCGAACGCAAATACGCCACCGCCAAGCTCCGCAAGTACGACGGCAACATCTCCCGCGCGGCCGAGGCCATGGGCGTCTCGCGGCAGCTCTTGCACCGATTGCTCGACCGGCACGGGATCAAGGCGAAGGAGGGCATCTCCGAGACCCCGGCGTCCCGGCGGACCTGATCACGCAATGAAATACGGACGGCTGCGAAGGAACGAGCCCGGACAAACGCAGGACGCGACAGTCGGGCAGGCGGAGCCGCCGCGCGCCCCGCCCATCGTGGGCGGTGAAGCGACGGCCCCCGCGTCCGCCGTGACCCCGAAGCTCGACGCGCCGCGGACCGAGCCTCTAGAGAACATACCGCCGGACGCGGGAGCCGAGACGTCGGAGATCCCGCCCACGCTTTATTCGCGCTTCGAAGCATTCGAATTCCTCGGGCGCGGCGGAATGGGTGCCGTCTACAAGGCGCGCGATTTTCGCCTCGGCCGCGAGGTCGCCATCAAGCTCCTCTTCGGCGCCGATCCCGAGCTCGGCGGCAGCATGCTCCGTGAGGCTCGCTCGCAGGCGCGCATCACGCACGAGAACGTGTGCGAGGTGTACGAGGCAGGGACGGCCGATCACGTGCGGTTCATCGTCATGCAGCTCCTTCATGGCGAGCCGCTCGACAAGGCCCGTTCGGCAATGACGCTCGAAGAGAAGATACGCGTCGTCCGGCAAGTTGCCTCGGCGCTCCACGAGGCGCACCGGCTCGGGCTCGTGCACCGCGACGTCAAACCCGCGAACATCATGGTGGAGCGCGGCGAGGACGGGGCGTGGAAGCCCTATATCATGGATTTCGGCCTCGCCCGTGAAATGGGAGACACCGGGGCGACGGTGACGGGCGCGCTCATGGGAACGCCCTCGTTCATGGCGCCCGAGCAGGCAGCGGGGAAGGTGCGGTCCCTCGATCGTCGCACCGACGTGTATTGCCTCGGCGCGACGCTTTACGACGTCCTCGCCGGAAGGCCGCCGATCGTCGCGGACAACCTCGCGGCGCTGCTCCAGGGAATCGTCCATGACGAGCCTCCGGCGGTCCGGCAGATCGATCGCGACGTGCCCCAGGACCTCGAGGCGATCGTGATGAAATGCCTCGAAAAGCAGCCTTCGGCGCGGTACGAATCCGCGAAGGCGCTGGGCGACGATCTGCAGCGGTTCCTCGACGGCGATCCGGTGGAGGCGCGCAGGCAATCCCTTGGATACGTCCTGTGGAAGCGGGCGCGGCGGCACAAGGGGAAGGTGGCGCTCGCGAGCGTCGCGCTCGTCGTCGCGGCGGTGCTCGTCGGGGCGTGGATACGCGAGCGGCAAAGGGCCGCCCACCAGGCGACGCTCTCGCGCGAGATCGGCGAGAGCGTGAAGGAGATGGAGTTTTTCTTGCGAAACGCGTACGGCTTGCCGCTCCACGACGTGGATCGCGAGCGGAGGATCGTGCGGGAGCGGCTCCTGACGATCGCCTCGTGGATGGACACCGCGGTGGAGATCAGCGTGGGGCCGGGGCATTATGCGCTCGGGTGTGGGTACCTCGCGCTGCAGGAGCACGCGGAGGCGCTCGCGCACCTGAAGCAGGCGGAGGCCGCGGGATATCGGTATGTGGGGCTCGATTATTCGATGGGGATGGCGCTGAGCGAGATCTACAAGAACGAGCTCGCGGACACGAAGCGGATGGAAGGGGAGCGACAGAAGCAACGCATCGCGGTGATCGAGGCGGAGTACAAGCTGCCAGCACTCGTGCACCTCAAAGCTGCGCTCGGGGGGAAGATCGCGGCGCCGGCGTACGTGGAGGGGCTCATCGCGTATCACGAGGGGCGACACGAGGAGGCGCTCGCGAAGGCGCGGGAGGCGTTCGAGAAGGCGCCTTGGCTCTACGAGGCGCGAAAGCTCGAAGGGGACGTTCTTTTCGCGATGGGAAGGAAATACGGCCACGACGCGGCGTTCGATCACGAAAAGATGTCGCATTGGTTCGGGCAGGCGGGGGAGGCGTATCGCGCCGCCGCCGATATCGGGAGCAGCGATCCGGCCGTGCACGTCGCGATGTGCGAGCTGTTCACGCAGGAGATGAACGGCGCGCGCGCCGCGCAGAAGCCCCTCCGGCCGAGCTTCGCGGCGGCGCAGGAGGCGTGTGGAAGAGCGATCGCCGCGAGCCCTGCGACCGGGCTCGGACACCTGCAATTGGCGCAATTGCATTCGCATTTCGCGTGGCACGTCGCCGTCGGGGACGCGCCCGACGAGCAGCCGGAGGTCGCGATCGCGAAGGCCATCGAGCACGCGGAGGAGGCTGCGCGGAGGAGCGCCGAGGGCGAGCCGATGGCGTGGTACATCGTGGCCGCGGTGTGGCGGACACGGGTCCTTCACGCGAGCGATCGCGGCCTGGATGTCGTGCCCGCGGTCGATCACGCCATATCGGCGTACGACGAGGCGCTGAAGCGGGATCCCGTCTTCGTTTGGGCGCTCAACGAGAGCTGCTCAGCGTATTACTTTCGCGCGCAGCACGAGTTCATGCACGGTATCGATGCGCGGCGCTCCATCGAGGAGGGGCTCCGGCGCTGTGACAAGGCCGTCGAGATCGACCCGAGCTTCTCCTATGCGAAGCTCACGGCGATCGATCATCGATTGCTCCTGGCGGAGCAAATGGTGGCGGCGGGGCAATTCCCCCGGGACGTCGCGCAGGAGGCGGAGACGCTCATCGAGGCGTTCCTGCAGCAATCACCACGCTCGTCCGTGCCGCATCGCTTCCGCGCCACGCTGGCGCTGATCGAAGCGACGCACCTCCTCGAATCCGGCGGCGACCCGACGCCTGCGTTGCTCCGGGCCGACGCTGGCACCGAGGAGCATGCTCGCCTGGCGCCGACGTCCACCCACAACCACAATCTCCGCGGGAGAGCTGCAACGATTCGCGCGCAGCTTCATTTCGAACGCGGAGAGGACCCGTCACCCTGGATCCTCGAAGCGAGGGACGCCTTCGGAAAGGCCATGAAGGCCAGGCCGAATGATCTGAAGTATCGGGTGTGGGGCGCCCTGGTGGAGACGATTGCTCTGCGCTGGGCGGTCCAACGCGACAAGGCCAGCGACGCGGAATTCGACGCCGTGATCGCCTCCGTTTTGCCGCTGCTCGACGTGAAGCGCGCCGAGCCTCGGCTTTACGTCGCGCTTGGCGAAATCCATGAGCTCAGAGGCCGGTTTCGGAGCGGGCGGGACGCCGATGCGGAAACCGAAATCGCGAAGGGGCTCGGATTCCTCACGCAGGCGCTTTCCATGCATCCGCGGATGTCGAGCGCGCTCGCGTGCAAGGGCAGGCTCTTGCTCCTGCGGGCGACCGTGGCGAAGGGGGAGAGCGAGGCACGGGAGGCCGCGAAGATGTCCCTGGAGGCATTCTCGGCGGCCACCCGGGAGAATCCGCTCGTCGAGAGGATGGACCGGCAGGCCATCGAGACCGCGCGGCGCCTTGCGCGGTAGGCACCGGCGCGCGGCCTTTGAGATTGCTTCATCAAGGAACGTCGCCGCACCCGGGGGCCGCGGTGATGGTCCAGCTGCTGAGCCAGGTCTTGATGGCGGGACGGCCGAGGCAGCTCCAGTTTTTCGTGACGGGGTTCTGCGTGCAATCCGTATCCGTGCTCGTTCGCATTTCCACATTGCAGTCGGGGATCGCGTCGCCCGGATTGTCCCCCGATGTGCAAGTCCGCGTCAGCAGCGACATGTACGTGTTTGGGCATGGCAGGACGATCTCGTCCAAGGGCCAGACGAAGTACTCGCGTTCTCCCGTGTCCGACAGGCGAGCCACCCAGAGGGCCTCTTCGATGTTGTACTTGGAGGTCTGCCAAAAACCCGAGATGCCGTTGGAGGTGACGGAGTCCCCCGTGATCCGAATCTGCACCGGCTCCTCCTTGGGGTTGATGTTCACGATCATGCACGTGAAGAGGTCCAGCTTCTCGGAGAGGGTGAGGCCGCGGGTCGTCCATTCCGTCGTGGTCTCCAAGTGGCCCCACCCGACGTGACCGCCCGGTCCGACGGTTCCCTGCGGCAATGCGCAATGGATCGCATACGCGAGCGTGCGGCTACCCGTGTCGGCCAGCAGCGCGGCCAGGGCCGCATTTTCCGGATCGTTGAGGCTGAGGTCCGCCGCGGCCCAGAGCATATCCGCGTGCCCGTGGAAGTCGTCGGTGCCGAGGCTGTTGGTTCCGTGATCGCCGCCCTCGAGCGTCTCGAGCCCGACACCGTCGATGGGGCCGACGCCATCCTCGGCGAGGCACCCCGCGGTGAGGAGACCGAGACCGATCGCAGAAGCGAGGATGAAGAAGCGGTGGGGCGTCATGGCGTTCGCGTCCTTTTTTAAAGCTTTGGCGACGTCTTTGTCCGTCGCGTGGACATGCTCCTACATAACAAGACCCATGCCAGGCCCCAAGAGCGCTCTGGCGCATGAGCCATTGCACGAAACACGCGCCTCGACCCGGCTTCGCGTGACACGGCGCCGCGACACTGTCACGCCGTCGTGACAGCCGGCGTTCCGTCCTCGTGACAGCGTTCCGGGTGGCGATCCTCAGGGCCCGACGACGATGTGCATTGCAGCGCTCGTGCCAGACCGGCCCCCGGGCATCGAGGGGATTGTCAGGTGCGCGTGACAGTCGCGGTCCGGGCGTCGTCACGGCGGCGCGACGGGTGTCATGCCGCCGTGACGGTAGATCGGGAGGGGACAGAGCGAAGGCGACGTAAGCTGCGCCGGAACGCGGCTCAAACGCGAGCTCCACGACGCAGTCCGCGCCTGGCACGCTCTCTGCGAAGCAGTGCCGTGCCTTGGAAAACGCAGCATCAGGAGCACCTACGAAGAGGAACTGCCTCACCTTCGGATTCGGCATTGCTCTCGCGGCGAGCACCGCCCTCGCCCAGGTGACGACGTCTCTCTCCGATCGGCTCGCCGCCGTGGGACGCCATTATGGCGACGCGGTGGGGTACATCCCCATCCACACGAAGAATGACGGCGTCAAGTACGTCGCCACCGCCGACGGCCAGGATCCGTTCGTCGTGTACAACGTGGGCGACAAGGTCGCGAACGACGCCACGCTCGCGGTTTGCGGCATCAACGCGGCCGGGGAGCTCGCCGGATGCGATCCTGCCTATGGCGCGACTGTGCTGTACGCCCTGGAGGACCTGCAGAGCTCGAGGCTCGACCCGAGCGACAGGACGGCGGAGTGCCACGTGCTCTTCGGGACCACCGGGCACTGCAAGATCAGAAGGCTCGACGGGAGCGCGTCGTGCTACGTATGCAGCGGCGGATCCTGCGCCAAGACCCACTGCTGATCACGAACCCGCGTTCAAACGGTTCGTCCGCGCGCTACGAGGCCGCGGGCGCGTCGAGAAATTCATAATCGAACGTGTAGCGATGTTCGCCGCCCACGATGTCGATTTGCATGCGGCCGCGCAGCCCCGTGAGCGCGCCCGTGGCGGTGTCTGGTACGACGGTCAGCGAAAGCGAGGCGGCGCCGCGGTCCATCGTGCCGCTGTGTTGCAGCACGAAGCTCCCGGCGCGCCCGTCGAGCGTCCCTTCCACGCGCTCGATCGCCACGTACCCGGCCGAACCCTTCACGCCGGACACGGCGCTGATCATCTCTACGACGCTCGTGGCGACAAGCCCGCCCTCGAACCGTTTGTCGAAGCGGCTGCGTCCGAGCGTGGCGCCTTCGCGGGTATCGTACGGCGGTTCGGCGGTGCGGGTGATATCGAATCGTCCCTGAGCCTTGTGGTTCATGGCTGCCGAAGGTACCGGGACAGACCCCGATGCGCAAGCACTGTCGACCGTGTGCTCTTCGCGGGACGGGCGCGGGGTCGGCGACGCTGCTAGGGTGTCGGATGCAAAAGCGCCTCAGCCGACGAGACCTCCTGCGTGTCGTGGGGTGTTGTGCGGTCGGGATCGTCGCGCTCGACGCCCTCGTGCTCGAGCCTTCCTGGCTGGAGATCGCCGAGCACGATGTCCCCGTCCCGGGCCTGCCGCGGGGCTTCGAGGGCTTCCGGATCGCCCACCTCTCGGATTTGCATCTGAGCTCGCTCGGGAGCGTCCACGACGCGATTCTGGCCGCCATGAAGTCGTTCCAGCCAAACCTCGTCGTCCTGACTGGCGATTCCGTCGAAGATCCGAACGCGCTTGCGGTGCTCTCGGAGTTTTGCCGCGCCCTCGCCGCGACGGGGCGCGAGGTGGTCGCGACGGTCGGGAACTGGGAGCATTGGGGCGAGGTCCCGATGGACGAGCTGCGCCGGAGCTTCGTGCGTGTCGGCGCGCGGCTCCTCGGAAACGAATCCACGCGGCTCACGAGCGGCATTGCCGTCGTCGCCACGGATGACTTTTGCAGCGGCCACCACGACCTCACCTCCGCCTTGCGCGACGCGCCCGCGGGACCTCTGCGATTGTTCCTCACGCACGCGCCCGGCATCTTCGACGAGTTGCCGAAAAGCGCGCCGCGCTTCGATCTCGGCCTCGCCGGACATACGCATGGCGGGCAGGTGCGGGCCCTCGGTGCGCCGTTATGGGTCCCGCCCGGCTCGGGGCGGTTTCGATCGGGAATGTATACGACGGACAAAGGGCAGATCTACGTAAGTCGTGGGATCGGCACGAGCGTTTTGCCCGTGCGGTTCACGTGCCGACCGGAGTTGCCCGTGTTTCGGCTGGTGGCGGGATGACCTGGGTGAGGTTGATTCCGGACATCGGATGAATGAACCCCCACACGCAGGATACCAAAGGGGGATGAGCAACGACATCCGCTTGGTTCGATCGGTTGGGTGGGCGCTCCTTCCGCCCGCGTTCGTGTTCGGCACGGCTGCCTGCGGCCCTTCGGTCAGCGGCGGCGGGGGAGGCGCAGGGGGTGTGGATGATCCCGTGGGTTCCGCGACGGTAAGCAGTGGGAGCTCCTCGTCCAGCACCGCGAGCGCATCTTCGTCGAGCGCAGGGGGCAGTGGCGGCGGAGGCGCCGGCGGGATGGGTGGATCCGGAGGGATCGGCGGAATGGGGAGCTCCTCCTCGGGAGTCGGAGGGATCGGCGGAATGGGGAGCTCCTCCTCGGGAGTCGGAGGGATCGGCGGAATGGGGAGCTCCTCCTCGGGAGTCGGAGGGATCGGGGGCATGGGAGGCATGGGGGGCATGGGGGGCATGGGCGGCTCGTCATCATCCTCGTCGGCGTCATCCTCATCGTCGTCATCCTCATCGTCATCTTCGGGGGCGGGTGGTGGTGGTGGCGGCGGTGGCGGATGGACCTGCACGTTGGCCGCGCCCATGAACGCGCTCGAATGTCTGAATGGCAAGAAGGGCATCACGGAGACCGACGTCGATTGTGGAGGGCCGTGTTCCCCGTGTCCCCCTGGGCTCGGCTGCATCCTCGCGAGTGATTGCCGGACGGGGGTTTGCAGCGGCGGCATTTGCCAGCCGGCCACGTGCGCGGACGTGGTCAAGAATGGCATCGAGACCGACGTCGACTGCGGCAGCGAGTGCGCTCCTTGCGCGGCAGGCCAGATTTGCTCGGTCGCGCGTGATTGCCTGACGGGCGTCTGCACCAGGGGGCAATGCCAGCCGTCGACCTGCTCGGACGGCTTGAAAAACGGCGCGGAGACCGCCATCGATTGTGGCGGTCCCACTTGCACCAAGTGCGGCTTCAAAAAGAGCTGCCAGGTCGCGTCCGATTGTCAGAGCGGGATCTGCGCGCAGGGCTTTTGCATCGCGCCGACCTGCCAGAACGGCATCAAGGACGGCAACGAGGTTCAGACGGATTGCGGCAGCACCTCGTGCCTCGGGTGCCCCGCGTTCGCCCCGTGCGGGTTCGGCTACGATTGCCAGAGTAACAGTTGCGTGAACGGGCACTGCTCGTCGCCTCCGTCTCCCCTCACGGTTTCCCTCGCGGGATCGGGAACGGGGAAGGTGACTTCCTCCCTTCCGGGCATCGATTGTGGCACCACGTGCACGGCGACGTTCGTGGGACCGACGCCGACCCTCGAGGCTCGTCCGGCAATCGACTCCGTCTTCGGAGGCTGGTCGAACAGCTGCAAGGGCCTGACCTGCGACATCCAATCGGGGACCGTGACCGCGACGTTCAATGCGCAGCCACGCGCCAAGCTGTCGTGGACGCAGACCTTCCAAGGCGATGCCGTCGAATCGATCGAGGATGTGGCCGCCGACGATTGCGGCAACGTCGTGGCGGTCAGCGGGCAGACGAATCGCGTATGGGCGCTGTCGCCCTCGGGGTCGCTCCTCTGGTCGAAGAACTTCCCCGGCGGGGGCGTCTCGGTTGCGATCGCCCCAGGAAACGGCGTGATCCTGGCGGGGAGAGGCACCACGAACGTCGGCCTGGGTGGCCCCAGCCTCACGTGCAGCGGATCGTTCGTGGGTATGCTGTCTCCCCTGGGCGAGCACGTCTGGTCGAAATGCCTGGGCACGGGAGGCACGGTGAGCGTGTCGCAGATCGCCCTCGATGCGGATGACAACATCGTCCTGACGGGCCTGCTCTCGGGCACGGTCGATTTCGGCGGAGACCCCCTCGTCGCCGGCAGTAGCTCCGACCTCTTCCTGGTGAAGCTCGCCCCCGACGGGAGCCACATCTGGTCGAATCGTTACGGATTCGCGAATTATGTCGAGGGAATCGCGATCCGGGACAACGGTGAAATCGCGGTCGCCGGCACCTTCGTGACCGCGACCAACTTCGGGAGCAATCCCATTACCACCACGATCACGATGCTGCACGATGCGTTCGTCGCCACCTTCTCCGCGACAGGGACGAACACGTGGGCCACGAATTACGGGACCAATTATGTTGATTGGGGCAAGGGCGTAGCCTGGGGCGCAGGCGGGCAAGTGTATGCGGCGGGTGGATGGAGCGATGGTCCGAACGGGAATGGCATGTCCACCCTGCTTGGCGGTTTCGTCGTGCCCATCAAGGGCAAACCGTGGGACTGGCGCTTCAGGAGCGACTCCTACGATCGCGCGAACGACATCATCGCCCTTCCAGACGGAAACTTTGCCATTGCGGGCGCCTTGTCGCAGGGCGGAAATCTCGGCAATGGCATGACACCGTCCGAGGGCGGCGCGATGTCGGACGTGCTGGTCGCGAAGCTCGATTCGCAGGGCCATCTCCTCTGGGCGTCCGCGTTTGGTACGCCGGACGAGGACGACGGCATCGCCGTGGCCGCCGACAAGAGCGGCCACGTCTATGTAGGCGGGCGTTTCGGTACGGCGACCCTCTCGATCTCGCGGTTCTTGCCCTGAAGCCGAGCTCGGCGGATCCCGGTCGCGCTCGGGGGTGAAAGCGAGTAGACTCCGATGCTCCGCGCGGGAGGCGTCGATGCGCTTCATCCTCAGTAACTACGGGCACCGATACCTGCAGCACCTCGTGCGCTCGGGCGCTCTCGAAAAGGCGCTCGAAGCGGACGAGTTGGACCGGCTCCGCCAGGTCTTCGCCCGCGGCGTCCTCGACGAGGACGAGAGCCCCGAGCTCGCTGCGCTCGTGGCGCGCGGGATGATCGAGCCCGCGCCCGAAGGCATGGATCGCGACGCCGCACGCCTGCGCTACGAGCGCAACCCGCTCGAGCACATCCGGCGTGTGGTCTTCGAGTACACGACTGTCTGCAACCTCGATTGCAACCACTGCCGCAATTCGAACCTGGAGGCGCACGCCGAGGCCGATCCGACGCGGCTCCGGCGGGTCGTCGACGCGGTGCTGCCCCTCGGCCTCGGCCGTTTCGACTTCATCGGCGGCGAGGTCACGCTGTATGGCAAGGGCTGGCTCGATCTCGTCGCGTACATCCGCGCGCAGGGCGGCACGCACGCGTCCGTCATCACGAGCGGGTGGTTCTTCGGCGAGACGGATTTTCGCGCCGCCGGAAAACGTTATGCCGACGATCGCGAATACCTCGCCGATCTGCGGGCCCGCGGCCTGACCCACGTCATCGTCAGCCTCGACGGCCCCGCCGCGGCGCACGACGTTTGTCGCGGCGTGCCCGGCCTCTACGATCGCGTGATCGAGGGGCTCGACAAGGTGCGCGACGCCGGCCTCGAGCCGCGCGTATCCCTCGTGGTCGGCATGGGTACCTCCGGCGCGGAGGCGCGGGCGTGGATAGCCGACCTCTCGCGGCGCATCTATGGTCACCAGGCGGGCGACCGCGTGGCCACGCAGCTGCTCGTGCAGGACGACTCCAACTACGTGAGCAATTTCATCGACGTGGGCGGCGGCGTGAAGCTCCGGCGCTCGCGCGGCGACCTCGCGGCGTTCACCGATGAAGAGCTTCGCTGCAAGAACTTCTTCCGCCCCGCCCCCACGCTGCGCATCAAGGCGACGGGCGAAATCGCGCTTTGCCCGCTGATCGAGGGCGGCGACGGGTATGGCAACGTGCACGAACGGGACATCGTCGAGCTGCTCAACCACATGCAGGACGCCTTCGTGTACAAGCTGCACGCCGAGCGGCGCGTCGGCGCGCACCTTCGATTCGTCGAGCCCGAGGTCTTCGGCGGGAGCATCGGTCATGCTTGCAGCGTGCGTGTCGCAATCAACATGATCGCCCGGACCATGCACGAGCGTGGCGTGGCCGAAGACGATCACGCAGCGATTCACGCCATCAATGTCGAGGTCGCCGAGAAGATGGGCATATTGCCGCGGACCGGCATCCACCGCGCCAATGGCCACGTCCGCCCGCGCTGATGGGGCGGGGTTTCGTCGCTGGACGGCGCCTCGTCGCTCATCGTCCGTTTCGCGTGATACCCGAGGCATGACCATGCGCCTCCGCCCGTCGGCCTCGAATGCCGCTGCGAGCTTCGCCCTCTCGTTGTCCGTTCTTGCCGCGTGCGAGGCGCCGCGATCGAGCCCCGTCGATGCGAGCCTGCCGGAGGTCACGATCGAGGACGCGGGCGCAGAAGTCATCGTCGATGCGGCGCCCGACGTCGAGCCCAAGCGCGAAATTGGCCCGTTCGAGATGCCGTTCCTCGGCAAGCGCACGGTCTTCTTCGCGAGGCCGAGCGAGCGTGCAAAGGGGCACCGGCTGATCGCGAACTTGCACGGCGTGTGCAATCCACCCGGGTATGCCTGCGGCTACTGGGTGAATGCGGCTTCGCGTGTCGGCTTCCTCGTTTGCCCGACGGGCGACGCGACGTGCGGCAAGGCCGCGTACGATGCGCCGACGTGGTCGGGGTCGTACGAGAAAATGGGAGACGACCTCGAAAAGGCGATTGCCGTGGTCGATACGGCGCACCCCGGCGAGATCTCCCGCGAAGGCGCCATCTTGACGGGTTTTTCGCGCGGCGCCTATGCGGCGGCCCGGATCGCGCAGGCGCATCCGGGGCGCTTTCCGTATCTCATCCTGAACGAAGCGGACGTGAAGCTCGACGGCTCCGCGCTGCGCAAGGCGGGCGTGCGCGCGGTGGCGATGATTGCGGGCGAACGAAGTGGCCAGGTCGCTGGTGAGCGCGCCACGGTGGCGAAGCTCGTCGCGCAAGGGTATCCGGCGAAGTTGTGGATCATGCCCGGCGCAGGCCATCATTATTCGGAGAACATCGATCAGATCATGGCCGAAGCCATGACGTGGCTCCTCGAACGCTGAGCTCGTTCGTATCGAATACGCTCGGTCCGCGCGCTCGTTCCTCGCTAGGACCGAGCCGAACGGCTCGACCGGTGTTATTTTTCCTTCGTCTCCGCGCGGGGGGCGGCAACTCCAGCCGCCGCGCGCTACGGAAGGGAGGGGGAACGGCATGGCGAGAAGCGGAAAGGCGGCCTGGTCCCGCACCCTCGGTCCTGCCGCCATGTTGTTCACGAGTTACTTCCTCCTCGCGGACTGGGGGCTCCAATGGGCGACGGTCCCCGGCGCGGGGTCCCCGGTGTTCCCCGCTGCGGGAGTCGCCCTCGCCGGTCTTTTGCTCGGCGGCCTGCGGCTGTGGCCGGCCGTGTTCGCCGGCAGAATGGCCGCATTTTTCTTGGACGGACGTTCCTTCCCGATGTGGGCCCAGTGCGCCATTGCGGCGGGAAACACGATTGCAGCCGTGGGCGGCGCCTGGATCCTCACGCGCGTGCATGTCCGGCCCGCCCTGACGCGCCTCCGCGACATGCTGGCTTTGATCGGCGCTTGTGTCGTCAGCTCGGCCGTCGGCGCCACCATCGGGAGTTCCACGCTCGCCAGCGTGATCGCGCATGGATTCGGGCGAGCTCCAGTTTTATGGCTCACCTGGTGGGCGGGCAACGTGATGGGCATGCTCGTCGTCACGCCCCTCGTGCTGAGCTGGATGCCCAGCGAGCCGATCGGTCGGTCGTTTCGGTGGTGGCTCCATCTTGTGCTGAGCACCGTGACGGCCGGGGCCGTCGCATGGTTCATTTTCGGGCCTCATATGCCCCACCTGCCCCTCGCATGGTTGATTTTCCCGGCGCTCATGTGGGCGGCCTTGGCAGGGGGCGTGCGGGGAGCGACGGCGGCCATGCTACCTTCGGCCTCGGCCGCTGTCTGGGGCACGACGGCGGGATATGGGCCGTTTGCCCCCGTCGCGGAGCATTTGCGGCTCGTTCTGCTCCAGCAATTCGTCGCGGTTGCCGCCGCGAGCACGCTGGTTCTGGCCGTCGTCGTGGACGAAAGGCGAAGAAGCGAGCTGCTCCGCGAGAATGAAGAACGATTGCGGCTCGCCAGCCGAGCCGGGCGAACCGGCGTGTGGACCTGGAACCTCACGACGGGGAGGGCGTTCTGGACCCCGGAGGCCTGCGAGCTCTACGGCTACGGAATGGGCTGCACGGTCGATTACGAGCGGTGGATCGAAAGCGTTCATCCGGACGACCGCGAGCAGACTCGACGCAAGGTCCGTGAGGCCGTCGAGCAGGCGCAATCCGGAGGGAGTGGGCCCCATTCCTACAAGGACGAATACCGCGTCACCCACGTCGACGGAACCACCCTGTGGCTGGAGTCGAGCGGCGCCATCGAGCGGAAGGGAGACGAGCTCGTGATGCTCGGCGTCATCCGGGACATCACGGAGCGCAAGCTCGCCGAGGCGGCCCTGCACGAGAGCGAAGCGCACATTCGCCGCGTGCTCGATAACCTCTTCGCGTTCGTCGGCGTGCTCGACCTCGAGGGGACGGTTCTCCAGTGCAACCGGGCTCCGCTCGAAGCGGCGAACATCACCGCCGTCGACGTCCTCGGGAAGAAATTCTGGGATTGCTACTGGTGGAGCGGTTTGCCCGAAGCGCAGGCGCGGATCCGCGATGCCATGGACCGCGCCAAGCGCGGCGAGGTCGTTCGTTTCGACGTGACGGCGCGAATGGCAGGGAATTCCCTCATCTGCGTCGACTTCCAGCTCGCGCCGCTGCGCGACGACGAGGGCCGCGTCACCCACCTTCTTCCCTCCGGGATGGATATCACGGCGCGCAAGCGGGCCGAGAACGAGCGCGAGCGACTGCTGGAGAGCGAGCGAGCCGCCCGCGCGGAGGCCGAGCGCGCGAGCCGCCTCAAAGACGAGTTTCTCTCGACGGTGAGCCACGAGCTCCGGACCCCGCTCACCCTCATCCTCGGCTGGTCGCAGGTCCTACGCCGCCGGGCGAACGGCAAGGATCAGGACCTCCACAAGGGACTCGCGGTCATCGACCGCAATGCCCGCGTCCTTTCGCAGCTCATCGAGGACCTGCTCGACATGGGCCGCTTCAGCACCGGAAAAACGCGTCTCGAGGTGCAATCGGTGGACCTGCACGACGTGGTCGCGCTCGTCCTCTCGTCCGTCGCCCCTTCGGCGGCGGCGAAACACATCGAGCTCGAATCCATTTCGAGGCCCTTTCCGGGCAGGGTGTGCGGTGATCTGAATCGATTGCAACAGGTGATCTGGAACCTCGTGAGCAACGCCGTGAAATTCACCCCGAGCGGCGGGAAGGTCGAGGTCACGCTCGACCGGATCGACGATCTCGTCGAGATCACCGTGTCCGATACGGGGCAAGGCATCAAGCCCGAGTTCCTGCCGCACGTCTTCGAGCGGTTCCGCCAGGCAGACAGCTCGCCGACGCGGGTGCACGGCGGGCTCGGCCTCGGGCTCGCCATCGTGAAGAACCTGGTCGAGCTCCACGGCGGTACCGTGCGCGTGACGAGTGATGGCGAAGGAAAAGGCGCGACGTTCGTCGTGAGGCTCCCGATCGAGGAGGCTCGGGTTTCCGAGGGCGCGGAGGTCGACGACGTCTCGAATCTGGGGATTGCGGTGCGCGCCGTGAACGACTCGACGCGCCGGACGGGCTAGAGGGATTTCCAGGTGAAATCGCCGTTGCGGAGGAAAACCCGCACGGCGCGTCCGCGGATGGCGTCGCGCGCCACGAAGCCGAACAGCCGGCCGTCGTGGCTGTTTCCGCGGTTGTCGCCCATCACGAGGTAATGGCCGTCGGGCACACGCGCAGGCCCGAAATCCGGTTTACCGAAGCCGAGGCGGAGCGGGTGGCGTGTATCGCCGAGCTCCTCGTAATCACCGCTGGGCTCGTGCGTGACAGAAGCTTCCTGCCCATTGAGCGTGATGCGGCCGTCCTTCACGGTCACCATGTCCCCGGGGCCGGCGACGACCCGCTTCAAAAGCGTGGAATCGTTTTCGGGCGACGCCAGGACCACCACGTCCCCCGGCTGCGGCTCCGAGGTTGGCAGGACGTACGTATCGACCACGGGCAGCCGCACGCCGAACGCGCGTTTGTCGACGAGGATACGGTCGCCCACGTGGACCGTCGGCTCCATCGAGCCGCTCGGAACGACGTAATGGTCGGCGAGCGAGGTTCGCGCGAGGAGCATGACGGCGGTGACGGTCGCCATCGGCAAGACCTCCTTGAGGACACGACGACGGCGACCGGGGCCCGATCGGGGCGACGGCGAGGACGAGGAGGGAGCGGTGGAAGAGCGAGCAGAAGCAGGGGCGTCCATCGCGCCTGAAACCGACTGCTTCCGCGTCTATTCCCACAGAGTTGCTCCCGTCCGCGCGAGCGCCCCGAACGCGCGCGCCGACGCGGACCGACCGATCGTCCACGGCATCCTTGACAGTACGACCGATCGGTCATATGACTGGGCGGTCGCATGCCGAAGAGCACCTTTTTCCGGCTCCCCGAGGAGCGGCGCGCGCGCCTCGTGCACGAGGCCATCGTCGAGTTCGCCGATCGGACGTACGCCGAGGCGTCGTTGTCCCAGATCGCGCGACGGGCGAACATCCCCAAGGGCAGCGTCTATCAATACTTTGAAGACAAACTCGACCTGTACCGGTGGCTCCTCACCGAGGAGGCGCCGCGCCTGAAGCGCGAGTTCGTGGGGAAACCGAGCCTGGAAGGTGATTTCTGGACGCGCCTCGAGGATTTCATCGAGCGCGGCATGGCGTTTCTCGTCGAGCACCCGCGCCTCGCCCGTCTCTCCGCGGCCGCGGCCGATCCGACGGCGAACCCGGAGGTCCGCGGCCTGCATAAGGCCATTTGCGAGGCAGGCATCCAGGAGCTCCGGGCCGTGCTCGAAGCGGGGGCCGATAGCGGCGCGCTCCATGCGCCCGATCTGGACGTAGCGACACGCTTCGTGGCCACGATCATCGGCCCCGGGTTGACCGACGTGGTGCTCAAGGAGCTCGGCGCCGAGCTCCACGAGGTGCTGGCCTCGGATTCCCTCCGGAAGCGGCTCGGGCCCAAGCGTCGCCGGGCGCTGGCCCAAAAGGCCGTCCACTTCATCCGAAAAGGTTTGGGCTCGGAGAAGCCTCAGCGTGGAAAGGAAGCGTGAATGATCCGATTCGATTTTTCGGGGCGCGTCGCGCTCGTCATCGGCGGCAGCTCCGGCATCGGGCTCGCCTCGGCGCGCGGATTCGCGCGAGCGGGCGCGGGCGTCGTCATCGCGGCCCGCGGGGAGAATGCAGGGCGCGAGGCCTGCGCGGCGCTGCAAGCCGAGGGGGCGCGGGCCCTCTTCGTACCGACCGACGTGCGCGACGAGGCCACCGTGGCGCGCGCCGTGAAAGAAACCGTCGAGCATTTCGGGCGGCTCGATTTCGCGGTGAATTGCGCCGGCGGCGGCGACATGGCCCCGCTCGAGGATACGAAGCAGGACGTGTGGGACGACGTCATGGCCGTCAATGCTCGGGGGGTATGGCTTTCCATGCGGCATGAAATCCCGGCGTTGATCGCGTCGGGAGGCGGCGCCATCGTCAACATCAGCTCGATCTTCGGCATGGCGGGCAGGGCGGCCCAGCATGCGTACGTCGCCTCCAAGCACGCGGTCGTCGGAATGACGCGGTCGGTGGCGCTGGAGTATGCGACGAAGGGAATCCGCGTGAATGCCCTTTGCGCGGGCGTCACCGGGACACCGAGCATGCGCCAGTTCGAGGCCTTCGCCCCCGAGGTCGTCCAGCAGCTCGTCGCGCTGCATCCCATGGGTCGAATGGCCAGCGAGGAGGAGATGGCCGGGGCCGTGCTCTGGTTGTGCTCCGAGAGCGCGGGTTACGTGACCGGCGCGCCCTTGCTCGTCGACGGCGGCTTTCTCGCCGCGTGACGGATGAGCACCGGACGAACCGCATTCACGCGCGCCACGACCACCAGGCTTGCTGCCGGGCCTGACGCGCTGCGCGCCTGGTTTCTGCGATGGTATGCGGCTCCGATGGTCGGACGTGTCTTTGCGGCATTCCCGGAAGCGCGGAGCGTCGTGCTCGCGGTCGCCTCGTTTTCGACGGCGGGCGGGCCTCGGCTCGCCGTGCGGCTCGTGCCGACGGAGCACGAGGACCCGCCCTGGCCTCGGGTCGCATTCGAGCGCTACAATCCCCTCGCGGCGCCTCGGGTCGCGCGCCGGATCGAAGCCATTCACCGCGATCTCCTCCCGGAGTCGGACCCGACCTTTGGCGACGACCCGTCGATGTTCGTGGCCTTCGGCGCGTACAGCAAACAGGATCGACGGCCAAGTGATTCACTGGCGCATGCATTCGTGCCCTACGCGATCTTCCGCCGGTGCATCCCGGGGGAGTGGGACGAATTCGTCGTCGAAGAGGTGGGTCAGCTCTTTCAACCAGACGTCGAGGAGCGGTGGCGGAAGTACAGCGGGCTCGACGACCCGCCCATCGATCGGGCGCGGCCAGCGTCCGTCTTGCCGCACCTCACGCGAGAGACATTGCTGCATGTGGCCCGAGCGCCCCTACGATTGCCGCTGCTTCGCCGAAGGGGGCAGGACCTGCTCGCGGCTCACCGCCTGTGGCAGGAGCAAAGGACCGACGCCGCGCGCTTCGCGTTTCATCGATCGATCGCGGCGTTGCACCGAACGCTCGAAGCCCCGCGCGAGCCCGTCGCGCCTCATGCGCGGGATGCGGGCACGGGCCGTGCGCGATGGAGGGCGTACGCGTCCCCGCTGGACGGGTACTGGCGTCCTTCCTCGAACAGCTCCGTATCCTCGTACGAGCATGAATTGGTGTCCGATCTCGCCGCCTACCTGGCATGGTATGGCATTTCTCTTGCGAACGCCGCGTTCGAGCAGGTCGAAGACGCACAGCGCGTGATTCTCTTCAACTGGGTGGAGGCCGACGGGCAGAACGATTGCGCGTACGTCTCGTGCTGGCTCTCGCGGGAATCCCCCGGACGCGGGCCGCATCTGCCCACGACGACGGAGGGCTGGCTCGCGCTCCCCGACGATGCGCTCGCGGCATTCTTCGGTCGTGGCGTGCCTGGCACCGCATCCATCCGGGAAGCCTTGTGCCGCGCGTTTTTCCTCGACGAGAGCTTTCGCGCGTTGGACGAGAACGATCCTGACTCGCCGCCCTGGGGCGTTCCGGTGGTGGCATTTCGTCGTATCCCTCGCACGCCGACGAGCCGTGACCCGCGGACGTTCGACGTCGCGGTCGACGTGCTCGTCGAGAGTATCCGGACGGTCGATGACGGGGGCCGGCTGCCCTCCGAGGACGGGCTTTGTGAGGCCCTCGTGGCGCACGTCGAGGAATCGAACCTGCGGGACGCGATGCACGAGCTCCTGATTGCGGCGCAGGGCCTTGTTCAGGGCGTCGAGAGAGGAGAGGAGACCTGGGCGCGCGCCGTGGTCCGCAGCGTCGTTTTTCTTGGATGAGTGCCGGAGGTTGATCAGTAGTTGTGCACCAGGATTCCACCGGCGAAATAGTTGTGCTGGCCATCGACGGAGAGGTCGTAGACCGTCGTCCGATGGTCGAAATCGGTGCGCGCTTCGAGCGTCACCGGCGCGCCGTTCTCGCCGAGCAATACGTCCCCGATTTCGAGCGCGCGTGCATGAACGTATCCGCGACCCACGACGAAGATCGGATGCTCCGCCGTCACGCGTAGCTCCTCCCCGTTCGAGAGCCGGAACGTCGCCACCGGCCGCTCCTCGCGCTCGGCCACGCGGCGGACCTGCCAAACGCGGCGCGCTCCGTGCTCGACATCATACCCGATCACGGCGTCGCCGGGCCGCAGGCGCTCGATGGCCACCTCGCCCCGCGGCGTCGCGACGGGCGTACCTGCGGCAAAACACGACGGTCCGGCGATCCCATAGGCGGCATCGGTCGCCGGACGCATCGCGCCCTTGGCATCACGCAAGCAGGGCACGAGCAGATACCCGCCATCACAATCGATGGGATCCCCGGAGAGCTGCACATCGAGCTCCGCGCCGCCTGGCGTTCGGAGCGCACGCTCGCCGAGGAGCGCGTCGAGCATCCGCCGATCGAGCGTGCGGACCACGGTGCCCGCGTCGCAGGTGAGCGCGGCGCGCGCGCCCGGGGATTTTTCTTGGGACGCGGCCACGATCGCGACGGCGCGGGTCTCCGGCGGGAGCTCGCGGACGTGGAGCCTCACATCGAGGTAGCAATCGTAGCTGGCGGGCGATGGCACGAGCTCGATGGGGCCGGTCGACGGAATGGATATCTTTTCGGGTTCACCCGCGCGCGCCTGGCTCGGCCGTTCGTCGCGGACGAGCAGGTCGTCGACGAAGTAATCATCTGGCGCGCCGACGTCGAGCAAAGGAGCATCCATCGAATCCGCGTCACTCGGGGCTGCGGCGAGGCGAGGACGGGCCCCGGAGGCGGCGAGGAGCACGTCGCCCTTCTGCAACTTGGAGGCGACTTGGAACGTTCCGACGTCTGGCAGGAAAAACTTGCGCGCCTGGGGAACCTCGATGCGCCGTCCGTCGTCGAGGCGCAACCACACCGAAGGACGGTACTTGCTGCGCACCGCGCGCACGCGCGTCGTGACCCGCTGCTTCTTGGCGACGTCATACGCGAGAATGTGATGCCCCACGACGAGGCGATCGGCCTGAACGCCGCCGGAAGGCGTGGCCACGATATTGCTCTCCTCGGAGCCGTCCAGGAGCGAAACGGACGAACCCAAGGCTTCGTCCGCGGCGTGCAGGCGTCCTTCGCGGTCGCGCACGCAGCCGAGCACCGCATAACGCCGATCCCGGCGGATTTCCGGTGGCGTGAGCCGGAAGGGCAGGGTCAAATCGTCGCCGCTCGCGGCTGCGAACACACCACGCCCGACCTCGCGCACGACCCGTCCGTCGCGGCAATCCATGCGCACGAGCCCGCCGAGGGGCTCCCCTTTCTCGGCGAGCACGAGCGCGAAGGAGACGGCGTCGTCGTCGAGCGGCGTGACCCGTACGCCCACTTCGATCCCCTGGGGCAAGGCGCGTGCGTTGAGCCAAGGCACGTGGCGCTTGCCCGCGAGCGTGCTCGTCGCGACCAGGCGATCTTTTCGGTAAGCGCAAACGCGGTACGAATCGCCCGACGAAAGCGGCTTTTCCGTCGTCGTGGGCAGCGCGAGGCGAGCACCGCGGAGCTTTGCCTTCGGGAGTGTGGCGAAAAGTTCGCCCGTATTGCACGTGCCGGGAACGACGGGGCCGCGGCTCCTGCGCACGGTGAGGCGATCAAAAGGTGTCGACGTCTGGAGCAGGCCGAGGCGCAGCGCCGGCAAACCGCGGTTGTCGGTGAATTCGGTGATCGACGCGACGGCCTGCGCCTGGGGGAGCTTCGGCGCGGCCTCGGCGACGCTGGGACCCATATCCGCAGCGCCGCAACTCGCACGCAAGCCCGCGCCGAGGACGAGGAGCGTGAGCCAGGCGCGTCGACGTCGCGGGTGCAGCGTTTCCATGTGGTGGACTCGACCGGAGCACGGTTTTCCCTCGACGGCCAAGTATTCCGCGACGCGCCAACATGCTACGGTTTCGCGCGGTGCGCCTCTTCTCCTCCCTCCTCGCTGTCCTCGCGACCTGCACGGCGCTGCTCGGGTGCTGTCGCCCGCCCCCTTGCCTCTCGGGCGCCTGTCCCCAGGTCGGTCTCGAAACGCCGGACGAAATGTTTCGCCTCGTTCGTCGGGAGCTCGAACGGTCCGAGGACGCGACGCCGCTCGTCGGTGGGCACATCCTCGAACAGCTCCCCTGGCTTTTTCCCGACGTGAGCCATCTGCCCGACGCGCCGCGATGCCGCTTGGATCTCGTCGACGCGGCGTCGGCAGCCACGTTCGACGAGAAGCCGATCACGTTTTCACGAATGCTGATGGCTCGCATTCGCGCCGTGGGGAACATGTATAGCACGCGGGACGTGTCGGACGCCAAAGCCGTGTATCTGCGGAGGCTCGTCGAGCTTGACGAGTCGCGCCTCACCGATTACCAGTTTTCCCCCGGCGAAACGGGTCCCGCTCCGCCGAAATCGCTCGTGCGTTATGCCGCGCTCTCGGGACTCGAACGGTTCAACATGCCTCTGCACGAGACAGAGGGGCTTTTCCGGCGGCTGCAAACGTCCCCGGACGATCGCGCGGCGTGGATCCTGCACGAGACCGTGCTCAGTTTCCTCGAGTTGGCGCTCCACCGGACCCCGAAGCACAGCACCGATGAGCTGGCCAAGGGCCTGTTTTTCTCCTGGCTGCCCGACATGCAGCGGCGATTGAATGGCCCGTCCGACCCGCTCTCGCTCGAAATCGTGCTCCAGCGCATGCTGCCGCTGGGGGTCTTCAGCACGAAGGTCGGCGTGACGGACGAGGCGCGCAAGCTCCTCGAAAGCATGATCGCGGCGCGCGGGGACTTTCCGCTCACGCGTGGCATTCCCGGCGCCGCGCGTGATCTGACGGCCACTGCTTGGATGGCGCTGTTCGACCTCGACAATCCGCGTTCGAACACCAGCATTCGGACGATCCTCCCTTCGCCCGCGCGCAAGGTCTTCCGACCGGACGAGGTCTGGCAGGCGGATCCTGCGCCGGCCCATCCCGCCGCCGAGGCCGTCGCGGCGCGGATGCGCGACCTCGAAGGCGAGCTTCTGGAGCTGAAATTCGCGTATGGTCGTTGCCACGTACTGCGAGAGCAGGTGTTCTGGGTACCTCCCGGCGATGCGGATCGCCTCTTCGAGAGGATGGTCGCGCCGCTCTCTCTGGGCGGAAAGGTGGCGTTCAGCAGCGAAGCGTTCTGCCGCATGCACGCCGCGACCAGCCTCCGCGCGGCGCCGGACAGCAAGCGCGTGGGCCTCGTGCTCCGGTGGTTACGCGCGGAGCCGGCCGACATCGCGGAATGGGATCCGACCGGCAACAGCACCGACGCCATGGTCGGGCCCGACACCAACAAGAAGCAGATCAAGGAGCGCGCTGCATCGGTGCTCGCCGAAAACCCCCAATGGGTCGAGCGTCACGCCGAGCTACGCGCCTGGGTCGCGGAGCAAGCGCAGAAGCGGAATCCAACCACGGGGCGTGCGGAGCACGGCCCCCTGTGGGAAGAGCTCCATCCAGCCTACGAGCGGCTGCTCGCATTTCACGCATCGGGGCACCCCGAGGCGAGCGTCGAGATCGGCCGAGCCATTCTGCGCGTCTGGATCGAGAGCGCACGCGCTACCCTCGGGGACGAGATCGGCCTGGGCTCCTACGATTCTGCGCTCGCCCTGAAGCTCTTCGCCCTGGGCGATTTCGCCGTGCGTTTCGGCTTGCGCGACGAAGCCCAGGCGCTCTTCGACGACATGGCGAAACGTGTCGTTCCATCCCCGCGCGAGGGCAGCCTGGGTCTCCATTTGTCTCTTGCGCACGATGCGACGGTCGCATCGCTCTTGATGTCGTTCACGGTGGCGCCGTCAAAATGAACCGCCCACCACCGCGCCACCCGCGAGCGGCGCGACAAACCACGAGACGCCCGGCGCAGGACGTCGCGGTTGCCCCACGCTCCCCGTACCGCCTCCGCTTTGGTACTCCTTCCAATCGTCGATCGCCGCCGTCGGCATCGTGAAAATTTGCGCCTCACTGAGCGCAATTCCGATGGTTGCGCTCAGCGCGCCCGTCACCGGCCTGCCATACCCCAGCGCCAGCACGAGGCCGACGCCCGTCGACACCGTGCCGCAGAGCACGTGATTGAACCATTTGCGGCGGAGCACCTCCGATTCCGCGCTCTCGCGAAGCAGCCGCTCGCCACGCGCGAGTTTCTTCCGTCGCTCCTCGGGCGTCGACTCCGGCATGGCGCGCAGATCCGCGGCGGCGTGACGGGCGGGAAATGGTGCGAGGCCCAGCGGAATCAGGCCGAGCGACGACCCGACCGCGCCCACGGCGGCATCGGCACGGAGACCCGGATCGGTGACGGCAACGGCGATGACGCCTTGCCCGACCGTCAGCGCGCTCCACCCCGTGTACCAGCCATACCACCATCGATTCGCCGCGGGGGTACCCCGATCGAGGCGCGTCTGGAGAAAGGCGATGCGCCGCGTGACCTCTTCGTCCGATGGAGGCGCGGCGCGCAGCGGAGGCTCGGCGCGTGCGGAGGATGCGGCGAGCGAAAGGGCAGAGGCGACAAGGAGCGAGAGGTTTGCCCGGACGAGGTTTGTCATCATGATGCACTACGCCTTCTTGGAATTCCCTGCTTTGGAAGGACGCCGCTCACGGGCCGTCGACTCTCGCACGATCGTGATGAACGCGCGCAGCGCCGCGCGCACGAGGCGGTGGCTCGGGTGAAACAGGCAAAGACCGGGGAACGGCGGCGTCCAGTCCGCGAGCACGCGGACGAGGCGCCCCGCCTCGACATCGGCGGCGACCGCGAGATCACTCAGGAACGCGAGGCCCGCGCCGGCGAGGGCTGCCTGCAGAACGAGGTCGTCATTGTCGAGCGTCAGCGCGCCTCGGACGTCGACGGCCACCTCGCGCCCGCGCTTTTCGAGCTCCCAGCGATACACCATGCTGCTGGCCATGCGGCGGCGAATGCACTCGTGGTCGAGCAGATCCTTCGGCTTCGTCGGCTTCGGACGAGATGCGAAATACGACGGCGCGCCGACCACGGCCATGCTGATGTCTGCGCCGCACGGAATCGCGACCATGTCCTGCGGTATGGCCTCCGCGAGCCGCACGCCTGCATCGAAGCCCTCGGCGACGATGTCGACGAAGCGCTCTTCCGTCACGAGCTCGACGCGCACGTCGGGATGGCGCCGTCGCATTTCGAGGATCATGGGAAGCACCGCGACCTGCGCAGCGCCCTTGGACGTGTTGATGCGTAGCGTGCCGCTCGGCGTGTCCCGCAGCTCGTGCATCTCGTCGAGCGTGGAGGAGACCTCCCGGAGCGCCGGCTGAACGCGCCTGACGAAATGCTCGCCGGCCGCCGAGAGCGACACGCTCCGTGTGGTGCGGTGGAACAGCCGGACCCCGAGCCTCTGTTCGAGCGCGGAGATCGCGTGGCTGAGCGCCGAAGGCGACATCTCGAGCTGCCGGGCCGCGGCGCGAAAGCTCTTCAGGCTCGCGATGGCGACCACGGCTTCGAGCTCGATCAAGCTGGCGCGGATCATTGTTCCAAAGTTTGCATCAGAGCATGCCGGATTGCACGGATTGTTTCATCGGCCTTCGCACTTTACATCGAGGGCATGAGCAAAACGGTTCTTGTGACGGGTTGTTCGTCGGGGTTTGGTCGTGACATCGCGAAGGTGTTTGCCGCGGAGGGCTGGAACGTCGCGGCGACGATGCGCACGCCGGAAGCGGAGTCGGAGCTCCGCGCATCGGATCGGATGAGCGTGCTCCGGCTCGACGTGCAGGATCGCGCGAGCATCGACGCCGCCGTGGCCTCGACGCTCGCGCGGTTCGGCTCGATCGACGCCGTCGTCAACAACGCGGGCTTCGGCCTTTTCGGGGTGTTCGAGGAGACCACGCGCGAAAAAATCCTCGAGCAGTTCGAGGTGAATGTGTTCGGGATGATGGACGTGACGCGGGCCGTCCTCCCCACCTTGCGAAAGCAGCGCTCCGGCGTCGTGATCAACGTGAGCTCGGGCGCGGGGGTGTTCACGCTCCCGATGATATCCGCCTATTGCGCGAGCAAGTTCGCGCTGGAAGGGTTTTCCGAGGCGCTCTCGTACGAGCTTCTGCCACTCGGCATCCGCGTGAAGATCGTCGAGCCGGGCGGCGTGACGAGCACGCGCTTCGGCGAGCGTAGCGCCAAGGAGGCGGGCGAGAGGACGCCGATGGCCGATTACGTGCCGTTCGTCGAGGGCGCCGCCCAGGTGTTCGCGGAGCTCAGGCAGGCGCGCGGCCGCGCGACGTCGGAGGAGGTCGCGCGGGTCATTTTCGAGGCCGCGACCGACGGCACCGATCGGCTGCGTTATCTCGCCACGAAGGACATCGCGCCGCTCGTCGAGGCGCGGCGACAAACCTCGGAGGAGGCGTACATCGAGATGATGCGGTCACGATTCGCGCCCAAGCTCTGATTCTCACGGTGTCACGGCGCGGCGCACCGCGACGGCCAGGCTGCACGCTTCGAGCTCGTCGCGGTGGCTCGAGCCGAGCGACGACAAGGTGAGCTCCTCGTGTCGCCGAAGCACCCGCAAGAGCGGCTTCTTCGCGGCAAGATCATACAGCATCACACGCGCCCCGGCTTTCGTATCCGCGACGGCGAGCAAGAGCTCCGCGGCGGCCGCCTTTTTGGCGAGGTCGACCGGCGCTTTTTGAAGGTCTTTCCGCAGCCGCTTCAGCACGTTTCGATCCTGCGCGGTACGCACCGAGCTCTCGAAAGCCGGCGCGAGCACCGCGAGGCCGACCCGCAGCTCCGCGAGCCGCCGGACGTTCGCCGTCTCGTCGTCGACCTTCGCTCCGGCAAAGTACACGCCACGCACCTTCGCGAGCAGATCACGCTCCGATGTGGAAGCCGGCGGATACATCAGGCAAACGAGGAATGCGTCCTTGATCGATCCGCGCGCCGCATCGTCCACGCCCCGCGCATCACGCAGCTCCGCCGCCGGAGCACGAAGATAAAGCGCAGGCCGACGCAACGTCGCGTCGAGCGCGCCCGCCGCGCGCAGCGCCGGGTCGATGATTTCCACCGTCTCCCCGTCCGCCGCCGCCTCCACGAGCAATCGCTCCGTATCGGCGACGAGCCCCTCGTGCCCCGCCGGAAGCCCCGGGCGGAGTGCATCGAGCTCGCCGAGCAGCGCGGTCCGCTCCGCCTCGAGTTCGCGCCGCTCGTGGAACACCATGGCCGCAAAAAGCCCCGCGATGACCACGAGCGCGAGCAGCGGCAAGAGCTTCGCAGGCCGGAATCCCTCGCGGCTCGCGAAGGGCGACGCCATTCCGAGCCCCGCCGCGTGATGCTTCGCGCGTGCTTTGTGGCTGACGGCCCGCTCCACCCGCGCGCGGAGCGCCGGATTCATGCGCGGCGTGACCAGAAATGTCGCCATGTCAGCTCCCCCGCGCCCGCGCGGCCGGCGCGCGCATGTTGCGATCGATGAGCCCCTCGAGCTCGTCGCGGCTCACGCCGAGCCGCGCCGCCGCATGCGAGGCGAGCGACGTCGTGGCCACGCCCTCGACGAACTGGTACGTCGGCCGGTGCGCAGCGTCGAGCCCCACCTGGATGAATCTGAGCCCCGCAATCGAGTTTTCCCGCGCGAGCCGCGCCGCGAACGTCAGGAAATGCGTGGTGATGAACGCCTGCGGACGCAGCTTCGCGAGGAGCGTGATCACGAGTTCGAAGATCTCTTCGCCCTCGGACGGGTTCGTCCCGGAACACAATTCGTCGAGCATGACCATCGCGCCGGGGCCGAGCATCTCGAACAGCGCCCGAATGCGCACGAGCTCCATCCCGAGCCGCCCCTCGCTCTGATCGACCCGCGTCTCCTGGATCAGCGAGACGACGAGCCCCGGGACCCGCACGAGGCTCGCCTCGCGCGCGGGCACGAACATGCCCCCTTGCGCGAGGATCTGCGCCAGCGCCACCGATTGCAAAAGCCGCGTCTTGCCGCCGGAGTTCGGGCCGGTGATGAGGACCGTCGCGCTCGTCCGATTCGTCAGGAGATCACACGGCACCGCGCGCACGCCGCTCGCGACGAGAAGCGGATTGAAGAGCCCGAGCAGCTTGCGTGGCCGGTCGTCCGCGCCCTCCGCGGCCGTGCGTATCTCGGGCAAGCAGACTTCGAGGCCCGCGGCCTCCGCGAGGTCCCGGAAGCCGAGCGCCCCGAGATACACTTCCATCTCGCCGAGGAGCGGAATGAACCGGAGGACGTGCGCTTCGATGCCCTCGAAGACCGCGTCGAGCAGGCGCGCCATGACCTCGCCGTCGCTGAAGCGGTAGCCACGGAAAAACATCTCGATCTTGGCGAGCCATCGTCGCGCCGGCGAAAGGACGAAGGGATTGTCCTGGCGCTCGCGGAGATTTCGAACCTCGAAGCCGCGCACGCGCCCGTCGGCGCCGACGCGAATCGTGACGCCGAGCGTGGCGAGGTGCTCGTCGTAGTTGAGCAGATCGACCATCGATCGATATCCCTCGGTCTCGCGGACCGAGGCGCCGAATGCACGCAGACCCGAGAGGCCAGATTGCGCACCGTCGAAGGATTCGCTCATCCGATCGAACGCCTCCTTGACGAGCACGAGCACGTCGAGCTGCCGTCGCGTCGCGTCGAACTTTTTTCCAGCCGTCGCGCCTTCGAGCGCGGAGCGCAGGCGGCAGGCGATCGTGTAGAGGTCCTCGAACTGGCGGCGATAGACGGTCGAACCGGAGAGCTCGCGCAAGATGTCGCGCCGGTGCTCCGTGACGCGGGGATCCGTGGGCGGATGCGCGAGGACGCGGAAGATGAATGCGCGGTTCACGACCGCGTCGCGCTCGCCCGATCGCACGCGGAAGCCGCGGGCGACGAGCTCTTCGAGGAACAGGTCCGGCGCGAAGCTCTGCGGATCCCATGTGGATGGCGCGAGCGGCGCTCGATCGAGCGCCTGGCTGAAGAGCCCGCCGGAGACCCCGCTCGCGAATGCGAACGAGAGGGCCTGGCGCATCTCTTCGAGGTCGGGCCGGGCGATCGGATCGGGGTGGAGCAGGCTCAGGATTTCATGAGCCGGGGCGGTGTCGGGGGCGGGTGGAGAGGGTTTCATGGGCGGCGCGAGGAGGGGACGTTCCGAGAGGGATGCCGCATGGTCGCCGAAAGTTCCCGCGACGACAAGCCCGCCGCGCGCGGCTCGAACGTATCACCGCGCGTCGCTTGGCGCGGCCTCCTCGGTCGCGACGTCGGCAATCCAGTTCCGCTTGCGCCGCGCGAGCCGGACCTCCTCGGTTTCTCCGTCCAAGGTGGCGGATGCGCGCCGGAGGAGCAAAGGATCGACGCCCTCGAAGGTGTTGACATTGACGACGGCGTAGAGGCGACCCTCGATGCGGCAGGTGACCACCGGCGTGATGCCACACTTCGCGCAAACGTGGAAATCAGCGGTTTTCGTGCCGAATGCATACTTCGACACGAGGGAAGGCTCGCGGACGCGCACGCGGAGCGAGCCGGTCGGGCAGGAGGTCCAGACGCCGCCGTGCTTGGTGCAGAACGAGCACGTGCAGGCGCGCGCCGGGATCTCGGAGGGCTCCGGCGTCCAGTCGAGCGTGAACGAGATGTTCGCACAGTGGCATTGGCCGTGAATCAGCATCGAGGCTCCGTTCGTTGACACGTCGACATTAGCGTGGTTTCGCCGGACGTGCTTCCTGAAATGCGAGCGCGGAGACGAACCCGTTGACGGGCCTCCCCGCCCGGGGGACACTCTTCGTGGAGATGGCAATGCGCGTTCGTGACGGCTACCTTGTGATCGGCCACTTCGGGCGGGCGCCGATTCGTATCCACTGGACCATGCCGCTCGGCGCGTTCGTGCTCTGCGGGTTCATGTTTTCGCTGGGCGCATGGCTCGGATTCTTGATCCTCGTCCTCGTGCACGAGCTCGGCCACGCGCTGCTCGCCCGTACGGTCGGGGGCTACGTCATCTCCGTCGACGTTCATGCGGTCGGCGGGTCTTGCGAATGGGCTGGTGACGTCACCATGAAGCAGCGAGCGATCGTCGCGTGGGGCGGCGTCCTCGCGCAACTGGCCGTGCTGCTCACGGCGCCCCTCTGGTCGAGCGTCCTGCCGTCCGGGGGGTTTTTCGGGGAGATCACGACGGTGCTCACGAAGACGAACCTGATGTTGCTCTTCCTGAACCTGATTCCCTCCCCGCCGTTCGATGGCGCCGAGGCTTGGCGGCTGTTCCGGCGCTAGGCAACAGCATGACGCTGACCATTTTCTGCGATACGACGTTCCCGGAAGAGGCGCTTTGTGTGCTCCGCGAGGGCGTGGCCGGGCATTCTCTGGTGTTCGCCTCCGCGAGGACGTCCTCCAATCTGGCGAGCGGAGCGCCGGACCCCGTGCTGCTCACGGCCGACGTCGCCTTCGGCCAGCCGGCCGTGGACGGGCTGCTCGGTTCGTCCCGCCTTCGCTGGGCCCACCTCACCAGCGCCGGGTATACTCGTTATGACGTCGACACGATTCGCGCGGCGCTCACGTCGAAAGGAATCGCTCTCACGACGAGCTCCACGGTGTATGCCGATCCGTGCGCCGAGCACGTGCTCGCCATGATGTTGTCCATGGCGCGGCAGCTCCCCGCGTCGCTCGACGCGCAACGAACGACGCGCGCCTGGGAGAGCACGCTGCGACGCGAGCGGTCGTTTTTGCTCCGGGGACAAACCGTGCTTTTGCTCGGATACGGGGCCATTGGCCGGCGGATTGCGGAGCTTTGCGCGCCCTTCGAGGTGCGGCTCTTCGCGTTCCGTCGACGCGCGGAGGGGGATCCTCGCGTGACGATCGTGCACGACGGGGACATCGATCGTGCGCTGGGCGAGGCGGATCACGTGGTGAACGTGCTTCCGGAGAACGAGGCGACGCGCGGGTTCCTCGATCGCAGCCGGATCGCGCGGCTGCGCGAGGGGGCATTCGTGTACAACGTGGGGCGAGGAACGACGGTGGATCAAGGGGCATTGCTGGAGGCCCTGCAGAGCGGGCGGCTCGGAGGCGCATATCTCGATGTGACCGAGGTCGAGCCGCTCCCGGCGGATCATCCGCTGTGGTCGGCGCCGAATTGTTTCATCACGCCGCATTCGGCGGGCGGGCGGCGCGGAGAGCACCTCGCGCTCGTGCGCCATTTCGTGGACAACCTGAGGCGCTTCGAGCGGGGAGAGGCGCTCGTCGATCGGGTGCTCTAACGCCGGGTATGCCCGCGTGCTCACGGCGCGCAGACAGTTGTCTTACGAAACCGCTTGCAAATTCCGTTCGGGTCGTGTTTGGTGAAACGTGAACGGTCATTTCCGTTCGATGCGCTGGACTCGATGGTGCAGCCGTGAAATTGCGGCTGCGCTGCACGAAAGGAGAACGCAGCATGCGGTTCTTGAAGCACGTGTTTGCGGCCCAGGGCGACAAGGCGCGGGTGAGCCGTCGTGATTTCCTCGGCGGCGCGGCGGGCGCGGCAGGCGCCTCCGTGCTCGCGCAGATGATTCCGGGGCGGGCGCACGCGAGCCCGCCTTGCCCCCCGCCTCCGAACGTCGGCGGACCCTTCACCGACGATCCCGTCACCCTCGAATGGATCTTCTCGCGATGGGACGATCTCGGCGCCTGGGGTGACACCGTCGGCACGCTGGTGGAGATCAACGAGGCGAAGCGCAAGGACGCACTGAAGCTCGGGCAGCGCGGAGATGCGAAGGTGTATTCGCTGGGCGAGCCCATGCACCCGCAGATGCCGGCGTTTCCCGCCGACCCGCCGCGCCGCGCCGATTACTGGATCGCCGCGTACGGGCCCACCGGCGACAACCAATTCATCTTCCAGGACGATCGGTTCGAGGCTTTCACGTTCCAGATCGCGACGCAGGTCGACGATTTCAACCACCCGAGCTTCGGCGGATGGTTCTACGGCGGCCACCACTTCGACCAGATCACGCCGCGCCCCGACATCCTCGACCCGCTCGACCGGTGGGACCTCGCCCGCGCCGACTCCGCGGCTCAAAACTACGGGCCGGACAGCATCCTCGGGGGCACGAAATCGCTCGGGCTCCAGAACATCGGGCCGATCATCACGCGGGGTCTGCTCCTCGACGTGCTCGGCTACAAGATCGCGGCGGGGCACACGAGCGCCATCGCGCCCAATGGAAAATCCCTCGCGCCGGGGTATCGCATCACCATCGCCGACCTCCAGGCGACGATGGATTGGGAGGGGCTCGATTGCATCCAGCCCGGCGACGTGGTCATCATCCGCACGGGGTGGAGCCATTACTGGGCGGACGAGGCGCTCTGGCCGACGTACATGGGCGCCGCGCCCGGCCCGTGGCTCGCCGAATGCCACTGGCTCGCGCAATTCCGCCCGGCCATCGTCGCCTCGGATACCTATGCGATGGAGTGCTTCCCCGGCCCGCGGCCCACCACGCTCGCCGAGGGGCACCAGGTGCTCATGGTCGCGAACGGCATTCGTATCGGCGAGGGCTTCAATTCCGCGGCGCTCGCCGCCGACCAGGTGTACGAGTTCATGTTCTTCGACACGCCCTACAACCTCCAGGGCGCGACCTGCGCGGGCAACGCCCCCGCCGCGATCGGCGGGCCGCGCAAAAAGAAGAAGTAATCGCTACGAGCGCCGCGAGAACGCCCAGGCGATTCCGCCTTGCAACGTGCCTCGTGTGACGAGCCCCGAGAGGTCCACGTCGAGCTCCACGAGCGTCTGCGCGACGCTCCCGCGAATGCCCGTCAGCACCACCTGAGCGCCGAGGAGCCGCGCCGCCTGCGCGGCGCGGACCAGCGTCGTCGCCACGTGCGCGTCGACCACGCTCACGCCGGTGATATCCAGGATGGCCACGCGCGCGCCTTTCTGCGCGATGCCCGTGAGCAGCGTTTCGAGCACGAGCTCGGCGCGCCGCGCGTCCACGGTGCCGACGAGCGGAATGGCCACGATATCGTCGCCGATCGGCACGAGCGGCGTCGACATTTCCTCGAGCATCCGGGACTGCGACCGCACCAGATCCTCGGCGTCCTTGCGCGCCGTGATGTCCGTGAACGTTGCGATCGCGCCCGTCACCACGCCTTGATCGTCGAGCTGCGGCGCCGCGCTCACCAGGAGCCACACGCGATCTCCGAGCGCGGGTCGGTCGACCCCATGCACGAAATTACGCACGGGTTTCCCTGTCCGCAGCGCGACGGAGATCGGATGGACCTCGCCCGGGCATGGCGACCCATCCTCGTACACCGCGCCCCAGCGTGGATCGAACGAGGTCCGACCCAAAAGCTGATCCTCGGTCACGCCGAGCAACGTGAGGGCATGCGGGTTGAAGAGGATGTTCTTCCCGGTCGGATCCTGCATGACCACGCCCACGTGCAAGCCCTCGAGCAGCGCGCGGAAACGCTCCTCGCACGCGTGGAGCTCTGCCTCGAAGTGCGGAGCCTCCTGGGCCTTTTCGCGCAGGGCTGCGTTTTCGCGCTCCAGCATGTCGATGCGCGCAAGAAGCGTCTGCCGATCCTGATCATCGCGATGGGTCTCTGTGATATGCCCGTCCACGTCCTGCCTCGCTGGATGCCGCATCGCTGCGCGCGGCCACTTCCACGAATGTACGACCTTGGCTGGGTGCGTATCAAGAGGTCACGCGCAAGGGGGCCCACGTTCGTTCGTCAGCAGAACGGGATCACGCGGATGCGTCATGGGATTGACATGTCAGGGCGTTGACCTCGAAGACGCGGCGATTTTCCGCGCATACTCCGCGATCACGCGCAAGGTGGTGTCATCCGTGTCGTAAACGCCGTACCAACCTTGCGCTTCGTGTGGCGGATCGCCGGTGAACGGGTCGTTCTTTTGCCAATGGCCCCCGGGGACGCGTGGACGGCCTTCTCCGGACCAGGCCCAGAAATTCACGCCGCCCACGGGCTCGCCCGTGCGCACGGCATCGAGCACCACGTCGAACACGGCGCGGTAATATCGATCGCGCGCGGTCGTGGTGGCGGCGGGATCATGGCTGCCGGCGTCCCGCGGGAACCCGAATTCCTCGACGACGAGGGGTTTGCCGAGACGTCGCGCTTGCTCGATGTGGCGCCGGAGATAGGACTTCATTTCACGCACGGCGGCCTCGTGGGTCTTGGGCCGCGCAGGGTCGTACCATCCCCAGTTTTGCGCCCACACGTGGGCCGTGACGTAATCGATCGAGGAGAACCGATGGTTCGCGACGACGTCGAGTCCGCTTTCACGTGGCCAGGGTGTCTCGCCCTCGGAACCGGTGGTCACGAGGTGCCGGGAATCGAGGGATTCGAAGAGCTCCGACGTGCGCTCGATCCACGACTGGAAGGCCTTGACGTTCGTCCCGCCGCGCGGCTCGTTCGCGAGCTCCCAGGCCATGATCGTCGGGTCGTCCGCGTACCGCACGCCGGTGTATCGATTCGTTCGCTGGAGCAGCATCCGCACGAAATCGTGGAATGCTTCCACGGCAGCAGGATTCGAGTAAAACGCCGCGGTATACGCCTGATAGGCCGACCAGCTTCCTCCGGGCTCGGGCGGGGGATACGGAATCGGTCCTGCGCCGATCCAGCGCAGGTATTGCGCCATGCCGCCGGACCAGGGCCAGAAATTGTTCAGACAAACCACGGCGACCATGCCGCGCGTCTTCATCTCCTTCAGCAGAAAATCCAGGCCGAGGAGGATCTCCTCGCGGTATTCACGCGGCGAGGGCTGGAGCACGGGAAGGATCCGCCACGGCGCGGACTCCGGCCCTTCGGTCGCCGCGAGGATACGCAGGTTCGTGATGCCGAGGGCCGCGAGACGATCGAGCTCCCGCGCGAGCCTGCCCGGGTTTCCCGAAGGTCCCTCGGCCCCGAGGTTCATGCCATACCAGAAATTCGCGCCGAGGAACGTGTACGGCTTGCCGTCGCGCTGGAAGCGGCCCTCGGCCACGCGCACGAAGCCCGAGGCGGACGTGGTTTCCGCGTGCAGCGTCATGGCGCAAGCGAGCATCGGCCCGAAGTACCTCATGAGTCCGCCCCCTGTTCAAGATGATACGCAAGCGGCCGTCGTCGAGGCGTGCCCGTGTTGGAAGACACGAGCTCGGACGAACGTGTAGAATCGAGCTCCCTTGGACATGCACACACCACGGATCCTGAGTTGCCTCCTTTTCTGCATCGCCGCATGCGCAAGCCCATCCAGGCCGCCCGAGCCCGCCAAGGGCGCGTCGCACGCGCCCACGAGCGCCCCGGTGGTTCCCACGGCCGCGCCGACGAGCGCACCGGCCGCGAAGGTTACGATCGCGCCCGCGGGGCCTCCGTCGGTGGGGCTCGACGATGCGCCGGGGAAACGCGAGCGCGCGCGCAAGGCCGTGATCCTTTTCGGCACGAGCGCCGAGGGCTCCGAAGAGCTTCGTTTCGTGCCCGTCGTGTGCTCCCTCGACGGCAAACTCGAGACCGGAAAGGCGTGTGGCCTCGCCATGCCGGCGACGGCGCGCGTGCGGACGACGCGGACCGATACGAACGCGCCTGCCATCCTCACGGTCACGGGATCCACGCGGGATTTCCACGACGAGGCCGGCGGCCGGGATTACGTCGCCCCGACGGGGCCGGCGTGCTGCATGTACAATACGTGCGTCGAGGAGACGATTCCTTATTTTGCGAAAGGAAAACTCGTCGCGCCGTCGCGGATCCTCGCGGTCTGGCCCGAGACGGCCGACGTCGATTTGAAGCCGCAGCCCGCCGGCGCCGACGGCGTCGAGCTCGCCCTTGACCCCTGGGTCGGCAGAGCCGACGAACGGGGCGTACGGATCGATCAAGCCGTGCGCGCAGGCCATCCGCGCCTCGTCGCGACGCGCGGCCCGTGCGGAAGCTGCGGCGCGCTCTGGGTCGACCGTGGAGGCGGCTTTGGGATCGTCGACCAGGAGAGCAGTGGTGCCGACGGCTTCGATATCCTGGCCACGAGCGACATCGACGGCGACGGACACCCCGAGGCCATCGTGTACGAGATATGGCGCAACGATTACGGCCTCCACGTGCTCGGCAACGACTGGTCGAAGCTCGCCTATCGCTTCAATTGCGGAAACATTTGACGGCCCGTGCGAACCCGCTCACCGCGCGCACCGTGAGCGTCTTTCCTGCTTGACTCTCCAGCAGGGGGAGACCTCAGAGTGGCCGCGATGCCGAAGAGGGAGGCGCTCACCATCGGGGAGCTGTCGCGGCGGACGGGGATCCCCGTCAAGACGCTCCGATTTTACTCGGACGAAGGGCTCTTGCCGCCGGCGGGGCGATCACGCGCCAATTACCGCCTTTACGACGAGGAACAGGTCGTTCGTGTCGAGCTCGTGCGTACGCTCCGGGAAGCGGGGGTCGACCTCGCCACGATCCGCAAGGTGCTCGCGCGAAACCTGTCGCTCGAAGACGCGCTCCGCCTGCGGCTCGCCGCGGTCGAAGCCCATGTGGCCTCACTCTCGCGCATCGCCGCCGCGCTCCGCGCCGCGCTTCGCACAGAGCCCACCGAAAAGGACCTACGGAGGTTGTGGACCGTGACTCGACTCTCGAACGAAGAACGCAAGGCGGTCATCACCCGCTTTTACGATCAGGTTGCCGACGGCGTGCCCGTGGACGGCGAATGGATGCGAGGGATGATCGAGGCGAGCTCTCCAAAACTGCCGGACGATGCCACGCCCGCGCAGCTCGAAGCGTGGATCGAGCTCGCCGAGATCCTCGCCGATCCGACGTTCGTTGCGAACATGCGCGTGATGGCGGCCGTGACGTGGAACGAAGAGATCGACCACGCGGCCCTTCTTCGCGCGCAAAGCGAGGCCGTCGCGGCCGCGCGCGAGGCGCGGGGGCGAGGCGTGGATCCGCATTCCGCCGAGGCGCTCGCGATCGCCGAGCGGTTTGTCTGGGCCGCCGCGTCCGCGAACGGCAGGGAGCTCGACGACGCCTTCGCGGAACAGCTGAGAAAGACGCAGGATCCGCGCGCGCTGCGCTACTGGGAGCTCGTCTCCGCGATGACGGGCGAGCCCCTCTCGCCCGCGTACGAGGACGGGCGCTGGCTCGGGGCCGCGATCGCGAGGTTCCTCGAACGCTGAAGGGAGGAGCGAGCATGTCACGTCGTCTGCCAGCCATTCATTACGAGACGTACGGCCAGGGCATACCATTGCTCCTCGGCTTCCCGATCATGGCGTCCGCCTGGCAAGGGGATCCCGAGCGCGCGATCCTGAAGGGATATCTCGACCGCTTGACCGGTCGATATCGGGTCCTGGTCGTGGATTATCCGAGCCTCGGCCCCGATATCGGCAAGAGCGAGCCGATCCCCGCGAAGGAGCTTTCGGCCGAGCGCGTCTGCTCCGATTTGCTTGTGGTCGCGGACGAGGTCGGGTTCGACCGGTTCGTGTTCTGGGGCTACTCGTGGGGCGGGGTCGTCGGGCTGCAGCTCGCGTCGCGGACCGATCGCGTCTCCACGCTGGTTTGCGGTGGCTGGCCTCCGCTCGGCGCCCCTTACGCGGAGATGCTCGCCATCACGCGCATGATGGCGGCTGCCCCCGACGTTCCCGTCCGCGTCGAGCAATTCGTCACGTTTTACGAGAGCATTCAGGGGTGGCCCGAAGCCGAGGCCGTCGCTCGTATCTCGTGCCCGCGGATGGCGTTCGTCGGCGCGGCGGATGAAATGAACTATCCCGGTGGGATTGCGCTGCGGCTCGCGCAGACGGTGAAGGAGCGGCGCCCAGAGCTCGAGCGCCTCGGGTGGCACGTGCTCGAGGTTCCCGGGCGCGATCACGGGCTCTACACGGATCCGGCGACCGTCGTTCCCCTCGTCAGGGAGTTTCTCGATCCCGTGTGCGGATGAGCTCCGCGCGGTGCGCGCGATACACACATGGGCTCGCGGTTCAAGGAAATTCGACCTCCTCGCGTGTCGTGTGCTCCGCGATCTCGGCTTCACACCTGGTCAGTCGGGTCGCCACATTGCATCAAGACTCACACGAGAAGCCTGTCCACAGCTTCCCTCCTCACACGCCGGCGTACAGTCGGGCGCATGCGTTTTCCTTCTGGCGGGCGCTGGCGAGCTGTGATGGGATCTGGTTGTCTGGCTTTCTCGGTGAGGCATGCAAACCATTGACGATCCGGAACGATTGCAGGAGTTCTTCCGTGAGCACCCGGACGCGCTGATCGTCGCGAGCCGAGAAGGGCATTGCCTTCACGTCAACGACGCGGCCACGAGCGCGCTGGGCGGCGACGTCAGACCGGAGACATTGCTTTCCGAGCGCGTGCACCCGGGGGATTACGGGCATTTTCTGTCGGAGTGGGCAGCGCTCCTCGCGAGCGGGACGCCGTCCGCGTTCACGGTGATGTTCGGCCGCAAGGGCGCGAAGGCGCGGGCATTCGTCCTCCACGCGCGCCGTGCGTCCACCGGCGACAGAGTCCACGTGTCGTTGCGGCCCAAGGAGGCGGAGAGTGACGGGGAGCTGTCCTCCGTGCGCCGTCGCGAGCAGGTGCTGCGCGTCGTCCTCGACAATCTCCCCATCCTGGTCTGGGCCACGGATAAAGACGGCACGTGCACCTATGCCGACGGCAAAGGCCTGGAGTTCTCCAGCATCCGGCCCGAGGACCTCATCGGCAGCAACGCCCTCACGCTGTACCCGCCGGAGGCCACAACCGGCTTGAGGATGGCCCTCGAAGGGACAATGACCCGCCACGTCAGCGACGACAATGGCCAGTACTGGGACAACCGAGACATTCCCGTGCAGGACGAGGACGGGAACGTGATTGGGACCGTGGGCATGTCGCTCAACATCACCGAGCTGCAGCAGGCCAAGGCCGAGCTCGAGGCGAAGCTCGCGCTCATCGAGCGGCAGCAAGAGGTGATCCGGAACCTGGAGACCCCTATCATCCAGGTCTGGGATCACGTGCTCACCCTGCCCATGGTGGGCGTCGTCGACAGCCGCCGCGCCTCGCGGGTCATGGATGACGTGCTCGGCGCCGTCAATCGCACGTCCGCGCGGTTCGCCATTCTCGATCTGACGGGCGTGGACGTCATTGATACGGCCACGGCGAGCCACCTCTTCTCCATCATCGGGGCCGTCCGCCTGCTCGGCGCCGAGGGGATCATCTCCGGCATCCGGCCGAACGTCGCGCAGACCATGGTCAGCATGGGCGTCGACCTATCGAGCGTCATCACGCTGTCGAGCCTGCGCGACGCGCTCGCATTGTGCATGCGCCGGATGCGGGAAAACGGGCGGAGGTAGCAGAATCCTGCACCCCGGCGATCAAGCGGCCGCCGCCACGGTTTTCCGCGCGATGACCCTCACCTTTACACCCGGAGGCGGCCGCAGCGCGAGGTTTCCACGTGGCGCGAGCGACTGCCCCGGCAGGAGCGACACCCGATAGCGCTGCGCCACGGTCGCCAGCGTGAGCACCGCCTCCGTCGTGGCAAAAGCGCCGCCGATGCATACTCGTGGTCCGATCCCGAAAGGAATGTAGGTCCCACGGGCGATGTGCTTGTCGGCCCCCGGTCGGAAGCGCTCGGGGCGGAAGCGCTCGGGCTCGGGGAAAAAACGCCCATCCCGGTGCAGCACGTACGGCGAGATGAAGATCATGCTTCCCTTCGGGATCGTGTAGCCTCCGAGGGTGATGTCCTCGTGCGGCTCGCGGGGCGAGAGCAACCACCCTGCCGGATAGAGGCGCAGCGTCTCTTTCACGATCATCGTCGTATAGACGAGCTGGGGGAGGTCCTCGGCCGTTGGCGGGCGACCGCCGAGCACACGATCGAGCTCCGTCCAGAGCTCGGCCTCCACGTCCGGATGTTGCGAAAGCAGGATCCAGGCCCATACCAGCGTGAATGCTGTGGTCTCGTGACCCGCGGAGAACATCGTTATGAGGTGATCACGGAGTTCGTCGTGTGTCACTCCCCCGCGCGCTTCGCCGTGGGCGAGCATCAGCATCGACAGGAGATCCCCCCTGTCCTGCCCGGACCTCCGCCAGTCCGCCACGAACTTCATCACGATGGAATCGAGCTCGCGGATAGCCTCCCGCTTGCGGCGGTTGCGCTGCGTCGGCAGCCACATGGGGATGGGTATCGCCAGGTCGAACTCCGTGCTGAGCAGCTCGATGATGGATGTCATGGCCGCCGCGGCGCGCGCCACGATGTCGGTGGCATCCGCGTTGAACAGCGCCAAGCAGACGTTCTGAATGGTCATCTTCAGCATCTCCGCGTCGATCGCGTACTCGTCGCCCGACCGCCATCCGGCCATCCCTTGGAGCGCCTGCTCGACGAAGATCCGAGCATAGCTGTCGAGGCGCCGCGGGTGGAACGCGGGCTGCGCCATCCGGCGCTGGCGGTGATGCTCCTCCCCGTTGGAGATGAGCATGCCATTGCCGAAAAACGGTGATATGATCTTGTTTTGCAATCGGTCCTTCGGCAGAACGTCCGCGCGCTCGATGAGGACGTCGCGGATGTGATCGGGGTGGTTCAAGAGATACGCGTCGATGGGTCCCAGTCGGAAATGAGCGATGTCGCCATGGGTCCTGGCGGCGTGCAGCATGAAGGCGAGCTTGTTCTTGCGGATTTGAAGGACGTTGCCCAGGAGGGGCATTCCTTTGGGCCCAGGAGGATACGCGGTTTTCATGGTGTACCTCGAAATCTTCAGAGAACGACGACGGCGGTGGTGAGGAGCAGGCAATACCAGCCCGTGAAGAGGAGATAGGTGATGTGATCTTCCCGCGGCGTGCGGCAAAGAACGACGCGGATTGCGATGACGAGCGCCGCGGCCCCGAGGACGGCATCCGAGGCCCAGACAGACCCTCGCGCGCCCGCGGGCTGCATCAGCGTGACATGAACGGCAATCGGCAACAGGCCGAAACACACGGCGAGCAGGATCCGCGTCGCGCGCTCGCCGAAGACGAGCGGGAACGTGCGCCGACCGGAGGCGTGATCCCCGTCCATATCGCGCAGGTCCTGCACGGAGACCAGCGGGAAAATCGCGGCCGCGGGCAAGAGGATCCACCTCCACGCGAGCGGCGAGAGGGGCGTGACCATTTGCCATGCCGCGGCGAGCTGGACGAGGATCCCGAGCGACATGCAAAGGTTTTTGACGACCCAGCTCCGCGCGCCGAGCACGACGTTGTGCACGAGAATGATGAGTTGCCAGCCGAGCGCATACTCGACCACCCCGAGCCACGCACCGGCGAGGGTGAACAACGCCATCACCACGGCCCAGCGTCGCCACGCTCCGCGCACCGACACGAGCCCTCTCACAAGCGGCCGGTGCGGCTTGTTGCGCCGGTCCTCTTCGAGCCCCGTGGCCTGGTTGGCGAGGCAGAAGGCATAGATATAGAGGAAGAAGTAAAGCAGGCTGCGAGCGATCGCACCCGGCAGCCGCGCAGGATCCGCGCCTGTCGTTTTCCACGCCGCCAGCGTGAACAGGAACGCCGGGATCACCGCCGAGGACAGGTCGCCCGCGACGAAGGACCAGAAGAGCGACAGTTCGCGCGCGAAGGGGTTTGGCACGGCGCGCGCGGGCCGCACATCGGAAGGGAGGACGCTCATGGTCGAAGCTCCGCGATTGCCAGACTTATCGGAGGCTTTGGAGAAGCGATTCTGCCAGGGCCACGAGCGGCGTCGCGCGATCGCCGAAGACGGCAAGGTCGCTCCTCGCGTCCGCGATCAAGACCTCCGCGAGGCGGCGGGATTCCCCGAGCCCAAGCACGCGCGGATAGGTCGCCTTGCCGGCGGACGCGTCGTTTCCGACGCACTTGCCGAGCGCCTCGCGGGTCGACGTGACGTCGAGGATATCGTCGACGATCTGGAAGGCGAGCCCGAGCCGCTGCGCATATCGGCGCAGGCGGGCCTTCATGGGTGCGTCCGCGCCGCCGAGGATCGCCCCCGAGAGCACGGAGGCCTCGAGGAGCGCACCCGTCTTGCGGGTATGAATGTCCTGCAGCACCTCCATGCCGACGTCGGATTTGCCTTCGTTCGCGAGGTCCTTCACCTGGCCGCCGGCGAGCCCGCGCGGTCCTGCGGCTCGGCCGAGCTCGGCGACGACCGCGAGCGTCCGTTTAGCTGGGATGGAGGTGGTGTGGCGGGCGATGAGCTCGAACGAATGGGCGAGCAGGCTGTCGCCGGCGAGAATGGCGAGCGCCTCCCCATACATCTTGTGGTTCGTGAGGCGGCCGCGCCTGTAATCCCCGTCGTCCATCGCCGGCAGGTCGTCGTGGATGAGCGACATCGTATGGATCATCTCGATGGCGCACGCCGTGGGCAGGGCGATCTCGGCCCGCGCGCCGGCGAGCTCGCAAGCTGCGAGACAAAGGATGGGGCGCAGCCGTTTGCCGCCGGCGAGCAGGGAATAGCGCATTGCCTCGTAGAGAGCACGAGGCTCTTCGAGGGCCAAAAACTTCTCCAGCGTCGCGTCGATCCTCGCGCGACGGATGCTCAGGTACGTTCCCAGATCGAAAGAACGATCTGGCTCGACATTCATCGTCATTGTGGCCTCCTGAAGACGGAGCGAGCCCCTCCGCGCGTGCCGGAACGCGCGACAATGGCCTCACGCGGGCGCTCCGGCACATGCCCGGAGAGACCGAGTCGCGCGAGACTCCGCCACAGATATGGATGTTGTCCCTGACTCGTCCGCGCACACCGCGCGGACGATCCAAACCTCACGATAGACGAGAACCCCGACGACCCCGCAAGCCCCCCCTACGAGCTTGGTTCGTTCCGGGTTCTTTCCGGCGCTCGCGTGAGCAACTCACGCGAGCGTTACTACGTACCACGGACAGACGGTGTCATGCCATGGACGGTTTCGTCAGAAACTTGCTTCGTCGTCGCCGCAACGGTGACGGTTCCGTTTCGTTGTGTTGGTCCGGCTCATGTGGTGGATTGAGCCGGCGGTTCCCATCCATTTGCAAATTTGTTCTCGAAGCGCATCCGCGTCCTGCCATGAACTACGACGACTTCATTCGAACGCGCCGCTACGTCGAAGACGCGCGAGCTGTGCTCCCCTGGTGGGAGGAATCCTGGGAGCCGTTGCTGCGGCGCGTCTGCGAACGCCGAGCGTGGTCGTATCCGGACGTGATCGGGGCCTATGTCTACGGCCTTCCCGACGAGCCGCTCGTGATCTTCGACGCGAAACATACGGCCGGTCGATGGCTCCTCGATCTGGAGGATTCGGATCTGTTTGGCGACGACCTGGACGCGCTCGAGCGGTCCCTGTTCGAGTGGGCGGGTGAACCTTACGATGAGGAAGAGTGGCAGAGGTTCGTCGCGTCGTGGCGGGGGTGAGGCCGTCACCGCACGCAGCGACCGAGCCACCGCCGCGCGTTCTCGCCGAGGATTTTTTGCAGCAATGCCGCAGGCAGCGCCTGTCCTCGATAAGGTGCCGGTGACAGGCCTCCCAGCGGGTTTTGCCGCCAGAAGGTGAAGCTCTCGTCGCGCAAGAGGCCGAGGTTCGCGCTCACCTGCATGTCCCATTCGTCCTGCCAGGTCGGTCCCGCGCGGACCGTCACGAGGTCGCTGCCGAAAAGAAAGCGCTTCGGTGTCTTTTCGAGGATCTTCCGGAGCCGGTCGTGCTCCTTTTCGAGATAGGTAAAACCCTGCGCGGCGGCGTCGCTGGAGCCGTGGCTCGTGTCGAAGAGCAGCGACGGGAATGCATCGCGGATGGCTTCGAATCGGTCGAGGTCCGTTCGGCTCCCGCATAGGTGCGGGCATACCGCGCGTAACTTCGGGAAGGCGCGCAGGACTCCCTCGAGCTCGCCGCGGAAGCGCACCGTATTGACGTGCACGAGGACGGGGACGCCGCGCTCTTCCATGCGCGCGAAGAGCGGACGGTGCGCGGGATCGTCGAGCGGCCGCTCGTGGAACGCGTGATGCCCGTCGTAAAGCTTGACGCCGCACGCGCCGCGGGCGAGCAGGGCATCGAGGGTTTCGGGCTGGTCGTGGGCGAGATCGAGTGTCACGAATGGGATGAGCCGCGTCGGATGCGCCGCAGCCGCCGCGAGCACCACCTCGTTGCCGCGTTGATATCCGGCGAGCCCCTTGCCGCCGCGCCCGGCCGTCGCATCCGGGGTCGCGAGAACCACGGCGCGTTTGACGCCCTTCCGATCGAGCAGACCGAGAAGCGCGGGGACGGCCTCCATATCGGTCAGGTGGACGTGTGCGTCGAGGATCGTGCCGTCGTCCGGGGCAGGCGTGGTCGAGGCGGCGGGTGGAGGTGGGTTTTCACTGCGGCATGCGGAAAGCGCGGTCACGAGGAGCAGGGCGAGCGCGCAGGGGCCGCGGCGGGCGTGCATGAGATTCGACGGTAGCGGGGTTTTCGACTGGACCACAAGGGGCAAGGCGGGAGCGCCTCGTGAAAAGCGCCACGTCAGATCGGAGCAGGATTTGATCACGTCACGTGTTCTCGTGCAGGGAGGTTTCCGTTACCGTGTTTCCGGGTCCTCCGAGGATGGGGGACCCGAAGGAAGACGAAGATGCAATCGCAAAGAAAATTTACACTGTCGTGCCTGCTCGCCATGGGCGCCGTCGGCGTCGCGGCCTGCTCGGTCGCGCCGGCGCCGGAGCGTATCGAAGACGTGGGGAGCAACGAGCTCGTGGTGGCGGGGCCGGGCGTCGGGGTCTGTAACCAGAGCGATCCCTACGAGAAGAACAACAAGCAGGCGACCGCCACGGGCCTGAATTATAGCTGGATCTATTTCGAGCCGGCGAACCCCGACTACTGGTGGTCCGTGGACACCGGCGGCGCATATACGGGCGCGTCTGCGTCGATCTGCAAGAACGACGAGGACTGGTACTTCGTGTCGACCTCGAATTTGCCCTACGCGCCGGGCTGGCTCTCGATCCGCGCGAAGGCGGCCGGCGCCTCGCATTGCCCGATGCAGGTGTACGAGGAAGACGGCGAGACCTGGACGTCGGGCTACGATCCGCCCGCGGGGCCCGAGAACACGATCCAGATCGACGTCTACAGCGCCGGCACGTTGCAGCTCGTGGCCTCGGCGCAGAGCAACATCGGTCGCATCTTCCTCGACACCTACAACGGGCCGCTGGATCAGGACCTGTACCTGCGCGTTCATGGGCCGAAGGAGGCCCATTACGGCTACGAGCTCTCCGTCGCGGTGCAGACCGACGCGTTCGAGGACGAGTGCGAGTCCTGAGCCACATCGACGTTCGCCACGTCGAACGTCTCCGTGCTTCTCGCTTGCCCTGACTTCGCGAAACGATCATAAAGCGGCATCATGAACGGCGCGCTGGTAACGACCGAACGGCTCACCCTCCGCAAACTGACGCTGGCAGACGCGCCGTTCATCTTCCGCCTGGTCAACGACCCTGACTTCCTCGTGTACATCGGTGATCGGGGCGTGCGGGCGCTCGAGGACGCCGAGGCGTACATCCGCAACGGGCCGATCGGAAGTTACGAACGGCACGGGTACGGCCTCTGGGGCGTCGCCCTGAAGGAAACGGGGGAGCTGATCGGCATGTCGGGGCTCTTGAAGCGCGAGCAGTATGCCGATGTCGATATCGGTTATGCGTTTCTGCCGGAGTTCCGCGGCGGCGGGTATGCCTTCGAATCGGGATCGGCAGTGCTCGGGCTCGCGAGCGAGGTGTTCGCGCTTCGCAGGGTGATCGCGCTCGTCGCGCCGGCGAACGCCGCCTCGATCGGCCTCCTGAAGAAGCTCGGTTTCACCCGTTCGGCAATGCAGGCCGTGGACCCGGACAACACGGTGATCTACGAGCGAAGCCTCGGCGGCGACTGAGGATTCCGGAGTGGCTTCATTCGCCGGTTTGGCGAGTTGCACGCTTTGCTTGCTCGGCCAGCGCTCGTACAGCTTCTCCGGACAGGAGCACGTACACCGGCGTTTTCGGATCCCGGTATACGTTCAACGCAATGGCCGTACCCTGTTTGCCCGCCATGACGATCAGGTCCAGAGGCCGCATCGCAGCGATGCCGAACGACCCCGGTGGCCGTTGAAGGTCGGCGGCCATCCAATGGAGCGAGCGCAGATCGGGAAACGCGGGCAGCGCCGGCCCCACATCGGGAAACGAGCGCAGCTCGAGCGAGCGATTCTTCGGAGCGCCCACGAGGAGCAGAGGGATCGGGCGGACGAGGAGCTCCCGGTAAAGCTTCTGCAGCGCTTCCTCGCTGCCGCGCGCCGCATCGACCTCGAGGAGCAGGCTGGAGAGCCGCGGAGCCCGCACCACCGGCTCGAGGTCGGGGCTCGCGGCGGGCGAGCCGATGCGTTTCGCCAGGTAATCACGCTCCTCCTCTTCCAGACGCTCGATGCGCGGCTTGTCGTTCGCGGCCTCCGCGCGATCTTTCTCCGCGTTCACGGCTCGGATGTACGCGTCCACCGGCCCCTCGACCGTCGCGTACGGCTGTCCTCCGAGCGCCGAGAGGATCATGCCTTCCGGGCGGTGCACCTCTACGACAATGGTGCGCTGCTCGCTTTCGGGGCGCATCACCGGGATGCCGAGGTTCCCGAGGAGCCCGACGAACGCGCGTGCCTGGGGGAAATCGTCGTCGACGACGTACACCCATTGCGGGACCCGCGGCTCCCGCTGTCTGCCAATGCGATAGAAATGCCGGAGCAACACCTGCAAGCGCGCGGGGGCCTCGGTCCACGCCTTCGCGCTGCCCTGATGGAATGTCCACACGACCGGACACTCGGTGGGCGAGACCTGAGGCTCGGCAGGTGCGAAGAGATCCGAGAGCCGAAAAGCCCCGGGGCCGTCGGCCAGGAGAGCCCGGGATGGTTCGTCGCGCAGCGCGTTTTTTACGGCGTGAGAGAGCTCGTCGAGCTCACGGACGGGATCGTCGCTGGCCGTGCCGAGGTTGGCGAGCCAGACTCCTCCGTCGGAGCGAACCAGGCAGGGCTCCGGCGAAGCGCCGAACAGCTTGAGCTGATGCCCCTCGGGCACGACGACCCGTGCTGGTTCCATGGCCGCGGCGCGTGCGTCCCCGGCCGGCTGCGGCGAAGGCCGAGCCGGCTCCTTCTTTCGCCAACGATCGAACCACCCCATCGCTCGATGCTACCATCCTGGGAGATCGCCTGACAATCTCGAACGAGTCCCTCCGGTTGCTCGCACGGCAAAACCTGGATAGGATGCGGGACACGATGTCGAAGGCTCTTCAACGAGGGCGCATCGCATGACCGACGCCAAGATCCAAGAGCGCCTCGTGACGATTCGCGCGAAGCTCGATCGCCTCGACGCCAACCTCGATCCAAAATCGATCGCGCGGCTTTGCGCACCGGCTTAGCGATTGGCGCGCTGGGTAGTGGAATGGGAACGTACGTGGCAGTCCTCCTCGGCGACGAAGCACAGAGGGCCTCCTGGCCAGAGAGCTTCCTCAGCCGGCTGCGCGAATGGGGGATCCGGCTCGTGCCCCTCGCGGAAGGGCGTTTCATGCTCTCCACGTTCAGCAATTCAACCTATGGTGCAGTCGAGTTCCTCGGCCCCGAGGCTGGGGGCGCACGTTTTTCGGGGGAAATTTGGGCGACGATGCCCTCGCCGTGCCCGTTCCTCGACGACCTCGCGATCTTGGGATTCGTCGCGTGGGAGGAGTGGGAATCCGATCCTGCCGCGCGCCAGGAATGGCTCATCCCTCTGGTGAAGGAGGGAAAAGGCTTCATTGCCGAGCCCGGCACCGGCCGATACCGAAGCGCTGTGATCGAGCTTCGCGCCAGCGCCACCGGACTGCTCAGCAAGTACGGCTTCGAAGATGGGGACATCTTTCTCACGCGCGACGAGAACGGGCGGAAGGGCTACCGGGGGGCGCTCTGCCGCGATATGGAGCGGACGCTGGCCGCCCACGGCCTCCATACCTACGTCGGTGGGCCGGAGGTCACTTGCCACAACCTCTGCCGGAGCTATCACGGCTTCTTCCTCGACGCCGCCCGCACGATTCCTCTCGAAGACGAGGACGAGATCTACAGGCGGCTCTCGGACATCACGGTCCAATTTTGGGGCTACGACTTCACCATCGAGGACGATCCCATGTTCAAGGACGATGACGAGGACGAAGAGGCTCGCTCGACGCCGCTGCCCGAAACAGTCGAAGGCTAGGAGCGCCTTCGCGAACCGAGGATACGAGCCATGGGTTGGGCTACTGGATACATCATCAAACTTCGCGCCGGGCAGGTCGTCTCCTTTCGCCCGCGGGGCAACTCCATGTCACCGCGGATCGAGTCCGGCCAGCTCTGCACCGTGGAGCCCGTCGACCCACGCGACATTCGCCCCGGCGACATCGTCCTGTGCAAGGTCCGCGGCACCGAATATCTGCACTTCGTCAAGAGTGTCCAGGATGGGCGTTTCCAGATCGGGAACAACCGCGGGCACATCAATGGGTGGATCGGCCACAATGCCATTTTCGGGCGGCTCGTGAAGGTCGAGCCCTGAGGCGGAGCGGCGGGTGGGTCGTGGAGGGGTGGCTTGCACGGGCCGCCCACGAATGAGCTTGACAAGAGCACGCCCGACCGCTTACTCCCCGCCCCGGCTTCAGGGACGTTCCTTCATGAACCAGTTCGCAACAGGCACCAGGCCATTCCTGGGCACCCTTCGTTTGAGCCGCGTCGAGGAATTTTACGGCAACACCATTGCCCTCGTCGCGCTCGGGACCATCTTCAATCCTCGACTCTCGGCAGGCGACATCGTCCTGCTCTTCACCGGCAATCTTCTGCTCACCATCTTCGCCTTTGCCATCAACGACGTCGAGGACGCCGAGGACGACAGCAAGGATTCGCAGAAGGTCGTTCGCAACCCGATCTGCGCCCATCTGCTCACGCCTGGACAGGCGCTCGCGCTGAGCTGGCTCTCCGCGTTCGCCGGCCTCGCGCTCCTTTGGCCCTTTGGGGCGCGCGTGGTCCTCCTGGGCGCGTTGAACGTGGCTCTCGGATTCCTGTATTCGTACCGGAGAATTCGGCTCAAGGCCGTGCCCTTCGTCGATCTCGTTTCCCACGGCCTCTTTTTGGGTACGCTTCAATTTCTCACCGTCGCGTACGCCCGCGCCCCCGAGCTCCCTCCTTCGGCCGCACTCGGCGCCGTCTTCATCTGCACCATCTCCATGGCGGGCGACCTGTGGAACGAGATCCGCGATTTCGAGGTCGACCGGGAGACGGGCATCCGCAACACCGCCTCGTTGTTCGACGTCCGGCGCATCGAGCCCATTCTGCCTCACCTCTTCGTCTGGCCCTCGATGGGCGTAGCGTCGCTCGTGCTTCTGAGCCTCTCGGGAACACAAAGGCTCATCGTCGGGCTCGCCGTGGCAGTGCTTTGTCTGGTCTTCGTGCTCCTGCCTTCGAGCCTGAAGAAGCGAATGGTGACCGATCAGGCGCAATGGCTCGCAGCGCTCGCGGGCCTCTTGCTCCTCGTGATATGCCGCGTCACCTCCGCGGCGCCGTAGAACCATGCGGATCCATTGGCTGGATGCTCTCTTTGCCCGGGTCGTCTTGTCGCGATCCCCGCGGTATTTTTCCGATGGGTGGGGGCCCCTTTCGGAGCTCGAGGTGCTCCTCGAGCCGCCTCGGACGCCGGCCGACCTCCACGACCTGACGCTCGGGCCCGCGCGTCGCGAGGGACCGCTTTTCGTGCAGGAGGGGCGCTTCGAGAGCCCCGCGGCGAGAGAGTCCATGCCTCCCGCTTGCCATGAGGCGCGCTTTCAGCTCGTGCTGCCCGCCGGCACCGGCGCGCGTCCAGCCGTGTGCCTTTTGCTTTCCGCCTCGGGAGACGAAGGGTTTGGCCAGCGCCGCTCGCTCGCGAAGGATCTCGCGCGGCACGGGATCGGGGCGCTGCTGCTCGAAAACCCTTATTACGGCGCGCGTCGACCGCCGGGGCAACGGGGCGTCGCGGTGCGTACGGTCATCGATTTGTTGCTCATGTTTCGTGCGGCCGCCATCGAGTCACTTGCCCTTCTGCAATGGCTTCGCGCGCGAGGCCACGACCGCCTCGGGATTTCGGGATTCAGCATGGGGGGCAGCCTCGCCGCCTACACCGCTGCACTCTCGAAAGAGCCCCTCGCCGTGATCCCTGTCGCCGCCGCGCATGCCGTGGCTCCCATTTTCGAAGCGGGCGTGCTTTCCGATATGGCCGACTGGAGGGCCCTGGGGTCGAACGTCGGTGCTTCCCCCGCCATTCGCAGGCGTCTCTGTGACGTCCTCGCGCCGGCGTCCATCACCGCGCTGCCTCCGCCCCCCGTCCTCCGCAGCGCCATTCTCCTTGCCGCGCGGGAGGACGGCTTCGTCCCACCGAGCTCCACCGAGCGCCTCGCCGAGCATTGGCGAGGCGCCGAGGTGCGTCACGTACCCGGTGGACATGTCAGCGCCTCGCTCACCCAGCGCAAAGCCATCGTCCGCGCCGTATGGGATGCATTCTCGCGGCTTGCGCCGAGCGCCGTCGCATGACGAGCGCCATGAAAAAGATCCTGCTTCTCCACGCGTCCGCCGGCGCTGGCCATCGAAAGGCCGCCGAGGCCATCGACCGCGGCCTCCGGAAGCGCGGGTTTGCTCCAACGATCGCTGATGCGCTCGCATATACGAACCCGGTTTTCCGACGAGCGTACGTCCGCGGCTACGACCGCATGGTCCGAGAGCACCCGAAGCTCTGGGCCACGTTGTTCGATCTCACCGACACGCCTTCTCTGCGCCCGATGATCCAGGGCGTTCGCCGCCTGGGCCACGCGCTGAGCACCCGACCGCTGGTGAAATGGGTGGAGGAAAACCAGTTCGATACGATCGTCTCCACGCACTTCTTGTCGACCGAGGTCGTGGGGGACCTGCGCCTGCGGGGAGCGATTGGCGCGCGGCTCGTGACGGTCGTGACAGATTACGACGTGCACACGATCTGGCTCTCGAAAGGCGTCGACCTCTATCTCGTCGCATCGGAGTCCACGAGGAGAAAGATGCTCGCGCTCGGCGTCGAACCCGAAAAAGTCGCCGTGACGGGCATCCCTGTCGACGAGACGTTCGTGATTCCGCGCGACCGAGCGAGCACGCGTCGCCGGCTGGGACTCGATGCGGACAGGTTCACCCTCCTCCTGTCGACGAGCTCGTTCGGATTCGAGCCCATCGAGCAGCTCGCCGCGCTTTTGCAGGATTTTCAGATCATCGTCATCTGCGGGCAGAACGAGGCGCTGTACCGCCGCATGTGCGCCAATCGTTGGCCTCTGCACGCGATCCACCGCTTCGTTCACAACATGGATGAAATGGTCGCGGCCTCCGATGTCGTGATCACCAAGCCTGGAGGCCTCACCATTGCCGAGGCGCTGGCGAGTCGGGTTCCGCTGGTCTTCTTCAGCGCGATTCCTGGGCAAGAGGAGCGCAACGTGCGCGTCCTCGGCGAGCATGGAATCGGTTCGTCCCCGGGGAGCCTCCAGGCAATTGCCTCCGAGATCAGGCGCCTTTCATCTTGCCCGGCCGCACTGCGCGAGGCCCGCAGCCGGACGGCGGCGCTCGCTCGCCCCGATTCCGTGGCAGCCATCATCGAGCATCTCGTCGGCACGTCCGGCGGGGCCCTGGCCACGGAAGCGGGCATTCAGGGGTGCACGCTCTGAGCGCAGGGACGCGCTCTCAATGCGCGAGCAGCCACTGCGAGAGCGGCTCCCACGCGAGCGCAGGCGCGTCCTTGGCGTAGAGCAGGTCGCCATGGCCGAAGTCTTCGGGCTCGCTGTCCGCCGGGAGGCGGCGGACGACATGCGTGGTGACGTCGGTGGAGCCGACGACCGTGGTCGTGTAAAGGCCGTGATCACCAAAACCGCCGGCGGCGCCGAGGTAGAAGAGCGGGACCGTGATATCGGCGAGGTGGTCGTCGAGCGGCAGAGGCGCCTCGCCGCACCAAAGCGCATCCCGATCGGCGGCCTCCACGAGCGATTGGTGCGGCGGGGAATGCGCGAGCCAATCGTTGATCAGCGCCTCGGGCGCATAACGAAGCTCGCTCGGCGCGCCGTCCGTGAAGACGCCTGCGATGAGGTGGTATTTCGGCTTGGGCTCGTAGAACAGGTACGTCTGCGTCACGAAGCCGAGAAACACCTCATGGTTCGAATAGCCGTCGTAGAACGGCGACGGGTCCGCGGGGGCGGAGGCAGCGAGCTCGGCGACGGGCTGGAAGAAAGCGCTGTTGTCGCTATCCACCACGCCCTGCGCGACCAGGTCTCGCTCCTCTGCGGCAGCGTCGCAGGCCACTTGCCTGCTGACCTCGTCCTCGGGGGCCACCTTCGCATAGATGTCGATGGGGACGATGCCTTTGATGTGTTGCTGCGCCGGCGGTTTCTGTGTCTCCTCGGCGGCATAGAGATAGGTGATCTGCGCGCCGCTGCTGAATCCGCCCAGGAACAAGGGATCTTGGCCCGCGCCGGTCAGGCCGCGGAGCGAGCGCGCGAAGAGCAGCGCGCGCCCCGTGTCCGAGACCGCTTGCACGACCCCCATCTCGGCGAAGTCGGAGAAATCGGCGCCGTCCTTGGGCGCCGTGGTCCAGCGTCGATCGAGGCCCCATACATCGATCCCGCGTCGGGCCAGATAGACGGCGAGATCCTGGTCGGGCGCTGCGGCGGCGCTCGTCAGCGAGGGCGCGAAATTCGTGTCGAACGTCGCGAAGTCGCCGTGCAGTAGCAGAATCGCGTGGGCCTCGGGGCGCGCTCGCCAGGGGGCGTCCTCGCGCACGATCCGGTGCACGCGGATGCGCGCATTGGGAGTATCCCCTACCTTCACCAGGAAACTGTAATGGTAAACATCCTCGGTGATCGGCTCGCGCTCCAATCCGGTCACCTGCGCCTCGACGGCCGACGCCGACGTCCCCGCGGCGTCTCGCAGCACCTCCTCGTCGTCCTGCACCGGCACCGGCACCGGCACCGTCTCCGTCGTGCATCCACTCGCCGTGACAACCAACCATCCCAGCACGACCGGCATGCGCAGCGCGCCGAGAGCATTCGTTCTTTTCATCTGCGTTCTCCTTGCCCGATGCGCCCAAGCACATTGCATGCCGGAGGCTTTGGAAGGCATGGCCATGTACTTGTTATCGGAAGTACTCGGCAGTTTGCGCAAATTTGCGCGAACTGCGCGTGCTCGATTCGGGCAGCAAAGCCCGCGAGTGTGCTGCAATGCTGGCGATCTTTCGTTGGGGGCGAGATTCGTGCGGTTCGAGACCAAGACGGATCGGGAGTAACTCGAGCCGCGCATCTTGCACGAGGCGGCGCCCGCACCGAGGAAGCTCTGCAACGAGAACGTGTGTCGGCAAGGTGACGCACCGCAGCAGACGGACGGACTCTACAAATTTTTCAAATTTCCAAAGTGCCTGGCGCAGATCGGCGATATGCTGGGGCCATGCGTCCTTGGTATGCGACAGTATTTTTCGCGTTTGCTGCCGTGAGCTGCGGCGGTACCGGCCTCGAAACCCCCGTGCCGCACTTCGACCCTCCCAGCGCCACCACCCTTCCGGCGGTAAACTCGCTCGTCAAGGTGATCAACCTGGACGACGAGCCCGTGATCTGTTTCACCACCGACGGCACTGTGCCAGAGTGGAATGGGGGGAATTGCAAGAACCGGCTCGATACGAGCCGTCAAATTGCAGTGCCCTCGTGCGGATTCAATGTGATCCGTATCGCGTGGTCGAAGGGCACGGACGAGGCCAACTACAAGGTCGAGAGTGAAGAGTGCGACGCGAGCTGCGAGCCGGTGTTGCCGTGGTCGAACGAGGAGCTCGTGCGCGCATTCGCAATCTGGCAAGACGAAACGAAGTGCCTCCTGAACGGTTGCGAGAACCCGTCGGGCACGGGCGACTGGCTCGAGCAGTGCGACTCCGGGAAAGTCGCCTGGGACGTGAGCCTGAGCGGCTTGCGCGCGATCAGCAAGTTTACCTATGACGCCTGCGCTCACGCCGTCACCATCGACGTCGAGGAAGGCGGAATGACCGTCCCGCGGAAGATCAACCTCGTCGTCACGGGCACGCTGATCCAGGACACCGACTTCAGCGGCAATGGCAACGAGGGCGGGACCGTGACGGTGTCAGGCGATTACACGGGCACCGTCACGTCGCGCATCGTGCTCGGCGACAAGAAGCGCAACGGCGGCGCCTTCGACGCCGGATGCACGGCCGATCCGCTGGAGGGGAAGGAATGCGCCCCCGCGGGCGCGAAGATCGCGTACGACTTCCCGAACTGGAGCTGCCATGGCAACATCTGCCCGGTCGCAATCGCGGGCTCCTGCCAGGCGTCCGATTCCGATGGCGACGCCATTCCCGACACCACGGACAATTGTCCCGAGCTGGCGAACACCGATCAGTCCGATGTCGATCACGACGGTGTCGGCGACGTCTGCGACGATCAGTCGAACTTCGTCGTCATTCGATTCAAGGTGGGAGAACGGTGCATGATTCTCGGCGACGGCAAGGTCGAGTCCACGAGCACGTGCGAGCCGACGGATCCCCGGCAGCAATGGGAGATGTTCCCCGACGGCGATGCCTTCGGTTTCCGCAACGTTTCGAATGGGGAGTGCGTGAGCCAGTCCGGCATTCTGGCCGGTCCGTGGACGGTGGTCACCGCCCCGTGCGATGGCACCGACGAGCAGCGGTGGAAGCTCGAGGCCTACGACCAGGGCGGCCTCGATGCGAACTTCCCGATTCGCCTGCACAACGTCGCCGACAACTTCTGCGTGTACACCGATTTGACGGGCGAGGTCTACGGCACGGTAAGCAATTGCGGGCTCGCAGGGACCGAGTCGAACCGGAAGGTCGGGCTGTATTACGGCGGGGCGTTCGACAAGCCTCCGTACCAGCCCTGAAGATCAAGACCTGCGTGCAAGTCGAAATCGCTCGCCCTCAAAATTGGCAGGCGGAGGCGAGCTTCGGGTACCGATAAAGGCCGAGGAAGCACATCTCGTCGTCGGAGCTCGTGCCGAAGCCGAGCGTCTTCGAGGTCGTGTTCATGTACGAGCATTCGTAGTGAATGCGGTCGCCCGCGAGGGCCTGAACCGGCGTGATCGGATAGTTCTTTTGCTCGGTGAAGCTGAACGGGGCGTCGTGGAGGGTGACCTCGCCGGCGCCCGTCTGGTGTGTCACCCGCATATGCGTGCCGTATTTGTGCATGTGGGGCCATACACTCATGAGGGTCGCGTCGCCCGGAAAGGTGCAATCGCCTTGCACGGAACCGGGGCTGTTCGGGGGCACGGAGATGCCGGGCGCGCCGGGCATGATCATCTCGGCTTCCTGCTTGACCTCGGAGGGATCGAGGGTCTTGACGAGCGTGCCCGAGATGCCGGGCAGGGGATCCGTGGTTGTATTGAAAAGGTGAAGGTTCAAGAGGAGCTGTGTCCCCGCCGGAATCTTGAGCGCGACCCCTTCGGGGAAAACCAGGTCATCTGTGCCGACGCCCGAGGCGAAAAGCAAGCTCTGGTCGAGCGTCGGTCCGCAGACGCTTTCGCTGTCCGGCGAACTTCCCGAGGCCCACAAGAGCAGCGTGTGATGCGTCCCCGTCGAGCCGAGGGGGCGGAAGGCATTGATGTAGAGATCCTCGTGGAAGGTCTTGGTCGCGCACCAATAATTCTCGATGCCTCCGCCGATCTCCCACTTCGTGTCGATGAGCGTCGTCCACCCATCCGTGCTGGTGCCCGAGGTCGTTGCCGGTGGGTTTTGTTCCTCCACCACGTGCGCGCCACAGCCGACGAGGCCCGCGCATGCGAGCACCAGCGAACCTACTGCGAGCTGAACTCCGAGCCGTCGTGTCATCATAACGGCCAGTATACTCCCTCACCGTGGATGCGGCGGGAAGAATGGATGCGGGTGGCGAACGCGCGGCCCTGACTCCGCGCGTCAATCCCCCGTTCCCTCGAGCTGCCAGAGCACGAACGTGTCGCCCACGAGTGCCGCGAGGCGGCTTCCCGTGGTCGAGAGCGCGACGTGATACGGCCTTTCGCTGATCCCTACCGAGCAGAGCTCGCTGCCGGACAGGTTATCGTAGATGCAGATGGCACCTCGCTCGTACCCGACGGCGGAGAGTCGTCCGGTTCCGTCGAATGCGATGCGGTTGCTGGTGTTCTCGTCGAGGGCGAGCACGCGCTCGGCGCGCGTCGAGCTCGTATCGTAAAGCCATATCTCGCCAACGTCGCCGGCCATCACGTAATCGCCGCCGGGCGCCAGCAGGAAAGCCTGCGGGCGAAAGGCGCGCCTCCTCGGGGTGTGCACGCGGCTGCGCGTGGATGCGACGTCCCAGACACGAATGAAGCGCTCGTCGAACGCCGCGACCATCGAGCCGTCGTGGTTCAGCGAGATACCCGAGACGATGTCGCGATGTCCCTCGAGCATCGTCGAGCGGCCCGAGGAAGAATCCCAGAGGCGCACGTGGCCAGGGCCAAACCCGGGATTCGGGCGGACCTCGGGACGATTTTCGCCGTAATCGTAAGGCATTCCGGCGTCGTAGATCCGGAGCTCCTCCTCGTATTGCTTGCGCTCCCACGTCAGTGCGCTGCCGCCCGCGGCGACGATCCGCTCGTCTCCCGAGATCGCGAGGCAATTCAGGTAATACGGCGCCTGCGCGAGCTCGACCGAGGTTGTGCTGTGGGAGGTCGAGGTGAACACGCGGCGCTGGCCGTCGGACCAGGCCACGCGACGGCCGAGGCGGGATACGCTGGGGAGCGAGATGCGGGCGAGATCGGTCTCCAGGAGCGCCGTGGAGCGCTTCGTGGACGCGGAATGCAGGCGCAGCGAGCCGCCCGTCCTCGTCACGACGGCGTCGAAGTCGGGGAGAAGGATCGCATCGTCGTGGGCGTGCGCGGGGAGAGGGATGCGGCAGAGCTCGGTGACCTTCGGGGTGCTCATGTTCCTCACCACTGTCGCCGGGACAACAAGTTTGGGCTAAAACGATTCGTAGGGCGTGGACCGCCGAGCCCCCGCGCTGCGCGTCAATCGAAAACAAGCTCCGGGAGCAAGAAGGCGAGCGCCTCGGTCTCGTCGACGAACACGGACGACTTGCCTCTCTCGCGCGTCATGCGCGCGGCCTGGAGCTTGCCCGTGGCACTTGCGACGAGGATCGCCGAGCGTACGAATCCCGAAAGGAGCCGCGCGCCGGCCTCGTTCACGCGCCGCTCCGTCTCGCGATCGGTCGCCATGGGCGCCTCCCGCGAGTCGAGCAGCAGGACGAATTGGGGGCGCATGAGCGGCGGGAAGAACCGGTCGAAAAACGCGAGTAGGTCCGCCGTGGCCTCCTCGTCGAGCGGGATGTCGGTCCGGCGGATTCGCACGAGTTTCCCGCCAGCCTCCCGCAAAACCACGAACTGGCTCGACCGGAAGACCTCGCCTTCCGCGAGCTTTCCCCTGCTGCTGGTGCTGCTCGCCATGACGAACCTTTCCATCGCATACGAAGGCGGGTGTCGGCAAGGGAAGAGCAGCGACGAAACCGGGCTCGATGAAGCGGTGCGTCGGGACGACTACTTCGGCGACGCGCCGTTCGTGGCTTTCCCTTTGGGATGCGTGCGGGGTTCGTCGCGCATGCTCTTCACGATTTCGACGAGGGCCTTCAGCTTGGGCTGCTCCTGCATGCGCGCGGGAAAGTAGAGGCAGAGCCCCGGGCCGGGGGTCACGAAGGGTTCGAGCACACGCTCGAGTCGGCCCTCGGCGACGGCGTCGGCGATCGATTCGTCTGGCACGTACGCGAGCCCGGCACCTTCGAGGGCGAGCGCGACCATGAGCCCGATGTCGTTGACGACGACGTTCCCGGGAACGTCGACCGTCATGGGTTTGCCCTGCCGCTCAAATTCCCATCGATAGACGACGCCGGTCGTGATCATGCGCTGGCGGATTCCCTGATGGCGGAGCAGATCCTCGGGTTTGCGTGGCCGTCCCGCACGCGCGATGTAGCTCGGCGCAGCGACGACCGACCACGCGGATTGTTTCGTCATGGGCACGCGCACCATGTCCTTTTCGACGGCGTTCCCGAGCCGAATGCCGGCGTCGAAGCCGGCTTCCACGATATCGACGAACGCGTCATCGAGCGATATCTCCAAGGAAAGCTCCGGATACAGCTCGCCCATGCGCGTGACGAGCGGCGGGAGCACGACGCCTCCGCTCGTGCGCGGCGCGGTGATGCGCAGCCGCCCCGAAGGACGGCCGCGAAAGTCGCCGAGTGCGGCGATGGCGTCCTCGACTTCCGCGATCGCGGGCTTCAAGCGCGCAAAGAGGTTCGCTCCCGCTTCGGTCAGCGCCACACGCCGCGTGGTGCGCTGGAAGAGCACGACGCCGAGGCGCTGCTCGAGCAGCTTGATCTTCTGGCTCATCGCCGTCGGCGACACGCCCATGCCCGCGGCGGCCGCCGTGAAGCTCTTGTGGTTGGCCACGGCGAGGAACGCGGAGAGCCCGTCGAACGTGTCGTCCATGGGAAGATTATAAACCAGAAGTTCATGACCCATCCACCACTGGCCTGATTTTCTTCACGGTCAGATGGGTCTATGTTCAACGTCGTCGAAAGGAGCTCATCATGACCACGAAGGAAACGAAGCGGGTTTGGTTCATCACGGGGGCGTCGCGTGGGCTCGGCGCGGAGATCACGAGCGCGGCGCTGGCAGCGGGCGACTTCGTCGTCGCGACCGCGCGTGATCCGAAGCGCCTTGTCGAGCGATTCGGGGATTCCGACGCCATGTTGCCCGTCGCGCTCGACGTGACGAGCGAGAGCTCGGTCGCGGCCGCGGTCGAGGCGGCGCTCGCGCGTTTCGGCAGGATCGACGTGCTCGTGAACAATGCGGGCTACGGCTTGATCGGCGCGGTCGAGGAAACCTCCGCCGAGGATGTGCGGCGTCTCTACGAGACGAACGTCTTCGGGCTCCTCACGGTCACCCGCGCCGTGCTGCCGGTGCTCAGGAAACAGCGATCGGGGCACATCCTCAATCTGTCCTCGGTCGGCGGTTACCGGTCAGGTCCCGGCTTCGGCGTCTATTGCTCCACCAAGTTCGCCGTGGAAGGGATCTCGGAGGCGCTGCACGCCGAGCTCGCGCCTCTCGGCATCGCCGTCACGATCCTGGAGCCCGGGTACTTTCGAACGGAGTTCCTGGAGGCGAAGTCGGTGGTCGATACGGATGCGACCATTGCCGACTACGCCGAGACGTCGGGCAAGGTTCGCGAACGCGCGAAATCGGTGAGCCTCCAGCAGCCCGGCGATCCGGCGCGTCTCGCGCGGGTCGTGGTCGAGCTCTCCCGCGCGGCAGAGCCCCCGCTACGGCTGCCGCTCGGCAGTGACACCGTGGCGGCCATCGAGGCGAAGAATGCATTCGTGTCGAAGGAGCTCGATGCGTGGCGCGGCGTTGCGATCTCGACCGACTTCCCGCGCTGAGGCGTCTTGGGCATCAGAGGTATCGATAGGTGCTCTTGGTGTACTCCTTGAGCCAGGGTGCGTCCAGGAACGACATGCCGAGCGCGCGGGACCCTTGCCACTGCAGGATGCCGATGCACCCCGGGTTCAATCGGTGCGGGCGCCAGAAGCTCACCGCGTTCATGTGGTAGCTCCTGGTTGCCGTGGAGAAGGAGATCTCCCGTCCCTCTTCGTGGTAGTGCCCGCAGAAGTGATACGCCGGCTGAAAGTTCACAATGAAATCTCGCACCGCAGGGGATCCGGCGCCTGCATACTTGGGGTGTATGCGGGCCGCCGCGTCCAGCGGCGGTTCATGCGACAAGAAGACGTCGAGCCTCTCCGTCAAGGCGAAGAGCCGCTTGATGTCTTGCCTGGTGTAGCACTCACCGCCGTCATTCTTGACCGGGTTGCCGGTCTCGTCCGCGATCCCTCCCAGGCCGGCGATTCGCAACGAATGACCGTCCTTCTCGTACGTGAACGGCACACCGCTCTTGAGGTAATGAATTTTCTCGAAGGCATCGACGGGCACCGGGCCGTGGTCCGTTCCCCCGAGCTCGCAGAGATAGGAAAAATCCTCATGATTGCCGCGGATGAAGATCATGTCCGCGTCGATCTTGCGGTGCTCCGCTGCCCCGGGGCCCAGCATCTCCTCGGCCTCGGGCTCTCCGTGAAAGTATGCGGTGAAGCCGAGCTCGTCCGGATCACTCTCCGCGAAGCGCTTGGTGGCCTTGTCCAATCGATAAGGCGGGGGAAAGGCGCCGAAATCGCCGACCTGCAAGATCAGATCGACCTCTTGCCCTTCCTCCTCTTGCCACCGCTTCAAGACGCGGTACGCCAGCGTGAGGTGACCGTGGGTGTCGCCCAAGATCGCGATGTTGAGGTGCTCCACCTCCATCTTGGTAAGGCAGATGCTCACATCTTGTCAACAAGAGGGAAGTCAGCTCTGTGCGGCGGTCCGGGCGCGCGCAAGGGCAATGTCGCGGATGGCGTTGTTGCCCATGCGAGCGCCGCCTTCCGCGACGATCTGCCACTGCGCAGCGGACAACGTGAGCCGATTCAGCATGGGGCGCAGAGTGCCTGCAATGAAGGCCGGAGACGCGCCCGCGGCGAAAAGCAACGAGACGGCCTCGGCGAACGCGGCCTTCGACTTCTGCTCTGCTCGCTCGAGGACCTCCTGCGCCGCGTCTTCTCTGTTTCGCGCGATGGCCTCGTCGAGGAGCTCTTTCGCGGACATCTTCGCCTTGCGCTTCCGCTCTTCCCGCTCTGCGCGAGCTCGCTCCTCTTCTCTGCGTTCGGCCTCACGGTCGCGAAGCTGAAGATAATAGTCGCCGAATCCTTCCTCCACGCGGTAGTCATCCGCGACGACACGCGACGCGTACTGCGTCGCCCAATCCACGAGCGAAGCCGCGTGCAGATGAAGGGGAGGCGAATCATCGTGGCGAATCTCGAACACGCGCCCGCTCACCGTGTTCACGGCGAGGCCATCGGAGTCGCGGCCGGCGAAGGGAACCCAGGCATCCGAGAAGAGCTCGGCATTCGTGAGCCCCGACTCCGGCACCGCCTGAGGCGTCTCGCGCAGGAACCCGAGCGCGCCCATGACGGAATCGCGTTCGCCGAGCGCTCGTTCGATCGAGTAGAGGTCGAAGGCTTCGACGAACCCGTTCATCTCCTCGTGTTGGCCGTCGTGCAGCGACCACAAGGCGCGAAGTGGAGCCCCCAGCGAAAACCCGAGCTCCGCCTCGGCCTCCGCCAGTTGTTCCGCGCTCGCCCCCGGCGCGAGGTTCTGGGCCAGGAGCTCCGCGTCATGCTTCGCCATCCATGATTTGATCTGCTCGAAAGCCTGGGCCAGCGACTCTTCCGGTTTCATGAGGTCAATGCGTACCAAAACTGCCCGCGCACGCGCAAGCAGATCACGAGAGGCGGCTCAAGGCTGCGGAGCACCGGCGAGCTTGCGGTAACGCGCGGGCGTCATGCCCTCCCACCCCTGGAACGCCCGCGCGAACGTAAAGCGCGACCGAGCGCCGCGAGGCGCTCGATCATCACGCCGGGGATGGGAACGAGCTCCGCCATTGCCTCATCGTCGCATGGCGAGGAGCATTTTGGCCACCTCCGTGTCGGCGAAGTCGCCGAGCCCGTCGGCGTCGGTCGAGGCGCTCAGCGATGCCCACTTCGCGTCCTCGGCCGCCTGCGTGGCGGCCGTGATCTTCGCGAGGAACATCGCGTCGGTCCCGAGCAAGAGGCGCAGCGGCGGCTCCGGCATCCCCGCCACCGTCACGATCGCTTGCGCGCCTTTGGCAGGATCGCCGCGCATGCCGTCTTGGCCCTGACGGAGGCGGCTGCGCACCGCGCCGACGGTCTGTTCGTAGTCGGGGTGGATCGGATCGATGCGCATCGACGAGCCGCCCCAGTCGGTGCGAAACCCCCCGGGCTCCACGATTGTCACGCGAATGCCGAGCGACCGGACCTCGGTATGGAGCACCTCGGAGAAGCCCTCGACGGCCCATTTGGCCGATTGATAGGAGCTGAGGCCGGGGGTGCCTTTGCGACCTCCGATCGACGAGATCTGGATGATGTGGCCGTCGCGCTGCTTTCGCAGGACGGGGAGCGCCGCGCGCGTCACGTTCACGAGGCCGAAAAAGTTGGTCTCGAACTGGGTTCGGAAGTCCTCATCGCTCACGTCCTCGATTGAGCAGACGTTCGCATACCCCGCATTGTTGACGACGACGTCGAGGCGCCCGAACGCGCCCACGGCGGCCTCGACCGCAGCGCGCGCCGCGCCCGGATCGGATACGTCGAGCGCGACCGCGCGTGCGTGCTCGGGATGCGCCTCGACGAGCGCGTGTAGCTGCTCGGGTTTGCGCGCCGTGGCGACGACGCGATGCCCTGCCGCGAGCGCAGCTTTCGTGATCTCCCAGCCGAGTCCACGCGAGCTTCCCGTGATGAGCCAAACCTTGGACATGCAATCGCCCTTTCCGGAGCCGACCTCGCGGCTCACCCGGACAGCATTGGCCCCTCGCGACCGAGGCGCCAATCGGATCGCGCCAAAGGTTCATCCGATCGCGCCAACTCGGCGCGCCCGTTCGGGTCATCGGACGCGGCATCCTGCTCGCATTGGTTTGCGGGGGAGTTTTGGAAGTTGATGCGCTGGCCTGGGAAGGCGTCATCCCCCTGATTATGTAACCTGGCAAGCCTAACGGCCTCCCGAACAGGATCACGACCCCTGCCGGAAGACCTCCCGGCCTCTCGATACGCCTCGTCCTACCAAACCGAGAGACCTCTCGGCTTCTCCGAACGACCTTGCGCCTCGATCCCGCAGATCCGGAGGCTTCGGGGCACGCCTCGTTCCCTCGAGCCCCGAGACTTCCCGGCCTCTCCGAGAGGCCCGAAGGCCCGTTCCTCGAGCCCGATCGGCCTCGTCCGACGCCCTCACGCCCCTTCTGGCGAGGCCGGCGGGGCTCCGTCGGCGTCGCCGCTGCTGCGCGGCCGCCTCTGCGTGGCCTCCCGGAAGGCATCGAGCGGCCGGAGGGCGGTCCGCGCCGCCGTGATCGTGGCCGGCTTGTCCCGCTCGATTGTAGCGAGCACCTTCGTCGCGTAATCGACGATCTCCTGCCCTATCGCCCGCACGTGCTCGCCGAGGTCCTCGGAAAGCGCCGCCTCGCGCTGCAGCACCCCCGCGACCATCTTCCCATAGGCCACGTGCTGCGTCCGCACGTTCTCGAGGAACTCCTTGCCGGCGATCCGATCGAGATCGACGGCGAACCCCTCCCCGTCGAGCCGCCGCAGCACCGAGTCGGCGATGGCATATTGCTCGGGATACGACTCCGTGAGGAACGAGAGCCCCGCCTCGCCGAACAAACTCGCGAGGATCTCCCCCGCGCGTTTCGCGTCCGGATACGTCTCCGCGGGGAGCAACGTATACGCCTGGAGCCTGCCGCGCAGTGCGCCCCATGAATTGTCGCCGGCCCTGTCGACGGGCCGCGAATCCTCCTCGCCCCCCTTCCCGAGCGCCTTTCTGCGCATCGTATAAGCGACCTGCGCCGCCTCCGCGACCTCCGTGAGCCGCTTCTGCGCCTTCTTGACGGACGCCGGCATGCTCTTCGGGCAGCTCTCGGCGAGCACGCGGCAAAGCGTGATGCCCCCTTCGAGGGTCATGACGGGGGCGCGGGTGTACTGAGCGGGATCGGGCGGGGTGGGGGACATGGGCGGGAGCATACCATGCAGGATGATAGAGGGAAAGAGGGAAACGAGTTTACCGGTGTGGGCAAGATTTCTCTTGAAGAACGATACGGGCCTGTGAGACCATGCCGGTTTATCGTAAGGGAGTTTTTTATGGATCCATCGAAACGAGCCCGCGCGTGGGGCAGGCGCTCGGGGATGAAGGCGATGCTCATCGCGGCTGGGCTGGTCAGCGCTTGCGGTGGCAGCCAGCCTTCGACGCCCAAGGACGCCGTTACCCTCGAGGGAATGTACCGACTGCAATGGAACGAGATGCCCAAGCAGGGGGAGGATCTGAATCGGGAGCTCTTCCAGCTCGCGTTCCCGACCCCGACGAGCGTCGCGGCGTGGCACCTTTACCCGAAGGGCGCCGATCCCGCGTGGTTTCAGGACGTGTATACCATCTGGCTGAAGACCAAGACGGGCCCCACGCTCGTGGAAGTCACGCCGTCCCGTACCAAAGGTCCTCACAACACGGAGCGAATCGAGTTTCGAGGTCTGAGGCCCGAGACCGAATACGAGATCCGGAAGAACGGCGTCGTCGTGCTCACGGCAAGGACGAGGCCCGAGGATACCACCGCGACGGAGAAGCTGAGCTTCCTCGCGTTCAGTTGCAACAACCCGTATGCCGTTTCTTTCAAGGGTGCTTCGGCGGTGGGGAGCCCGGAGTGGATGCAGCAGATGCGGATCAAGCAGAACTCCCTCCGGCTGCTGGCAGCCCGCGCCAACGGCCTCCTGCGGATCAAGGGCTTCGAGCGGCCGGACTTCGCGCTGGGCCTCGGAGACCAGATCTACGTGGATGGCGACAACAAAATGGGCGATGCGACGGCGATCTTCCAGGGGGATCGGTCGGTGCCGGCGTTCTCGGCGGCCGAATCGTACGGTGACCTGCTCGACGTGATCTATCGCGCGCACTTCGCCATGACGCCGTTTGACCGGGCGCTCCAGGGGGTGCCGGCGGCGTTGATCTGGGACGATCACGAGCTCCAAGACGGCTGGGGTACGAAGGACAACGAGCTGCCGCCTGGATTCAAGGGTTACTTCGAGAGTGCCCTCGACGCGTTCCGCGGCTTTCAGGATCTGCGCAATCCGTCGCCGCACGGCCCCCATCGACGCGGGGAAGCGACCATGGACGTGGAATTCACGTGGGGGAAGGGCGTCCGCGTCCTGATGCTCGACACGCGCTCGGCTGAGCTGCCCGTCAAATATGGCAAAGACAGGAGCGCGTACGGGTTATGGCAGAAGCAACTCCGCAAGGTGGAGGACTGGCTCCGGAGCGCCTCCGTGGACGCCCCCACGCTCTTCGTCCTCGGTCTCGCCACGCCCCTCACGGTCGCGTCCGGGGTGAGCGCAGATCAGGAGGCCTTCGCGGAAACAGCGGGATGCGGCGACGACCGCGTTCTTTCGAACCCGGAGCAGTGCGACGATCTCCACGATCTGTGGGCGTACAAGAAGGCCGCGCGGAGCGACCTGCTCCAACGGCTCACCCAGCATTTCGTGCCGAACCGGAAGCACCGCCTGCTTATCCTGAGCGGAGACGTGCATTACTCCGCCGTCCATTACCTCTCCACGGGAGAGGAATCATGCTGGCACAAGGGGAAAGGCGCATGCGGACAGGGGCCCCTGCCGGGTGATTTCTCGAGCTGGAAGCAGGAGCAGGCGTGCCGCAACCCCCCGCAAGGCTTCTCCTCCGTCCCCGAGGACGGCAAGGAGGACATCCTCTGGGGCTGGGAGGTGATCTCGTCGGGCCTCACGAACGACGCGCTGACGGTGCATGAGTCTGCAATCAAGAGCCTCGTGAAGCGTGACCTGATCCAGGTAGGCGACCCTCGTGCCGAGAACGGGGACTCGCTCGTGTCGGTGTGGCCGCGCGGCGGGATCTACGGCTCGCCGAGCTTCGCCGAGGTCCAGGTCAACAAGACGGGCGAGATGTTCGATGTCGGCGTCGTGTTTTATCCATCCGCGGACGAGGACCGATTGATCAACGACGCGCTGATGCTCGAGCGCCCGTGCCACGAGTGGGAGACAAGCGACTATAAGTTTTACGAAGGCTCTCAGCGCAAAGGCGAGGTCGCGGACGGGTGTCCCCAAGCAAAGAAGATCACGAGGGTCCCGCTCGATTGGAACTGCATTCCCGACGTAAACGTGAGCTGGACTGGCAGCAGCTACAACTGGGTGAAAGGATGCTCGGACATCCTCGGGCGCAAGCCTCCGAACGACAGCCAAAGGAGTCAATGATGATCTCGACGAGATGGAGCGGCAAACTGGGCTGGGGCCTTTCGGCTGTACTTTCGGCGGCGGCGCTGACGGGGTGCGGTCACACCGCGCTGAAGGTGCCGAGCAGCAGCGGTCTGCCGAAGGACTGCGAGGTCGGCATGCAAATGGTGTATGGCGACAGCCTCGCGGTGAGTGGCGAGCAGATGCCGACGGACGAGAGAGGCGTGCGGCAGAGCCCGCTCGCGAGCTCGAAGACGAAGGGGTCGGTCTACCTCGCGTCCCACCCGGTGTGCATGAAGATGGGCGGGAAGCTGCTCCCCCAGAGCACGATCACGCTCGAAATGGATGACGCGCGGTACGATCATTACCGGCTTTGCGGGGGTAACGTGGAGGAGCCCAAGTGGCCAGGGTCCAAGCTGTCCTGCGCCTGGAACGGTAACTTCCGTGATACACATCCGGCCGACTTCATCCTCTTCGCCGCGGATGGCAAGACCCTCGCCCAGCATCTGCGCGGCGTGCGCGCCTTTCGGAACGGCGAGCTCGCCTTCCGCTGGGTCGGCGGCCCGGACCTCGAGGAGACGACGATCAGCGGAAAGTACGTGCTGGTCGTCCCGGGGAAACAACTCAAGGCGAGCTTCATGCCGCACCTCACCCAGATCGACCTCCGCCTCGTCGGCTTTGGATCCGAGGTCGAGACGTCGTTCCTCACGGAGGAGGTGGCGCGCGTCGATAACAAGATCAAGGATCAGATTGGCCGGGCCTGGCGAGGCGCCATTTCGTCACGTGTCTTCGAGGACGCGAGGATCGCGGAGTATCTCTCCAGCCTGCAGACCCGATCCCAGGCGATCCAGTGCCGAGCGCGCGCCCTCCTGCAGCCCGACAGCACGGACGAGACCTGCCCGGGCACGAAGACCGCCGAGCTCCAGGCACGCGAAGACCTCACCACTTTTTACAAGCAGCTCAAGGAGACAGCGGCGGGGGACATCGAGGACGCCCGGAAGACGGCTGAGAAGAGCGTGCAGCAGCAGCTCGACGCCATCGGGCTCGAAGGCGAGCAGGCGCTCGTCGAGTTTTACGAGACGGTCAAGCTCTACTGGAGTGGCAATGGCGCGGGGCAAGACGGCTGGCTCCGTATCTACAACGAGGCCATCGCCAAGGAGAAGGCCGCCACACTCGCTCGCTCGCCGTCGATGAGTGAGTTCGCGGCCGCCGCCAAGAGCTACGGGATCACGATTCCGGACGAGCTCGAGGATAAACACAAACCCACGGGCGCTGCGTTCCTTGCCTGGTTCAAGCTCCGGCAGAGCGGTGACCAGCTTGGCGACATCCTGAAGCACGGGGATGCCATCATGAGGGAGGCGCTGGCAATGACGCACGAGACCTCGGACCTCATGGCGAAGATCCGCGCGGACGTCCAGAAGGTCGCGAAGGACGACGAGGCGCGGGCGCAGCTCTTCCAGGACGTCTTCGACGCGCTCGATCCCGCGGATCCCTTCGTCCAGTACGAGGACAACCCGCCTCAAGCCAAGGGGGAGAGCATCCTGTCGATGCGCTACAGCGACAAGCAACAGTTCTACGCGCTCGCGCCCTGGTATGCCGTGTCCATGCGCGTCTCGGGGGACGTCAGCGTCCAGTTCAACGAGAGCGTGCTCATTCCGGTCATCGACGTCGTCGGCTCGCGGTGGCAGTTTTCGCGCAGCCGGTTCGGCGATTTCCGTCTCGCCCTAGGCGTTGCCAACCTATTCGAAGACGTGCCCGAGGACGAGCGCAACACCACGGACGACAAGACCCGATACCGCGTCGTCCCGCAGTTGTCGATCAGCGCTGGCACGGTGCGGCTGGGCCTCGGGTATGCATTCGGTCAACAGACCGGGATGGACAAGAACCCGTTCGATCCCTTCCGTGTCTTTCTCGGCGCCGACCTGGTGAAGCTCATCTCCGGTCGAAACGCCGAAGTGTTCTGAGCGCGCCCGTGATCAATCGCGTTCGGTGAGGTGACTGCGGTCGTACGGCGGCTCCCCTGGATCGCCGAACATCTCGGTGGCCTCGACAATCTGGCCATTGCGCACGCGGTAGAAGCCGCTTGCGTAAAACACGTCCTTTCCGAGGACGATGGTCACCCTCGCCGCGGCGCGTTCGCCCTCGGCGAGCACTTCCTCCACGGTGATGTGCCAGTCTCCGGGGTAGGTCCGGTTCACCTCGACGAACGTATCGGCGCCGCGGATCCGCTCTCGCGTCTGCGGCCACGTCACGACCACATCGTCGGCGACGAGGCGCCGCACGGCGCCCCAGTTTCTCGCTTCCATGCCTTCCCAGACCGATCGAACGACGAGCGCTGCGTCCATGGTGCCAGGCTGTTCGCCCAAGTCCGCCGCGTCGTCAAGGGCGTTTCGGACATGGTCGACGGAGCTTCCCTCGTGTATCCTTCGTCTCGTGCAGATTCGCCACCTCCGGCCGTCCGATTACCGCGTCATGCCCTGGAAGAATGGTCTCGGCACCACGACCGAGATTGCCGTCGACCCGCCTGGGGCTGGGCTCGACGATTTCGCCTGGCGATTGAGCATCGCCGATCTCGCGGCCTCGGGGCCGTTCTCCACGTTTCCGGGTATCGAGCGGATCATCCTCCAGACCGAGGGAGAGCCAATGGAGCTCGTGCACGAGGGGCGAGGCGGGCGGCGGCTCGCGCTCCTCTCGCCTTATCGCTTCGATGGCGCGTGGCCCACGCACGGCGAGCTCGGAGGGACGCCCGCGCGCGATTTCAACATCATGGCGCGCCGGTCTCGTTTCCGCCCGAGCGCCGCGGTTCATTCGCTCGCCCGCGGCTCCAGGGTCCGCCTCTGCCTGGCGGCGGAGACGCAGATCGTTCACGCATTCCGCGGGACGGTCGCGATTCGTGTCGACGGGTCCGATACGGCCGCCGATCTCCTCGGGGCGGAGACGTTGATCGTGGAGGGCCAAGTGGAGATCGAGGTCGCCGCGGACGTGGAGGAGGCGGTGGTGTTCGTCGTGGCGCTCGACGGATCCCATCGTTGAAGCGCTTGACAGGCCAACCGTATTTCATTCCCATCCTTCCATGGCACACCGGATCGCGGCCCTCGCTCTCGTTCTCGTCACGGCGTCATTTGTCGCATGCACGGAAAATAGTCCCTCCTCGCCCACGGGCGGTGCTGGAAACGGAGGCGCAGGCGCAGACGGAACCGGAGGCGCGGGCGCGAGCGGAGGCGCAGGCGGTACCGGCGGCACGGGTGGAACCGGGGGCGCCGGTGGAGATGCAGGGGCAGGCGGAGCGAGCCCGGGGAACGAGCTCGTGCATGCAGATTTCCAGCAGCGCGCGCCCGGGGATTACAGCGAGGACATGGTCGCGGGCGATTTCCTCGGGGCGCCGAGCTGGAACAATGGGCTCGACGAGGGGCGCGCAAGCATCGTCGATGAAGCGGGGAATCGATTCCTGCGGGTGACGTACCCGGCGGGCGAGGTTGGCCCGGACAATGGCGGTGTGCAGTTCGAGGTGCCGCTCGGGCAGACGTACCAGGAGCTTTACCTCGCCTATCGCGTGCGGTTCGGCGCTGATTTTGCCTTCGTGAAGGGCGGCAAGCTCCCCGGGCTCGTCGGCGGTTCAGCTCCCACGGGCTGCGTCGAGGACACGACCGGCTTCTCGGCACGGATGATGTGGCGCACCGGGGGCGCGGCGGTCCAGTACATGTATTTCCCCGAGAAGATCAATAGCTGCGGCGACGATTACGATTACATGTCAGGCGGGAGCGCGGTTCATTTCGAGCCGGGGACCTGGCACACGGTCGAGCATCGGCTTTTGATGAACACGCCCGGCGAGCACGATGGCGTCCTCCAGGCCTGGTTCGATGGGCAGTCGGTCCTCGACGAGCAGGCGTTTCTCTTCCGGCTCGCAGACGCGACCTACGGCATCGACACACTGTACTTCTCGACCTTCTTCGGCGGCAGCGACGCGAGCTGGGCGCCGCCCTCCGCGCAAACCGTCGACTACGACGATTTCATCATCTCCACGGGCCCCATCACGCACTGAGCGGCCTCGGTTTTTTTCGACAATACAAAAGGGGAGGGCACGTGCTGTCGCTGATCGGGATCGCCGTGGTGGTCTTGGGCTTCATGGCCCGTCTCAACCCGCTCTTGGTGGTGACGGCGGCGGCCCTTGTGACCGGGCTGGCCGGCGGGATGGGGCCCGTCGAGGTCGTGGCGACCTTTGGCAAGGCCTTTCAAGAGAACCGATACGTGAGCGTGGTCTGGGTCGTGCTGCCCGTGATCGGGCTGCTCGAGCGCGCCGGATTGCAGGAGCGGGCCAAGACCCTGATCGGCGCCATCCGCGCGGCCACCGCCGGCCGGCTGCTGCTGCTTTATTTCGTTTTACGTCAAATCACCGCGGCGCTCGGTCTGACCTCGCTCGGCGGGCACGCCCAGATGGTGCGACCGCTCATCGCCCCCATGGCCGAGGCGGCCGCCGAGACGCACCACGGACCGCTCCCCGAGGCAGCACGCGAGACCGTGCGAGCGCACGCCGCCGCGGCCGATAACATCGCGCTGTTCTTCGGGGAGGACATCTTCATCGCGATCGCCTCGATCCTCCTGATCAAGGGCTTCCTCGCGCAGAACGGGATTCTCGTCGAACCGCTCCAGCTCTCGGTCTGGGCCATTCCCACGGCGATCTGCGCCTTGCTGATCCATGGAGCGCAGATGATGTTGTTCGACCGGCACCTGGCCCGCATGATCGCCGAGGGGCCGCGATGATCGGGCTCGGGGTCCTTTACGCCATCGCGGGCATCTTTTTCGTCGTCATCGCGGTGCTGAGCGCGCGCGACGAAAAGAACCCGAAGCGCTGGAGGAACACCACGTTCTGGGGGCTGTTCGCGGTGAGCTTTCTGTTCGGCTCGTACCTGCCGGACGTGGTCAACGGCCTCGTTGTCCTTGCCATGGTGCTCACGGCGGGCATTGGCGGACTGGGGCGCGGCGCGCCGGCCACGAGCGGCCCCGAGGAGCGACGCGCGAGCGCGGCCCGCCTCGGCAACAAGCTCTTTCTGCCGGCGCTCGCGATTCCCACCACGGCGCTCCTCGGCACGTTCCTGTTCAAGCGGCCCGAGCTCGCGGGGCTCGTCGATCCCAAGCAGGCGACCCTGGTCTCGCTGATCCTGGGCGTGTTCGTCGCGTTGGCCATTGCGATGCCGATGCTCGGGGCGAGGCCGAAGGTCCCGATGCAGGAGGGGCGCCGGCTGCTCGACACGGTCGGCTGGGCCGCCATTCTGCCGCAGATGCTCGCCGCGCTCGGCGCGGTCTTCGCGGCGGCCGGGGTCGGGACCGCCATCGGGAAGATCGCGTCGATGTGGCTGCCTGCCGGGAGCCAGCTCGCCGCGGTGGCGGCTTATACTCTCGGCATGGCCCTCTTCACCATGATCATGGGGAACGCCTTCGCCGCGTTTCCGGTGATGACCGCTGGGGTCGGCTTGCCGCTGATCGTCCAGCATTTCGGCGGAAATCCTGCGATCATGGGCGCCGTGGGCATGTTGTCGGGCTTCTGCGGGACCCTGATGACCCCCATGGCCGCGAATTTCAACATCGTGCCTGCTGCGCTCCTCGAGCTCTCCGACCGAAATGGAGTCATCAAGGCGCAGGTCCCCACGGCCCTCCTTCTCCTCCTCGCCAACACAGTCCTGATGTATGTCCTCGTTTTCCGCTTCTGAGCTCACCCCGGAGCTGGCCACGAAATTCGCGCGGCTCGCGCTGGGCCACGTCACCCGGCCCTACCCGTACAAGCTCGACCACGTGATGGCCGGCGACGAGGATGTCCTGCCGCCGCGGGTCTTGCATCCGATTTTCCACGGCAGCTTCGATTGGCATTCGTGCGTTCACGGCTACTGGCTGCTCGCGCGCCTCATGCGGCGATTCCCGGGAATGGCCCCGGCGGCCGAGATTCGTGTTCTGTTCGAGCGCATGCTGTCTCCGGAGAACGTCGCTGGAGAGCTTGCTTATCTCGCCCGCCCGGAGAGCAAGGGCTTCGAGCGGCCTTATGGCTGGGCGTGGCTGCTCATGCTGGGCGCAGAGCTCGAATGCCACGAAGGGGCCTCTTATCGCGAGGTCCTGCGCCCCCTGGCGCGCGCCTTCGCCCAGCGGTTCAAGGCCTTCCTGCCGAAGGCGACCTATCCGATCCGCACCGGCACGCATTTCAACACGGCATTCGCCCTGGCGCTCGCCTCCGAGTATGCGGAGGCCGTGAACGATCACGAATTGGCCCGACTGATCGAGGCCACTGCCAGGGGATGGTACCTCGCCGACGCAGCCGCCCCGGCCTGGGAGCCCAGCGGCGACGATTTCCTCTCCCCCACGCTGATCGAAGCCGAATGCCTGCGCCGCCTGCTTCCGGCGGCCGAGTTTCGCCCATGGTTCGCGCGTTTCCTGCCGCGAGCGGCCGACCGAATGCCTGAATGCCTCTTCAAGCCGGCCATCGTGAGCGACCGCAGCGATGGCAAAATCGCTCACCTCGACGGGCTCAATCTGAGCCGGGCCTGGTGCTTCCGTTCGATTGCGGGGTCGCTCCCGGCGGACGACCCCGTGCGCTCCGTCGCGCTTTCGGCCGCCGACGAACACCTCGCCGCGGGGCTCGCTCACGTGGCCGGCGATTACATGGGCGAGCACTGGCTGGCAACGTTCGCCCTGCTCGCACTGGAAGCAGGGTAAGTAGAACGTCCCGAGCGCCCTGGATCGTCGGTTCCAGGGCGCTCGCAGCATGGCTCATTTGCAGATCAGCTTGCCATTCTGGCAGGTGCCCGAGCAGCAGTCCGCGTCGGCCGCGCAGCTCTCGCCGGCCGCCTTGCAGACGTCGACGCTGTCGCTGCCGACCGTGCCGCTGATGCCCAGGAGGGCGCTGAGCGCGGCCTTGGCCTGCACGAGGCCATATCCGAACGACGAATCGCGTCCGGCCGCGCCGAGGTCCTGCGCCGAAGCGTTGATCGCATTGCGGATCTCGGCGTTCGTCGCCGTCGGCTTCTGGCTCCAGAGGAGCGCGGCGGCGCCCGAGACGTGCGGCGTCGCCATCGACGTTCCATTCCACCACTCGTAGCCCGTGCCCGGCACGAGCCGGGCCGTGTTCAGCGAGGCGCTCGTGCCGAGGGAATTCGTGACGAGCTTTTGCCCGTCCTCCATTCGCAGCGTGAGGGCCGGGAGCACGCTCGTGACGCCCGTGCCGAGCGAGCCCGAGAAGAAGCCGGAGACGTTGTTGTAGACGACCACGCCGACGCCGCCGCCTTGACGCACGTTGTCGACCTTGGCGGCGAGGTCGTTCCCGCCGCGCTTGCAAAGGACGATCTTGTTTTCCCACGCGCCGATCGTGTCGCACAGGCCGCCGTTCACGAGCACGCCCGAGACGGTCATTTGCGCCGCGCCCCCGACGAGCCCGCCCGATTCGACGTTCGAGCCCGCCGTGACGCTCGGCGTCGCCCAGGGAACGGTCGAGAGCACGCTCACGCCCGGCGCGGCGATCTCGACGTCGGCATTGCGCTGCGAGAAGCTGGCGAGCGCCTTGGTACTGTCCACCGCCGCCACCGACATGACCGAGGCATATCCGGCCGGATAGGACGTCGACGTGTTGCCCCCGTTGCCCGCGGCCGCGATCGGGAGAATGCCCGCGTCATAAGCATTCTGGAAGGCGATGTCCTCGAGGAAGCTCCTCACCGAACCCCCGAGGCTCATGCTGACGACCTTCGCCCCGGCGGCCCTGCACTTGCTGAGCGCGTTGATGAGGGTCGATGCGTATGCCCAGGAGCAGTTGTTCCCGAAGACCCGCACGATATAAAGGGATACGTTGCCCGGGGCGACGCCGACGACGCCCTGCGTGTTGTTCACCGCGGCGATCGTGCCCGCGACGTGCGTGCCGTGGCCACAGCCGTCCATGTTCCACGGCAGGTTGCCATCGTAGCCCGCGACGGGGACACCCTTGAGATCGGCATGCTCGGTGTAGAGGCCCGAATCGATGATGCAGACCTTCGTGTCGCTTCCACTCAGGTTCGCCAGGGCCGGATCCGATGCCTGCACCATCGAGATGCCATAGGGCGGCCATTGCGTGAAGAGCTCGCGCCTGGGGTCGACCTCGACGTACTCGACGTTCGGGTTCTTGGCGAGGGCTTGAACGGCCGCGTCGGGCAGCGTGACGGCGATGGCGCCGTGGTCGGGGAGCTCGAGCTCGAGCTGACCTGCCGTCGCCGCGAGCACCTCGCCTCGCTTCGAATAATCCCTGAGCTTGAGAATGTACCGGCCATCCGGGGAGAGGGCCGCCGGGGCGGTCCCCACGTCTTCCGCGCCCTCGTCCACGCCGGTGGTACACGCCGCCAGACCGAACGAAACGAGCACGAAAACGAATACACGTCCAAGCCTGTTCGTCATACCGGTCCTTTCGGGATGGACGATGCCCGACGTCCTGATCGCTCCACGATCGACGATACGGTCGTCCAGTCGAAGCTGCCCGCGAGGCGCGTGGACTTTGCTCCGCGAATGGGGTCTCGGCAATGGTTCGTCTTCGAGATAGCCCCTCGGGACCCCCATTCAAATGCGGTAAGGGGGCCGAAGGATGGGAATGTGGCGTAGAACGATCGGGGACGGCGGATCTACGGGCTCAGGTGGGCGATCAATGCACGGGACCGCGCGTGACGAGCGCATACTCGTGCTCGCCCCAGATCGTCTTGCCGCCGCCATGCACCTCTTCGCGCACGTCCATGTGTTCCAGGAGCAATCGGAGCGTGCCGCGCGCGTCCACGGACGCGGCCCATACGGTGTCGTCGCCCGCGTGGCCGAAGCGCGTTGCCCAGCGTGGTTCGCCGCCTTCCCCGAAGCTCGCGACGAAACCATCCGGCGGCGGCGTGCGGCCATAAGGCTTCTCCATGACATAAGCCTCGCTCTCGAGCACATGATCGCCGAAGCGCATCGGGCCGGTGAAAGCCCCGGTCGCAATCAGCCGGCCGCGCCCGTCGCTGCCGAGGTGGGTCACGTGATCGCGTCCCGGTCCACCGAAGCGCTGCGCCCAGCGCTCGACGCCGGGCGGGGCGAGCCGCAGCACGATTGCGTCCTCCGAGGATTCCCCGAGCGGCGGCTGATTCTGACCGGCCAAGCGCACCGGTCCTCGGACCCTGCCCCCGACCACGACGTCGCCCCCGGCCAAGGGTGTGATTGCATCGAGATCCATATCGACGGGCTCGCCGTGCCAGCTCCAGCGGTATTCACCCTGCGTCGATAACGCGAGGACGACGGCGCCCACGGGACGCTGTTCCCCCTGGTGCCTGGCGGAAGCGGCGACGACCTCGCCCGTCGCCGTCAGCGCAATGCTGGTCATGCGCGCGCCGGCTCCTCCGCAGGCGCGCACCCACGCGAGCGAGCCGTCCGGTCGAAAGCGTGCAAGGAAGCCGGTGCCCTCGGGCTCGTCGAATGCGCCGTCGCCGGTTGCGATTCGCCCTTGAAAGCCGCCGGCGACGTAGGCATCGCCGGCCGGGTCGACGGCGACCGCGTCGAGCGAGGCGCCGAGTGATGCCGAAACGACACGCGACCAAAGCACGCGCCCATGGCTCGCGATCTTGGCAATGAAGGCGCTCGGCGCGTCGCCCACCGGACCGAGCCAAGCGACCTCCGCGGCATCACCCGCGGGGCGCCGCGCGACCCCCACCGCGATTGCATTGCCTTCCGGATCGAATGCCACGGCGCGGGCAGATGCGCCGCGAGCATAGAGGCGAAAGACGCGGGGGCCGTGGGCATCGAAGCGCGAAAGGAAATCGGCGTCCGAGCCGGCGACGAGCGCGTCGCCTTCGTCCGTGACGGCGAGGCCCCAGGCACCGCTCGGGTTGATTCGCGACGCGACGACGGTCGACCCTATCGACGCGCGGTCGGCAAAACGAGCCGTGGCCGCCATCCAGAACTGGTCCGGCATGAGCTCGCAGGGGCCGGTGCCCGAGCACGCGCCGGCCCAGCCCACGAACGTCGAATGCTCGTCGGGGATGGCCTTCAGCCGAAGCGCGACTCCTTTGCCCCAGTGGTCGAGGCATTCGACCCCGCAGCCTTCCGGCAGCTCTTCGACGACGACACGGCCGCTGCCGAGCCCGGACATTTCGACGCGCGGCTGCCAGACCTGCGGCTCGGGCCCGAACAGGAGCGCGCGCGAAGAGCAACCACCGAGCGCAGTGGCCAGCGCGGCGACGGTCGTGATCGCGCGTATTCGGTTCGTCATGGGAGTCGACCTCGTGGGCCATGTTACCGCGTCGTGGCGTATGGCTCAAGCGACCTTCGCGATCGAGCGGTATCGGGGTGGAGCCGGCTCATCCTTCTGTACACCAAGGATCGGGGCTACGATTGCATCGAGAATACAAAGGTGCCGGAAAGCTCGAATTCGCGGGGTTCGATTCGGAAACGGGGCGGCGTCCTTGACATCGGGAGTCTGTTTGCTAGCCACCATAACCATGCGTCCTACGAACTTCGTCCGGCCGTTGTACCTGCTCGGGATCGTCGCAACCGTGCTGGCGGTCGATGGTCGTGCATTTGCGTGCTCGGGTCCGGGGGCGATGGAAGCGATCCTCCGCGCCGAACGGCTCGGCTGGATCCTGTGGGGCGTGACCTTGCTCGTGGCAGTGGGCTCGACCTTGGTTCCTCGGCTGCGCGCCGCGGGCTTTCGGAAGCAGTGGCCCTTGCTCCTGCTTTTGGTGCTTCATCCGGGCTGGTGGATGAGCGCTCGCTCCGGGGACTGCGGACGAACGCTTTTGGCAGGCTCGGTTCTCGTCGCGGCGCTGACGCCCCTCGTGGCCGGGGTCCTGTTTTGGCGATCGGGACGCGCGGCTCGCGCGGCTTGAGATCGAAAGGTCGCTCGCGCGCTGCCATTGCCGGCCCGCGGCGCAACGCGTAAGGTGCGCGGCCCATGAGGCACCTTTTCGCTCGCCGCGCTCGCGGCATTCTTTTTGGTAGCACCCTCGCCCTCGCCGCGTGCGGCGGTGAGGACACTCCCCCGCCCAGTGTCCCGGGTGCGCCGGAAACCCCGGCCCCCGAGATCGCGGGGACGCCCGAGACCGACGCCCTCGCCGACGCCCCGGCCCGCTGCGGGCAGCCCGATCACGCTTGGAAGAGGGATCTCGCGCTCGGCGAGATCACCACGCACAGGCCGACGGCAACGTACCCCAAGGGCCTGCTCGACGCGCTCGCGGGCGAGGTGCTCGGAGACCTGCCCGTCTCGTTGCAATACGACGTCGTGACCCACGTGTTCACGTACGTGACGCAGGATCGCGGCAAGCCCGTGGAGGCGACGGCGCTCGTCGCGTGGCCGACGACCGTGCCCGAGGGCGCAGAGGCGTTGCCGACGCTCATGGTCCTGCATGGCACCAGCGGTTTCACCGATGGCTGCGGTCCGAGCGCGGAGACGGATACTGCGGCGCTCGCGGCGGCGCTCGCGTCGATCGGCTACATCGTCGTGGCGCCCGATTACATCGGCCTCAAGAACGAGGAGCCGCCCACGGGCTTTTTGCATCCGTACCTGGTCGGTCAGGCGACGGCCATTGCGTCGCTCGACGCGGCCCGCGCGGTCCTGCGCCTGCCCGAGGAGATCCGCGAGGGCGGCGCACGACCCTCGACGCGGCTCGCCGTGGTGGGCGGATCCCAGGGCGGGCACGCGGCGCTCTGGGTGGATCGTCTCGCGCCTTATTATGCGCGCGAGTTCGACGTCGTCGGCATTGCGACCACGGTCCCGCCTGCGGACTTGATCGGCGAGGGCACGCTTGCGCTCACCACGAGGCGCAACTCGACCGACAACATGGTCGCCTTTTATGGCGCGAGCGCGGGCTGGTACGGCGCGGAGGGCAAGCTCGCGGAGGTGCTGCTCCCGCCGCTCGATCAGGACGTCGTGGAGGCCCTGGGCGCGGGGTGCGATCCGGGGGATTTCCTTGCGGGCAAGGAGATGCTTTCGTCGATCTTCCAGCCCGCGGTGCTCGACGCCGCCGCGTCGGGGACGCTGGATGAGCTCGCGCCATGGGGCTGCATGGCCGCCGAGAATGGTTTGACCACGACGAGCGTGTCGCGCATCCAGAAGGACGCGGAGAGTTATGGCATCCTGTTCGTCACGGGCGAGGCGGACACGCTGGTCGATACGCCGACCGAACGCGCCGCGTTCGCGTCGCTGTGCGAGGCGGGGATGCCCATGCGTTACCTCGAGTGCGCCGGCGCCTCGCACACGAAGGCCACGACGTGGGCGTTGCCCGAGATCCTGACCTTCCTCGGGGATCGCGTAGCGGGCAAACCCTTCGAGAAATCCTGTTCCACGAGCGCCCCCGCGACCTGCGCGGGAACCCCGGCACCTTAAATCAAGGATTCCGCGTCCAGGAGGGACGCGGAATTTTTGGACGTAGGGCAGGGGAGGTGCGCCAGCCAGTCGCGCAACGCGGGGTCGGAAGCGGCATGGTCTCGCCGTTGACCACGCGTTGCGCGAAGCGGTGGCAGGATCGTCATCATATTGACGTTACTCGCCGTGCCGAACCATCGGATGGGTCGGGAAGGTTCGTTTTTACGACCAGAAGTGGCGATTACGATTGACGCCGGGTCGTGGATTCTGTTACCCAAAAGATGGGGAGAAACTTTTGAATCATCGTAACACACCCCTTCAAGCTTCTCGGCGGGGGATGCTTCCTTCCGGCAGGAGAAAAGTCCTCATCATCGATGATGACGACGACTTCGGCCGGAACGCGGCATCTGCGCTCGAAGGTGCGGGTTTCATCGCGCGTTTCAACCACGGGCCGCAGGGGAGCTTGCAGGCGATCCGGGAGACGTCTTGCGATGTGGTGTTGCTCGACGTGAATATGCCGCAACTCGACGGCCCACGTCTGGTGCGAATGATCCGGGAGACCTCGAGCGCGCCGCGCGTACGCGTGATCCTGTGCAGCAACATGCACAAGGGTCTCTTGCAGAAGCTCGCGGATCGGCTCGGCGCCGACGGTGCCATCCAGAAGCCCGAGGACACGCAGGAGCTCGCCTCCGCTCTCGAAGCGGCGCTCCTCGCCGAGCCGGCGAGCCGCGTGCGCGTGATCGCGACAGGGCTCCTTTCGGACGCCCTTCGAGAGACGCCCGCACGGTCAAGCGGCGCCGAGGGGCCTCCTTCCACGAGGAGGGGGTCGGACCCGGAGACGGGCAGCCTCGACATCGTCATCGAGTCGCCGGACCTCGTGGTGCTCAAGGCGCGGGGCGCTGTCACGAACGACATTGGCAAGGCCGCGCTCTCGCGGATGGAGGCGTGGGCCCGTCCGCGCCCCTATTACCTCATCCTTTTCGATATGTCCGAGACCGTCGACCTCGACGCGGCGGCGCGGGACCAGATGAGCGCCTGGGCGAGGCGCGTGCCGCCCCACGCGATGGCCGTGTTTGGTGCGGACTTCCATATTCAGGTGGTCCTCGAAATGGTCCAACGTGCGGTGTCGAAGCTCACCGGCAGGCCTTTGCATCGAAATTTCTCGCGGGACGAGGCCGCGGCGAGGGCGTGGCTCGACAAGATGCGGCCGAGTCTCGGCACAGGGAGCTAAAAGCTTCGCGCCGCCGCTCGGCCGCTTCGCCCGGGGCGCGTCCGGCGGCGGGTCGACACGTCACCCGCGTAGAAAGACAGAGCATACGAAATGGCCCCCGAGCAAGAGCTCCTCATGAGCGATTTCCTTGAGGAATCCGAGCTGCTCATCGACTCGATGGTGCAGTCGCGTGATTCCCTGCGGGCCTGCCCCTCAAATCCATCCGCATTGCGTGGGCTCTCCCGCGACGCCCACACGCTGCGGGGCATTCTCTTGATGGTCGATCTGCCGGCGCTCCGGGACCTCGCGTGCCGGCTGGAGGAGGCCGTCGGTACGCTGCGACGGGAGGCGGGCCGAAGCCCCGACGATGCGCTGCGGCTCGTCGACGAGGCGGTGAAGGCGCTCGCGGAGCTCAAGCGGGGCGCCGCAAAGGGAAGAAGCCACGCCCCGGCGCGAGCCGAAATGCGGGGGCACGAAGCCGTCCCCATGGCGCGGTCGCGGACGGTCCTCATCGTGGACGATAGCCGCACGGTGCTGCGCGTCGCGCAGCGCGCGCTCGAGGAAGCGGGTTTCCGCGCGCTCACGGCGAACACGCCGGCGGCCGCCGTCGAGGCGATTTCCAGGGAGCAGCCGGCGTTGATCCTGCTCGACCTGTCCATCGCGGAGCAGGACGCAGGCGTGTTGCTCGGACGGCTCTCCCGGGATGGAGTTTTCCACCGGACGCCTGTCGTTCTTTTTTCCAACCAGCCAGACACCTTGCTCCGCGCGACGGCGAAGCGCCTCGGCGCCGCGGGGCATCTGCGCAAGACGGGCGACGCGCGCGCGATCGTCGCGGCCGTCTCCGCGCAGCTCGAAAGGCCGGCACGGACATCGGGGGGATCGTGAGCACGCGTCACGACATCGGGCGGGAAATCGCCGAGCTCAAGCGACGGCTCTACGAACTCGAGCGCACCACGTCGTCGCACGAAGCCGACGAGCCGCTGCCTCTCGCGGGCGAGATCCAGGCGGTCGTCTGTCGCGTCGAGGAGACGCGGGTCGCATTGCCGCTCGACGTGGTCGAGCGGGCGGTCCCCGCGGCCGCGATGGCGCCCTTGCCCGAAGCGCCTCCGTGGGTGCACGGGCTCTTGAACCTGCGAGGTCGGGCGCTGCCGGTGCTCGACGTGGCGGCCCGGATCGAACGCCGAGCGCGAGCGCTCGACCTCGACGATCACATCGTCATCTGCCGGCACGAAGGGAAGTGGATCGGCCTCGTCGTGCAGGAGGTGCTCGGCGTGCGCACACTCGCGCTGGGAGAGCGGACGAACGGCCCGGGAGGGAGCTTGCCGATCGCGCCCTACGTGCGGGCGACGCTCCGCGATCCGAAGGGGCTCGTGTTGCTCTTCAGCCTGAGCCGCCTGATCGCCACCTCGGACATCCCGCCGCTCGAAGAGCGTGCCGAGGCGGAAAACGCGGGGCACGAGGAGACGCCCGGGCGATGAGCGGCGAGGGGGGGCTCGACGCGCTGCTCGACGCGATCGCACGCGCGAGCGGCCTGTCACCACGCGACGACTGGGCGCAGCAGGCCTCGCGCGGGCTCGAGCACATCGCGGTTCGTCGCGGCACCACGGTCGAGGCGCTCTCGCGGGAGCCTTCGGCGTGGCCCTCGCTCATGCCCGAGCTTCTGGATCACCTCACGGTCCGGGAGACGTTTTTCTTTCGGCACCATGGCCATTTCGAGTTCCTGGTCGACACGCTTCATGCGCGGCTCACCGCCGATCCGCTCGCGAACCCGTGCGTGCTCTCGGCCGGCTGCGCGACCGGCGAGGAGCCGTATTCCATCGCCATCGCCATCCACGCGCGGCTCGGCGTGAACGCGCTCGCGCGGGTCCGCATCTTCGCGGCGGACATCAGCCCCGAGGCGATCCGCAGGGCGCGCGCCGCCGTCTACGGCGCGTGGGCGTTTCGCGAGGCGCCGGCCTGGCTCTCGGTCAGCTACTTCCAGCGCGGAGAGTCCGGCGCGGCGGTGGCGGACCTCGTGCGGCGAGCGGTGACCTTCGACGTGGGACACGTGGTGCACCACGCGGCGGCGTTGCCTGCGGGCTCGGTGGACGCCGTGTTTTTCCGCAACGTCGCCATCTACCTCAGCCCGAGCGTGATCGCCGACGCGTATCGCGAGTTTCACCGCGTGCTCAGGCCCGGAGGCCTGCTCATCGTGGCGCCCGCCGATCCTCGGCCGAACACGGCGTTTTTCGTCGAAGCTGGCCACGAGAGCACGAGCATCTACCGAGCGCGCGCCCCGGGGTTCGATCCCGACGTGCCCGTGCCGTCGAGCCGCCGAGGCCGCGCGCCTCGCTCCTCGCGTACCGCGCACCTCGCTTCGACGGCGCGACCCCCACACGCTGCGGCAGGACGGCCGGCGCGCGCGGTGGTTCGCGCAGCCCCGCCGCCGCGTGTGGCCCCGCCGCCCGCGCCCGCGCCGCCCGCGCCGCCGAATCGTGATGCGGAAGCGGAGGCCTTACGCCTCGCCGATCTGAGCCAGCCCGCCGCCGTGCTCACGGTCGTCAAGGCGCTGCTCGAACAGCCCACGACCGAGCCGATCGGATACATGATCCGGGCACAACTCTCGCTGGAGCGAGGTGAGCCCGAGACCGCCGTGGAGGACCTGCGGCGGACGCTGTTCATGCGGCCCGAGCATCGACTCGCGCGCTACTGGTACGTCATGGCTCTGCAGAGAGCCGGCCAGGTCGAGCAGGCCATCACGCAGGGGCGCGCGCTGGAAGCACTGCTCGCGAAATGCGCGGCCGACGCGCTGCTCGAGGACGGCGAGACCACGGCGGGGCAGCTCCTCGACGCCGTACGGTTCGTCAAGGAAGGGCTCACATGAAACCACGACAAGAAAGCGACGCGTCGCGCGAGGAGATCCTCAAGCGGCGCGCGGAGCGCCTGGCAGCGACGGCGAGCGACGATGGGCCTCGCAGGATCGCCGCCCGGGTCGCGCTCGTCGGCGCGGGCGCGCAGCGCCTCGGGATCCCGGTCGAGGTCTTGCGCGAGATCGTCCCGATGCCCGACATCACCGCGCTGCCAGGCCTTCCGCGCTGGCTGCTCGGGATCACGCACGTGCGCGGCGAGATCGTCGGCGTCGTCGATCTCTCCTCGATCCTCGGCGCGGGTGGAGAGCGCGCGAGCGCCATGGCCGTCGTGGAGGGCGCGGGGGGGCCGCTCGGGCTTTCGGTGGAGTCCGTGCTCGGCTTCCGGGACATCTACGAGGACGAGCTTTCGGCGCAGATGAAGGCCGATTCGCAGCGTCCCATCCAGGCCATGACCAAGGATCTCGTGGCGATCATCGACGTCGCGCGCCTTCCCGTCGCGCATGACGAGGGGGAACGCCCGCGCGCGGGGACGCGGGCGATCACGGATTGAGGAAAGACATGAACTTGACGATACGCGGCAGGATGCTGGCAGGGTTTCTCGCGGTGACCATTCTCTCGGGCGTGCTCGGCATCGTGAGCGTGTACGAGGCGGGCAACCTGCGGAACGTCAGCCGGGATCTCGCGGAGAACACCGTCCCGAGCGTGGATTCGCTCGGCCTCTTGAACGCGAACACCTCGGATCTTCGCCTGCTCTACCTCAGCCACATCGACTCGACCAACGAGGGGGAGATGGGGCGCATCGAGGTCGACGTCCGGGCGATGCAGGACACCATCGACAAGAGGATCCAGGAGTACGGGCGCGACATCACCACCGACGAGGAGCGGAAGCTCCTCGACGCGTTCGTCAATGCGCATCGGGCGCACCTCGCAGAGGCCGCGCGTCTCCTCGCGAAGAGCCGTAAAAACGAGAACGAGGAGGCCCGCAAGGACTTCTTCGCCGCGGCGAAGACGCATTACGATGTCTCGAACGTCGCGCTCGACGGACTCCTCGATTACAACCGGCGCGAGGCGATGTCCGCAGCCGGTTCCGCGCAGGCCACGTACACCGAGGCGCGGAACATGTTGATCCTCGTCATCGGGTTCGTGCTCGCGGTGGCGGTCACGCTCGCCTTCTGGTTGTCGGGGACGATCGCCGCGCCCATTTCACGGCTCGTCGAGGTCTTCCGCAGGATGGCGGGGGGCGACACGGCGGGCGCCGCGGACGAGCTCAAGCTGGTCGACACCGCCACGGGCGGCGCGCAGGCGAACGACGAGGTCGGTACGCTCGTCACGGCCGCGCGCGAGATGACCGAGGGGCTGCGGACCGTGACGAAGAGCTTGCGCGAGGGCGTCGCCCGGCTCTCCTCGAACGCGACGCAGATCAGCGCGACCGCCAAGGAGTACGCCGGGACGGCGTCCGAGCAGGCCTCGGCGGTGACGGAGGTCAGCACGACCGTGGAGGAGATGAAACAGACGAGTGAGGCCGCCGCGGCGAGCGCGCGCGAGGTCGCGCAGATCTCGGACGAGGCCGCGAAGAACGGCCACCTCGGCCGCGACAGACTCTTCGAGGCGATGTCGATGATGCAGACGATCAACGAGCGCGTCGCCGGCATCGCGTCCCAGATCCTCCAGCTCTCCGAGCAGACCTCGCAGATCGCGACGATCGTCGACGCCGTGAGTGATCTGGCCGAGCAGAGCAACCTCCTCGCGGTGAACGCGAGCATCGAGGCCGCGAAGGCCGGCGAGCAGGGCCGCGGCTTCTCCGTGGTCGCATCGGAGGTGCGTAGCCTCGCCGAGCAGAGCAAGCGCGCGACGCAGCAGATCCGGGGGATCCTCGCGCAGATTCAGAAGGCGACGCAGAGCGCGGTGATGGCGACCGAGGAGGGCACGAAGCGTTGCGACGACGGGCGCCGCGCGGTCGAGGCCGTGCGTGACATCGTGGAGAACCTCGCCGTGGTGCTGAGCGACAGCGCCTCACGTGCGCGGCAGATCGCCGGCGCGTCGGCGCAACAGGCGTCCGGCGTCGCGCAGATCGCCTCGGCGCTCGGTGGCATCACGAAGGCCGCGCGGGACAACGCCACCGGCGTCCGGCAGCTCGAGGGCGCGGTCGTCGACATCGAGCGCCTCTCGCTCGACCTCAAAGCGACCAGCGATCGGTTCTAGCCGCATCCGGCGGTTGCGTAGGTCGTAGCGCGGGAGCGAGGCGGGATGAGCCAGAGCGACAACGACGACATTTGGGCGCTGTTCTGCGACGAGGCGACGGAGGCGCTGGAGGATCTCGCGCGGGTCGTCGAGCGCTTCGCGGCGTCGGAGACGCTGGGCGACGCATGGGCGCTCGAACGAGCGCTCCGGATCCTCCACAACATCAAGGGAGCGGCGCGCGTCGCGGGCAGCGAGGGCGTCGAGGTCGTCGCGCACGGCCTCGAAGAGGCGCTCGGCGCTTATCGCCGCGAGGGCGCGCCGATCGCCGACGTGATCATGCGCCTGCGCGACGGGATCGGCCTCATCTCGCGTTTCGTCGGGGGAGATGCGCCCCTCGAGGCCGCGCGTGATTTCGCGGCCTCCCTGGAGCCGGAGACGTCTGCCTCCTCCGAGCGCACGACCTCCGCGAATCCTGCCCCCGCGGGCGACACCCTGCCGGCGGCGAAGCCGGGCGCCCCGTCGAGCGTGGCGAGCGCCACCACGGTGCGCGTCGAAGCGAGTCGCCTCGACGATCTGATGCAATTCGCCGAGGAGTTCTTGGTCGCGCAGGGGCGCAGGCACGTGCGCCACGCCGAGCTCGAGCAATGCCTCCTCGAGCTCTCGCAGATCGAGCGCGCTGCCTCGGGGGAGCTGCGAGCGACCCTCGGCGAGGTCACCCGCAGGCTGGATGCCCTGGTGGAGGCGAACCGGCAGGATGTGCAGCGCTCCGGGCATCTCGTTCGCGACTGGTCGGCCGCCGTCAAGCGCGCTCGCATGCTGCCGCTCGCCGGGGCGGTGCCGCAGTGGAGGCGGACGGTGGCGGAGACCGCGCATGCCCTCGGCCGCGAGGCGCGCCTCGTCGCGGACGTGGGGGACATCGAGGTCGATCGGCAGATCCTCGACGGCCTGCGGGATCCGATGCTGCACCTCCTGCGCAACGCGGTCGATCACGGCATCGAGCCGCCCGAGGTCCGCGAGCGCCAGGGCAGACCTCGCATGGGCACGATCCGCGTGCGCGCCCGCGCGCCCGGGATGATGGTCGAGCTCGAAGTGTCCGACGACGGACGCGGCATGGATGCGACCGAGATCGGCCGCCGCGCCGTCGAACGGGGGATCTTGTCGCCGGAGCGGCTCGCGCGCATGAATGCCGTGGAGACCGCCGAAATCGTCTTTTTTGCGGGTTTTTCCACCGCGGCGTCGGTCAGCCACGTGAGCGGCCGAGGCATGGGCCTCGATATCGTCAAGCAGCGCCTCTCGGAGCTCGGGGGCCACGTCCGGATCGCCGAGCCCACGATGGGCGGGGGCACGTTCCGGATGGAGGTGCCGGCGACGGTGGTGTCGACGAAGGCGCTCCTCGTGCGCACGGCGCGCTCTGCCTACGCGCTGCCGACGGCCTACGTGGCGCGAGCGTTCCGCGTGGCCTCGTCCGAGGTGCAGGTCGTCGACGGCGTCGCGGCGGTGCCGGATGCCGAGGGCGAACCTCTGCGGCTGCGCTGGCTTTCGGCGCTCATGCAGGAGCCGCGACAAACCGATCCGGAGAAGCTCCTCGTCATTGCCCTCTCCGACGGCGCGACCCGTATCGGCGTCGTGGTGGACGAGGTCGTCGGGGAAGTGGAGTCCGTCGCCAAGGGGCTCCCGTGGAACCTCCCGCGTATTCCGGGCATTGCGGGGGCGATGATTCTGGGGAGCGGCGTCCTGGCCGTCGTCCTCGACGTGCCGCGCCTGCTCGACGTCGCGCGCGGTCGACAGGGCGAGCGCACGGAGACCGTCCACGCGGCGGAGGCGATGAAGAAGCGACGCATCCTGGTGGTCGACGATTCGCTCACGAGCCGGACGCTGGAGCGCAACATCCTGGCTGCCGCGGGGTACGACGTGGACACGGCGAACGACGGCGAGGCCGGGTGGCAAGCGCTGCAGGGGGGCACGTATGATCTCGTCGTCTCGGACGTCCAGATGCCGCGGCTCAATGGTGTCGAGCTGACGCAGCGAATTCGCGCGCATCCCAAGTTCAAGAGTTTGCCCGTGATCCTCGTGACCAGCCTGGACAGGCCGACGGACCTGGCGCAGGGGAGCGCCGCGGGGGCCGACGAGTACATCGTCAAGGGCCGCTTCGACCAGCGCAAGCTGCTCGAGGCCGTGGCGCGGCTGATATGAAGCGGCCCGCCCCCGTTCATTTCTCGACCTGACGTTCGAGGTCGTCGAGCTCCTTCTTGTAATTGTCGGTGGTGATCTCGCGGGCCGCTTTGTCCTCGTAATCAGCGGGGACGGCGATGTCTGTGTCCGCGGCGGGGCTCGCCTGGGAGGCCGCGCTCGCGGGCGCGTCGCTCGGGCTTCCCGCGCCGCCTTCGCAGCCGAGGAGGAGGCACATACCCATCCAGAGCAGATGCTTCATGAATCGCCTACTTTCGTGACTGGATGAACTTCGAATAACGCGCGTTTTCCTGTTCCAGGACCTTCTTCGCCCGCTCGGCCGTGGCCGTGTCGCCGGACTGCTCGGCGAGCTTCTGGATCCGCTCGAGCCGCGCGATACGCTCGGCGTGGTGCTTCATCTCCTGCTGGAGCGCTTCATCCATCGGCCGGCGTTTGAGCGACTCCTCCACCGCGGGCCGCTCCTTGTCGACCTGGGCTTTGCGCCGGGCGGCGCGCCCTTGGTCTTCCTCCCGTCGAGGCGCGGGCGGCGCGCCCGCATCCGGCGGCCCAGGGCGGAGCGTATCCCCGGGCTTCGCCGACGGCTCCCCGGGCTTCGTGGGCTCCCCGGGCCTGCGCGCGTTCGGATCATGGCCTTCGCCGGGTTTTCCGGCCCGCCCGCCGTGGGGCGCAGCCTCGATTCCCGGTTTGTGCGGCTGTCCTGCCGCGGGCGGAGCCGATTGCGCAAGAGCAACCCCCGGCACGATGGCCATCAACGTGGTCCACGCAAAGGCACGTCGTTTCTGCCGCATCGCCGACCTCCATCTGCATTCGCTACAATGCCCAGGCCGTGGAGGACTGCTCGAACAGGCTCCCCGACCGACGAACACAAGCATGCGCCCGTGGCATGAGCCGCGCATGAAGGCGGTCTTTGAGATTGTTAACGGGGCGCTCTGGCCCACGTTTGGCGCGAGCGGCTCGCCGGGGCTATTTGCGAACGAGCTCGATGGCCTTCTCGGGGCAGGCGACCACGCACAGCCCGCAGGCTTTGCACTGATCCGCGTTCGGCGTATAGGCGGTTTGCCTGCCGTGCGCGCGGCTCTTCAAACGCGCGAAGAACCCGAGCGCGTTGAAATCCGCATCATCCATGCGCCGCACCTCGAAGACGTCGTACGGGCAAACCTCCACGCAATCGCGTTTGCCCTCGCACCTCGCTCGATTGACGACCGGCGTATAGAGCCCAGGCTCGGCGCGGCACTCCTCGCCGGGACGATCGGGGTGCTTGGCGGCGCGGCGTGCTTTTTCCTTGTCGATGCTCTCGCGGCTCATCGCCCCCGAAGATAGGGTACGGAGGCGAGGCACGGCGTGAAGAAATGTGAAACCGCAAAGCGGCCCGTCACGCGCTTTTCCCGCCCCGCTTCTTCGCCGCCCGCTTCGGCATCGGTGCGTTCGCCCGCGCGATGAGCTCCGGCGCCCACGCCACCAATGCGTCGATGAACGCACGCACCTGCGGCGGCATGAACTCTCGCTCCGGATAAACCACCGCGATGTGCGACTCTCCCTGGAGCGCGTTCGGGAGCACGTGCACGAGAGCGCCGCTCTCGAGGTGCGGGCTCGCCAGGATCAGCGGTAAGAGCGCGATCCCGAGGCCTTCGAGCGCGGCGTCGCAGAGCAGGTAGACGTCGTTCGCGAAGAGCGCGCCCTCGATCTGGAACTTGCCGCCGGCGAACGGCCAGTGCGTCTGCGGCAGCTCCCCTCGGGCAAACCCCATGAGGCAGCGGTGGTGGCGAAGATCGCGGCGACTGCGCGGCGTGCCGTGGGCTTCGAGGTAGGCGGGCGAGGCGACCGCGAGGGTGGGCTCGCGCGCGAGCGTCCGGGCGACGAGGCCGGGTTCGAGCGCGGTGGCGGCGCGCAGCGCGACGTCGTAACCGCCGCGCTGGAGGTCGACGTGCTGGGTCGTGCTGTGGACGTGGAGACGGACCTCGGGGTAGCGCCGCGAGAAGTCACAGATCATCGCGCTGAAGCTCGTGCCGGTCATCGGCGGCACCGAGACGCGTAGCTCGCCGCGGACGGCGTCGTCGGTTTTGCGCACGCTCGCCTCGGCGTGATGGACGGCGTCGAGCACGATGCGGGCGTGTCGGTGGAGCGCCTCGCCCGCGTCGGTGAGGGCGAGGCTGCGCGTGGTGCGGCGGAGCAGGCGCACGCCGAGACGCTCCTCCAGCCGCGCGAGGCGGCGGCTGATGGTGGCGCGGGGGACGCCGAGCTCGGCGGCGGCGCGGGAGAGCGATCGGGCCTCCACGGCCTTCGAGAAGGCGAGGAGCTCGGAGGTCTCGAGGGGGTCGTCCATCTGGATCAAATCCTGTCAGGTGCTTCCAATTGTTGATGCATTGTTACAGGCGCGCGCAGTGACGACAATGCTTTTCATGAACGACAAGGCACGAACGATCGGTTACTGGGCTGCGACGGGTCTGCTTGCTTTCGCGTTCGCCGCGGGCGGCGTCGGCGATCTCTCCGGCGCCCCGCAGGTCCTCGAGGGCATGACGCACCTCGGCTATCCGGCCTACTTCGCCACCATCCTCGGCGTGTGGAAGGTGCTCGGCGCCGTCGCCCTGCTCGCCCCCCGCTTCCCCCGCCTCAAGGAGTGGGCGTACGCCGGCATCTTCTTTGATCTCACCGGCGCCGCCGCCTCCCACGCCGCCAGCGGCGATCCCGCCGGCAAGGTGATCACGCCGCTCGTCCTCGTCGCCATCGCCGCCGCCTCGTGGGCGCTGCGCCCCGAGAGCCGCAAGCTTGCGAGCGAGACGAAGCGCGAGGCCGACGCCCGCATCGGCAAGCCCGCGCTCGCGACCTGAATGGATTGCGTCCCCGAACCCCCACACCTCGAGTCTTTATGAGCGACCAACTCCTCCAGCAGATCTTCCTCGAAGCTCGTACCCACAATGGCTGGCTCGCCGAGCCCGTCGACGATGCGACCCTGCGCCACCTTTATGAGGCCCTGCGCCTCGGGCCGACCGCGGCCAATAGCGTGCCGGCGCGGATCGTCTTCGTGAAGAGCCCCGAGGCGAAGGAGCGCCTGCGCCCCTGCCTCGCCGAGGGGAACGTCGAAAAGACCATGAGCGCGCCGGTCACGGCGATCATCGCCTACGACACGCGCTTTCACGAGAAGATGCCGAAGCTTTTCCCGGCGCGCCCGACGATGGGCGAGGCCCTCGCCGCGATGCCGCCGGAGCAGCGCGACTTCCTGCTATTGCAGAACGCCTCGCTGCAGGCCGGCTATTTGATCCTGGCCGCCCGCGCGCTCGGGCTCGACTGCGGGCCGATGGCCGGCTTCGACCGGGAGAAGGTCGACGCGACGTTTTTCGCCGACCTGCCGTGGAAATCCATTCTCCTCGTCAACCTCGGCCACGGCGATCCGGAGAAGCTCTTCCCGCGCAACCCTCGCCTCGATTTCGAAGAGGCCTGCCGCATCGAGTAACCTGCAATGGTCCCCGCGGACATGGGGGATCCGCGGGGGCTACGCGCCTCGCGTCCACGGCGGCGTCGCGCAGTAAATGACCCAATTTGCCTATTATTTTCCTTGGGGCCGCTCGTGCGCGCGTGGTAGGGAGGGTGGGCGTAGACGCAAACGCCACCCAAAGCGACACGAGTCAGGGTATGAGCTCCATCCGCGCTGGTCTTGCCATTGTGCTCGTCGTGCTGGCCGCCGGCGGCCCGGCCGTCGGCTGTATCGGTCCCCAGGGTGCCGTGCAGCCGTGTCCGCCTTGTCCTTGTGAGAATTCCGCGTCGGGGGCCGGCTCCTCGGACGCGACGCCCGCCGCGGCTCGGGGCGACTTGCCGGTCCCCGATCCGGTCGTGCCCACGGGCCCCATGATCTGGGACGGCGGCGGCATCTCGAACCTGCCCACGATCGAGCCGCCGGGGAGCTGGTTCGTGTACAGCGACAAAACCGGGGGCGTGAAGAAGCCGCCTTCGGTCGAGGAGTTCACGAGCGCGATCGAGAACGGGGCGATCCACACGACGGGGAAGGGGTATACCGAATGGGGCGGCGGGATCGGCACGAACCTGTGCGGCGCGCAGATGCTCACGCCGGTGGACGGCACGAAGTACAAGGGCATCCGTTTCAAAGCGTCCGGCTCCACGCCGATGAAGTTCCTCGTGGCCACGGTGGACACGATGCCGGAGTTTGGCCGTTGCAAGAAATGTTATGACCATTTCACGGTCATCATCACCAATCTCTCGGCGGAGATGAAGACCTACGAGCTCAAGTGGAGCGACCTGAAGCAGCTCGGATGGGGTGACAAGGCCAAGCTGGATACGAAGGCGCTCGTCGGCTTGAACTGGACTTCCAAGGACGCGGTCACGTGGGACTTCACGATCGATGACGTAGCCTTCATCGAGTGAACCATGCGCTTCCGTGCCCTCGTTCGCTCGTTTGCACTCCTAACGCTCCTTTGCGGCTGCGGGCGGGGTTCGTACGATCCCACGGACGACCTCCGCCCGACCCCGCCTCCCACGGCGCTCCCGGAGAATGTCGAATTCGAGCTTCGAGCCGAGTTCGACGGCCCCTGCACGGCGCGAGCGACGATCGACGTGAACCTCGGGAACACGCCCGAAGCGTTCGTCCGGGCGGCGTATTGCCAGATTCGCGGCGCAGAGCCGAGCGCCGAACAGATCGCGACCATCTCCGACGAGCTCCGGACCCGTAACTGGGTTCGGCGGATCGACGTCGTCCGCAGCCTTTGCAACGAGGCGGGCAAGAACTGTCCGTTATCGTACTCCGATCCCTGGAAGCAGCAGGTACTGCTGACGACGCCGTGTGTGCAGAAGACACCGCGCGACGTGGGCGCCGTCTTGATGTTCTTCAGTGAATGTCCCGGCGGCGTCAATTGCGACCTCGATTGGGCCAATACCCATGCGAGCGGGATGGATTCGACCCATCGGCTCTACGCGTTCGGCGCGGCGGCGGAGGGCTACTACCATCCGGACAACGCGGGGTTCTGGAAGCGCGAGCTCTACGATGCGCGCTGGGCGGGGCTCCAGTTCTTGCTCGTGAATACGTACGGTCCGGATATCGGCAGGCTCGGGAGGTTGAGCGAGGCGCTCGCCGACATCGGCGGCATTCAGATTGCGCTCTTCGACGACACCTGGTCCTGGGGGCGGCCGCAGCAGCCGCCGCCGTGGAACGTCGCCCCCAACCTCGCCGACGCCGACGCCGCCGCGCAGGTGATCTATCAGGCGAAGTGGAAGCCGTTCTTCGAGGCGATTGCGCGCGAGCACTGGTACCTCGTCGAGGATCGCCCGTTCATCTATTTCTACAACGCGGGCACCCTGAAGCCCCTGAGCGTCGCGGCGGGCGTGGTGGCTCGGCTCAAGGAGCTCTTTGCCGCGGATTTCGGTATCGAACCGTTCGTCGCCGTGGATCGCGCGTTTTTCCTGGATCCCGGCATGCCGGCCGTCGCGGATTCGCAGTTCATCTGGGACACGTTCGGGGACGAGGACAGCCACTTCGACCTCAAAGGCGTGACGCACGATCACTTCATGGTGAAGTGGGATTCGCTGGGTCGAGATCGCCCGGGCGATCTCGCGACCCAGACCGATCGGCTCGTGAAGGGCCCGGAGCTCCTGAAAGAGGCCCTCGAGAGCTCCGCGGCGTCCGATCTGGCGGTGTTTGCCACGTGGAACGACCTCGGGGAGGGCACCGGCATCCACCGCAACTACGACTACTATCACCAGGGGCAGTGGCTCACGCCGCATGCCTTCATGAGCATTTTGCGCGCCGCGCAATGTGAGCCGTAGAAGTGGCCTCGAGCCACTTCGAGCATGGTTTCAGTTTTACCGCTGGCGCAGCCAAATTGCACCCCGAGTAAATGCTGACATTTGACCATGATTCGCATTGACGGTGCCAGCGGAGTTCGCCCAATGTGTCCACGAGCTGTTCACGACAGCGACGAACTCCCGAAACTTGCAAGGAACGGGGCGAGACCATGAAGCGTATTCCTGCGTTGCACGTGTCCATCTATACGGTCGTTTGCGCCTTGGCGTTTGCGTCGGCGTGCTCCTCGGGCACCGGTGATCCCAACGGGGGCGCCGGCGCCGCGAGCGGCAGCGGAACCGGCGGCGGCAGCAGTTCCTCGAGCAGCGCAGGCGGCAGCGGCGGCGACGGTGGTGCGGGCGGCGGCCCGTCCCCGGACAGCGTATGTTACAACAACGTTCGCGTGCTGACGGTCGACGATGCGTTCGTGGACGACTTCGAGACCGATATGGCTTTCCCCGGTTGGTACTCGTTCGCAGACACGGACGCTGCCAACTTCGACAAGATTGCCCGCGAAGGCGAGGGCGCTGTCGTGACGACCATGGCCGGCCACGTGAGCGCCACCGGCGTCAAGGCGCCGACCGATGGCGGCTTTGGCGCAGGCTTCGGTTTCGGCCTGAAAGACGCAAACGGGGCGTGTGCCGGCGTTTCAGCCTTCGAGGGTATCTCGTTCTGGGCGAAAGGCACCGCCGGCGCCGACAACGCGCTCAGGGTCCAGGCCGTGCACCCGGCGACGCAGGCCAAGGCGGACGGCGGCGATTGCGAGACGAATTGCTACAACCACCCCGGGAAGAACATCACGCTGACATCGGAGTGGAAGCAATATACCGTCAAATGGAGCGAACTCGCGGGATCCGTGCAGGTCAAGGACGTCATCCTCGGCCTGAGCTGGATCACGCCGGGCCCCGATTTCGACATTTGGATCGATGAGGTGACTCTTTTCTCGGGCACGGCGCCGACCGGTCCCATCGGCAAATGAAGCCGCGAAGCGTCGCGACCGGCCTCGGGTGGGCGGCTTTCGTGGGGCCGGTCGCGCTGATGCTCGGCCTCCTTTCGGGCTGTTTCGATCAGACGGTGAGCCACATTGACACTCCGCAGCAAGGCCCGGCGGGAACGGCAGACACGAGGCCGGTGGCCAAAGCGGCGGGAGCGCGAGTCATGGATCATGCCATCGACGAAAAGGACCTTGGACCGTTCAAGCTCAAGCCCGAGTGGAGCGGTCCGTGTCAGCGCGCGGAGGTCGTCGACGTCAATCTCGGCCACGCGCCGGAGACCTTCGTGCGCGCGGCCTATTGCCAGATCACGGGCAAAGAGCCGAGCTCGGAGGTCGTCCGTAGCTGGGCCGAGAAGCTGACGAGCCAAGCGAGGCCCCGTCGTATCGATGTCGTGCGGTCGATTTGCGAGGAGGAAAAGCGAACCTGCCAGCTCGCTTATTCCGACCCTTGGGAGAACCATCCCGAGCTCGTGGGCGCGCCGGTCAAGAAGCTGAAGCGCGACATCGGCGCCGTCTTCATGTACTTCTTCAATTGCCCGAACGAGGTCAATTGCAAGATGGACTGGGCGAACACGCACGCGCCGGGCATGGCCGAGGAGCACCCGCTGCTCGGTTTCGGCGAGAAGAAGGCCGGCTATTACGTGCCGAGCAATCCCGGCTTCTGGCGGCGCGAGCTCGTCGATGCGAAATACGCGGGCCTCGATTTCTTGCTGCTCAACACGTATGGCCCGGACATCGAAGACAAAAAACTCGAGCCGCTCGCGAAGGCCCTCGCGAGCCTCGAGGACCCGGTCAAGATCGCGTTCTTCGACGACACCTGGACCTGGGGCCAGCCCTACTTCTCCGAGGCGTGGAAGCAAAAGCCCGATCTCAACGATACGGAGACGGCGGCGAAGCGAATCTACGAGATGAAGTGGAAGCCCTTCTTCTCGCAGGTGGACAAGCGCCACTGGTATCGCTTCAAGGGCAAACCCTTCGTCTACTTCTACAACGCCGGGACGCTCCTGCCTCGTACCAAATCCGCGGCTCTCATCACGAGGCTCAAGCAGATGTTCGCCGCGGACTTCCAGGAGGAGCCGTTCGTGGACGCGGACTCCGCTTACTTCGAGGACGCGGCCATGGAGCGCGTGGCGGACGCGCGTTATCAATGGTTCACGTTCAATTCCCCGGAGCGCCGCAGCCGTTCGACGCTGAAGGGCCACATCATCGATCACGCGATGGTCAAGTGGGACGCGGTGGGACGCGATCATCCCGGAAAGCTTCCCCGCCAAACCGACCTGATCATCAAGGACGCGGTCGTTCTATCGCGCGTGCTCGAGGAGACGCGCGACTCCGAGTTGCTCGTGATCGCGACCTGGAACGACCTTGGCGAAGGTACCGGCGTCAACCGCAACTACGACTACTACTTTCATGGGCAGTGGCAACGCCCCGACTACTTCATGCAGCTCATACGGAAGTCGCAGAGCGGACGATGAAGGTCGAATACTGGCTGGCAGGAGCTCTCCTCTGCACCCAGGCCGCGTGCTCCAGTGACGGTAACGCTGGTCGCGCGTGGCTCGAAGACGGGCTCGCGGCGGCCGTGCCGTGGGCGAATGGAGCGGTACCGCTGCGAAACACCGATGGATCCCTGGTTTCGCCGTACGAACCCGTGTTTCCGCCGATCGGAGCGGGGACGCCGGATCCCGGCTCGCGCCCGGTCGATTGCAGCGGTTTGTCTGGTATCGAGCTCTCGCCATTCTGGATCGAGACATTCGAGGCCGACCCCAGCCTACCGAACTCCGTGGGTGTCGGGGAGGGGTGGTCCGCTTACGACGACGAGACCTACGGCGCCTTTCGGGTGCCGGGCGACGCGGCATGGTACCCCGGGCTTTTCGGGCGCTACAAGGAAAAATGGGGCCTCGCCGCGGATCGGATCACGAACGGACCGAGCTGTGACGGCCAGCCGAACGGCTGGGCTTTGCACTTCCGCGGCGGGCGCTTCAATTACTTCGGCGCGGGCCTCGAGCACCCGCTCGCCGCGATCGTGGCCTGTCCTTCGGGCTCCGACCTTTGTCCCCAGCCGCCTGACCCGGGCGCGACGCTCGATCCTGTGGGCCTTCCGCTCACGCGGCCCGACGGGCATGATTTCGAGCAACCGGAGCCGCACCGCTACTGGGATCTCAGCCGGTATGACGGCGTCACCTTCTGGGCACGTCGTGGTCCGGACAGCCAGCCCGGTGTCCTCGTCGCGCTTCACGACAAACACACGAGCGACGCGCTCAACCGCGAGCATCAGACATTCTGTCGTCGTATCAAGGCCTGTCGTCCCGCCTGCCAGAACGGATCGCCCTGCACGCCCGAAAACCCCGACGCGCCGGTGCCGACGCACCGCTGCTTCGATCCCGCCGTGGGCATGGCGCCGATCGCCGAGCCGGCGCTGCTCGAAGAGCTTTATCCCGTCTGTGGCCCGAGCGCGTGTCGTTCCCCGGAGTATTACTACGATCGGGACCTCGACGGCACCGAATGCAAGCCCTACGATTTCTCCGGGGCGCAAGCCGGCTATTATTGCTACGGCAGCGTGGCGCCCGCCGCGGAGCAGGAGCGTTGCGGCGACGGCTGGGTCGCGTCCATTCGACTCACCACCGATTGGCAGCTCTTCGTGATTCCTTTCAGCGAATTCCGCCAGGTCGGATTCGCCAAGCACGCGCCATTCCTGGATCTGCGCTCGATCAACATGCTCGCGCTGCAGCTCCCGGTCGGGTTCGCGGACGTGTACATCGACAACGTGACCTTCTATCGCCGCCGGTGAGGGACCCGATGAGAAGGCTTTCCGAGCTTCTGGCGCTCGTGTGGGCTCTGGGTGCCATCGTGACGGAAAGGGCGGCCTTCGCGCAGGCCCCACCGCCGAATGCGCCGCCCGCGGAGTCGCCCGCGAATCCGTCTGCGAAAGAAGAAAAACCTTCGCCGCCGCCCACGCCCCGGGCGCAGATCCCTCCGGCATTGCCGCCCAAGGGCTACATCCCGGGCTCGCGCCGTTCCATTGGGCTCGGGCTCTCCCCGTTCGCGCCGAGCGGACCGACCCTGCCCGGCGGCGCGACGATTCCTTTCAGCGTGCCGGCCGAGGAGAGCAGCGAATTCACGTTCAAGTTCAGTGGCTTCATGAGCGCTGCGCTCCGGCTCTCCATGGACGAGCGCGAACGCGCGACGCCCAGGCAATTCGAGACCACGCTGCTCGCGCCGCCGCAGACGCCCGATCTCTATGGCGCCGTGCGAGGCACGAACGCGCCGCAGGGGAGCTGGGTCGAGCTCCGATTCGATTACGGCAATGCGTACGTCAAGGCGGTGGTCAAGCTCAGCACCTGGAAGCCGTCGGCCGGAGAGACCTGGCGCGAGACCACGAGCCAGAACTTTCTGAACGAGGCCTTTCTCCTGTTCACGGCGCCCGTGACCTCGGACCTGACCCTGAACTGGACGGTGGGCGTATTCCGCAATGCATACGGCTCGCTCGGGCAATACGGGGCAGGCCAATACAACGCCGCGATCGTCGGCTCGCCGTTCGGCGTCGGCGAGACGCTCAGCGCAAAATACAAGCTCTCGAGCTCGCTCTCGCTCATCGCGGAGCACGGGCTGATGGGGCGCTTCGGCAAGGTGCCCCTCGGCGGCGGGCCGAACGTATACGACCACGACGCGAACCCCTCGCGGCCGTCGGCCCTCGTCCACCACGCCCACGTCGGCCTGGGAATCGAGGGCGACGTGCCCTTCGTGCTCGGCCTGCATTACCTCCACAACTTCGCGCAGGACGAGCGCGACCAGATCGACGACCCCAAGACCCCGTTCCTCGACGAGGGCCTGCGGCCCGACCCGAAGATGACCGTGCTCGGCGCCGATGTTCGCATGATCAACAACCACCTCGGCAATTTCGCCGTCGCGGCTTCGTACGCCGACGCGTCGTACGCGCATCTGCTCACCGGCATGAACTATTACGGCGCCGACACCGGCGAGCTCCTCACGAAGCGGCTCCTCGGTCAGCAGGGCGGAGGCACAGGCAAGCTCCTCATCGCGGGATTCGAATACAATTTCAGCTGGGCGAAGTTCCTCTGGCATCCGACGGCCTTCTGGGGAGAAGGTCCCGATCTCATCACGAGCGTGTTCGCGAACGTCGGCACCGTGATCGAGAGCCGCGACCCGAGCTTCGACGGCCGCACGCTGTACAAGCTCGGCGCGGAGGCCACGTATCGCTTTTTCTGGTGGCTCGCGATCTCCGGCCGGTACGATTACGTATCGCCGAACTCCCAGGATCGCGAGGAGAGCTTCCACGTCCTCAGCCCGAAGCTCGTCTTTCGGAGCAACTGGAACAGCCACGAGCACGTCACGCTGAGCTACACGCGCTGGTTTTACGGCGCGCATACCCACGGGGAAGCGCCGAACGATTTTACGCGCGAGGAGCTCGATAACCAGATGCTGGCCCTCACCTTCGGGATGTGGTGGTGATCATGAAGGAGCTCGTTGGTTCATGCGGACGCGGGGCGCGCGCTCTCTTCCTTTCGCTCTGCACCCTGCCTCTCGTCACGAGCGTCGCGTACGCCCAGGAGGAGAAGGAGAAGGAAAGCGTCGCTTCCGCGGACACGGGGCTCGGACTCACGCCCGGGACGCCGGTCGTCGCCACATTGCCCGGAGGAATCGGCCCGTCGTACGGAAAGAAGCCGGCGAGCGAGCAGGATTATAGCTTCGACTTTCATGGCCTCATCACGATGCCGCTGCGGCTCGGGCTGAACCAGCGCGAGGGCTTCGTGACGACCGAGCAAAAGAACCTCGTGCTCCACGCGCCGCCCGTGGTCCCCGATTACCGCGACTCGTTCGCGGGCACGAGCGTCGTGCCGCAGCCCTACGCGCAGCTCGCGTTCTCGTATGGCAATTCGATCGTGACCGGCACGGCCATCATCAAGGCGTGGACGGCCACCACCGCGGCGAGCTTTTTCGACCCCACGCTCCAGGGGGGCATCACCGACGCCTTCATCACGTTCAACCTCCCGAAGCTCGCCAAGAACACGTATCTCGCCATCAACGTAGGCGCGTTCTCGAATCGCTACGGCACGATGGGCGAATACGACGAGGGCCGCTACGGGACGGCCATCATCGGCCGTACGAATGGCGTCGGCGAGAACGTCGTCGCGCGCCTCGCGCTCGGCAACGTGGTGCTGTCCTTCGAACAAGGATTCCAGGCGCAGCTCGACAAGCCGCCGATCGGGCTCACGACGGACGGCTGGAATGGCTTCGCTGATCCGAATACCGGGACAAGCCTCGTCATGCACGAGCACCTCGGGCTCACGTACCGACGCCAGCTCACCTTGGGCCTTCATCACATGCGCGCGTGGAGCCAGGACGATCGCGCCTCGCAGGCGTTCACGCCCGACGGGACCATCACCGTGCTCGGCGCAGACATGCGCTTTTCCGCGAGCCACCTCGGCCACGTCTATGTCGGCGCTTCGTATACGGACGCCACCGACGCGCGTTCGGTCGGCCGGATCCTCTCCGTCATGAACACGCAAGGCGGGCCCGATCTGATGCGCAATTACCTCGGCCCGAACAGCGGCGGAACGGGCAAGCTCATCACGCTCGGGGCCGAGTACAGCGTGAGCCTTGCCCGCCTGCGCCTGCATCCGCGCGATTACGACGGAAAAAGTCGCGACATTATCCTCTCGGCGTTCGGAATCTACTCGCATGTGACGAGCGACGATCCGGCGTACAACGGCGACCACAAGGTCAAATTCGGCGCCGAGGGCACCTATACGCTCGCGTCGTTTTTCGCCGCGTCCCTGCGCCTCGACCATGTGAGGCCGACCAGCAACGTCGACGGGCGCGAGTTCTCGATCATCTCGCCGCGCCTGATCTTCCGGACCGACTGGCAGTCACGCAATCAGGTCGTCCTGCAGTACTCGCGCTTCGTTTACGGCTCGAACCCGCTCGTGCGGAGCGGGTATCCGGCGGTCGATGATCCCATGCTGACGCCCGACGCGGACGTGATCTCGATCTCCGGGAGTATGTGGTGGTAACGAACGCGCGGATCACGAACGCAGAGCTCTCCTCCAGTAAACGCCGAATTCCGTTTTAACTTCAGCAAGGTGGGGTGCCATGAAAACACGTGCGCTTTCGTCGTCGACCTTCGGATTCATCGTGGCGGTGGGCATGGGATTCCTCGCCAACGTCGCTTGCTCGGCCGACCCGGATCCCCCCGCCGGGAATGGCGAGACCACGGGGAGCGGCGGGACCGGCGGCGGCGCCGGCGGGACCGGCGGCGAGGCTGGTTCCGCCGGCGCCGGAGGCCAAAGCGTAGGCTCGGGCGGCGCGGGAGGACAGCCCCCGGGACCGTCGGGCGGCGGCGCGGCGGCGCCGTTCGTCGAATACGAGGCCGAGGTCATGGAGACGAACGGCGTCGTGCTCGAGCCGACCCGCGCTTTCACGCAGGTCGCCTCCGAAGCGTCGGGCAGGCAGGCCGTGCGGCTTTCCAAGGTCGGCGACTACGTGCGCTTCAAGAATCAGAGCGCATCGAATTCGATCGTCGTTCGGTACTCCATTCCGGACGGCGGCAGTGATCTCTGGACGACGCTCAGCGTGTACGTGAACGACGAATTCCGTCACAAGCTGGCCGTGACCTCGCGGTATTCCTGGACGTACGGCGACCACAACCATTTCAACCAGCCCGACCAGAACGACCCGGCCCTCGGCGTGCCGCATCACTTCTTCGACGAGTCGCGCGCGCTCCTCTCCGACATCCCTGCGGGCGCGACCGTCATGCTCCGAAAGGACGCCTCGGACGCGGCCGCCGAGTACGTGATCGATCTGGTCGACATGGAAGCGGTCGCGCCTCCGCTCCCGAAGCCCCAAGGGTTTCTTTCTCTGATCGACGATTGCGGGGCCACGCCGAACGACGGAAGCGACGACTCCGCGGCCCTGCAGCATTGCATCGATCGCGTGCAGGGCGAGGGGCATCCTGGGCTCTACCTGCCACCGGGCGAGTTCAGGAGCCTCAGCAAGCCGCTCAGCCTATCGAACATCACGGTCCGCGGAGCCGGCATGTGGCATACGACCATTTCCGGCTATTTCGCGCGCTTCGACTGCTGGGGCAACAACTGCAAATATCACGACTTCTCTGTGTTTGGCGATACGATCCTGCGCAAGGACGACTCGCCGGAGAATGCGTTCGGCGGCAACGGCAGCTCGGGCGCGTTGCTCGAGAACATCTGGATTGAACACGTCAAGGTCGGTTACTGGACGGGCGCCGACACGAATGGGCTCGTGGTCCGCAATTGCCGCATGCGCAATCTGTTCGCCGACGCGGTGAACTTCTACGGCGGAACGAGCAATTCCGTCGTCGAGTACACGCATGCGCGGAACACGGGCGACGACGCCTTCGCGTCGTGGTCACCCGCCGACAGGGCACTCAACCGCAAGAACGTCTTCCGGAAAAACCTCGTGCAGGTTCCGTGGATGGCGAACTGCTTCGGGATCTACGGAGGGGAGGACATCAGCGTCGAGGACAACGTGTGCGCCGATGTCGTGCAATATCCCGGCATCCTGATCGCGCGGCAGTTCAACTCGCATCCCTTCAGCGGAATGACACGGATCGAGCGCAACTCGCTGATTCGCGCCGGCGGCTCCGCGTACAACGAGGAGCACGGCGCCTTCAAGCTCCACGCCGCCCAGGGGGTGCTCCAGCACGTGACTGTGAACGATCTCGAAATCATTGAGCCGACCCATTCGGGGATCCACGTCGAGGGTCCGGCGGCGATGGACAGCATCTGGTTCAACAAGGTCGACATCAAGAAGCCACGAACCGCCGCGTTCCATCTGAGCCCCGGCTCGAACGGAGCGATGGACGCGGCCTACGTCGTGGCGACCGAAGCCCCGGTCGGCGTCAACGATCAATCGCAGGGCCAGTTCAAGATCCTGCCCGGCGCCGGAAACGCGGGCTGGTAGCGCTGCCGCCTCAGAGCGCCTCGCGCAAAGCCTTCCGCTCTCCGCCTTTCGCCGCGACGCTGCGCGCGTCGTCGAGCGCGAGCTCGAGCGTGAAGTTCTCGGCTCGATTCTCGAATTCCACGATACCGTCCTCGACGCGCAGCGTTCGGCCATCGAGGGTGATCTCCCTGCCGCGGAAGCCGTGGAACACGAGGCGCAGCGCGCGCCGGCGAAACTCGGCAAAGCCGCCTCCCTTCACCACCGCCGAGATCGAGACCGCCGCGCCGCGCCGCGTGAGGCGGAATGCCGTCCGATGGTAGGCGCCGCGTGAGAATGCCAGGGTGAGCCCGTCGTCTTCGTGCAGCTCCGAGGAAAACTCGCCGTCCTCGTCCGGAAGGAAGACGTGAAGCACGAGGAGCTCCGGCGCGTGACCCATCGTCGATTCCGGCGCCGACGCGTAGGTCGGGATGATGTATCCGCCGCGGGCAAACAGCGGAATTCGATCGAGCGGCGCCTTCGCGGTAATGAACCGTCCACCCGTATGACGCTCGCCCGTGTGCCAATCCACCCAGGTCCCCTCGGGGAGATAAACGCTGCGCTCCGTGCGGCCCGGCTCGCAGACGGGGGCGACCAGCAGCGCTTCCCCGAGCAGATACGCGTCCTCCGTCTCGCGTGCACGTCGATCCTGCTGGAAATCGTAGACGAGCGGTCGCGCAATGGGATCGCCCGACTCACTCGCCTGGAAGAAGGCGGTGTAGAGATAGGGAAGCAAGCGGTAACGAAGCTGGATCGCATTGCGGCATATCTCTTCCACCTCGGGACCGAACGACCAGGGATACTGATCGGGCTCGCCCCAGTGGTTGTGATAGCGGCAGAACGGCGTGAGCGCCCCGCACTGGACCCAGCGCGCGGCGAGATCCGGGCTCGGCGTCGAGACGAACCCCGGGATGTCGGCGCCGATGAAGGGTTGTCCGGAGATCCCCATCGCGAGCGCCATCGGGACGCTCATCTGGAGGTGCTCCCAGTTCGAGCAGTTGTCGCCGAGCCACTGCGCTGCATAACGCTGGATGCCTGCAAATCCCGCGCGGCTGAGGACGAACGTGCGGTGGTCGGGCCGCGCCTCGGCGAGGCCCTCGGACGTGGCCTTGGCCATCAGGAGCGCGAACTGGTTGTGATAACGCTCGTGCGGGTGATCCTCCCCGTCGCGATCGAATCGCATCGCGAACGGCTCGATGTCGCCCGTCGCGGGTTCGTTCATGTCGTTCCAGATCCCCGCGACGCCGGAGGCGGCGTGCCGAGCAATGAGCGAGGCCCACCAGGCGCGGGCCTCGGGCTTGACGAAATCCGGAAACGCCGAGCGTCCCGGCCAAACCTTTCCGATGTAAAGGTTCCCGGACTCCGTCTTGCAGAGAAGGTTCCGGGCGCGGCCCTCGTCGAACACCGGGTAGCCCGGCTCGACCTTCACGCCCGGGTCCACGATCGTGACCAGACGGAACCGGCTCTCCGTGAGCGCGTCGATGAAGCGAGGCGCGTCGGGGTATCGGGTTGGATGCCACGTGAACACGCGGTAGCCATCCATGTAGCCGATGTCGAGCCAGAGCACGTCGCACGGGATGCTGCGCTCCCGGTATTGCTTGCCGATGGCGAAGAGCTCCTCGTCGGTATAGTGGTGATAACGGCACTGATGATGGCCGAGCGACCAGAGCGGCGGCGGCGCCATCCGTCCCGTGACGAACGTGTACGCACGAAGCGCCCCGCGCAGATCCGGACCGGCGAACACGTATTCGGTGTACTGACCGCTGGCGAATGCATAACGGTAGCAATTGTCCGCGGAGAACTCGAAATTGCCCTTGTAGCCGTTGTCGATGAAGAATCCCGCGATGGCCGTCGCGCCGTCCGTGGCTCGGCAATGGTAAAAGAGCGGGATCGAGGTGTAGTAGGGATCGAACTCCGTGCTCCGACCCGTGAGCGTGTGGTCGGCCTCGTGCAAGTGGTTCAGGCGAAGCACGTTCGGATGCAGGATGTCCGTGTTCCAGAGCGCGAAGTTTCGGCCGCGTCGATCGAATGCCCCGGTTTTTTCGCCGAGTCCGTACATCGAATCGCCAGGGGCCATGCGCCGCGTCACGACGAACGCATCGTTGAGCTGCAGATACCCGCGTGGGTTGCCCTCCTCGTCGCGGTCATCCTCGAAGATCACCGAGCCGTCCTCGCGATAAGCGTCCATCGCAAAGGGATGCTTCGAGATGCGGAGACGGAGGCGCGCCGTCTCGACGACGACCTCGTCGGGTGTGTCTCGAACCTCGAACGGAGGCGGCGCTGGCATTTCGAAGCACGTCGCGAACGTCGGGCTCTCGTCGAAAGAACCTGCCTGCGAGATTTTCAGGCGCAGCACGTCCGGGAAGAGCACGTCGACCCGCACTTTCTCCTCGCCGACGCCGAGGAGGAGGCCGCGCTCTGTCTGCTCGATCCAGTCGACGTCGCCCAGCGGGGCGTAGTCGGTGCAGTCGATCGTCGTTCGCACCATCGTGCTCCTCTGTTCGCTCGATGGCTTCGAGGCCGCGCCTCGGTCGAGCGAAGTCTTCATGTTTTATTGCTCGACATGAAGCACGTCAAGACTGCTTCATGATTAAACATCATCGTTTACCGAGCGCCCTCGGCCGAGGTCGAGCCCGCGGAGATCGAGCGGTCGAGCCTCGCGTGTAGCCGCGAAATCGCGCAAATGCACGTGAATGCGCGTGTGCGCATCGCGAAATGAGTGCGTCTGTGTTTTTTTTGTTTTCTATCGGCGCTTCGTCGCGATCCGCTCGCCGACAGCGCCGGGTGCAAAGAAATGCACGCGCTCCGTGTCGATGTAGACCGGCAACGTCTCGCCCGCGCGAATGCCTGCGTGCGCGTCGACGTGCGCGACCGTGTGCGGATGCCGTTCCGTCGCGAGGACCACGTCCATCTTGTCCCCCAGCGGCTGAATCAGCGTGACGCGCATCGGAAGCGAATGGTCCGCGGTCGCAAAGCGCGCGCTCGCCTGGTCCGACATCGCCTCGGGCCGCACGCCCATCACGACGACCGACCCCGCGCGCGGCGCGAGCTCGGCGCGCGCCCATTCCGGCACTGGAATCTTCGCCGTCCCCTCGTCGAAGAGCAAGCGGTCACCCTCGCTCGAAAGCCGCCCTTCGAAGAAGTTCATCGGAGGACTACCGAGAAAGCCGGCGACGAAGCGATTTTTCGGGTGATGATAGATCTCGAGCGCGCCGTCGCACTGCTGGATGACCCCGTCCTTCATCACCACCACGCGATCCCCGAGCGTCATCGCTTCTTCCTGATCGTGGGTCACGTAGACGGTGGTCGCGTGGAGGCTCATGTGGAGCTGCTTGATCTCCGCGCGCATCTGCACGCGAAGCTTCGCGTCCAGGTTGGAGAGCGGTTCGTCGAAGAGGAAACACTTCGGCTCGCGCACGATGGCGCGTCCCAGCGCGACCCGCTGCCGCTGCCCGCCGGAGAGTGCCTTGGGCTTGCGATCGAGCAACCCTTCAATGCCGAGGATCCTAGCCGCACGCATGGCCTTCTCGTGGATCACGGTCGCGCCCTGGCCTCGCAGCTTGAGCGCGAAAACCATGTTCTCGTACACCGTCATGTGCGGGTAGAGCGCGTAATTCTGGAACACCATCGCGATGTCGCGATCCTTCGGAGGCACGTCGTTCACGACACGGTCGCCGATCCGGATGGTGCCGGACGTGAGCTCCTCGAGCCCGGCGATCATTCGCAGCGTGGTCGATTTGCCGCAGCCGGAGGGCCCCACCAGCACGACAAACTCGCGATCCGCAATGTCGAGGTTGAAGCCGTCGACGACCTTGACGCCCCCCTCGTACACCTTCACGACGTCCTTCAGAGTCACGCTGGCCATGATCGCTTCGCTCCCACTCCTCGTGGTGTCCCTTGGCGCACGAAAGCGTTGCTCGCGATGCGACGCGAGCGCGCTTCGACATGGAACCGCCTGCAAAAGACGTTTTTCAGGGATGGACGGTTTTCTCTTCCACGGTCGCGTCGGTCGCCGTGGAGAGAGGGCGCGTCAGCTCGCCCAGAAAACGAGCGGGAACGAGGCGCGAGGGACACGGAGCCCCCGCGCGGTGCGCGTCGATGAGATCCTTGCCCGCGCAAAGGACCTCCCGGACGTCGAAGCCAATGTGCTCCACGCCCTCCGCCATGCCGAGCGGCCTCGGCCAGTTGCAATGGGCAAGCACGTAGACATCCTCGCCGGCCTTCACCTTCGCGCGCTCGAGCCCCGCGAGCAGCGGCGGGACCAGGTTGTCGTCCATCACGAAGATCGCGTCCGGGCGGCTGCGGCGGTCGAACATCAGCTCGGTGAGCCGCTCGCATCCAATCGGCGCTGCGTGCACCGTGAACACGCGGTCGGGATGCTGGCCGTACCCCTCGAGGCACTCCTGGGCAGCGGCGAGCTTCGACGCATGAGGTGACATGACCGCGATGCGCCGCCCTTTCTCGAGCAGGCGCGCCGACGCACGGTCGATCAGCCCCGCAAAATCGAGCGCGACCAGGTTCGCGTGAGGCAATGGCGCCCCGATCGCGACGCGCGGCAGCCCGGGCTTCTGCAGCACAGGGAGCAGATAGATCATCGCGGAGTTGACGAGCAAGAGGCCCGCCGCCGATCCGCGCCCCTCGAAGTCGCAGAGCTGCCGGTACTCGGGGTTGTTGGCGCGGCCGTCCACGCCCACGAGCGCGCTCACCTGGCCGGTGATTCCAGTCTCGCCCCGCTCGATGACCTCGTGGGTGATCGCCAGAAAAAGCGACCACTCGTTCGAGCCCGGCTGCTCGCTCGTGACCCAGACGTAGCGATCGTGATGCGGGAATCGCTGCGTCACGAAGACCTTGCGCTGGCCCTTGACCGTGAGGAGACCTTCCTCCCGGAGTGTATCGAGCACACGCACGACGGTCGGACGCGTGACGCCGAACTGCTCCATCAAAGCGTCGTAGGTCGGCAGCCGCGAGCCGGGCGCGTACCGCCCTGCCAGGATCTGCTCTTTGAGCAATCGCGCGATGGCTTCGACTTTTCGCGATGGCATGGTCCGACGCGGAGACTATCACGGCGGATATCCTGCGGGGCAAGGCTCCTGTGACCACGTCGTCGCCCGCTCAACCTTCGAAGTTCTGCGTCGAGCTCATGCCCTGAAAGAGGGCCCGCTGGACGATGAAGAAGAGGACGACGATCGGCAGGGTGGTCATGACCGACGCGGCCATCAAGTAGTGCCACTGGGTGCCGCCTTCCTGGCTCTGGTACGCCTGAAGTCCGAGCGTCAGCGTGAACGTGCTCTGGTCGGTGAGGAACAGGAGGGGGCCGAGGAGGTCGTTCCACGAGTACATGAGCTGAAAAAACGCGACGACCACGAGCGGCGCCTTGGAGAGCGGCAGGTACATCTGCCAGAAGATTCGAAACTCCGAGGCGCCGTCGAGCGTCATGGCCTCCGGCAGGCTCTTCGGAATGCGCATGAAGAACTGCCGCAAGAGAAAGATGCTGAAGGCGCTGCCGAAAAAGGTGGGCACCCAGAGCGGCTTCAGGCTGCCAATCCAGCCGAGCGTCCGGTAGACGCTATAGAGCGGTACCATGACGACCGGGAACGGCACCATCATCGTCGCCAGCGTCAGGCCGAAGAGCAGGTTTCGCCCCGGCCATTCCAATCGCGTGAAACTGAACGCCACGAGCGCGCTCGACAGCGTCGTTCCGATCGTCGCGAGCGCGCAGACGAACACCGTGTTCAGCGCGTAACGGAGGAACGGGATGTACGCGATGGTCGACGCGTAGTTCCCGATCTCGATCGGGCGCGGGAGCCACACGGGCTCGGGCGTCAGCGTTTGCTCGATGGGCTTCAGCGAAGTGGAGAGCATCCACAAGACGGGAAAGACGAACACGAGCGAGCCGACGATGAGGAAGAGATGCACGATGGCTCTCGACCACGGTCTTCGGCGAAACGTGCTGCTGAAGGGGGAGTCTGCGGCGGCCATGAATCACGCCCCTCCGTAGTGGACCCGGGTATGCCCGAGGCGGTGTGCGAGCGCGGTGAGTCCGAGCACGACCAGAAATAGGATCCACGCCATGGCGCAGGCGTACCCCATGCGCAGGAAGTAAAACGCGTTCTCGTGCAGGCGCTGCGTATAAAACAGCGTCGCCCGCGCGGGGCCGCCGGCCGTCATGATGTAGGGCGTCGCGAACACCTGCAGGGCGCCGATGATGCCCATGATCGCGTTGAAGTAGATGACGGGAGAGATCATGGGGATCGTGACGTGGCGGATCTTTTGCCAGAAGCTCGCGCCGTCGATGTCGGCGGCTTCGTAGATCGATCTCGGTACGTCCTGCATCGCGGCGAGCAGCGTCAAGACCGTTTGTCCCACGGTCCACGTGCTCACCAGGATCAGCGATGGCAGCGCGAAACGCCGCTCGGCGAGCCACGATGTCTTCGGGAAGAGCCCGAAGCTTGCCTGGTGCAAGAAATGGTTGATGACGCCATACTCGCCGTTCAGCATCCAGATCCAGATGGTCGCCCCCGCGACGACCGGGACGAGCGTGGGCAAAAAGATGAGCGTGCGGTAGATGCTCGAGCCCCGCAGCTTGGCGTCGAGCAGCAGCGCGAAGAAGAGCGCCACGGTGAGCCCGAGCGGGAGCGCGATCGCCACGTAAATCAGCGTGTTCTGGAGCGCGATCCAGAATACCTCGTCCTGGAAGAGATCGACGAAGTTCTGAAGCCCGATCCACCTCGGCGGCGATAGGACCGAGTAATCGCAGAAGCTATACACGATGGACGACGCCACCGGATAGGCGAGGAACACGAGGAGCCCGATGCCCCAAGGGGAAAAGAACGCGAGCCCCTTGCCGAGCGACGCGTTCGAGCGCACCGGCTTCTCGACGCCGCTCATCTTGGCGAGCCTGTTCCGCTCGCGCCAAGCCGCCCCCACGATTCCCGCCCCAAAGAGCCCGATCAGGAGAAAGGGAAGCACGGAAAGCCATCGCGACGGCGCGGCCTCCTGCCGATGGCGATGGCGGTCCCACGATTTCTGGACGACCTGCTTGACGTCGCCGAGCGCCTGCTCGGCCGTCGCCTCCCCGAGCCAGAGCCGCTGCGAGGCATTCCGAATCTCGAGGGTATACTCGTTCCAGACGCTGATCCGTGGCTGAGGCGTCGCCCCCGGGCTCGCGGCGAGGTCCTGCAGGCTCTTGATGAAGGGGTTTTGGTGCTCGCGGTAAAACGACGGGCTCACGCTGCGGAGCGGCGAGAGCTTCCGCTGTCCCAGGCAAAGCTTTTCCATGGGACCTTGCTGCGTGAGGTATTTGAGGAACGTGAAGGCCTCGTTCGGGTGCTTGGCGCCGCTCGGGATCACCAGCATGTCGGCGTCGGCGATGGCGACGGGCGGGCCGCCCTCTTTTTCGGAGGGGAAAGCCGCGGCGCCCCAGCGCATCCCGGGGCTGAATTTTTGGATGAAGTTTCCCATCCAGATCCCCTGGAGCACCATGCCGAGCTTGCCGCTCAGGAACGGGTTCTGCGCCGAGGCGAAGTTACCGAACGAGCTCGTGAAATTCTGAAGCTGCCCGGGGTCGTGGCGCTTTCCGTAGCTCTGAAACCAGGAGAATGCCCGCACGTTCTCCGGCGAATCAATCGTGATGTTCGCGCCGCCGTCCCAGAGCCGCGCGCCGAACCAGAAGCCCCAGCCATAAGGCCACCAGTTCGTGTCGGTCGGCATGAATCCGAGCTGCTCAATCTTGCCGCCCTTGACGACGGTGAGCTTCTCCGCGAACGCGTCGAGCTCCGCGATGGTGCGCGGCGGGCGATCCGGATCGAGCCCCGCTTTCGCGAAGAGATCCTTGTTCCAGTACAGGCTCACCACGTTTGGCACGGATACGACGGCCCAGACGTGGTCCCGATAGACGCCCATGTCCCAGTACACCGGAAGGAAGCTCTCGCGGCTCATGTGCGTGCCGCGCATGAGCTCGTCGAGCGGGACGAGCGCATTCTTTTCGGCGAAATCGGCGATGTCGGCCGCGAGCAGCCCCGCGATGTCCGGCGGGTCGCCGCCCGCCGTCGCGATCAGCGTCTTGTGCTGGTACTGGGAGACCGATTGATAATCGACCCAGACCCTGGTTTGCGAGCGATGGAAGTCGTCGATGACGGACTCCATCGCTTCTTTCTCCATGCCCGTCCATTTCTCCCAGTAGCTCACCCGCACACGCCCCTCGGGCGACGGCGAAGGCAGCTCCTCTGCGCGTGCGGCAGGAGAGATCAGCACGGAGAGCGCAATGGCGAGGAGGGAGAGGAGGGAGGCAAAGGCTCGCCCGAGCCGAGCGCCGCTCGACCGGGGGGCTCGACCGAAGGGAGCCGCCAGGCGAACCGACCAGGAGCGGCGCATGGCGCGGCACTTTAGCCACGCAGAGGCGGACAAGACAATCGAAAACTGGGTTAAACGAGCGTATTTACCGGCGGACCCGGTCACTTCGGGACGTCGCTCGGCAGGATGCCACACGCCCGGAAATCGAGGCTCGTCTCGATGCGGAAGTTCGAGCCGCCGGGGTTTCTCTCCGCCTGGAAGAGATCGAGCTTGTAGACGTTGCCCACCGTGATCCCGAGCTCGGCCGCGCGCGCGTCGAGGTTCACGTTGCCCTCGAGCGGACCGTGGATGCCTCCGATGTCCACCGCGAGCTTGTCGTTGATGAAGACGAACACGTCGTCGTCGCCGCGGAAATTGAAGATTTCGCCACCTTTGTACTCGAAGGCGGTGTGCAGCTCGATCGTGAACAGGAAGTTGTGGGGGCCGACGTCGTTGCCGCCGATCTGCACGTCGCCCGGCGAGGTGTTCCACTTGTCGAGCGGGAAGAAGCTGTTCGAGTCGAACAGGAAGTACCCCTCCTTGTTCGGATCGGGTTCGAGCCACAGATCGATCACGAAAGGTACGTTCACGCCGTCGATGTTCCTGTACCAATCATCGAAGGCTTCGATCACGTCGAGCGGCGTGCGCGACGGGTTCACGTCCGGCTTGCGGTCGGCGGGGAGGAGCGGGAGGACATGCCCCATGTAGAGGCCGGGCGCGGTCCACGACGCCGGCTTCTCCTGGCCGAAGTCGATGTGCGCCTGCGTGAAGTCGCGCGCGATGGCGCGCAGCACGTTGGCGCAGACGTTGTCGCTCGGCTCGTTGAAATCCTCGAGCAGCCCGAGGATCTTCCATCCGCCGTACGTCGTCTCGGCGGTGAAGCCGGGAGGCAAGGTCTCGTCGATCTTCGGCGGTGGTTTGTCAGGACCGCCGCCGCCGCCGCTCCCTCCGCTGCCGACGAGGATGAGACCACCCTCGCCGCCCGAGCCTCCGCTCGATGCGCCGCTGCTGCCGCTGCCGCTGCCACCGCCTCCACTGCCGCCGGGTCCGGCGGAGGTGGCGCTGCAAGCGATCGAGCCGAAAATCGCAACACCCAAAGAGGCGAAGAGGAGGGGTCGTCGAAGCATGGTTCGAACGATAAAGAAAGCCGGGTGGGAGCACAGTACAGTGTGCATTTTTACCGCTGCATTCGTACGTCGGCGCCGCATTGCGTCATCATTGCGCGAGGGCTCGGCGCGAAAAAAGTCCATATGGGTGGATTCTCGTCGCCACGTCGGTAAAACCGATCCATTGACTACGAATTTGATGGATCGCGGTCGCCATCCTGTGTTGTTAGGCTAGGCGAACAGTCCACTCGATTGGGGGCCATGCCATGGATCGGATGAAGCGTATGCTGCCCGTGCGGATACTCGTCTATGCGTGGCTTTTGTCGTGCGCCGCGTGTAGCGCATCGTCCGGCGGCGGTGGCAGCGGCAACAGCACGGGCGGCGGCGGCAGCGGCAACGGCGGCGCTGGAAGTGGCGGCAGCGGCGGGACTGGAGGCGATATTTCCGTCGGCGTGGGGGGATTCAACATTCCCGATGCCGGAGCGGATGACGCCGGCGGCATCATCGAGACGCTCCCCGCGGGCTTTCTCGCGACGGAGGTGGGGGGCTACAAGCTCGGGGCGCCGACCAGCGAGGGGTCGGGCAACGACGCAGGAGCCCCGGGCGGCAACGAGGAGTGCGGGAATGTCCTGGTGGCCGTCGTTCGTGACTTCAAAGGCAGGAGCGAGGCGGGCGGGCACCCCGATTTCGAGGGCCCTTTGTACGGCAACGACATCACGAAGGGCCTCGTGGAGCCGATCCTCGGCGCCGACGAGAAGCCCGTCTACGCCTCGAAGTGCGAGGAAGGGAACGCAGCCCCGCCGCCGACGTGTCCTTTCGGACCCGAGACGACGACGAAGGCAAACTTCGATCTGTGGTATCGCGACACGACGAACGTGAACAAGCCCTATCTGCTCCAGCTCTGGCTCGCTCCACAGCCGGGAGGGCTCTTCACGTTCCAGAGCTTGTCGTTTTTTCCGCTCGACGAGGCGGGCTGGGGCAACTCGGGCGTCGACAAGGCCGGCGTCATCCGCAACTTCAGCTTCACCACGGAGCTGCACACGCGGTTTCAATACAATGGCGGCGAGACCTTCCTGTTCGAGGGGGACGACGATGTGTGGGTCTTCATCAACGGCCACCTCGCCGTCGATCTGGGCGGGCTTCACCCGAAAGGATCGACCTCGGTCGTCCTCGACGCGTCCGCCGAGCAGCTCGGCATCATGAAAGGCAACGTCTATCCGCTCGACCTGTTTCACGCGGAGCGACACACGCCCGAGTCGACGTTCCGTATCGACACGAACCTCTCGTTCGTGGATTGCGGGCCGGAAGTCCCCAAGTAAACGCCGCGTGGCCCGACCACGGATACCTCTTCTCCGTCGATCGTCCGGAGAAGAGGTATCCGTGGAATGGGGCTTGGAGAGCGTTCGTCAGGGCTCGATGCCCCACACCACCGATTGTCCCTGGTACATCAGAACCACGTTTTTCCACTCCGTCTGCGCCGAGGCCGCGGCGTTGAACGAATAGTCCCCTGGCTGATCGAACGACTGCGACATGAAGTTCTGAACGGTCCAGGAAAACTGCACGCGGTAGCCGGGAGCCAGCATGTTGTTACCGCCGCTGAAGCTGAACTCCACGTAGGTGTCGGCAGACGGCGCGGGCATGGCCATCGGCATCACGTTGACGCCGATGTTTCCTGTGGGGAATCCCGTGCTCGGGCCGGCCACGGCACCGACATTGGCCCAGTTGATGGCCTTGATGAGCGTCGCAGCGACTTCATTGGTCATGTAATAACGAAGCGTCAGATCATCGAGGTTCACCGGGTCGCTGCCGTTGTTGACGATCCAGAACTGGGAACCGATGGCCGAGGTCGCGGTGGCGCTGATCTCCACTTTGTACTGGACCACCATGCCCGTCGGGTCACCGCCAGCACCGCCCGCGCCGCCGCCTCCGCCAGCGCCCCCGCTACCCCCCGTGCCCGACGACGCGGACGAGCTCGATGATGCAGAGGAGCTCGATGATGCAGAGGAGCTCGATGATGCAGAGGAGCTCGATGATGCAGAGGAGCTCGACGACGCGGACGAGCTCGACGAATTCGACGCCCCTCCCGGACCGGCACCTCCCATGCCACCGGAGCCGGTTCCGGCTCCAGCACCGGTGTTCTGATCGGGGTCGCCGGTGAGCCCCTCGGCACAGCTCGCGAGAAGGAGCGCCGACATCAGCAGGAGCGTGACGCATTGCATGCTCGATCTCGTCCGGGAAGAGCAGAGGACGTGAAAGGCACGGCTCGTGCGAGAGTTCATGACACCTCCCTATGGCATAACGAGATCGGCACTATCACGTTGCTCCGACGAAACAAATCGGAAACACGGTTAGAAATGGCCATTTACTGCGCGGCAGCATCGCGCCGGGCCGCGGCGTCCTCGGTGGGGCTACCAGAGCGAGGTGCTTTCCTCAGCGAGCGTGCTCTCCGTCGATCAGGCGAATACAATGTCGACGCAGCTCCACGTTATTCTCGAGTTCGACCACGAAAGCATGGCGCACCACCCCGGAAACGGCCTTCGCGACCGCCGGCGTCATGAGCCTGCTCCTCGTGGGGGCGCCGAAGGTCGGGTCGCGGAGCCGCACACAGACGACGGCATGGAGACCTCGAGAGACGATTCCGCGTAGCTGCTTCAGCGGTCGCTTGTGCACGCGCGACCCCTCGACGTCCCGGAGTCCAAGAGCCAAGCCGGTCATGAGACCTTGCACGTGCGTTCCGCCATCCGTCGTACGTTCAATGTTGGCGTAGCTATCAATGGAAGACGAAGCCCATGGCCCGTCCCGCCAATCCATGGCTGCCTCGACCAAGATCTCACCGACGCGTTCCTCGACGGTCAAGGTGCCGAGGTGCGTGCCCGGACGGCGCGTCCTCTCCAGGAACGCGCGAAGGCCGCGTGGCTCGTGAAACTCATGTTTGCGCCGGTCTGCGAAGGCGAGCCTCAGGGAAGGGACGAAGTATGCGAGCTCTTGCAACCGGGCGGTGATGGTGCCGGCGTTGCACCAGGGCTTCGGGAAAATCGCAGGATCGGGAAGGAAGGTGATCGTCGTCCCGCTTTGATGGGTCGATTCGACAGCTTCGAGGGGGCCACACGGTACGCCACGTTCGTAGCGTTGCCTGTAATGAGTTCCTTCACGAAAAATCTCCAGTTCGAGCCACGAGGACAAGGCGTTGACCGCGATCATCCCGACGCCCCGGAGGCCAACGTGTTCGTGGGGTGCGTGCCCGTCGAACGTCGGCGTTTGATGCCACGAGGTGAGGGCTTTCTGGACGAAGGGAACTCCGTCGAGCTCGTGCGTCGGAATCCCGCGACCGTCGTCCTGGACGGTGACCGAGCCGTCCTCGTTGAGCGAGATCGAGACCGCCCGACAGGTACCGCAGACGTGCTCGTCGAGCGCATTCGCGAGCAACTCCCAGATCATGTGCGTCAAGCCGCTGCCGTCGTAGACATCTCCGATGAACATGCCCGGTCTTTTACGGATCTTGTCGATGTCGATCGTGGGGTGATTCATGGGAAAGGCTCGCTCCGCGCCTCACCAAGCAGAATGGGAGGAAAGCGCTGTCTTCTCGCTCCGCAAGCTTACCGTGGGACGGCCGCCGTGCGCTACTCGAAGCGCCGAGCGTCGGGCGCTCGTGCAGCGGCCCTGTCGTGCGCTGCGGCGCACGCTGGACAGCAGGAGCGGGATGCACCAAGCGGCGCCGTGGATGGATCTGCGCGGGCGAAGCCATTCTCTGCCGGGCGAGCTCCTCACATTGTTCGTGTGTGGAGACGTCATGACCGGGCGAGGGATCGATCAGGTGCTGCCACACCCGAGCGAGCCGACCCTTTACGAGCCGTACGTACGGGATGCCAGGTCCTACATCACGATGGCGGAGGAAACGAACGGCCCGATCCAGCGGCCCGTCGCGTTCTCGTCTATCTGGGGAGACGCCCTCTCCGAGCTCGAGCGGGTGGCCCCCGCGGCGCGGATCATCAATTTGGAGACCAGCGTCACGCGAAGCGACACGTATTGGGAAGGCAAGGGCATCAATTACCGGATGCACCCGGAAAACACCCCTTGCCTCGCCGCTGCCGGGATCGACGTCTGCGTCCTCGCGAACAACCACGTGCTCGACTTCGGTACCGCGGGGCTCCTCGAAACCCTGACGACGCTGGAGCAGGCGGGGCTGAAGATCGCCGGCGCGGGGAAAAACCTGAGCGAGGCGCGCGCGCCCGCGGTCCTCCCGCTCGGCGGAGACAGAAGGCTCCTCGTGCTCGCCTTCGGGACGGAGTCGAGCGGCATTCCCGCGAGCTGGGCCGCGACGGGCGATTCTCCCGGTGTCGATCGGCTCGCCGACCTGTCGAAGGCGACCGCGCTCGAGATCGAGGACCGGGTTCGTCGCGTCAAACGGACAGGGGACGTCGTCGTCGCGTCCATCCATTGGGGGAGCAACTGGGGGTACGACGTTCCGGAGGAGCACGTCCGCTTTGCGCGTGCGCTCATCGAGGGAGGAATCGACCTCGTCCACGGGCACTCGTCGCACCACGTGCGGCCTATCGAGGTCTACAGGAACAAGCTCATCCTTTACGGTTGCGGCGATTTCCTCAACGACTACGAGGGAATCGCGGGCCACGTGTCCTTCCGGGGGGATCTCGCCCTGATGTATTTTCCCGTCGTGAATCCACGGACGGGCGAGCTCGCGAGCCTTCGGATGACGCCGATGCAGATTCGAGGTTTCAGCTTGCATCGCGTCGGCCGGAGCGCGGCGCTGTGGCTGCGGGATACCCTCCATCGGATCAGCCGGGGCTTCGGCGCGCAGGTGGACCTCGACGAGGGCGGAGACCTCGTCCTCCGCTGGAGGTGAGATTTAATCGGCTTTAAGGTGCGTGGCCGACGCCGTGCGGCCACCCTCGTCGTGCCTGCTCGATCGGGGCGGGCGAAACGGAGGAGAGACATCATGTTCGAGATCGTGAGCGCCCGGAGGCGCGCAATCGCGGCAGGCGCGCTCGTGGCCGCGCTCGCGGCGTGCGGGAGCGAGGTCGACATCGAGACGACGGGCGCCGGCGGTGGGAGCAGCGCGTCCAGCGCCTCGAGTGGAGACACGAGCGTGTCGTCGTCCACCGGTGGCAGCGGCGGCGGCGGCGGCAGCGGCGGCCTCCCCGCGCCCACCTGCGCGCAGGGCGAGGCTGCGATTGTCGCGGCCATGGGCTACGCAACCAGCCTGGTCGCCTTCGATCACGAGGGCACGTGGACCAAGAACGCATATGTGATTGGGACCGCGAATGCGCTCACGACGTACGTGGATGTCTATGATCATCTCGGCGTGTTCTGGATCGAGGGGAGCGATGAGACCGCGCAGAGCCGTTTCGCGTCGACCTCCGATGGTAAGAGCTTCGACCTCCACGATGTCCACGGCTGGTTCCCGCAGCCGTGGAACCCGCCCGTCACGGTAGGACGCTCCTTGCTCCTCGGCCGTGGCGTCGGAGGATCGATCCTCGCCTATTTCGATCCGGACGCGTTCGACTGGCATCCCTATCCCGACCCGGCGCCGTTCGATCTGACCGCGGCTGTCATCAGGGAAGGGTCGGGCACCGTTCTCGGTGTCGGTGTGGGCCCCCAGGGCGAGCTCTGCGACACGGAGATCTTCTGGGCGGACGGCGGAAGCTGGACGGATATGCATTGCCGCGACGACATCGAGGTTTTCCAGGCCGAGGTTCCCGTCGCGCCCCCGCGCGCCGTCGCGTTGCCAAACGGTGACGTGGTCGTCGTGTACTACGAGAGCTATGCCAGGATCGCGGCGACGAGGCTCCACGAGGGTGTCTGGTCGGCCCCGGAGAGCATCACCTTGGCGGACCAGAGCCTCGATCTCGCCCTCACCGCGACCCCCGCGGGCGACGTGATCGTCGGCATGGCCGCGACGACGGGCGTTGTCTACGCGCTGCGCTACGTGCCCGGCGTGGGCTGGGGCGAGCCTCTCCCGATCGACCCGGCAGCCAACCCCCATTCGGCGATCAGCGCGGCTCCAGGCATCTGCGGCGACGACGCGCTGATCGCCTACGGCGCCGGTGGGATCGACGGCGAGATTCGCGTCGCCCGCGTGCGCGGCGGAGCTGCCGAGGCGACCACGGTCGCGTGGTTCACGGAGGAGATCCCGAGTCAAATCAGCATCACCACGCGGCGACCGAGTATCTCGCCCTGAATCCTCGAACCGCAAGGCGGTAGGCCGCTCGCTCCCCCATTGACGCCGCCGAGAAGGTCGCGTACGGGTATCCCCCGCCGGCATCGTGGTTTGCCGAGCGGAAATCGCGCCCATGTCACTTCGAGATCGGTTCTTTTCTCCATCGGATGTCGTGGCGGACCTTCAATGGGTCCGGACGAACCTCCTCGATCCCGCGGCTCCCGAAGACATGCGCTCGCACGGGCGCGTGACCAGCATCGAGCTCATGCGACGCTGGTCGGGCAGCGGGCGGCGACCAGCCCGCGACGGCATTTTCTGCCAGCGGATCTTCGGGCCCGTGAGCTCGTTCCGCTGCGCGTGTGGTGCGCTGTGCGGGGAGGAGCACGCCGGCGGGTCATGCAAGGAGTGCGGGGTCCTCTGCTCGACGTCCGCGTTGCGCGAGTGTCGATACGGCCATGTCCTCGTCGCGGGCGTCGTGCATCCCGCGGTCGTGCCCATCGTGGCCGACGCGCTGGGTTTGTCGGCGGATCAGGTTCGCGCGATCGCGCGCTGCGAAGCATGGTTCGACGGCGACACCGTTCGCCCCGCCGAAGAAATGGACACGCACGAGAACGCCGACGCGACGGGCCCGGCCGCGCTGGAGGCAGCATTGATCCGCAAAGGAGCCGACCCGGCGCTCGTGGCGGTGGCGGTCACGCGCGCCATCCCGCTGCCGCCGCCAGGGATGCGCCCTTTCTTCGGTGATCTCGGTCCGGCCATGGTCGACCCGTGGATAGGCCCGCTCAACGAGGCATGGCGCTCCCTCGTGCTCGCGGCGCAGAGCCAGCTAAAGCTCGTCGAGCTCTCGCCGCCGCCGATTGTCCTGATGAACCAGCAGCACACGGTCCAGGAACTCTTCGAGGTCGTCGTGCAAGCGACCGTTTCGCCACCAGCGGCGACGCGCCCGTGGCCCGAGCCAGAGCCGATTTCGTCGCCCGTGCTTCTCATGGGCGCGCCCAGCCGTTTGCCGGAGGACGTAGGGACCGAGGTCGTGGGCCTCTTCTTCGTCGACGACGAGCGGCTGTTCGTGCAGCGGCCCCACGGATCGTGGCTCGTCACCACCGGCGGCGACGTGCTCGCGCACGTTCCCTCGTGCGGTCGAATCGCCACCAGCATCCACGGCTCGCGCTTGCGCATGGCGGAGTGGATTCGAAACGAGTGGGATTGGTTCGAACAGGACGAGTATTGGGACGCCAAATCGGGCCGCGCGAGCGTGGCCGTGCTCGACCTCGACACGAAAGAATATCTCGATACCTATCCCGCGGACATGCCGCTGCGCTTGCTCGAGCACGCCGAGCCCGAGGACCTCGTGGTCGGTCATGTCGCGGAGGACGTGTCACAGCCCGCACGCCCGCGGCCTGCGCCCCTTCGCTGGGGCTGGGATCGGCCCGCGGTTCTGGCCACCACGCGCGACGGCCGTTACGCCTGGGTCGGCGAGGAGGACGATACGGCCGTCCTGGATCTAGACACGGGAATCCCGCAGCTCGACCCCGTCATGCAGTCCTGGGTCGACGCGGAAGATCCCGTGGTGCGCATGTCCCCCGAGGCTCCCGACGTGCGCGATGGAGGCGATGGCGAAGAGACGGCGACGGCGCTCGGCTCGACCCCGCAGAATCGATTTCGCTTCCTTCATGGCACCGGAGTCGTCAGCGACGGTGAGAAGCTGTGGTTCCGGATCGACACGATGATCCTCGCGGCCGCGTTCAGTCCTGCCGCCGATCGGATCGCCATCGCCACGGACGAGGAGATCGTTATCATCTCCGTGAGCCACGAGCCTGCCATCATCGGCCGATTCGCCGCACCCGACGCGGCGCGCCAAACGTGACGGGCGCCGGGTGAAAGGCGCAGATCTTCCGCGCGCCGCGCGCGTATCATGGAACCGATGCGTCCTGCCCTGCTCCTCCTCGCCCTCGCCCTCGCGCCCGCGTGCACCCGCCCCCTCGACGAGCCCATCACGCCGGTCGACAACGGCAAAGATGCGCGGACGCCGCCGGCTCCGGCGAACGCTTCCGCTGCACCTGCCCCCTCCACTGAGCTCGATCCCCGGTTCGTCCCGGTCATCGCTGCCGCGTATCGCGATTACAAGGCCTGGGGGCGCGTCGACGACGAGCTGCGCTGGGCGCCCTGGCTCTGCCGTATGCCGGAGCCCGGCCGCGCGCGCATGAGTGGCGCGGAGGACGGCGACCACGCGCGCAAGCTCTATTCGGTGTTCGTCAAGGAGCAGAAGACCTATCCGCTCACCCAGGCCGCCGCGCCCGAGCCCCAGCCGGTGGGGCAGATCCTCGTCAAGGAGAGCTATTACCCCGAGCTCGTGGACAAGGCGAATCCCCCGGAAGATCTCGCCCACCTCCAGGAAAAAACCATGAAGGAGGACCATTTCAATCCGTATGCGCGGGTCGGCGATCGGGTTTACCGGGCCTCACGCCTCGCCGGGGCTTATGTCGTGCTCAAGGTCGCGCCCGGAACGCCGGGCACGGATGCGGGGTGGGTTTATGGAACGGTGACGCCCGCGGGAGAGGTGACGTCCGCGGGGCGCGTCGCGTCGTGCATGGGCTGCCATGTGAGCGCTCGATATGAGCGTGTGTTCGGTCTGGATCCCGCGAAAAACGGTAACGATTGAACATTCCATTGGAATCGTCCCGCACGCCCGCAATGCCGATCCTTTCCGCTTGACAGGGGATGGCACCCGGCATAGCCCCTTTCCCATGAAATCTAGGGTGCTCGCGACAATCGCGCTGGTCTTGTTCGGGACCGGCTGCGGGGCGCTTTTGGGGGGCAACGCCCGCTCCCCGGATCCGGACATGGCGAAAGTCATGCTCGCCGAGTTCGAAGCGGCCATGGGCGTCGACGCGCCGGTGGATCTGAAGACCGATGCCGACGTGAAGTCGCGCGTCGAGGCGAGGAAGAAGCTCTGGGCGTGCGGTGGCGACGTCCCTGTGGGTGAGGCGCACGCCTGGAAGACGTTCGCCCGCGATTATCCCGAGGCGAAGCTCACCACCTCGAAGGGCGAGCTTTCGGCCGCCGAGATGCGGGCGCAGTGCGAGACGCGGTTCATCGAATTCGAATTGGCGACCGTCACCGCTTGTGGCGTTCGACAGGTCTCAGTCGAGAGCCGCGCGACGCCGGCAGGCTGGACCGACCCGACGATCTCGTCGCCCAAGCGCGGGTGGTATTTCACGCCGTGCACCGAGGCGCCCGCCGCCAAGGGCCCCAAGGAAGTCGAAGCGATTCGTCCGCAGATTTTGAGCGCCTGCGGCGACGGCACCGGCAGCCTTCTCATGCCCTCGCAGTGGGGCACGTCCTCCGATGCGGACAAACGCGTCGTGATCGTGGAGTGTCGACGCGAGCGTGGTGCATTCAGCGATTGGCTTGGCGGAGACCCGTCGCTGAAGTAGGGCAACAGCTCGGGGCCACCGAAGCGCTTCATGTCTCAAAAAGAAGCGTGAAGGCCATGCGTGCCCAAGCTCTCGGCCACTTCCGCCGTCGTGCTGTGATCGCCGAGCGAGAACTGCGGTGTCGTATCGGCGCCTGAATAACCACCCGGCGCCACGCTCACGCCCGCGCTCATGGTCGTGATGCAAAGCGACGCGAGATGCATGCGCATGGCATGGGGCTCGCGGGTCGACAGGATCAAGCCCGCGCGCGGGAGGAAGAGGCGCGTCGCCAGAAACATCTGTACGTAGACGGGATCGGGCAGGAGGGGAACGTCCTCGAAGCCGGCCGCCGGGCGCAGGCGTGGGAGCGAGATGGAGAGCCTCGCGCCTGGATGTGTTTGCAGCAAGGAATGGGCGTGCATGCCGGCGAAGAATGTATCGGTCCGGGGATCCGAGAGGCCGAGCAGCGCCCCGGTGCTCAGCTCGAGAAGGCCCGCGCGTGCAGCCCGGTCGAGGCAATTGAGCCGATAATCGTACTTGCGTTTCATCCCGCGAAGGTGGACCTCCCGGTAGCGCCGGCGGTCGTACGTCTCCTGATAACAGACGATGCCGGTGGCCCCCGCGGCGCGCAGGCCTTCGTAATCGCTCTCGCTCAGCGGATACACCTCGAGCTTCAGCGAAGGGAACATCCCCGCGAGCGCCCGGCACGCGTCTGCCAGATACGCGACCGGCGTTGCCACGTAATCCTCGCCGGTGAGGAGCAGGAGCCGCCGGAATCCACGCTGATGCAGGATGCGCCCCTCCTCCTCCGCCTCGTCGGTCGTCAACGTCTTCCGCGTGATATCGTTCTTATATGCAAACCCGCAATACGTGCACGTCGTCTTGCAGGTATTCGAGAGGTAGAGGGGCGCGAACATCTCGATGCCGGGGCCAAACACCTCGCGCGTCAGCGTGCGCGCCCGGGTTTCGAGGTCGGGCAAGCGTCGCAGTGCCGGGGCCGAGAGCAGGGCCAGAAAGTCCTCGGGGCCTCGGTCCCCGGGCGCCACGTCGAGCGCGCGTTCCACGTCCGCATCCGTGAAGCCATCCGTGCTCGAAAGGCGGCGCGATACGTCGTCGAAATCGTATCGCTCCAGGGTCGTATGGAAGCTCATTGCCATCCTCCATCGGGAGAAGCCAGCTCGTAAGCGAACCACGTCCAAGTTAGCAGGAGCTCTCGCGGACGGCGCGCAGGCGGCAGCAGCTCGACTTGGGGCCGTCGGAGCGCGGGCTCGTGCGCATCGTCGCCCGGGGGCGGCGGTGTCTTCGGCGCTGGGGAGGTGGCTGGGAGGAGGCGGGTGTGGACGGAGAGGAGGGGGACTACCCGGACCGTCAGGCCTGGGCCGCCTCGACCGCCTCGGCGAGAACGTCCTCGTTGACGACGCTCATCATCTGCCGGGCGATGTCGTTGACCACGCGCTGCACACGTTCAGCGAGCGCCTTTGGCGCCGCTGCGAGGGCCGCGTTCAGCTCGCTGAGGCCCGCGTCGAGCAGGAGCGCGGCTTCCTCTTGCGACGTCGCCTCCTTCAAAAGCTTCGCGGCTTTGCTGGCTCGGGCGAGGTGAAGGGAGGCCTTGGTGCTCATTCAGGCCGTGCAACTTGTGACCGGAACCGGCCGTGTCAAGGCCCGGCCGCTCGTGGGCGGTCCGTGCGCGCGCGGGGGAGGGGAGATCGCAAGGGGCCCCCGGGCGCCGCCATTTCCACGCCTATGTCGGCTCCCAGACACGGCGCTTGGCGCCGCGCGTTCGTTCGTGTAACCCCCTCCTGCCGTGGCCTCGTCGTTGCTCCTCTGCGTGCTCCTCTCGTTTGCCGCGTTCGCGGCGCTCGGCATCGCGCTTCGCGCGGAACCCGAAGGCCGCGCCGAGCTCGGCCTGCTCGCCTCCACGGTGTTTTTCGGATTGATCATCGCCCCCGTCTTCGCGCTCGGGTACACGAACCGATTGACGCCCGGCGCGCTCGCGCTGCTTTCCTTCGTCGTGTCGGGAGCGACCTTCGCGGCCTCTCTTCGCGGTCGCGTGCCGCGCGTTTTCGTGCGTGAAATCGCGCGTGCCGGCAGCTCGCTCGCGCGGCTGCCCTGGGACGCGCTCGTGCTCGCATGGCGCGCGCAAAGCTCCGTGGTCCTGGGCCTGCTCGCCTCCGCATTCGCCATCGTCGGATCCGCGTGGATCACGTACCTCGCACCCTCCGAGTCGTGGGACGGCTTTTTTTATCACGAGCCGATGATCGGGTTTGCCCTCCAGAACCACGGCTTCCAGATGGTCGACCTGCCGCGGACCCTGGTCGTTCAAGCCACGAATGGATACCCCCGCGGCGCCGAGGCGTTCGCGCTTTTCTTCGTTGCTTTTACCGGAAAAACCTTCATCGAGATCGGCAACACCCTGGCAGCGCCAGCCCTCGCCCTGGGCGTCTTCCTGCTCGCGCGCCGATTCGCCCCCGATCCCGTCCCTTGCATGGGCTGGGCCGCGGTCCTTCTGCTGATGCCCGCCACGACGAGCCAGCTCCGGACGTCGATGATCGATGTCGTCGTTGGGGCTTTTTTGCTCGCCGCTCTCCATTTCGCGACCCGGGCGGAGGCGCGCATGCGCGACGCCGTCATCACCGCCGGCTGCCTCGCGCTCGTGTTCGCCTCGAAGAGCGCCTCGCTCTTCTGGGCGCCGCCCATGGCCCTCGTCGCCGGCGTGAATCTCCTGCGCCGCCACGCGAAGGCGCGTCCACGCGCGACGGCGCTCGTCCTCGTTTCGAGCTTGGTCTCGTTCACGGGCATCGCTGCGCTCACGTTCGGCCGTAACTGGCTCGCCTTCGGCAATCCGCTCTGGCCGGTCGATCACGCCATCTCGCGGCTCGGCATTCATTTCCGCGGCGTCGGGACCCTCGCGCAGCTCAGCCCGGAGCCGCCGCTCGCGACGATTGCGCGCATCAAGTATCACCACCCCACGGGCGGCGTCGCGGACATCATCGCGCGTGATTATGGTTATGCCGTCCCCTGGGTCGTCGTCCCGCTCGCCTCGATCGCGGCGCTCGTCGCGGCGTTCACCGCCGTTCGCGGGCGTTTGTCGAAGAAGCCCGACGCCAGCGCCGAGCGCGTGCTCGTCCTCGTGGCCCTCGGCGCCGTTTTCCTCCGTCTCACCCCGAACCTCAACATTGCCCGTTTCAACGTCCACATCGTCGCGCTCGCCGTCGCGTGTATCGTGTGGCTCGCAGCGCGCGCCTCGAAGTCCGCGCGCCTGCACGAAGCCGCTGTCGCCTCGGCGCTCGTCCTCTCGCTCGTCCCGTGGGCCTGGTACGTGTGGTTCTTCGGCCTCGAGCCCATGCCCGGCAAGCTGTCGGCGCTGGTGAGCATGTCGCCTGCCGAGCGCGCGAGCGCATACTCGGGCGGGTACCATCTGCCGCCGGATGTCGCGCAAAAACGCGAGCGCGAGCTCGGTCCGGGCAGCCTCGTCGTGTTCACCGACGACTCCGCTTTTCTCGGCGCGTTATGGAACGACGCGATGTCGAACCACCTGAAATACCTGCGCTGGGAGGGGCGTGATGCTTTCCTGACGCGGCTCGTGGAGCTCCGCCCCACGTGGGTCGTGGTCGGCGCGAAGAGCCAGGCGAGGGCGGCGATCGAATCCCAAAAGGAAGAATGGGAATTCGTCGGAATGGGTGTTCGTCAGGACAATACGGTGGTGTTTCGGCGGCGGGAGAGATGAGCGCGGCGGAGGGTCAGGGGCGCGGGGGCGTGTGGCCCTCGGCGCCCCGATTCGCCATCACGGGCAGGCCGACCCAACCTCGTTCGCCGGCCCGACGTCGCCGAGCTGCGCCTCGTACATCTCGAACCCGAGGCCCATGGAAATGCCGTCGCACGTCTTTTCCGGATCCTGCGTGCCGTCGGCCATGATGTCCGACGCCTGGCGGACCTGGGTCACGAGGTTATCGAACAGCGGATTGCCGCACAAGCCGAGCAGATCGCCGACCTTCTTGATTTCCGCCACGAACTCCTCGGTGTTGAGCACACCGCCGATCATGCCTTCCGTCGCGCTCTTCCGATCGTCGGCGAGCTTCATGGTCATGTGCGCCGAATACAAGGTCAGCTTGATCGACGTGCTCTTGTCCGCCGTGCGCACCGGGACCGAGAGGACGACCGTCACGCCCTTGCCCGAGTCGAACATCGAGCCCGTCACCGAGCTCTTCTCGAAGAGGATCGTCGAGGACAGGGGATCCATGGGATCGCTGAGGAGCCCGGGCTCGACCGGCCACTTGTCCGTCCCGTCGAACTTGGGCGCCCCGCCGAGCGTCGTCCCGCCGAAGAGCTTGCTCAGGAGCACGGGGGCGTCACCCGTCGCAGGCATGCATTCCGACTTCACCAGCGCGGTGAAGTTGCCGTTCTGGATGCCCGTGTTGACGTCATTCACCCAGTTCGGATAGAGGAGGAGGATCGTGGGCAGGAGGTTTTTCCCGAACGAGTTATCGATGCCCTGATCGCCGTCGGGATATGCCGTCTGCGCCGAGCCGCCCGCGTTCGGCTTGCACACGTCGGTCGAATTCCCGGTCGACTCCTTGTCGTCGAGGTTGAATCCGAACGACTTCCACTCCCCGCTGTTGCCCTCGCCGAAGAAGAGCTCTTTGACGGCGAACACCGGGCCCTCGTGCGTCGGGCAGACCGCCCCTCCGCCGGCGCCGCCGCCGCCGCTGCTCGAGGAGCTCATGGAGGAGGAGCTCCCGCCCATCCCGCCGGTGCCGCCGGAGCCGCCAGTGCCGTCGGGGCGCACGTTATCCCCCTCGCTACCACAACCCACGGCCAGGGTGGCCACGGTGGTCACGAGCGCGAGGGCCAAAGAGACGCGATGATTTCCAAGCATATCGTCCTACACTTCTTGGGTTAAGGTTAAGGCTTACCTCGAGAACGACCGGCGCTGACTTCGCGCCCTCGAACAACGACGCGAGAAGGGCGAGTTTACTTCAATTGAGGATCGAGTTGCAGCCGAAGAGTACGTTGACCTTCGCGCTGCTGTCGGCCTGCACCGTAGTGCAGGACGCAGGGCAGAGGATGATCTTCGTGGGGCCGGCGTTGCTGTCGTAGTACCAGCCGGGCAGGTCTTTGCAGTCGGCGAGATCGTCGGCGCGGGGCAAGAGCTTCGGCATGCCCACGCCTTTCGGCATATAGGTGAAGTTCACCTGGTTCGGTTCGATCTCCATGCCGTTCGGCGCTTCCGGGATCTCGAAATCGCACCCGAGCGCCACCTGGCGAATCTCGGCCATCTTCGCGGCGAACTCGCTGATGTCCTGCGTGATGTCGTAGGCCGCCGTCGTCCCACCCGCCGCCGCGATCTTGTTGAGGGTCGTGAGCTGCGAGCCGGCCACGCCGATGACATACGTGCGAACACCGTTGTAGTCGAGCGCGCTCTCGGCCAGGTCCGCGATGTCGTCGACCGTCTTCGGCTCGCATCCGAGGGGCTCGCCGTCAGTCGCGAGAACGACGACGACCTTGTGCGTCTTGTGCGTGTCCTGGTAGGCGGCCGCCGCCGAGAGCGCCCCCTTGAGCGCGCCGTAGGTGGGGGTACCAATCCCCGTCGCGTCGGCCGGCATCGAGTTCGTCAAGGGAAACGCATTCGTCGGCAGCGCGTCGATGGGCACGTCGAGGAGCGCGTAGTGTGTGGGGTTGCAGTCGTACGGCTCCTGGGTCGGGAAGTAGACCAGGCCGGCGCCGATGCCGAGCGATGCCGGATCGTTGAAGAACGTCGTCAGGGCCGATTTCGTGCCGTTCCACTTCGCGCCCGACATGCTGCCCGATTGGTCGATCAGGAAGATGATGTCGAGCGGGATGCGGCGGGCTTCCGCGCTGGTGGAGACGCAGGCGCCGCCCTGGCCGCCCGCGCCCCCCGCGTCGAAGTCGATTCCTCCGACGCCACCCGTGCCGCCCCCTCCGAGGCCTCCCGCGCCGCCCTCGCCGGAGGACGAGCTCGAGCTGCTCGCCGTGGTGTCTCCGGAGGCATTGCCCGTGGCGCAGCCCCCCCACGCGGCGGCGAGGCTGGCCAGGGTGAGTGACATGATAACAAGCCGATGGGTCCTTGTCGTGCGGCTCATGGGCTGCTCCTCACTCGATGAAGATATCGTCGATGTAAGCGCCGGGGTAATTCCCGGAAGAATCACTCTGGAAACCGAATTGCAAGCGTACGATCTGACCTGCGTAGGCCGAGAGATCGGCTTGCACGAGCTGCCAGCCGAGGCCGGCATGGTGACCACCCCACGCGGGCTGGCCGGCGATGGTCAGCGGGTATGCCGGCAAGACGCTGTTGACGACGGAGTAGCTCATCCCGCCGTCGGTGCTGATCTTCAGGTTGACGCCATCATACTGCGAACCCTCGGTATCGATCCACATGCGGAACGTGAGCTTCGGGCTCGCCACGCCGGTGAGGTCGATGTCGGGGGAGGTGGCGGTCGTCCCCGCCCACGTCTGGGAGGAGCTGTAAGGACCGGCGATTTGCGTGGCGATGCACTGCGTCCCGTCGTAAGCGGCCTCGGGGCCCACGTTCGTGGGGACACCGCACTGCCAATCGCCGGTCAGCGTCCAGCCGTCGGGGCACGTGCCCTCGAAGCTCGTGTAGTACGCGTTTGGCTTGACGGTGAAGATGAACGTCTTTTCCGCGTAATTCGAGGGCAACGATGGCTCCTCGACGTGCACGGTGACTGTCACCGGCCCTGCCTCCGCCGCCGAAGGCGTGCCATAGAGCACGCCCGTCGTCGGATCGATCGTCAGCCAGTCCGCATTCTGACCGCTTCCCTTGAGGGTCCACACCGAGCCGCTCGTGCCGCCGATTTTGGTGATCTGCGTCGAGTAGGACATCCCCGCGTACACGTCCGTGAGCGGGGAGGTCGTGGTGATGTAAAGCGGAATCTGCAGCGGCTCGGCGACGACGACTTCGTCGATGTATACACCCGGGAAAACCGTGGCGGCGTCGCTGCGGAAGGCGAAGCGCAGGATGACCGACTGGCCGGCGTAAGCGGTCAGATCCGCGGAGTAGTTCTGCCAGCCTTTCGCCGAGTGATTCCCGCCCCATGCGGGTTGGCCGACGAGGCTCAGGTTGTAGGCCGGGGTGACCGTCGTGACCTGCGTGAAGCTCTGCCCGCCGTTGGTGCTGATTTTCAGATTCCAACCGTCGAAGGTGCCGCCTTCGGTGTGGTCCCACGCCCAGAAGGACAGCATCGGGGTGGTGGCCCCGGCCAGGTTGATCGGCGGCGAGTCCGCGACCGCGCTGCTGAAGAGCTGGTTCACGTGGTACAGGTCATCGATCTGCGTGCCGATGCAGCTCGTGCCGATGTAGGCCGCAGGCGGACCCACGTTCTCGGGCGTGCCGCATTCCCAATCACCGCCGAAGGTCCAGCCGCTCTGGCAGGATTCGAAGCCGTCGTGGAGGTACGTCGAGCAGCTCGTGACCGGATCGCCGGCCTCGCAACTGCCAGCCATGCATTTGTCCGCGGCGGTGCAGGCGTTGTAGTCGTTGCAGTCGCTGCCATCGGCCGCGAGCGAGGGGAGGCACTCGCCTTTCACGTCGCACGTGCCGACCTGGCACTCGACGATGCCCTCCGTGCAGGCCGTGCCGACCGGCGCGGGCCTCGGGTTGCAGAGGCCGTTCGCGGGGTTGCACTCGCCGCGCTGGCACCCGACGTCGAGCGCGGAGCAATCCATGGGCGCGCCGCCCACGCATTGCCCGGCCGAGCATCGCCTGTTGACGTTGCAAAGGTCGCCCGTGAGCACGCACGGGGTGTTGTCCTTGGCGGAGTCGGGTTTTCCGACGCACTCGCCCGTGGCCGGATCACACGCAACCGTGTTGCACTCGCTCTCCGGGGAGAACGAGCAGTCCCTGGGCTCGCCGATGCACTCCCCGATCTTGCATACGCCTTTCTTTTGGCAGAGGTCCGTCGGTGTGCACGCGGTGCCGTCGTTCACCGGCGTGACATCGCAGGACTTCGCGTCCTCGTAGCAAATGACCGACGAACAGGGAGAAGGCACGATCCCGCAGTGGTTCGTGCTTCCGCCGACGCAGGTGCCCGCGTCGCAGGTGTCGTTCGTGGTGCAGAACTTCCCGTCATCGCAGGCGGTTCCCTTTGGCGCGGGGATCACGATGCAGGTGTTCAGCGGGCCGATCACCTGTCCGGTGTTGCACACCGCGATCGCGCACTGGGGAGTCTCGATCTGCGAGCAGTCGATCCCGCAGGGCCCAGGGTCACTCCCGCCGGTGCCGCTGCTGCTGCTGCTGGTGCCGGCGTCTTCCCCGACGGGGAACTCACCTCCCACTTCGCAGCCCGCTGCGAGCCCCACCACCGAGAGCGAGAGCAAAATCCGAAGTAAGTTACTGATGCGACCGTGCATAACTCGTCATCCATGTACCACACCTTGAAGCCGCGCGGGTACATGGAGCAGCGCCGATTTTTGCTGCGCCCTTGATTTTTTTTGCTCACCTGTGCTGACTCGAGAGTTGCTCCCCGGTACGTCAGGCGCGGCATGGTGTGGGGGAGCCCGCGTTCGCGCGCGTAGCGATCTCCCTCGCGCTCCAGCTCGTCCAGGCCCTGCAAACGCCCTGTTCTGCCCGTGCGCGTGCAGTCCGTGGTGCGCGTTTGTGATGTGCGTCATCGCACATTGGTGGTTCCTCGGGGCAAGGCGCCGCGCCCCCGAGCGGTCCGTTTTTCCGAGGTCAGCGAGGGGGATTTCGAGGGCTCCCGAAATTGGAGCCTCCATTCAGGCTTTCGAGAAAGCAGCAGGTTTGCACCCTGTATTCTACACTTTCACATAACCGAGTATCTTCTCGCACATGAGCTCGGCCAACGCGCCATTTAATGCAGTGGGAATTTTTTCCTGGCGAGCGTCTCCCGTGCGGATCGCCATAAACCTGGCGCAGTTCAGGACGAAATAGGTAGTATGCCGCACGGCCCCGTCGGTCGCGAGCGTTTCAGTCACGACGATGAGGTTGCGCTTGGACGGAATCGTCAGTACTTTTGGGCGTATGTCCTCCCTTGATGGCGCCTCCGACGGATCCCACGCGTCCGGCGGTGACCCGTCGCGACAGCGCATTGCGGAGCTGGAGCGGCAGGTCGCCGAGCAGCAACGGACGATCGACGCATTACGAAAGGCGTGCGTGTGGAATATCGATAGCAGGGACGTGCGGGAATCGCTGTTCCAGCTCATCGACAGCAGCTCCGATTTCATCGGAATCGCCGACATGGAGGGCCATGCCTACTACGTCAACGAGGCCGGCCGGAACATGGTCGGGCTCGGGAGCATCGAAGAGGCGCAGCGCACGCTGGTCTCGAATTATTTCGATCCCGCGGATCTCCCCTACGTCTACGAGACGATCCTGCCCGAAGTGATGCGCAGCGGCCGATGGGAAGGGGAGTTCAGCTTTCGCCACATGATGACGGGCGCGAAGATCCCCGTTCACTATTCGCTCTTTCTCGCCAAGAACGCGAAAGACGAGGCGATCGGGCTGGCCACGATCACGCGTGATCTCCGGTCCATGAAGCGCGTGGAGGAGGAGCGGCAGCGGCTGCAGGAGGAGATCATCCGCATGCAGGCGCTCGCGCTCGCCGAGATGTCGACGCCGCTCATTCCCATCAGCGATCGCGCGGTGGTGATGCCGCTCATCGGCACGGTGGACGAGGCGAGGGCGAAGCAGGTGCTGGAGACGCTGCTGAAAGGCGTCACCGAGCGGAGCGCCGCCATCGCCATTCTCGACGTGACCGGGGTCTCGGTGGCCGATCGTGCGGTGGCCAATGCGCTCGTCGAGGCCGCGCGGGCGGTCAGGCTCCTCGGCGCGCAGGTGGTGCTCACGGGCATCCGGCCGCAGGTGGCGCGGGCTCTCGTCGACCTGGGACTGGGGCTCGAAGGGCTCGTGGTGCGCGGCACACTGCAGAGCGGCATCGCGTTCGCGATGGGGCGCGGCTGACAGGGCACGGGTAGAGCGCAATTATTTCAAGCACTTGGAGAGCCGCAGAAAAAAAGTCGGCCGCCGTGTCGATCTCGCGACCCCTCGTTCGTCGTGAAGGCAGGGTCAGGGCTCCACGCCCGATCGAGGGAGAAGAGACATGAACATGAAGCGCATCTCGATGGCCGTGTGTCTGTTCGTCGCCGCGTGCGGTGGTGAGGACGGAGACTCCGCCGCGCCGCCGATCGCATACGAGGACATGAGCTTCGAGCAGCGCGTGGTCTTCATGAACGACGTCGTCATGCCCGAGATGAAGAAGGTCTTCGTCGCGTTCGACCCCAAGTTCGAGACCATGGACTGCACGACCTGCCACGGCAATGGCGCAATCGATGGCACCTACACGATGCCGAGCCCGCAAATCGAAGCATTGCCCGCCACCGAGGAGGCGTTTCTCGAATACGTCAAGGATCCGGAGAAAGCGCGGTGGAGCCAGTTCATGTTCGACGAGGTCATGACGCGGATGGCCGACCTGCTCGAGGTCGCCAAATTCGACCACGAGACCGCCCCGAACGGGTTCTCGTGCAGCAATTGCCACACGCATACGGTGGAGGAGGGCCCGAGCGAAGCCCCTTGAGGAGACCCCTCCGACCATGGCGCCGGTTCTGGACGCCTACTCTGCGATTTTGACGTACGTGATGCGCGTTCCCTCCACGCTCCAGAGCCCCCGCGTCGTTTTGACGAGGAGGGGCAATCGGTAGAGCAGGCTCACGAAAACATGTGCCTCCGTGGGGGCGGGTGTGGCGAGGTGATTGACGACGATGCCCGCCAAGCGTTTGTCGCCCCCGCCCTCCACCCGCGCGGTCATGCACTCCTGGGAGAGCGCGAAGCTTTCGCGTACCTGGGTTCCATCCTCCGAGACGAGCACGCGATGATGGCCACCAATCACCCGCTCCGCGGGGTCCATCGTCGCGGCCAGGAGGTAGACGAGCCAGCCGGTTTTTCCAAGGAGCTCGCCCGGCAGCACCACCGTATTGTACCGCTTCGAGCATGCACGAAAGGTCGAGCGCGCCGCGGTCCGGCGGGCCTGGAACATGGCCAGGCTCGTCGCATCGGGCGGACGCGGAGGTTCCAGGGACTCGAATCGCGGCTGCTTTCTCACGTCCTTGCCGAGGTTCACCACGTGGAGAACCCGGAGCCCTTCGGGGAGCTCGCCGAGGAATTCTACCCGGAACCCGTCGCCCTCCTGCCGGGTGACCCAACCGCGCACGCGCTCGTCTTTGGGAAGGACGCCCGCCTCGAGGAGCACGTCGGTGCCCACCGCCGAGGCATCGTCCACGGCATGGAGGATTTCACCGAGCTTCTCCGCCTGCTCGACTTCGGCCGCGAACTCCACGGGCTCCTGAGGCGCTGGAGGGGGAGGGGGCGGGGGATGCGCACACCCGAGGACAAACAGGCATGACGCGAGGAAAGACTTGAGGAAACGGGATGACGCGTGCATTGGGGGGCTCGTGCTCGAAGGGGGGGCTGCGCGACGAGGGTGATTAGACACCACTCCTGCGCACATGCAAACTTCGGAAGGGCCTTCTGCGGTCACCGTGAGGCGCTCGTTTTTGGGGCCGCGCGCGTGATGCTGAGATGGCGGTTGTAGGAGCGGTTGTTAGCCCGGTACCCGGGAATCAGAAAGCAGCACGAGGATCCGCGCGAGCTCGGCCCGTTCGTTCGTCGAGAGCCGCGCGAGCCTTCGCCCGAAGGCTTCGTCGAGGATCGTGCGGGCCGCTTCCATCGCCTTGCGCCCCGAGGGGGTGAGCGTCAAGCGAAACCGCCGCAGGTCGCCCGCCTCCGTCTGGCGCTTGACGAAGCCGACCGCCTCCAGCCGCTTCACCATGAAGGTGATCGTCGGCTTGGGCATCATCAGCGCGCGCGCGAGGTCGGCCGGGTAAGGGTGGTCGTCGAGCTTCCCAAGCAGGAAGAGCTCCTTCATCTCGAGCCCTTGCTCGCGCACCTCGGGCTCCACCTCGGCCATGATCCCTATGCTCAGCTCGAAGTTGAGCGTCCAGAGCTCCCAGGGTGAAGGTTTTCCCATGTTCTTCCTGCTTGCGCTTGACAACGGGGCGGGCGGCGTTAGGGTAGTTCAATCTTGAACTGTTCGGAAGTGGAACTGTTCAGACACGGAACTAGTCCGGGAGGAGATGCGATGCCGCTCGATCATTATGTCACGCTGGGTCGCTCCGGTCTGCGGGTGAGCCCTTTTTGCCTCGGCGCCATGACGTTCGGAGAAGACCTCGGCTGGGGGAGCAGTGTCAAGGACTCCGAAGCCATCCTCGACCGCTACATCGAGCTCGGGGGAAACTTCATCGACACGGCGAACCTTTACACGAAGGGGCATTCGGAGAAGATCATCGGTGATCACCTCGGCCACGATCCGCAGAAGCGGGACCGACTGGTGATCGCCACCAAGTTCAGCGGGAATCTGTACGTCGGGGATCCCAACGGCGGCGGATCGAACCGGAAGTCGATCCTCGCCGCCTGCGAGCAGTCGCTCCGCCGGCTGCGCACCGACTACATCGATCTTTATTGGCTGCACAACTGGGACAAGTTCACGCCGATCGAGGAGACCATGGCGGCGCTCCACGATCTCGTCCGGGCGGGGAAGGTCCGCTACATCGGCGTGTCCGACACGCCCGCGTGGAAGGTGGCCCAGGCGCAGCTCATCGCCCATTTCCGCGGATGGGCGCCGTTCATCGGGCTGCAGATCGAATACTCGCTCGTCGAGCGGACGGTCGAAGGGGAGCTCATGCCCATGGCCGAGGAGCTTGGATTGGGGGTGACGCCGTGGTCGCCGTTGAGGAGCGGGGTCCTGAGCGGCAAGTACACGCGGAAAAACGGCCTCAAGCCGGAGGTGCGGCCCTGGGCCGCGAACTACCTGGACGAGCAGAGCTATGTGGTGATCGACGAGCTCGAACGAATCGCCAAGGAGCTCGACACCACCGTCGCGCGCGTCGCCCTCGCCTGGGTGCAGGCGCGCCCGGGGGTGTCGTCCACGATCATCGGGGCGCGCACGCTTTCGCAACTCGACGACAACCTGAAGGCGCTCGACGTGAAGCTCACGCCGGAGCAAACGGCGGCGCTCGATGCGCTCACCAAGCCTAAGCTGAACTTCCCGGCCGATTTCCTCGAGCTGGCGCGGATGATCCAGGCCGGGGGGACGACGATCAATGGTCAACCCTCGCAGCTCATCCCCTTCGGCGTCACGAAGAAGGGCGATCATTACTGACGGAGAAGGTTTCTCGACCCGCTCGCGGGTGACGTCTTCTCGGAGGATCAGGGTTCGTATACGGTGGCGTGATCCCTGGGTGCACGGTTGTTGCATGGCTCGTGCCTTCGAGCCCGCTCGCCGTGCACCATCGCGCCCCGTTGCGCCGTTCTGAGCCATCACCGGAGACGACCACCATGCCTCTTCCCCGAAAGCAGAAGCCTCGACGAAAGCCCTTCGTCGTCACCTTTGCCCAGGCGGCGACCGTCGCGCTCCTGCCTGGGTGTTTCAGCACCGTCACGTCGAACCCGCCCGCCACCGAGGAGCCTTCATGTCCTCCCGAAAAGCCGAACCAGGGAGAGGCTTGCAGTGGTGACCTCACGTGCAACTACGAGTTCGATGTCGGCTGCGGTCCTCAACCCCTAACGGCCACGTGCAAGGATGACGCCTGGGTCGTCGATGCGGGGATTTCATGCAATCCTCCGGTCCCGCAACCGTGCCCTGCTGAAATGCCGACGCAGGGAGAGCCTTGCAGCGACCAGATCACGTGCAACTACGAGTTCGACATCGGCTGCGGTCCTCAACCCGCATTGGCCACGTGTAAGGATGCGGCCTGGGTCATCGATGCGGGGATTTCATGCAATCCCCCGGTCCCGCCCGACAATCCCTCGGACACTTGCCAGGCCCTCGCGACCGAGGCGGAGTGCGACGCGGCAGAGAACTGCCGCTGGCTCGTTCCGGGCTGCGGGATGCCTGCCCTCCCGCAGGCAGGCTGCTTTGCCGAGCTGGACTGCGTCGGCTTCACTTGTGCCGATGGCGGAACTTGCCAGGAGGCAATCATCAATCCCTGCCACAACCAACCTTGCGACGCTTGCGGCATGACCGTCAAGGTATGCCTGCCCGAGGGCCCCTGAACCCGCCATGCCCTCGCCCTCTCCGAAACGCGCTCCTCGCGCCGCCGCGAGCGAAGCGGTCCGCGCCGAATGGCTCCGCCGCGTGCACGCCGAATACCGCTCCGCCGCGATCACCCAGCACCTGACGCTCTGGCTCATCCAGCTCGGCGTCTCGCCCGACCTCATTCACGACGGTCTGCGTATCGTCAAGGACGAGCTGGCCCACGCCCGCATGAGCCACGCGACATACCGAGCGGCCGGCGGAAAGGAGATGCCCATCCTCGCCCAGGAGACGCTCGGGCTGCGTCGCAATCCATCGGAGCCCCTTCACCTGGCCGCGGCGCGCGCGGGGGTCGAGGTGTTTTGCCTGGGCGAAACGGTGGCAGTGCCGCTGTTCAAAGTGCTGCGCGAAGGGTGTACCGTCCCGCAAGCGCGACGCACGCTCGACCGCGTGTTACGTGACGAGGTTCGGCACCGGGATTTCGGCTGGAGCCTGCTCGACCACTTCCTCGAATTGCCGTTTGCCGACGATGTGCGGCGCCTCGTGGATGCCGAGCTCCCGGCGATGTTCGGGCGCCTGAAGCGGAGCTACGCGCCGCCCAGCGCAAGCGGAAGGGATGCGATCGCCGCGGAGGATCGCGCCTGGGGGCTCATGCCGCCGGCTCGGTACGGCCAGATCGTGAAGCGAGCGCTGGAGCGCGATTACGCGCCTCGTTTCGCCGCGCGCGGGTTCGACGCCGTACGTGCTTTCACGAGCGAAGCGCCGGGCGTCATGGCATAGTGGGGCCCGCATCGATGCCCATCCACGTCGTCATCCTCGGAAAACAGATCGGGCCGCAGGAGGTCGAGCTCCTCGGTGCCGGCGTGCCAAGCTACATCGTGCCCGCGACGCGCATCACGGCGGGCGTACGGCGGCTCATCAACGAAGGGCACGGAGGCAAGGTGCTCGCGGACGTGCAGCCCGGCGAGCGAGGCGGCGTTGCCTGCAAGGTGGCCACGCTCGTCCGGGAGATCGAGCCCACGCCGGAGGATGTCGAGCGAGTTCGCGCGGTGCTCGCGAGGTTCCGGCGCGCAGGGGTCGAAGGTTTGCCCGCGGATCCGGAAGCTCACGTGCGCGAGGTGCTCGCGTCCCTCGTCGCCGAGGGCGCGCCGTTCTGGGATCCGCACGAGCACCTCGTCGAGCGATTCTTGCGTGAGCAGGTTTGCTTCCCGGAGATGTGGTGGGACGACGACCCGAAGGTCGGCGTGGACGAGATGGTCGGGCTGCTCGAGGGCGTTGTTCACGTCCGCGGGAAGATCCCGAAGCGGAAGATTGTCGCTGCTGCGAGAAAAGATCTCGACCGCCCCGAGACCGATGAGGCCGAGGCACGCGATCGGCTGTGCGAGATGCTATGCGCAGCGGCCAATGCGCTCCTCGAAAAAGAAGGCCAAGGAGAGCGTTTCTGCGGGCCGTTTCACAGCGGGTGCAATGGCGGCGAGCCGAACTGGATGTTCTGCCGGCCCGAGCGCTTCGAGGCGCTGCTGCGAGAAGGCATCCTGTCACCGTGGACCGGAGAGCGGACGAAGGAGTCGCACGTGTACAAGCGCCCTCCGGATCGAGGAGAGATCGATTTCGATAACTTTCCCTCGGGGGATGATCCCTTCTGAGCGTTCGCCGCGCGCGTTTCGGCGCCGCTCGATTCATACGTTCGCGCGGGCGAGCTCATCCCGCGCGTTTGCCGCAATCTCGAACGAACGCAGCCGCGCCGCGTGATCGTACACGTGCGACGTCACCATGAGCTCGTCCGCCCCGGTCCGGTCCACGAATGCGCGCAGCCCCTCACGAACCGTTTCCGGCGAACCCACCACCGAGCACGACAAGGCCTGATCGAGCATCATTCGCTCCGCAGGGGACAACCGACGCTCGAAATGTTCGATCGGCGGCGGCAGCGGGCCCGGGTTGCCGGTTCGCAACTGGAGGAACGATTGCTGGAGCGAGGTCATCAAGAAGCGCGCCTCCTCGTCGGTGGGGGCCGCGAAGACGTTCAGGCCCAGCATGACGTAAGGCCGGTCGAGCTGCGCCGAGGGCTTGAATCGGCTGCGATACACCTGGATGGCCTGCGTCATGGCGGCCGGCGCGAAATGGGAGGCGAACGCATAGGGCAGGCCGAGCGCGGCCGCGAGCTGCGCGCCGAAGAGGCTCGAACCGAGGATCCAGATCGGCACGTGGAGCCCCATTCCCGGGATGGCTCGCACCCTTTGCCCCGGCTCGGGCTCTCGAAAATAGGCCATCAGCTCCACGACGTCCTGCGGGAAGGCATCGGCGTCGCTTTCGAGGCTGCGCCGGAGCGCGTGCGCGGTAACCTGGTCCGTGCCCGGCGCCCGGCCGAGGCCGAGCTCGATGCGGCCGGGGTAAAGCGCTTCGAGCGTGCCGAACTGCTCGGCGATCACCAGCGGCGCGTGGTTCGGCAGCATGATGCCGCCCGCGCCAACCCGGATGGTCGAGGTGCCCGAGGCCACGTGGCCCATCACGACCGCGGTCGCCGCGCTGGCGATGCCCGGCATGTTGTGGTGCTCGGCCAGCCAGAAGCGTCGATACCCCCAGCGCTCCACGTGCCGAGCGAGGTCCAGCGTGTTGTGGAGGGCCTGGGACGCGCTGCCGCCCTGCACGATGGGCGAGAGGTCGAGAACGGAAAGAGGAACCATGCGCGAAGGATAGGAGCCCGATGGCGAAACGCCAGCGGGCCCATCACTCGCAGGGTTTTTGTGGTGCCTCGACGTACGCTTGGCCGAGCTCGGTCAGCACGCCGTCTTCTCCGAGCAGGTTCGCGTTCGCCACGTTGTTTGCGCGACCCGAGAACCACGCGTACCGCGCAATGCGCGGCTCGTTCTCCAGATACTCGAGCGCGTCGATCATGAAGTCTTTTTGCTCGGCGAGCGAGCCTGCGTTGTCGCAGGCGAACTCGGTCAGCCAGATCGGCTTGTCGAACCGCGTTTTGTAGGTCTCGATGTGGTTGATGAGCCACCGGGCCTTGTTGGTCCCGTCGCCCTGGCAGGCCGTGTAGATGTGGATGCCGATGTAATCGACGCGGCACCCCTCGCAGGCGGCGAAGAATTCGTCGAGGTACTTGAAGGGATCCGTCTCCTGGCACGCTCCGCCGCAGAAGTTCACGGCGGGCGATACCAGCGCGAGGCCGCGCGCGTCGGCGACCGCCTCCACGTGGGGCCAGAGCGCCGCGGCTTCGGTCGCCGACAGATTGGCCTGCTCGCCGAAATTCGGCTCGTTGAAGCCGAGCAAAAAGCTCGTCTCGTCGGGGATCTCGCTGGCGATCTGCGCGGCGCGCATGCTGTCGAGGCCGCCGCCGCCCCATACCATCGGCACGTACTCGACGCCGAGCGTCTTGTATGCGTCCGGCTTCACGCCCTCGTCCGGCACGTGCGTCCAGTTGTACCACCACGATACCCCCGGCGAGAGCGCCTGCATGTCCGCCTTCGAATGGTAACCATAGGCGACGCCGCGCTTGCAGCCGGTGGAAGGGTTGATCGGCGGCCCGCCGCCGGTCGAGCTGGAGCTCGAGCTTTCGGCCATCGACCCGCCGGCACCGCCGCTGCCCGAGCCCGAGCCCGCGCCCGAGCCCGAGCCCGAGCCCGGGGACGGCTCGCTCGAGCCGCACGAGGCCGCAAAAACGAGCGCCGCCATCGCTGCCGCGCCCGAAAGCCATCGAGTTCTTGCGTCATGAATCATGGACAGGGTCGCCTCCGCGTGGGGTTCGATCACTCGGGCAAACGCATCGAGAGAAGCGCATCGATCGTGTCACGGGACAGGGCGCCGGGAAGCAAGGGGAGCATCCCGGCGGCTTCCGCGGGAATCTTTTCGGGGTGGATGACGGCGACCTGAATCTCCCGCTGCTTTTCGTCGAGCAGGATCATGAAATACCGATCGCCGATGGGACGGCGCCACACGGGGCAGCCGTCCGCGCCGCCGCCGACTTCGATCTCGGGGCCGCTCGTGTAGGCCTTCTTCGCGCAGGCGTCGACGACCTCGACATCGTCGGCGAAGGCGTCGCGGTCGCAGCCCTCCCCGCAGACGTTGCCGCCGACATGACCCGCCTGGTACGAGCGGACGCCGGTGCTCATGAATTCTCGGTTGCTGTATTGATTGTTGTCGAGCACGACTTCGAAGACGTTGATCTCACCGCAGCCGTCGCCGACCGTGCCCGTTTTCGAGTAGCAATTGCAGAGCCCGTTCCACTTGCGGCCGCCGTCGCGAATCAGCTCGGACGCGACGAACGCGACCCACGGGCCCGCGTGGCCTTGCCCGTCGCCGTCGCACTTCGTCACGCCCGCGTCGTCGAACGTCATCGACCCGAGGAAGACGATGAGCTTCGAGCCCGACCAGCCGAGGTGGTTGATGCCCGGGTCGTTCGGGCAGTAATAGTCCTTCCCGTCGCCACACGGGAATTGCGCTTCCTGCATGAAGTAGTTGACGCAATCCTTTTTCGTGAGGTCGCCCGTGAAGTCGGCGGACGTCATCTGCCCTTCGGTGACGACGAGATTCGATCCCTGGCCGCTCTGCGCGTCCCAGGACGAGATCATCGACCAGGAAGACGCGCTTTCGGAAGGCTGGTAGACGGCGAGCTGCTTCAGGCGGATGGCCTTCATGATGAGGGTCATCTCCTCGTCGAAAGGCGCGAGCGTGGTGCTCGTCGTGTGCTGCTCCTTCATGCAGCAATGCCCGCCCCAGGTATCCGTCCCGTCCTTGTAGGTACAGGCCGGATCGCCCGCGTCGCGATCGATGCGGCGCGGCCACCAACCGGGCGCGCCGACATTTTTGAAGGTCATGGTCCCGCCCCGCGTGGGCGTGCTCGGCTCCGTGGGGTGCGTGCCCAGGCCTCCGCCGCCGCCGCCGGGGCCCGCGCTCGTCGTCGACGTCCCGCCGCTCCCGCCGTTCCCGCCGGTGCCCCCTTGGCCACCACCGTCGTCGTCGCGCGCGCTTCCGCAGGCGCAGGCGAGGATCCCGAAAGCAGCGTGCACGAACAGCCGAGAGAGCTTCATCATAGTCGCGTTTCCTTTGGGAGGCGGTCCTCTCCTCGTTTCAGAGATCCTCGATCACGATGAATGCGCGCTGGCCGTCGCCGAGGTGCCCGCTGATCCGGTACGTCGACCGGGCCTCGTCGATCGTGATGAGCTTTTCGCCCGTGGCGCGAGGGAGCCACTCGTCGCCGTCCCATTCGTAGAAGAGCTCGCCCTGGAGCTCGACGGCGCCGTTCGGTTCGTCCTTCCGGTAGACCTTGATGCGATAGAGGTTTTCCTTGGGGATCGCGTCAATGTTGCCGGCCAGGTATTCGTCGCGCATCTTCTCGCGGAGCTCCGGCCAGGTGAAGCCCTCGGCATGGCCGGCGTTGTAGCCGTCGGGGCTGCAGCCCGCGGTGAAGGGTTTGTCGAAGTTGCCGGGCAAGGTGCCATCCCACTTGGCGACATCGATCATGGGTTTGCCCTTGTGGCCCCAGTAGAGGTGGCCGGGCGAGCTGATGCTCGCGTATCCCGGCATGAAGGTCTCGGCCATGTAATAGGACTCGTCGCCGGGGAACTGGGTGCGCGTCACCGGCACCGGCTGCTTCGCCTTGTTGATGACGACGCAGCGCAGCTCGTCGTTCCATTCCTGTCGTCCGAGCGGTACGCCCTTCGGGATGTAGACCTTGCCGTCGGTGTCGACGAGAAAACCGAAGCCGATCTCCTGGTTGATCTCCCTCGGATTCCATCCGCCGCGGTGACGCGGCCACTCGGTGTCGGGGGGCGCGAAGAAAAGCAGATTCACGTCGCCGCCGTTCTTGATGAACCGCCAGGTGGGCCGGAAAGCGCCGAAGATGTCGCCGAGGCCGTCGTCGTACCTGGTGAAGTAGCCGTATTCGTACCCAGGAATGACGTGATAAAGGACGGGAAGCGCGCCGAGCTTCTGCACCTCGGCCTCGACATCCATGCCGTTCGCCCATCCCTTGTTCTTTTCGCCGGGCGTATAGGCGACGTTGTCCATGACGCCAGGGATGTACGGGAGCTCGAAATGGCTGTCGGCCACGTAGTACGTCTCGCGCTCCTCGACGGGAAAGTTCTTCTTTCCCTGGACGTGGGAGAGGACGTATTCACACGGCGTGGCGAGGATGACCTTGTACGTCTCGCCTTCGAGCTCGGTCGTCCCGATGGAGCGGACCTCGAACGCGCCGTTATCGCAATTGGCACCCTCGACGACGGGCGGCGGCGGGTCGTTGCCGCCGTTCGACGGAGGCGGGGTCGTCGATCCCGAGGAGGTGCCCGTGTTCTCGCGGCTGGAGCAGCCGGTGAGCACGACGAGGAGCGCGAGCGCTGCGGCACGAGCAGGAGCGAATGGATGGGTCGGTGGTCGCTTCATCCTGTGTTCCTTCTGTGAGGGGTCTTTCCGGACGAGCGTCGCCAAGCGGGCAGGCGTACACGGCTAGTGGGCCCAAACAGAATCGCGAAGTCAAGGGCGATGTCGATCAAAAACCGGAATTTACCACCACAACAAATAACAAAAGTTTTCGGAGCGGCGGCTTACTTCCGCCGTTCCGTCTGCAAAATCGTACGAATGTCCATGAGGATACGCCCAAGCATGTTCCTCCCCGAGCCATCGCCTCCATCTCCCCAGAATGCGTCGGCGTCGGTGTGTTCGACGATGCGAGCGTCGGCGGTGGAGAGGAGAAGCACGGTCAAGTCGTCATGTTGTCGAAACTTCGCTTCCACGGCGCGGCGCATCACGGAAACCTTCACCGATTCCCAATCGGCGCGAAGGCGTTGTTTTCGGTCACGCCCAAGGCGCGCGGCCAGCAGCGGCGTGGATGCGCTGCGAATGCGTTCCTGCACGTTGGCGTCGAGAAACTTCTGGGCCTGAAAATAGTGCTCCGACGTCGGCCAGCGTTTCTTGTCCAGGAGGATGGGGTATGGCGCGAAGTTTGAAAACTCGCCGTAGGCGTCTTGGATGCTGTAAAAACGGATGACGGGCGTCATGCGCTCAGGATCTCGATGAGAGGTTCGAACGGGCCTCTGCCGCGAGCGCGCAGCGCCGGCCAATGGGACCGGCAGGTTAGCAGATCGGCGGAGCAGTCAAAAGCGTTTGCGGAAGCCCAGCTCGAAGGGGATGTAGGCGCGGATGAGGTAGGGTTCGTCCGGAGGCCAGTACCCTTCCGGGACCTCAGGCGCGTTGCCGGTGAAATAGGCCATGCTCAAGCCGCCGCGCAGGAAGAAGTCGGAAGCCGTGCCGGCCGGAATGGCGACCGAGAGGAGCAGCTCGCCGGTCCCACCCCAGCCCGGGGAATTGTAGTGCCGTACCCAGGTGTGACCGATTCCGAAGCCGAGCGTCGCGGCGAAGTCCACGCCGCTCTTGGTCGTGCCGCCGAGCGAAAAGAGCCCGTTGATCCCGAGCTCGTTTGCGAAGGTCCGCCCGTTGTCCTGGGTGTACGTGTAGCGCAGTCCGGCGCCCACGCGGACGGGGCCGAAGCTGCGCATGTAATCGACCGAGAGCCCGGCGAGCAGCGGTTTGTAGGCGTAGACCTCGTTCTCGTACTCGGCCCCTCGATCGTCATAACTTATGCCACTACCGAAATAAAGGGGCGTCAGGCCGGCGGTCACCGACAAGGAGTGCTTGCGCGGCTCCGCGTCGCTGGCGGGCGCGGGCGGGTCCGTGGCAGACGCATGGAGAGCCATCGAAGTCACGAGGAGCGCAGAAGCGAGGGACGTCGAGAAGCGAAGCATGATCGTCATGCGGACGGGGAAAGCAATGTCGATGCCACGAGGTTTTTCGCGGCTCACGAGGAAGGCGCGTGGTTTCGGCGCGAGCGCGCCTTTCGGCCGCGCAGGACACGCGGATCAGGGATGTTGCCGGCCCGCTACATGTTGCCCGCCGCCACACGGTCGACGCGCGCGATCAGGGCTCGCCGGTCGCGATGAGCTTGATCGACCAGAGGAAGACGCCGATGATCGGAAGGACCACGCAACCGACGAACAGCCCCCATTTGACCCCGCGACGGGTCTCGGGGGCGGTGTCCGTCCCGAAAAGCAAGTAAAGAACGGCCGCGATGTTGCAGAACCCGGCGAAGAGAAACCCGAGCCAGAAGCTCCCCGGGCGCCACGCCCGGAAAAACTTCCCAGGCGGGACGGGCGAGGGCTTCCTGCTCGGCGCGGGTCGGCGCGGTCCTCGGCATGGTGCCTGCGGCGAGCCAGGCGCGCACCTCGTTTTCCTCGTACGGCCCCTTCTCTTCCCCGCTCTGGATGGTCACGTAATAGCGCATCGTGTCGTCGCGTCGAGCGCAATCGCAAGAAGCTTGCCAGGAAATTCGGCGGGAAAAGCCGCGAAAAGAGCCGCAAGCGTGTTACGAGGCCGCGACAGTGTCACGCGGGCATGACAGCGCGCCGTGACTGCGGAGCGGTCAAAAGCGTCTGCGGAAGCCCAGCTCGAAGGGGAAGTAGGCGCGGCGGAGAACGGCGTCGGGACGAGGATACTCCCCCTCCTGGGTCATGTTGCCGATGTAAAAGGCCACGCTCATGCCGCTGCGCAGGAAGAAGTCGGAGGCCTGGGTGACCGGAATGGCGACCGAGACGAGCAGCTCGCCGGTTCCGCCCCAGCTCGGGGGGTACAAATCGAAGTTTGGTATCCAGGAGTGGCCGATCCCGAGGCCGAGCGTCGCGGCGATGTCCACGCCACTGCGGGTCGTGCCGCCGAGCGAAAGGAGCCCGGAGATTCCGAGCTCGTGTGAGAATGTCTGCCAGCCCCTGGGCCAGTGGGAGTCCATGTCCTGGACGGTTTCGTATCGCAGTCCGACGCCCACGCGAACGAGGCCGTAGCTGCGCATGTAATCGGCCGAGAGCCCGAAGAGCAGAGGTTCGTTGGCGGAGGCGAAGTAATCGCCCCCTCCGTCCGTAAAACCCACCGCCTCGCCGAAGTAAAGGGGCGTGAGGCCGATGGTCGCCGACAAGGCGTGCTCGCGCGGCTCCGCGGCGGACGTATGGAGAGCCATCGAAGTCACGAGGAGCGCCGAAGCGAGGGACGTCGAGAGGCGAAGCGTGGTCGTCATGCGGACGGGAAAAGCAATGTCGATGCCACGAGGTTTTTTCGCGGCTTGGCGAGGAGGGCGCGAGCCTTCGGCGCGGCGCGCCTTCCGGCGGCAGAGGACACGTGGATCAGGGATGTTGCCGGCCCGCTACATGTTGCCCGCCGCCACACGGTCGGCGCGGCATGAGCATCTCTTGCCGGTCACGCCGCAGCGATGATACCCTCGGCAAACAATGCCATGAGCGACTCTTGCCTATATGCATGCCCCTGCTGTGGCAAATTCACACTCCCGGAATTGGGGCACTACGAGATTTGCGAGGAGTGCGAATGGGAGGACGATCCAATCCAGGCTGACAAGCCGGATTACGAGGGCGGTGCCAATGGGGTGAGCTTGAATCAAGCGAAGAGGAATTATGCCGCGCTGGGAACGAGTGATCCGCCCAGCCGGCCGCGCTCGAACGCGGGATAACGTGCGCCAGGGCGATCTCGGGACAGCGCGGGGCTACGCCGGGGGGAGGGGGCGCCGAGGTCCTGGGAGGTGGCTCGGCGCTACGTGCCTATGGTGGGACCGTGAACGTCAACGGCGCGAGGAGCTGGACGCGCGCCGTCGCGACCGGGCATAAGCCATCGCCGCGCTCGCGAGACCCAGAATGCCCGCGGCTCCGGGGTTCGATGAGCTCGATTCGGCCCGACAAGCACAACCGCCTTCGAGGCCGTCGGTGCCGCCGCCGCCGATACCGCCGCTGCCGGTGCCACCGCCGCCGATGCCACCGCCGCCGCCACCGCCGCCGCTTCCGCCGGCTCCACCCGAGCCCGCGGGCGAAGACGATTCCTCGCAGGTCTTCGTGCTCGGATCGCAGGTGTCGCCACTCTGGCAATCAGCGTCCGTGCGGCAACCGCCGCACTGGACGGCGCCGTTCAGGTCCACGCAGAACGGGGTTTCGCCGCCGCAAGGCGAGCAGCTCGACCCGCAGGCTTTGTCCGTGTCGCAAGGCGCGCAGAGCGCCGCGTCATTGCAGTACTGCCCGGCGTCGCAGCCGTTGTTGCCGGCCTGGTTGATGAACTGCCGCTCGCATTGCTTGCAGGCGCCGAGATCCGGGTTCGAGGGGTTGCCCTTCAGCGTCTGGAAAAACGAGGTCGCCGGGAAAAGCGTGAATCCCTCGTCGTTGAGCTTGACGACGGGCGGCGCGTTGGCCGCTCGCTCGAAATCCTCGAAGTCCCCTACGAAATACGAGATCTCGAGCGCGGCGTGCTCCTTGAGCTGGGTGTAGAGAATCTCGATCGGGTAGAGCCCCGGGGTCGAGAAGTTGACCTCGTTCGTCACGCGCCACGTCGCCGCGCCGAACTCGGGGGGGCGGACGACGACGGGATACGCATTGAGTGCCTTGTCGTACACCGTGAGACTGACGGCGTCGTCCGTGTACACCCCGAAGTGGATGGGCTTGTTCACGAGGTCGGCTGTGACGTTGAAGTAGCCGCGCATGCGCGAGGCGAAGGACGTCGTCGCGTCGTTGACGAAGAAATCGCACCCACCTGTCTTGCAATCCGGCAGCGCGGCGTCGATGAAATCGCCGTAGCTCACCTGGAGCCCGGACGCGTTGTTGTTGGACAGATCGAGGAGCGATCGGAGCACGTACTCGACGCGATCGGCCGCGTGCGCGTCGATGAACGTGTCGACCGCCCCCGTGAAGTTCTCGGGGCTCAGGAGGCCGAAGTCCGCTGTGGGGTTCGTCGCTATCGCCGACGCGGCGCACAGGCCCGTACCTTCGCCGGCGATGGCGTCCGCGACGCCCTCCGGCACGGTGACGGGCTCCGCGTGAGCCGCAGCCGGAGCGAGAGCGAGGCAGACCAAGGAACCCCCAAGTAACCGTTTTACCTGCATGATATCACCATTAAGGATGTGCCGCACTGTGCGTGCACAGTCGGGATCCTAACACAGGTGGAGCAAGCGGGACAAGAAGCGAATCGCCGGGGCGCGCGGCAGCACGATTCTCGCGCGCAGGGCAATGGGAGGAGCGGAGAGGCTGCGAGATTCGCTTCCCTGTTCTCGAGCTACCCGGCGATGGTCGGCACCGCTTCGCGCATGGCCTCCAGGAACACGCGCAGCCGGGCCGGGTAGAAGCGCGCATAGGGATAGACCAGGTGGACGGGCAGCCGCGGCGCTTCCCACGCGGGTGCCAGGTGCAAAAGTCGCCCCTGCTCCAGATCGTCGGTCACCATCCACGCAGAGACGATGCCTGCCCCGAGCCCCGAGAGCATCGCGTTGCGTAGCGCATACAGGCTATCGGTGCTCAGGCGGGGCCGGATCACAAAGCGGCGCGTGACGCCATCGGCCTTTCGCACCAGCGCCACTTCGTTGCGATAATAGGTCTGCAGCGCAAGCCATGGCAGCGCCGCGAGATCGTCCGGCTGCCGCGGAAGCGGCCGCTCGCGGAACAAGTCCGGGGCGGCCACGACGATGCGCGGCACCTCGGCCAAGCGAACGGCCACCACGGAAGGATCGTCCACCGCGCCGACCTGCACGGCGCAATCGATGCCCTCGGCAATGAAATCGGGACGCCGATCGTGGAGCAGCCATTCGACCGTGACAAGCGGATGACGCTTCAGGTACGCCGTCAACGGCGCGATGAGCTGCTGCTGCCCGAATGCGTGCGGAACCAGGACCCGTAAATGGCCTTCCGGCGCGTCCTTGGCCCCGCGCAGGTCGGCGGTCATCGCCTCCCAGCGATCCAGGAGCGTCTTGGCATGCGCGAAGCAGCGCGCGCCATCGTCGGTGAGTTTCATGACGTGGGTCGAGCGCTGCAGCAGCTTGAGGCCCAGGGAGCGCTCGAGCGCCTGCAGGCGCCGGCTCACGGTGGGCTGGCTGGTCCCCAGTTGCGCGGCCGCGGCCGAGAGGCTGCCGGCCTCGACGATGCGCACGAAGGTCTGCATCAGGCCGATCCGGTCCATGCCGGTCATGTCTGGGTTGGTCATACGCGCAGCGTATATCAAGTCTGCGCCCGAGGCAGCTACCACGTCTTCGGAGCGGCTTGTACGATGGCCTCAGGTCAACCGAAGAGGCGTCCACCATGGCATCCATTCAGGTCACGCATGTCACCGTCACCGCCCCTGCCCAGGGCGGGCTCTCCCGCTCGCTCGTGCTTCTGCTGGCCACCGGCGCCGGACTGAGCGTTGCGTCGCTCTATTACAGCCAGCCGATGCTGGGGGTGCTCGGCCCGGACCTCCAAGCTGGCGACTGGCTTCTGGGCCTGGTGCCCACGTCGACGCAACTGGGGTATGCCCTGGGGATTCTGCTGCTCGCCCCGCTCGGGGATAGATACGATCGGCGCAGCATCATTCTGGTCAAGGCAGCGCTGCTTTCGCTTTCACTGCTGCTCTGCGGCTTCGCCCCGGGGATTGGCTGGCTGCTCGGGGCCAGCTTGGCCGTCGGGCTGACGGCGACGCTGGCGCAGGACATCGTGCCGGCTGCCGCGACGCTGGCGCCGGAATCGCAGCGCGGCAAGGTGGTGGGTACGGTGATGACCGGCCTGCTTTTGGGCATCCTGCTGTCGCGCGTGGTCAGCGGCTTCGTGGCCGAGCATTTTGGCTGGCGCGCCGTGTATACGGCGGCCGCGGGCGCCATGGCGTTGATCGGCGTGGTCGCCTGGCAGGGATTGCCGCGCTTTGAGCCCACGACCCAGCTAGGCTACCGCGCCTTGATGGGTTCGCTGGTTGCGTTATGGCGCCGTTATCCGGCGTTGCGGCAGGCGACGCTCGCGCAAGGATTGCTGGCGCTCGGTTTTGGTGGCTTCTGGTCGACGCTGGCGGTCATGTTGCACGGCAGCTTCCACCTGGGCAGTGCCGCCGCCGGCGCTTTTGGGCTGGCCGGCGCGGCCGGCGCGCTGGCCGCACCGCTGGCCGGGCGTTTGGCCGACCGACGTGGACCGGAGCTCGTCACGCGTCTTGGCGCAGGGCTGACCGCGGTTTCGTTCGCGACCATGGCGCTTTCACCGCTGCTGCCGGCCTCGGCGCAACTGGGCCTGATCGTCGTCGCCGCGATTGGCTTCGATTTCGGTGTTCAGGCGACGCTGGTCGCGCACCAAACCCTGGTGTATGGCATCGAACCCGGCGCGCGCAGCCGTCTGAATGCGCTGCTGTTCACCGGTATGTTCATCGGAATGGCCGGGGGCGCCGCGCTCGCCAGCTTGGCACTGGCGCAATGGGGCTGGATGGGCGTCGTCGTGCTGGCGACGGCGACTTCGACCGCCGCGCTGGTCGTGCGGATGGTACGTCGAACGGCGACGGCGTGAACCGGCTCAATCGCTGTTGGGCCACGTTGCTCACGCGGCGATGGGCTCAAAGGTACGCGCTCGGAGAATCGAAATGCAACCCCGACATGAACGCGTCCACGAGCCCCCAGCCCTCGAGGTAGCCGTCGTACGCCTCCGTCTCGACCCACTGCCCCTCACGCCATTCGAACTTGGATTCCCAGTCGCGCCCGAGCCACCGGTATCCGATGTACAGCGCGCCGCGCTCCGCGAAGACGGTCGTGCCGCCGTCGCCGCCCATGATGCTGGTCACCCAGTCCCTTGACCATACACGCCACACGTCGTGCAGCGCGGCTTTCATGGCCTCGGCGTCGCCGGGGTGCTCCGCGCTGGTCTTGCGCACGGCCTCCTCGACGAGGCGCCTGGTTTCTTCTTCCGATATCAGGGGTCTCGTGCGGTTCATGTTGTCCCTCCCGACCACGGAAGTACATTTCTCATACACCATCCAGGTCTACAACACAAACCTGGAACGAGAATGACCCTTTCGCCCGGGTGGCTGTGAACCTCTATTCATAGTTGGAGAGCATTCTCCGCGGAATGGATTGCTGGCACGTTGTGTGCATGGCGCGGCCCGCTTCCTTCCAGGAGGATAAACGTGCGTGCAATTTCTTCGGTATTGGTGACCCTGCTCATCGCCGGGTGCAGCGATCAGGCAACGAACGATCAACCGAATACGAACTACGGCCCTGGCGGATGCCCGCTGGTCACGTTCGGCGAGGGCGTGGACGAGAGCGCGGTGAACGGTATCGTCGCGGATGCGAGCGGCGTCTACTGGACCCGCGATGACTCGGTATGGCGAGCGGATCCGGGCGGCACGTCGCCGAAGCGCCTCGCGCAGGGATTCAATCTGGCGTACACGCTGGCCATGGATGACGAGGCGCTGTACGTCGTGGATTACGCCGAGAAGCTCGTGCGGATGAACAAGGACGGCAGCGGGGCGGTGGTCCTCGCACAGGATTCGATCAGCGTGGTCGCGGTGGATGAGAGCAGCGTCTATTTCACGTCGACGGCAGGCCTCTTCCGGACGCCCAAGGACATGTCCAAGGTCGAATCCCTCGCGTCGATTTCGGGCGCGGGCTCCATCGCGGTCGACGACGCGTTCGTCTACGTGCGCACCATCGGCAACGCGGACGACCTCTCGGGCCGCACCGTGCGCGTGCCCAAGGCAGGCGGCGAGATCGAGGAGATCGCGCCTCCCACCACCGTCACATACCATATTTTTTTCCACGAGCTCGAGGTGGACGGGACGAACGTCTACTGGGTCGAGCCCTCGGCCGGCACGCTGATGAAGGCCCCCAAGGCCGGTGGCACGCCGGTCGTGCTGGCCAAGGACCTTGCCGATCCCGTGAGCCTCACGCTGGACGGCGATGACGTCTACGTCACGCTGCGCAGCAAGGATGGCGGCTCGCTCGACGAGCGCGGCGTCATTCGTGTACCCAAGGAGGGCGGCGACGTGGCCAATGTGGCGCGCGGCCCGCAGATAAGCGCGTTCGACGTGGCGGTCGATGCCACGCACGTGTATTGGACCGCCCGGGTGGCGGGCGCAGGCGTCACCATGAGCTGCAAATGATGCAAGACGAACGCTGAGGTGTACCACGTCTGGGCGATCCCGGAAGGGCCCGGCTACTCGAAATGTGCGAAGCTTGAGCCGTGCCCCGCATCGCGCTGATCTCCGACCTCGACCGCGCCTTCGATCCCCACGCCGACCCTCGGAACGTGGCCATGATCAAGCGCCGCCACGCCTTCTGGACCGAGCTCGCACGCCTGCAAGGCTGGGACATCGCCATCCGTCACGCGAACGCGCTGGACGCGGGCGACGTGCGCGGCAGCGTGTGCTGGATCGATCTGCCCATGCTGCCGCGAGAGAGGTATCGGACCGTCTTCGATCGCGCCTTCGCCCTTCTGCCCGCGTGTGTCCTCGACCCTCCCGACGACGTGGAGCGGGTCCTCGGGCTCGATCGTTCGTACCCGGTCCTCGTGCGCGCCGGCATTCCCACGCCGCGGACGGCCTTTTTGCCGGTGGACGACGCATGCGCCGCGGCCATCGATTCACCAGCGGCCGTGCGTAACCTGTTGACCGAGACGATCTACAATGCCCTCTTCGATGCGGAGATCGAGCCGCATGAAGGCATCTTCATTCGTGGCTTCTACACGTCGACCAAGTCGACCAACCCGGAGCATTACTTCGGCAGCAACCAGGCGGACATCGAGGCGACCGTCTTCGAAGTGATCCGCCGCCTGCGCGTATCTCTCGACGTCGGCGGCCTCGCATTGCGCGAGCATCTCGAGCTCGAGCGGATCGAGCTGCCGGCGCTCCCGGGCGCGCGTGATGCCGTTCGTGTACCCTTCGAGGTGCGGCTCACGGTGCTGTGCGGTCGCGTCCTGATGGCCAGTTATCATGGCCCGTTCGAGGTTCTCGCCGACGAACCGCGGCGCGCCCTCGAAAGCGCGCTTGCCGATCGCCGTGAAATCGTTGTCGACGCCGTGCGCTCGCTCGCGCCGGCCCTGCTCGGGGCGGATTTTCCGCCAAGTTACGTGGCGGATCTCGCCTTCGTTCGTGGTGGGGGGCCGGTGGTGCTCGAGCTCAACCCGCTTTATGCGGCGGGCTACAATGTGCCCGCCGCGCACGCTTTGATCGTCGCGGCGCGGGGCGCCGATCTGGCGCGTCGTGCTGGGTATGCCGCGTCGACGTGGCCCGAGATCCTCGATTCTGCAGCGGAGCTCGTCGGCGAGCCTGTCGAGCAGAGCTCGGCGGTTTGGCTACTCGATGATGACCCGTGAGAATCAGTCGAACCCGCCGAAATCCCCGCCGAAGTCGTCGCCCCCGAAGTCGCCGCCCCCGAAATCGTCGCCTCCGCCGTCCTCGTGGCCGACGTCCCCGCCGTCCCCCGTATCTGTGGAATCGGCCTCCGCGAGCCCAGGGTTTTGCGAGACGTCCGCGGCCGATCCGACATGCGCTCCGGACGGGTTCACCACGTGGATCATCGGTGCATGCATCATGTGCATGAACGACGAGATCAGCATGACGTCGAGCATCATCCCCATCGGGCTCGGGTAATACCGCGCGTAAGGGTCGTAGGCCGGGTTCGAAGGTTCGAGCCTCGTCTCCTGCTCCGGCTCGCGCGACGGCCGCACGACGAGCGCCTCGGCGCGCTTTTGCGAGATGATCGCCTCGGGCATCGTGGCCCGCAAGGCGTCCTCGAGGCGCGTGACGAACGATTCGAACTGCAGCCGCGCGCCCTCGAGGCGCGTCGTGTCCGTGACGAGCGGCGCGACACGATTTCGGTATTCCTCCGCGGACTCGCCGCGCCTGGGTTCGAGATCCTGGAGGCGGCCGCCGATCGAGACATACGCCGAGGGCTCTCCCGCGTGGTGCTCGGTGAACGCGCGCGTCTCGACGAGCAGGTGCAAGCCGGCCTCCTCATGCTCGAGCGCCAGCCTTAGCTCGCGGAATCCACTGCCGAAGAGCGATGTGTGGTCCGACATCGCGATCATGAGATCCGGCAGATCCCCCGCCTTGCCGTCCGTGTCCTGAAAAACGACGGTATCGTCGACCACGAGCGACACGGCGTTGTCGAACCCCAGGCTCACGAGCGCGCGCTTGATCGCGTCGACGAGCGAGCTCGCCTCGAACGCCACGCGCACGCGGTCCGTGGCGAGGCCCGGCGAGCCGCCGAGCCGTTGCTTGATTTTCTCCCAGACGCTCGGCTCCCGATGGATGACCTCGCCCCGGAGCGTCACGTGGATCTGTCCGACGAGCCTCATGAAGGGAAGTCTAGACACGAATCACGAGCCGTCACGCCGCTCCTGCACGGTTGTCTCGGCTCGCTTGCTCATGGGGCTCACGGATCCCGGAAAATCGCCACCGATGCGATCCCGTCCGCTCCCATGGTTCCGCGGTACATCCCCTTCGAATTGAACGGCATGGCCACGTTTCCCTGTGCGTCCATGGCGATGATGCCTCCCTCGCCCCCGGCCTTCACCAGGATGTCCATGACCACCCGATCCGCCGCCGCCCCGAGCCCCATTCCCGAATACTCGACCCGGGCGCACACGTCGCGAGCCACCGTGTACCGGATGAAATATTCCCCGTGCCCCGTCGCGGACACCGCGCAGCCCTCGTCCGCGTACGTCCCCGCGCCGATGATCGGCGAATCCCCGACGCGCCCGAACCGCTTGTTCGTCATCCCGCCCGTCGACGTCCCCGCCGCGAGGTGGCCCGCCTGGTCGAGCGCCACCGCGCCGACCGTGCCGAATTTGGAATCACGCCCCGCGGGGCTCTCCCAGAAGCTCTGTGGTTTGCCCTGCTGCGGCGGCGGAGGCGCCTTTTTCTCCGCCGCGAGGGCGCGCTGGAGCGCCTGCCAGCGCTCCTCCGTGTAGAAATAACTCTCGGGCACGAGCGCGAGCCCCTCTTGCTCGGCGAAGCGCTCGGCGCCCTCGCCAATCATCATCACGTGTGGTGATTTCTCCATCACGGCGCGCGCGAGCGCGATGGGGTTTCGCACGTGGCGTAGCCCCGCCACCGCGCCCGCCTCGCGCGTGTGGCCGTTCATGAGGGCCGCGTCGAGCTCGTTCGTGCCGTCGTGCGTGAAGACCGCGCCCTTGCCGGCATTGAAGAGGGGCGAATCCTCGAGGATACGAATGGCCGCCGTGACGGCGTCCAGGCTGCTGCCGCCCTTCGCGAGGATCCCGTGCCCTGCCTCGAGCGACGCCGTGAGAACCGCGCGTGTCTCGGCCTCGCGTTCGGGGGAGAGCGAGGCGCGATCCAGGACGCCCGCGCCTCCGTGAATGACGATTCCCCAGCGAGGCGCGGGGCGGGGGACGTCGGTTTTTTCGACGTCCGAGCGAGGGGTCGGCAAAACCGGCGAGCAGCCGAGCGACGTGAACAGGGCGCACATGGCAATGGCCGCGAGGGCGCGGCGGCAAACAGCAGGCATGCGTGGGTCTACACCATTCCCTACATATATGCAGCCACGGATCGGCCGGCGCCTGCGAGAGGGCCAGGACACGAATACCGCGGTTTTTCCAATGTATGGAAGGGGACCCCGCTTGACCCGGCTCCCACGCCCGTGCGATTTTTCTCCGAAGGGTCCGCCGACGAGCGGGCAAGGAGGGGTGGAGTCCTCGCCTCTTGACGCTGCGCACGACGTTCCTCGGCCTGACCCTCTCGGCGATGCTCCCCACTGCGGCGAGCGCGGCGCCCCCGCAGCCATGTACGCCGGCGCGCCTCGGGGCAAACGTCTCCGCCCAGCCTGAGGCATGGCGACGCGCCGTCGAGGACCTGGTCGCGGCGACCGGCACAGCGGGGCAGCCCTGGAGCTGTGTGGGCGGCGAGGTCGATCTGGTCGTCAGCACGGACGTGGCTCAGGTGACCGTCGTCGACGCGGACGGGCATACCGTCACGCGCGAGGTCGAGTCGCCGGACGAAGTCGGGCCGCTCGGCGAGGCGCTCCTCGCCAAGCCGCTGCCTCCGAGCCCCGAGACGCCTTCCACGCCGCAGAAGGATCCGCAGCCACGCGAACCGCGTGTGCTCTTGGGCATTGCCGTCGGGCCCCGGTACGCGGGGCCGGCGCATCGGATCTGGGGTGGGGTGACCCTCTCGGCAGCGGTGCCCTTCCGATCGTGGGGGGGTGGGGTTTGGATCCGTCAAGATGGTTTTTCAATGTCGTTTGTCGAGGGGCTGCCGCAGACGGCGGAGCTATGCATTGGCGCCTCGGCATTTCGCTCTTTTACCGTGGGATCCATCGAGCTCAGGCCCGCGCTTCGGCCTTCCCTCGCAGTGGTGTCGAGCGTGGTGCCGGAGGAGGAGCTCGAAGGCGACAAGAAGTTCGACCAGGATACGCGGCTTTATTTCCGGCTCGGCCTGGAGACGCAGGTCGTCGTCCCGATCTCCGGCGCGTTCCGTGCCGTGATCGCCGTCGACGGCGAAGTCGCGCCGAGCGGGCGCGCGTGGGCGTCGGTGCCTTTCCCGGGCTACACGCTCGGCCTCGGGGTCGGGCTCGAGGTGGCGATTCCATGACGACGCTCGCCCCCAAGCGTCTCTCGAATGCCCCCGCTCTCAGCGACGCGGAGCTGCTCGTTGCAATCGCCCAAGGCGAGCTCGGGCCGCTGGGCATTCTCTTCGATCGTTACCACGAACCCGTTCGCCAGTTCCTCCTGCGCGCCGCGCCCAATGCCTCGGACGTCGACGATCTCGTGCAGGAGACGTTTCTCACGGCGACCCGCGCGGCCGCCTCGTTCGACGGGCGTGCCTCGGCATTGCCTTTTTTGATGGGCATCGCCGTGCAGCTCCTCCGGCGGCGCAAGCGCACGTTCGCGCGGCTGCGCGCGCTCTACGATGCCTTTTGCGCGGCCCCCACGGCGTCTCGGCCGAGCCCGGAGGAGCACGTGAACCAGGCCGAGGAGGAGGCGCTCCTGCAGGCGGCCATCGCGCGCCTCTCCGACGAGAAGCGGATCGTGCTGGTGATGGTCGAATACAATGGCATGTCCGGTCCCGAGGTCGCGCAGATCCTCGGCACGCCGGTCGGCACGGTCTGGCGGCGCCTGCACGAGGCGCGGGCCGAGCTTCGGCGAACGCTGGAAAGGGGGATGCGATGACGTCTACGGGCTGCCCGTGGATGAATCTCGTAGAGGCCCTGCGTGACGGGCGGCTCGGCCCGCAGGAGGCGGCGTCGATGGAGCGCCATCTCAAAGGCTGCGCCGTGTGCACGGGCCTCGCGCGCGACCTCCATCGAATCGGAGATGCCGTACGCGCGCCACGCGATCGGGTGACGCCGCTTTCGCACCAGCGCGCGCGTGTGGGCATTCTGGAGCGCGCGACGGCGCTCCCGACCCCAGGTGCCTCGTTCGAAAAGACGCGGCTTCTGCTCGCGGCGGCGACGCTGACCATGGCGGTGGCGCTCGGATTTTTCGGCGGGAAGTGGAGCGCCGCGACAAACCGGATCGAAGCCGCGCAGCACATGACCGCGCCGCCGCGCCTGCAAGGGGCGTCCGAGCCGCAGTTGCGCCCGTCGGACGATGCCCGCTTCACGCGCAATCGAAGCGCGGGGCTCGACGAGGTGATCCTCGAGGACGGCGCCCTCGATGTGGCGCAAAATCAGCTCGGCGCGGGGGAGCGGTTCGTCGTGCGCACGAAAGACGCGCAAATCGAGGTCCGCGCGACCACGTTTCGGGTCGAGGCAAAGGAGGGCCGGATCCTCCGCGTGGCCGTGGAGCAAGGCACGGCCGAGGTCCAGTATGCGGGATTCACGGCGGTGATTCCGGCAGGTGGATCCTGGCGGGCGACGGACGAGGCGTTCGAAAAGGAAAAACCCGTCGAGAAGGCCGCGCCGGACACCACGTCGTCCGCGGTCGTCCCGAGCGCGCCTGCCAAAGAGAAAACGTCGTCGCGCGCCGCGGTCGTGCGCGGAAACGGACGACCGCCCGAGCGCTTCCCGGAAGCCCCGAGCGAATCTGCCTCGGAAGAGAGCCCCGAGGCAGCGACGCCGCCTTCCGCGCCTACGTTCGTGCCTCCGCCGCCGGCGCGCGTCCCTTCGGCCGCGTCGCGCGCGTTTGCCGACGCGATGGATTCACTCCGTCGGGGCGATTACGCCGCCGGCGCCGACAAGTTCGAGTGGTTCGTCTCGACGTACCCGGCGGATGCGCGGGCGGACGAGGCGGATTATCTGCGAGCCGTCGCACTCCAGCGCGCGGGCCGTACCGCAGAGGCCGTTGCCGCTGCCAAGCGATACCTCGCCACGCGGCCGAAGGGGGCGCATCGCGCCGATGCGCAACGCATGGCAGGAAACTGACGCGGCTTTTTGGCGAAGGGTTCGGCGCGGAGCGGGCAAGGAGGTGGGCGGGGGGAGACGGACGAGGCGACCCACATGTCGAGCAAGCGCCCTGAAGGTCATCCACTCTGCCTGCTGGTTCGTGGTCCAAATGCATGGCCTCGTCGGAGGGATCGAACGGCTCGTCGGATCGAAGTCCCCGGGCCCCGGCCGCGCGTGCATCTTGCGCACCGAGAACTTCGGCAAACCACCCGCCTGAAATCGAACGTGCCTGGCTGCGCCGCTGCCAAGGATCGAGGAGAGCCGTGAGAGAACGCCCGCAGACGATTCGCCCCGCCACCGGCAAGCTCGCCGTATTGCTTCCCGGCCTCGGCGCCGTGGCCACCACCTTCATCGCCGGCGTGCTCCTCGCCCGCAAGGGGCTCGAAAAGCCGATCGGCTCGCTCACGCAAATGGGCACCATTCGCCTCGGCAAACGCACCGAGGACCGCTCCCCGCTCGTCCGCGAGGCCTTCCCCTTGGCATCGCTCGACGACCTCGTGTTCGGCGCCTGGGACATTTTTCCCGATAACGCGCTCGAGGTCGCGCGGCACGCGGAGGTGCTCGAAGCGCGGCACATCGACGCGGTCGCCGCGGAGCTTGCGCAGATCGAGCCCATGCGCGGCGCCTTTTACCCGGAATACGTGCGCCGCCTCCACGGCACGCACGTCAAGGCGGCCCGGTCCAAGGCGGAGATGGTCGAGCAGGTCCGTGAAGACATCCGGCAGTTTGTCCGCCGCCATGGGGCCGAGCGCGCCGTGGCGATCTGGTGCGGCAGCACCGAGGTCTTCATCGCCCCCGGCGCGGTGCACCAGAGCATTGCGGCGTTCGAGGCGGGCCTCGCCGCGGACGATCCGAGCATTTCGAGCTCCCAGATCTATGCCTGGGCCTGCCTCAAGGAGCGGGTCCCCTTCGCGAACGGGGCGCCCAATCTCTGCGTCGATTTCCCCGCCGCTTGGCAGCTCGCGCGGGAGATGGGCGTGCCCATCGCGGGCAAGGACTTCAAGACGGGACAAACGCTCATGAAGACCATCCTCGCCCCGGGGCTCAAGGCCCGCAGCTTGGGATTGCAGGGGTGGTTCTCCACCAACATCCTCGGCAATCGTGACGGCGAGGTGCTCGACGACCCGAACAGCTTCAAGACGAAGGAGGTCTCCAAGCTCGGCGTGCTCGAGCAGATCCTCCAGCCCCAGCGGTATCCGGACCTTTATGGCGAGATCTACCACAAGGTCCGTATCGAGTATTACCCGCCGCGCGGCGATGCCAAGGAGGGCTGGGACAACCTCGATATCTTCGGGTGGCTCGGTTACCCGATGCAGATAAAGGTCAACTTCCTCTGCCGGGACTCGATCCTCGCGGCGCCCATCGTGCTCGATCTGGCGCTTTTGCTCGACCTCGCGGCGCGCGCGTCGATGCGCGGGACGCAGGAGTGGCTGAGCTTCTATTTCAAGAGCCCGATGACGGCGCCGGAGCTCTACCCGGAGCACGACCTCTTCATCCAATCGATGAAGCTCAAGAACACGCTGCGGTGGATGATCGGCGAGGAGCTCATCACCCACCTCGGCAACGAGTACTACGACTGATCCCGTCGGTGACGTGGCGAGGCGAGCGATGAAGCTGCGGCCGAGGGGCGACGGGAGCACGTGGGCGTGGGCGTCCCTCGGGGGCGCCCCGCTCCTGCTCCTGCTGATCCATACGACGCTGGGGCTCCGGCCCGAGCATTTCGTCTTCGTGGGCATGTTCGTGGCCCTCGTCTGGACCGGGCCGCGCGCGCGGCGCTTCGCGGCGATCGCCGCGCCCTTCGTGTTCACCGGGCTCGCCTACGATTTCCTGCGCCTGTTCATCCACCTGCGCGGGGAGATCCACGTGGCCGATCTTTTCGAGGCCGAGCGCGCGCTCTTCGGCGTGAGCACGAGCGCGGGGAAGGTGCCGATTTCGGAGCTCGTCGCGCATGCGACGCACCCGGCGCTCGATGCGCTCACCGGCGTCGTGTACCTCCTCTATCTGATCCAGGTCTTCGCGGTCGGGGCGTACCTGTATTTTCGTGATCAGGAGCGCATGCAGCGGCTTTCGTGGGGGTTCGCGGCCGCGAGCCTGCTCGGCTGGATCATCTGGATCGCCTGGCCCGCGGCGCCGCCTTGGTACGTCGACCTTTACGGCGCAGGTCCCGCCGTGCTCGACGCGCCCTCGAATCCGGCGGGGGGGGCGCGCTTCGACGCCCTGTTCGGCGTCCACATCTTCCACGCGTTTTATGCCCGCAGCTCCAACGTGTTCGGGGCCATGCCCTCGCTGCACGTAGGGTATGCCGTGCTGCCTGCGCTCGCCTCGTGGTCGCTGGGCGGCCGGCTGCGCGTGTTCACCATTGCTTGGGCCGCGCTCATGGCGTTCTCCGCCATGTACCTCCGGCACCATTACATCCTCGACATCCTTGCCGGCGCCGCGGTGGCCCTCGCCGCCGATCGCGCGGTCCTCTTCGCGCAACGCGCATTGCTCGATCCGGCGCCACGCAAGGGCGGCGCCGCCCCGGAGGTCTCGGTATGAACCCGCTCTCCGACTTGCTTACCGGCAGCCTCTCGGCCGCCCAGCGCATCTGGACCGCGGCCGCGCCTGCGCTGCTGCTCATCGCGTACGCGCTGATCGGCCTCGCCGCCTATGCGGTGCGCACCCTGGCCTTTGGCCGCTTCCACGACGAGGAGGCCGACGGCCGCGGGCTCGGCGGGCTCACCACCGCGCGTGCGCGCCACTTCTTCGCCTGGCTGATGCGCCCGTTCTGGCAGGGGCTCGCCGCCGCCGGGGTGCCTGCCAACGCCATCACCACACTGGCGGTGGGCCTCGCGGCGGGCGGGGGCGTCGCCATCGCGGCGGGCCGCTTCGCGCTGGGCGGATGGCTCTACGTCAGCGCGGGCGCGCTCGATTACCTGGACGGGCGGGTCGCGCGCGCCACCGGGCAGGCCTCGCCAAGCGGCGCCGCGCTCGACTCGGTCCTCGATCGCTACTGCGAGTCGGCCGTGCTCGTGGGCCTCGCCTGGTACTACCGCGAGAGCTGGGTGCTCTTGCCCTGCTTGTTCGCGCTCACCGGCTCGCTCTTCGTCCCGTACGTGCGCGCCCGCGGCGAGGCGCTCGGCGCCACCATGAAGGACGTGGGCTTCATGCAGCGCGCCGAGCGCATCCTCGTGCTCGGCCTCTCGGTCGCGCTGAGCCCCATCCTGGAGGCCATCGTCTCGCCGGAGGACCCGCGCCCGCCGCACTGGATCGCGGCCGCCGGCGTCACCCTCATCGCGCTCACCTCGCACGCGACCGCGTTCCAGCGGCTCGCCTTCCTGGTCCGCGCGCTCGGCGGCAAGTTGCCACGCGACGACCGCCGGGCGCTGCCGCGCGCCATCGCCGTGAGCGCGCTCGCCACGGCGCTCGACTTCGTGGTGGTGCAGGTGCTCGTAATCGGGACCGGCGCGCCGCCGCCGCTCGCCACGGGCGCGGGTTGCGTCGCGGGTGGGGTCGTGGCCTTCACCCTCTCGCGCGCGTGGGCCTTCGAGGCCGACGCCGGCCCGCGAGCCAGCCAGGCCGCGCGTTTCGTGTTCGTCTCCGGTTCGAGCGCTGCCCTCAACGCCGGCGGCGTCGCCGTGCTCCTCCTCTTGCCCTCCATGGACGACCGCATCGCGTGGGCTCTCACGCGCCTCGTCGTCTTCGCGACCTGGAACTACCCGCTGCTGCGCAACCACGTGTTCCCGGTCGCGCCCGCCGCGAACGAAACGAACGACGCGGTTCCCCTGAGTGGCCCGAGGGAGCGTGATGTCAGCCGCGCCTGATCACGACGGAGACGCGCGCCTCGGCTCCGTGCCCGCCGCCATCCGCGCCGTCCTCGCGCGCGTGGCGGTGGCCGCCTTTCGACACGCCGCCCTCGCCATCGTGCTGGTCGCCCTCGCCGCCGCGCTCGGCACCTGGTCCGCCGGCCGGCTCAAGCTCGACCCCGACATCACCCAGCTCCTGCCGCCGAGCTACCCGAGCGTACAAGGCATCGAGGCGCTGCGGGCGCGCTTCGGCGGGGTGGGGTACGTGGTGCTCCTCGTCGAGGGCGGGGATCAGGCCGCGCGGCGGCGCTTCGCGGACGAGATCGCGCCCCGCCTCGAAAAGCTCGAGACGGTGCAGTACGTCGATCACCGCTTCCCGGCGGAGTTTTTCGAAGATCGTGGCCTCTACTTCGCGGACCCGGCCGACCTCACGGCGCTCCGGGATCGCCTCGCGGCGCGCCAGCGCTGGGAGATCGAGCGCTCCTACATCGACCTCGACGACGAGCCGCCTCCGGTCGAGGTCGCGGACCTCGAAGCCAAGTACCGCAAGCGCCTCGAAGACAACGGCGGCGCGCGGCGCGGGCCGTACCACGAGGACGAGACCGGCAGCACCCTGGCCATCCTCGTCCGCCCGACCCGACTGGCCTCCGACCTCACCTTCGCGAAGCAGGTCGTCGCCGACGTCGAGCGCGTGCTCCGCGAGGCCGAGCCCACGGCCTACGCGCCGGACCTCCGCGTCGAGCTCACTGGCCGGTACCCGAAGCGTGTCGACCTCCAGGCGGTGCTCGGGAGCGACCTCGCGCTGACCTCCGCGCTCGCGCTCGGCCTGGTCGTCGCCTACCTGGCCTTCCATTTTCGACGCCTGCTCGCCATCGGCCTGGTGCTCGCGCCGCTCTACGCGGGCCTCGCGCTGGCGTACGGCGCCGCGGGCGCGCTCTTCGGAACGCTCAACATCCTCACCGCCTTCATCGGCGCCATCCTGGTCGGCATCGGCATGGACCACGGCGTCCACCTCCTCGGCCGCTACGAGGAGGAGCGTCGCGCCGGCGTGGCCGAGGAGGAGGCGATCCGTCGCGCCTTCGGCGAGGCCGGTCGCGTCTCGCTCGCCGCCGCGCTGACCACCGCCGCGGCGTTCTGCTGCCTCACCTGGACCGACTTCCGCGCCTTCCGCGAGTTCGGCCTACTCGCCGCGCTGGGCACGCTCCTCGTCCTGCTCGCCTACCTGACGTTGCTTCCCGCGCTGCTCGGCGTGCTCGCGCGCCACGCTCCACGCCTCTCGCCCGTGCGCGCCGGCGTGGCGCTCCCCGGCGTGCGCTTCATGCACCGCGCGGCCCCGGCGCTCTTCGGCGGCCTCCTCGTCGCGTGCGCCCTCGCGCTCACCCAGCTCCCCCACGCCCGCTTCGACGCCGACTTCTCCCACCTCGACGACGCCGACCTGCCGAGCTTCCGCCGCGACCGCGAGGTGAACGCGTTGCTCGGCCGCTCGCAGACTCCACTCGTGGTGCTCGCCCGCAGCGAGGTCGAGGCGCGTGACGTCTCCGCCGCCGTGCGCGCGCGCATGACTGCGCTTGGCCCCGACGCCACCATCGGCCTGACCGCCACGCGCGCCGACTTGCTCCCGGCGGGCCAGGAGGCGAAGCGCCCGCTTCTGCGCGAGATCGCCAAGATCACCTCCCGGATCCGCCCCGAGAGCCTCGACGAGGAAACGCGCGGCCGACTCGAGCGCCTCCGGCGCATGGCCGCGGCCGAGCCCTTCGGCCCTGCCGACCTACCGCCCGCGCTGCGCCATACCTTCGAGCCCAAGCCCGGCGCCGACCCCGTGCACTTCGTGCTGCTCTACCCCACGGTGAGCATGGCCGACGCCGCCGCGATCAAGCGGCTCGCGGCGCAGCTCCGCCGCATCGATCTGCCTGGCGGCGAGGTGCGCGCGGCCGCCGGCGAGCCGATGGTGCTCGCCGACATGCTCGAGACGATCGAGCGCGACGCCCCGCGTATCCTCGTGACCACCGGCGTGCTCGTCTTCCTTGTACTGTACTTTACTCTCGGCCGTCTCCGGCTCGCGCTGCTCGCGCTCGGGCCGGCTCTGCTCTGCCTTGTGGTGACGATCGCGCTGCTCCCCGTCTTCGGCGCCGAGCTGAATTACTTGAACATGATCGTGCTGCCGATCCTTCTCGGGATCGGCGTGGACGACGGCGCGCACCTGCTCGCGCGCGTGGACGCGGGCGAGTCGCTCGAAAAAGTGTGGCAACACACTGGTTGGGACGTCGCCGGCGCCATTCTCACCGACGGCTTTGGCTTTGGCGTGCTCGCGCTGGCGACGCACCCGGGCCTTGCCAGCGTTGGCAAGCTGTCGCTGCTTGGCCTCGGCGTGAACCTCGTCGCCTGTGTGGTGCTGCTCCCGGCCTTGCTCGCGCTGCTCCCCTCCTGGAAGGCGCTGCCCCGCGTCGCCGACGCCGCCGAACGCCCTTCCGAGCCCTCGGCGGCGCCGCCTCGGCAAGCCGGGTCCTGACCCTCACGAAAGCGTTCCAAAGCGTCGAGCCCGCCACCGGCGGGGACCGGTGCGGGCTTCGACGTCGCGGCTATGCTTGCAAGGTCGCTCAGACGAGCATCAGCTCGCGCTCGGACCCATCCTCGTATCGAACCAGGAGCTTGCCCTTGTCTTCGCGCGCCGTGGTGAGCAGCGCGTCATACAGGGTCAGCGCCCGCCGAATCACCTCGGTGAGGCTGTCCGCCTCGCTCATTTCCTGCACGCGCTCGAGCCGCTCTCGCACGCGCTTGGGAACTTCCAGGTTGAGCCGAACTTTTTCGTCTTTGCTGGCCATTCTCGCCATGTCTTTTCCCTCGTGCAATGGCCTCGACGAACACGAAGGACACTGCCATTGCTAGAATGCCGCCATAGGGCAACAAGCAGGTCGTCCTCGAGACCCCCAGGATGACGTAGGCGATGACGGAAATCACGATCACCAAGCAGGCCGGCCCGAACCGCGCCGCCATCCGCAAGGCAATCGAGATCGTTCCCTGACGGGTCGTCGGCATTCCTACGAGCTCGTCGTAAAAGCCTTTCGCCTCCTGCAACCTCCGCTCTATGTCGCGGCTCTCGCCCATGACTGACCTCTGCCCGGACGACGAGGTCAGCCTCTCTTGGCTTCACCCGTAGTCCGTGTCCCCGCGTTTCAATTTCTTGCGCCCCGTACTCTCCCTCCCGTCGATCCCGAGCGAGAATACTCCCCCCGTCATGCTTTGCTTCATGGTCCATTCCTCGTGCTCGGATACATCCTCGATCTCGCAGCGAGATCCGTCCGCGTGTATTTCCAGCTCCCGTGACGACCGATGACATGATCACACCCTGCCGGCAGAGAGCGCGTGGCTCTCGCGACGATGACGTATCGATGACGGGTAAATACGTAGGCCATGCGTACCGTCAAGCGCCGATGGGTCACGAAGAAATTCTGCACGCAGAAATGAGGTGGCGGCCGCGCAAACACACCCGCGAGGGTTGGCTGTGCGGGCCCTTCCAATGACGGATGCCTCGCCAGCACAAGGGCAACGCACTCGCGATCTACGCTCTGTCGCGTCGGGAAAGGGCCTGGTAAAGTCATCATCTCGGGAGATGTGATGACGAAAGAGACGGAAACCGTCGAGAGGTTGACGGTCGAGAATGATGCGCTGCGCAAGCGCGTGGCCGAGCTCGAGGAGACCGTCCGGCAACGAGATCGGGTCATGCAGACGGTCATCGACCACATCCCGGCGCTCATCTTCGTGATGGATCTCGAGGACACGTACAGTCACACCAACCAATCCTGCGCGATTTTCATGGGCCGGAAGGAGGTCTCCGAGATCGTCGGGCACAACGCCAGGGAGTTCTTTCCTCCCGAGGTATTCGATTCCTGGCGGGAGAACAATCGCCTCGTCGCCGCGAAGGGCGAAGCCATCGTGGCAGAGGAATCTGGCCCGAGGGAAGACGGCATTCACTTCTACCAATCCATCAAGTTCCCCGTACGCGACAGCGAGGGGACCATTCGCTGGATCGGCGGCATCGCCACGAACGTGACGGCCGAGCGCCGGGCCGACGCGCGGCTGCGCGAGAGCCAGGCGCACGCACAGGCCATGCTCGACGCGTCGACGGACCTGCTCCTGCTCGTGGACCTCGAGGGCGTGGTCGTCGTGGCCAATCAGGCGGCCGCGGGGCGGCTTGGATGCACCCCGGCGGAGGTGGCCGGGATGCGCGACGTGTTCCCGCTCGACGAGCCAGCCCGTCGGGCCTCTTTGGTGGAGGAGATACGGCGCACGGGCACGCCTGCGCACTTCGACGCCGCGCGTGACGACCGCTGGTTCGAGGTGACCGCGTATCCGGTGCAGAGCGGTGACGGACCACTCGCGCGCCTCGCGATTTATGGGCGCGACGTGACCGAACAGAGGCGCGCCGCGCAGGAGCAGCGGCGGCTCCAGGAGCAGGTCATCGAGGCGCAGCGCCTGGCCATCCAGGAGATCGGGACGCCGCTCGTCCCGCTCACGAACGCGGCGGTGGCCATTCCGCTGATCGGGGCCATCGACGAGGTGCGCGCCGCGCATTTCGTGGAGACGATGCTGCGCGGGGTGGAGGAGCGCGGGGCGCATATCGTCGTCGTCGACGTGACCGGCGTGAATACGGTCGACACGCACGTGGCCGAGGTGCTCGTGCGCGCCGCGCGGGCGGCGAAGCTGCTCGGCGCGGAGGTGATCATGACGGGAATCCGGCCTGCCGTAGCCCAGGCGCTGGTCGAGCTCGGCGCCGATCTCGGCGGCGTGGTGACGCTCGCGTCGCTGCAGGACGGCATTGCCTACGCGGTGCGAGGAAAAGGACGGGCGTCCTCGCCTCGGCGCGGCGTCAGCTCATAACGACTCGCCCGGCCTCTCGACCGCTCCCTCCAGCGACTCGTTCACGGAAAGCACATCCATCCACCGATCCCAATTCGCCCTCGGGATGTCGCGCACGAGCCCCGCGACGGCATCCTGCCATCGACCTCTCATGGCAGGAAACACGCGACCGAGCAGGCCGAGCGCCTGGATTCCGAGGCCAGGGCCTTTGCATGCCACCGCCCGCTCCGCGAGCATCTCCACCTCTCCCACGTCCGCGGTCTCGCCGCATGCGATGGCGAGCGCGCGGGCCAGCATCGTCGCGAAGGGCCGTCCCATCCCGTGCCATACCGAAGCCGCCCGCTTCGCGAGCGCCGCGCCCTCGCCCTGCATTCCCGCGCGCATGGCCGCTGCGGCCTCGTTCAGACAAACCAGCGCTTCCAGGTCCAGCGCTCCTACACGGGCAATGGCGTCCACGAACTCGAGATCGGGACCCGGAAGCGTCCCCATTCGATATCGAGCCGCGCGAATCAACCATTCGGCGCGCCCTTCCCAGTAGGGGTCTCGGCATTGCGCTGCGAGCTCCCGCGCCTCCGTGGCGCGCTCGGCTGCCTCGGCGTGGCGAAATGCTTCCAGCAATGCGGAAGCGCTGTTGAGCATCAACGAAATGCGCCCCGTCTTCCACGGCTCGAGCGTCGCGGCCTGGGCATGGAGTGCCGCTGCTTCCTGAAAACGACCCTCGTGGTATCGCTGGAGCGCGCGCCCCTCGGCGAGGCTGAGCCGAGCGAGCGGATGAGCGCTCTCCTCCGCCCATGTCTCCACCTCCTCGAGCACCTCTGCGAGGAGCGAAGCCGACGCGCGTGCCGCCACCGCCGTGATGCGTATTCGATGCCGTCGCCGCTCGAGCTCCGGATCCTGGAACGGTTCGATGTCGTCCGCCATTTCGAGGGCATTGAGCCCGGCTGCGCACGGTGCAGCGAGCGCCGCGCGGAGCAAAGATTCGAGCCGCTCGAGCCCCGCACCGCGTGCATGTGCGCGCGTGAGCTCGTAGAGCACACGATCGAGCGCGCGCGGTGTGTACTGCGCGAAGGCGATCTTCGCCCATGTCGACAGGATTTCCACTTCTTCTTGTGCGGCGCCCTGTTCACGCGCTGCGCGGAGACCTTCGGCGAGCGCCGCCGCCGCGGCGCCCAGATCTCCTTCGACCGCGTATCGCCACGCGGCGACGGCTGCGTCTCGCGCGGCGTCTCGGGCGAGCCCCGCGGAGAGCAGGTGATGGAGCCGTCCCTCGTCGCCGGGCTCGAGGACGGCGGCGATGGCTCGATGCGCCTCTGCGCGTTGCTGCTCGTTCCAGGGCAAATCCACGCGCCCGCGCCCCTCGAAGCATTCGTGCCCGCGGCGCTTGGCTGCCCCGAGCGTCACGAGCGAATCACAAGCTGCCTCGATGCGCCAGGGCGCATATTGCATGACATGCGCGAGCTGCAAAATGGTCATGGGGCGACCGGCGAGCGAGAGCCAGCGCAGCGCCTCCTCGGCGTGCAACGTCTCGTCGAGGCCTTGCGCCGTCGTGGTCGCGCTCGGAATCACCACGAGCCCCGCGTCGAGCCGGCTCAGGGCGTCACGATCGACCGCGAAAAGCGGGCCCTCGCGGCGAGCGAGGCCGAGCCGCGTCCACGTGAGGAGCTCCGCCTCGATGCGCGCGGGAAGCCCGTCGGTCCGCGCCCACAACGCCCGCGCTGCGTCCTTCCGCAGATGAAATAGTTTGTCGGGGCCAGCGAAAAGCGGCGCGAGCGCGGCTTCATCGAGCGGCGGCACCTCCACGATCTCGCCTTCCGATATTCCGGAAGGCCGCGACGCGAAGGCGCGGACGATCACGCCCGGGCCCTTTCGATGCCGCGCAAGGATCGTTGCGGACCAGGGGTCGAGTTGCTCTGCGTCGTCGGCGAAGAGGACGGTTCGTTCGCCGAGTGCCCTCGACAGCGCGTCGTTTGCCCACGCGAGCACGCCTTCGAGCCGCAGCTCGGCTTCCCCGGGGGGTTCCCCCAGGAAGGGGAGGACACTTCCGAGCGGCGCCCGGGAAGGACGCGTCCACAGCACGGACCGACCTCCGGCCGCGAGCGCATCGGCCGCCTCGTGCATGCAACGCGATCGTCCCGAGCCGCGCGGGCCGATGATATCGACGGAGCGCCCTGCCTGCACGGCACCGACGACCTCGTGCACGGTACTTCGGCTCCCGAGCCACGGGAGCGTTGCGGAAGCGTTCATCGATTCGCCTCGAAGCGCTGCCAGCACCTCCGCAGCAGAGCCGAATCGATCCTCGATTCGTGTGGCGAGCAATCGATCGATGACCCGAGCCACGACGGCAGGCAGATCCGGAGCGAGCTCTTGCACGTGCAGTGCCGGCTTCATGAGGCGGGCACGCAGCATCGAAGGGACGTCCGGCGCTTCGTGGGGCACGCGGCCCGTGAGCGATTCGTAGAGCATCACGCCGATGGCGTACAGGTCCGTCCGCGCATCCACGGTACGACCGAGGATCTGCTCGGGCGCGACATAAAGCGGCGTGCCGACGAGCTGCCCGGCGCCCGTCAGGCGTTCGGAGCCCGTCGCCTGAAGCTGGGAAATGCCGAAGTCGAGCACGACGGGGCGCCCGTCGGGACGCACGAGGACATTTTCGGGCTTGAGGTCCCTGTGCACGACGCCGGCGGCGTGGACGTGCGAGAGGGCCGCAAGGAGCGCGAGCGTCGGACCCGCGAGGGTTTGCCATGCCATGCGGCGAGGCGTACCGGGGGGCTTCTCCGTGCCCGGGAACGGCCGGCCTTCGACGAGCTCCATCGCGAGGAAAGGCCTCCCGTCCGCGACGCCATCGTCGATGAGCCGCACGACGCCGGGAAAACGCAGCATGCGCAGCGTCGTGATCTCGCGCCGGATCCGGGCCAGCATGGATCCGTGGGCCACGCGCATCCACTTGAGTGCGACGCGCTCGCCGAGGATGCGATCGTCGGCGGCCCAGACGTCGCCGTGTGCGCCGCCGCCGATGCGTCGGACGAGCGTATAACGACCCTCGAGGATGCGTCCCGGTTCGTCGACGTTCGAGGCGTCGTCTTCGGAATGCTCTGGCGGATCGGCGGGGCAGGTGGACTCTATCAGCGCCGATTCTTCGGCCCGAGCCGCGACAAACGAGGCCTCCTCGAGAGGCTCGTTCTCCGTGTGCGTCGCGGCTGCATCGACCCCCGCCGGCATGCCCCGAGGGTACTTGCCTCGGGCGGTCGATGCAACGGGGGCCTGTCAGGGCGCGAAGGGCGTCGCGGAGCCGTGGTAGTTGGCGCAGCCGGTGATGACGAACGTGCTACCGGTGCTCCACGTCCTGTTGCTGTGCTCGACGAACGCATCGAGCGAGGAAGCTTCCTCCGTGCCGACGGTGACGGTGGTGGTACCCCTGCTGCCTGCCGGCTGATAACGCGCCGGCAGCGACCAGTACTCGATGCTCGATGCTTGCGTCAACCCGCGGACGACGAACGCACGGCCGCGCCAATTTTCCTGAAGCACGTCGGCGACCTTGCCCGTGTAATCGAGCTGATAGTTGCTCCCGGGGAGTTCGGGGAACGTGGGTTTGGGAAGCTGCGAGACGGACGGGATCTGCGCCCAGGTCACGCCGTCGTACGTTTCGCCGTGCCGATACACGTCGGCCTGCGCCCAAACGTAAAATCCGTTGGGCCTCCAAAGGCTGGGCACGTTCGCCTGCCAGTCCGCGAGGGACCAGGTTGCCATGGCGGGGGCGGGCGGCCGGATCTCGAGCTCGTTCTGCGGGTGCCGGAACAAAAGCCAGCGCTGGAGCTGTCCCTTGCCGCTTTCCACGGTGAATGCGTACCCGAGGAGCTCCCCCGTATTTCGATCGACGATCTCGGAAGCGCCGAGATCGAGCAGGCCCGTCGTCGTCATGTCCATCTCCTGTTCGGCACGTGGTCGCGTCTGCATCCCGCGGCGTGTCTGAATGGCCCATCATGCAGCGTTCGTGCCTGGATTGTCACCCAGGAACGCGGTCTGCGCGGCCCCGGCTGACGCGTCAGAGGTTGACGTTTGACGTGTCAGCGATGTCAATGTGTGTCAACGCACTGCGGATTGACGCAGCCTCCTCCTTTACGAGAGGCTCGTCCTTTGCTTCCATCGAACACAAATGACCGTGTTCGACCGAACGCGAGCGGGTGACGCCAGCGAGGCATCCCCCCGCTTCCACGTCCTGCTCGTCGGCATCGATGCCTATCCACGCGTCGATCCGCTCTACGGCTGCGTCAACGATGTCGACGCCTTGGAGGCGCTCCTCCTCGACCGACTCTCGGTCCCGGCCGATTCGATCACGAAGCTCGTCGCGCCTCATCCAGGGTCGTCGAGGCGACCGCGCCTTCCGGAAGGCGAACCGACGTCGGAGAACCTTCGCGCCGCGCTCGAAGCGCTCGCAGGGGAGGGGGTTCGTCCGGGCGATCGTGTCTTCATCCATTATTCGGGCCACGGCACGCAGGTGCTCCCGCGGGGCACGCGGACCGCGCGCGAGGCGCTCGTCCCGGTCGACGCGCTCGCGGGCGGGGAGCTCTTGTTCGACCACTGGATCAATGACGTCTTGCGCCGCATCGCCGCGCGGACGGACGATCTCACCGTCGTCCTCGATTGCTGCTGTTCTGCGGGCGCGACGCGCAGCGCGTGGCGCCCACGGGAGAGCGCGGTTCGGTTTTGCTCGATCGAAGAGCTGCAGATGCTCCCCTCGGTCTCCTCGCGGAGTGGCGGCGAGGCCCGCGCGGGGCTCTTCGCATCCTTCGATCCTTCGGATCCAGGCTTCTTGGTCGTCGCATCCGCACAATCGGGTGAAGCCGCCAGCGAGGGGAAAACCGCGGGCGGGGTTCGTCACGGCGCATTCACCGCGGGGCTGCTCGACCTGCTCGCCGCGGAGTCCGACGAGAGGCTCCGCGTCCTGCGATGGGCAGATCTCTGGCAGAACCTCCGCGCGCGGGTCACGTCTGCATTTCCGGGCCAGCATCCGTGTCTCCTCGGTCGGTCCGAGCGGCGCCTGTTCGGGGGGCCATTTCGGAGGCAGGATCCCGGGTATGCGATCACCCGGGAAGGCGAGCGTTATCGTATCCACGCGGGCACGATGGTAGGGCTCACAGCGGGGGCCAAGGTCGCCGTGTACGGGCCGAGCCCGGAGTTTTTCCCGCCGCTCCATTCCCCGGAGGATCGCGCCGCTCGGCGCGGGCTCCTGCAGGTCGAGAGCGCGACCGCGTCATCGGCGCTGGCCTCGTCCGTGGGAGCCGCATTCGTCCTTGACGAGGCGGCGCGGGGACGCCTCGTGGCACCCGGGAAAGGCGACGCCTTGGTCGTGGGGCTCGACCCGTTCGACGCCGATCTTTCGCGATGGCTTTCGGCGGAGGCGTCGCTCTTTTCGGTCGCGGCCGTCTCTGCACATGGCGAGCGCGAGGTGGAGGCGGTCGTGGGGCGCGCGCCGGATGGGCGTTTCTGGATCGGAGACGACGTGCACGGGTTCGGGGCAGGTGCATCCGGGGACCAGGCGCCGCTCGCCTGGGTGCCGGCAGGGGATCGCGCGGCGCTCGTCCAAGGGCTTTTGCATCATGCACGATACAAGTTGCCGCTGCGCCTCGTGCGCCGATGTCGTGATTGGCCGGGCGTGCTGCGCGTGCGGGTGCTCGACGCGCGGGACGTGGGGAGGCTCGATCTGGAAGAGCTCGCGGACCCGCCGCTCCCCGAGGCGGAGCCGGACCCGGACGGGCGGTATCGTTATCGATTGCTCGACGGGCAGCCGGTGTGTTTTTCCGTGGAGAATCGTTCGAGCGAGCCGATGTATGCGCAGGTGCTCAATTGCGCGTCGAGCGGGAGGGTGGAGATCCTCGGGACGACGCAGCTCGAGATTGCGCCGTGGCGGCGGCAGACGTTCTGGATGAGCGGGCACCTCGGGCGAGCGTTTCCGTGCAGGGTATCGGCCGGGCGGGAATCCAATGTGGACCGGCTGGTCGTCGTGGGGACGGCGTCGCCGGAGGTGGATCTGCGCTTCTTGCGGGTCAAAGAATCGTTCGCGGAGGCGATCGGCAGGTCGACGAGGGAAATGATGCCGGACGAGGAAGCGCCGGCGGAGCGATGGACGGCGACGCTCGTGACGGTGGAGATCGTGCGGGGCATTGGAGGGCCGTAGGCCGAGAGCGGCTCAGTACGTGACCGTCGCGTTCACACCCAAAAACTTGTCATTCTTCTGAATCGCCGCCGTCGGCAGCACGGTAAAGCTCACCTCATTGCTCTTCGACCTTGGGCTCGCGGCGTAGACCGACCTGCCCCATGTCGCGAAGCCCCACGCCATCAGCGGAACTCCGATCGCCGCCGGCAGGAAGACGCCCAGGCAGTATGCGGCCCCGCCCCTTTCGCAATCCTCTGCGCCGATGGCGATGTTCGCGATGCCGTAGCCGGTGAGCACGGTGCCGATCGTGCCGGCGACGTTTCCAGGATGATCGATGTCCGTGACGCTCTGGAGCGCAATCGAATCATTTCCCGCCCGGGTCTCGACCATGAGGATGCCGTCGTCGGCGGCGACGATCTTCCCCTCGATCTCGGGCTCGTTGAACCGCGAAATGGTGGCGGTCGTACCGCAGCCCGTCGCCAGCGCGGCGAAGGAGGCACAGAGGAGCATCATCGGGTTGCGAATGTCGTGGAGCATAAAACCTCTCGAAGAACGGGGCTGTCGTTGCGACCATCCCCCTGAGCAGCTTCCGTGCCTGGCAGGTCGCGATGGTTTTTCGGGCCCGAGCACCACGAGGAGGCGCGTCCAGTGATTGCTGACGCGTTCGTGGACGGACCTGACAGCGGAGGGGCGGGCTGACGCGTCAGAGATGGCGTGAGGGCTCCTCTTCCCCTTGCCCCCGCCGCACGCCCCGTCTTACCATCGGCGGTGCATGCCTCCTGGCAGGAATACCGGATTCAACCGCACCACCCTCGTGGGCCGTGGCACCGCCACCGCATCCGGCGACGACGCTCCCGCCCTTGCGTTGACCATCCTCTACCACCCCGTCCTCGAGCGCGTCGGTGATCGCGTCCTCATCGACGACTCTCCCGGTCGGCCCTTCGCCCTCTCCCGCGCCGAGCCTGTGTTCGCGCCTCCTTCCACCCCCGGTGAAGGCGAGCCCCTCGGCGACGAGCATCTCAGCCGCAAACCCATCCACTTCACGGCCGCCCCCGACGGCGGCCTGCGCATCGATGTCGGCGACAGCAGCACCGCGTTGAATCTACGTGGCCAGCGGCTCCTCGGCAGCGCCATGCTCTCGGCCAAGGAGCTCGCCCGCGGGGTCGTGCTCGAACTCGGCCATCGGATTGTCCTTCTCGCACATCACGCGGGCACATCCGAGTACGTCCTCGACGGCGGCGCGGACGACGATGCTCGCGAGCTCGCCGGCGCGAGCGACGGCCTCCGCCGTGTGCTCTGGGACATCCGCAGCATTGCCGACCTCGATCTGCCGGTCCTGCTTCGTGGGGAGACCGGCAGCGGCAAGGAGCTCGTCGCCCGCGCGATTCACCGGGCGAGCCTGCGGCGTGACAAGCCGTTCGTCCCGGTCAACCTGGGCGCCATTCCGCCATCGCTCGCCGTCGCTGAGCTTTTTGGCGCGGAGAAGGGCGCGTACACCGGAGCGGAGAAGCGTCGGGTTGGGTATTTCGAGCAGGCGCACGGCGGCACGCTCTTCCTCGACGAGATTGGCGAGGCTCCGGTCGAGCTCCAGGTCGCGCTCTTGCGCACGCTGGAGACGGGGGAGATCCAGACCGTGGGCTCCACGCAGCTCCGGAAAACCGACGTGCGTGTCGTCGCCGCGACGGACGCCGATCTCGAAGGAAAGGTCGCGACGGGTTCGTTTCGCGCGCCGCTGCTCAACCGACTCGCGGCGTACGAGATATGGATCCCGCCGCTGCGCGACCGTCGGGACGACATCGGGCGCCTCCTCGTGCGGTTTTTGCGCGAGGAGCTCACGGAGATCGGGGAATCGCACCGCCTCGCGCTTCCGGCCGGCGACGCGAAGCCGTGGCTCCCCGCGTCTCTCGTCGCGCGCCTCGCCGAGTACGACTGGCCGGGCAACGTGCGGCAGCTCCGGAACGTCGTTCGGCAGCTCGTCATCGGCAATCGTGGACGCAATCGCGCAGAGATGACGCCTGCCGTCGAGCGGCTTCTCGTGAGACAACCTCCGCGCGAGGCGGAAAACCCGCGGCCCATCGAGCCGGCGCTGCCGGATCCTCCACAAGTCCACGTCCCCGATCCGCCGCCGGCCGCCGCCAAGGCCCCGAACGACGATTCCTCGTCTGCTTCACGACTTCCCGCTCGGCGAAGGCCCGCCGACGTCACCGAGGCCGAGCTCCGCGAGACCTTGCGCATGTGTCGCTGGGATCTCGCCGCCACCGCGGAGAAACTCGGCATTTCGCGGGCATCTCTGTACCTGCTCATCGAGCGATTCCCCGGGTTTCGCACCGCGGGTGACCTCACGGAGCAGGAGATCGCCCAATGCCACCGTGAGCTCGGCGGTGATCTCCCGCGGATGGCGGAGCGGCTCGAGGTCTCCGAGCGGGCGCTCTTGCGCCGCGTGCGCGAGCTCGGCCTCACCTGACTCCACGCGTCCGCGCGCGCTGACGCGACAATCTTCCCCGACAGACGTCCATTTCGGCTCCTGACGCGTCAGCGCCAGGCGTCAGGGCTGTCGCGCGCACGAAAAGGGACGGCGGCGTGCCCGGCAGGGCTGGCACGGTCGCTGCACATAGGAGGGATACGCGGTCGCAACCACGGCCGAGCCAAAAATAGGAGTCCAGCCATGAACAATGCACATTCGATCTTCGCCGTCCGTTTCTTCTCCGTGGCCCTCGTCGCCGGCAGCTTCGTGATGGCCGGGTGTGTGGCCTCCTCGGAGTCCGAGGAAGCTGCCGAAAGCGTCGAGCAGGCGCTCATCGACGAGAGCGGGGCGCTGTCCATCCCCGGGCAGAACGAAATGCAACTGGAGCGGGCGGGTGATTCCCTCGCGCTCGTGCCCAATGCGGCGTGGAAGGAGCTCGCTCCGGGCGTCTGGGAGAACGGGGAGCAGGAAGGCGCAGGCCGCATCATCGCCGGCGCCGAGGGGCACAAATGGGCGATCGAGCAAGCCGAAAAGGAGCTCTCGGAGCTCCAGGCGCGGAGCGCCTCGCAGGCGGACGAGGATCCCGCGGTGAACGACGAGATCGAGCGTCTCCAGGCGCAGCTTGCGAACCTCCAGGAGACCGCGAAGAACATCGCGGCCGCCCCTGCGTCGCTGACGGTCTCGTGCAACATCGGGTTTTATACCGGCCCGAGCTCGCCCGTCTCGGGTTCTTACGGCGCGGCGGCGCTCGCGCAGGTCTCGTGCACCGGCGGCTGTGAGATGTTCACGATTTCGGCGCAAGCCTGCACGAACTTCGGCTGCTCGCCGGTCTATTCCTCGTCGCGCTTCGTCTGCTCGACCCCGTGGACCTATGGCGTGACGCAGAGCGGCACCTACGGCGCGAGCTGCTCGTCCGCGGCGTCCGTCTCGCCTCCGGGCATCATGTCATCCTGGAGCGGTTTTTGCGGCTGATGCACGGCCTCCGTGCAATGGGGGACCGCGGGCGCCCGAGGTTCGGGCTTCCGCGGTCCCCCACGAAGCGGTTGCGCGCGCCGCCCGTCTCGACGACGATGTGCCTTCCATTCGAGGGCCCCTTGAACGAACTCCAGCTCTTCCTCGCCCACGCCGACGATCAACGCCCCGTCCTCGACGGCGGCCTCCCGCTCGCCGCGACCCTCGACGCGCCCGGGCTCGACGCGCCGCCCGAGGTTCTGCGGCGCGTGGCCAACGTCCACGCGCCGTCGGACGCGCTTCCGGAGCAGCGCTGGGCCCTTGTCGCCCCCAAAGGCCCGGCGGGCGATCGCCTGCTCTCGCTCCTCGCGCCGCTCCGAAAAAAGCGTGAGGAAGAACAGGGGGAAGAGGCGCTCGTGTACCGCGTCGAACCCGGAATGGATCCCGTCGCGGCCGGGGCCTGGATTCAAAAAGAATATCGCGACGCCGTTCGTCGGCGCGAGGTAGAGCGGCCTCGATATCTCCTCCTGCTTGGAGGCCCCGAGCTCATCTCGTGGGACCTCCAACGGATGCTCTGCGGCGAGGCGTTCGTCGGTCGACTCGCATTCAGGGACGACCTTGGATACGAGGCCTACGTCGACAAGGCGCTCCGCTGGGCGGATGTGATGGAGGCCCCGCGCGCGCGGGCCCTTTATCATGCGGTGCTGGACGGCACGCGGGCGATGCAGGAGGGAGATCGTCACCTCGTGCAGCCGAGCCTCGCGATCGCGCGGCAGGGCCAGGCCGCGGGCACGTTCGACGCCGATGAAATCGTCGAGATCCCGACGGATCCCGCGGGCACCACGCTCGACCTGTCGAGCGCCGCCGGCGTCTTGCTCCGCGAGGCGGCACGCACGCGCGGCGGGATGCTCTTCACCATGAGCCACGGCGCGGGGATCCCGAAGGCGGGATGGCGATCCCTCGAGGAGCAATACGCCCACCAAGGCGCGATGGTCCTCGGCCGCGAGGGGGACCTCCTCACGGCAAACGACATTCGTCGCGGCCCGTTTTTGCCCGGCGGCGTCTGGTTCATGTTCGCTTGTTATGGTGCCGGTACCCCTTCGCGCAGCGCGTATTTCCCTTGGCTGAGCAGGCTCCACGAGCTCGGCGTCATCGGGAGCGCCGCGGACGAGGTGCTTGCCGCATTGCCCCGAGGCGGCGATTCGCCCTTCGTCGCGGCCCTGCCGCAGGCCGCGCTCGCGAATCCCGACGGTCCACTCGGCGTGGTGGGGCACGTGGATCTCGCATGGACCTGGAGCTTTCTCGACTACGACATCGAGGGCGGAGCCTTCGTCCCGAAGAGCCGCGCCGAGCGCTTCCAGGGGATCCTGCAGGCCTTCGTGAACGGGCATCGGTTCGGCGTCGCGCACCACGAGCTCGCGCGGTTCTTTCGTTCGGTGAGCACGGAGGTCACGATTTTCGATGAGGAGCACGCTCATCGGGCGAGCCTTTCCTCCGATTTCGTGGAGGACCAGGCGAGCCGGGTACGTCGTGCCAACCTCTGGATGCAACGACAGGATCTTTCGGCGTACGTGCTCCTCGGCGACCCGGCCGCGCGGCTTCCCATTGCGCGATGCCCCGCGGGCATTCGACATGCGGCGCCAGGAGGAGCGGCATCGAGGAGCACGGAGGAGAGCGTTCGCAGGGAAGACGCTGTGCTCGCGGTGCTGCGGGGCATGGCGACCGCGGCGACGGTGGCCTCACGGATGGGCGTGTCGCGCGACGAGGTCGAGCGCTGGGTAGCGACCTTCGTGGACGCGGGCCGCGCGGCGCTCGCCCGAATGCGGTGATGGTGGGGTCAGTCTTTCAAACCTTGGCAGGGAGAAAGGGCGCGTCGTCGGGGAGGCGGAGATCGAGGTATTCGTCGAGCTCGCCGGGCTCGAATCGGCAGAGGCCGGCGACGTGCCAGAAGGAGCTGGCGATGTCGCCGCCAAGCTTGTAGCGGCCGTCGGGGGTGAAGGCGACCCAGCCTTCACGGGTAGCGAGGAGAATGGCAAGGCATTGGCCCGTCTCGACGTCCCAGAGCCGGACCCTATTGTCATAGGAGCCGGAGGCGAGCGTCTTGCCATCAGGCGCGAAGCCCACGCTCAACACCGCCGATACGTGCCCCTCGAAGACCCGCAGGGGGCGGAACGTGGCGACGTCCCAGAGTCGAATGGTATTGTCATCCGAACCGGAGGCGAGGAGCTTGCCATCGGGGGCGAATGCGACGCTATTCACCGCCGCGCCCCGGGCGAATGCGCGCAAGGCGCGTCCCGTGGCGACCTCCCAGAGCCGAACGGTATGGTCGTACGAACCGGACGCGAGCGTCCTGCCATCGGGGGAAAACGCGACGCCGAGCACCGCGGATGTATGCCCCTCGAAGACGTGCAGGACGCGGCCCGCCACGACGTCCCAAAGCCGGACCGTATTGTCGGACGAACCAGAGGCGAGCGTCCTGCCATCGGGGGAAAACGCGATGCTGTAGGCCGCCAGCGCATGCCCCTCGAAGACCCGCAGGGCGCGACTCACGACGTCCCAGAGCCGGACGGTCCTGTCATACGAGGCCGAGGCGAGCGTCCTGCCATCGGGGGAAAACGCGACGCTGTATACCGCATCCGTGTGCCCCTCGAACGTACGCAAGGTGCGGCCCGTCGCGACATCCCGGAGCCGAACCGTCCTGTCGGAGGAAGCGGAGGCGAGGGTCTTGCCATCCGGGGAAAACGCGAGACACTTCACCGCAGACGCATGCTCCTCGAAGGGGGGCCGGGAGCGACCCGTGGCGATGTCCCATAGCCGAACGGTTTTATCGTTCGAACCGGAGGCGAGCGTCTTGCCGTCGGGGGAAAACGCGACGCTCAGCACGAAAGGCGCATACCCCTCGAAGGTGCGCAGGGCGCGGCCCGTGGCGACATCCCAGAGCCGAGCCGTGTTGTCGTCCGAACCGGAGGCGAGGGTCTTGCCATCCGGGGAAAAGGCGACGCTTCTCACCGCATGCGTATGTCCCTCGAAGGTCCGCAGGGTGCGGCCCGTCGTGACGTCCCAGAGCCGAATGGTCATGTCATGCGAGCCGGAGGCGAGCGTCTTTCCATCGGGGGAAAACGCCGCCGCGTACACCGCGTCCGCATGCCCTTCGAACGCGGAGCTGTACAGCGCGTTCGTCTGGCCCTCGAATGCGTGCAGGGCACGGCCGGCCGCGATGTCCCAGAGCTGAACGGTGCTGTCGTCCGAGCTGGAGGCGAGCGTCTTGCCGTCGGGGGAAAACGTCACGCTCAAGACGGCATGCGTATGCTCCCTGAAGACCTGCAGGGCGCGGCCCGTGGCGACATCCCAGATTCGGACGGTCCTGTCGTTAGAAGCGGAGGCGAGCGTCTTGCCATCGGGGGAAAACGCGACGCTCCTCACGGCAGCCGTATGCCCTTCGAATCCCACGAAGGTGCGTGAAGCACGAACGGTCGCGACGTTCCAGAGCTTGATGGTCGTGTCGTCCGAACCGGAGACGAGCGTCTCTCCGTCGGGGGAAAACCGGACGCTTCGCACAGCCGACGTATGCCCCTCGAGGACGCGCAGGACGCGGCCGGTCACGACGTCCCAGAGCCGAACGGTCTTGTCCTCCGAGCAGGAGGCGAGCATCTTGCCATCGGGAGAGAATGAGACGCTGCGGACTCTACCGGCGTGTCCCGACAGGATACGCAGGACCTTGCCCGCGACCGTGTCCACGAGCCAAATTGCGCCATCCCCATGCGCCGTCGCGAGTATCGAGCCGGACGGGTCCCAGGCGACGCTCTTGCATGGAGATGCGGCTGCATACATCGGCTCGACATGACGCAGAACGGGCGGGACCGCGCCCACCCGGAGCAAAGCGTCGTGCCGTTCGTCCGGGATACCCTTTGCCTGGAGCAGGTTCGCGCCGCGGAATCGAGCCGGGTCGAGGGGCCCTGCCATCGACAGATCGACGCCTTCCGCCCGGACGAACGAGAGATCGGCCTCCGTCAGGTCCACCCGCGAGAGGCTCGCGCCTCGCAGGTCCGCGTGCGACAGGGCCGCCCCGACGAGCGACGCCCCCTGCAAGTCAGCTCCCTTCAGCATCGCCCCGCGCAGGTCCGTCCCACGAAGGTTCGCGCCGCGCCAATCCACCCCGGAGAAGTCTCGCCCGCGGAGATCTTGCCCCTCGAAATTCACCCGCTCGAACCGCTCCTTCATTCGCGTGAGCAAGAGCGCTGCATTTTTTCGACTGATGCCCTCGTCGGCACCCGCCATCTTCTCCTGCGCCCACGTTACAGCGTGCTCGCGTCCTGCCATCGCCGCGAAGAAATCCGCCATCAGCGCGCTCATCTCGTCCACCACGAGCGCCGGCGGATCCTGACCACGAACGAGCTCGTCGGCCGCTTGTTTCGCGACGAGCCACTCCATCACCGACCGATGCACGAACGAGAACCGACCCTCCCCGTCCCGCACGAGCAGCGATCCCGACCCGAACACGTGCGTGAGCACCGCCGGATCGAAGGCCGGCTCCCCGAGCGCTGCGAGTGCCTGCCCGAGCCCTTCGTGAATCTCGTCCACCGAAACCGTCTTCACCCGCGCATGCCACATGGATAGAGCGAGCGAAGCCACGCCCCGCGAGAGCGCCTCCCGCGAAATGCCCTTCGACCAGCCTTGCCGCCGCGAGCGCTCGTGCTCGAAGTCGAGCCATTGCTTCACGAGCAGCTCGTAGAGCTTCGCCGAGGTGATCTCGCCCCATTCTTTCTTCGCCTCCCGCAGCGACTCCTCCGGAATCTCTGCGATGAACGAGAGCATGCGCGGATTGTGCGAGAGCCCGAGCAGATCCTTCACCTCGTCGATCAACCGATACCGGGCGTCCGCCGCCTCCGCCGACGCGAGCACGTTGCGCAGATACCTTCGGATCTGCGGCTCGCCGAACGGCTCCAGCATGACGAGCCGATATCCGCCTTGCACCGCGCTCTCGGCCTTCCGCGCGAACTCACGCTCCACAGCCTTGTGAATCTCGCCCTCCGTCAAGAAATGCTGGCGCCGGCTGGAGAGCACCACCTTCGCCTGCCCTCGGGCGGCCGAGAGCACCGTTTCGAGGTGCCCGGTCGCGCTGTCGTACGTGACCTTGTCCGCAAGCTCGTCGAACCCGTCGAAGAACAGCGCAACGCGCCCCTCTTCGAGCATGTATTCGAAAGCCTTGTAGTTGTACCCGGATACGTCCGCGCGCGAGAAATGCGCGCCGATGAGCTCCGCGAGGCTGTGCTGTTTTTCGAGCTTGCTCATTTCGAGCAGCACGGGCAAAACGGGGTGCTTGTCCTTCACCATCTGCCGGCAGAGTTCGCGGAGCAAAAACGTCTTGCCCGCCCCGAACTCCCCGAGCACGAGCAAAAAGCGCCGCTGCGCCGGCGTCGCGAGCAGATCCCACATCGACTGCAGCGCGTTCTCGGTGTGCTGGAGCTCGCGATTGCCCGCGACCTTGATCCACGCTGGCGGATCGACGTAAGCGGTCGGGATGTACGCCGGGCTTTTCTCGAGCTCGCGCGTTTGCCAGGCGAGATAAGGTTCGAGGTCGAAGAGACCCTGGTACCCGTCGAACGTCTTGAGCTCGATCCCCCGGCGATCGAGCTCTGCGCGCAGGGCGACGGGCGCGGCCTGGCCCCGATGCACCAGCGTCGAGCGGAGCAGCGGATGGTCCCGGCGGAAGGGCCCGTCAATCTCCGCGGAAAAACGCGCCGCGAGCTCCTCCGTGATCTCGTGGTCCAGCGCGGCGACGAGGCTCACCCGGAAAAAACCGCCAGCATCGACCTCGACTTCGAGCACGCCCGCGAACGGCGGAGGCGTATCTCCGCGCGTGATCCGCGCGCCCGGGTGGCGCAGCTTCGCAATGCGCTCGACACGCGCGAGGAAAGGATCGACGATATCCTCCTCGCGACCCATGGCACGCCTCGAAACCGGCCCGTCATACGAATGTGGAGCTGGTACGGAGTCGGCGGCGCCGGAATTGCTGGGCATACTCGGGGCCTTGCGGGTCAGGAACCTTGGGACCTCCCCATCCCCGAATCCGGAGAGCTCGATCTGGTTCTTGCCCAGTTCGAACGCATTGCTCAGCGTCTCCCCGAACCCGAGCCCCTGATAAAACGCCCACGCGAAGTTGATGGCCGCCGCATCCTCGATCGTGCGGCTCATGCCGACCACGGCATCCACGTGTTGCCGGATCGCCTCCGCCTGCGCGGCAGAATGGCAGGCGTTCAGCACGACGCAACGGACACCGCCCACGATCCGGAACAGGTTTGCCAATGCAGACGCCGGGATCGGTTTGGCTCTGCCCGCATCGTCCTCGACCAGGATTTCGCCATCGAGATCCTCCGCGCGCGGCTCGTCGGCGGGCAACATCTCCCGGCGGACGTCGACCGAATCGAGGGAGCGACTGCTCCGGTCGCCTCGACCGTGCCCGGAGAAATGGACGATCTGCGGCCTGTGCCGAAGCAGCTCCGCTTGAAGATCGCTGACACGAACGGCCCACGCCTGCATGATCTCGAAACGCTCGCCCTTGGGTGTTCCGTGAAGGCGCTGCGTGATCTCGCGGACCTCCCGCTCCAGCGCCAAGCGTGTGGTATCGGAAGGGTTCGCTCCGAGGAAGAGGATCCGAATCTTGGAGGGCATCGCGATGGTCATGATGGGACCCGTCAGGGTTTGGCGGGGAGGATACTCGTGCGGTCTCGGAGGCGGAGATCGAGGTATGGGTCGATCTCGCCGGGTTCGAATCGGCACAGGCCCGCGACGTGCCAGAAGGAGCCGCCGATGTCGCCGCCGAGCTTGTAGCGGCCATCGGGGGTGAAGGCGACCCAGCCTTCAGGGGTGGTGAGGAGAATGGCGATGCAGCGGGCCGTGGACGGGTCCCAGAGGTGAATGGTGCCGTCTGCGGAGGCAGAGGCGAGGGTTCGGCCGTCAGGGGAGAACGCGACGCTCGTCACCGGAGACGCGTGCCGCTTCAAAATACCTATGGCTCGACCGGTCCCGACATCCCAGAGCCTGAGCGTATTGTCTGCCGAACCGGAGGCGATCGTCTGGCCGTCGGGCGTGAATGCGACGCTCGTCACGAAATCCGTGTGCCCCTCCAAGATCCGGGCTTCGAGTCCTGCCGAGACGTCCCACAACCGCACCGTCTTGTCCTGGGAAGCGGAGACGAGCGCCTTGCCATCCGGAGCAAAGGCGACGCTCGTCACGACATCCTTATGCCCCGCGAAGATGCGTATCGTCTGTCTCCTCAAGAGATCCCAAAGAAGAATGGTCAAGTCACTCGAGCTCGAGGCCAGCGTCCTGCCATCCGGCGCAAAGGCGACGCTCGTCACCGGCCCTTCATGACTCTGGAACGTGCGGATTTCACGACCCGTGGCGACGTCCCAGAGCCGCACGGAGTCGTCATGGGAGCCCGTGGCGAGCGTCATTCCATCCGGGGAAAACGCGACGCTCGTCACGACGTTGCCGTGTCCCACGAGGGCGCGGAAGACCCCTTCCGTTTTGACGTCCCACAGTCGAATGAGGTTGTCGCCCGAGACCGACGCCAGGGTCCTGCCATCGGGCGCGAACGCGACGCTCGTCACCGATAAAAGGTGCCCTTCGAGGGTACGAAGACGGCGCCCCGTCTCCAGATCCCAGAGCCGAACCGTCCGGTCGTCCGAACCGGATGCGAGGGTCTTGCCGTCGGGCGCGAACGCGACGCTCGTCACCGAATGCGGACGCCGCTCGAAGACGTGTATCGGGCGCCCCGTCCGAACGTCCCACAGCCGGAGGGTCGTATCCCACGAGCCGACGGCGAACCTCGTGCCATCGGGCGCAAAAGCGACGCTCATGACCGAATTTTCATGATCCACGATGCGACCCGTCTCGCGTCCGGTATGACTGTTCCAAAGCCGAGCGGTATGGTCGGACGAACCCGACGCGAGATTCTTGCCATCAGGGGCAAATGCGACGCTCGTGACCGCTTTTGCATGCCCGTGGAGAATGGATACGGTGCGCCTCGTCTCGACGTCCCAGAGTCGAATGGTCTTGTCAGCCGAACCCGAGGCGAGCGTCTTGCCATCGGGCGCGAACGCGACGCTCCGGACGACATCCGTGTGCCCCCGGAGAGCGGCGATCATGGTGCTCGACCCGATCGTCACGAAATCCCACAACCCGATGAGTTTGTCGGACGAACCGGAGGCGAGGGTTTTCCCATCCGGCGAGAGAGCCAAGCTCGTGACCGCCCCTCGAAGCCATTGAAAGACGCCCATCTGGCGCCCCGCGTCGACATCCCAGAGACGAATGCTCTTGTCCTCGGAGCCGGAGACGAGCACCTCGTCGTCAGCGGCGAAGACGACGCTGTTCACCGCACCCACGTGCCCTTCGAGGATACTCGAAATGCGGCCGGTCGCGACGTCCCAGACCCGAATGGTCGTGTCGGACGAGCCTGACGCGATCCTCTTGCAATCCGCGGAGAACGCCACGGATCGCGCCTCTCCGGTGTGGCCGAGCAAGACCCGCAGCACCTTTCCTCTCCTCGCATCCACGAGCCATACCGTCCCATCGACGTGCCCCGCGGCAAGCATATTGCCATCCGCACAGAACGCGACGCTCGAGCACCGGGAAGCGGAGAGCCACATGGGCTCGACCTGCCGCAAAGATGGCGGAACGGCGCCTTCCGCGATCAGCGGTTCCAGCCATTCGTTCTGGATTCCCTTTGCCCGGAGCAGATTGGCCCCCCGCCACCGCGCCGGTTCGATGGGCCCCGCCATCGTCAAATCCGCGCCCACCGCTCGGACGAACGATAGATCCGCCGCCGTGAGGTCCACCCTCGAAAGATCTGCGCCCCGCAGATCCGCTCGAGACAGGTCGGCGTAGGCCAGCGACGCCCCCCACAACTTCGCCCCAACGAGCGTCGCGCCCTGCAGATCCGCCCCCGCCAGGTTCGCCTCGCTCCAATCGACCCCCGAATAGTCCCCGCCCCGCAAATCCTGGCCTACGAGGTCCAGCGTCACCGGGACATCCACCTCCGGCAGCGGCCCCCAGGTCTTCTCGATTCGCTTCAGCAAGAGCGCCGCGTTTTTCTTGGCATGCCCCTCGGCCGCGCCCGACAGCTTGCCCGACGCCCAATCCAGCGCGGCGTCTTTCCCCACCATCGAGGCGAAGAAATCCGCCATGAGCTCGCTCATCTCGTCCAGCGCGAGCGCGCTCGAATCCCCTTTCCTCACGACGTCCCGCGCCGCCACCTCCGCGACGAGCCACTCCAGCACGGAGCGGTGGACGAATTGAAAAACACCGTCCCGATCCCGCACGAAGAGCGACCCCGACCCGAAGAGATGCTCCAGAATGCCCGCATCGAGCACCGGCTCGCCGAGCGCCCGCATCCTGGACACCACGCACTCGCGAATCTCTTGAATCTCGACCGTCTTGACGGGCCGATCCCACAAGAGCAGCGCGAGATCGGACATCACGGTTCGCAGCGCCTTGCGCGACACGCCCCGCGGCGCGCCTGGCGGGTTTGCCCGCTCGTACTCGAAATCGAGCCATTGATCGACGAGCCACTCGTAGAGCTTCGCCGCCGTGACCTCCTCGTCGTTCTCCTCCGCCCGCCGGAGCTTCTGCTTGTCGATCTTCGCGATGAACCCAAGCATGCGCGGGTTGTGCGAGAGCCCGAGCAGGTCCTTCACGTTGTCGAGCTGCCGGTAACGCGCGTCGGCCTCCACCGGATCTCGCAGCGTGTTCTGCAAGAATCGGCGGATCTGCGGCTCCTCGAATCGATCGAGAAGGAAAAACCGATACCCCTGCGTCCGCTCCGCCTGCTCCGCCAGGGCGCGTTTGACGTCGTGATCCGTCAGAAAATGCTGCCGCCGGCTCGTCACGACCACCTTCGCGAGCCCGTGCGCCGCCTGCAAGACCGTCTCGAAATGCTGCACCGCTCGGTCGTAGGGCAGCCGCAACGCGAGCTCGTCGAAGCCGTCGAACAGGAGCGCGATCCGCCCCTCGGCGAGCATGTACTGGAACGCATCGAAATCGAAGCCGGCCATGTCCGCCGCCGCGAAATGCTGCGCGAGCAAGGTCTTCAGCGTCTGCGCCTTCTCGAGCTTGCTCATCTCGACGAGCACCGGGACGAGCGGATGCTTCTCCGTCGCCATGCGGCGCGCGAGCTCGTGGAGAAGGAACGTCTTGCCGGCCCCGAAATCGCCCAGCACGAGGGCAAACCGCGGATGGAGGGGCGTGTCGAGCTCCTGCCACAAAGTCGCGAGCGCGCTCTCGACCCGCCTCTCCTCGCGAGCCCCCGCGAGGCTCACGCGCGCGGGCTGATCGACGTAAAGCCACGGGGGATAAATGCCGTCGCTCTCCAGGCGCTCCGTTTGTCGTTCGAGGTAACGTGTGAAATCGAGAAGACCCTGGTACTCGGAGAAGCTCTTGAGGAGCACACCTCGGCGAGCTGCCTCCATCTGAAAGGCATAAGCGGCGGACGCACCCGCGTGAACCAGCGTGGGTTTTCCCCCGTAGGGATCGCGCTGCCGGAGCGGCTGCACCACCTCTTTGATATATTGCGTCAAAAGCTCTTCCGTGATCGGCCTGTCGACGGCGCCGACGACACGAAGCTCGAAGATCGCTCCTTCCTGCACTTCGATGTCGAGCGTGCCCGCCCATGGCGCGGGCCCCTCGTGCCGCGTGATGCGCGCCCCCGCGTGACGCAAGCGTGCCACGCGCTCGACACTCGCGAGGAACGGATCGACGCGCTCCTCCTCCACGTCGCGGCTCGCCCTGGGACGCGCGTCGGCCACGACAACGCCTGCACGGCTCGGGACCTCTCGTGTCAGGAGCCTCGGGACCTCACCATCCCCGAATCCGGCGAGCTCGATCTGGTTCTTGCCCAGCTCGAATGCATTGCTCAGCGACTCCCCGAACCCGAGCCCCTGATAAAACGCCCACGCGAAGTTGATGGCCGCTGCATCCTCGATCTTGCGGCTCATGCCGATCACGGCATCCACGTGCTGCTGGATCGCCTCCGCCTGCGCGGCAGAATGGCAGGCGTTCAGCACGACACAACGAACACCGCCCATGATCCCGAACAGGTTTGCCAATGCAGACGCAGGGATCGGCTTGGCTCTGCCCGCATCGTCCTCGACCAGGATCTCGCCATCGAGATCCTCCGCGCGCGGCTCGTCGGCGGGCAACATCTCCCGGCCGACGCGGACCGAATCGGGGGATCGATCGCCAAGGGCGCCTCGACCATGCCCGGAGAAGTGGACGATCTGCGGCCTGTGCCGAAGCAGCGCCGCTTGAAGATCGCTGACGCGAACGGCCCACTCCTGCACGATCTCGAAGCGCTCGCCCTCGTGCGTTGCGCGAAGGCGCTGCGTGATCTCGCGGACCTCGCGCCCCAGCGCCAAGCGTGTGGTATCGGAAGGGTTCGCTCCGAGGAAGAGGATGCGAATCTTGGAGGGCATGGCGATGGGCATGATGGAGAAGCCTCGCTCGGCTCGCGACGAACCTCGGGCGACTCCCCGCGCGCCATCGCGGAAGCGTACTAAGCCTGTGCGAGCGAGGGAAGCGCAATCAACGCCCGAGGGGCGTTCAGCTTGGCGGGGATGGGACGTTCTGCGTGCTCGAGGGCATCGACGAGCAGGGGGCCGTAGGTACGTACCCTGCTCGTCGCCGAGCGGTCGCGTGGCAGCATTCGCTGCTGACAGGAGCGGGAACGCGCGTGATTACGGCTCCGTCCCCCACACGAGCGCGCCGTTCCTGTAGAGCGTCACCTTCGTGTGATTTGCGAAGCTCGTCTTCGCCGGATCGCACGAGTAATCATTCGCCTCGTTGTAATTGGACCAGTTGTCCTTGTTGAACCGAAGCTGAATCTCACCGCTCTGCCCGCCTGCCGGGACGCTCCCCGCCGCCGCCGTGAAGCCCACCTCGGCGTACGTGTCGGCCCCGGTCCGCGCGGGGCTCACCGCCGAGAATTGCCGCGTCACGTTCGAGCTTCCTACCACCGCGTAATCACATGCCGACTGCTGCCCGTTCGCGCCGTCGCTCGTGTACCAGTACCGGATCTTGAGCTCGCTCAGCGGCACGCTGCTCGCCCCGGTATTCACGATATTGAGATGAGGCCTGATCTGGTTATCGCTCGCGTTCGTGTCCCCCGCCCTGTACTGCACCGACAGCGAACCGCCCCCGACCGGCGGCTGGCCAGGGTCATTCACCGTCACGGCCACCACGCTCGACGTCGTCGTCGCGCCCGCATTGTCGGTCGCCTTTGCCGTGATCGCGTACGAGCCTGCCGCGACGTTGCTCCACGTATACGCGTACGGGGCCGTCGTGTCCTCCCCGAGTTTCACCGCGCCCGCGAAGAACTCCACCTTGCTCACCGTCCCGTCGCTGTCGCTCGCCGTCGCCTGGATCGAAATGCTCGCGGGTGTCGTGAACGAGCCGCCGTTCGAGGGGGCCGTGACGCTCACCGAGGGCGCCGCGTTCTGCGAAGGCGGCGGCGTGCTCCCGCCGACCGGGTTCGGCATTCGGTCGCCCATGAAAAGAAGCGCGAGCACGCGGAGCGAGTCGTTATAATAATTCTCGCTCTGGAAATTCTTCGTCTCGTTCCACATCGCCGCCTTGAAGGCCGCGTCGGGCGACACGGCCGCCCCGGCCGCCGCCATTCCGACGAACGTCGCGTTGTGCCATTGCCCGATGAGGTTCCCGGACACGGTATACCCGTCTTTGATGTTCCCGACGCCCACGCCCTTCCAGAACGTGTTCAGCTTGTCGAGCTGCGCGATCGCCTGCGGCGTCCCGTACCAGACCGCGTCGACCGCGAGGCGCCACGGTACGCGCGCCGCGTCGTATCTGTAATCGAAGCCCATCCCCGAGGCCTGACCGCCCGCCGCGGTCGTCCAGTCGGGCAAGAGGCCCGTGTTGCCCGCGCCCGTGCTCGCATTCAGGTTCGCGATGATCTGATAACACGACGCCGCCACGCTCTCCCACCGCGCATCGCCCGTGTAGGCCTTGAATGCCCTGTAATAGCCGGGCGCGAAATAACTCGGGTTCGTCACGGAGGAGCCGCCCCACGCGTCGCCGGGCTTGAGCACGTTCGTCCCGCTCTCCACCTCGTGCTGCAGAATGCGCCCGAGCAGCGTCTTCGCCTCGACCCCGTACGCCGCGCCCCAGGCCTTTTCCGCCACGATGAGCGCGAGCGCCATGTCCTCGTCCGAGTCGGTGGCCGCGTTCCAGCCGATGACCGAGTTGCTCGCGTTGATCTGCCAGTGCATGAGCCCATTGCCGTCGAGATGACTCTTCGCATAACTCCACAGGCCGTCGAACGTGGGTTTGTCGCCCAGGTATGCTGCGAGGATCATGCCGTACGCGATGCCCTCCGAGACGGTATCGTTCGCGTTCTCGGGCCGCTGCACGCGCAGGAAGCCGCCCGCTCCCGAGGACGTGACGTATTTGGTCTTCCACGCGCTGTAAGCGCTGTTGATTGCGCTGTCGGCGTCGGCCTGGCTCGGCGCCATGAGCAGGCTCTCGGCCTCCCACACGTCCTCGTCGAGCTCGGTCGCATCCATATCGCCGCAGCCGATCGCCGTGGTCGCCGCGAGGAGGCTGCACGTCACGAGGTGGAAGAGGGCACGATTCGTCTTCATGGGAGGCTCCTTGGGCTCGGGCGGCCCGCTCCGGGCCGGCGTCGTGCCGCGGAGCCTGAGCAGCTCTCGTGCCATGCCCAAAGCCCTCAAGAGCACCGGGGATTCGAGGGGATCGTCAGCGGCCCCGCGAGAGGCCTGCGATCCGCTCGATCGCAGGGTGATCGGATCGATCACCCCTGCGACGTGCGAGAGCGCTCTTCCCGTAGACTTCGAACCGGATTCGTCGACGGAGTTCGTCCCAGGGCCTAAACGAGGGCCCCTCCATCAATCACGATGGCCTGCCCCGTGATACCGGCGGAATCTTCCGACGCCAGATGGAACGCCAGGTTCGCCACCTCGCGTGGCTCGATCATGCGGCCGAGGGGCACGCTTTTCCCCAGCGCCGCCTCGTCCAGGCCGAGCTCGCGCATGCGGCCTTCGGCCATTGCCGTGCGTGTCCAGCCGGGGCAAATCGCATTGACGGTGATGCGGCGCGGAGCGGCGTGCAGCGCGAGGGCCCGCGTGAAGCCAATCACGCCGTGTTTGGCCGCGGTGTACGCCGTTTGATCCGGCGCGCCCTTGAGCCCCAGCACCGACGAGATATTGATGATCCGCCCAGCCCCATCGGGCAGGTGAGGAAGCACCTGCTTGCACAGGTAATAGGTGCCATTCAGGTTGACCGCGAGGACCTGGTGCCAGAACGCGTCGTCGCCCTCGGGATCGAGGGAGTTTGCCCCGGCGAGCCCCGCGTTGTTCACAAGCACGTCGATACGACCGAAGCGCGCGAGGACGGCGCGTACGGTCGCCGCGACCGCGCCCGCGTCGCTGACGTCGCAAACGTAGCTCTCCGCCGCGTGAGGTGAATCCACGCGGGATCGCGCGAGGGCCGCGACGGAAAACCCTCCTTCGTGAAATCGCTCGACGAGGGCCGCGCCGATTCCCCTCGACGCGCCCGTGACGAGGGCGACACGCGCGCTCATTGCGCCACCCCGCCGCCGTCGACGGGCATGACGACGCCCGTCATGAAAGACGCCGCGTCCGAGGCGAGGAACGTGATGGCCCAGGCGATCTCGCTCGGATCCGCGAAACGGCCGAGCGGGACGGCGGCCTTGTAGACGTCGTCGCTCGTCACCTTCATTCGTTCGGAGAGCACGGAGAGCACCTGGCGCAGCATCGGGGTATCGGTGCTGCCCGGCGCGACGCAGTTGACGCGAATGCCGCGGGGGCCCCAGTCGAGGGCAGCGCTCTTCGTGAGCTGCGCGATGGCCGCCTTCGACGCGCCGTAAATCGCGCTGTCGCGCTTGCCGATGAAGGCCTGATCACTCGCGTTGTTGACGATCGCGCCGCCGCCATTCTGCAACATGATGGGAATCACGGATTGCATGAGCAGGAAGGGCGCCTTGAGGTTCACGGTGAGCACGTCGTCGATCGCCTCGAGCGACGTGTCCACGAGGTTGCCGAGGTGCGTGACGCCGGCATTGTTGACGAGAATGTCGATCCGCCCCTCGAGCGTGGCGACGCGCGTCACGTGGGCGTCGATGGCCTTGAGATCACGCAGGTCGACGTCGGGGAGGTCGAAGCCGTGAACACGCGCGCCGTGCTCCTTGAGCAACGACGCCACCGCTTTGCCGATACCACTGCGATGTCCAGTGACGATGGCGACTTTGTCTCGAATTCCGGGTAACATGAAGGGAAGACGCGTTACCACGCGTGGGCGTCCACGTCAATCGAGTTCCGGTGGCGTCAGCTTCACGCTTCGATGAAGCGTTGGGCGGATTCCTCGGCGCGCCTTTTTCCCAAACGAGCGTCGCACGATCCGTAGCTGCTTGGGGGCCATGAGCAACACCGGTTCGCCGTGGCCTTCCATGGTCTCGCACGTGCTGGAGAGCGGGCAATCGGTTGTCCTCCTTCAGATGATCCCGCCATTGGCGCGCAGCGTTTGCCCGTTGATCCACGCCCCATCCGGCCCCGCGAGGAACGAGACCGCCGCCGCGATGTCCTCCGGCTGCCCGAGCCGCTCCAGCGGCGCGAGCTTCGCGAGCCGATCGATCGCCTCCTGCGACTTGCCGTCGAGGAACAGTCGCGTCGCGGTCGGGCCCGGTGCAATCGCGTTGACGCAGATGTTGCGGCCGCGCAGCTCCTTGGCCAGGATGCTGGTCAGCGCCTCCACGCCCGCCTTGGTCGCCGCGTACACGCCGTAGGTCGGCTGGAGCAGGCCGACCACGCTCGAGGAGAAGTTGATGATGCGGCCGCCACTTCGCAGACGCCGCGCAGCTTCGCGCAGCGTGTTGAACGTGCCCTGGAGATTGATGGCCACCTGCCGCGCGAACGTCGCATCATCGACGTCGGCGATCGCGCCGAGCACCATGATGCCGGCGTTGTTCACCAGCACGTCGACGCCGCCGAACGCCGCCTCCGTCGCGTCGAACAGCGCGCGCACCGCGGCCGGATCGCTCACGTCCGCCTGGATGGCCCGCGCGCGGCCGCCCGCCGCTTCGATGGACTGCGCAAGCGCCTCGGCGGCCGCCGCCTCGCCGGCGTAGTTGATGGTGACGCTGAAGCCGTCCCGCGCCAGACGCTTCGCGACCGCCTCGCCAATGCCGCGAGACGCACCCGTCACGATCGCCACTCTCTCGGTTGCCATGTCGTCCTTCTCCTGATCGAGCGCTTGTCACGTCTCGACGAGAGGATTCTACGTCCGCACGCGCACGGGGGCATTCGCAGGATTGCCGTGGAGCACCGCGTGATTGCCATGCGTGAGCCCGCCGGCACGACGCGCGCGAGAGGACCGGCTAGCGGGCGCTGCGCCGATAGTCTGTGGGGGACACGCCGACCAGCCGGCGGAATGCGGAGGCGAAGTGCGCCGGATTCTGATAGCCGCAGGCGAGCGCGATCTCCGTCACCGACTGGCGGCCGCGCGCGAGGAGGGACTGCGCCTCCTCGATGCGCAGCCGCGTCAGGCGGGCGAACGGCGTCTCCCCGTTCGCGCGTTTGAACAGCCGCAGCAAATGGAAGCGGCTCACGCCCGCTTGCTCCGCGAGCGTCTCCAGGGAGAGCGGTTCGCCGAGGTGCTCGCGCATGAACGCTTCGACCCGACGCAGCCGCAGCGTATCGCGCGCGGTCACCGGTCGCGGCGCCGGCCGACGTGCGTGGTGGACCAAAAGGTGCGCGGCCAAAAGCTCGCCGGCCGATTCCGCATAAAGATCGGGCACGCCGGCCGAAAGGGCGCGCGCGAGGCCGAGCATGATCTGCTCCACGAGCGGATCGACGCTCCCCAGCATACTCGGCATCTCGAGTCGTTCGGGATCACCGGCGGAGAGATCGCTGAATACGCGCTGGAGCGTCGGCGTGGGCAGGTGCAGTTGCAGCGTGCTGTGCGTGGTCTGGCCGTGCCAGCGGAGCGTCGCCTCCTGGCCGGGGGCGGTCATGCCGATGTGACCCGGCTCGTAATGCATCGACTGCCAGTGTCCGCCATAACGCACCTCGATGTCGCAGGCGCCGCCCGTGACGAGCACGATGAGATGATCGGCCGTGGCCGGCGTTTTGAACTCCTCGACCTCGGGCGGATCGACGTACCCGCGCAGCAGGAGCGAGCGCCAGCCCGCCTCCCAGCTCGACAGGGTCATCGCGGCGCGCAGGTGACGGTGGGCGTGCAGGCTGGGGCTGAGGTTCGTCATGAATCGGGCTCCGCGCTGCGTGACCGGGATGGACGTTTAAGCCTCCGATTGTACTGCAGCCCGTGATGCCGTAAAGAGAAGGCGCGACTCCGTCAGAGGCCGCTGGCGATCAGCACGACGAAATCCTCGGGGCAGCCGATGGCGAGCTTGCCGTCGCCGAGCCACGTCACCCATTGCGGGTGGTGCAAACGCGCTGTTTTCAGGTCGCCGGTCACGATGGTTCCGACGGGCGAGAGCTCGCCGATGACGGTGGTGATCGCTCCAGTCGCCAGATCCACCTTGCGTACGGCGTTCGCGTTGGTGTCAGCGACGTAGAGGTGCCCATTGCCGTCATAGGTCGCGCCGCCAGCACGATTGGAGAATCGCGCCGTTTCCTTGGGGCCGTCGGCGGCCGGCTCGGCCTGGTTCATGTCGGTGCCGGCGACGAGCTTCCAGGTCTTGGCGGCGAGATCGCTCTCGAGCACGAACGATGGCAATCGATGCACCGTGTACGTCGTGCCATTCGCCGGCACCCACGCGGTCAGCGTCGCGCTCGTGCCCCAGACCTCCCGGATCCCGATATCCGAGACCATGAGCGTCGAAGGCGAGACGCGCGCCTTCTCCCCGACGAGGACATTCCCGGACGGCTCGACCGCGAAGGGCACCGGGTTGATCAGCTCATAAGGGAGATCCTGGTAAGAATCGGGCGTGATCTCAGACTCGATGACGCCGCTCCCCACGTTGTACCGAGAGACCTGCCCCACGACGCCATTCATGGTCTTGAGCCCCTGGAGCACGTAGAGCGAGTTCCCGCCGCCGGTCGCCAGCGCGATCGGCTGAAAGAACTCGGCGTCTATGCCGTCGTCGTTGGGGGCGGTGGTCATGACGCCGGTGTTCACATCGATTTTGTGGATGGCATCACGGCGGTCGGCGACATAAAGCGTCGGCGCGATATAGACCATCCCTCCGACATCGCGGAGCCGGGAGGTGCCCTTGGGGCCATTGACGTTTCCCGCCTCGCCCACCGCGCCCGCGAGCACTTCGACGGTGCCGCCGGGCGTGCCTCCACCCGTCGATGCATCGGGCCCCGCGTCGGGCATGTCGCCCCCACCGCCGCCCATGCCGGCGCTGCCCCCGGCACCCATTCCGCCAGCGCCGCCGGTGCCGCCGGTGCCGCCCGAGCCACCGGCGCCGGGGTCGCTGCTGCCGCCGCCGCACGCCATGAGCGTCGCCAGCGCGGCGATGAGGATCCCGCCGGACGTTCCTCGATGAACGATGTTCATAAAAAGGACCTCTGTTTCGTGGTGAAAGAACGAGACGTTTTCCCGAGCCGCAGGGACAATGCTGCTCCGGGGACCTCTAAACACGCACCTTGCCGGAGAACGGTCCGCGGTGCTCGCGTTTTTTCGCGGGTCCCATGAAGACAAGGGACGCACGTCCTCCTCCATCACGGGAAAAATCGACTGTCCCTGCTACCGGCGTCTCTTCGCCAGCGCCGCGCCGAGCTTGGCGAGCTTCTTCTCGTTGGCAAACCAGGTGAGGCATTCGTGGCGCGTCTTGCGTTGCGTCGCGGAGAGGCTCTTTCCATGGTCGAGTTTCCCCGCGAGCGCCTCGAGCAGGAATGCCTCGGTCGAGGGGTGCCATGCGTAGAAGAGCGGCCAGAGGGACTTCGCCGGCAGGCGCGTCAGGCCGTAATGACCAGGCACGGATTGTTCGCGGCGGATGAATTCGATCAGCGCCGGGGCGAGCTTCGCGCCGTCCGCCCGCTCGAGCGGCTTGGCGAGCTTCTCCCAGGCCGGCCGCGGCGTGGCGAAGGATCCCCAATCGTTCCGGAAGAGCTCTTGGTAGGCGGCAAGCGCCGCGACGACCGCATCCATGGGCGCGCCGGTGCGCACGGTCGCATCGAAGACGTCACGCAGCGGGTCGAGCTCGTCGAGCTTGGCCTCGAGATGCCGCCGCAAGCGGCTCCACGCGTCGTCGTCGAGCGCGGAGAGGACACGCGCCTCGTCGATCGTCTCGGCGTCGCCGATGGCGCGCAGGAAAACGAAGAAAGGCGCACGCTCGGCCTTTTCATGGCGGGGAAAGACATCGAACGCGATCTCGTGCGCGTCGTCGAGGACGCTTTCCAGACGGTCGGCGTCGCGCCGGTCGGCATAACGATCGAGGAGCGGCCGGGCCCGCTGCACGAATTCGAGCCGATCAGGCAGTTTCACGCCGTCCGCCTCGCCGAGCTTCCACAGGGCCGCCGAGTGATCGACGATGGCCTTGACCAAAGCGAAGGCGATCGGAATCGACGTGCCGCGCTGGCGAGCGTCGGGGACCACCCGCCAGGGCTCTGCGCACCAGACGGCGGCCGCTCGGCTGCGTTCGTCGTCGCCGCGCTCGCTCGCGAGGAACCATTTGGGGTCGAAGCTCTCCGGGATCGCGCCTCCATTCTCCTTGCCCTTGCCCGCACCCTCGAGGCGCCGGATGTCGTCTCCATGGAGGTCGCCTTGCCAGGAAAGCCCGGCGGCGGTGGCGAGCGTCCGCGCCCGGCGATAATCGTCGAGCGCGCCGGCGGTGTCTCCCAATCCTTCGCGGACCAAGGCCCGCGCGGCGAAGATGCGCGTCTCGAAGCCGCGATCCGTGACTCCCTGGCCGGCGCGGGCGCGCGCCTCGTCGCCTCGAGCGCGCTCGTCGACGAGGGCAACCGCGTCGTCGGCGAACACGCGCGCCCTCGCGAGGTGCGACGAACGCTCTGTCTCGGAGATGGCCTTGGCTTTTTTGGTTTTCGGCCGGTCGCGGCACGGGTCTTCCCCGCTCGCGAGCTTCCCGAGGGATCGCGCCACCCGCCCGAGCCCTATCGCCTTTCGATCCTGCCGGTCGCCCCGATAAAAGAAGCCGAGCGAGAGCCCTTGCGCCGGGTCGTCGATCGGCTCGGCCGCGCGCCAATCCTCCGCGGCGGCGCGCTCATCGCCGCGGTAGAGCCGGCATTCCCAGCGAGCGCGCAAGAGCTCCGCGCCGGCAATCCCCGCGTCGAGCGCCGCCGACAGCAAGGGCTCGGCCTCGGCGTAGGCGCCGCGCTCGAACAGCTTGTACCCGAGCATCTCGGCGATCCCGACCGCCGTTTCGAAGATGGCGCCGTCCTCTTCTTTCAGCCACGCCTCGAGCGCAGGCTGGATGTTTTTGAGGAACGTGAGGTGATTGTCGCTCGAGAGGTGTTTCGTGGTGTATCGATAATGCTTGGCCACGAAGAGGCGCTCGCGCGGATCGCTGCTCCCGGTATGAGACGCAAGCACTTTCAGGTGGCCGCCGAGCGAGGAGGTCGAATGGGTCCGCTCCTTGAGTTCGGACAGCTTCGCGAGCACCTCCTTCCGAAGCTCGTTTGGCACGGCGCGCTCGAGCTCGAGCCAATAGCCGGCGTCGACGTCGAGGATGTGCCGGACGAGGAGGACCGCCTCTTCGTGCGCATCGTTATCAAGCGCCAACGCGATTCGGCCCACCGCGGGCAGCGCCGCCTGTTGGAGGTCCTGCCAGTTCTTCCATTGCGTCGAGAAGCTGAGGGGATAGGGGGTGAGCGTCGGCAGCAGGCAACGCTGGCCGTGCCCCTCGCTCGCGCGGGCCGCGGCCCAGAACCGTCCGGCGAGGAGGTAGAGGGCGGAGCCCCGCTGGCGGAGGACGATCGGCTCGCCTTCGCCGACCTTGAGGGGCACTTCGATCGACGCCCCCACGAGCCTCGCAGTGAACGGGGGGACGTCTCGCTGTCCTTGGAGAAAATTCGATGAAAAGACCCCGAAAAACTCGGCAAGGGCGTCGTGCAACGCGGCATGGGTATCCATGGGGGGCGGACCCTAGCACGTCCTCGGGCGGGGGCGGGGGGCACCCCTTCATTCACGCTCGCTGAAGGATGGCGCGCAGGCTTGCGGACATGGCGCGCAAGCGGTCCAGCGCGCGCTCGTGATCCCCGCCGCCGATGTCCCTCCAGATCGCGGCCTCCGTCTCGGCCAAGCCCTCGATCGTGATCGGGTAGGTCGCGGCTTCGGCGACGGCGCCCTTTTCGTTGATCAGGTAGCGGCCGTTCAGGGCAAACAGCACCTGGGCCGCGCAGCACAGCGCCCGGTAGGCGCAGCCCGCGATGTGCGTGCGCTCGGCGCGCCTGGCCGCTATCTCGGCATTTTCGATGGCGAAGCCCACCTCCCAGCCGAAGCGGGTGATCAGCGCGTCCTTCAGCGCCTCCGGATACGGCCACGTTTGGCTCTTCAGCTCGGCGATGAGGCCGAATGGATCGAGGAGCGGCCGGCAAATTGCGACTTCGCCCATCCAGATGGTCGAGCAGAACCCGTGGGGGTGCCCCGTTTGGTAGTTCATCGAGAAGCGGCCCTGCCGCGCGTCGGCGATGGCGGCGCGCACGCCGCCGAGGTCGCGGTAGAGGAGATCGACCTCGACGCCGCCGATGCTGAGCCAGCCGCCTCCGTTGATCCAAGGGCCCCATTCGCCGATCTGGGTCACCGTCGAGGAAGGGTCGTCCACCAGCGGTGCGACGGCCGAGCGCAGGGCCTCTACTTGCAATGGCGCATTCGGCTCGTAGTAGAGGCCGATGTCGTAGTCGGACTTGGGCCCGGCCGTTCCCCGCGCGCGTGAGCCGCCGAGTACGAGCGCGGACAGGTTTTCGACGGCCCGGAGCGCTTCGACCACACGGACAAGAACCGGATCGTCCATCATTTGTGGATGATGATGGCACCAAGCGGGTCCCGTCGCAACGTTTGCCATGCGGCCCGGCTCAACGCCCCGGAGCCGTCTTGGGACGGCTCTCAAACCAGAACAAAGTGATAATGCATCGATGACACGCCAGTGAAGCGCTCATGAGGTAGGGGCATACCGAATGCGGTATAAGATGATCTCATGGGAGTCCGGCGCGCAGATGCGGGGAGGGGAGGGGTCTCTCGGCTTCATCCACAGGGGGTGTCATCGTCGAGCTGCTCGGCCATCACCGAGCATCGCCGCCAGCACGTCGCCCGGCGTGCGGCGGGCAAGGCGTCGGCTTTCGCGCACCAGGTGAGGCTGGTCGGCATAACCGGCCTCGGCGGCCCACGCGGCCATCGATGCGGGTGGTTTCCTACGTACGAGCCGCAGAAAGCGCTGATATCGTAGAATCCTGTCCAGCGTCTTGGGCCCATAACCGAAGTGATCGTCGAAGCGCCGGCGCAAGGTGCGTTCGCAAAGCGAGAGCCGATCGCAAAGCCAGCGAACCAGCGGCTCGCCCGGCGGCGCGTCTGCTCCGCGGAGCAGGCGAAAAGCTTCGTCCATCGACGCGTCGATCCGAAAGGTGTGCGGCCGATGGGCTGCGAGCCGCTGCTCCAGGGCAGCGAGGTCGTCCACCGCCCATCGAGCCGCCTTGGCGTTGCCCCATAGATCGTTCAGCGCGACGCGCTGGTTCAGCAGCACATGCGCCGGCACGCCAAGCCACGCCGCCGCCGCGCCCGGGCGAAAACGGTAGCCTACCACCACCGCACCGGCCGGCAGGACCTCGGTCTGCGGCTCGCGGTCGGGCCCGGCCACGCGCAGTCGCCCGTCATGCATGAATTGCAGATCCATGCAGCCATCGGGCACCACCAGCACCGGCGCCGCGTCATGCGCCGGCATGCGGTGGATCCACCGGCAGGCGAACACCTCGCGCAGCGCCGGCGGCACCGGCGCCTCGGCATAGTGGCCAGTGGCCTGGGCCAGATCCACCGAGTCCGCGCGCGTGTCCGTTTTGTTCAAGACGGGGCTCGTCATCGGAGGAAAGATGGGCGGCATGAAGCCCAGAATTTCGGTCCTCACCGTGTGCGTGGATGACCTGGAGAAGTCCCTCGCCTTTTACCGTGACGGCCTCGGCCTGCCCACGCAAGGCATCATGGGCCGCGAGTTCGAGCACGGCGCCGTCGCCTTCTTCGACCTGCAGTCAGGCCTGAGGCTCGCGCTCTGGTCGCGCGAGGACATGGCCCACGACACCGGCATGGCCCGACCCCAAGCCCGGCCCGCCGCCGACTTCACGATCGGCCACAACGTGCGCAGCGAGCAGGAGGTGGACGACGTGATGGCCCAGGCGGCCCGAGCCGGCGCCCGCATCGTGAAGCCGGCGCAAAAGACGTTCTGGGGCGGCTATGCCGGCTACTTCGAAGACCCGGACGGGCACTTGTGGGAGGTGGTCTACAATGCGGAGTTTTTGCCGGTGGACTGAAGCGGGTACATCACCGAGCTTGTGACACGCGCCGCCGCGCCGACCAGATCGCGCCGGCCATGAGGGCTGCGAGAGAAAGCGCGCAGAGGTAAGCGAAGAAGTCGCCGTATTTGGCGTGCACGGTCACGTGGCCCGCGATCGGCATGTCGGCGTACAGGACGGTGCCCGGCGACGCGAAAGAATCGTTCGACCCGAGGCGCACGCCGCGCGCGTCGGTTGCGACCGACAAACCGTTGCTCGCCGCCCGCATGAGACTGAAGCCACCCTCGATCGCGCGGAACACCGTCATCTCTCCGTGCAGCGGCGTGATCGCGCGCCAATCGTTGGCTGGCACGAGCAGCAGATCGACGCCCCGCAGCGCAGCCTGGCGACCGAGCGCGGGGAAATCGGCGTCGAAGCAGATGATCACGCCGATGCGTCCGTACGGCGTGTCGAGCGTTTGCACCTGGCCATTGCCCGCGACGATGGGCTCGCCAGGCACGGGAATCGACTTCACATATTCGAACGCGAGGCGGCCCTCGGGCGTGAAGACCATTGCCTTGTTGGTCATCAGCGCGCCGGGATCCCGGGGGACCTGGAGGGCGCCGGCGACGAGGTAGACGTCGTGCTGGCGGGTGAAGTCCTGTGCGCGCGTGACGAACTCGGGCTCGAATCCTTCGTCGTATTGCGCCGCGCCCTCGTACCAGACGATCACCCGCGCGCCGTTCTGGGCTGCGGTTTTGGACGTCGCGAACAGGGCGTCGAGACGTGCGCGGCTGTTTTCGGTGCGGCAGGTGATGTCCTCGCGCCCGGGGCAGCCTTCGAAGAAGAGATGGCTCAGGGAAGCAGGATTGTTGAGCGCCGCGACGCGCACGGTTTGACGCGCGGGCGAAGGCGCGTAGCGGGCCCAGGCGCCGTAGCCGAGCGCGAGGGTCAAGCATACGCCGAACGCCACGAGCGCTGGATTGGCGCGAGGCGCGCGCGATTCGAAAAGCCCCTGCACCGCGCTGGCGAACCACGGGACGAAGAACGCGACGCCCCACAGCCCCGTCACCGAGGCGAGCTCCGGTAGCAGCGGGAAATCGAGCTCGACGTACGCGTCGTTCCCCCACGTGCCGAACGGGCTGCCGAGAGAGGTCACATAGAGAAGCGTGACGCTCGCTGTAGGGAACACGAGCGAGCCCGGCACGCCTCCGAGCCGCGGGGCCGCGAGACGGTGCAACAAGCAAGGAATCGCGCCGAGGATGCCGGAGATCGCGCTCGTGACGGCGTACTCCGCGTCCGGCATGGGAATGGCGCCTCGAAACGTGACGAAGGAGGCGACGCCACACGCGGCCGCCGTCGCGGCGAAACCGGAGAGCGGCGGCGACATCATCACGAAGCGCAACAGGAAGGCCGGCGCGACCCAAGCGGCGAAGACGTTGGCGTGAACGCCGTTCGAGAAGCAGAGCGCCACCGCGCCGAGGGCGAGGATCGCCCAGCGCATGCGCTCGGAGGACAGCATCTTCAGCGAAGGCATCGTGACCACCTATGCACCGTGTTGCATAGGTCCTAGCATCCAGCGTTGGGATATGCAACCATGTGCATAGGTAGGTCGATCGGAGGAGTCTCGCCGTGTCCCTGAAGCACTTGATCCTGGCCATCGTCGGCACGCACCCGGCCACGGGCTACGAGATCACCAAGGAGTTCGACGAGGTCGCCGGCTTCTACTGGCGCGCGACGCACCAGCAGGTGTACCGCGAGCTCGCGACGCTCGCCGAGGCGGGGCTCGTGCGGTTCAAGGAAGTCGAGCAGCAGGGCAAGCCGGACAAGAAGGTGTACACGATCACGGCGAAAGGCCGGCGTGCCTTCGCCGACTGGTTCCGCGAGCCGCCCGAGGCGCCCCGTCACGCCGACCCGCTGATGATCAAGTTTTTCGCGGCCGAACTCGTCGGCATCGAGGATCTGCGCGCCCAGCTTGCGCTCGCGCGCGAACGCCATGCGGCGCTGCTCGCCACGTTCGAGGCGATCGAGGCGAAGTATTATGCGGAGCCGATCGATGAGATGCCGCGGTGGAAGAAGTTGATCTATCTGACGCTGCGCCTCGGCATCACGCGCGAGCGCGCGTGGCTAACCTGGGCGGAAGAGAGTGAGCGGGCGCTGCGGGCGTGAAGGAGCGAGGAGCGTCTCGTGGCTCGGCTCGTGGTTCACTCCCAGTCGCCGCGCTCGACGAAGCTCGCAAAGCTCTTCGCGAGCCTGCGACCCGGGCCGGTCTCGTGGTCGAAGTCGAACACTTCGCCCACGTTTTTCCCGCGCATGACGACGCATGCATGATTGCCGGCGCCGTCGTCGGTGACCGGGAGCCACTCGGCCGGAAACGATGTCACGTCCGCGAGCGAGCGCAGCATGGCGCGCTCCTCGAGCGCCTCGGCCATGGAGTAGAGGCGGCAGCTACGGAAGCACTCGTCTTCGCCCGCGCCGTCGTGCAGGACGTAGAACGAGCGCACATCCTCGGGCAGAGGCGCCTCGAACGCCTTTTCGGCGGCGGCGAGAATCTTCGCCGATGCGCCGGCCGGGAGACGGACCCCGACTTTCCAGCTCTTCTCGCGCGCCGACTTCCACGCTTTGGCGAGCGCCGACGGAAGGCCGGCGAGATCGGCAGGATCGTACGGTGGCGGCGCGGGCTTCTCCGCGTCGCCGACCTTCTTCGCGAACGTCGCCGTGTACGCTCCGAGGCCATTCGGGTGCGCCTCGCACCACGCGACGAGCTTCGATTTGGCGGCGCCCTTCGGCTTCGCGAGCTGTCGCACGATGAGATACAGCGCGAAGGGCGGTGCGTCGCCGATCCCGAGCGGATCGTGCGGCGCATCCTGGAAGCCGCGCGTGAGCGCCTCCCAGACCACCTGGCTGTCGATCACGCCCTTGTCGAGGCGTCCGAGCGCATCGCTGACGCCCTGCGCGAACGCACCGGTCGTGACCGTCTTCCCCCATGCTTCGAGCACAAACGATTTCGCGGAGCGCTCTTTGGCCGTGGTGCCGCGTAGCTCATCGACTTTGCTCGCGAGGTTGAGGAGATCGACGAGCTTCGCGCCGTTCGCGGCCGTCGCCAGGTGCGCGTCGTCGAGACGCTTCGCATAATGGCCGTCGTCGTAGTCGAGGAGCCGCTTCAACGCCTCCAGCCCGAAGGCCGGGTGGTGCTCGGCGAGGAGCGGCTCGACGCGCGCGCGAACGGACGGCGCCGCGCGCAGCAGGGTGCCTACCGCCGCCGCGAGTGCGGCCTGCGCAAGCGGGAGTCCGAGCGCGTCGACGGAGAAGGATGCCGGGTTCGCGAGCCATCGAGCACAGAGCAAGTCCGCCGACGGCCCGAGCATCGCCCGCGCTGCGGTGAGGCCCGAAAGGACGGGCGAGAGCCCACGCGCCGCGAGCATGTCGGCGAGAGCTTGCGTCCTGTCGAACCCGAGCTCGGGCGCTTTCGCGTCCTCCTCCAGCGGGAGATACCCCGCGGTGCCGAGCACGTCTTCGCCGCGCGTGGCGAGCCAGAGATCGAGAATTCGACCGGAAATCTCGGGATTCCATCGCTCGACCGCCTTCGTGAGATACGCGTGCCAGGGCATCTTCGACGCGTCTCGGAGCTCTTCGGAGATGGGACCCCCGGTCGCGAGATATTCGCGCATCGGCGCCTCGAACGTCTTTCCCACGGAGGCCACGGCAGCCTCGTTGCTCTCCGGCTCCCGCGGCAGGGTCGCGAGCACCTCGGCGAGGGATGCGATGCGAAGCCCCGCGGCGGCGAGGCGCTTCCGAACTTCGGCGTGCGACGTCGCGACGAGCGAACCGGTGATGTACGCGTACGTGTGTTTCGTTCGATAAATCCCCGACGCCAGCTCGGCGGAGAGCAGACGGATGACGGTGGAGGCCATCTCCCGAAGGTCCGCGGACTCGGCGTCCGAGAGTCCCTCGATGGTTTTTCCCTCGTAGAGCGGAACGACGGTCAGTCCCGCGACGGCCTGTTCCACCGCGCTTTGCACGTCTTCGGCCGACACGACGATGGGCCACGCGCGCGTGTGCGCGGGCAGGCGCATGAGAGCGTCCGCTGTGACGCGTGCAACCGGCACGTCGTCAATGCTCGTCACGATGGCGTCGTAGGGTTCTCGCGGGCTCTCAGCCATGGTGGTCCTCCGGTATGTCTTCTGGAACTGCCGGCATCTACCTCCTCGTGGTGTCCTTTGCAAAGGAATTCGACTCTGACAAACCCCGGTAGGCTCGCATCCATCCTGCGCGAATCGTGCTAGATGGGATGAGGCAGCTCCGAGTGCACCTGGCACCGGAATGGCCAGTACGACGAAGGAGAAGAGCAAAGCGAAGGGCACGCGAAAGGTCGGCCCATCGCGACCCGAGCGTGCTGGAGTGC
>NZ_JAGTJK010000059.1:0-65672 GCF_028435265.1 Polyangium jinanense | reverse complement strand
AGACGCCGTCCATGTGCGTGCTCTGCTGGGGCCGGCCGAGGGCATTCCACATCTCGTCGCGGACGCTGCCAATGAGGCCATCCGCGTCGTGATCAATGCCGGCCACGGTGGCCCACGCGAGGGACTCGGCCTTCTTCGCAGCCTCGTGGAGCGCCTTCGCGTTGTCGAGTGCCGTGACACCCGCCTGCAGCCGGGCGACAGCCGTCTCGGCGACCTCGCCCCCGCGCCCAATGGCGGTCTCGTATGCAGAATGGACGTCCTCGTCGATGCGCTCGATGGCCGCCGTCGCGGCGATGACTTCTCCCATGGGAAATGCCCCCTTTATGTGTGTAAAGGCGTATGGGCGGCCACCATGCTACAAAGGTGAGGGAGATGTCAAGGGAGAAAGGGGCGGAAGCGGAGGCGAGAGCGGGGGGCGAGAGCGGGAGCGGGCGCCCCGGGACGGGGCGCCACCGCGTTCTTTTTCCAGCGTGTTGCCGCTACCGGGGCAATCGCTCGAGGAGCCAGGTGCCGAGCTCTTCGGTCATCAGCGTGTGCCTCTCGTTCTGGCTGGCGCACATCCAATCGTCGAGGGCAAACTTGTCGGGGTCCAGGATGGTGATGTCGGCCGACAGGTCCGTCCACGGATCGGTGCCCACCGCGAGGGCGCTGCCGGTCGGGACGAAGCTGGTCGAGGGATACGGGCACTTGACCGCGCCGGGAATCGCGGCGTTCAGGGCCTTGAACGCGAGCTCGAACGATTCGAGCGTTCCGCCGTGCGCCCCGTCGGCTTCGGGAAGCCCGCTCGTGCGCTGCTCCAGGTTGTCGAGCCCGGGGCCGCCCCGGAACACCACCTTGTTATCGCCCGCGGCCTGGGAGAAGAGCGCGAAGCCGTCGAGTATGCCGCCGGCGACGCCGTGCACCGCTTCCTTGCCGGCCGGGACTCCGCTATTCCCCTTGCCAGCGCCGTTCGCGAGAGCGAGCAGACGCGGGCGCCGGGGCCAATCGCCGACCCTCTTCAACTCCTCGAGGAACTTGGTGCGCTCCGGGTCCTCGCGCGGGGTGTCCCCGAGCTCGGCGATGTGGCGCCACAAAAGCTGCCGCGAAGCCGGGCTATTGACCTGCGCGGAGAGCGGGGGCGCGAGCTCGCGCAGCGCGTGCGCCAGCGCCTGCAAGCCGATCGGCATCCAGGCGCCGTGGTGCGGGCTGTCGTAGGAGACGTAAACCGCCGTCTGGTGGTCCATGCCGTCATTCTCCATCCTGGCCAGGGTGTAGCGCGTGATAAGGCCTCCCATGCTGAAGCCGCCGACGGTCAGAGGGGCGGAGCCGAGCCGTTCGGCGATCGCCCGCTCGATGCAGCGGTGAGCGACGGCGGCGTTGTGCAGGATGGAGGCCGTGCAGTCGTCGTAGCCGAGGATCACCAGGTCGTAGCCGCGGCGGCGCAGCTCGGTGGCGAACGCGTACTGGCCGTTCTCCAGCTCGTTCCAGAACCCGTTGAGGTCGGTCGGGCCCTGGTGAAAGCCGTCCGAGAGGATGACGGGTCGGGTCAGGCCAAACTTGGGGTTCGCGTAATACACGTAGGCATTGCCGCCGAGCCGGTTGGCGCCCGGGATCTCCCAGACCGCGTCCGGCTTGGGGGCCGCGGGCACATCCTTCTTGACGCGCCCCATCAGATCCCAGCTCTCGATGGTGTTGTTGATCATGGTGTGTCTCCTCCCGGCGACTTCGTCGCCTCTCTTGTCGTTACCCCGACCGCGTCACGGGTAAGCCGTATGCCCCCTCCGAGCTCGACCGAGAACGCGAGGATATGTTTTGGGAACGGAGACGTCTGTAGGACCTTGGTCCTATACGGGGATCACGGGCACGGGTAGGAGCGGAGGCGGGGGCGGCAAGAGAAATCTGATTGTGTACCGCTCCCGCGGCTCCCGCCGGATCCCGCCGCGCCGGTCACCGTCATGGGACGCTCGGTTCCCGGGCGCAGCGTGAGCCCCCTGGTTCGGTTTCCCTTGTCGCCCGGCCGAACAACGTGGGATTCGATACTTCATGCGAGCATTGAGGAGACGCCGCTGGGCAATGCTGGGCGTGCTGGGGTTGGGCTTCGGTGGGGCATGGATGATGGGTGCGTGCGGGGCGCCTCTTGATCCGGGGCCTGTCGATTCGTGCCCTGCTCCCCCCGACACCTCGACCGACACGTCGACCGAATGTGCGGAGCCGATGCCCGAGCCGTGCATGCTTTACCGCATCCCGCTCGTGGGAAACCCGAAGGAGGACGTCGCGCTGCGCAGCAAGTACATCGCTGCGTTCGGCAGCGCTTGTTACATGTCCGAGGCCGGCACGTTCGACTGCTTCTACGAGGCGTGGGAGGACGCGTGTGTCGACGCCGTGAAGATCGGCGAGGTGTCGGGGAATGCGCCGTACGACAAGGGCTACACGTGCCAGCCCGTCGCCGGCACGGAGGACTACTCGCTCCAGGTCGGCTCGGATCCCGCCAACAAGATTCCGATCAAGTACGAGGACGCGCCGCTCCAGACGTCGCTCATCGAGATCAAGACCGTCCCGACGGAGGTGAACGGTCCGTACCGGAACTTGGTCGAGGTGACGACCATCAAGCCGGAGAAAGACTTCTACTGCTCCAGCGGCCAGGTCGGCGACGACGGCAAGCCCCTCAGCCAGAGGAAGTGGATCCTCCAGGTCAACCGCAAGGCGCACGGCGGCGAGATTCACTCCGATCTCGCGGGCTTCACGTGGCCTTGTGTGGATGAGAAGTGCAAGCCAACGATCTGCACCGAGAAGCTCGTCCTCAAAGAGCCGTCAGACCCCCGCGTCTATGACCCGGACGAAGCGCAGGTGCACCACGTGGTGCCCAGGAAGGACCTGCGCGGTTGCCCGTGGGGCACGAACGCGTACAAGAACGCGGCCGTCATCTCGGCGAGGCTCAACCAACATCTCTTCAACAAGGTCCCGCCGGAAAAAGAGGTGGCGCAGATCAACAACGTTCCGCCGTACACGCCGTGACGCGGCCGGCGGACCCAGGCGGCGAGCCCGTTGACGCTGAGACCGACAGGGTCTAGGCGAAACACCATGAACGAACGGGTCACCGCCCGCTTCGGACGCCTGGTCTTCGACCGAGACGCCATCGTCCGCGCCGCGCTGCGCGCTTACCTGGAAGGCTGCCTCGAGGGGATCTCGCGCTTCGGCTTCCCGTCCATCGACGGTGTGGGTTGGACGGGCGATCTCCAGCGGGGCACCCTCCGCCACGACGACGGAGAAGGAAACTACGAGGTCGTGGCGTGGACCGAGGCGGGCGTCGTCGGGCTCGCGTGCGAGAGCGGGTGGGGGCCGATCCAGCAGCTCCGCCTCTCGGTCGACGCGGTGACCGGCGGCCCGGACGACGTGCGCGGGGCCGTGCCAGGGCTCCCCGCCGAGCTCGAGCCCGCGTTCGTGATGGCCGTCGGCAGGCTCGACGTGGGGCCGGAGCATGGGGAGAGGTGGGCGGGCGTGGGCTTCTGGCTTTACGGCGATCGCGTGGGAGGCTTGCTCTTCGACAAGCCGAAGGCCTGCGGCGCCCGCCGGCTGGCCGCGTGGGGCTTGCTCCACAACGGGCGGCTCTTGCCGCTGTCTTGTGAGTCGTATCGTCCACGCCCCGGGGCGATCGTGACGGCGTTCGTCGACCCGAAAGCCGCCCCCGCCCACGCGATCATGGACGCGGTGACCGACCGCGCCCTGAAGGGCCCCACGGAGTTCACGCCCGCCGAGCTTGAGACGCTCCTTCTCCCGACGCCCAAACCGAAGCAATTGCTCGCCGTCCAGCGCGGGCTTCAGAAGGTCGGCATCACCTGGCCCGGCTCGCCCGAGATCCCCGAGGTGCCGACATAACGGGCCAACCCTTTTTTGCGGTGACTCGTCTCCCCATTTCCAAACGCTCCCGGGCGAGGCGCAGGCGACCGTGAACGGTCTTCGTCTTCAGCCCGAGCGATTCGGCGATCTCCTGGATCGAACGCCCCTCCAGGTACGGAATCATCACGGCTCGAACGCGCGCCCCCACCTTCTCGAGGAATCGCTTGAGCCGGAACACGCCGTACGTCGCCTGCAGGAGGGTCTCCGGCGAGGTTGCATCTTCCTGCTCGGGAACATCCTCAGCCAATCCTGCGAAGACCTCCCGTTCGTGACGGGCCAGCTTTCGATGATTCCGCGCATGGTTGAGCCCGATCACCACGAGCCACGGACGCGCCTGCTCCGGCGTCACCAGACGCGAAAGGTTGCGCCAGGCCGCGATGAAGACGTCTTGCACGATGTCATCCACGTCGCGGGGATGAATGAACTGACCAAGAAGGAGGCGGCGCAGGAAATCGCGGTGTTCGAGGTACAGGCGGCCGAGCAAGGCGTGCGACGCGGAAAAGTTTGCCGGCGGAGAATGCAGGTGTAGCGTTGTCATAGCTCGTGAACTCCAGTAGCGTTGGGTTTGCGGGTCAGACGCCGGTCGGTGGTGAACGCGCCGGCTGGCGTCGCTTGCTTTTGTCTCACGAATCCGGGGAAAACTCAACCGCTAAAAGTGAGATTGGTTCGTCGGCGGAGAAGGCACGATCCGCCGGGAATGGTGCGAGGGGGGTTGGAATGGGGGCCGTGATCCTGCTGCCTTGGCTGGCAAGGTCGTCGCTGGTCTTGACTCGGCCTGTTCGATGAACTGCGCATCGCGCAGTTCATCGACCCCGGGTCCAGCGCTTGCGCTGGTCCGGGTCCAGGGGCGGACAGCCCCTGGTGGGGCCTGGGGCAACGCCCCAGCGCGGCGCCTCCCAGATGAGAGACCCACGCCGGGGGTGAGCTGGGACTCTTTGAGAACGGCGACCGACGGGGGTAACATCGCCGCATGCCCACCCGCATCGAGCTCCAGACCGAGGACGGCGCTGCGCCTGCGTTCGTGTTCGGCGCGGAGAACGCGCCCCGCGTGCTGTTCCTGATCGACGGCATCGGCATGCGCCCGGCGATGCATGCGCTCGCCGAACGCCTGTCGTCCGAGGGCTTCTACGTGCTGATGCCTGACCTGTTCCACCGCCTCGGCGCGTACACCGCGCCTGATCCGCGCGTGCTGTTCAGCGATCCCGAGGTCCGCGCGGCGTGGTTTGCCCGCCTCAAGGGCACCACCGCCGACACGCTGCTGCGCGACATCGGCGCGTACCTCGAACACCTCGGCTCGGGCCAGGTCGGCGTCACCGGCTACTGCATGGGGGGGCGGCTCGCGCTGTCGGCTGCGGCGAGCTACCCTGATCGCGTAACCGCCGCTGCTGCGTACCACCCGGGCGGCCTCGTCACCGACGCAGCCGACAGCCCGCACCTCGCGTACGACCGCATCAAGGCCGAGGTCTACATCGGCGCGGCCACCGATGACCCGAGCTTCACCGACGCGCAGCGAACGACCGTCGCTGACGTGCTCGCCCGCGCCCATGTCCGCCACACGATCGAGGTCTACCCGGCACGGCATGGCTGGGTCCCCGCGGACACGCCTGTCCATGATGAGGCGTGCGCTGCGCGCCATTGGGAGACGCTCGTCGCGCTGTTCCGTCGGGCGCTCAGCAAGTGACCCTATTCGCCCCCTGGAGGTAAGGCCCTTGGCAGCTCTCGACCCCAAGCTGAACGCGGAGTGGATCGAAAAACTCGAGAAACCCTCCGCTGACATGGCCCTTCGCGAGGCCTATTTCGCCGCGCTCGAAGCCGCCGGAGACGTTCGCGCAGACCTCGTGCGGCTCGAAGCCAGGGTCTCCGCGCTCGAGCTCGGGGCGCTCGGGCGGGCTGCATTGAAGACCCGTCGAAACGCGCTCCGCCAGACGATCGGCCTGGCTTGGTGCGACCGCTTTGGCTTCGGGTCCCGGCCCGGAGTCGACCGGCCGCTACCTTGGCCCGAGGACACTGCGACCCGCTGGCTCTCGCTCTACGAATACATCGAAGAGTGCCGGGGGGTCTGGCTGCCCGAGCGCGAAAAGCCGCCGTTCGCGACCCATGGCTCCAGCGTGACCGCCTGGGAGCGTCTGATCGGGGCTGTCCGGGACTCTCCCGAGGACTATGCAGCGCTCTTCCGCGACGCCATCTCGCTCAAGCCCGTCCCGGGCTCTCCGACGCTCTATTCGCTGCTGGTCCAGGGCGAGGCTGACTTTCACTGGGCGGTGGCCCAAGAGCAGCGGCGCGACGAGGATCCTCCCGTGCATGGGCTCATTCTGGACTACGAGAAAAACGAGTTCGTCCCCGTGCGTCCGGGTGGGTTCGGTCCCTATGGTTGTTTTGCTCGGGTGACCGATTTCGTTCGAGGGATGCTCGAGTCCTACGACCAGTTGATCCGGAGCGACCGCTTCATCCTCAAGGGATCGAGAGCGCCCGCAAAGGCCTACCTGGGCTTCAGCGAACCGCTCGGGCGCAGGCCCACCTCCATCGAGCTCGGGACGGCCCGCCATCGTGCCCTCGGCGAAATCCTCGACGTGCTCTCGGACCTCATGGGGATCGAGCCGTCCGAAATCAAAGCCACCCAGACGCTCGGCTCGCTCTCCCTCGACGCAGACGACTGGGCGGACCTTCGGGCCATCCTGGAAGACGGCTGGGTCGTGACCCTCGACGCCGCGGTGCCGTTCGAGGAGCTGACGATCGATGCGCTCACCAAGGCCATGACGCCCGCTGCCAAGGACGAAAGAGGCCCCAACAGCCGCAAGTGACTACAAATACTTCGGGTCCGGCACCGTCGTCGCCGGAGGTGCCGTCTTCACGGGCGGCGGGGCGCTCGTTTTTGGCTCCGCCGTAGGCTTTCGCAAGGGAGGCGGCGCCACCGTCGCGGAAGGCGCGACCGTTGTTGTCGCCGCCGGCGGCGCGTCTTTCGTCGGCGGAAGCGCCGTTCCCACCGGCGAGACCTGCGGCACGCCCGACGGAATCGCCGGCGCGGCCGGTTCGGCGACCGGAACCACCGCCGATGGCGCATTCGGCCCCCCGGTTGATTGCAACACGACGATCGCCGCGGTCACCCCGGCGACGACCACCGCCGCGGCCCCAAGGAAGAGATTCCGCCGCTTTCCGCGGGATCGCGGCTTGCCAACGCCTTCGAGCTCGATCGCTACCGCCGCCAGCGTCGGATCCTCGCGCGGAGGCCCGTACGGCGCAATCGACGCGGCGAACTCGCGCACGTCGGTGAAACGGTCCTCGGGGTTCTTCTCGAGCGCCCGCATCACGGCGTCCGCGAGCGGGCGCGGGATCTCGGGACAACGTTTGCCGATCGGGATAGGTTTTTCCGTGAGAATGGCGGCGAGGATGCCCGTCGCGCTCTCGTGGTGAAACGGAAGCTCGCCCGAGAGCAATTCGTAGAGCACCACGCCGAGCGACCAGATGTCGGCGCGCGCGTCGACGTTTTTCACGGACCGCACCTGCTCGGGCGACATGTAGAGCGGCGTGCCGAATGCGGACGCCGTCGTGGTCATCGACGCATTGACGTCGCCCGTGAGCTTCGAGATGCCGAAATCGAGAACTTTTATCGTGCGGTGGCCGCCGGTCTCGCAGAGGAAAAGGTTCGCCGGTTTGAGATCGCGGTGGACGATGCCCATCCGGTGCGCCTCGGCCATCGCCGCGCACGCCTGGAGAATGTATCCGACGGCCTCGCGGTAGGGGATCTTCGTGCGCTCGTCGAGCTCGTCGCCGAGCTCCCGCCCGCGGAGCAGCTCCATCACCATGAAGGGGCTGCCGTCCGGGAGCGCGTCGACGTCGAGGATACGCGCGACGTGCGGGCCCGAAAGCCGCGCGACCGCCCGCGCCTCGCGCTCGAAGCGCGCCGTGATCTCGCCCATCGAACGAATCTCGGGCAGGAGCAGCTTCAGCGCGACGCGCTGGCCGAGCCGCTGATGCTCGGCTTCGAGGACGATACCCATGCCGCCGCGGCCGAGCGCACGGACGACCGTGTACTTGTCCGCGATGACGGCCCCAGGCGAGGGTAAACTTTCGGCATCACTCCCGGACACGACAAACGAGAGTACTCCCGGCCGGCCGCGGATGGCCAGAGGGATCTCGGGTCACGGCGGGGCCACGCGCAGGAGGAAGCCATCCAACCCACCCTCGGATTTCAGCTTTTCCGCGCCGACGTCGAGCTCACCCAAAAACCAGCCCGCGACGAGCGCGAAGCCGTGCGCCGGGGCCGCGACGCCCGTGGCGAACGCTTTGTCCGAGCTCGAAAAGACCTTGCTCCAGCGGGGTTTGCCGTCGCGCTCGAGGATCGCGACGAACGCGTGGTCCGTGCCGGGCGCCGTGGCGGGCGCGCTCGCGCCGAACGCCGAGCCCAGGCTGATCTCGCCGCTGACCACGATGGATTCGTCCGCGGCGATCGCCACGTTCTCGCCTGTCCCGTCCCCGTCGCCGCCGAAGAGGTTTGCCCACGCGAGCTTCCCGCCCGTGTCGAAAGCCCCGACGAGCCCCGTCGAATCGGAGGCATCGAACACCTGATCGCCGATCCGGGTGCTCGCCGTGCCCCTGCCGGCAAACACGACGCGATCGCCGCGCACCGCGAGATCATGCAGTCGATCGACGGCGGCGCCGCTGACGAGCTGCATCCAGCGCACTTCGCCGTCCGCGTCGAAGCTCGTCACGAACGCGTCGGAGCCGGTGGCTTTGATGGGCATCGCCGGCATGGGCAGGCCAAAATCCACCGTGCCCTCGAAATAACCGGCCACGTACACATTCCCGGCCGCGTCCACCGCGGCGGCCGTGCCGCTGTCGTGGCCCAGCCCGCCAATCGACTTCGCCCAGCGGACCGATCCGGACGGCGTGAGGCTCAGCACGAAGAGATCGGATTCACCGACGGCCGTGAGCGTCTTGCTCCCGATGGCCGCGGATCCGTTGAATTGGCCGACCACATAGATGTTTCCGTCCGCGCCCACGGCGATGGCGCCCGGAACGTCCGTGAGCGCGCCTCCGAATGGGACGGACCATTCGAGTTTGCCCCAGCTCGTGAGCTTGAGGATGGCCACGTCGTGCCCGCCGGCGCTGACGAGCGGGCCGCCGCCGAAATCGACGGTCTGCTGGAACTGGGCGAGGACGTACATCGCGCCCTTTGCGTCGATCGCGGCCCGCGTCACGTCTTCGTCGAGTGCTCCGCCGAACGAGGTCGACCAGCGGTGCTGGCCTTCCTGGGAGTACGAGGCGATGAAGACGTCGTTTCCCCCTTTGGACGTCAAATCTTTGTCGCCGAGGTTGAGTGTGCCGTCGAAATGGCCGGTGAGGACGAGCGTGCCGTCGTCGCCCTGGGCGAGGTGGCGCGCCATCTGAAAGCCGGGCCCGCCGAGCTTCTTTTGCCAGGCGGGCGGAACGCTGGCCCCGGGGCCACATTCGTCGTCGTTTTCGCAGTCGATGGGATCCACCGTGGCGCTCTGGCACGTGCCGTCGACGCAGGTTTGGGCCTCGGGGCAAAGCACGCCGGCGCACGCCTGGCTCAGGCGCACGGGGACCCGGAACGAATTGTGCGGCACGAATCGCATGGCCCGACGCGCGATGATGCAGCCGGGTCCGTACGCGGGCGCGACGCAGGCCGTTTCGACGGGCGCGCCGAGGCTGCCGACGACCTTGAAAGCAAATGGCGCTTCCCGCTCGCTCTCGGGCGGCAGGAGCACGATGGATCCGATCTCGCCATTGTTTTGACAGAGCGATGTGGTCGTACCGTACGGACGGGTCTCGATCTCGCCGAGCAGCCCGGCGGTGATGCCCGTGCTGTCGAGGTCACCACAGGAGCTATTCGTCGAGATTTCCACGAAAGCCTCGGTCGGATCGAGGCAGCCGAGAGGAGCCGCGCAGACGAGAGCGGTGAGCCCCGCGCGGAGGAGCCGCGAATGGTTGACCATAGATGTTCACGATATCCCAGATCGTTATCGTGATGGTACAAATAGCGACGGGGAGCGTATCATCGGAGGATGATGTCTCCTTATCGTGTAAGACTCCGAGGATTGACCTTCCCCATCGTCGCCGTGCTCGCGCTGCTCGTCACAGAAAGGCCGGCTCGCGGCGCGGATCCCTGCGGCTTTCCCGAAGAATGCGCGTCGGGCTTTTGCGTCGGCGGCGTCTGCTGCGATACGGCGTGCACCGGTCTCTGCGAAGCATGCACCGCCGCGGCCAAAGGCAGCGGCGAGGACGGGTTTTGCGGACCGGCAAAAGAAGGAACGGTTTGCAAGAAGGCGTACTGCGACGACGCGCTTGCTTTCGTGTCCGCATCACTCTGCGACGCCGCGGGTAGCTGCGTGGACCCGACGACGCCCCCGGAATCGTGCATCCACGACGATCCCTGCAAAATCGATCTGTGCGGGGACAACGGTTGTGAGGTGGTGGTCAAGTTCGACGGGACCGAATGTGGTGCCGGAATGACGTGCCAGGACGGCATGTGCGCAGGCGGTGGCGCGTCGAGCAGCAGCAGCAGCAGCACGAGCGGAAGCGGAGGCGCAGGCGGTAGCGGTGGCGGTAGCGGTGGCGCTGGCGGAAGCGGTGGCGGCAGCGGCGGCGCAGGCGGCAGCGGCGGCGTCGGAGGTGATCCTTATCCGCCGATTCGGGATACCGGCTGCGGCTGTCGCCTCACGGAAACCTCTCCCCTCGGAGGCGCCGCCGCGCTCGTGATGGCCGCGCTCGCGCTCCTCGGACGAACCCGCAAGCTCAGAACTGGAACAACGTCGCGCCCCCGCCCCCGCTCGCCTCGGTCGTGAGCTGCCCCGGCGCGATCGTCCCCGCATGCGGCGCGCGCTCCGTGAACGCCGCGACCGTGACCGCGGCGCCCGCCGCAGCGACCGCGCCGAGCCCCGTCCAGAACCACCAGCGCGTCACGACCGACTTCGCCTCGAGCGCCGCCGTCACCGCCTTGTAGCCGCCGGCCGGGACCACGGCCGAGGTCTCGTACACCCGAAAATCCGGGTGGCGCACGGTGATCTTGTGCGTGCCCTTGGGCACGTTGAGCTCGACGGGCGCGACGCCGATCGGCTTGCCGTCGACGAGCACCTCGGCGGACGGCGCAGACGCGCGCACCGTGAGCACGCCCGTGGTCGCGCGGGAGAACAGCTCGAACCGCACGGTCTCCGCAGCGCCGCCTTCGAGCGTGACCGTCTTCTTCGCGCCGAAATAACCCTCCGCGTCGACCTCGATCTCGGCGGGCCCCGCGACGAGCTTCAGCGGCGCGGCGAGCGGCGATTTGCCGACGACCACGTTTCGCACGACGATCCGCGCGCCTTCGACGTTCGTGACGATGTCGAGCGTGGCGACGCGCTGCCGCAGCTCGGCGATGAGCGTGGGCAGCCGCGGCACGCGCGCCTTGAGGTCGAGCGGTGCCGCGGCGTCGAAGGCCATGAGCTTGTCGAGCGCCTCGGGAAAACGGTTCAACGCTTCGAGCGCACGGCCCATGTTGTAGAGCAGCGCCGGGTTCTTCGTGATCGCGTACGCCTCGCCGTACGCGGCGAGCGCGTCCTCGTACCGGAGCAGCTCCATGGCCTGATCGCCGGCCTTCTTGCGCTCGGCGGCGCGCGCTTGCGGGTCGTCCGCGGGCGCGGCCTGCGGGTCGGCGCGCAGCATCGACGGCGAGAACGAGAACGCGGTGGAGAGCGCGACGACGAGCGTGGTTCGTAGAGCTCTTTGGCGAGGTGAACGCACGGGACGATCCTCCGCGCTTCTGGCGCTCCTCGCAGAATACGCGCGTGGCGCAGGGTGGGAAGAGGCTCCCCTTACCGACGAAGCGTTTCGAGCTGCGAAACGATCACCTCGACGAACCGTGCCGCCGCACCCTCGCTCCAGCGGAAATACAGGCTCGGCTCGGTCAGCTCGAGCTCGATGAGCTGGAGCGCGCCGCCTTCGCCTCGCACGAGATCGACCCGGGCGTAGAGGAGCGGCTTGCCCACGGCCGCGAACGCGGCGCGGGCGACGTGAAGTGCCTCGGCTTCGATCGGCGCGGACGAGATGCGGCTCTGAAACTCCGGCTGCGAACGAAAATCGCCCGCGCACGGCACCTTCCGCACCGCATGGCTCGGCTCGCCGCCGAAAAATACGACGGAAAGCTCGCCCTCCGACTCGATCGAACGCAGGTACGGCTGCACCATCACCTCACCCGACACGACGAGCGACGCGGCATGCGCCTCCGCCTCGTCGGGGTTTTTCCGCGCGTCGATCCGCTTCGCGCCCACCGAGCCCGCCGAGACCGCCGGCTTGATCACGACCTCGGACCAACCACGCGCCTCGATGCGCCGCGCGAGCCCCTCGGCGCGCTCGCCATGCGCGAGCCAGAGCGTCGGGACCACGGGCACGCCGGCCGCTTCGAGCGAGCGCAAGTAGGACTTGTGCGTGTTCTCGCGGATGACGTCGGCCCCGTTCCAGAGCGGTACACGCGCGGCCGTCCGCTCGGCCCACGCGACGAACGCATCCCTGCGGCCGGGCCCGTCCCAGTAGTCCCAAGGATTGCGGAGCAGCGCGAGATCGGCCTCGTCCCAGGGCGCGTTCGGGTCGTCCCAGACGAGGCAACGATGAGCAATCCCTCGCGCTTCGAGGGCCTCGCGGAAGAGCGCGTCGTCGACGTCGAGCTCGGGCAGACGGGCGCACGTCGCGATGGCCAGGCGGGTTTTCGGCATGTCGCTTTCTTGCCTCAAACTCGCATGCGAAGCGAGCGATGCGAGCGCGCCGCCCCCTCTGATGTCAAACCTCCGCCCCCCATGCTGGACGCCGCGCACATCACGCCCGCCGCGCACGGTCCCTCGTTGCGGAGCCTCCTCAATCTCGCGTGGCCGATCATCATCTCACGCTCGGCGCAGGTCGTGGTCAGCGTGTCCGATGCCGCCATGGTCTCGCACCTCGGTCAGGACAGCCTCGCCGCCACGACCACGGGCGGGCTCAACTTGATGGCCTTCTTCATCCTGCCGATGGGTGTGGTCTTCATCGTGTCGAGCTTCGCGTCGCAGCTCTATGGCCGCGGCGATCATGCCGGGGCACGCCGGTACGGGTTTTATGGCCTCGCCGTGGCTGCGATGGCGCAGGTCCTCTACTTCGCGGGCATCCTCGTCATGCCACGCGCCGTCGCGGCGATCGGCTACACGCCCGCCGTTGCGACGCTCATGCAGCAATGGCTCACCGTCCGCCTCTGCACGGGCGGCGCGGCGATCGGGCTCGAGGCGCTCGGCAACTATTACGGCGGGCTTGGCAACCCGCGCCTGCCCATGGCCACGCAGGTCCTCTGCATGGTGCTCAACGTCGTGCTGAACTGGGTGTTCATCTCGGGGCACCTCGGCGCGCCCGCGCTCGGCGTGGTCGGCTCGGCGCTGGGGAGCGCACTCGCGACGTTGACCGCTTTCCTCGTGCTCCTCGGGTGTTTCCTTGCCGGCTTCGGCGAGCACCCGAGCGCCCGCCAAGGCAAGGCGAAGCTCCGTCTCTCGGAGCTCGGTCGCATGCTGCGGTTCGGCATCCCGTCGGGGCTCAACTGGTTCGTCGAGTTCGGCGCGTTCTCCTTGTTCATCAACCTCGTGATCAACGGGCTCGGCACGACCACGCTCGCCTCGTTCATGGCCTCGATGGAGGTGAACCAGGTCGCGGCCATGCCCGCGTTCGGCCTGACGAGCGCGGGGGCGATCCTCGTGGGGCAAGCGATCGGCGCGAAGGATCTCGATCAAGTGCCGAAGACGGTGAAGCTCACGGCCCTCGTGGCGTGCGGCTGGATGGGCTTCGTGGGCCTCGTCTACCTCGTGTTCGCGCGGTACTGCATGCTCCCCTTCGCGCCGCCCGGGGCGGAGCGCGAGGCCTTCCTCGACATCACGGCGCGTATCCTCACGCTCTCGATCACGTGGCAGATCTTCGACGCGACGGTGATGACGCTGGCCGAGTCGCTGCGCGCCGCGGGAGACACGGCCTTCACCGCCTGGGTCCGCGGGATCGTGGCGTGGTGCGTCTTCGTGCCGGGCTCGTTCATTTCCGTACGGGTGCTCGGCGGCGGCATCGGGTGGGTCGTCTTTTGGCTGACGGGGTACATCGCGCTCATGGCCGTCATCCTGCTCTTGCGCTTCCGGAGCGGCGTATGGCGCAGGCTCGATCTCACCGGCTCGGAGCTACCGCCCGTCTGAAGGGTCGTGCACGTATGAAAGGGGCCGTGGGCGCGCGTCGCAGATCCGCAACGCGCGCACCGCCCCGGGCCCTTGGATCTCGCGTCCTCCGTGCCGTGCACGATTTTCGCTTGTCCATTCCGCATGAGCTCCGAGGTTCGCTCCCCGCTGGACGAGCATCCCCTCGCCGCGTTTCGCGCGGCGCTGCTCGGGCGTCGTGACGTCCTGGTCGCACGTGAGATGGAGCGACTGCGGCGCATCCTGCCCTGGCTCGCGCAAGCCCCCGAGGAGTTCCTCGTCGCGCCCGTCACCGAGGACGTGCTCGCGTACGCAAACGCGCTCGCGGCCCCCGATTTCTCCGACCTCGAGACGCGCGCGCGGGGGTGGTGCGAGAGTCAGGTGACGCTCGGCGGAGGCGTGCACCTCGTGCTCCAGCTCGTCGAGGGGTGCCGGCAGGACTACCTCGACGTCGCGATGGACGCGGTCGTCGCGGGCGTGCCCGAGGCCCGGGCCGGCGTGCATCGGCTCATGGAAGCGTTCACCGCGGTGCTCACGGCGGTCGACGCGTTTTTCCACGGCCCGGACGCGCGCGAGGCGGCCGACGCCACGTTGTTCCGTCACTTCGTGGATGCCTCGCCCGACCCGGTCGTGCTCGCGGGCGGCGAGGGGACGATGCTCCTCTACGCGAACACGGCCTTCCAGGAAACGTTCGGCAGCGAAGGAATCCCGGGTCGCATGATGTCGACGCTCGTCCCGGACGAGCAACGAAGCGCGCTCGCAGCGCTCGCGAACACGGCCCTTCGCGAAGGCCGCGCGCGCGGCGAGCTCCATCTGTTTCGTGCGAACGGCGAGCTCTTCGAAGCGGACATCCTCTCGTTCATCGCGCCGGGCCGCAGCGATCGGATGCCCGCGCGCTTCTGGCTCTTGCGCGACAAGGGCCCGCTCATCGCGGCGGAGCAGGCGCGCGGAAAGCTCCAGGAGGAGATCATCGCCTCGCAAGCGGCAGCGATCCGCGCGCTCTCGACGCCGCTCCTGCCGATCGCCGAGGGCGTGATCCTGATGCCGCTCGTGGGCGCGCTGAACGAGCAGCGCACCGAGCAGATGCTCGAGACCTTGCTTCAAGGCATCTCGCGGCGGGGCGCGCGCGTGGCGATCCTCGACATCACGGGCGTGAACGACGTCGACTCGCACGTGGCGCACGGCATCCTGCGCGCGGCCCGCGCGGCGTCGCTCCTCGGCGCGCGTGTGTTCCTGACGGGCATCCGCGGGCCCGTCGCGCAGACGCTCCTCGCGCTCGACGCGAACTTCGGCTGCCTCGTCTCGTGCAGCACGCTGCAGGACGGGGTCGCTCGCGCGCTTCGCGGAACCCACGCCGAGGGGTATGCTCCCCGGCGATGGACCGGCTGATCCTCGCATCCACGTCCCGCTTCCGCCGCGCGCTGCTCGACCGCCTCGGCCTCCCCTACGAAGCCCGCGCGCCTCATTTCGACGAGATCCCGCCCGAGGGACTTTCGCCCCGGGACGTCGCCCGCGCGTTCGCCGAGGGCAAGGCGAAGAGCCTCGAAGCGGCGCCGGGGACGTGGGTCATCGGCGCCGATCAGGTGCCCGAATACGACGGTCACATCCTGCGAAAAACCGAGAGCCAGGACGACTGCCGGGCCCAGCTCGCCGAGCTCTCCGGACGCACGCACATGCTGCACACGGCCGTCGTGCTCTGGTCGCCGTCCGAGGGCCGAATGCTCGGCGAGACGGTCACGGTGGAGCTCACGATGCGGCCGCTTTCGCCGGCGCTCATCGATCGATACGTCACGCTCGACGATCCGGTGGGCAGCGCGGGCGGGTATCTCTTCGAGAAGCGTGGCATCGGCCTCTTCGAATCCGTGCGCGGCGGGGACGAGTCGGCCATCGTGGGCTTGCCCTTGCTCTCGCTTTGCCGCCTCCTGCGCGAAGCCGGGATCGAGCCGCTCGATCTCGCGAGGTGACGAGAATGGCCTCCATGGATCACGCGGAGATTCTGCGCAAAGGCGTCGAGGATTTCCGTCGATTCGTCAATCCGCTCGTCGCCGCGCGGGTCGCCATGACGGGCGAGCCGTATCGTATTGCCGGGACGCGCGACGGAAAACTCGTCGACGAGGGCGGACGGCTCATCGAGGATCTGCATGGCACGCAATCGCTCGGGCACCGTGTCGCGGCCGTGGCCGATGCCGTGCGGGATTGGCTCGCGACCGACGCGCCGTCCTGGTATCCGTCGCGGGTCAATCCTTACGCGGGGCGGCTCGGGCGCGCGCTTTTCGAGCGGACGGGCTACGACAACGCGTTTTTCGGGATGTCCGGCAGCGACGCGGTCGAGGCGTCGATGAAGCTCGCGCGCGCCGCGACGGGGCGCCCGCGCGTGCTCTCGCTGCTCGGCGCGTATCACGGCACCACGATGGGGAGCTGCGCGCTCATGAACCCCGGCATGTTCCGTGATCCCTTCGCGCCCCACCTTCCCGGCGTCTCGCCCGTCCCGCCCGAGGACGTGGACGCGCTCGCGCGCGCGCTCGAACCGGAGGACGTGGCCGCGATCATCGTGGAGCCGATCCAGCTCGAAGGCGGCGTGTTCCCTTTGTCGGACCGATACATAACGTCTCTCTGCGAGCTCACCACGAAGCACGGCACGCTGCTCGTGGCGGACGAGGTGCAGACCGGTCTCGGCCGGCTCGGTCGTTTCCTCGGCACCACGACCTGGCCACGCCGCCCGGACGTGATCGTGCTGGCGAAGGCGCTCGGGGGCGGCCTCTTGCCGTGCTCGGCCATGCTCACGCGCAAGGACACGTTTTTGCGCGCCTATGGCAAGGACATGGCCACGGCGGAGGCGCACAACGTGACGTTCGGCGGCAATGCGATGTCCTGCGTCGCGGCGCTCGCGATGCTCGACCTGCTCTCGCCCGAGGTCTTCGCCGTGGCCAAGGCGCGCGGCGACCATTTTCAAGCGGGGCTCAGGCGCGCACTCGCGGGCTCGCCGCTCGTCGTGGAGGTGCGCGGCGCGGGGCTCATCGCGGGCGTCGAGCTCAGCGCGACGGACCACCCGTGGCTCTCGTTCGAGCATTTCGGCATGGACGAGCTCGACGGGCATTCGCCGATTGGCCTACTCGTCTGCCATCGCATGTACAAGCGGGGCTATTATTGCTTCGTGTGCGGCCACCGTTGGAATACGCTCCGACTCCAGCCGCGGCTCGATATCGAGGAAAACGAGCTCGACGCGTTCGTGACGGCGCTGCGGGAGGAAATCGATACGATCGCGGAGCTCGTGTAACGGAAAAGGCAGCCAAAACGGAACCGGCGGCTCCGGCGCCCTCTTTGCATTCCCCCGCCGTGGGGAAGCCCATGCGCACGCCGCCCACGCCAAGCCTTCCGCGATCGCACGGATTCCGCATTTTGACCGGCGTGCTCTTGGCACTCGCCGCTTGCACGAACCGCGGCTATGCAGATCACGGCACGGACGTCACGCCGCCACGGCTCGCCGCGCCCTCCCCTGCCCCCGAGCTTCTGCGCTTCGACATCATGGCTGGATCCATCACCAATCACTTCTATCGCCGCGGCCCGATCGCGGCGCACCTCCTCACGACCTCCGGCCCCGTCCCCCGCCTCCTCGTCGCTTTTCCCGCGGGGAACGCCGGCATCGTCCTCGGATTCGCGCCCCTCGTGCAGCCTGCTGCATTCGAGCTCGCGCCTCTCACCACGCTCGACGGCGTCGAAGAGCCCGATGGCATGCGCGGCGTCACGGCGCACCTCGTCGCCCGTGCGCCCGCCTTGCGCATCCACCACGCCATGCTGGCCGGCATTCGATTCCTGCGAGACGAGATGGCCGGAGGCCTCGGTCCTGGGGCGCCCTCGCTCGCGCACGAGGTCGATCCCGGACCGCCTTTCGCCCTGCGCCGCACCATGCTGGACGGCCGACGTATCGAGCTCCGCATCGAGCCCCGAGAGGGCTCCACCGTCACACGCGAAAACGACGATATCGTCCTTCATGCGGGCCCCGAAGGCGAGGTTCACTTCCTCGCCACGGCCCTCCAGGACGAGGCGCCGCTCGCGCCGTTTCCCGTCGAGGATCTCCTCAATGTGCATGCGGCAAGCGACGCGCAGGCACGCCGGGCCCTCTCCTTCCTATCTTTTCAAGAAAAGCTCCTCGCCGGCTCCTGGCGCTTCCTGACCTATTTCGGACGCGACACCCTGCTCGCATTGCACATGCTCCTGCCCGCCCTCGAGCCCCCTGCGATCGAAGCGGGGCTCGGCTCGGTGCTCGATCGGCTCGCCCCGGACGGCGACGTCGCGCACGAGGAGGCCATCGGCGAGTATGCGGTGTGGCTCAATGCCATGGCGACCCCGCGGCCCGCGGATCTGCGCGCGCCCGTCCTCGATTACAAGATGGTCGACGACGATTTTCTCCTCGCCCCCATGGCCGCGGCCTATCTGCTCGACATGCCCGCGGGGAGCACGCGTGCCCGAGGATTCCTCGCCTGCAAGACGCCTTCGGGCATGCTTTATCGCGACGTGCTCCGGCAAAACCTCGCGCTGGTCCTCGCCCGCGCGGCCCCCTTCGCGAAACACCCAGGCCCCGAAACGCTGGTCTCGCTGAAACCAGGCCTTCCCGTGGGCAACTGGCGCGATTCGAATCAGGGGCTCGGCGGTGGGCACATCCCATTCGACGTCAACGTGGCCCTCGTCCCGGCCGCCCTGCGCGCCGCCGCGCGCCTCTTCGCGAGCGATCTCCTCGGCCCGGATCCGGCTGCGGCCAGCGAGGCACGCGCCCTCTCCGATGCATGGAAGGGGGTCGAGCGCTTTTTCAGGGTGGAGATCCCCGCGGAGGCGGCGCGCGCGCGCGTGAGCGAATACGCGGCCGCGGTCGGTCTCGACGGCGCTCTTGCGGTCGCATCGATCGACGTCCCGATCCGCTTCTTTGCCCTCGCGCTCGACGCCGCGGGCAAACCGATCCCGGTGATGCATTCGGACACGGCATTCGTCCTGCTCTTCGACGAGCCCTCGCCCGAGCTTCTCACGCTCGTGGCCCACGACCTCCTGCGCCCGTTCCCGGCCGGGCTTCGCACGGACGTCGGCATGCTGGTCGCGAATCCTGCGTATGCAGGCGATCCTGCCCTCGCCGCGATGTTCACGCGCGCCGATTATCACGGGACCGTGGTCTGGTCGTGGCAACAAGCCGCCATGGCCGCGGGTCTGTCCCGGCAACTCTCGCGCAAGGACCTACCGGACGCCACGCGCGAAGCGCTCCTCCTGGCCGAACGCGCGTTGTGGGAGGGCATCGAGGCCACCCACGCGCGGCGCGCCGAAGAGCTGTGGAGCTGGGAGCCCCGGGGCGGCAAGGCGGTGCTCATCCCGTTTGGCCAGGCGCGCGGCCACGTGGATGAATCGAATGCGCTCCAGCTCTGGAGCACCGTCTACCTGGCGCTCCGGCCCCCGTCCAGAAGCGGCCCGCGATAGAGAATCGTGCTCATGAGGGGCTTGTACCCCATGACCTCGTTGAGGTGCCGGATCGGTTCGTTCCCGACGGCGTTCTCCGTCACCAGACGCCGGAAGCCAGCTCGCTTCGCGGCGGCCACCTGCGCCCGCTTGAGCGCGCTTGCAATGCCTCGTCCGCGCCATGCGCGCCGCACACCGGTGAGGCTGTGGAATGCGACGCCGCCTCGACCACGCTGGAGCACCGCATACCCCACCACCTCGGCGCCTTCCATTGCGATGAACGTGAGGTCGTGCGTATGGATGGGCCTGTCCATGTCCGTCGCGAGCCATTCCTCGAACGAACCCACCTCGTCGGCCTCGTCCACGGGGATATCGGGAATGGCTTCCTTCGCGACCTGGTACATGCCGGCCAAGACGTCGGGCCGCTCGGCCCGTGTCACGAGCGTGATGCCGGCCGGCGGCTTCACCTCCGGCATGGGCAACGCATCGAGCTCCAGCACGAGCTCGACCTCTCGCCCGATTTCCTCGTAGCCGCGCCGTTCGAGGTAAACGCGGGCGTCGTGCTGGCTCTCATGGGCCTCGATCTGGAGCTCACGCAATCCGAGCCGCCGCGCGTGCTCCGAGAACGCGCGATGCATGGCCGATCCGAGGCCCTGGCAGCGAAACGCGGGAATCACCCAAAGGCCCGCGATCCCGCACGGCTCCGCGCTCTCACCGCCGGCAGGTCGAACGAAGGCCGCGCCCACGGGGCGCCCATCGAGCCGGAGCACCCCATCCACGCGGCCCGGGTGAAGGCCGCGCAGATGACGCGCATCCTCGAACGAGGGAATCCCCCAGACATCCGCAGCGTCGACGACGTCGACCCAGTCCCGAAGGGCCTCGTCATCCTCGATGATCTCGAGTGTCGCCATGGGGGAGGAAAACGAAGGCGCCTGCTACCGCCGAAGCCCCGGCGCCTCGTGCCCGCTCGTGGCCACGTATTCGAGGTACCCGCCGCCGTACTTGTGCACGCCTTCCGGGGTCAATTCGAGCACGCGGTTCGAGAGCGCCGCGAGGAAATGGCGATCGTGGGACACGAACAGCATCGTCCCCTCGAAGTTGGAAAGCGCCTCCACCAGCATTTCCTTCGTGGCGATGTCGAGGTGGTTCGTCGGCTCGTCGAGCACGAGGAAATTCGGCGGATCGTAGAGCATCCGTGCAAGAACGAGCCGCGCCTTCTCCCCGCCGGAGAGCACGCGGACGGGTTTGTCCACGTCGTCACCCGAGAAGCCGAAGCAACCCGCCAGCGTGCGCAGCGTGCCGAGCGAGGCATCGGGGAAGGAATGGATGAGCGTGCCGACCACCGTGAGCTCCGGGTCGAGCACGTCCATCGCGTGCTGCGCGAAATACCCGAGCTTCACGCTCGCCCCGAGCGACGCTCCGCCCGCGTCCGGCGTGAGCTCGCCGGCGATGATCTTGAGCAGCGTGGATTTGCCCGCGCCGTTCACGCCCATCACGCACCACCGCTCGCGCCGCCGCACCAGGAAATCGAGCCCCTCGTAGACCGCGCGGCTGCCATAACGCTTCACCACGCCGTCGAGCTTCGCGACGTCCTCGCCGGACCGCGGGGGCGCCCGGAAATCGAACATCTGCGGCCGCTTGCTCTTCTTCGGCGGCTCGAGCTTGTCGATCTTGTCGAGCTTCTTCACCCGGCTCTGCACCTGCGCCGCCTTCGCCGCGTGGGTCTTGAACCGCTCGATGAAGCGCATCTCCTTCGCGAGCATCGCCTGCTGCCGCTCGTATTGCGCCTCGGCCTGCTCGGCGGCAATCGCGCGTTGCCGCTCGTAAAAATCGTAATTGCCCGTGAACGTGGTGAGCTCGCCGCCGTCGATCTCCAGGATCTTCGTGCAGAGCCGGTTCATGAAGGCGCGATCGTGGGCGGTGATGACGAGCGCGCCCTCGTACGACTTCAAGAAACCTTCGAGCCAGATGATCGACTCGATGTCGAGGTGGTTCGTCGGCTCGTCGAGCAGGAGCACGTCGGGCCGGAGCAGGAGGATCCTGGCCAGCGCCACGCGCATCTTCCAGCCGCCGGAGAGTGTGCCGACGTCACGATCCATGAGCTCGTTCGAGAAGCCGAGGCCCGCGAGGATCTCCCGCGCCCGCGCGTCGAGCGCATAGCCGTCGAGCTCGCTCCATTTCGCCTGGGCCTGCCCGTATCGTTCGAGCAGCTCCTCCATCTCGTCCGCGCGATCGGGATCCGCGAGCGCCGCTTCGAGCTCGGCGAGCTCGGCCGCGATCTCGGAGACGGGGCCGACGCCGTCCATCGTCTCGGCGACGATGCTCTTGCCCTTCATCTCGCCGACGTCTTGCCGGAAATACCCCACCGTGACGCCACGATCGATGGCGATCTGCCCCTCGTCCGGCGCTTCCTCGCGGGTGATCATGCGGAAGAGCGTGGTCTTGCCCGAACCGTTCGGGCCGACGAGGCCGATCTTCTCGCCGCGGTTGACGGCGGCAGAGGCCTCGACGAAGAGGATCTGCTTGCCGTGGCGCTTGCCAATGGAGTCGAGCCGGATCATGCGGGGCGCCTACTTAGCGGACGGAAGGCCCTAACGCATCCGAAAAAAACACGCCGTCCTCCGGAGGATGGAGGATCGGCAGAAAGCTCACGCGGGGGGCGGCACGCTCGGCTTCCAGCTGCGCCGGCATTCTTCGAGGTAGGCTCGCGCCTCCGCGATTGTCTCGAAGAACCGCAGCGTCGTCGCGCCGCCCGTGAGCAGCTTGGTGGCGCGCGCGATGAGCTCGATCAGGACCCGGATGGAGTAAGGCGCGCCGACGACGGCCACGACGTGCGGCGGCAAGGGCTTCGGCCGGCCGAGCCCTTCGCCTTTTGCCATCCGCGACATGGCCGTGGCCTGCCGGACGTCGGCGAGCACGAAGATCCGGCCGAGCGCGAGGAGCCGCTCGTCGTGGACCCGAAAAATCGCGGACATTTCGCCGTCCTCCACATCGCCATGAAACTCCATCACGAGCAGGTCCTCCTGCTCGAAGTGGAGCATGTGCCTGCCGATGCGGATCTCCTCGTCCATCGATTCAATCGGAGATCAGGGCATCGGGCAGCGCGGATCGCCGTTCTGCACCATCTGGATCTCGTCGTCCGTGAGGGGCAGCGGATCGCAGCCGTGCTCCTTCTCGCAGACGAAGTCAAACTCGGGCAGGGCCTTTTTATGGCAATCGAGGCAATTGCCGCCGAACTGGTTCACAACGTCCGTGGAGCCGCGCTGCACGATCTTCGTGCCCATCTCCGAGACTTCCAGGAAGAAAAACTCCCAGTCGTTCGACTCCGCGGCGAATCCCGGCGCGCGCTTGACCATCGCCTCGAAGGGGACGAGCTGGATCACGGTGCCCACGGGGTAATCCGTCGTGCCGGGGGCATTGGCCGCGGCGAGCGTGGCATCGAGGTTGCCGAGCTTGTTCGTGACGCGGAACGAGCGGACCTTCTCCCAGCCGAGGATGCAATCTAAATCGGCTTCGGTCATGACGAGGTCGTTACCGCCTGCGCCGCCGTTACCGCCACTGCCGCCTGCGCCGCCTGCGCCGCCGGTGCCGCCGCTGCCGCCGGTGCCGCCGGTGCCGCCCGCGCCCGCATTGCCCCCCGCGCCTCCGCTGCCGCTGTTTTCGTCGCCGCACGCGGTAACGGCCGCGCAGACGAGGACCAATCCGAGGATCGAAGCAAAACCGAGGCGGGAATGGATCATGTAGAAGCTCCTCCGTGGGGCCTACGCGCGAACCGCGTCGCCCGGATTCGCCTTCTCTACAGGCTTTCCCGCCCCTTCACAACGACAATTCTCTGCGCGACGAGGCCGCTCAGGGAGTCTTCGCGGCGCGGCGCTTGTCACGGAGCCAGGCGAGGCCCGCGTCGAAGACGACGTCATGGCCGCCCTCGAAGAGCACGAGCGTGGCGTTCCCCGAGGTGCGTGTGAGGTACGATGGGGCGCCGGCGCGCTCGTAGATATCGTCGGAGGAGGTCGACCTTACGCGCCGGGTCGCCGTGGGGGCGAGGAGCTTCGCGAGCACGTCGTCGCCCACGCGATCGGCCGGTTCGGCGAGGTCGTTGAACGCGGAGATCGAATGCCGCGGGGGCACGATGTCGTCGCGAATGCCCGTGGCTACGTAGACCGGCACGCCCGCCTGCTTCGCCCGCGAAAGGAGCGCGCTCGGGCTGCGGCGCGCGCACTCGTGGAACGCCTGCGTGCCGGGACGCGGCGCGCCGCTGCACACGCCCTCGATGAAACGCGCATAATGCCGCTTGGGAAAACCCTTCCGATTGTACGTGTACCAATCGGGGATGTCGTACACCGGCGCCCACGCGACGACGCCCGCCCAGAGGTCCGGATGCCGCCCAGCCATCGCGAGCGCGGTCATGCCGCCGCCGGAGAAACCCGCGAGATAGATACGCGTCTCGTCGACGTGGCCGCGCTGCTTCGCGTACGCGATGGCGTCGAGGATGTCCTGCGCGGCGAGGTCCGAGGCCGCGGCCTCGGGGCGGAGGTACGGTCCCCGGAAATCGGGGTGCACGAAGACCCAGTCGTTCTTCGCGGCAAACATGGCATACGGGATGCCGATGTTCTGCCGCCAGTCGGTGCTCCAGCTATGCAAGACCACGAGGAGTGGTCGCTTTCCAGGCGCGCCCGAGTCGAGAAACATGGCGCGCTGATCGGCGCTGTCGGCCGAGGATTTGATTGTCACGGCCTCGACGCCGGGCACGCGCTCCTTCCAGGCGCCGAGGCCCGAGGCGCCCTCGCCGCCTGGAAATCGGGAGGCGAGCGTGAACGCGGGCTCCACGCGCTTTGCGCCGTCGGCACGCGCGGGCCCCTCCGCGATCGAAAAAAGCGCCACGAGCGCCATGATGGAAAGGAACCGAACACGATTCTGGATGCAATTCATGCGGTCGTCTCTCGGAGCGCGGGTATAGCGGCTCCACCCAGCCGAGGCCATGCATCCGAAACGAATTGCGAGCGCCGTGCTTGCCCGCCCGTGCACGATCGGTGACGAAATGAGGCACGGCGATTGCGTTCCCGCACGGGTGCGGGACGAACGTATCCAGGTGCGGAGGGCCGCGGAGGGAAGGTGCAATGCCGAGCCCCATCGTTTCCATGCTGGTGCTCCTCGCGGGGTTCCTCCTATTTGGATGTCGGGAAACGCCCACGGCACATGCAGAGACCCGCGCACCTCGGCCCACGCCTGCGCCCCCGCAGACGCACGCGCCGGGCGAGCGCGCGCGAGAGCCGCTTTCGCTGATTCCGGAGTTTCCACGCGCGGCCGGCGGCCCCTTCCCGTTCGGCGCGCAGGATTTCTCGGTATGGCGGGCGCGAGTCCCGCGGATCGAGGAGGTCGAGATTTCCTCGTCTCTCGACGGGAACAAGCAACGCGCGCTGTTTTACGATCCGGGCCGGCCCGAGCCGCGCCCCTTGCTCGTGGCGCTCCATAGCTGGAGCGAGAATTACCTGCAGAACATCGGCATTCCGTACGGGATCTTCGCCGAGCGGAACGGCTGGGTGCTCATCCACCCGGATCACCGCGGCCCCTACCGGTCGCCCACGTCAGTGGCCTCCGAGCTCGCGCAAAGGGACGTGCTCGACGCCGTCGACTACGCGAGGCGGCGCGCCAACATCGATCCGACGCGGATCTACCTCGTCGGGTATTCCGGCAGCGCGATGACCTCGCTCGTGCTCGCGGGCCGGCACCCGGAGGTCTGGGCGGGCGTCGTGTCGTGGGTGCCCATTTACGACCTCGTGGACTGGTACGGCTGGCTGCGCGCGAACATGCCCGATCGCCATTACGCGCACGAGGTCGCCGCGGCCTGCGGCGGCGCGCCTCGGCCGGGCACGCCCGCCGCGGAGGAATGCCGGCGGCGGAGCCCACGCTCCCACCTCAAAGGCGCGCGCGGGCGTGTGAACGTCTATCTCGGCGTGGGGATCTGGGACCAGCTCGTCCCCCCGGATCACGCGCTCCGCGCCTTCAATGACCTCGCGGCGCCCGCGGATCGGGTACCGGACGAGGACATCGGGCGAATCGCCAAGACGCGCAGCATCCCCGAGGCCCTCGGCGCCCCGGCGGCGCGCCCGCTTTACGAAGCCGCGAAGGCAAAAGTCGTCTTCGAACGCACGAGCGAACGCGCGACGGTCGTGGTGTTTCTGGGCGGGCACGACGTGATTTACAACGCGGGCCTCTCGTGGCTTGGAAACCAGCGGAAAACCGTGCTTCCATGACCCCGACGAACCCATGACCACCTTGCTCGTCAACATCGACGTCGACGACCTCGACCGCGCGATCCACTTTTACACGCGCGCCTTCGACCTCCGTATCGGCCGCCGCTTCGGCAGCGCCGGCGTGGAGCTCGTGGGCGCGAATGCCGCGATCTATCTGCTCGTGAAGCAGGCGGGGAGCCTTCCCTTCGCCGGATCGACCTCGCCGCGGTCCTATGGCCGCCACTGGACGCCGGTCCACCTCGATTTCGTGGTGGAGGACCTCGACGGCGCGCTCGCGCGGGCCGAGGCCGCGGGGGCTGTCCGGGAAAGCGACATCGCCGCGCACGCCTGGGGCCGGATCGTCATGCTCGCCGATCCGTTCGGGCACGGGCTCTGCCTGATTCAGTTTTCCGAAAAGGGATACGACGCGATCGCCACGAATTCGTGAGAGAGTGTTCCACAGGCTGCTGCACGACTCGATGCGTCGGTCGGCCTCGCTCGACGTACAGTGTACGCCTCGCTCACCCTCCCTAGCCTCGAATCGCTCGCGACGCCTGTGGAACACCCTCTGAGGCAGAGACGTCACTCGACCTCGGCGAGCCGCGCCCCCGCGAGCCTGCGCCAGAGCGAGGGGCGCGCGTCCTCGGGCGCGCGCGGCGGACGAGCGCCCGGGCGCACCCGCGGCGTGCGCTGGGGTTGGTCGAGGAACCGGAAGAGCTCGGAGAGGATCTCCGGTACGGCCTCGCGGTGCGGGTAATGGCCCACGTTCTGGAAACGACGCACGATGGCGCCGTCGACGTAATGGTGCACCTGCTCGGCGTGCTTGACCGGAATCACCGGATCCTTATCGCCCCAGTACACCGCGAGGGGCGGCAGCTCGCGCAGCCGGTACGCATGATCGAGCAGGTGCTCGCGTTGCCCTCGCAGATCGACGGCATTCCGCAGCGTCCGGAAGAGGGCGCGCGCCGTGCCCGGGCGTGCATTCATCTCGATGAGGTGCTTGCGCTCCGCTTCGTCGAAATTGCCGCCGAGCACGCGCACGCCCGCGTTCGTGCCGATGCCCATGAGCACCGGCGCCGCGAGATCGAGCAATCCCATCGACGAGGCGAGGCGCAGCGGCGCGGCGACCTCGAGGCCGAGCCCGCCGGCGGCGACGAGCGCCAGGCGATGCACGCGCCCCGGCTGTTCGAGCAGCACGTGCATCGCGATGCCGCCGCCGAGGGAATGGCCGATGAGATCGAAGTCCGAGAGCCCGAGCGATCGAATCCATTCGACGACGAGGCTCGCGTACCACGAGACGTCATACGAGGCGTCGTATCGGCTCGACTGGCCGTGTCCCGGCAAATCGAGGGCATAAAGCCGCCGATCCCGCGCGAGGGCCGGGGCGATCTTGTTCCAGGTCCGGCAGGTATCCGTGAGGCCGTGCACGAGAACGACAGGTCTCTGACGCTCGTGGGCGAGCCCTCCGTGCGGAGCCCACTCCTCCCAGAACACGTTGCCCCCCCGAAACAAACGGCGATGGCTGCGGCAAGCGACGGACGTCATGGGCGAAGCGACAAGATAAAGCCACGCGCGGCCCGCTGTCCACGATTTCGTCACTTTTTCGACGTGAAATCGTTGCGATGCAAACCGACCTTTGCACCCCGATGGCATGGAGCGAAACGTTATACGCGGCACGCGTGATCCAGCGTGCGGATCACTATCACGATCTCGTCAACCTTCGCTCGGGCCAAACCGCTCCGCGAAGGCGCGCGCGAGCTTTCGTGATTTGCGGGCGGAGACGATCTCGCTGATCTTCGATGTGAGCCGCGTATCGTGCCGGTGGAGCGAGAGCGCCTGGATCGCGTGGATCGCGCGGCTCTCCGGCGCCTCGGCGAGGAGGTCCAGCAAATACGAGAAGGCCTCGTCGGTGCGGAGCAGGGCCACGCCGAGCAGCACGGTCTTCTCCATCTCCGGATCCGCGCGCGAGACGGCCTCCTTCAGCACCAAAAGAGCCTCCGGCAAGCGCGACTCGCCGAGCGCGAGCGCCGCCGTTTCGACCCCGGCTTCGAGCGCAGCCGCGACGACGGGCAAATACTGGCGCGGTTCGAGCGCGAGCATTCCGCGATAACACGCACCGAGCACGTCGGGCTCGGGATCCCCCACGATCACCCGCGTATGCAGCACGGCCGCGCAGACGACCTCGCACGTGTCGCGCAGCGCTTCGGCCGCGGCGACGCGGGCCTCGGGCATTTCGTCGAACAGGAGCGGGGTCACTTCGAGCGCAGCCCGCGGAAAGTTCGTCCGGACGAGCGCATGCGCCGAGATGCCGCGAACGAGCCCGGCCGTATCCACGGGCGGGCCCACGGTGACCTCGATCTGCACGTACCGGAGGCCTTTTCGATACGTGTCCCACACGTCCGCTTCGAGCGTGACGAGCGCCTCCAGGACCTTCTGTTTCGCGTGACAGCCTCGATCCGCCATCGCAGGCATGCCGAGGAGCCGGTCGAAAGCCGCGACGAGGTCGGGTACGAGCGCGCGGAGCTCGAGCTCGGCCACGACCTTCGCCGCCTCCCCCACGAGGAACGGGGTCGGATCGGCGAGCAGCCGGCCGAGATCGGGCGTGGCGGCCGCCTTTGGCTCGGCGCGGGCGAGTGTGCGAATGCGCGCGAGTTTGTCGTCGAAGGTGTTTTTCCGGGCCGCCATCAGGACTCCGTCGCCTGCGAGGGCGCCGCGAGCGCCTTGTCGAGGGAGCGGCGTGCGATCCGCGAGGTGACGACGAGCGCGCCGAGCGTCACGACAAACCCGAGCACGAGCGTGATCCAGCCGAGTGATCCCGGCGCCTTGGCCTCGCCCGAAAGCAGCGCGGCCGCGCTCTCCACGCTCGCGCCGACGTAGACGTGAAAGAGGGTGGCCGGCAAGAGGCCGAGGAACGAGCCCGCCGCAAAAGCACGAAGTGAGAGGGGCGTGGCCGAGAGCATGTACGTGCCGATGTTCTGCGGGAAGGCGAAGGTGACACGCAGGAGGAAGGTGATCTTGAAGCCGTCGGCGCGGACGGCGCGCTCGACGGCGCGCCAGAAATGGGCCTCGCCCGCGCGCGCCGAGAGGAGCTTGCCGATGGAGGCGCGGCCGAAGAGGAAGCAGAGGCAGACGCCGAGCGTCACGGCCGGCCACGCGATCAAGATTCCCTTGCCGAAGCCGTACGCGTACCCCGCGAGGCCCGACATGACCCAGAGGGGCGTGGTGATCGCGAGGGCAAAGACCTCGACGCCGAAGAACAAAAGCGCGCCGGCCGCGCCCGCCTCGCGCATGAACCCGACGAGCGAGACGAGCGCGTTGCGCACGGCCGGCAGGCGCAAAAGCACGAGCGGAAGGGCGAGCAGCCCGAGGAGCAGGAGGACTCGTTCGAGGCGACGCCGCATCGGGCGCGCAGCCTACCACACACCCGAGGTGTTCGGCCTAGGCCGAGGCAGGCGCCACCGTCATGCCGAGTCCGCGCCGCGTCCGCGGGCCTCGGAACCCTTCGAGGAAGGCAGAGGCGCCCTCGGGGCCGCGGAAGATCCGCCATTGCAAGGCAGGATCGTCGAAGTTCGAGGCGAACGCGTCCGCGATGCTCTGATCCCGCGAAGCCGCCGAGAAGATCGCCATCGTGTGCGGCGGCGGCGGCGAGAGGAAGGCGTTCGTCCAGTGCATCGAGGGGCCGACGAGGGACCAGAGCCGCTCGTCCATGCCCTCGCAGAACCGGCGATCGAGAGGACGACCGAGCGTGACCGCCTGGACAATCGCCTCGCCAAGCGCCCACGCCCCACGCGAGGCCGCGTTCGCGCCCTGCCAGAGCACGGGATCGTGCGTCGCGAAGGCATCCCCGACCGCGATGGCATAACGGCCCTCGCCGAGATCGACGTACGCGCGGCGCGCCGTCGGGACGATCGCGGCCTGCATGCAATCGCCCGGGCTCGTGAGGTGAAAGATCTGCCGATCGACGCGGTCATGGACGCTCGGCGCGTTCGCCTCCAGCAAATCGAGCACGAGGCTCTCGACCACGTGCGGATCGTCGTCGCAAGGGACACGCGTGGCGGCGTCGAGGACGCCGCCGGGGATGGCCTCGAACAGGAGGCAAGTGACCGGCCCCTCCGCCGTGAGGAGCTGGCTCTCGAAGATCTCGCCGTGCCCCGGGACGATCTGGAAGAGCAGGCCGAGCTCCTCGGGGAAATCGATGCCCCGAAAGAGGCCCGCGAAAAGCCGGCGTTGCGGTTCGAGCCAGGGGGAACGGTCGAAATCCCGGGGGAACATCGTGCTGAGATCGCTCCGGCCGCTCGCCACGACCACGAGGTCGTGCTTTTGGCCGAGGCGCTCGACGTCCGATCGAGCGAGCGCTCCGGCGCGGACGACACGGCCGCCACGCGCCTCGAAATCCTCGAGGAGGCGGGGCAGGTAAAGGCGCATGTCGATGAAGAGCGCGGGCGGATCGATCCGGCCCCGCGAGGAGAGCTCGGGCAATCCTTTGACGCGGACGTCGACGTAAAAACATCCGAACGCGTCGTCATCCCAATGGTTGGTGCCGAGCTCGCGATCCCGCCTGCGCGTCGACCCGAGGAGCGCCGCGGTGCTCGGCAGGCGCGAAGATCGGATCTCGTCGCTCGATCGATCTGTATAAAGGGTGCAGGAGATGCCATGCCTGCGGAGGAACAATCCGAGTTGCAACCCCGCGATGCCGGCTCCCACGATGCCAATGCTGCTCATCGAAGCCCCTTTCCAAGCTGGATGGCTGCGCTCGAACGAGCCGAGCAGCGCCCCCAAAGCGTGACCCGTCGAGAACGGACGATATACCTCTCAGCGGCGGCGGTCCATCGCCCAAACGTCGGGGTATTGCTGACTTCTGGCCAAGGACACACCGCACGACGTGTACGAACAAGACATGGTGCGCACGAATTCCACGGTGACCCGACGGATCGCATGTGTCCTCGCATGCCTGCTCGTCGGATGCGCGCCGGTCCGAAGCACGACGCCTCCGCCGGAAGGACCGCCACTCGGCACCGCCGCGGAATGGATCGCTTCTCTGGATCAGGGACACGCAAAGAATACACCGCCACAAATCGAGCATTTCCTGCAATCCGCCAGAGCTGTATGTCCAGCTCCCCCGGGGATAGGAAGTGCGCGAACGCTATCACGTGGGGCACTGGCACTCGGTGAAAAGCCCCAGCGAGGTTGCCGGGGGCTGCCGCTCGCGCAGGAGCTCGTCCTCATGGAGCGGCTGCTCCGCGCGACGCCGAAGGAGCACGCGGACTGGATCCGCATCGTGGATCGGATGGCCCTGACGGCATTTTTGATGGAGTACGAGGCGTTCCGGGTCTGCGGCGAGATCGAGCGTTCGCCGCCCAAGGATCAAAGCCGGCTCGAGGAGGGAGAGCGCACGCTGCGCGTGGTCGCGGACGCGCTCGCGCACGCCCGGCGCACGACGAGGTTCGCCTGCGAGATACTGGCGCGGCACCCGAGCCACCGAGCGAACGCGCCCTGCGACTGGGCGCTGCCGCCGCCGCCCCTCACGAAACCCGCATCCGTGTGCGTGGAGACGAACGCGTCGTTCCCGGCCGAACCGAAGGCGCCGGGCTGCGAAGCGACCACGCCCTGAAGCGCACGGGCCGGCGCGGCATGGATTGCCCATCCCCGCCCCCTTTGTCATGATGCGCGCCCCCGAAGTCGGGGGCCCTTGCCCATGACCATCGCCGTCGTCGCCGAAAAGCCGTCCGTGGCCCGGGACATCGCCCACGTGCTCGGCGCGACGAAGGCGAGCGAAGGCGCGCTCGAAGGCGCCGGATACGTGGTGACCTGGGCGATCGGTCACCTCGTGGCCCTCGCGCAGCCGCACCAGATGGACCCGGCCTGGAAGCGCTGGGACCTGCGCACGTTGCCGATGCTGCCGCCGACCTGGCCGCTCTCGGTGCTGGAGGAGACACGCAAGCAGTTCGAGGTGGTGAAGAAGGTCCTCCACCGCGCGGACGTGGAGGGGGTGGTCTGCGCGACGGACGCCGGGCGGGAAGGCGAGCTGATCTTCCGCTACATCTACGACGCTGCGGGCTGCAAGAAGCCGGTGCGGCGGCTCTGGATTTCGTCGCTGACGCCGGACGCGATCCGCATGGGCTTCCGGAAGCTCCGGGACGCGCGGGATTACGACGCGCTGGCGGACGCGGCACGGGGGCGGAGCCGGGCGGACTGGCTCGTCGGAATGAACCTTTCGCGGGCCTACGCACTGTCGCTCGGGCAGGACTTTTCGGTCGGACGGGTGCAGACGCCGACGCTTTCGATGGTGGTCGAGCGCGAGCAAGCGATCCGGGCATTCGTGCCGGAAGATTACCTGGAAGTGCGGGCGACGTTCACGCCGGAAGGAGCGCCGGACGGGCCGGACGGGCGTTACGAGGGGATCCTGCTGGATGTCCCGGAAAAACCGGGTGGTCCGGAAAAACCGCGGCGATTGCCGCCGGACGGGGAAGAGGCGGGGCGGATCACGCGGCGGGTGCTCGGGGGCAGAGCGGCGATCACGAAGGTGTCGGCGGAGACGCGCCGGATTCCGCCGCCGCTTTTGTACGATCTGACGGAGCTGCAGCGGCACGCAAACCGGCTGTTCGGGTGGAGCGCGCAGCGGACGCTCGACGTGGCGCAGGCGCTTTACGAGCGGCACAAGCTGATCAGTTATCCACGCACGGACAGTCGGCATCTGTCGACGGACGTGGCGCAGACGCTGCCGTCGGTGGTGAAGACGATCGAGGGGAATTACCAGGGGCTTCTGGCGCCCGGGACGGGGCAAAGGCCACTCGGGCGGCGATTCGTGGACGATACGAAGGTGACGGACCACCACGCGATCGTGCCGACGACGACGGCCGCGCGCGGATCGTTGTCGTCGGAGGAGCAAAAGCTCTACGACCTGGTTTGCCGGAGGCTGCTCGCGGCGTGGCACGACGATTTGATCGAGCGGACGACGACGGTGATCACGGAGGTGACGTCGTCCGAAGCGGTGGATCGATTCCGGTCGGCGGGGACGGTGGTCGAGCAAGTGGGCTGGAAGGTGCTCGACCTCGGCGGGGCCGGTACGAAAGAAGGGCCGAAAAAACGAAAGAAGGGCCCGGCGGAAGGGGCCGACGCGGAGGAAGAGGCGGAGGCGCAGAAGCTGCCGCGGGGGCTTTCGGAAGGAAAAACCGCGCGGGTGCTGGGGGCCAAAGCGGAGAAAAAGACGACGAAGCCGCCGAGCCGGTTCACGGAGGCGACGCTCTTGACCGCGATGGAGACGGCCGGAAAGACGGTGGAGGAGAAAGAGCTGTCGGACGCGATGAAGGACACGGGGCTCGGGACGCCGGCGACGCGGGCGGCGATCATCGAGACGCTGATCAAGCGGGAATACGTGGTCCGGATGGGGAAGAGTCTGGCGGCGACGGACAAGGGGATTTTGCTGGTGGGGGCGGTTCATCCGCATGTGAAGAGCGCCGCGATGACGGGGGAATGGGAGGCGCGATTGGCGCGGCTCTCGCGGGGTGAGGGGGATTTGAAGTCGTTCATGCGGGGGATCGAGGCGTATGTGAAGTACGTGGTGGGCGCGGTGCAGGATGGGGACGATCGGCCCGCGGGCGGCGTGGCTTTGGAGGGCCGGGGCGGTCCCCCCGAACTCGGGCCCGCAAAGCGGGCCCTCAAACAACAGGACCCCCCACCCCGGCCCTCCAAAGCCACGCCGCCCGCAGGCCTCGAATCACGGGCGTCTCGGGCCAAGGGGGCTCGGAAGGAGAAGGAGGGGGGGAAGACGGGGAAGGTCGAGCCGAAAGGGGCGGCAGCGTTCGCCTCGGCGGGGGTGGTGAAGGGTATGGCAGGACAAGCGAGGGTGTTGCAGGGGCAGGCGGAGTTACCGCTGGCGGAGCGGCGAGAGGTGCGAGCAGGGGCGACGCTCGGAGAGATTTTGCGGGAGCGATTTGGTTTTTCTGGGTTTCGACCTTATCAAGAGGCGGTTTGTCGGGCCGTGACCGAGGGGCAGGATGTGCTGCTCGTGATGCCGACGGGGGCCGGGAAGTCGCTTTGTTATCAGTTGCCGGGGATTGCACGAAGGGGGACGACGCTCGTGGTGAGTCCCCTCATTGCTTTGATGGAAGATCAGGTGGGGAAGCTCCGGGCGCAAGGGTTTGCCGCGGAACGAATTCATTCGGGGCGGGATCGGCTGAGCTCACGGGCGGCTTGCGCGGAGTATTTGGCGGGGCGGCTGGATTTTCTATTTATCGCGCCGGAACGGCTCAGGGTGCCGGGGTTTCCCGAGATGCTGGCGAAGCGGAAGCCGACGCTGGTCGCCGTGGACGAGGCGCATTGCATTTCGCACTGGGGGCATGATTTCAGGCCAGAGTACCGGATGCTGGGGCAGCGGCTGCCTTCGCTCCGGCCGGCGCCGGTGGTGGCGCTGACGGCGACGGCGACGCCGATGGTGCAGGACGATATCGCGCGGGAGCTCGGGCTCTCGGAGGCGTCGCGGTTCATTCATGGGTTCCGGCGGACCAATATCGGGATCGAGGTGGTGGAGCTTTCGCCCGCGGCGAGGGTGGAGGCGGTGCGGAAGCTTTTGGAGCCGAAGGAGCGGCGGCCGGCGATCGTGTATGCGCCGACGCGGAAACACGCGGAGGAGACGGCAAAGGAGCTTTCGGAGCTCGGGGCGGCGGCGTACCACGCGGGGATGGAGACGGGGACGCGGGATCGGATCCAGTCGGCGTTCCTGGGCGGGGAGCTCGAGGTGGTGGTGGCGACAATCGCGTTCGGAATGGGGGTGGACAAACCGAACGTGCGGACCGTCGTTCATATGGCGCTGCCCGGGAGCGTGGAAGCGTATTACCAGGAGATCGGGCGCGCCGGGCGGGATGGTTTGCCTTCGCGGGCGATCATGATGCATTCGTTCACGGACCGGCGGACGCACGAGTTTTTCTTCGAGCGCGATTATCCCGATCCGGCGCTGCTCTCGGCGCTGTTCGGGGCGCTCGGGTCGCGGCCGCAGACGAAGGAGGCGCTCTCGCCGCGGGTGGAGTCCGATCCCGAGAAGTTCGAGAAGGTGCTGGAGAAGCTCTGGATCAGCGGCGGCGCGATCATCGACGCGGATGGGGGGATCCGGCGGGGGCGCGAAGATTTCCTCGGCGAGTACGTGGCGCAGCGCAAGCACAAGCAGGAGGACCTCGCCAAAATGGCCCGGTACGCCGAAGGGCACGGGTGCAGGATGCTGCACCTGGTGCGGCATTTCGGTGACCAGGAGGACGACGGGCGGCCCTGCGGGGTGTGCGACGTGTGCGCGCCCGATGCGTGCGTCGGGAGGAAGTTCCGCGAGCCGAGCCGCGCCGAGACGGCGGCGATCCAGAAGATTTTGGACGCGCTCGCCGAGGAGGACGGGCAGCCGATGGGGCGGCTGCATCGCGAGACGTTCGGCGACGCGCTCGATAGGCGGTCGTTCGAGCACCTCGTGAACGGGCTCGTGCGCGCGGGGCTCTGCGAGGTGCGGTCGGACTCGTTCCAGAAGGGCGGGGAGTGGATCGAGTTCCAGCGGGTGTCGCTGACCGAGGAGGGACAAACGCACGGCGGCGAGGCGCCCACGCGGTTCGTCACGCTCGACGAGGAGCCGAAGAAGAAGGCGCGCGGGAAGGCGAAGGGGAAGAGCCGCGGGAGCTCGAAGGCGTTTTGGGCCTGGAAGGCGCGACAGAAAAAGGGTGGGTAAGGATGTGGCCGCCAAAGGGCGCGGTCTGTTAGAGTGACACCGACCTCATGACAGGAGGGCACGCGGGCGCGCGCAAGGTCGGTCGGTACGCCCTCTACGGCGAGATCGCGTCGGGAGGCATGGCCACGGTCTATTTCGGGCGCCTGCTCGGGCCGTCGGGGTTCGCCCGGACCGTCGCGATCAAGCGGCTGCACCCGCAGTTTGCCAAGGACCCCGAGTTCTCGACGATGTTCCTCGACGAGGCCCGCCTCGCCGCGCGGATCAAGCACCCGAACGTGGTGCCGATCCTCGACGTGATCTTCGAAGGCGGCGAGCTGCTCCTCGTGATGGACTACGTGCACGGCGAGAGCCTCGCGCGCGTGCTCAAAAACTTGGAGCGCGAACGATCGCGGCCGCCGCTCCGGATCGTGTCGGGCGTGGTGGCGAGCGCGCTGCACGGGCTGCACGCCGCGCACGAGGCCGTGGACGAACGCGGCGCGCCGCTCGGGATCGTGCACCGCGACGTGTCGCCGCAGAACGTGCTCGTCGGCGCAGACGGGACGACACGCGTGCTCGACTTCGGCGTGGCGAAGGCGATGGGCCGCGCCCAGGTGACGCGCGAGGGCGAGCTCAAAGGAAAATACGCGTACATGGCGCCGGAGCAGATCCGCTCCGGGAGCACCGTGGATCGGCGCGTCGACGTGTTCGCCGCGGCCATCGTGCTCTGGGAGATGCTCGCCGTGCGCAGGCTGTTCAACGGCGACAGCGAGCTCGCGATCATCGCGCAGGTGACGATGAACGAGATCCCGCCGCTGAAGCAGATCGGCGTGGAGGTGCCGCCCGAGCTCGAAGCGGTGGTGATGCGAGGGCTGTCGCGTGATCCAGCCCATCGCTTCCAGACCGCGCGGGAGATGGCGATGGCGCTCGAAACCGCCGTGCCGCCGGCGCCCGCGTGGGAGGTCGGCGAGTGGCTCGCGCAGGTGGCGCCCGACGGGATCACGCGGCGCGCGCGCGAGGTGCAAGCGATCGAGAACGCGTCGATGTCGGACGCGGACGTGCCGCCGCTGTCTTCGCTCGACGGGAGCGTGGAAGCGGGGAGCGTGGCGGCGGCGATGCGATCCTCGCAGGTCTCGGGGATCGCCGTGTCCCATCGGCCGCAAGCGGTGGCGCTGCCCCGATCGGTCGTGGTGATCGCGGCCGCTGTGCTCGTCGCCGCGCTCGGAGGCGCGGCCCTGCTCTGGCTCGATCGAGGCCGCGAGGAGCAGGCGACGGGGATCCAGCCGGTCACGCCGACGGTCACGGCGACGACGGCGAACACGCCTGCAAAGCCGCCCGAGCCCACGGTCGCGCCCACGCCGCCGGAGACGAGCGCGGCGACCACGAGCACGCCCGTCGCGACGACGACGACGACGGCGGCGACGCCACGCCCGACGGCGAAGGGCGCGGCGACCGCGACGACGACGAGCGGTAAAACGGCGCCCCGCGCGGACGGCTGCAGCCCTCCGTACACCATCGACGCGAAGGGCATCCGCCGCATCAAGCCGGAGTGTTTGTGAAGACCCGAGCCCTTGTTTTCCTGGCCGCGGCGACGATCCCGCTCGCGGCCCCCGCCTCCGCCACGACGAAAAAAGAGTGCGTGGCCTCGTACGAGCAAACGCAGTCGCTGCGCAAGGAAGGCAAGCTCGCGTCGGCGCAGGAGGCGGCGCTCGTCTGCTCGCACAACGACTGCCCGCGCGTCGTGCGCAAGGACTGCACCGAGTGGCTCGCCGAGATCGAGAAGAGCCTGCCGACCGTGGTGCTCGTGGCGCGCGACGAGAAGGGCGACGAGACGGCCGACGTGCGTGTGTTCGAGGGTGACAAACTCGTGCGCGAGCGGCTCGACGGCAAGGCCATGCCGATGGATCCCGGCGAGCACGTGCTCCGGTTCGAGCGAGACGGCGCGGAGCCCGTGACCCGCAAGGTGATCGTGCACGAGGGCGATAAGCTCGTGCGGATCGAGGCGTCGTTCAAGAAGGAGCCGAAAGCCCCGGAAGAGAAGCCCGCCGAAAAGGGGAGCGGCGTGCCGATCGCACCGATCGTGATCGGCGGCGTGGGGATCCTCGGGCTCGGCGCGGCAGGCGTGATCGGCCTGCTCGGGCTCTCGGCGAAATCGGATCTCGAAGCGTCGTGCGCGCCGCGCTGCACGGACGCGGCGGTGGATCCCATTCGCACGAAATTCCTGGCCGCGGACATCACGGCGGCCGCGTCGGTCGTCCTCCTGGGAACGGCGGCGGTCGTGTATTTCACGTCGGGGTCACGCGACGAGCAGAAGAGCGCGATGCCCCGGATCGAGTTTGCCCCGACGATCGGCGGCGGATTCTTGAGCCTTCGAGGAGCCTTCTGATGAAGACGCACCTTTTCGCGGCGTTCTTCCCCCTCGCCTCCCTCACGCTGGGCTGCTCGGCGCTCGTCGATCTCGACGCGCTCTCGTCGGGTGGCGGAAGCGGAAGCGGGCCGATCGAGCTGCCGGACGGAACGTATGAATTCGTGGACGACGCGTTCGAAGGCGAATTCGAGCTCGGGTCGTTCACCGACATGGAGTGGGCCGGGGGGCGATTGCGGCTCGAGTCGGAGGCGTATGACGGCGTGTTCCGTTCGCGTGTCTTCGACGCGGGCGAGGCCGTCGACTGGACCACGTTCGCGTGGACCCCGGCGGGGCCGTACCTGAAAGCATTGCCGGATTCCCGGGGCAAGGAGACGGGGTATGCGGAGGGGTCGAGCGACATGTCCGCGAACGTCCTCTTGCTCCACCTCGACGGCACGGGCGCGCTGACCTCGGGGGCCGAGGCGATGGATACGTCCGGCGGGAAAAGCAACGCCGTCGTGAGCGCGCCCTCGGGTACGACGCTCTCGTTCGAGGAGGGTCCGATCGGGCAGGGCCTCGCGGACAAACTCAATACGCACGTCGCGATCGATACGATCATGGGTGATTACGATTTCGATTTCGACGAGGGCGATTTCACCTGGGCGCTCTGGGTCAAGACCTCCTCCAGCTGCGTGGTCAACCGGGTCTTCCTCGGCGTCGACACCGGGTTCGGCGGCCCGCACCTCTGGCTCGGCTGCGCGGACGGGGACGCATTCAACGCCTGTGGCTCGGGCTCGGCCGAGGGCCGCGCGGCGGGCACCTTCAAGTCGAACAGCGACGACGCGTCCGACGGCGTGCCATTCTGCGGCACGACCCAGATCAACGACGGGAACTGGCACCACCTCGCGGCCGTCAAAAAGGGCCACGCGCAGAGCCAGGTCATTCTCTACGTCGACGGGATCGCCGAGGCGACGCTCGGGACCACGTTCCACACGCCCATCTTCCTGACCGGCAGCGACTTCGCGCTCGGCGCTCTGCTCAACGGTGGCTATCAGGCCGAGGGGACGTACGACGAGGTCGCCGTGTGGAAACGCGCGCTCGAGCCGGACGAGGTCATGGCCATGTATCGGCGTGGCGGGGCGCGGCTCGCGTTGCGGGTGCGCACGTGCAGCGACCCGGCCTGCGCGGAGGGCGATCCCTCGTTCGTGGGCCCGGGCGGCGGCGACGGGTGGTTCGTCGATCCAACGGGCACGCTGGGCCCGCCCGGGGACATGCAGCTCGACGTGCCGAGGGCGCGTTACTTCCAGTACGAAGCGAACTTCGAGGGTCTCCGCGAGGGCGACGGCCCGGGCCTCTTCGCCGTGAAGGCCCGCGCGCAGCGCTGATTTTCCCTTTCGCCCGCCGGGGTGTCTAGAAGCGCGGACGAGGTGAGAGAACGCGCCGGAGGGGCGCGCGTCCCGCCCTCGTTCGAATGACGATCCTCCGCCCCGCGTGGAGGATCGAAGGGAGAGATCTCGGCATGAAATGGCTTCGTTACACGCTCTCGAGCCTCGTCTTTTCTTCGGCCCTCGCGCTCGCCGGCTGCGGCGGCAATCCCGAGCCCGAGCCCGTGAACTCGACCGATCCGATCGTCGACGAGGAGATCGTCGACCTCGGTGATCTCCTCGCGCAGGACCCGGACGCGGCCGCGGCCGCGGAGGTGATCGGCGATCCCGCGACGTTGCTCGCCGAGGGCAAGAAGCAGGGCGACAAGGCGCGCAGCGACGTCGCCGCGGTGATGAGCTTCATCAAGGAAGCGGCCCAGGGCGAGCCGGCCAGGAAGGGCGTAACGGCGGACGGCCGGGCGTATGCGCAATGGGTGAAGACGATCCAGGGCGTGGAGATTACGTTCTCCGCCGTGCGCATGACGCAGGATCGGCTGCGGTACCTGGTGCAGGGCAAGGCCACGGACGGCGCGAAGAAGCCGCTGCTCACGGGCATCTTCGTGAAGAAGGGCCCGAAGACGGGCGGCGGTCGGTTCCACGTGAACCTGACGAACGTGAGTGATCTCTACAATGCCCCGGGCGCGGACGGGTCGGTCCATTTCTGGTTCGCGAATCACAAGGGCGACAAGCGCGGCCGGCGTATCGCCTACGTGAACGTGGTTCGTCGGGACGACCCGCAGATGCAAAAGGTCAATTACGGCGCGGACCTCGTGCGGCTCGTGGGCGTGGGCGGCCGGTTCCGGGCCGTGGGCGTGGGCGACGTGAGCGCGGATCTGCCGGGCCAGGAGGCGATCGGCCTCAGGATCCTGTGGAAGGGCGGCGAAGGCGGGCGCGCCGCGGCGGCCGTGGCCTCGCTCGGGCCGAACCCGAAGCTGCTCGGCACGGCGCACGAGTGCTGGGACAAGGACGGCCTCCGCACGGCGTACAAGGATGACAACCCGAACAACAACGCGATGAACCCCGACGAGGGCGACCTCGCAATGTGCGCCGGTTTCGCGGAGGAAGCGCCGCCGGATCAGGGCAACGTGAGCGCGGACGGGCAGGATACGGACCCGGAGCTCGATGCGCTGCTCGAGGAATCGGGCGCGATGGACATCGACGTCGCCGAGGCGGACGCGGCCGACGCGATCGGCCAGTGACGGCATGATGTGGGCGCGCGCCGTGCTCGTGTTTGTCCGGGTATCCCTCGCGATGTTCGTGGCCCTTTCGTTCACGCCGGAAGCCTGGGGCTACGAGCACGGGCGATCCGAGTACGGCGCGCGCCTTCATTTGACTTCGCTTCCGGCACGGGTGCGTCTTGCCACACCCGTGCCGGGTTTGTCCGACGGGGGCCGGGGGGCGATGCTCCGGGCCATGGCGACGTGGTCGCGCGTGGTTTGCGGGGCGAGCGGGTTCTCGTTTGTCGAAGCGAACGCGGGGGAGGATGCGCCGATCGAGGTGCGGGCCGTGCTTTCGGGGTGGCGTCACGGCCCGGCGATTGGAGCACATACGGATGTCGAGAGTGACAAGTTCACCGGGAACATCCAGCGCGTGGTGATCGAGCTCGACGCGACGCGACGGTGGAGCGACGCGGAGAATGTTCCGGCGGATGCGCTCGATCTGGAGACGGTGCTGCTCCACGAGCTCGGGCACGCGGCGGGGCTCGCGCACAGCGGGCAAACCTCGGCCGTGATGCGCGCGGGGCTCAAGCCGGGGCATGCGCCGAGGCGCGCACTCGATCCGGATGACGTGGCGGGGATTTGCGCGTCGTATGCCGCTCCCTCATGGGTAAAGAAGGACGAACGGTTGGTCCCGACGATCCCGCGGGCCCTCGCCCTTTTCGCAGCGATCGGCGCGCTCGGCGCGGGGATCGCCGCATGGAAACGGGGGCGAAAAGCTCGTGTGCTCAGCCGTTCGGATCCGGAATCAGCCCGCGCAGACGCTTGATGCCGTGGTGAAAGTTCACCTTCGCGCTGTCCTCGCTGCAATCGGCGAGGACCGCGATCTCGCGGAAGCTGAGCTCGTGGAAGAGGCGTAGCTCCACGGTGAGGCGCTGCTTCGGCGGGAGCTCTTCGAGCCGTTGCGCGACGCGGCCCCAGACCTCGGCGGCGACGAGCCGGCTCGTTTCGAGGGAGTTCGTGAATGCGGGCAGATCGTCCATGTCGGCGAGCGGGCCTTCCCGCGAGGAGCCGCGGACGTGGTTCAGCGCGACGTGGACCGCGATCCGATACAGCCAGGTGCGGAAGCTCGATTCACGGCGAAAGTCAGCGAGTTTTTCGAACGCATTGAGGAACGCCCGCTGCGCGACGTCCTCGGCGTCCTCGGGGCGCCGGACGTAGCGGCGAACGAGGCGCAGGATCCCGGGTTGGTGCGCCTTCACGAGCGTATCCGCCGCGCTCCGATCCCCCGCGAGGACCCGCTCGACGAGCGAAACGTCGCCCTCTTCTGCCGCGTCGCTCATCGATGTCCTCCTCCGCGCCTGTTCGACGCTCGGGGCTCCGGGTCGCCTGACGGCGCCCTTCGCCCCGAACCCCACGACGCTTGTTCGTTCATGATCCCGCGCCGCAGAATAGCGGAATCGTGCCGCTTTGGCCACGCGAGCTCGACCAGGTCGCACGGGCGCTGCCGTCGAACGTGATGCGGATGTGGATGTCGAGAGCCTTCTTCTCGTGGACGATCTCGCCGCCGGCCGCGGGGCATTCGCCGGCGCAGCGTGCCAGGCCGCTCACCACGGTATGGAAAGCCCGCGCGCCGACGATGGTCTCCCAATCACCGTCGAACGTGACGCATTTCTCCGTGGCATTCCAGGTGACCGTGTAAGAGCCTGCGCGCTCGATTCGATGCCCGCGCGGGCCCACGCCCTCGCCACTCGCCTCGACCACGAGCCGCCGCGTCTCGCCGTCGGCGTCGAGCGAGTAAAACCCCTCGGAATCGATGTCGAGGATCGCCCGCGAAGCGTGCAGATCCCGCGCGGACGCGAGCGCGTGCAGACCACTCGCGCCGACCGAGAACACGACGTCGAACGTGCCGTCGAGATTCGCCGTCTTGAACGGGCCGATGCAACCCGAGAGCAGGTACTTCACCGTGTTGTCTTTGCGCGTCGCCGTGACGCAATCCGTGGGGCGGAAGACGAGGCCCGCCGTCGCCGCCGCTTTCACCGCGGCGAGGTCGGGATAGGCGCTCTTCGGATCGAGGCGCGCGATCGAGGCGACGACGAGCGCCGCTTCGTGCTGCGAAACGTCGAGCGCGTCGAGGGCCTGCTCGACATCGACGCTCTCGTCCTCGCTCTCGGCAGGGCCACACGCGGCTGCCGCGAGGAGGAGGGAGGCGATGGACACACGAGTCGCTCGAGAGGGAAAGACAGAATGTGTCATACCCCTGCTCCCCGCGCCGGGGCGAGTCTCGGCGCGCTCGGAAGGCGTGGTATCTTATCGCGGAATGCGCCTTCTCGCTCGCTTCGTTTCTCGAAAAAGTGCTGGCCTCGTCGTGTCCACGCTCGCGCTCGTCGTCGCGCCGGGACAGGCGGGGATCGCGGCGGCGCAAGCCGAGGAGCGCGCGGTCACGACGGAGGATCGCGCAGCCGCCACGCGCGCATTCGAGGAGGGCGAACGCGCGTATCGAGCCGGTGATTTTTCAAGAGCAGCCGAACGTTTCGAGGAGGCGTACCAAAAAGCCCCGCACCCGGCGCCGCTCTGGAACGCGGCGAGGTCGTGGGACAAGGCCGGCGAGGTCGCGCGCGCGGCGAACGCATACGCGCGGTATCTGCGCGAGGCGCCGGAACGCGCGCCGGATCGCGACGCGGCAGGCAAGGCGCTCGCCGAGCTCGCGACGAAGCTCGGGCGAATCGAGGTGTTCGCGCCCGAGGCCGAGGAGGTGCGGGTCGATGATCAGCCGCTCGAAGGGACGAGCGTGTACGTGCACCCCGGGACGCACGTGATCAAAGGTCGCGTGCGTGGGGTCTCGGTGCAGCGGACGGAGGCGCTCGAAGCGGGTGGCGTGCGCAGCGTGGCGCTCGTCGCGGAGAATATCGGTTCGGCGCCGAAGGAATCGCCGAAGGAGCCGCCGCGTCCGATCGCGAAAGCGCCGCGCCCGCCGGCCACGATCACGACGGCGCCGCGCGAAGGCAAACCCTGGCTCGTGCCGGCGCTCGTCGCGAGCGGGGCCGCGACGCTCGTGAGCACGGGGCTCATGGTGTGGTCGGGGGTCGATACGTTGAGCGCGCGATCGGATTTCGACGCGGCGCCGTCCTGGGACAAACTCGACGAAGGTCGGGACAAACAGTTCCGCACGAACGTGCTGATCGGTGTATCGCTCGGCCTCGGCGCGATCACGGGCGTACTCGGATCGATCTGGCTCGCGGGCCAGCGCGGCAAGGATGTGAAGGTGGGGTTTGGAGCGAAGGACGCCGTCAGGCGATCCGAAGCCCCAAGCGTCGAACTGAAGATCACGCCGCCCGTGCTCGGAGGCCCGGCGTTCGTCGGGGCCACGGGGAGTTTTTGAATGGCGCGATCGATCGAGCGGATCGGTCCGTACGAGGGGATCGCCGAGCTCGCGTCCGGCGGCATGGCGACGACGTACCTCGCGCGAAAGACGGGCGAGGTCGGCTTCGAGCGGCTCGTCGTGCTGAAGCGCGTGCATCCGCATCTGCTGAAGGAGCCGAACCTGAGGGACATGCTGGCCGACGAGGCGCGCGTGGCGGCGTCTATGCGGCATCCGAACGTGGTGCCGGTCGAGGACGTGGTCGACGCGTCGGGCGAGCTTTGCCTGGTGATGCCGTACGTCGAGTCGCTCTCGCTCGGCGCGCTGCTCGACGCGGCCCGGCGCGGAGGCGAGCGGCTGCCGCCCGCGGTGGCGAGCCGGATCCTGCTCGACGTGCTCGCCGGCCTCGACGCGGCGCACGAGGCGAAGGATCTGCGCGGCGAGCCACTCGAGATCGTGCACCGCGACGTGAGCCCGCGAAACGTGCTCGTCGGCACGGATGGGCAAGCACGGCTCATCGATTTCGGCGTGGCCAAAGCGGCGCGGCGAATCACGCAGACGAAGAGCGGGATCATGAAGGGGACGATCGCGTACATGGCGCCGGAGCAGCTCCGGCGTCGCGAGCTCGATCGGCGCGCGGACGTGTTCGCCGCAGGCGTGGTGCTCTACGAGGCGATCACGGGCGAGCGGCTCTTCGATGGGCGAGACGAGGCGGACGTGTTGATCGGCGTGCTCGCGGACGAGATTCCGCGGCTGTCGGAGACGGCGCTCGGCCTTTCGCCCGCGGTCGACGAGGTGCTCGAAGCGGCGCTTTGCCGCGATCCCGAGGAGCGCTTCGCGTCGGCCGCGGCGTTCGCGGAGGCGCTCGAACGCGCGCTCCCGCCGGCACCCGCGCGCGAGGTTGCGGCGATCCTCGCGCGGCTCGGAGCGGCGGAGATCGAACGGCGGCGGGAGGCGGTGCGGGTTTTTCTGGACCAACCGAGGATCGAAGGGGCCATGGAGAACGCGCCGCGGCGGCGATCGTCGTCGCGGGCGATCGTGGTGCTCGCTTCGGCGGCGGCACTCGCGGGAGGCGGTTTCCTCGCGGCTTCCGCGATGCGACGGGCGGCGCCGAGCCCGACGCGGGCGAACGCGGGCGTGGAGGCGCGCGTGGCGTGGGCGCGGGAGGTCGTGGTTGTCTCGACGAACACGGCGCTCACGGAGGCGCCGGGCGGGAGCGGGGCGGCGGCCGCGCCTTCGGCCGAGGCGAGGCCGGCGGCGGGCGCTGCGACCGGTTCGGCGCGGCCGAAGGCGCCCGCGTCGCGATGGGATCTGCACGCGAATCCGTATCGGGCGGGGGAGATCGGCGACAATCGCCGTTGATGCGTGGAAAACTTTTCGCTTGGCTCCTCCTCGGGCTCCTCGGATGTACCGTGTTCGATGGGCTCACGGTGCCCCCGGAAGCGAACGCGCTGCCCGGTTACCTCTCGATCGAGGAGGGCGCGCGGGCGTGTAGCCTGGTCTTTCGTTGTCCGAGGCTCTCCGAGGCCATCGCGCGGTCGATCGGTGTGCCTGCAAGCGCGACGCGGTTCTCGACGTGCCTCGGGTGGCTTTCGGGCCCGCTTCCGCCGAGCCGATTCGGGCTCTCCGCGCAGGCGAGCCTGCTCGGCTGCGTGAGCGAGGCCGGGGGATGCGAGGAGGCGCTCGCGTGCGCCTTCGTCGAGCCGCTGGGCGAGGACGATACGCGGTGCGTGGGCGTGGCGGGCGACGCGTGCGCGTCCGCGGGGATGCTCGTCGATTGCACGAGCCGGTACGCCGAGCGTTGCGTGACGCCGCACTGGGGCGCCGGAAGCGAGTGCAGGCTCGGGCTCGGGAGCGAGGGGCGATGCGCGCTGAGCGGGTGCCTGCCCGAGACCGCGGCGCCGCCGCGCTGCACGTCGGGGGTTTACGTGCGGTGTGATCCGGCGACGAACCTGAAGGTCGCGAAGGATTGCAATACGGTGGGGCTCACCTGCCCGGAAGGCGCCGAGGGCGCGGACGCGCAATGCGCGACCGAGGACGGGGTGTTTCCGTGCGACGAGCCGGGCGCGACGTCATGCGCGCCAAAGGAGGCGCGGGTGCGCGTCTGCGACGGCTCGCTCGCCTCGGAGTTCGATTGCGCGGCGATGGGCGCCGCGTGCATCGCGGAGGACGGGGGCGCGCGGTGCGCGCGGTCCGGGGAGGCGTGCTCGCCGCTCGATCCCGGGATCGACGAATGCAATGGGACGACGATCTCGGTCTGCGTGGCTGGATCGAGGGTCACGCTCGATTGCGCGACCCTCGGGCTCTCGTGCGTGCCGCCGGACGGGACGTCGAGCGGGCGTTGTGGATAGTCAAGGAATACGGAGAATGGCGGCGGCGCGGACGCGGGCCTCGTAGGTGACGAATTCGTCGAGCAGGCGCGAGGCATCGCCGCGGCCGATGAGGTTGGGGGAGAGAATTTCGAGCGCCCTGAGGCGCGAATCATCGAATGCGAGGCGCGCGATCAGATCGTGCGCTTGCCCGACGGTGACGGCGCGATTCCCGAAGACCTCGGCCAGGAACGCGAGGCGGCTGCGTTCGTCTTGCAAGGCCTCCATGTCGGCGATCGTGGTACGGAACTGGATGGCCGAGAGGGGCCGTTCGAGCTCGAACGCGGGCGGCGGATACGCGTTGTGCGAGGGCGGCGGCGGGACACGCTCGACGATCGGGGAGCCGTGGCGGTCGAGGGAGAGGGCCACGACGCCGGGCGTGGCCTGGACATGGCCCTGCCAAACCCTCCGGTCGCCGCGGGTCATGACGACGCCGTAGGCGCGCCCCTCGGGGACGAACATGACGCCGGGGCGCCCCTCGATCGAGCCGATGAGGGTGTTGCCGTCGTAGATCCAGGCGATCCCGCCGTAGGCCGGCGCGATGCGGAGCTCGGTGTAGCGGGGGTAGACGTTCGCGTAACGCCGCGGGGTGGGGGCGGGGCCATATTGCGGGCGCGGGATCGATCGAGGGCCGTAAGGCCGCTCCGCCGGGGGTGCCGTCTGGACTTGCGGCGGCATCTGGACGGGCGTCTGCCATTGCGCTTGCATCTGCGCAGGCGTCCTCATCTGGACCTTTCCGAAGAACGACGCATCGAGCGACGCGTCGATCCCGCCGTCCGCTCGCGCCTCCATCACAGGCCCGAGCAGAGGGGCGCAAAAAGCCAGGATCGTCGCGTACTTCTTCATTTCGAACCTCCACGCAGCCATCACGTCGGCAGCGATTCTTCGACGCGACGCAGCGCGGACGATTCACGCTCGGCAGGACGATTTCGACGTGGACACGCGGATCGTCTGGCGGGAAAAACGAGACCGAATCGAAAACGCGGAGAGGATGGAGAACGGCCGGGCGGGATCTACCGGGGAGGCCTTTGGGGTTGGTCCGCGATATCCACGGGCGGCTTGGGGATCGAGGGGCTCAGGCGCTCGATGTTTTTCATGACCTCTTTCGGGCTGGCAGGCTGGACGACCTGTTTGTCTTGTCGTTTCTGAGGCCATCCGTCGGCGCGGCACCAGTCGTAGTCGATCTCCATGCGAGAGCCGTCGCTGAGCTCGATCTTGGTAATGACGGTCGATTTGCAGGTGTTGACCGTGGCCGCGGCCTCGAACGAGGGCGCGCCGCCCCCGATGAGCTCGCTCTTCGAGATGTAGAAGACCGGATTCAGCTCGTACACCACGCGCTTGATCGAGTCCTTCTGTGCTTCGGGGACGTCGAGCGAGAGCAGGACGTCGAAGAGCGTGCCGCCGTGCGTGTCCGGGCGCTGCACGACCTTCGCGCGCGGCGTCGGGCGCAATCCCTCGGGGACCTTGCCTTCTTCGGCCAGCACGACGCTCTCGGGGGCCTCGGCGGCGGGGGGCGCCCCTGCCGCCGCCCCGGCGGTGGCGGGGGGCGCTGCTGTCCGCTGGCTGCGCAGGTATGCTTCGAGGTCCTTTTTCCGATCCTCGAGGCGGCGTGTCTCGTCTTCGAGCTTCTTCCGCGATTTCTCGACCGCGTCGAGCTTGGCCTGCCCCTCGTTGAGCCTCTGATCGAGCTCGTCCTTGGCCCTCCGCGTGTCGTAGATCTCCACGTTCTTCCGAGAAATGTCGATTGCGAAGTAAACGACGATGAGCGCCGTCAGGAGGACCGGGACGAGCGTCACGAGCATGCTCCTCTGACGCTGCGAGCGCGCGCGCTCCTCGAGCGCCGAGAGCTCTGCTTCCAACCTTTCTTTTTCATCCATGGTCATGGCTCGCCCTTCAAATGAGCCGGTGGAATCGCTCGTCGAGCACCCGCACGAGCTCGTCGTCGCGGTGCGACGCGCAACGCTGATAGCCGTCTTTCAAAAAATGGAGCCTGTCGATCGCCTCGCGATACGACGCGAGCCGCATCGGCAATCCGATCGAGCCCGCGAAGAGGAGCGCGAAGCCGCCCGATACGGAGAGGACCGGGGGCAGCGTGCGGTAGAGGTAGGCCGCGAGGGCCATGCCGAGGACGACGGCGGCGCCGACGCTCACGAGCTGCACGCGGAGCGTGGTGCGGTGCGAGTCGATCGCGCGTTCGAGGTGCTGGATCTTGACGGCGATGCGGCCCTTGCGGGTGAGGCTCGGCGGCGAGGGCTCCTCGGGCGGAGGTGTCTTCGGCAAGGGCTCGGGCCGCGCGCCCGAGGAGACGGCCGCATCCGCAGGGCCGAACCGAAGGGCCTGGGTGTCCTCGCCGCGGCCCGCGTCGGCCCATTCCATGGTTTGCGGGTCGTATTCACGGCGAATGCGGCGCCCGCGGGTCGGGCCCTCGACGACGAGGATCTGGTAAGCAATGGGGAGCGCCCATTCCTTGCGGCCATACTCGGCGACGCCCGCGCTCGCGCAGGCGGCGATGGCGAGGAACCAGCCGTCGAGCTCGCGTACGTCGTGCCAATCGACGTGCTGGTGGCCGTGGAGCGCGAGCTGGAATCGCTCACGCGCAAGCCAGCGCCGCATGCCGCCCGCGTCGGTCATGACGCTGTAATCGGTGCGTCCCACGCCCGCGGGGCTCTCCAGGTGGTGATGGACGACCGCGATCCGAAAGTGGCCCTTGCTCCGCGTGCGCCGAAGGAGCCCGTCCGCATGGTCGCGCTGGCCAATGCCCACGGACCCGTGCTCCTTCTGCGCGCTCGCTTCGAGCTCCTCGCAGGAGTTGAACGCGACGACCTCGACGTCGAGGTCCTCGAAGACGTGGTGATCGACGCGCTTGTGCGGCGGCGTGCCTGCCGCGAAGGGCGGGCGCGTATCGCCATAGAGGGCGCCGCGGATGCGATCGTACAGGGCGTAACGGTCCGCGGGATCACCGCCGCGCAGGACGTCGTGGTTTCCCGGGGCGATCACGATTCGCGCGGCAGGGAGGCCGAGGCCCTCGGCGAGGGTCTTCAGGAACGTGACGACGGGCTCGATGCCGGTCTCGCTGCCGCGGTCGAGGAGATCGCCCGAGACGACGACGAGGTCGGGCGTGAGGCCTTCGTTGCGCAGGTCGTAGAGCAGGCTGCCGAGGAGCCCGCGGCGGTTGTGGGGCGCGACGGCGAGCTCGGTGGCCTCGGTGTTCCAGTAGTGTCCACGCGCCTCGGGCGCGCAGAAATGCAGGTCCGAGATGTGGAGCACGCAGAGCCTCGGCCCACCCGACGGCATGATGCCCATGAAACGCGGGCGGCGGGCGGACGTCAAGGCCCCCCGCCCTGCTCAATCCGCGCAGCAGAGCACGCCGCCGCCCTCGGGGCCGAGCTTGACGACGGCGTGCGCCTCGTCGTACCCGTCATTGGGTCCGCCGCACCACCACGGACCGCCGATCGCGCTGCACACGTTGCCCGAGGTCATGGTGAGCACCCCGCAGTTGCCGTCGTTGGGAATGCCGAGTGTGCCGCAGCCGAAGAGGTCGTTCGCCGTGACGTCGCTCGGCGCGCAGTCCGCGACGCAACTTGCGGCCGTGCAGATGTTCGGATCGGTCTCGGTGCCGAGGGCGCATATCGCGCAGCCGGTCGAGCCCTGCCGTGTCGCAAAGAAGAGGTTCGGTTCGAGGCCCACGCCGGCGCAGCCCCCGGGCGCGTGGGCGGCGGCGTCGTCCGCCCCCTTGCAGACGTGGAAGCCCGGCGCGCAGAGATCTTCCGCGCGGCAGCCCTTGCCGGCCGGGTTCGCGCTCGTGTTCCCGGCGATGCGGTTGCACTCCGGGTCGAACGTATAGATCACGCCTGGGCGGTCCCATCCGCCGGAGCAGCCCGCGATTTGCGGAAATTGTTGCTCGTCGACGAACCCCTCGCGCGTGCCGTCGCTGCAGCCGTTCAGCTTGGCGCAGGCGTCGTCGATGATGCCATTGCAATCCTCGTCGATGCCGTTGCCGCAAATCTCGGGTTGCGGGGCCACGTCCGAGGCGCACGCGAGGGCGCCTCCGGTGCAGACGACGGTGCCGTCCTTGCAGATGCCGGGCAGATCCGTGATGCAATCGGCGCCCGCGTTCTGGCTGTCCTCGTCGATCTGACCGTCGCAATCGTCGTCGACGCCGTTGCAGAGCTCCACGGTGCAGACGGGAGGCCCGCCGCCCGTGGCGCCCGTGCCGCCGCCCGTGCCGCCGCCGCCGCCGCTCCCGAGATCGAACTCCGCGGGATCGGAGCGGGCGCCGCAGGCGAGGAGCAGGGCGGGCACGGCGACGACTGTGACGAAGAGGGACACGCGCATGGGGAAGGCTTGCAGGATGCCTGGATCGTGGGGGGGCCGCAAGAATGCGGGAACCTGGCGCGCGCGGCGGTGTCCACGATCGAGCCGCTCGCCCGAGGCCCACGCATGGACACCCCGCCGCCCCTCCCCCCCGTGAAGCCGTTCGTCCCCGTGCTCTGCCACGGCTTTTCCTTGGCCGCGCACGTGCTGCTGCTCGGCGGCGCGGCGTTCTTCGGGCCGAGGAATTCGTACACCGAGACGCGGATCGAGGAGCACGTCCCGCAGACGCGCATGCTGCTCGTGACCGCGGCGCCGGGGGAGACGGTAACGGAGGAGCGAGGCGGCGAGCGCAAGGTGAGCGGGCCTTGCGACGAGGGCACGATGGAGGCGGTGCGGGAGGATGCTGCGCCCGCAGCGTCCGCCGGGGAGCGCGCCGAGGCAGTCAAAACGGATCTGTTCGGAGACAATCTGCCGGCGGATATGTACGATCCCTACGCGGACACTCCGGGGATCACCCCGTCGAGCTGGTTCGGCGGAATCGGCGGCGGCACGGGAGGGAAATGGGACCACGTGAAGGTCGACCGCGGCAATCGTCTCGATCCAGCGCCGCCGGCCCAGCGTCGCGAGCGCGGGGAGGAGGCGGCCACGAGCCCCGCGGGCGAGCCGCCCAAAACGCGGTTTTGCCCGCCCTCGAAGCACGGCGAGAATGTGGTCTTCTGTCGCGCCACCCTCGCGACCGCGAAGACGCGCTGAGGCATCACGGATGCACGGAGACGTTCAGCCTGGCCCCTTTTCCTCCTCGCGAAGGGCGAGCACCACGCGGCCGTGGATCGTCCCTTCCGCCATGCGCGCGAACACGCTGTTGATCGCCTCGAGCGGCTGCACCTCGGTGGTGGGCCGGATCTTGTCGTGCGCGGCGATCTCCAGCGCTTCCTTCAGGTCCATGCGCGTGCCCACGATCGATCCGCGCAGCGTGAGGCGCTTGAGCACGACGTCGAAGATCGGCGTGGGGAAATCGCCGGGCGGCAGGCCGACGAGCACGCACGTCCCGCCGGAACGAAGGGTCCCGAGGGCCTGACGGAAGGCGCCCGGCGAGACCGCGGTGACGAGCGCCCCATGCGCGCCCCCGATCTGCTTTTGGACCTCGGCCGCCGGGTCGACGTGCAGCGCGTCAATGGCGATCTCCGCGCCGAGTTCGCGGGCCAGATCGAGTTTGTCAGCGCCCACGTCCACGGCCACGACGCGCAGGCCCATCGCCTTCGCATAAGGAATCGCGAGATGCCCGAGGCCGCCAATGCCCGAGACGACGACCCATTGCCCCGGGCGCGCCTCCGTTTCCTTGAGGCCCTTGTAGCTGGTCACGCCGGCGCAGAGGATCGGCGCGGCGTCGACGAAGCCGAGCGCGTCCGGAATCCGTCCCACGTACGCCGCAGGCGCGACGACGTATTCGGCATGCCCGCCGTTGACCGAATACCCCGTGTTTTGCTGCGACGGGCAGAGCGTCTCCCAGCCGGTGATGCAAGGGTCGCAGGCGCCGCACGCGTTGTGCAGCCAGGGGACGCCGACGCGGTCGCCCTCCTTCAGCGTGGTGACGCCGGCGCCGAGCGCGGCGACGTAACCGACGCCCTCGTGGCCGGGGATGAAGGGCAAGGCGGGTTTGACCGGCCAATCGCCGTTTGCCGCGTGGAGATCGGTATGACAAACCCCGCTCGCCACGACACGGACGAGGACCTCGCCCGCGCTCGGCACGGGGACGGGGACCTCTTCGATGGAAAGGGGCTGTCCAAACGCTCGAACGACCGCGGCCCTCATCGTACGTTGCATCATCGCTCTCCAGGTGCGGGTGCCTTTGGAACGATGATCTTGGCAAGGGCCATGCCATCCCCACGAATGCCTGGTTTCGTGGGGTGATGGCCGAGCCTGCGGTTCGGGACGTGCGCCTCTTGCGTGGCGGGCGCAGATGCTGCGTCTCCCGTGGAAGCGGGCTACTCGAAGTTCATCGAAGGCGCGGGGCGCAGGGTCTCCCGCTCCTTGAGCCAGCGTTCGGCGAGCTCGATCTCCTTCGCGCGCTGGTCATAGCCGTCCGGCGGCGTCGCATAACCGTACGCGAGGAAGCTCGCGACGATCTTGCCGAGGGAGGTGGTGAGCGGCTCGTGGCGGAAGCCGAGCTCGGCCTCGGCTTTCGAGGGATCGAGCATCGACATCCATTTGCTGCTGAACGGCGAGACGTCGCGGAGGTTGAGCCCCGCGGCGATGACGTCCGCGGACGGGACGGGTGCGAGCTTCGCCCGGGATCCGAGCATTCCTTGCAGGATCCCGAGAAGCTCCACGAGGGACGGCGTCTCCCGCTGGCAGACGTTGTACGCTTCGCCAAATGTTTGCTGGCGACCGAGGATTTCCACGAGGAACCGCGCGACCTCGCCCGCATAGACGTGACGAACCGGGTGCGTCCCGCCATCCGGGACGATGACCGGACCGCCGTCGACGAGGCGGAGAAGATAACGGTCGAGGCGGCGATAATGGTCGCGCTCGCCGTTCACGATGGGGATACGAACACGCGTGGAGGGGAAGCGCGATTTCTGGAAGGCTTCGACGAGCGCGTCCTCGCAGTCGCGTTTGCCCATGCCGTATTCCCAGTTCGCAAGCTCGTCCTCGTCCGTGGGGCGGGGCATGACCGGGCCGGCATAATCGATTTCCCGCGAAGGCCGCGGGGCGCCGTCGCGCACGAGGTAGACCTGGCCCGTGCTGATGAAAACGTAGTGCCCCACGCGGCCGCCGAGCGCATCCACCGCGCCGCGCGTGTCCTCCCAGCGATAGGCGGCGAAGTCGACGGCCGCGTCGAAGGTGCGGTTTTGCATGAGCCGGGCCAGATCGGCTGTCGTTCGATCGCCCTGCAGCCGCTCGATCCGCGCGCCGAAGGGATCCGGCAGGGTCCCGCGATTGAACAAGGTGACCTGGTGCCCCGCCGCGAGGAGGCGGTGCACGAGGAGCGGCCCGACGAACCGCGTCCCGCCGATGACGAGAACGTGCATGGCCCCCCTTCTAGCAGCGAAACCGAAGACGAGACAACGGAACGGCGGTCGAGAGGTGGATCATCGGTGATCCACCCTGCCACAATTTCGTCGAATTCATTCCACGACTCCTCCGCGGCGACGGCAGAGGTGCGCCAAACCGGCGCGATACGGAAAGGAGGTCTGGCGCGGCCCGTGGCCGCCACACCGGAGGAAAGATGGAAGCCCACGCCTCGTACGTCGATGCCCTCGCGGGCGACGCCCCGCCCGAACCCCAAGGGACCACGCCCCCGCCGCCCTCGTCCCACGCCGCCCCGGAGATGCCCGCAGACGAGGGCGCGCCGTCATTCGCGAAATCGCTGCTCGGCGACGGGCCGGAAGGCGCCGCGGGCGCGCTGCGCGACGATGCGCGGAGGTTCGCCACGGCGCTCGCGCTGTCGGCGCTGTATGGACTCTCGATCGGGACGCGGGACGGCGGGCTTTCGATTTTGAAGCACGCGGCCGCGGTGCCGCTCGCGCCGCTCGCCGTGGCAGGGCTCGGCGTGCCCGCGCTGTTCATCGTACTCACCCTGTTCGATGCGCCGGTCGATCCTCCGGCCGCGGTGAAAGCCGCGGCGCGCGGAGCGGCGACGACAGGCCTCGTGCTCGGCGGGCTCGCGCCCGCGATGGCGCTCTTCGTGACGACGTCGAGCTCGCGCATCGGCGCCGCGTTTTCCGCGGGGCTCGGTTTGATCCTCGCGGGGGCCTTCGGGCTGCGCGCGTTTCTCGGGGCGATCGGGACGCCGCTCGGGCGCGCGCCTGCGGGCGTGCGGACGATGAGCGGGTTCGCGCTCGCCGGCTTCGCGATCTTCGCGACGGCGCTGTCGGCGCGGGTCTGGTGGAGCACGCTGCCGATCTTCGGAGGTGGCCAATGAGCGCCACCGTCCTCGCCCGTTTGCTCCGCGCGCCCGGAGAGATCGCCCGCTCTTGTCGCGACGACGATCCGGAGGTGCGCGCCATCGGCGCGACCTCGCTCGCCTCGATCGCGCTCGGCGCGGCCGCATTCGGTGGCGTGCTCGGGAGCTTCCGCGGCGGCATGCAGATCCTCTACGGAGCCGCGAAGGTGCCGCTTGCCGTGCTCGCGACGCTCGCGCTCGCGGCGCCGGCGTTCCACGCGCTCGCCGCGGTGCTCGGCAGGCCCTGGCCGATGCGATCGATCGTGGCGCTCGCGCTCGCGTCGGCGGGTCGATCGTCGCTCGTGCTGCTCGCATTCGCGCCCGCGCTCTGGCTGATGCTCGATCTCGGCATGGGCTATCACACGGCGGCGATCGTCGCGTCGGGCGCGTACGGCGTGGCCGGGTTCGCCGCGCTGTCCTTGCTCGTGCGGGGGCTCGGCGAAGGGAAAGGGCGGATCACGACGGCGATTGCGTTCATCAGCGTGTTCATCGCGGTCGGCGGACAAACCGCGTGGATCCTGCGTCCGTACCTGGTGCGTCCGCGCGCGATCAACGTGCCGTTCCTGCGAGACCGCGAGGGCAGTTTTGCAGAGGCCGTGCTGACGAGCCTGACGTCGGCCGCGATTTACAGCGATCGGCCGTATCGGATCGATGCGCCCGCGGAGTCCGACGCGTGGGAGCGCGGCAGGAGCACGCGGTCACGCGAGGTCGAGGAGGATTTCGAGGAGGAGGGCGGGCAATGAGCCTGCGGGATCTGTCGGTGCTCTACCTCGTCGCGGGTATTTGCTGCGCGGTGGCGATCTACCGATCGTCGCCCGCGGGAGGCTCGCGCGCGGCGATGTCGGCCGCGCTGGCCGTGCCGCTCTGGCCGCTCTGGGCGCCGATCGCGCTGACCGCGAAGCGCGCTGCGGAGGCGCCGAAGGGCGCGGCGGGCAGTGCGCTCGCGAGGGTGAAAGCCGCGCTCGCGGAGGCGGTCGCGGCGTCGCGGGGGACGCCGCTCGCGAGTGTGCTGCCGGCGGAGGCCGCGGCGCGGATCGAGGCGGAGGTCGAGCGGCGCGTCGAGCGGCACGCAGAGCTCGAAGCGCTCCTCCGCAAGGACGCGTTTGATCTCGGGCGGGCCGAGGCGCGCGTGCGCGAGCTCGAGCACGCCTCGGGATCGAGCCGGGCCCTCGCGACGGCGCGGCTCGACCTCGACAACGTCCGCCGTCTGTCGTCGCTGCGCGACCGGGACGCGCGCGCCCTGGAGGAGCTCTGCGCGCTCGCCGAGGCGCTGCGCACGCAGGTCACGGTGGCGCGCTTCAGCGGATCCTCCGCGGCGGACATCGGTGGTATCGTCTCGGAGGTGCAGGCGCGGGTCGAGGGCCTCGGCGCTGCCCTCGAAGCCGAAGAGAGCCTCCGCGCCGAGGAGCCGATCGAGACGTGAGCAAGCACATCCTGGTCGTCGACGACGAGGCGCGCATCCGCGAGGTCCTGCAGTACGCGCTTCGCAAAGAGGGCTACGAGGTCTCCGTGGTGACCGACGGCCGCGAGGCCATCGAGGCCGTCGCGAAGGGCGGCATCGACCTCGTCATCCTCGACGTGATGCTCCCCGAGGTCGACGGCCTCTCCGCGTGCCGCCACATCCGCACCGAGAGCCGCGTGCCGATCCTCTTCCTGTCCGCGCGCAGCGACGAGATCGATCGTGTGCTCGGCCTCGACCTCGGCGGCGACGACTACCTCACGAAGCCGTTTTCCGTGCGCGAGCTCGTGGCGCGCGTAAAAGCCCTCTTCCGCAGGCTCGAAGCGCCGGGCGAGGCCGCGCGCAAGGTACTCACGCACGGGCGGATCGAGGTCGACGTGGAGCGGCACGAGGCGCGGCTCGACGGCGCGCCCGTGACGCTCACGGCGACGGAGCTCGGCTTGCTCGGCGCGCTGCTCGAACGACCTGGCATCGTGCTCTCGCGCAGCCAGCTCATGACGCGCGCGTACCGCTACGACAACCTCATCACCGAGCGCACGATCGACACGCACGTCCGCAGGATCCGCGCGAAGTTCCGCGCCGCGGGCGGCGAGGACCCGATCGCGACGGTGCACGGCGTCGGGTACAAGGTCGCCGGTGCGTAGGCTGCTCGTCCTGCTCGGCCGCATCCGCGTGCGGCTGCTCGTCGTGAACCTGCTCGTGCTGTTCGTCCCCGCGATCGGGCTCGAATTCGCGCGGATCCACGAGCGAGAGCTGCTCGACGCGCTCGAACGCGACATGTCGAACCAGGCGATCCTCGTGCGCTCGCTCGTCGAGCACAACCTCGGCGCGGGCCGCGCGCTCGGGGATCCGGAGCACGAGAAGATCCTCGCGACGGCGGCCAAGCGGACGCGGACGCGGATCCGGCTCGTGGACAAGGCCGGCGAGGTGGTGGCCGACTCGCACGCGGACGGGCCGCCCGAGGGGCCGGAGCCGCCGCCGCCGCTCCGGCTGCCGCGCGCGCGGGATGTGCGGTGGGCGCTCGACATGCGCGCGGCGGAGAAGTGGCCCTTGCTCGCGGAACGCTTCGAGGTGCGCTCGGCGCTCGCGGGCACGAAGGCGACACGCACGCGCGTACGCGACCGCGACCCGGGCGTGATCCTCTTCCTCGCGGAGCCCATCCGCACGGGCGGCGTGGTGACGGGCGTGGTGTACGTGGCGCGATCGACGCAACCCGTCCTCTTCGAGCTCTACCGCATCCGCTCGGGCCTCGGGCGTGTGCTCGCGGTCGCGCTCCTCGGCACGGGCCTCGTGACGCTCGTGCTCGCGTGGAGCATCTCGCGGCCCCTCGGACGGCTCTCGCGCGCGGCCAAGCGCATCGCGGCGGGCGAGCGGGACGTGGTCGTGCCCATCGGCGGCGGCGGCGAGATCCGCGAGCTCGGCGAGTCGTTCGCGTCGATGAAGGAGCGGCTCGACGCGCGCATGCGGTACATCTCGGAGTTCGCCGCGGACGTGGCGCACGAGTTCAAGTCGCCGCTCACCTCGATCCGCGGCGCGGCGGAGCTGCTCGGCGAAGGCGCGCACGACGATCCGGAGGCGCGCGTTCGTTTCTTGCGGAACATCGAGCTCGACGTCGAGCGGCTCGATCGACTGGTCTCGCGCCTGCTCCAGCTTTCGCGCATCGAGGCCTCGGCCGAGCCGATGCGCGTGTGTGACCTTTCGGCGCTCGCGCTCGCGGCGAAGGAGCGCGCTTCGGCGCCGGATCAGCCGGTGATCCTCGAATACTTGGCGAGCGAACGAGATGTGTTCTGCCGGCCCGTGGACGTCGAGACGGCGCTCGGCAACTTGCTCGACAACGCCGTTCGATTCTCGCCGCCGGGAGAGCCGGTGCGGATCCGCGTCGAGGGGGGTCCGCCCGAGGCCGTGATTCGTATCGCCGTGAAAGATCGAGGTCCGGGCGTGCCGCCCGCGATCTTGCCGCGCATCTTCGACAGGTTCTTCACGACCGACGCGGATCGCGACGGCACGGGGCTCGGGCTCGCGATCGTGAAGAGCGTGGCGGAGGCGCACGGCGGGCGGGTGATCGTGGACAATCGACCGGGGGAAGGTGCCACCTTCACCCTGGAGATCCCTCATCGAAGGCGCGCGGCACCTATTCCTTGACGCCGGCCCGTCGATTCATTGAGGTATGCCCGCTCTTCGCTTGCAGAGGCCCTCGGGTACGCGTCTCGGCGCAGGCGTCGGGCGAGACATCGCTAACCATTGGGAGCGAAGAATCGCGCATGACGAGGCTAACGAGGCACGTTGGTATGGCGCTCGTGATCGGCCTGGGATCGTTCGGATCCATGGGCTGCGAGCTGATCGCAGCGGTCGATCGGAGTGATATTCCGCAAGGACAAGGCGGGTCCGGTGGCACCGGAGGCCAAGGCGGCCAGGGCGGCGTAGGCGGCCAGGGCGGCGTGGGGGGCGAAGGCGGCCAAGGCGGCCAAGGCGGCCAAGGCGGCCAAGGCGGCCAAGGCGGCCAAGGCGGCCAAGGCGGCATGGGCGGCCAAGGCGGCATGGGCGGCCAAGGCGGCATGGGCGGCGCGGGCGGCCAGGGCGGCGCGGGCGGCTCGATGGACGTGTGCGGCGACGGCGCGATCACCGGCGCCGAGGCCTGCGACGACGGCAACACGACGGCTGGCGACGGCTGCGACGCCACGTGCGCGCAGGAAGCAGGCTTCATGTGCACCGGCGAGCCCAGCGTGTGCACGACGACCTGCGGCGACGGCATCCCCGCGGGCGCCGAGGCCTGCGACGACGGCAACACGACGGCCGGCGACGGCTGCGACGCCTGCGCCCCGGAGCTCGGCTACACGTGCACGGGCGCGCCGAGCGTCTGCGCGACGACCTGCGGCGACGGCATCAAAGCCGGCACGGAGCAGTGCGACGACGGCAACACGAAGGACCTCGACGGCTGCAGCTCGACCTGCGTCGTCGACACGTTCTCGGAGACCGAGCCGAACAACGGGTCCGCCACGGCGAACGGCCCGTACACGGCGCCCGTCCTCGTGAGCGGCTCGATCAACCCCGGTAGCGACGCCGATTGGTACGAGATCGTCGTGCCCAAGACGGTCGACCTGCACATCGAGACGTACGACGGCTCCGGCCCGTCGAGCTGCTTGAACATCGACACGCTCGTCACGCTCTACGCGCCCGACGGCACCACGGTGATCGGCTCCGACGACGATGGCGGCACGAACGCGTGCTCGCGCCTCGACGGCACGACGAACGCGGCGCTCAGGCACCTCGCGGCGGGCATCTACTACGTGAAGGTCGAGGAGGCCGGAAACGACAAAGCAATCCCGAGCTACAAGCTCGTCGTGACGTACGACGCGGTCTGCGGCGACGGCAAGGTCGAGGGCACCGAGGAGTGCGACGGCGGCGCGGGCTGCGATTTCACCTGCGATCGCATCCCGGTCTGCGGCGACGGCAACGTCGACGCGCCCGAGACGTGCGACGACGGCAACACGATGGACGGCGACACGTGCAGCGCGACCTGCGAGACGTCGATCCTCATGGAGACGGAGCCGAACGAGACGAGCGCGCAGGCCTCGGGTGGCTTCGCTCCGCCGGCGCTCTACCAGGGCGCGATCAGCCCGGCCACGGACGTCGACTACTACGCGATCAAGCTCGACCAGACGAGCGACCTCACGGTCGAGTCGTTCGACGCGAACGGCCCCGGCTCGTGCGTCGGCGTCGACACGTTGCTCCGCCTCTACGGCACCGACGGCACCACGCTCCTGCTCGAGCGTGACCTCGGCGGCCTCGGCGCTTGCGGCAAGATCGACGCGAAGAAGCCCGGCGACGGCGCGGCCCGGCACCTGCCGGCGGGCACGTATTACGTCTCCGTCGAGGACTTCCTCAACAACACGGAGATCCCCGGCTATCGCCTGCAAATCACGCTCGACGCGACCTGCGGCAACGGCAAGGTCGAGGGTGCCGAGGAGTGCGACGGCGGCGCGGGCTGCTCGATGACGTGCGATCGCAACGCGGTCTGCGGCGACGGCAAGATCGACGCGCCCGAGACCTGCGACGACGGCAACACGACGCCGGGCGACGGCTGCGATGCTACGTGCACGAAGGAATCGACGCCGGAGACGGAGCCGAACGACACGAGCGCGACGGCGGGCGGCCCCTTCACGCCGTACACGATCGTGAGCGGCGCGATCACGCCGGGCAGCGACCTCGACTTCTACAGCTTCACGCTGAGCGCGACCTCGGACGTCCGCCTCCAGACGCACGACGCGAACGGCCCCGGGACCTGCGCGCTGCCGCTGGACACGGTGATCACGCTGTACGGCACGGACGGCACGACCGAGCTCGCGCAAGCGGACGACGGCGGCGTCAACATCTGCTCGCGCATCTCGGGCAAGACGCACGCGGGCGCGCGGCACCTCGCCCCGGGCACGTACTTCGTCAAGGTCGAGGACTACGAGAACAACACCGTCATCCCCGGCTATCTGCTCGAGATCGCCGTCGAAGCCGTCTGCGGCAACGGCGTGGTCGAGGGCAGCGAGGAGTGCGACGGCGGCGCCGGCTGCGAGGCGACCTGCGATCGCATCCCGGTCTGCGGCGATGGCTTCCTCGACGGCGCGGAGACCTGCGACGACGGCAACACGAGCGCGGGCGACGGCTGCAGCGACGTGTGCGCGCTGGAGACGGGCGCCGAGGTCGAGCCGAACAACACGACGGCCGAGGCGGACGCCGCCGGCGTGACGCTCACGGGCAGCGCCAACGTGACGGGCTCGATCGCCGCGGCGGGCGACGTCGACCTCTTCCGCTTCGACCTCGCGTCGGACGCGGTGCTCGTGCTCGAGACGCTGAACGCCACGGGCATCGGCTGCGGCTTCACGTCCACGCTGCGCCTGCTCGATTCGACCGGGCAGCTCCTCGAAACGGACAACGTGAGCGGCGAGGGCTCTTGCTCGGCGCTGACGATGAACCTCGCCGCGGGCACGTATTACGTCGGCGTCGAGGAGGCGAACAACGACGGGACCATCGCCTCGTACATGCTGCGGGCGAAGGTGCTCACGGAGAGCGGCCCGGAGAACGAGCCGAACAACCTGGTGGCCGACGCCCACCCGACGGCGGGCTGGGACACGGTCGTCACGGCCTTGCACATGTCCTACGACGATGACGATTACTTCGAGATCACGGTCCCGGCGGGCAAGTCGCTGCGGGCCGAGATCATCGAGGGAACGGCGGCGGAGTCGTGCGCGAACGGGGCGGATCCCATCGATAGCTACCTGACGCTGTACGACGCGGCGGGCGTGGAGCTCGGCGCGGACGACGACGGCGGCCGTGGTTATTGCTCGGCGATCGACGGCCTCGGCGCGACGGCGCCGCACGCGTTCGCAAAGAACCTCGCGGGCGGCACGTACTACCTGCTCGTGCAGGCCTCGCCGTTCTCGGCGATGCCGGGCAACCCCATCGCGGTCTTCGATTACAAGCTCGCGGTGACGGTGCGATAGTCTCCCCAGGTGGGGGGCGAAGGCCCCCCACTCCCTCCCCGTCGGATTCACGCGCGTCCTTCCTTTCCGCCACTTGCACGCCCCCGCATGCGGGGGGGTCGAGCGTGGTCATGGCCGCATGGCATTGCGCCTGCTCTGTCACGGACGTGTGCGTCGTGGGCACAATCGACGATTGGCCCGAGGCAGGAAGGACGAAGATCCATGTACCGATCCACCACTCTCGCCGCCGTTGCGATCACGACCCTCATGGGGGTCCAAGGCTGCGCCCCTGCAGACGAAGCGGGTGTGGATTCAGCCGAAGGTCCGGAAAACACAATCGAGGTCGAGCAGGCATTCCGCGAGGGTCGTGAATCCGCCAGATTCGTCAATGGATACAAGCTACGTTACAAGCACAACTCGTGTCTTTCATCGCACCGCGAGCACCACCTGCTGCATATCGAGCACTATTCGCTTCATGATTGGGCTGGCGATTACAGCCTCTACGACTCCAAAGCCCTCATGCCGGAAGAAAGCGTCGAATCCTGCGACGAGCATGCACTACGGACCAAGGTCGTGATTTCTGCCGCTTTCTCACCAAACTGCTACGATTACGAATTTGAATTCTGGGATTGTTCGTAGCGTGAAAATGACAGGGCGTGAGACGCGGTCACCCTCCGGTGAGCCGCCGGGATGGGGGCGGCAGCCCGCCCCCATCCGTCCCGCCTCTCTCCTTCCTCCAAGCTTGACGCCATCACGAAGTACGTGACAACTGGGGCATGCTTCCCCGGTTCGTCGCGCTCTCCGCGTTCGTCCCGCTTTTCGGCTGCGCGCAAGGCACCGAGCCGCCCGATTTCACGTCCGGGGCAGGCGCCTCGCTCGCCGCGAGCAGCTCGTCCTCGTCGTCGTCGTCGTCCGCGAGCAGCAGCTCCGGGACGGGCGGCACGGGCGGCACGGGCGGCGTCGGCGGTATGGGCGGAAGCGGTGGCGCGGGCGGTAGCGGAGGCATCGGCGGAAGCGGAGGCACGGGCGGAAGCGGTGGCGCCGGCGGAATGGGCGGCGCGGGTGGAATGGGCGGTTCCGGTGGAATGGGCGGCTCCGGCGGGGGCAATCCCACGGGCACGCTGCTCGTGCTCGCGGGCCCGGACGCAGGGGAAGCCCATTACGATCCGGCTGCGGGCTGGGGCACGGGCTCGCTCAACCTCCAGTTTTCCGCGGCCGGGCTCGCGCCGAAGCCGGAGGGCGTGGTCGCGGTCTTGCGCCGCCAGAGCGCGAATGCAGCCGAGAACAACGAGCTCTTCTGGGCGACGTGGACGAAGGCCGGGGGCTTTGGGGCCGTGCAGAAGGTCGGCAGCTTCGGATTCGCGAAGGACGGCCCGACCGCGTCGCCGCTCGGCGTGGCCACGCTGATGACGTTCCTCGGCACGGACAACAAGCATTATTTCTCGCAATACGAGGCCGGCGCGTTCAGCCCGTTCAGCCCGATGCCCGCCGGCATGGCGCAGTTCCAGGCGTTCGGCCCGAGTGCCACGGCGCTCGCGAGGGACGGCGCGGCGGGGGCGTATGCGGTGTACGCGGGCGATGATGCGCACATCTATTACCTCGCGAAGAGCGGACCCGGGAGCGCGTGGACGCTTTCTGCACAGGCGCCGACCTCGCTCGTCGCGAACTGGCTCAGGCCGTTTGCGCTCGTCGACGCGGATCAGGATTTGCGTGTTTTCTACGTGCGGCAAGCCGACAATCGGATCTGCACGGTCAAGCTGATCACGCCGCAGAACTCGTGGACCGCGGAGGAAACCGTAGGCACGGCGACGACGGGGCTTTCGCCGTCGGTGGCTGCGACGGCGGCGGGGGATTTCGTCGTCGCGTATCGAGGCGTGCTGAACGAGGGGATCTATTTCGTGCGAGGGAAGGACGGGGCGTGGGGCGCGGCCACGACGGTCGAGGTCCCGCAAACGACGTCGTCGACGCCGGTCGCGCTTCCGGGATTGTCAGGGGCCGAGGCGGAGATCGTGTATGCGACGGGGGGGACGCTGAAGCATGCGCGCGTGAATGGGGCGCAGGCGACGGTGGCGACTGTGCCCGGGGTGGCGAATGTGACGAATGTGGCGGCGGCGATCGTGCCTTGATCAGGCAGGGGTGCCGAGGGCGCGAAGTACGATGAACGGGGGGTGCTGCGACTCCCAGGCTCGTATGGAAGCGTAGAGCTGTGTCGTCACGAAAAGCCCCTCGTCGTACGCGAGCACCAGCATCCGCTCGACCATCGGCCCGTCGAACGCGCCAGCGTCGTTCGTTCCCCATGCCTTACGCAGGGCGAACGCGAGGATCTCGGTCAGGTGATGCCCGCAGCAGACGTGCAAGGGATCATGGCCGTCGTCGTACAGGGCCGCGAGTCGGGTGAGGAGAACGTCGTTCTTGAGGTCCGGACGCTGCGAGTGATTCGCGACGACCTTGACCATCTCGGCCGGGTCGAGGAGGAGCGTCTTCTCATCGACGAATTTGCCGAATTTGAGCTCTTCGAACTTGAGATTGAGCCTGTCCTTCCGCGAGAGCCAGAGCATGTAACCGAGATGTTTTGCGCATCGGAGAAGACATGCGCGAAGGTCACCATACTGCCCACGAAACTTGTCTACCTTCTCCTCGCTCCCAACCTGCAACAGCACTTTCTCGAATGCAGGCGAGGCGAGAAGCATGGTCTCGAGGTCGTGCGTGTCCGTGAAAATGACGCTGATGGAGGGCGGCTTCCGACCTTCTATGGCATCAAAATCGGCATCGATGACGAAGAGGACGCCATCGAAGGATGGAACCTGCAAGCGATGAAACGCGTCGAGCGCCTTGTCGCGGCCATATGCCACGACGATCTTGCACTTGTTCTTGTCGATGAGCCAGTCGAAGAACCGCTTGTCGCTTACCCCCTCCACGACGAGGAAGGAGCCCGCGTGCTGGGAGCGCTCCATCCGGATCTTGTTGGCGATGTGCGCGCCATTGATGGCATCGAGCATCGCGTTTTTCATTCGGCGGCCTTTGCGGGTAGCTCCGGGCCCTTCAGCTCGACGGTCAGGTCCCAGCGATCATCGATGATGGATGGTGAGTGGGTCGCGACGAGCACGTCGTAGCCTCCAAGCTCGACCATTTGCAGAAGATCGCCAAGGAACTGGTTTTGCCAGGCTAAATGGAGGGAGATCTCGGGCTCGTCGATGAGGACCAGAGAGCCAGGCTTCACATGGAACAGAAGCTCATAAAGCAGGACGACCTCGTGTTGCTCGCCGGAGGAGAGCCGGTCCGAGGGGACGCTCCGACCGTCGACCAAGGAACGGAAGACGAACCCTTCTCCCCTAGATACGCTCATCCGCTTGTAGACAAAGCGCCTGTTGACGGCCTCTGTGAGGAGCTCGATGCGCCACGCGAGGTCCTCGAGCATACCGAGCTTGCTTTCCGTGTCCTCGATGTACACCGTGAGCACATCGCGTTTTGATTCTTCGAGCCGTGGGGTTTTCTTGTGCGACTCGCGCTCTGGGTCGAGTACGCCCAGCTGGACGAGCCTTGCTCGCTTGTCATCGAGCCCGCGCAGCCTCACCTCGATCTCTTCGATGGGCAACTCCGTTTGCGGAGTCTGCCGGAAGAGACGATCAAGGAATGTGCTATCAAGCTCCTGCGCGCGGCTGGCATACCTCGCAAGCGTCGCCTCGATTGCCTGCACCAATTCATCCGAATATGTCAAGACGGCGGACCGGTTCCCCAAAAACTGACTGTGACGCGAAACTTCATGAACGAGCCGGTGGGTCTCGATCATCCGTGGCTGCAATTCTCCGCAACTCGCTGCCAACCAGCCAATCAGCCGCTGTGTGACCGTCGCCTTGATCCCATCCAAGTGAAAGAGGATCGATGTTATCTGGTCCCTCTGTGAGTCCCACGAAAAAACGGCGGGGTCGTGGAGCGGCGAACCATGGCAAAAGAACACAAGGCCCTTGAGCGCTTCCAAGAATGGAGACGGCACGTCGCCCTCGGGCTCACGTTTAACGCCGAGGACCATTCCGTTTTCGAATTCGACCGAAAAGCTATCGAAGGGGACCGCGCCGATGGTCTCCCACTGCCCCCTGAACAACGCATCCAGCATCCGCAGAACGATCGTCTTCCCATACCCATTCGGCCCATGCAGGATCGTGATCCGCTCATCCATGTTGAGCGGAATCTCATGGTCGAAGATCCCGAACAGACCCTTCACCTTGATCCGCCGTACCCGCGGGCTGGTCGTCATGGTGGACGCCAGCCTACCCGGATCATCCCCCCACCGCTACCTTGCGCCGCTTTCGCCTCGCCTCCCCTCCCCCGACCTCTACATCGACGCCCCCGACCTCCTTCGAGACGCCCCCTCGCCGTACATCGACGCCCCGAACCTCCTTCGAGACGCCCCCT
>NZ_JAGTJK010000058.1:0-66576 GCF_028435265.1 Polyangium jinanense | reverse complement strand
GGCTTCGGCCAAACCGAAGCCGCGCGGAACCGACTTCCGGAAATGTCAAACTTCGGCTGCCTCCCCGGCAAAGCCGGGGGATCTCCTAAGGTATTAGACCCGGACGAATCTCGATCAAAACGGGAGCCCGCTCGGCTTTTTCGTGTTGTTGCTCACTGCCGGTGGTAACATCGCGCGCCGGGGGGGTCATGAAAGCCGGAGACTGCATCGGGGGAGACTATCGCCTCGTCCGTCCACTCGGCGAGGGGGCGATGGGGTCGGTGTGGGAGGCCCAGAATGAGCGCACCGGGCGTCGCGTCGCCATCAAGCTCATTCTGCGGCCGAGCGCGGACCTCCGCCTTCGCCTCAGCCGCGAGGCGCGTGCCTTCAAAAGTTTGTCCCACAAGAACATCGTCGACGTCTATGACGCCGGCGAAACGTCCGCGGGGGATCCATTTCTCGTGATGCAGCTCCTCTCGGGGGAGACGCTCGCGGATCTGTTGGAACGCGAGCGCAGGCTCCCGTCGAAGCAGGCCGCGAGGATTGGCCGGGACGTCGCGCTCGCCCTCGCGGCGGCGCACGAGGCTCGCATCATTCATCGCGATCTGAAGCCGGAGAACGTATTTCTCCACCGGGAATCGAGCCCCGACGGCTTCGTCGTGAAGGTGCTCGATTTCGGCGTGGCCAAGCAGCTCGATACCAAGGACTGCGTCCGCACCGTCACGGGCGTGATGGTCGGCACGCCGGGGTACATGAGCCCCGAGCAGGTGCTTTGCGTCGAGGATCTCGATTTCCGCACGGATGTGTGGTCGCTGGGCGTCGTCCTGTACGAAATGCTCACGGGCGTGCGGCCCTTCAAGGGCAACGTGGACGTCCTCTTCCAGCAGATCCTGACGGCCGAGATTCCGCCGGTGTCGAGTCGCGTCCGCCACGTCGAGCCGCGGCTCGCCGACCTCGTCGACCGGTGCCTGCAGCGCGACCGGTCCAAACGTATTCAGTCCGCCGAACAGCTCGCGGCGCTGCTCGCGCCGCTCGCGGGCCCGCGCGAGGTCGTGCCCCTGCCGGATTCGACGCTCGAGGTCCCCATTCCGTCGACGCTCCCGCGCCCCGACGTCTTGCCGGAGACGCAGAAGTTCACGCTGGCCATCGACGGCACGACGCCCGAGGAGGCCGAGGCGCCGACGCAGGTCGGGGAAGTCGCATTGAATGGCACGGTCATCCTTCCACCCGGGGCGAGTCCGAAAACCGACGGGGACAAGCACAGGCCCGCCCCCCCGGCATTCGATGGTCCGCGGGCGCCGTGGCGGGATGCGTCCCTGAGCGCCATTCTCACCGCGACCACGACGCAGGTCTCCGCCACGGCCGAGAATCGCACCGGGCCGAGCACCACGGTGACCGTGGGAGCCATCACGATGTCGGCCGGGACCGAGCCTTCGGACGGCGCATTGCAGAGGCAGCGGCGAAAGCGTCAGGTGACGCGCCGGGGCGTGCTCTTGCTCCTGCTCTTGGCCGCGCCGGTCTTGATTTTCATCGTGGCGTCACGGGCAACCACGACGAAGCCCACGGACGGCGCCGCTCCAGGCGAGACGCTCGCGCTCCCCTCGCCTCCTCCTCCACGCGCGCAGGACGACGTGGCGCGGGCTGCGCCGGCGCCCGTGTCCCTGCCGGAAGCCGAGCCCGCGCCGCCTTCGTCCACGGACGCCGGGGCCACGCCAAACGTCTCTGGCCCGGACAAACGTGGCGCATTGCCCGTCCGCGGCGGGAGCAAGCCGCCGGTCGATCCGATCGCGTCGCGCCCCGCCACGACGAAGGCGAAATCGCCCGCCCCGAGCACGAAGGCGCCCGCAGGCGCGAAGGCGTGCCCTCGATTCTTCCCGAATTGCAAGCGCTGACCGGACGAGGTTTCCGCATAGGCGCTCGATTCATCGTCAATTCGTGTTATCCTGCCGCATGGGTGGGAGCATCAAAAGGACCTTACGAGCGCGGTATCTCTTCCCGCTCGTTCTGGGGCTCGCCGTGCAGAGCGCCGCGTTTCCCGCGGCGGCGGAGGATCCTCCACCGCCTTCGGAGGCGTCGTCCTCGCCCGCGGACGTGGCCCGGGCGCATTACGTGCGCGGCAAGGACGCGGCGAGGGCGAAGCAATGGCAGGCCGCCCTCGACGAGCTGAGGTCCGCCTGGCGTATCATGCAGCATTTCCAGATCGCGGGGACGCTCGGATGGGTCGAGCTCGAGCTCGGCCACCACCGCGACGCTGCGGAGCACCTCTCGTATTTCTTGCGGCACGCCGAGGACGTGGCGGCCGACGAGATGAAGGCCACCTCCGAAATGCTGTCCGAGGCGCGCGCCAAGGTCACGGAGCTGTCCGTGCAGTCGAACGTGACGGGCAGCCATTTGATCGTCGACGGCGCAGAAATGCGGTGGCCCGAGGCGAACGCTGGCGTATTCGTCGAGCCGGGGCGGCGGACGATCGAGGCGCGGCTCGGCGAGCGATCGTCGGGGCCGGTCGTGATCGAGGCCAAACCCGGGGAATCGCAGCTCTTGCGGCTGGATCTTCCGAAGAAGGAAGCCCCGCGCGGCGTGCTCGCGCAAAAGGAAACCGCGGAGGCGGAGGCGCCGGGAACGACGCGCTCGATGCGCAAGCCGCTGCTCATCGCGGGCGGCGTGACCGCGGGGGTCGGGATCCTGGGCGGTGTCGTGTTCACGGCCCTTTCCAAGCAGCGGGCCGGCGAGGCGGCTGCGATGGCGCAGTCTCTTTCCGGCGAGAAAGACGATTACTGCACTTCGAATCCCGGCGCGGGCGCGTGCCCCGATCTCGTTCGCCTGAAGACCGCGCAAAACCAGTTCGGCGAGGCCGCGCTGTGGAGCTTCGTCGGAGGCGGCGTGATCGCCGTCGGGACGCTCGTATACGGCCTCTCAGGGCCGAAGCCCCGCGCGACGGGATCGGTGTACGCCCTCCCTGCGGTGTCCTCGCAGGGGGGCTCGCTCATGGTTTTTGGGACCTTTTGAGGAAAAACGAAGATGAGTCGTGTGGAGAATGGGGGAGGTTCGAGGCCCATGCGTCGTCATTCCATGACGTCCACGCTGGCGATGCTCGCCTGCGCCGCGGGCGCCTTTGCGCTTGGAGGCTGCGGGCTCGACGTGTTCGCCGATTGCAGCGTCACGAAGACGTGCGCCGGCCAGGCGAGCTCGCAGACGGTATGCCCTCTCGACGGGGATCCGAGCCGGCCTGCATCGTGCGGGCTGTACGTAGCGGCCTCGGGCGACGATACGAACCCGGGGACGGCCGAGCGCCCGCTGCGGACGCTGCGCGCGGCCGTGGACAAGGTGCAGAAGCAGGGCGCGCGGCCCATTTACGCGTGCGCCGAGACGTTCATCGAGCCGCTCGCGCTCCGCGGCGGCGAGGTGCTTCACGGCGGATACAACTGCACGGGCGGCTCGCCGTGGACCACACAGGTCGGCATGACGACGCTGTCCGCGAGCGCAAACGAGGTACCGCTGCGCGTCGGCGCGGGGGGACCGACGGTCGTGACGAATTTCAAGGTCGTCGCGGCGGACGCGGTCCTGCCTGGTGCCTCGTCGATTGCAGTGATCGCCGATCGGGCCGAGCTCGAGCTCGGCCGGTGTCATTTGGAGGCCGGCAAAGGCGCGGACGGGCTTGCCCCGACGCCCGAGGCCAAGGGCGCGACCGACGGGATGCCCGGAAAAATGGGGTTTGCCGCGTGCACGTACACCGCGGTGCAGGAGGTCTCCTCGACGTGTGGAACGGTCGAATCGATCGGCGGATCGGGGGGGTTCGGCACCTCGCCCTGGGGAAAGGCCGGTCGCAATAGCTCGCTCGGCAAGGACGTGAGCGGCGGCCAGGGCGGCGAGCCCGAAGGATTCACGGGGATCGAATGCACGCCGGGCGGGCCCGGCGCCGCTGGGACCACGGGCGCACACGGCGCACACGGCGTGGAGCCCGGGACCATCTCGGTGAATGGGTACGAGGGCGCGTCCGGGACGAGCGGCGGCGAAGGAACCGTGGGATTGGCCGGCGGTGGGGGCGGCGCCGCATTGGGCGGGTTGGGCGTGAACAAATGCCCGGCCGGGAGCGCGACGACCCACGGGGCCAGCGGCGGCAGCGGCGGGACGGGCGGATGCGGCGGGAAAGGCGGCGCGGGCGGAGGCGCAGGCGGCGGGAGCTTCGGCCTCCTCTGCATCGACGCGAGGATCTCGTCCGAGGCCGTCACGATCGTCACGGCAGGCGGCGGAAAAGGCGGCGACGGGGCCCAGGGGCAGGCGGGCGGGAATGGCGGCACGGGAGGGCTCGGCGGCCCGCCGCCCCAGTATTCTCCCTTGAAACCCGGGTGCCACGGCGGCAATGGGGGCAATGGGGGCGACGGGGGCCACGGCGGCGGCGGTCGTGGTGGGCATTCAATCGGCATTGCCTATGTGGGGAATGCGCCGGCGGCCACGGGCGTCTCGTTCGAGATTGGGCTCGAGGGTCCGGGCGGCCAGGGCGACGATCCCCAGGATCCGGCGCCCGCGGGCCTGCGCCGGGACATGGAATCGTTCGACTGATTCCCTTCAAAACGAAGTCGCCGCGCTCCTCGGGGGCGCGGCGACGTTCCCTGCCAAACGTGTACGCTCAGAACCTCGGCGGGCCCCCGACGACGGGCGGCGGCTTGCGGGACACCTTCGGCGACCGCGTCTTCGCTTGCTTGTTCGAGGAGGCGACATCCTGCTCCGCGACGCTCGCGCTGGCCTTTTCCTGCACGGGCGGCTTTTCGGATGGCGGGCTCGGCAGAGGCAACACGTCGGGTTTCGCGACGCTCGGAGGCGCGGCCTCGGCGCCGGGAGCGAGGAGCTGCGCCGGTGATCCCGGCGCGGATGGGGCGCCCGGGTTCGCCCCGCGAAGCAGGTACATGCCGAAGCAACCCATGGCCACGACCGCGCCGAGTCCGGCCCAGGGCCATCGCTTCGTGGCCGAAGGCGGCGGCATTTCGGCGGAGGGCCCGGCCGACTCCGCCCGTGTGGGCTCCTCCCCGACGAGCAGGCTCGTGGCGGGTCCACGATATTGATCCCGCCAGCCGCGCCCGCGCTCGGGGCCTTCGTGGCCACGCACGGGCGTCGCGCCGAAGAGCTCCCGCGCGAGCTCGTCCTCGTCGTGCGGCACGCGTTCGAGCGGAAACACCGGCGTGCCCGCCGGCTGCGGGCCGACCTCGCTCGCAGGCAAGAATCGGATCGTGATGCCGTTCGGCAGATCGGATTCCCGCCCGTTCGAGAGGGCCGTCCATTTGATGTTCGAACGATACAGGACGGCCGCGATCCGCGCCGCGCACGCCGCGATCCCCTCGAACGGCGTGTCGTCGTCGTGCACGATCACGATACGCCCCGGCAGCTTGACCTCCTCGGCCACCGCCCAGCGGAGCGAGCGAGTCCCCGGCCCCGCCGAAGGCAGCCCGTCGAAGCTCGCTTTGTAGGCTTGCAAGAGGGGCAGCGCCGCGGCCGGATCCTCGCCGCGCCGGGCATACGTGTGATACCAGCCATGGCCCTCGGCCGTTACCGCCGTACGCTCGAAGAGCCGCGCCCGGAATTCGAGCGCGGCGCGACACACGAAGGCCGCGTCGAGATCACGCTCGATGGCCACGATGGCGTGCGAGAACGGCGGGTCTTGCCGGCCGGCGTGATCGCGGGCGCCGCGGATGCGCAGCCCGAAGATCAGCGCCACGCCGCCGCGCCCCGGCTCGTGTTGCGTGTCGTCGCGGGAGAGGTTCCCGATGGCGAACGCGCAATCACTCGTCGTCCGCGGCTCGATGTACTTGAGAAGCCGCGAGAGGTGACCGAAATGCTGCCGGGACAAGGGGCCCTGGGGCACCTCGGGGTGATAGATGAAATCGATCTGGTGCCCCGGGACGTTCCCGTGCAGGAAATGGTACCAGGCCACGTCGGCGGGCGCCTTGTACGTCGGCGCCACGTAGCCTCCCCTTCGGCCTTCGCCGCGCGCGCTCATTTAGTTCACCCGCGAAAGCTTGGGAGGTTCGGAGGACGCGTTCACCGCGGGCAGCGGAACCGTTTTCTCCGATCTCTCCACCTTCGACGTCTCCGACAGGTCCTTCACCATGCGCTGCAAGAGCTGCGAGTCGTAGGCTTGCTTCGGGAGGATCCGCTCCACGAAATGCGAGAACAGGAGATGGGTCGAGTGCCCGTAGTTCGCGGAGCCGACGAAGACGCGGATGTCGAGCTGCATCGAGTACTTCGTGAGGTTCTCGATGAGCGGGGCATAAAGCTTCTTCGCTTGCTCCTCCACCTCGAGCGGCGTGCCGGAGAGCAGATCACTCTTGTTGATGAAAAGCACCACGGTCTTGCACGACGCCACGGTCTTCGGGCCGAAGAAGAACTTGAGCGCCTGCGGCTGGAACTCCTGGAGCTGCTCCTGAACACGCCCGGGGTCGACCTTCTTCGCGTCCTTGCCGCCGAGATCGACGACGATGAGCAGCCCGTGAATCTCGTCCCCGATGAGCTCCTGCTGCGCGTCGACGATGTGCTCGCCGCCCCAGTCGCCGACCTCGAAGACGTGCTCGATGACCACGTCCTTCTGAAGCACGTGGCTCACGGTCCGCTCGTAACGGTCGATCTTGGTGCCGGCGAGGACGCCGAGGTCGATGAGCGGGTTCGCCCATTTGAGGGTGAGCGAGGTCTTTCCCGTGGCTTTCACGCCGAGCGTGAGGATCTTGTATGTCTTGCGCGTGATCTTCGGCCGCTTCTCGAGCTCGGCCCGGAGCCAGAGGATTTCCTGCTCCTGATGATCGAGCCAGCCGACCTTTTTCTTGTCCTCTTCCACCGCGACGTGGAGCTTCGCCACGAGCGCCTTGTTTTCGTTCTCCAGGCCATCGACGCGCTTCCGAGCGTCGATTTCGGCCTGGGTCGACCGCCGATATCGCGCCGCCATGAACACGAGCCCTGCCATGGCGAACGCGAGCAAGATGCACGAGGCGATGAGCATCGACATGAGAGTCCCCCGGGAATCCCCCGAATCATCGAGGACGGGACGGCGTGCGCTCCGCGCAAGCTCGTCCGGCTCGTCCGTCGGCGAGCTCCAGTGTAGCCCAGAATTGAATCGCGGAACACAGGCTTTCGGTGGTTGTCGGGAGTCTGTCAGGATCGGAATGCGCTTCTCCGTCGAGCACATTCTCCGTCGCCGGAGGGCTTGCCTTGTCACCCATCGTATGGCAGAGTCGCGCCGTGGCATTCATCCGGCTGCGCTGAGCTCGGCATCCTCGTCCTCCTTGCATCCCCGGTACGATCGGGTCGATGCAACGAGCGCGTGGGTGCTTTTCCGTGCCCGCTTCCCCCCGGGGAAGACCGGGCGCGGTGGCTCACGCCGGCAGCCTGGCAGCCCAAAGTGAATAGGCCACATTCGTGCTGCCGGTCGTGAGGCGACGCGCTCCCGCGTCTTCCCTTCCGTATGCGCCTCCGGGCGCGCGAAGAGGAGTTTTTCATGACCGAACGTAGTGCTCTCTCGTCCGCGGCTTCTTCGTCCTTCGAGCCGCTCGATTCCGCCCCCGCGCTCCTCGCGGCCGCTCGCCGCGCGGGGCTCCAGATCACGACCGAAATGGCCGATTTCGATCGAAGTGGGCTAGATTTCCTCGTGGTACACGCCCACGACGAGGAAGGCGTGCCGTGGGTCGTGCGGACGCCGCGGCGCATGGCCGTGGTGGAGTCCGCGCGCGTCGAGGCGCGGGTGCTCGGCCTCGTGCGCGGGCACCTGCCCGTCGCGGTGCCGCATTGGCGCGTGTTCACCGAGCAGGTGATCGCCTACCCGCGCCTCGGCGGCGTCCCCGCCGTCACCGTGGATCCGGCAGTCGGCGTCGTCTGGAATCGTGTCGATCCGGCGGCCCCCTCGGAGACGTTCATCCATTCGTTCGCCGAGGCGCTCGCGGCATTACAAAAGGTGAGCGTCCGAGCGATCGAGGAGGCGGGCGTCCCGAGGAAATCGATCGACGACACCCGCGTCGAAATCGCTCGCGCCATGGACGAGACGCGCGAGATCCTCGCGACGCCGGACGTGGTCTGGGCGCGTTGGCAACGCTGGCTCGCGAATGACGCGATCTGGCCGCGTCATCTCGCCCTGGTGCACGGCGATCTCCACCCGGGTCACATGCTGCTCGACGAAGAGGGCCGTTTGACGGGGATCCTCGACTGGACCGAGGCCCACCTCGGGGATCCCTCGATCGATTTCGCGCTGTTCGTCGGCGCGTTCGGCAAGGCAGCGCTCGACGCTTGCCTCGAGCGTTTCGAGGCGGCCGGCGGCACGACGTGGAGCGGCCTCGCGGCCCACGCCGCCGAGCGCTGGGCGGCGTTCCCGGCGCTCGGGGCGAAGTGGGGGCTCACCGCGGGCAACGATGGCGCGATCGAGTTCGCCCGAACGATGCTCGCGACGATCGAAAAAGAAAGCGGGTGAGCGTGCGGCGATTCGTAGAGCCGATCAAGAATCCTTCAATCGCCACGGCGGGAAGCGCCGCGCCTCCCCGGCCCGGTAAAGACAAACTCGATTGCCCGCCGGATCCGTGACGTACGCCTCGCGCCAGAGCCAGCGCTGGTCCGTGGGGAGCACATCGAACGAGAGGCCCGCTCTCGACAGGCGCTCGACCGTCGCGTCGAGGTCGTCTTCCTCGAAATAAACAACCACGCCGTCCTTCGCGGGCGGCGTGTCCTGCAGGTGCAGCGAGAACGTGGCCGGTTCGCCGCCGGCCGCGTCGGGGCATTCGAAGCGCGCGTAGTGGTCGGAGCGCACGATGAGGCGCAAGCCGAGCGCCTGATAGAAGGCAATCGAGGCCGCAATGTCCGTGGCCGCCACGGTGACCTGGTTCATTCGCATGAACCGAGTGTAGGGCGGCCAGCGTCGCAGGGGCAAGCGTCTCATCTTGGGAGGCGCTGCGCTGGGGCGTTGCCCCAGACCCCACCAGGGGCTATCCGCCCCTGGACCCGGACCAGCGCAAGCGCTGGACCCGGGGCGATGAACTGCGCGATGCGCAGTTCATCGAACAGGCCAGGTCAAGACCAACGACGACCCTGCCCATCAAAACCGCGTCGTTGACGATTCAACAGGCAACGTGCCCGTCGCCAGCACCTCCATGGTCTTGCCACCGGCCTGTGGGAAGAACTGCGCATCGCGCAGTTCTTCCCCAATCGGTCCAGGGCTTGCCCTGGTTCGGGTCGAGGGGCGAACAGCCCCCGCGGGGCCCGGGGCAGCGCCCCGGCGCGACGGTTTGCGATGAGCGGCGGCGTGGGTCAGTTCTGAATCGCGCGGTACATCTGGATGCGCGAGGCATTGCCGCCGCTGATGGCCGGCACCTGGCATTCGAGATAGAACGAGCTGAACGTGTACGTGTCCGAGATCGACGCGACGTTCAAGGTCTGGTAGCTCGAGCTCGAACCGCTCGAGCATGACCACGTGCCGTTGATCTTTGTGCCGTCCGGGTTCTTCGAGACCGCCCGGCAGCACACGTTCGCCCCCGCGTTCTGGTCGACGACGAAGACCGTGCCGCTGAGGTTCGTGGTCGTGACGCCCGTGCCAATCGGACGCTCCGTCGGGCAGATCGCCGTGACCAGCGAGGCGGACTGATTTTCGGCCTCCCCGTCGGCGCGCGCGGTGAGGGCCTGGCCGCTCGTGGCCACGCAAGCCGAGCCGGGCGCGTTCTGGGTCGAGGCCGCGAGCGCGACGCCAGCGTAGAGGAGCCCTCCGACGAGGATGAGGAGACCCTTGAGGGGGGAGTGCTTCTTGTTCATCATGGCTTTCGTCCTTCGCTTTCGAATCGTCGTATCTATCTACGTTTGAATCTTCGGTTTCTCTTCGGTCGCTCGGCGCTCAGCGCATCGACTGGCGCGACCGGTACCCCTGAATGCCCGAGAGGCCGAGCGCGGCGCTTCCCGGCAGCGTGCAATTCAGGCTGAACTGGCTCCACGTGTACGGGTCGTACAGAGACGGGAGCTGAAGCGTCTGGTAATCCGCGCTCGCGCCGCTCGAGCAGACCGTCGTCGTCTCGATGTGCGTCCCCGTCGGGTTCTTCGACTGGAGCTTGCAGCACACGTCCTGGCTCGCGTGGCGATCCAGCACGAAGAGCCGCGGCACGTCGACCACGTTCGGATACCCGTCCTCACCCCCGGGCCGTTGCATGGGGCATACCACCTGGCCCGACCACACGCTCGAATTGAAGGCCTCGCCGTCGCTGCCGTGATCGACCAGCGCGCTGCCCACGGGCCGGCAATACGTGCCCGCCTGGTTCACCTGCTTGACCACGGTCGGGTTGACGATGCCGTTCACCCAGTCACGAAACGCCTCGACGCTCGTCTGGCGGTTGTAATTCGTCGTGTTGCCCGCCTTCATCACGCCCGTCAGGCCGGAGCCGTTCCAGCAGGACGAACCCGAGTCCCCCGGCAGCTCCATTTGACCGAGTGCGTTCGGGACCTGGAACCGATACCACATGACCGGATCGATCGGGTCCTCGATGATGCTGAACGACGCGGTCCGCAAGTTGCCGTCCGTCGGCGTCAGGCATACGCCCCAGTCGTGGCAATACTGGCCAGCGGGGCACGGCATCGACGCGGAGCAAGCGGCGCCCGAGTTGATCGCGCCATACCCGGCGCAGAACACGGTATCGCCGATCAGCGACGCCGTGGTGCCCGTATAAAGCGGCAGCGACGCGTTTCCCGGGTCGATCGGATTGGCGAGGCGGAGGAGTGCGACGTCCACGCCCGCGGCGGTCTGCGGGTGGAAGAGGAGCTCGACGCCCACGGAGGACGTCACGCTGCCGTCGTCCTCCGTCAGCCGCGCGGTGATGGTCGCGGGATCGGTGCCCGTCCCATCCGGAAAGCAATGGCCGGCGGTGAGCACCCATTCGCGGTTGAGTAGGGTCCCCGTGCAGCCCGGCAGCCGAACCACATTCCGCGTCCAGGTCTGGGTATTTTGCGTCCACGGGTCCCAGACCGTGCCGTTCTTGATGGCATGCTCGGCCTCCGCCGTGGCCTCTTCGTTCACGTCGCGCAGCTCGCCCTCGGCACATCCGCTGCCCAGGGCCGCGGTGAGCGCGAGCGCCATGAGCGTCGCTCCGCACATGCGGCGGTAGGGCGCAAACCTCTGGCTTCGTTGGTGTGTCATGACAATTGGCTCCCTCGTCCGGACGGCGACTCGATTGTCGTCCGGTAGCGCGAGGAGCCATTGCGCGAACCGTGCCAAGCCCGATCGGGCGCGGGGCGGGGCTACCGCGCGGAGCTTCGGAGCCCGTAACGGTCGACGAGCTTGTGGAGGAACTGTCGCGACACGGAAATCGCCTCGGCCGTGCGCGAGATGTTGCCCCCGTGCTCGCGGAGCTTCGTCGCGAGGTACTGCCGCTCGAAGCGCTCGAGCACCATCTCGCGCGCCGAGAGCAGCGGCAGGCCGAGGAGCCCGCCGAGATCACCTTCCTCGGCCTCCCCCGCCGGAGCCTCGTGCGCCTCCGGCGCGGCCGCAGGCGCCGCAGCGGCGGGCTCGGGCGAACGCGCAGGTTCGGGCGCGGCGGCCGCGGGCGGCTTGCGTGCCTGGGCGCCGAGCGCCGACACCGCGAAGTCCGGGAAGAGGCAGAGGCGCGCCACCACGTTGCGAAGCTCGCGGACGTTGCCGGGCCAGTCGTGCGCGAGGAGCAAGGACATCGCGTGCGGCGGCAGATCGGCGAGCGTGCGCTTCGGCGTTTGCGCCGCGAGGAATCGCTCGACGAGCGCGGGGATGTCGTCCTTGCGCTCGCGCAGCGGCGGGATGTTCACCTCGACGACCGCGAGCCGGTAGTAGAGGTCCTCGCGGAACGATTTCTCGGCGACGCGCGCGCGGAGATCACGGTGCGTCGCGGCCACGATGCGCGCGTCGAAGGGGCGCCACTCGACCGCGCCCACGCGCCGCACCTGCCGCGCTTCGAGCGCGCGGAGAAGCTTCGGCTGCAGATCCAGAGGGAGCTCGCCGAGCTCGTCGATGAACAAGGTCCCGCGATCGGCCTGTTCGAGCAGGCCCGCATGCGCGGAGACCGCGCCCGTGAAGGCCCCGCGCGCGTGGCCGAAGAGCTCGGCCTCGATCAAGCTCGGCGCGACGGCGCTGCAGTCGAAGACCACGAACGGGCCGTCCTTGCGTGGGCTCGCGGCGTGGATCGCGCGCGCCAGGACCTCCTTGCCCGTGCCCGACTCGCCGAGCAGGAGCACCGTCTCCGACGACGCCGCGGCGCGCTCGAGCGCGGCGAAAAGCGCGCGCATGGGCAGGCTCTCGCCGATCGCCTCGCCGAACCGCGTGGACGTCGACAAGGACACGATCGAAGGCGCGCCCGCGAGGTGCGTCGAGAGGCGCGAGCCGGCGAGCGTGACGACGGTGCCGAGCGGGAGGAGGACCTCCATCACCGCGAGATCGCCGATGAGCGTGCCGTTCTTGCTGCCGAGGTCACGCAGCACGACGCCTTTCCGCGTGAGACGGAGCTCGCAGTGCCGGCGCGAGACGCGCGGATCCGACACGACGAGATCACACTCGGCGCTCGTGCCGACGACGAGCGTCTCCATGCCGAGCGGGGCCTCGCGCATCGTGCCGTCGGGCGCGGTCACGCGGACCCGGAGCGCCGGCAGGAGCACAGCGTTGTCCGTGACATCGGAGAGCGTGCACCCAGGCTCCTCCGCCCGCGTCATCCCGCGCATCGTTGCAGATCTCGAAAGCTCGTCAAGACAAGCCCGGCGTGCCCGCTTCGCCGCGCTATCATCCGCGCTGCATGCCCCCGAGTTCGCGTCTCGCTGCGCGTCTTCCGCCCGGAGTGGCGCCGCAGATCGGGCCGTACCTCCTCGTGCAGCAGCTCGGGAAGGGCGGGTTCGCCCCGGTCTTCCTCGCGGAGGAGCGGTACGACGGCAAGCTGCTGCGCCACGTGGCGATCAAGCTGTTCGCGTTCGACGCGGCCGCCGCGCGGGGCCACGACGTGAGCCGGTGGCGCGACGAGATCATCGAGGAGGCGCGCGCCCTCTGCCGCGTCGAGCACCCGAACGTGGTGCGGTTCTACGCGCTGCTCTGCGACGATGCGTCCGCGCGGATCGGCCTCGTGATGGAGCACGTCGCGGGCGCGAGCCTCGACATGCTCGCCGGCGCGCACGGGCGGCTCGACGAGCGGGTCGTGCTGGAAGCCGCGCGATCCGTGGCCTGGGCGCTCGCGGCGGTGCACGCGGCGGGGCTCGTGCACCGCGACGTGAAGCCCGCGAACATCGTGCGCGGGCCCTCCGGCTACAAGCTCATCGACTTCGGGATCGCGGTGGCCCCGGAACTCGCGGCCGCGACGCCCGCGACCGTGGCGGAGCTCGCGGCCGCGGACACGACGCGCGCGGAGCCGCCTCCCGCGCCCGCGGCGGCCGCTCCGCGTGATCCGGACACGCACACGCAGACGATGACCATGACGGCCTCGCCGATCGCGGCGGCAGCGCCGGGCCCCGGCGCCCGCCCAGGCCTCCGCGTCGCGGGCACGCTCGGCTACCTCGCGCCCGAGTGCCTCTCGCAGCTCCCGACGCCCGCGAGTGATCTGTACTCGCTCGGCGTGACCATGTTCCACCTCGTCACGGGCCGCCTCCCACACGAGACGCCCATGCCCCAGGGGCCCGCGCCATCGCTCGTGACGAGCGTCCCTGCGCGGAGCGTGATCACGGCCGAGCTCTCGCTCCTCGTCGATCGGTTGCTCGCGCTCGATCCGCTCCTCAGACCTCGCCATGCCGAATGGGTCGCGCGCGAACTCGAACGCCTCCTCGCGCGGCTCGATCCCGCGGTCCTCGCGCCCGTCACGTCGATCGCGCCGCTCTCCGTCCGCAGACCCGCGCCGGTTTCCACGCCCGCTCGCAAGGCCGCGCCCGCGCCCGAGACGTGCCCCCCGCTCGTGGGCCGCGACGAGGCGCTCGCGACGCTCCAGCGCGCCGCGGACGAGGCGAAGAAGGGACGCTGCCAGGTCGTGGTGTTCACGGGGCCGCAGGGCATCGGCCGCAGCCGCCTCCTCGATGCTGCTGCCGAGCGCTGGACCTTCGAGGACGCGCGCATCCTCAGGGTCCATTGCCCGCCCGAGCAGCAGAGCCCTCTCTACCCGTTCCGCCGCGCCGTCGAGGATCTCCCGCCCGAGATCGCGCCTTCGTTCGAGCCGCTCGCGCGCGCCCTCGCGCGGGCCTTTTCGCCGGGGCTCGTCCCGGGCCCGGACGAGCTCGCGCAGGCGGTCGAGGCGATCGAGGACGGCCTCGTGCGGGTGAGCGCCTCGGCGCCGCTCCTCGTGCTCGTGGACGACCTCCAGTGGAGCGACACGCCGACGCGCGAGGTCGTGCGCCTCCTCGTGCATCGCGCGGCGGCGGGCGCGCCGGGGCGGCTCTTCGTGGCCCTCGCCGCGCGGCCGGATCCCGTCGCGGGCGCGCCCTTGCGCAAGCTCCTCGGCGAGGCGCGGGCGCGCACGAGCCCCGGGCTCACGTACGTCTCGCTCGGCCCGCTCGAACCCGCGGCCGCGGCGCGCCTCGCGCAGGGCGTCTGTCCCATCACGAAGGAGGTCGAGCGGGCTGTGGTCGCGGGCGCGGCGGGCGTGCCGTTTTACCTCGTGCACGCGCTCGTCGCGTGGCGCGAAGGCGGTGCGATGGTCTGGCAAGACGGCGCCTACCGCGCGGCGAACGAGCAAATCCTGCGAGGCGACGTGCCGGGCGTGGCCGATCTCCTGGAGGCGCGGCTCGGCGCGTGTCTCCCGCCGGGGAGCGATTCCGAGCGTACGCTCTTGCGTGTCCTCGCGGCGGTGGCGCTCGCGGGCGGAGGGCTCGACGTGGATCTCGCGCTGCGGGTGGCCGGGGACGCGGATCGCGCGGAGGAGGCGCTGGAAGCGCTCGTCGGAGCGGGGATCCTGACGGCGCACGGCGAGCGGCAGGAGTACGGGTTCGCGCAGGAGATGGTGCGACAAGCGGCGCTCAACCTGCTCAGGCCGCGCCCGTGGTTTCACAGGCTCCACCGGGCGCTGCTCGACGGCATGGCCGAGGGCGCGCCGGCAGAGCTCGACGCGGCGTTCCTGGCGACGGGGTACGAGCGGCTCGGCGCGCTCGCGGAGGCACGCGTCTGGCTCGGCCGCGCCATGGAGAAGGCGGGCGCGGCGGGGCTCTTCGAGGAGGCGGCGGCGTTCGGCGACAGGCTCGCGGCGATCACGGACGACGCCGAGACGCAGGCGCGGCTCGCGTTCGAAGGGGTCCGGATGCTCATCCGCGGGCGCAAGTTCGAGGAGGCGAAGCAAAGGCTCGATCGGCTGCCGATCCTCGCGGGAGACGGGCCGGAAGCGCGCCGGTTCGATCTGTGGCGGCGCGTCTCGCGGCTCGAGGTGGCGCGCGGGCTCCGGGAGAGCGGCGTTGCGGATGCGACGCTCGTCGCGGATGCGGACGCGTTCGCGGATGTGCGGCTCCGCTGCGAGGCGCGCCTCGCGGTGGCGGGCGTGCTCTTGCCGGAGCGCGCGATGGCGGTCGTGACCGAGGCCGTGGATCTCGCGGCGGGCGCGGGGCCGGCGATGGAGCTTGCGGCGCGGGTGCTGCGCAGCGAGCTCTGTTATGCGCTCGATCCACGGGATCTCGGCCTTGCCGAGCAGGATCTGCGGCGGGCCGTGGCGATCGCTTCGTCGACGAGATCTGCGTGGCACGAGGTGCACATCGAGGGGGATCTGGCGGTGCTGGAGGCCGAGGCGGGGCGCATCGATGCCGCGATCGAGCGTGTCCAGCGGCTCGCCGCGCGCGCGAACGAGCGGGGCATGCGCGGGCAGGAGCGGCTCTTCCTGCAAAACCTCGCGGTGATGCTCCTGCGCGAGGGCCGCGCTCGGGAGGCGGCCGAGACGGCCTCGCGCACCGCGGATCTCGCACGGCAAGCCGGGGATCCGGTGCTGCGCTCGACGGCGCTGTCGCTCCGCGCGGCGGCCCTGACCGAGGTCGGCGCGCTCGTCGACGCGCTCGAGAGCGCGGACGAGGCGGACACGATCCAACGAGAGCGAGGCACCCGCAGCCGTGCCCTGACGCTCCTCCGCCGCGCGGAGATCCTGAGATTGATGGGACGGATGCCCGAAGCGATCGCGGACGCGCGGACGGCGCGGGTGGTGGCCGAGAAGCACCACGATCGGAGCATGGAGATCTGCGCGAAGCTCTGGGAGGTCTTGCGCCTCGTGCAGCAGGGCGAGGTCGCGCGGACGGAGCTCGCGCGCGTGGTGGAGGAAGGACGCGCGGCGGAGATGTCGCTCGGCGCCTTGCCAAGGCGGCTCCTGCGAGAGGCCGAAGCGTGGCTCACGCAGACCGACGAGGGCGCGACGCTGCTGTAGCCAGCCGGCGTCGATCGCTGTCACCACCCGTGGACAGGGTCCCTGCTCGATGTCGCCAGTTGATGACAGTGTCCCCGACCGGTGACGTCGGGCGTGATGGACGGACGCGAGCGGCCAGGGGACGGCCGCGACGGGCGCCGTGTATCGGTGGATGGGTGGTGGAGGGGATGGCGCGGACGGGGAGCGCCCGGCTGCGGGACGTGAGGTGGGTCGGGGGCGGGGAAGCGTCAGCTCTCGGGCGGCGGCGGGGGCGGCGGGGGCTTCGGCCTCGCGTCCTCCATGATGATCCCGCGCTTCGGCTGGCACTTCTTGTTCTCCGCGCTCCACTCGCACTGCTCGGGGTTCGGACACTCGGGCGGCGTGTTCGGGTCCGTGACCTCGGGCGTCGTGCACGTGACCTCCGCGGATGCCGTGCCGGCGCCGGACTCCGCGGGGGGCTGCTGCGCGCCGCCACACGCCACGAGGAGCGCGGCGGCGAGGCCTAGGAAGAGCGGACGGATGGCGGCGAATCTGGGATGATGCATGACAATCTCCAATCTCGAAGCGACCCTCGAACGGTTTCCCTCGGGAGCGAGTCGCGATCTACGCGAGGTCCTTTCAATGAACGTTCCAGGTGCGGCGCCTCCGCCTCGCGAGGCCGAGGGCGCCCGCGGCGAGCGCGACGGCCCCGATTCCCATTTCGGAGGGCGCCCCGGCGGCCTGGCAAGCGCACCCGCGAGGCCCGCGCGCGACCTCGAAGCGGGGCGGGACGGAATGACCGTCGAGCGCGGCCCCATTGCCGGAGACGATGAAGCTCGCCCAGTAATACGGATGCGGATGTTTTTCGCGCACGGCGATCTGGGCCGCGCGTAACGCCTCACTCCGCCCCCCGCCGACGGCGAGGCCTGCGTAATAGGCCGTCATGAGCTCGCTCGTGGCCTCGTCGTCGACCTGCCACAGGCTCATGACCTGCGTCTCGGCCCCTGCAAGGGCGAGCGCGCGGCGCAACCCAAAAACCCCCTCGCCACGCAGCGCCTCGCCCACGCCCGTTTCACACGCCGAGAGCACGACCAGCCGCGTGCCGCGCAGATCGAGCCCCGAAATCTCCAGCGCCGTGAGCACGCCGTCGGCGGCGTCCGTCGTGCTCCGCCGCCCATTCGCGCCAAAAAGCGCGAGCCCCGCCCGGAGGAGCGGGTTTTCCGAGACGAACGCCGACCGCTCCCCTCCCCGCTCACCCTCGTCCCGCCCGCCCGCCGCATGCTGATCCGGAAGGAAAAACCCATGCGTCGCGACATGCAGCACGAGCGGCCCCCGAGCCGCCATGAGCGCTTCTTCCGTCGCTGCCGTCCCTTCCAGAAGCCTCGCGCCGGGCAGCATCCGTTTCACCGCGGCGCCCTCTCTCCGCGTCGCTGGCAACGGCGAAAATCGGATCCGTGTCATCCTCGCAGACCGCGCGCCGCGCCCCTCCCCTGCCGACGCGCTTTCGCCGCGTGCCCCGAATGCCGGATCGACGACCACGAGCGGCGCTTCGCGGGCTTCGGCCGGAGGTTTGGCGAGGCGGACGAGCTCGCGACCACTCGTCAGATACGTGAACGACGTATGCCGGACGAGCGACGTCCCTTTTTCGTCGACGAGCGCAGAGAAGGGCACGAGGTTCAATGCGCCGTCGGGGCTGAGGAGGATCCAGCGGGTATCCCCGAGCAAACCACGGAGCGGCTCCGTGACCAGAGAATCGAGGTACCGCGCGGCGGGGCGCGGATCACGACGGGTGGTCGCGAGATCCCGCAAAAGTCCCGCCGCGACCTCTTCGATGCCCTCGGCATTGCCGAGATCGATCGACGCGACCTCGCCCTCGCGGCGGAGGACGTACGCGGCGAGACGCGGCGCGCCCCAGGTGGGACGAACGGGCGGACCCGAAGGATCGTACGGGCGATACACGACGAGCTCGACGAGCGCGGCGCCCGCGGGAATGGCTCGCTGCACGTCCTCTAGCGAAAGCAGCGCGGAAGGGCCGCCGTCGGGGACGGCGTGCGGATGGGCCGAGAGGCGCGCATCGAGCTCGCGGCGGCGCCGCTCCAGGGCTTCGATTTCGGCCAGGTGCTCCTCGGGCGGCACGTCGATGGGCCCGCGCGAGACGGCTGCAGACAGGCGCGCATCGACCTGGGCCTGCTCGTCGAAAAGCGCGCGCCCCGCCGAATCGAGTGATTGCCGCAAGGCGGAGAGGCTCCCGGCCACGGCGTCGAGGACGATTCCCTTTCGCCGGAGGATCGCGGTCAGAGCGAGGCGGCCCGCCGCGCGATGCTTTGGCGCGACCTGGATGTGCAGCGAGACCAGCGCGTCCGTATCCTCCTGGAGCAAGGCGGCATGCGCGCGTTTCTGGTCCTCGGATCCACGCCCAAGATGCACGCGCGCGGCGCGGTCCGCGAGATCGGCCGCGCGTGCCCGCACGCGCACCGCGTCCTCGATGCGGTCCTGGGCCACGTAAAGATCCCCGAGGTCGCGGAGCGTGCGAGCGATGTCGGGATGGTCCGGGTGGAAGACGGCTTCCCGCAATTCGAGCGCTCGTTTCATCCGCGCCTCGGCGGCGGCGAAGTCTCCTCGACGGGCCAGCAAAAGCCCCATCGCTTGGAGGTACTCCGCGCGCTGCACGTGGTTTTCGTCGAGGGACTCTTCCGCCCCCGCGAGTGCCGCTTTCAAGAGTGGCTCGGCCACATCGGGCTCCCCTCGATCCAGCGCGAGCTCGCCCAGACGCAGCGCGGGCAAGCTCAGGACATCACGGGAAATGCTCGATGCATTGCGGACGCGGGTTTCGAGATCGCGGAGGAGCTCCTCGGCGCGCCTTCGCTCGCCCCGGCGCCGATGCAGCGCGGCGAGCGCTTCGACGGCGCCGATGGCATACGGCGATTCCGCGCTGAAACGCTCCTCTGCAATAGCCACGGCGCGCCGGAGGAGCGGCGCCGCGCCTTCCAGGTCACCGAGAGCGAATCGAATGCGACCGAGGGATTCGTACACCGCCGGATTCGGCTCGCGGGGATCCTGGGCTGCCAAGAGGCGCACGAAGATCGGCTCGGCCCGCGCATAATCGCCGTAGAGCGTGTAGGTGCTCCCGAGCAAAAAAGGGAAATGCCCATTATCGTTCGGGGCATCTTCCAGGAGCTTCACCGCGCGATCGGCCAGGCGCACGGCCTCGGGATACCGGCCCGCCTCGACGAGCTTCAGGATCTGCGCGTAGAGCGAAGCCCCGCTCTCGCCCTCCTGGGCCACCTCGTCGGCCCACGCGACGGGGCACGCCGGCACGGCGAACGCCCCGGCGACGACAGCGAGCAGCCCCATGCGCAGGAGGGGCCGGCGGAGCCTGGATCGAGGAGCGCGCATCGGGGTCGTCCGAAAAAGCAACGCGCTGTATAGAAGAGCAAAAGGCCCTCTGTCAACGGGAGCCCGGTGCTCCTCGCGACGCCCGGGGCTCTGATCCCCGTGGATCCCGGCCCGAGCGCGTGTATCGTTCGCCCATGGCAGCCCCTCCCGAAGCACGCGCCGATGGCTCCCTCTCCGCCGATCTGCGCGCGCTCGTCGCCTCCCCGCGCGAGCTCTGGACCGTGTACGCGATGAAGCTCCTCGAGTCCGTCGCGTATTTCGCCATCTGGTCGCTTCTCGTGATTTTCTTGTCGGACGATCACGGCTTCTCCGATACCGCCGCCGGCTCCGTCGCGGGCACCTGGCTCACGGTCATCAGCCTCGTCGTGTTCCTCGCTGGCTTCATCGCCGACGGGCTCGGGGTCCGCCGCGCGCTCGTGATCGCGGCCCTCTCCACGGCCATCGGCCGGGGCATGCTCGCGTTCGCGGGCGACAAGATGACCATTTATGCGGCGCTCGCCGCGTCCGTCTGGGGCATTGCCTGCATGAAGCCCACGATGAACGCGGCCGTGCGCAACTACACGACCCCCGCGACGGTCTCCTTCGCATTCTCATTTTATTACGTGCTCATGAACGTCGGCTCGCTCGCCCAGGGGCCGCTCATCACCGAGTTCCGGAAGTGGTTCAAGAGCGGCGCGACGATCGCCGGGATCACGTTCTCGTCGAGCCAGCTGGTCTTCCTCGTCGGGTTCGTCGCCTCCTGCATCAATGTCATCCTCGCGCTCTCCATGCGCGAGGCGAAGCCGGCCACCTCGGACAAACCCACGAAAAACCCGCTCGCGATTGCCCGCGACGTTTTGCGCGAGCCGGCCTTCTGGATCTTCCTGGGGTTCGTCGCGCTCCTCACGTTCGTCCGCCTCGTCCTCCAGCACGCGCATCTGACCTGGCCGAAGTACACGCTCCGCGAGTTCGGACAGGACTTCCCGTTCGCTTATTACTGGTCGATCAACCCTGCGATGATCATCGTCCTCACGCCCGTGGCGACCGCGCTCACGCGCAAATACCCGCCTTACCCGGTGATCTCGATCGGCGCGACGATCACGGCCTTCTCGGTGCTCGCGATGGCCGTCTCGACGACCGTCACGGCGAGCATCGTGTTCATCGTCCTGCTCTCGATCGGCGAGGCGCTCTGGTCGCCGCGGCTCTACGAATACACGGCGACGATCGCGCCGCCCGGACGCGAGGCGAGCTACATGGGCCTCTCGGAGATCCCCCTGTTCCTCGCCAAACCCTTCGTGGGTTTCCTCAGCGGGTATTTGCTCTCCGTGTATTGCCCACCGACCGGCCCGCGGGACTCGCGGCAGATGTGGCTCGTCATCGGGCTCATGACAATCGCGGCGCCGGTCTGTATGCTCGTCTTCCGCCGGAAAATCGAGCGCCACGCGCCCGAAGAGGCCGCGCCGAAGCCCGAAACCGCCTGAGCCCGGACAAACTCAGCGTCTCGTGCTCCCGGCGCGGGGCGCCATCATCGCACTGCGCACGCCGGCGCGCGGGGCCTCCGCTGCGAGCGTCATCTCCCGCCCAGTCCCGTTCACGCCGAGCGCCGCGAGAACCTCCGTGGTATCGGGGAAATCCGCTCGATCGAGGTACCGCTCGAACAGCGGCTGCACGACGGATTGACCGGTCTTCTCATCAACGAACTTCGCGAACTGCTCGGCGGACCACGCCTCCTCGGATCGCGCGCAGCAACGCGCGAGCTCACGCAGCGGCCCATCGAGGCCGTCCTCCACGCCCCGCTTCCTGAGCTCCACGTCCGCGAGGAGCGAAAGCGCCGCGCCGGCCCAATACACCCGCTGGTAAGCGTGCGTCTCGTGCATGTCGATGCTCTCTTGCCGGAGCGTCCGCCCCGTCCCGCGCCGGCTCCCGCGCCGAAAGCCGTCCACGAGATCGTCCCAGGCGCGGTGTTCATCCAATGCCCCCGCCCGCGCCCGCAGGATGTCCGTGTAATACGTCGCGAGCCCCTCGGACAGCCAGGCGTCGCTCGGAAGAAACCGCGGCGCCGACAGATGGAAAAGCTCGTGCACGCCGACCCAGTCCTCGTCGAGCGCCTCGGGCGTGACGGACGACCCCACGATGATCATCACCGTCGGCCCGCCTCCACGCAGCGCCATGCCGAATCCGACCTCCGACCCCGGATGCGGGACGAGCAGCGCCATCACCCGCGGAACGGGAAACCCGTCGTGGAGCTGGGTCAGCGCGGACGCGCTCTTTTGCAGCCATTCCGTCACGAGGGGCGCCCGCTCGCCGAACCCGCCGCCGAGCGCGACGACATCGAGCTCGGCCCCGCCCACGCGCAGCGTCTCTCGCTCGAATTGACCAAACGCACCCGCGCTCCGCATCGTGAAGGCCGACGTCGGCACCCGATACCCTCGTGGATCTTCGGGCCAGGGGAGCGCGGCGCGAACGCCCGGCGGGAGCGTGAAGCTCGCGGTGAAATGCGTCCCTCTGGGCCGGGGCTCGGGCGCGAGCAGCCACACGTCGGGCGCCGCGAGCACGTGGGCATCGCCGTGCGTGATCCAAAAACCCTCCCCCGGCGGACCGAGGTCGACGTCGTAGCCGATACAAGCGCCGTCCGTCGCCGAAGCAATGGGCACGGCATCCTCCTCGAATGTGAGCGGCACGTCGCCGGCGGCCCGCAGGATGCGCGGCCGGCGCACGCGCTCGAGGAGCTCGGGCACCGTCATGCGCAGCCGCGCGAGCCTCAGATCGCGGGGACAAACGGTGGCCGAAAGCGTGCGGAGCTCGGCATCGATCACGAACGAATAATGTACCTCCGGCGCGTCCCCCATCACGGCGCTCGCCTTCGCCGCGGGCGCGCCCCCGCAGCCCCCGGGGAGAAGCAGGCCCAGACAAACCGTCAGCCGGACGAACAGGCTCTCCCTTCGCGCCATGGCCCATGTCTACACCGTCCGGACCTGCTTTCAAAGGGCCTCGCCCCGTGCCCGCCCGGCCGCGAAAATTCCGATCGACGACTGTAATGGGCGGCGCCCCCCTGCGTCGGCAGGGTCGTACCCCTTCCGTCGATCCGACGGAGAACCACGAAGGAGCTTGGTCATGAATGCAAAGCGTATCTACGAGGCGCTGGCCGCCCTCGGGGCGGGCGCCCTGATCACCGGTTGCACCACGTCCCCGGCGCCGCCGGACGGCCCGGACGTGAAACCGGTAGCCGAAACGCCCGCCGCGCCGCCTCCACCGGCAAACGAAAAACCCGCGGCCGCGACGCCCGCGGCCCCCATCCCAGCGCCCCCGAGCGCGGCCGTCGCGCCCTCCGCGGCCCCAGCGAAAGCCGCAGCCAAACCCACCGCGACGCCACGTTCGACGACAGCGCCTCCCGCCCCGTCTCCCGTGACCGCGACGCCGTCCGAGCCCACCGAAAAACCCGCGCCGGCCCCGACGGCCGCGCAGAAGCACGGCGCGCAGATGAGCTGCGGGGAAGGTTCTTGCGGGTGAAACCCGAAGCGCCGGAGCTCGCGGGAATCTCCGAGAGCTCCGGCGCTCGCCCCCATTTCAGGCGGCGCGGGGGCGTGACTCGTAGCCGGCGTCGCGCAGCGCCTCGACGAGGACGTTCGTCGGCGCGCTCGACGGATCGTGCTTCACGAGAACGGTGCCCTCGCGGAGCTTCACGTCGACCTTCTCGACGCCGGCGATCCCGCGTAGCGCGCCGTCGATGTGGCGAATGCAGGACGGGCAGCTCATCCCGTCGACATGGAGCAACGTTTCCTTCATGGCGTCCTTCCTTTCCGGGGAGCGGCCCGTTCGCCGCTCGCACCCCTGAAGACGCAGCCGCCGCGCTTCATTACACCCCGCCAGCCGGTGTAATGCGCCGGGCGGTGATGCGTCTGCGCGGTCGAAGCGAGGTTCCCATGTCGACCGCATCCACTCCCGCTCTCCTCCCCGAGAAAACCGCCGCCCCTGCGGCTCGCCGCATCGACCTGCCCGTCGAAGGCATGACCTGCGCCGCCTGCGTGCGACGCATCGAGCGCGCCTTGCTCGCGACCGAAGGCGTCCGCGAGGCCAAGGTCAACCTCGTCACGCGCACCGCGACGATCACGTACGACCCCACGGCCTCCGGAACCGAACCGCTCATCACGGCCATCGAACGCGCGGGCTACAGCGTCCCGCAACAAGCAGCCGCCCCGGAAACCTCCGCCGCCGCGCCCGCTGAACGAACCCACGCAGCCGACGCGAGCCTCGACCACGAGCGCCGCGTGCTCCGGCGCGACTTCACCTTTGCGCTCGGGCTCTCTGTCCCATTGCTCGTCCTCGGCATGTCACACGGCCGGATCCCCGGCGCGGACGGCACGCTCGGCCGCCTCGTGCAGCTCGCCCTCGCGACGGCCGTGATCCTCGGCCCCGGCCGCCGATTCTTTCGCCTCGCGTGGATCGCGCTCCGGCACCACGCCGCCGACATGAACACCCTCGTGAGCCTCGGGACCGGCGCCGCGTGGGTCTATTCCGCGATCGCCGTCCTCGCGCCCGGCCTCTTCCCGCACGCCGCGCATGGCCTGCGTCCGCACGTCTATTTCGAGGCCGTCGGGGCCATCGTGAGCTTCGTCCTGCTCGGCAAGCTCCTCGAAACCCGCGCGCGAAAGCGCCTCACGGACGCCGTGCGTGGGCTCGTCGCGCTCCAGCCGAAGACGGCGTGGCGGCTCCGCGGCGGCATCGGCGACATCGAGGAGGAGATCCCTCTCGCGCAGCTCGTGCCGGGCGACGTCGTACGGGTTCGTCCCGGCGAACGCCTCCCGAGCGATGGGGACGTGATCGCGGGCGCATCCGCGGTCGACGAATCGATGCTCACCGGCGAGAGCCTTCCGGTCGACAAAACCGCGGGCTCGGCTGTCTTCGGCGGCACGCTGAACCGGAGCGGACAGCTCACCGTGCGCATCACGAAGACCGGCGCGGAGACAGCGCTCGCGCAGATCGCCTCGGCCGTCGAGCAAGCGCAAGGCTCGAAGGCGCCCATTGCGCGCCTCGCGGACACGGTGAGCGGGGTGTTCGTCCCGGTGGTGCTCGGCATCGCGACCCTCGCGTTTGCCGCGTGGCTCATCGCCGATCCCACGACGACGGGCCTCGCCGCCGCGGTCGAGCGGTTCGTCGCGGTGCTCGTCATCGCTTGCCCTTGCGCGCTCGGCCTCGCCACGCCGGCCGCCGTTGCTGTAGGCACGGGCCGCGGCGCCGAGCTCGGCGTGCTCGTGAAGGGCGGCACCGCGCTCGAAGCCGCGAGCCGCGTGGACACGGTGATCGTCGACAAAACGGGCACGGTCACGGCCAGCCGCCCGACGCTCTCGGCGGTGAAAACCATGCCGAGCTTCCGCGAGGAAGACGTCCTCCACCTCGTGGGATCCGCGGAGCTCGGCAGCGAGCATCCGGTGGCGAAGGCGCTCGTCGAGGGAGCACGCGCGCGTGGATTCGCCCTCGTTTCGCCCGAGGAATTCCGCGCGGATGCAGGGCGCGGCGTGCTTGCGCGTGTCGCGAAGCGCGAGGTTCGAATCGGCACCGCGCGTTACCTCGCCGAGCACGGCATCGATGCGGCTCCGCTCGAAGACGCTGCGGAAGCGCTCGCAGAGGCCGGGAACACGCCTTCGTTCGTCGCCATCGAGGGACAACTCGCCGGCCTCGTCGCGGTCGCCGATCTGCCGACGCCGGAGGCCAAAGAAGCCATCGCCGCCCTGCACGCGCTCGGCGTGCGTGTCGCCATGGCGACCGGCGATCGTGAGGCCACCGCGCGCGCCGTGGCGCGATCCCTCGGAATCGACGAGGTCCACGCGGGCGTCCGCCCCGAGGACAAGGCCCGTATCGTCGCCGAGGAGCGCGCGAAAGGGCGCATCGTCGCGATGGTCGGCGACGGTATCAACGACGCTCCAGCGCTCGCCGGCGCCCACGTCGGCATCGCCGTCGCGACCGGCACCGACATCGCGGTCGCGGCGGCCGACATCGCGCTCCTCCGCGGCGGAATCGCCTCGCTCCCCACGGCGCTCGGCCTCGCGCGCGCCACGTTGCGCACGATCCGTCGCAACCTCTTCTGGGCCTTCGTCTACAACGTGATCGGCATCCCGATCGCTGCGGGCGCCCTCTTTCCGCTCACCGGCTGGCTCCTCTCGCCGGTCCTGGCGAGCGCGGCCATGAGCTTGTCGAGCGTGTCCGTCCTCCTCAGCTCCTTGCGGCTTCGTTCCTATGGAACCAAACGATGAGCACGCGCGCCGTGTTGACAGGAGCGCCCGCGGAGGCGACAAACGAGCCCATGGCAGATCCTGGCCCGACCTCGGAGACGACCGCCACCTTGCCCGTGGAGGGCGACGTCGCGCGTGTCCTCGTCGAGAACCACAGGGAGTTTCTGGCGTTCCTCGAGCGCCGCCTCGGCGACCGCGCCCTCGCCGAGGACATCCTGCAAGAGGCCTTCACGCGCGGGCTCCAGCACCTCGACACGCTCCAGAAGGACGAATCCGCGATCGCCTGGTTCTATCGCCTCCTGCGCAACGCTGTCGTCGATCACCGCCGCCGCCAGGGCTCCGCGCGGCGCGCGCTCGACGCCTTCGCCTCCGAGGTCGAAGATCACGCCGAGCCGAACCAGGAGGTCCACGGCGCCATCTGCCAATGCGTCACGCGCCTGGCGAAGACGCTCAAACCCGAATACCGCGCCGCGCTCGAGCGCATCGAGGTGGAAGGTATCGCGGTGAAAGATTTCGCCGAGGAGCAGGGGATCACGCCCTCGAACGCGGCCGTACGCGTGTTCCGCGCGCGCGAGGCGTTACGGAAGCAGGTCGCCCTCTCGTGCGGGACATGCGCCGAGCACGGCTGCATCGATTGCACGTGCGACAGCGGGGCGCACGGCGGCTGCGCCCCGAAGGTTTGAGGCCAAATCGATCACGAAGTCGAAGGCCGCGCCCGCGCCATCGACACGATCACGACGCCCGAGATCACGATGATCGCCGCGAGCCACGTCGTCGCCGAGGCCGCCTCACCGCCGAGCCAGATCCCGAGCGCGATGGCGACGAGCGGGTTCACGTACGCATAACTCGTCGCAATGGCCGGCCGCGTGTTCCGGATGAGATAACCGTACGCGGAAAAACCCACGATCGAGCCGAACACCGTCAGATACGCGAGCGCCGCGAGCGAGCGGGCCGAGGGCGCGAGCGGCAGCGGCTCGCCGAGCAGCGGCGCGAGCGAGAGCATGATGACCCCGCCCGCGATCATCTGCGCGGCCGAGGCCATGAGCCCCTTCGGCAGGTCCAAAGAGCGGCTGAGCAGCGAGCCGAGCGCCCAGGCGAATGGCGACAGCATCAGCAGCAAGATCCCGCCGCCCGATCCGCCCATCGCGCCGCCGAGATGCAAGAGCGTGGCGCCCGTGAAGCCGACGAGGAGCCCCGTCCATTCTCCGGCCGAAGGCGCGGCCGACGTCCCTTCACGGCCCATGCGGCGCTGCACGAACGCCGCGGCGCTCCCGAGCACGGCCATCCAGAGCGGCATCGTCGTCACCACGACCGCGGCCACGCCCGAGCTCACCCACCCTCGCTGCTGCCCGATCGCCAGAAACCCATTACCACACGCGAGCAGGAGCGAGCCCACGAGCGCGGCCCCGGCCCATTGCTTCCGCGACGGCGCCGCCTCGCCGCGCAGCCTGAGCACCCCGTACAGAATGCCGCCCGCGAGCACGAACCGCGTCCCGCCCATGAAAAACGGCGGCAGCGTCTCCAGCGCGATGTGCATCCCGAGGTACGTCGAGCCCCAGATGACGTACAGAGAGAACAGCGAGACCAGAACGAGCCACTGCTGCCTCAGCACGGCGAGGAGCCGCCGGAGTTTCCCTGAAAAACCTTCTCTCGACACCGTGATGTGCGCTCGCGACAGGGCCTCGACCACGACGAGCCCTTGATCGGCGCCACGGTAGCAGCCGCCCGCTGAAAGCACCACGTCGTCCGGATCACCCTCGCGGGTCAACCACACCGAACCGCTCGTACACGCGAGGGCGAACGGCCCCCGGAGACGCTGCGCCCACAGCGCTCCCTTGGCGAGATCGAGCTCGAAAGGGCGCGGCGCGAAGGACGCCACGCCCGCGCGGAACCTTGGCACGGTCGTCATCATGCCTGGAGCTTGACCTCGGACAGGTACCCAGCACAGATGCAGTTGCTCGGCATGTGCGACCGGTACAGTTGGCCCGTAGCCGCACTGTACCGGTCGCCCCCTGCCGCAACTGTACCGGTGCACGGGAGGCCTCCACGCGGTATCCTTCATCCCCGTGCAGCAAGAAACCGTCGCCGTGGAGCAGGGGCTTCTTTACGAGCGCGTCGCCGCGCACATCGAGGAGCTGATCGAGCGGGGTACGCTCCGCCCCGGCGATCGGATCCCCTCGGTGCGAAGGCTCGCGCGCCAGCAGAGCGTCAGCATCGCGACGGTGCTGCAGGCGTACCTCGAGCTCGAGAATCGCGGGATCATCGAGGCGCGGCCGCAATCGGGGCATTACGTGCGGGCCCGCCGCGCCCCGCTCCCGCCCGAGCCACGCGCGGCGCGCGCGTGCACGACGACGAGCCGCCCGAGCATCGAGAGCATGGTCGCGAAGCTCTACGGCGCCGGGCGTGATCCCAGCATCGTGCCGCTTGGCGCAGGCTTCCTCGATCCCGACCTCCTGCCGACCGAGCGCATCAACCGGTCCGCGAGCCTCATTGCCCGGAGCGCGGGCGGCGCGGGCGTCTCGTATGACCTGCCGCCGGGCCTGCTCGCACTACGCCGGCAGATCGCGCGTCGATCCATCGAATGGGGCTGTGCGCTCTCGGCCGACGACATCGTGACCACCGTGGGCGCGGCCGAGGCGCTCCACCTCTGCCTGCGCGCCGCCACGCGGCCGGGCGACACGGTGGCCGTCGAATCCCCCGCGTATTACGGGCTCTTGCGGCTCCTCGCGAGCCTCAACATGCGGGTCATCGAGATCCCCTCGCACCCCCGTACGGGCATGGACCTCGCCGCGCTCGCCGAGGCGATGGGACGCCACCGCATTCGCGCCGTCATGGCCATCCCGAACTTCAACAACCCCCTCGGCTCCCTGATGCCGGACGAGGCGAAGGAAGAGCTCGTGGAAATGCTCGGGCGCCGGGAGATCCCGCTCATCGAGGACGACATCTACGGCGACCTGCATTTCGGCGACGAGCGCCCGCGGCCGGCCAAGGCCTTCGACAAACGCGGGCTCGTGATGCTCTGCTCCTCGTTCTCGAAGACGCTGGCGCCGGGGTATCGCGTCGGCTGGGCCGCGCCCGGCATCTTCCGAGAGGAGGTCGAGCAGCTCAAGTTCGCCCAGAGCGTGGCCACGGCGACCCTGCCGCAGATGGCCGTGGCGGATTTCCTCGATAATGGCGGCTACGACCACCACCTGCGCGCGCTCAGGCGCAAGCTCGCGGCGCAGGTCGAGCGGGTGAGCGAGGCCGTGGCCGCATACTTCCCGCCCGGGACGCGCATTTCGCGTCCGGCGGGCGGGTTCCTCTTGTGGGTCGAGCTGCCACCAGGCACGAGCGCGCACCTGCTCTTCGAACGTGCGCTCGCTCGGGGCATTTCCATCGCGCCGGGTCCGCTCTTCTCGGCGAAGCAGCGCTTTTCGGGGTACATCCGCCTCTCGTGCGGGCACCCGTGGTCGGAGCTCTTCGATCACGCGATTCGCACGCTCGGCAAGCTCTGCGCGGAGTGCGCGGGGTAGAGCCCCGCCCCGCCCGTCAATTCCGCGCGCCGAGCCGTCCTGGGGAACGCAAACCCCAGGGATGGATCAGGGTCGATCCACCCCTGCCTCCTCCCCGCCATTTTCAGCCGACGTCCTTTCGCGTATTTGTCGAGGACGCGCCGTTGGCAACGACCTTGCTTGCGCCGGAGATCTCATGTCGAACGACGACACGCCTTTCGACCTCGGGCCGCCGCCTCCGATCTTCATCCCGCCTCCCGGCCCCGTTGCCGGCGCGCCGCCGCCTGCGCCCGTCGCGTTCGCCGCGCGAGCGATCGTACCGGAGACGCCGGCGCCCGCCGCGCCCGCGCAGGCGCAGAAGATGATGGCGCTGTCGGCGAAAGCGCCGGGCTCGTACACCGTGAAGTCGGGCGATACACTCGGCGCGATCGCCGAGAAACACGACACCACGGTCAGCGCGATCCTGAAGGCGAACCCGCAGATCACGAATCCGAATCAGATCTCCGTCGGGCAGCAGATCAAGCTCCCCGGCGCGTCGAGCGGCACCGGCGGCGCCTCCCCGCAGCCGAGCCAGCCCAAACCGCCGCCGAAAAAGCCGCCGTCGAAGAAACCCGCTACCGACAAGGACGACGACAAGGATTCGAAGACCGAGCGCAAGCTCATCTTCCCGCTCTGGAAAAAACCCACGGCGAGCTGGAAAGACGGTCCCCGGTACTTCGGATGCCCACGCTCGGGCGGCCGCAAGCACGGTGGCGTGGACCTGTATGCGCCGTTTGGCTCGAAGATCCGCGCGATCGCCGACGGCGTCATCATCCGCCCCCCGTATTTCTTCTATGACGGGACGAACGCGCTCGAGGTCTTCCACCCGGGCGTCGGCGTCGTCCGGTATGGCGAGATTTCGAGCAGCAAGCGCGTCCCCGTCCGGGCCGGGCAAAAGGTCAAGTGCGGCGAGCACATCGCGTACGTCGGCCTGCTCGACTCGCTCGGCATGTCGATGATCCATTTCGAGCTCTTCGGCGAGCGGGCGCGCGGCCAGGCGCTCACGCAGATGAGCGGCCCATATCGGAGGCACCCCGCCCTCAAGAACCCGACGAAGCTCGTCGACAAACTTTATCGATTGACGTTCAAGTGAGCGCTCCTCGGACACACCCTCGCGGAGAACGATGAAGCCATGAGCAACGTGAAAATCTCACTGGAATCCGGGGAACATCTCGACGTCCGCAGCTTCGCTGTGCACGAGGCGCTCGGCGCTTCGTTTCAGATCGACGTGATCGCGCTCGGCGACGACGACGTCGACCTGAAAAAGATCAGCGGCCGCCCCGCGTCGTTCGGGCTCGTGGGCCACGGCGGCCCGCGCATCTGGACGGGCGTCTGCGCGAGGATCGCGCAGACGGAGGTCGAATCCGACGGGCTCTCGACGTACGCGCTCCGCATTGTCCCCGCGTTCTGGCTGCTCACCCACCGCCGCAACCACCGGGTCTACAAGCACGCATCGGTGCCGCAGATCGTGAAAAAGGTCCTGAAGGAGTGGCATTTGCCCTTCGAATTCCGGATCGACGAGGACGATTACCCGAAGCGCGAATTCAAGGTGCAATACGGCGAGACGGACCACGATTTCGTGCGGCGCCTCCTCGTCGACGCGGGCATCTCGTTTTTCTTCACCACGCCAGAAGGCGAGAAGGAGACGAAGATGATCCTCACCGACGCGCCGACCACCTCGGAGCCACGCGAGAAGGCGCTGCCGTTCGTGCGCTCCTCGAGCCTGGCCGAGAAATCGGAACACATCACGGACGTGAGCATCGGGCACGACGTGCGGCCGGGGCGCGCGGTGGTGCGTGATTTCGATTTCCGGCGCCCGACGTTCCCGCTCGCCGGCGCGCACAGCGCGGACGACGACGGTCCGGACAGTTTGCTCGAAGAGTATTTTTTCCTCCCCGGATCGAGCCACGTCGCCGGCGACGGCGATGGTAGCACCCCGGTCGGCGACGCGGAGGGCAATTACCGGCACAACGAAAAAGAGGCCACGAAGAAAGCGCAGCGGCATGTCGAGGCCATGCGCGGCGCGGCCAGCCGCATCAGCTTCTCCACGTCGGCGACCGACGTCGGGCCTGGCACCGTCTTTTCGATGAAGGGACATCCGCACCGGGATCTCAAGAATGGCAAGAAGCTCCTCGTCCTCTCGTCGTTCATCTCGGGCGAGGTCGACGACGACTGGCACGCCGGCGGCGAGGCCATCTCGGCGGAGAAGCCCTACCGGCCCCTGCTCACCGCGACGAGCCACGGCGACGCGCATCGGAGCGGCGAGGACGGCGCGTTCAAGCCGCTCTCCAAGGCGAGCAAGCCGCGCATCCACGGCGTCCAGAGCGCGGTCGTCGTCGGGCCTCCGGGCGAGGACATCCATTGCGACGAGCATGGCCGCGTGCGCCTGCAATTCCCCTGGGATCGCGAGGCGAAGGGCGACGAGAAGGGCTCGTGCTGGGTGCGCGTCTCCCAGGCCTGGGCGGGGCCCGGGTTTGGCATGGTCACCCTGCCGCGCGTCGGGCAGGAGGTGCTCGTCGCGTTCCTCGATGGCGATCCGGACCTACCGGTCGTCGTGGGCCGCCTGTTCGGAACGATCTCGCCGGTGCCTTATTCGATCCCGGAGCACAAGACCCGCACGACGCTCAAATCGAGCTCGAAAAACGGCGGCAACGAGATCACGTTCGACGACAAGGCGGACGGGGAGCTTTTTTACGTCGAAGCCACGAAGGACCTGCACAAGGTCGTGCAGGAAGACGAGCTCGAAGAGACGAAGGGTAATAGGCACGTCACGGTCGAGGGCGATCTCATTCTCTCGGCGAAGGGAAACGTCATCATCCAGGCCGGCAAAGAGCTCGTCGTCAAGGGCGGTCCGAAGATCCAGCTCAACCCACCCGTGGAGGTGCCCGCGGGGCGCAAGCCGAAGAAGCTCGGCGGGCACGGGCCAAAGAAGCACGCGAAACACGATCCGCACGAAACGAAGCACGAGCACGCGAAACGCGAGCACGAGCCTCCCAAGCACGAGAAAGAAAAAGAGCACCCGAAGCGCGACCACGACAAGGAGCACCACGGGAAATCGAAGGCCGCGAAGCAGAACGAGCTGCTCGGCAAGATGAACCCCGGCCCCGCGGGCAAGTACCACCAGATCGCCGCGGCCCGCAAAGCGAAGGCCGAACATTACAAGGAGCTCGCGAAGAAGATCGGCGAACGGTACGACATCCCGCCGGCCCTCGCGCTCGCCTGGATGAACCGCGAATCGGCGTTCGGCGAGTTCCTCGACGCGAACGGCTACAGCAAGTTCGACGGAATGGGCTTTGGTTTGTTCCAGGTCGACAAGCGGTATCACACGCCGAAAGGCGGCCCTTCGGACTGGCACCACATCGATCAGGCGATGGACATCTACAAGGGATACATTGGCCAGATCAAGGACAAGCACCCCGGCTGGAGCGAGGAGGAGTACCTCGCCGCCGGCCTCGTCGCCTACAACTCGGGCCCGAGCAACGCGCAAACGCGCCCCTCGTCCACGGCGGCGTGGGCGCAGCTCGACAACGGCACCGCGCACGACGATTATTCGCGCGACGTCTGGGCCGAGGCGCAGTGGTATTCGAAGAACCTGAAGTGGTGACGGGAGGGGTCGATGACACTGGTAGCTCGCAAGGGCATCGACGAATGCAGCGGCCACGACGGGTGCCCGCCGCGCAAGGCCCTCGAGGGTAGCCCCGACGTCTTCCTCGACGGATACGCCGTCGTCCGTGTCGGCGACCTCTGGGAGCCGCACGACGGCCCCGACCACCCGCACCACGACAGCGTGGCGGAGGAGGGATCCGACGAGATTTACGTCAATGGCAAGGCCGTCGTCCGCGTCGGGGATTGCCTCGACTGCGGCAGCGTCGTGAAGACCGGCAGCATGGCCCTGTATGCCGGCGGGAAAAAGACGCCGAAGAAGAAGCCGGAGGAGGCCGAGGATCGCCCGAACCGGGCCGAGCGGCAAAACAAGGTCCTGCTCAAGATGAAGCCTGGCAAGATGCCCCGGGCAAGCGTGGAGGCGCCGATGGACCGGGCGCGGGCGCAAAAGCTCGTACCGCTCGCGAAGAAGCTCGGCGCGAAATACGGCATTCCCCCGGCGCTCCTGCTCGGCCTCGCGAGCCGCGAATCCGGCTTCGGCAGGCACCTCCGCGCGGACGGGTACGGCAAGTACGATCCAGACGGGTATGGGATGTTCCAGGTCGACAAGGAGTTCCACAAACCGAAAGGTGGTCCTTTCAGCATGGATCACGCCGAGCAGGCCATGAAGATCTGGAGCGATACGTACAAGTCCGTGAAGGCCGCGCACCCGAACTGGACGCGGGAGCAGCTCCTCGCGGGCTCCATCGCTGGATACAACTTCGGCCCGGGCAACGTCCGGACCCAGCCGAAGGACGCGGCGAGCTGGGCCAAGCTCGACGATGGCTCGGCCGGCGACGATTACTCGCGCGACGTATGGGCGCGGGCGCGGTATTTTTCGAAGCGCCTGAAGTGGGACTGAGCGGCGGGCAGGAATCATTTTTCATGGACATCATCACCATCCCGCCTTTCCTCACGAGCTCCGTCACGTGGCAGGAGCAACCGGGGCAATGGTCGCTCACGGTCGTCTGCAAGGTGACGTACGCGCTGAAGCCGGGCACGTCGATCGTGGCGACCGAGCCCGAGGGCGTCAACGAGCGCGACAACCACTGGGACGACGATCCGGGCAAATGCGTCTATGCCCCGAGCGACCTCGCGCCCTACAAACCCCGGCCGGAGGTCTTGCTCGTCGGCAGCGCGTTCGCGCCGCGCCGTGAGCCTTTGCGATCGCTCTTCGCGCGGCTCGTCGTCGCCGACGTCGACAAATCGATCGAGGTCCTCGGCGCGCGCACGGTCGCGCGGGACGGCGCCGTCTCGGAGGCGCAAAAATGGACGCAAATGCCTCTCCGCTACGAGCGGGCCGCCGGCGGCGATGAGTCGTGGAACCCCGTCGGGATCGACCCGTCCGTCGTCGATGCATATGGGCGACGTACCTTGCCAAACCTGCAGCCCCCCGGGATGATGGCTGCGGACGTCCCCCGCCCGATCCCCACCGTCGGATTCGGGCCCATTGCTTCGCGATGGCTCGTGCGCAGCGCCAAGCTCGGCGCGCTCGTGGGGGCGTTCGCGAATGGCACGTGGGCCGAGACGCCGCTCGGGATGGATTTCGACGGCTCGTATTTCCAGAGCGCGCCATCGGATCAGCTCGTCTCCGAGCTGCGGCCGGATGAGCCAATTTTGCTCGAAAACATGCACCCCGAGATCGAACGATTCTCCACGCGGCTGCCGGGAATCAAGCCGCACATGCGCGTGGAGATCGAGGGCCTGCCGCCCTGGGAGCCCGATCTCGTCCCCGATACCCTGTGGATCGACACGAACCGCGCGATCGCGAGCCTCACGTTCCGCGCCCAGATTCCGCTCGACGGCCGCGATCAGCCGGGCCGCATCTTCATTGGCGTCGAATACCCCGGCGAGTCCGTGCGGTTCCCCGAGCCGACACGCTCCGCGCACGAACCGACGCCTGCGATCGACGAGGACGACGACGATCTCGACCTCACGCAGACGACAGCCGACAGCCTCCGGGGCCTCGGCGTCAATCCTCTGCCCTTTGCGGCCTCGCCTGCCTTGCCGTTCGCGCCGGGCGCGGCCGCGCCGCAGCCGCCGCCCTCGCAGGCGCCGCCGCGCCCACGGCCGCCGCCCGAAGAGGATGCCAACGACACCGCCGTGTTTGTCGGGACCATCCCGCGCGATGCAATGCCCGCGTGGCTCGCGGGGAAGAAAAACCCGCCCGCGCCCGTGCCTGCGCCTGCGCCCGCCATGGCCGCGCCGCCGCCGGCCATGCCCGTCGCGCCGCCGCCCATGACGCAGCTCCGGCGCCCGGCCGAACCTGCAGCCCCGGCCCCGCCGCCCATCGTGGCGCCGCCTCCGCCCATTGCCGCGCCGCCTCCGCCCATTCCGACGCCGCTGCAGGCGCCCCTCGCGCCCGCGCCCCCACGCCCGCAGGTTCCGTCGCTCCCGGGCGTCGTCGTCCCGCATTCGGCGCCGCCCGCGCCCGCCCTCCCGATACAGCCGCCGCCCGTCACGCGGCCATCCGGGACCACGGTGGGGCAAGAGGCGGTGCTCGCCGCGCAAAAGGCTCGCCCCGAGCCGCCCGCCGCACCGCCCGCGCCATTCGAAAAGGATCGTTCCCGCCCCGGGAAAAGTGATCCACGCGTCCTCGCCACGGCTGCCTTCCTCGGCGCGGCCGAGGCCTCCCATGCCGCCGCCACGGCGCCCACGGAGGACGATCGCGAAAAGGAGCGGCGCGACAAACCAACCGTCACGACGCCCGCCGCGGCACCTGCGCCCGTGGGTTTTCTCGTCGATCTCCTGTGGTTCGCCCCCGAGCTTCCCCCGCGGCTCCCCGAAAACGAAACATGGAAGCCGCTCTTCGAGCCGACGGCGCCCGCGGTGCCCGAAGAGCCCGCGGACGAAGCCTCCGAAGACCCGTGGAACGACGAGGACCCGGAAGCTCCGCCGCCGAAACCTCGCAAGAAGCCCGAGCGCAAGAAAGAAAAGACCCCGGAAGAAAAAGCGAAGGAGGACAAATCCCGCGTCTCCAAGGTCCTCACGCGCGGAATCCCCACGCTCGACGTGGAGAATGCGCTCTTCTCGGCGGTCAACGACGACGGCGTGCTCGAACCTCCGCTCCTCGTCGTCGCGGGGGAGCTCGAATTGCCTTTCGATGAAATCGAGGTCCTCAAGGTCCTGTCGAGCGCCGCCGCGCCGCTCGCCGTGGGCGACAAGAAGCTCAAGGAGACGCTCGATCTCGCGAACGAGGCGCTCGGCACGCCGCTCGGGAGCTCCGCCGACGTGGCGGCGAATTTCTCGCTCCGCGTGCGCGAGGCGTGGGCCAAGGCGAACCGCATGCTCCCGCCCGATTACCTCGACGTGCATTCACGGCGTGTCTTGCTCGAGCAACGCAAGTACCAGAAACGCGAGCTCTCGGGCGCCGAATGGATCCGGGCGCTCCTCCACGGCCCGATGGCGGACAAGGGTATCCCGACCTACCTGCCTATCGAGCTCTCGAAAAAGCTGCCGCTCTTTTCGAGGTTCTCGGCCCGCCTCATCGTCGAGGCCTTGCCGCAGCAGGATCAGAGCGAATCGCCGATCGTCGCGCTCCGCGTGCTCGCGCTCGCGCGCACCGTGGCGGGCCGGCCGAAGCGGTGAAGGCTCGCCCGCTCACGGGCGCACACGCACGCCCTGCCCCGTGGCAATGCCAAGAAGCACCGCGGCATGGGTATCGGAGATCCCGAGCAACGTGAGGAGCTCCAGCGCCCCTGTCCAGGCCGGGGCGCCGGGCGCGTCGACGGCGAGCCCTCCTTGCGCACCCACGAAAAACGTCGTGGTGAAGGGGATGGGCTCCATATGGCTCGTCGTATGCATATCGGGCCCGAGCCCAAAGTTGATCTGCTGGTCCATGATGTTTTCTCCCTGCCGCAAAGGCACTGACAGGGCCACGACGGGCCCGCCATACGGGCTCACGAGCCAGGGCGCGCTCCCCGCTTCGCCGCCGACCTCGAACGAATGGCCAAACAGCGGGGCGCCATCGAGCGTCAGCGCGACCGTCCCCTTGTTCGTGCCCGCGATCCCCGCGCCTGCCTTCAGCGCGAGCCAATCGAGCTCGCCGGGATTGAACCGCCCCCACGTCCGCAGACCATAAAGCCAGCGCGGATGGTTATCCCGCGCTCCGCGTCTCGATCCGGGCTCGGGCTCGTCGTGATCCAGATTGAGCGCGCCCGAGAGTCCGCCGCCTACCGTCGCCCACTCGTTCACTTGCGATTCGACCCTGAGCTCGGCCCCGACCCCTCCGTCGACCCAGATCCCCGCCCCGAGCCCCACGACGAGCATGATCCGCGTGTCGCCCGGCTCGTTCGGCGCGATCCGCGCGAGGTTCGGCAAGAGCGGCGGTGGCGAGATGACGTTGCAGCTCAAACAAAATGCGGACAGCGCGGCACCGAGAAGGAGGCGATGGTGGCGGAGCATCGTCCGCACTCTATCACGGCGGGCTCACTTCTTCCGGAAATCGAGCCGCCGCGACGGACGACAGAAAGCCCCGGTCTGGGCGACCGGGCCCTCGGGGGGATCTTCGGTCATGGCCGAAGCTTCGAGCTCGCGGACGATGTGGCCGGAGCGGTCGACGATCGCGAAATACTCCGTGGGGCCGGGGCTGCGATAGCCCTCAGCGTAGAGGTGACCTCGATGGGGCCCGGAGCGAATGGCCGTCACGCAATCAGTCCCGCTCGCGACGGTTTTCACCTCCGGCGTTTTTTTCCGGAGGTCGACGCCGCAGACGCTCGTGTAGGTATACCGCGGGATCTCGTACCCCCGCGCATCGAGCAAGACGAAATCGTCGAACGCGAAGACCGGCGACCACAAGCTCAGGCACGTGCCGTTCTTCGCGATCTCGCGCGTTTGTCCCGACGCAAGATCGAACAGCAGGATGCGGTTGTCGGTGACCCGAGCCTCGTCCGCTTCCACCGACGCAATCCCCTCGGCCCGCACGAAGACCACGCGCTTGCCGTCCGGAGAAAGCGCCGGCGAATCGTCTTTCCCCGACGCGGTCAGCTTGCGCGCCGCTCCATCCTGCGCGCAGAAATAGATATTGCCCTCGTGCGCCTCCACGCCGGGGCGCGCCGGAACGCCCGCGCACGGCGGCGCTGCCGCAGCGGCGGAGGCGCTCGGCGGGGGCGCGACGGCGCTCGAAGAGACCTCGGAAGGCGCAGGCACCTCCGCGGACGCGACGGGCTCGGGCGCGGCTGCGACGTCGTCAGCTCGTGTCGCGGGGCGAGAGCAGGCGGACGTGGTCAGGGCCAACGCGGCGGCCAGCGCGATGAGCGTCTTCGTGGGATCTCCGGTCCGGCGGGGCTCGATCATCGCCGCGCCAACGCGTAGCGCCCCGCTCCCCTTCCGAACCACGTGGGCGCGCGCCCATGCCCTCGCAACGCACGTTTTCGCCGACCCAAAACACCCGGGCGCGGGTATCATGGGCCCCGCTTCTTCGGAGGACTTCATGACCGTTCGTTACAACGTGTTCTCCCCGGAGTTCAGGAACGATCCTTATCCGGTTTATGCGGACATGCGCCGCAACGCTCCCGTGTGTCAAGTGGATCCGGGCGGCATGTGGGCCGTCACGCGGCACGAGGACGTCCTCTTCGTGCTCAAGAATCCCGAGCTCTTTTCCTCACGTGGCTTTGGCCTGGCGGTGAACCCGCCGTGGCTCGGCGGAAACCCGTTCGCCGATTCGATGATCACCATGGATCCGCCCCAGCACGGGCGGCTGCGAGCCCTCATCTCGCGGGCCTTCGGCACGTTTGCCATGGCGCGGATGGAGCCGCGTGTGCGGGCGTTTGCCGAGCAAGCGGTCGCCGAGTTGCCGCTCGGAGAGCCCGTCGACGTCATGCCGCCCTATGCCTTGCGAATTCCGGCGTTCGTCATCGGCGACTTGATGGGGCTCCCGCCCTCGCTGCACGCGCGCCTCAAGCGATGGGCGGACCTCATCACCGGCGGCGTGACCACGGTGCGTCCGGACGAACACGATCGCAAAGAGCTCGCGCGGGGCGCGGTGGCGGACCTGCGGCGGTATTTCGGCGAGCTCCTGGAGGAGCGCCGGCGCGCGCCCGCCGAGGATCTCGTGAGTGACCTGCTCGCGGCCAAAGTCGACGGCGAGGCCCTCACGCAGGACGAGCTGATTGCATTCATGACCCTGCTCCTCGTGGGCGGCATCGAGACCGCCGTGAACATGCTCGGCGCCTCGCTCGTGGTCCTCCTCGAACGGCCGGAGCTCTGGGAGAAACTCCGCGCGGATCGCTCGCGGATCCCCGCGTTCATTGACGAGGTGCTCAGGTACGAGCCGCCGCTCCACGCGGTGCCACGCACGACGACCGCCGAGGTGGAGCTCGGCGGCGTGAAATTGCCCAAAGGCGCGCCGCTGCTCGTTATGACGGGCTCGGCGAACCGCGACGAATCGCAATTCCCGGACCCCGACCAATTCAATCTGGAGCGACCCGGCCCGAAAAACCTACCCTTTGGCCACGGCGTGCACTTCTGCCTCGGCGCGCAGCTCGCGCGCATGGAAGGGCGCCTCGCCCTGGAGGCGCTCTTCGATCGCGCACGCCGCATCGCGCCCGGCCCCGAGCCGATGGCCTGGCACCGCACGCTTCTGGTGCGTGGCCCCGGCTCGCTCCCGATCGTGTTTCACGCGGCCTGAGGCTTTGACGACTGCGCGAGTCCGGGCTCAAACACGGGCGTGACGCCTCTTCCCGCCCCCGTCCGCTTCGTGGTAATCGATATGGGATGATGCCCCGGACTTTCTCGCGCCTCCGTTTCCTCGCCGAGCGATCGAGCCTCCTCCTCTCCGTTGCGCTACTCGCCGGATGCTCGCGCGGCGCGAGCCCCACGCCCGCCGAGAGCCGTCCGCTCGGGCGCGAGACAGCGGGCGTGAAGATGTCGCCCTCGTTCGACCTCGACGCGAGCGTTCGCGCGTCCCGCGCGAGGTTCCGAGCCGAGAACGGACGCTTTCTCGGCGCGGGGTCGGCGCACCAGATCGCGGCGACGGTGGACGGGTTCGAGATCGTGCCGGTCGCGCCGGCGGCGTCGCCGAACACGTCGCCGCGGGCGGGCGCGCCGTTGCGGCTGAAAAAAGCGCGGATCACGCGGGGCGGGACCACGCTCGGGCGCGGAGCGGGCGCGGGGCGCGTGGAGAGGGATGGGCACCTCGTCGTTTCGCGCGGGGACGTGGAAGAGCACCTCGAGAATCGGGACGGCGGCGTCGAGCTCTCGTATTCGTTCGCGCACGCGCCCGAAGGCGCGGGCGATCTTTTGGTGACGCTCGACGTGGGGGGCGAGCCGTTCGTCGGCGAGACGTCGGGCGGTTACCATTTCATGGACGCGGCCACGGGGCTCGGCGTGCGGTTTGGCCGGGCGACATGGATCGACGCGACCGGGAAAAAGACGCGAACCCCGGTGCGCGTCGAGGAGGGGCGGCTCGTGATGCGCGTGCCCGAGCGCGTGGTCGCGTCGTCGGCGTATCCGGCGGTGCTGGATCCATGGCTCACGCCGGAGTTCGGGATCGATACGCCGATCGCGGGCCTGCCCGCGGGGAGGCGGCGGTTCCGGCCGGCGGTCGCGTGGAATGGCATCCATTACCTCGTCGCCTGGGAAGAGAATCGTTACCTCGATCCGACCGGGGACAACCGCATCTACGCGGCGCGTATCGCCGCCGACGGCACCGTGCTCGACGCGACGGGTTTTCCCGTCGTGGGGGACGCAGGCGCGATCAAGCCCGCGCTCGCGAGCGACGGGAGCGGGTTCTTCTTGACATACCAGAAGGGCGCCGCGAACATGATCTATAACACGGGCATTTACGGCCAGCGCCTCGACGGGGACGGCAAGCCCGTGGGCGCGCCGATCACGCTCTCGACGTCGACGAAGATCCAGCAAAAGACGCGGGTCGCGTACGACGGCGCGAATTACCTCGTGGCGTGGGTCGACAATGGCACGGGCCGATACGGACGCGTCTCGCCGGCCGGGCAGGCCCTCGATCCGGGCGGGATCGCGGTGAGCCCGAGCTACCGGCTCGACGTCGCATCGAACGGCGCGGGGGCGCTCCTCCTGCGCGAGTCGGGCGGGGTCGGGTATGCGCACCGCGTGGATACGCAGGGCGCGCTCGTCGATGTGGCGGGCATCGAGATCATGACGCCCGCGCCGGTCCTTTCCACGTGGGATCCGGTGCCGGTGTGGAACGGGCAAAATTACTTCATCGCGTACGGGCAATACGACGACGACACGTATGCGACGACGATCATGGGCACGCGCTTCGACGCGCAGCAGGGAACGGTGCTGGATCCCGCGGGGATCACCATCAGCGCGCCGGTGTACGATGCGACGGAGATCGACGTGACGGTGGACGGGACGAACGCCGTCGTGACGTGGTGCGATTACGTGACCGACTTCGTCGCGTATCCGCTGCGCCGCGCGCGCGTGTCCCCGCAGGGCGCGGTGCTCGATCCGGGCGGCGTGACGTACACGGACCTCGGCGCGTACGGGCAAGGCGCCTCGAACGGGTCGCAGGCGCTCGTCGTGTGGCAAAACGCGTACTTCGATGGCTTCAACCCCGGCGGTTATTCGATCCAGGCGCGGCGGTTCGCGCCGACCGGCGTGGCGCTCGACGCGTCGCCGCTCCTCGTCTCGGGCGGCGCGAACGACCAGCGGTCGCCGTCGGCGGCCTTCGACGGGCAGAACTTCGTCGTCGCGTGGTCCGACGCGCGTGATTTCGTGCTGGGACAGGGCACGAACCTCTATACAGCGCGTGTTACCCCAGAAGGCGTCTCCCTCGATCCGAACGGGATCTTCGTGGAGGATGGAGTCGGCGACGTGGAGTACACGAGCGCCGCGTTCGACGGGACGAGCACGTTCCTCGGCTTTTCGAGCTGCACCCATGGGTATGATTTCGACAACTGCGCGATCCTCGTGAACCGAATGGATACGCAGGGCGTCGTGATCGATTCCCCCTCGATCGCGCTGCCGACGTTCAACGAGATGACCCAGCGCGTGGCGCTCTCCGTCGGCGCGGGCCGGACGCTCCTCGTGGGCCCCACGTATGACAATGGCATCGGGGACCTCGTGCTCGCCTCGCAGACGATCGATACCGGGGGACAGGTCTCCCCCGGCAGTATCGTCGCGCTGGGAGCGGTATCCTCGGTCGTGAGCGCGTCGTTTGACGGGACGAACCACCTCGTCGTGTGGTATGATTCGGGCCTGCGCGCGGCGCGCGTCGATTCGATGGGCGCGCCGGTGGATCCATCGCCGCTCGCGCTCACGGGCCCCGGCGGCGTCGCCGGTATGTCGACGGTGTTCGACGGGACGAACCATGTCGTGTTCTGGATCGACAGCGACGCAAAGAAGCTCCTCGGGGTACGGGTGAGCCCGGCCGGCACGCTCGTGGACGCGGCGCCGATCGAGCTCGCGAGCCATCCCGGCTGCGCCTACCTCGGGCTGGAGGAACGCGGCGCGATCAGAGACGGCGACCGGTTCGTCGTCGCCTACCGGGCTTGCGGCCCCACACTGACCGACGAAGCGGCCGTCGTGCTGGACAGCAATCTCGCGGTCATCACGAGCTTGCCGATCACCACGGACGACATGCCAAAAGGCATCCCGTCGCTCGCGTCGACGAACGGCGGCAAGGTGCTGGTCACGTATTCGACGTTCCACCTCGAAGCTCCGTTCGGCAGCGCGCGGGTTCAGGCGCGGATCATCGATTTCACGTCGTGCACGACGGACGCACAATGTAGCGGCGGCCAGTGCGTGAGCGGGATCTGCTTGAACGAGGGGATCGGGACGGGGAGCACGGGCAGCGGTGGCGCGGGCGGAGTTGGGGGAATGGGCGGTGCCGGTGGCATGGGCGGCTCGGGTGGAATGGGCGGCAGCGGCGGCGCGGGCGGTAGCGGCGGAATGGGCGGCGCTGGAGGTGCTGGTGGCTCCGGCGGAATGGGTGGCTCCGGCGGAATGGGTGGCTCCGGCGGAATGGGTGGCTCCGGCGGCGCAGGCGGCAGTGGGGGTGCAACCGGCAGCGGCGGAATGGCTGGCGCCGGTGGTATGGCCGCAACGACGGGCGCCGGCGGGGAGGACGAGCCTCGTATCATCCCCGTGGGCGGCGGTTGCACCTGCCAAACGGCAGATCAGGGGCCGACGCCGCTCGCTCCGCTCGCCGGCGCGATCATCGTATGGCTCAGCGCGGCGGGACGTCGGGCCGGCGCGCGGCGGCGAAAGTGAGGCGCCGGACGCCGGCGCGGCGGTCGGGCGCGAACGCCCGCCCTGGTGGCTCACCCCCGAAAGACCCGCGCATGCGCCCGGGCAAACGCCTCGAACGAACGCGGCGCGCGCCCGGTGACGCGGAGGACCGTATCCGTGACGCGATCTTCCGCGCCGTCCCGGATTGCAATGTCGAGCCCGACCAGCAGCGCGGCATACGGCTCCGGCATGCCCGCGGCCGTGAGGCGGCGCCGGGCCTCGTCGTCGTCCACGTGCTCGTGCCGCATCGGCCTGCCGGTGACGCGCTCCAGGATCGCCGCCACCTCCGCATACGTAAGCGCCTCCGGCCCGGTGATCACGTGCGCCGTATCATGTGACGTCTCGTCGACGAGCGCGCGCACGGCGACCTCCGCGATATCGTCCGCGTCCACGAATCCGACCCGCCCCGCGCCCGTCGAGGTGACCACCTTTCCCTCGCCGATCAGGCTCGCGGCGTGCGGGTGCCGCGGCTCGACGAAGTTCTGCATGAACCACGAGGGCTTCAAGATCGCAAAGCCCGGCGCGCGCTCGCGCAGAAATCGATCCACGGTGCCGAGGCCCGGTGCGCCCTCGGGAATGGCAGACGAGCTCAGCAGGACAAACCGCCCGACCCCGCTCGCGAGGGCACGCTCGAGAAACGGCAGCATCAGCGTGGAAGGATCCTCGACCATCCCCGGCGCGATCAGATACACCCGATCCACGCCCGAAAGCGCGGGCGCGTGTGTCGAGGGGTCGGCCCAATCGAACACCACGTGATCGCTGCCGCTGGCCGCGCGGCTCGCCACGCGCGCGGACACACCGAGCTCGCCGAGGCGCGCGGCAATCCGACGACCGGTGTTGCCGGTCCCGCCTGTGATCAAGATATGGCCGCTCATGGCGTACCCACCGCCTTGCGCGCCTCGTCTGTCCCGCCAAACGATTCGAGCGCGAGCCCGACGTTCCAGTATTCGCGATAATGAACGATCTTCCCCGCCTTCGTCCGCAGCACCATGATGTAGTCCTGCTCGTACCGCTTGCCGGTGGTGGGGATGAACGCCGTGCCGTGCACCTCGGCCAGCGCCACGTCGGGGTCCGTCGTGACATACCGGCGCAGGTTGCTGAACGTGAGCCCGACGAACGTCTGCGGCGTGGGGCGGAAATACGCGTCGATCGCCGCCTTGCCTTCGAGGCGCGCCGGCAGCCCGGGCGGGGCGTAAGGGAACTCGACCACGGCGTCGTCCGCGAAGAGCTCGATCCAGCGCTGGATGTCCTGGGAAATGAGCGCGAGGTGCTCGTCGAGGGCCTGCGCAGCGTCACGATGTCCTGTGCTCGTCATGGGATACCTCCTCCGTTCGAGGGATGCCCAGAAGGTAACGGCAGAGGGCTTTGCCGCGCGTCCGGATCACACGCCCGCGCGTCCACACGTGACGTCAAGCGCCCGCCACGCTAGACTCCCGGGCATGTCGGCAGCCTTCGACGAGCTGGCACGGACGCTCCGCCTGCAAGGAACCGAGGTGCAGCAGGCCGATCTCGGCGATCGATGGGGAAAACAGCTCCCCTCGCAAGGCAAGGCTCGCGTCTACGCGGCGCTGCGCGGGGGTGGCTGGGTCGGCCAGAAGGACCAGCGGCTCGCGCTCCGCGAGGGCGAGATCGTCTTCCTGCCCCGCGGCGACGCGCATTCGATCCGCGACAAACCCACGACCTCGCTCTGCGGCTTCTCCGACGTTTATTGCAAGGCCCTCCGGCCCACGGGCCCGACCTCGATACGCACCGAGGCGCCGCCCGAGACGCGCCTCGTCGTCGTGGATCTGCGCTTCGACGCCGCGGGCGCGCCGTGGATCTCGCTCCTGCCCTCGCTCGTGCACCTCCAGGGCTCGAATCCGGGTTTGTCCCGGTGGCTCGGCGAGACCTTGCATTTGCTCGCCGAGGCGCCTGATCTCTCGCCGCCGCTGCGCGACGGGATCGTGGAGGCATTCGGGCACACGCTCTTTGCTTGCGCGCTCCGCACGCTGGCCTCGCCGCTTCCCGGCCGAGAGGCGCTGCAGGACGAGCCCATCGCGGCCGCGCTCGCCGAGGTGCGGGCCGCGCCCGAGGAGAACTGGGAGCTCGGGGAGCTCGCGCGGCGCGTCGGCCTCTCGCGCTCGGCATTCGCGGCACGCGCCACCGCCCTGCTCGGCGAGCCGCTCGGTAGCTACGTGCGTCGCCTGCGCCTCGACCGCGCGGCCGCGCTGCTCGCGGGAACGACGCTGCCCATCAAGGTGATCGCGGCGCGTGTCGGCTATGATAGCGAAGCGGCCTTCACGCGGGCTTTTACGCGCGCCCACGGCCAAGGCCCGCGGGAGCACAGGCTCGCGCACGCGGCACGGCGCGCAGGGGCGGATTCCTTCGGCTCCGGGCAGAGCGCCGCGCCTGCGTTCGCCGAGCCGTAAGTCGGCTTTACGTCGACCCTCGCGGGCACGAGACATAGGGCATGCACGCGCCCGTGAACCGGCTTCGTCGGAATTTCCCCGTCATCGCCGCGCTCTGCCTCACGCTCCCGACGTGTGCGCCCGAGGAGCCGCCGAGCGAATCCGCCGCATCTCCGCTTCGCCCACGGATCGACGACGCGCTGGTCTTCGCTCAAGAACGGACGCGCGCCACGATCGACGAGCTCGCGGGCGCGGATCCCGACCATTTCGCCTCGCTTTACCCGGTCGTGACCAAGCCTTCGCCGCCCAACCTCGGGAGCTGGGTGCAGAAGCCCGTCGAGGACTGGCGCAGCGGCTTTTTCCCGGGTGTGGTGTGGGAGCTCTATCGCCACGGGCGTGATCCGCGGATGCGACAAGCCGCGCTCGCATGGACCTCGCACATGGCGACGCTGGAGAATACGGCGAGCGACCACGATCTCGGTTTTCGTTTTCTCTCGACGTTTGGCAAGGCGCTCTCCGTGCTGGACGAGGGCGACGATCCGGGCGGGGTTTGGCGCGGACGCGCGCGGACCGCGATCGAGCGGAGCGCGTTCTCGCTGGATCGGCTGTTCAATGCGGGCTCCACGCCGGTGGGGGCCTACCGAGCTTTTCCGCTCTCCAACGATTACCTCGCGCCTTATCCCGTGTACATCGACAGCATGATGAACGTCGAGCTCCCCTTGCTCGCCTGGGACCTCGCCGATCGTCCCGGGTCCGGGCCCCTGCGCCTCCTCTACAAGCACGCGGTGACCCACGCGATGACGGTGATGGCCGAGAACGTTCGCTCCGACGGCAGCACCTACCACATCGTCCAGCACGAGGAGGGCGCGGGGCCGGGGGCGGGTCGGATCCACAAGAAGATAAGTGATCAAGGTTTTGCTGCGGAATCCACTTGGTCGCGCGGCCAGGCATGGGCCCTTCATGGTTTTACCACGGTCTACCGCTTCACCAGGGACGATGCCTCGGTCGAGCCGGTCCGGTTCCTCGAAACCGCCTCACGCGTCGCCGACTATTTCATCGATCACCTGCCGAACGATACGCGCGATCCCTATAACCACGTTCCCGGCGACTTCGTGCCGCCCAGCGATTTCGACGCAGCGCTCGGGGAGCCCGAGGGGCCCTGGAACGACGCGAACGGCGATGGCGTCCTCGGCGACCGGCGGCCGGGCACGCATGCGTTCACGGCCCGGGACTCGTCCGCTGCCGCGATTGCAGCGTCGGGTTTGCTCGAGCTCGGCACGCTCGTCGACGACCCCAACCTGCGGGAGCGGTATCTCGGCGCCGCCGAGAACATCCTGCATTCCCTGCTCACCTTCCGCGCCCCCGACGGCAAGCTCGCCTATCTCGCGGTGGATTCTCCCCATCGAGGCATCCTGGCACGCGGATCCACCTCCTACGGATGGCCGCAGCAATCCCTCTCCTTCGGGGATCGATACTTCCTCGAGGCGCTTCGCCGCTGCCTCGCACTGGAGACGCGGGCGGGCGAAGCGCGTCGATGTGGAAGAAGCGCTCAGAGCGATCCGGTATAAAGGTAGATCCAGACCGGCAGGAACACGTAGTTCCCGTCCGCGTCCTTCGGCGAAGGGCCGCCGGCCTGCGTGGAGACGTGACCGTCGCTCGTCTCGGCCGACGAACGAAGGCGATGGCTGTCCCCGTAGGGCGGCATGGCGCCGTCGACGGAGGTCGGCATGCCGGGGAGGCCGAGATCCTCGAACGATGTCAGGTGCCCCGGGTGCTGTGAATCGGCCGTGTGGGTGAGGGCGTAAAACCGATCGATGGGCGTGAGCGAAGGCGCCTTCAGCCAGGCCTGGTTGCTGTCGAGCGGCCCGGAGAGGCTCACCACGCGGTGGACGAGCCGGTGTTTCCCGATGACCGCGGACGTGCTCGCGCCGTGAGAAATCCCCGAAATGACGATCTTGTCCCAGCGGGGTTTGTCGCCGTCGACGAAATACGTCCAGTCGCCCTGGGGGTTTTGCTCGGCGAGATAGGCGAGCCCTTTGACGATACGCGTCTCGAGGCTGTCCGGCGGGGTGATGTCGACGAACGGGTGGTGATCCGTGCCGTCGAACGCTTCGAGGCGGCATCCCTCGATGTCGTCGCCGCAGTTCCCCACGCCGTAATCGCTGAGGTAACAGGGGCCGAACACGTGGAAGCCGAGGCCCGCGAGCACCTCGCCGTGGGCATTCGATCCACACGTGGAAGGCGCGCCCGCGCCGTGCAGATACACGACGAGCTGCCCCCGCGACGTGACCCGCGTATCGAGGTGCGCGAGCTGCGTGCCGAGGGCCTGCGTCGCGGCCGCATCCGCCTGGTCCGCTTTGAAGGAGACCTTGTAAAGCTGCGGATTCGTCGTATCGACGCTCGGCCCGGGATCACCGCCGCCCGCGCCGCCCATTCCACCAGCGCCGCCCGTTCCTCCGGTGCCGCCCATTCCTCCGGCGCCGCCCGCGCCGCCCATTCCACCAGCGCCGCCTGTTCCTCCGGCGCCGCCCGCTCCGGTTCCGCCCTCCCCGCCGCCGGAGCAGCCGGCTGTGGCCCGCGCAGCGACGAGGAGGAGCGCGCTCATGAAGATGCGCATTCCGATTCGCATCGTTCCGTCCTTCCTCCGCAGCCTCAACGAGCCCGGCGACGGCGCGCGAAAAGAAGCGCGGCGAGTCCCAGACCCACGCCGGCGAGGCCCGGCCGATCGGCGCCGGACATGCTGCACCCGGTCTCGAGCACGCGGTGCTCGACGGTGTAATCGACGATCAGCTTGAAGGCCTGCCCGTCGCCCTGGAGGTTGAGCTCGTCGTGGTGGACGCCCGGCGGTCCGCCCACGGCGTCGCCCGAGGGGCTCCCCTCGACGTCGAGGAAGGCCGTCTCGCCGGCAAGGACCAGGGTCTTGTCGCTGCCGAACGAGAAATCCTGGGCCACGATCTCGAAGGCGCAATTGTTCACGAAGGAGACGGTGCCGTGACAAACGCAGCCGTTCTCGGGCTCGATCTGATCGAGGCTGGCGCACGCGGGCGCGCCTTCGAGGCGCGCTTCGATCTTGATGATGGCATCGCATCCATCACCGGCGGCCTGGGGGCAGCCGGCGTGCGCGGCGCGCGGGGCGAGGGCGAGGGCAACGGCGAAAGGAATGGCGAACGCAAGCAATCTCATGACAAGACCTCCGTGCGGGCGACCGTAGCACGAAACCCTCGCGGACCGCTCCGCCTCGCAAGCCAGCCGCCGCCGGCCTCCTGCCGTGGCCCCAGATGACACGGATCTGGCACGCGCGAACCTGCCGACGCTTGGCGCATCGTGTCACGATCCGCATGTCCGGCACGAGGTGAGCCATGTCCGTTTCCCCGACGATCGAGGTTCGGAATCTGCGGTTCGAGACCAACGAGCGGATCCCGCGTTTTTGGCACGGAGAGCGGCGGGCCGTCACGCTCTTCTTCGACAACCTCTCCATCTTCTTCCCGGCAGGCGAGCGATTCTTCATTGCGGCCGTCAAGGCCCATCGGGACAGGGTCCAAGATCCCCGGCTCCTCGCGGAGATCAAAGCCTTCGTCGCCCAGGAGGGCATTCACGGCCGCGAGCACGACCGATACAACGAGATGCTACGCAAGGAGGGGTATCCGATCGACGCGATGGAGAAGCGAGTCGAGCGCATCCTCCGCCGCGCGACGAAGCTTTTGCCGCCGCGCTGGCGGCTCGCGGTGACGTGTAATCTCGAGCATTTCACCGCGCTGATGGGGCATTTCATCCTCGGCGATCCGCGCCTGCTCGAAGGCGCGCACCCGGAGATGGCCGCGCTCTGGCGCTGGCATGCCGCCGAGGAGAACGAGCACAAGGCCGTCGCGTTCGACGTCTACCTCGCGTCGGGCGGCAACGCGTTCGAGCGCTGTGCCCTGATGATCCCGACGACCCTGATCTTCTGGGCGAAGGTGATCGAGCACCAGGCGCGGCTCATGCACGAAAACGGGATTCTCTTCTCGGTCCGGGAATGGATATCGCTCGTCGATTTCCTCTTCTTCCGTCCGGGCGGCATGTTCAAGCTGTTTCTGCACTACCTCGATTACTACCGGCCCGGCTTCCATCCCTGGGACATGGATAACCGCGAGGAGCTCGATCGCTGGAAGGCCTCGTATCGAGCCGCGACCTCGCCGTAACCGTCACGGTTTGCGGAGCATGCCGGGGGTTCGTCCGGTCCAGCGCCGGAAGGCCCGCGCGAAATTCGCCGCGTCGGAATAGCCGAGCCGCTCGGCGATTTGCTCGCGCGAGAGGCTCTCGTCCCGGAGGAGGAGCATGGCGCGCTCCTGCCGGAGCTCGTCGAGGATCTCGGAATAAGAGGTATTCGCATCGGCGAGGCGTCGCTTCAGCGTGCGCGGCGAGACGCCGAGGTGCTGCGCGATCTCCTCGAGGGAGCGATATCCCTCCGGCAGCGGCAAGAGCTCACGGACCTTCGCCGCCGTCCGATCATCCCGCCCGAGGGCCTGCATTTCCCGCTCGCATTGCTCGCGCGCGAGCTGCATCGCCACCGGATCGGCCATGTCGAGGGGCAAATCGAGCACCGAGGAGGCGAAGACGATGCGGTTCGAGGGCTGACCAAAATGAATCCGCCCCGGCGCGAGGTGGGAAAACCGCTGGAAATAAGGGGGCTCGGCGAACGCGAAGTACGCGTCCCCGCCGAGCTCCTGCTTCGTGATGTCCCGGCCGATCCGGGCAATGCCCATCATGAGCGCGATGAGAATGAACTCCCGCGCCTCGCCGAGCGGCGCGCGCTCCTCGAAGACGAGGGACGCCGTTTCGCCCTCGACGTGCAGATGGAAGCCGAGCGCCGTGGTGCGCGTGGGGACGAAACGAATGGCAAGCTCGATCGCCTGGCGGATCGTCCCGGCCGTCATGGCGGCGAAGCCGAGATATCCGTGCGACGAGAGGCGCATCTGTAGGCCCATGAAAACGGCGAGCCCCGGCTCTCCGGTGAGCGCCGTCGCCCGTTTCACGAGCGTGCCCGTGGTCTCCAGGGATATCCGAGCCGCCGGGTTCGTCAGGGAATCACGCGTGAGCCCAAGCCCGGAGAGCAGCTCGTCGGGCGCGACGCCCCACCGCGCCGCGAGATCGACCAGGTGCAGCGCATACGCCGCCGGCAGATCTCCGCTCGCGTTACCCGCGCCCATGCACGCAAGAGAATCGAACAGGGCCGCCCCTGTCAAGAGGCGCGCGCGGGTTCACCGGTCCTGAAACCCATTTCTGCGGTACGTGAGGACCAACGTGTCGCGATGCCCGTGAGGCAGCGCCCCCGATTCTCCGCCGAGGAGAGGCTGGATCGGCGTGGACTCGTGGATCACGCGTTCGTCGTCGAGCAAGAGGAAGGACCAGGGCTCGGTGAGCGTGAAGCGGATCCCCTGCGGGCCGCGCGCATCGAAGACGCGGGTCTCACCGCCGCGAATCCCGTGGCGCCCGATCAGGAAGAGCGCGACGAAGTCGACGCCGTCACGATGCGCGCCCTCGGGCGTGGGCCGCCCGATTCCCTCGCTCGTGTCGATCCGGAACTGGTGTGCTTCGACGTACCAGGGCAAGGAACTCTTGATCTCGGAGCAGACCCGCGCGAGGGCCGTGAGCAAGTCGGACCAGAACGGCTGCCCGATCAGAGTTTGCCGCATCGGCTCGAACCAGCGCTCCATGCCGCCGTGGAGCGCATTGTATTGCAGCGGCTGAAAGTGCGCGCGGTGGGGGACGAGACGGCAGGACGCCTCGTCGACGATGAACGAGGCGTGCCGGCGCCGCCGGTAGTGCCCGCCGTCCTTGAGGTACGGGTCGCGCGGCATGTCGTCCCATTCCGCGGCGATCGCCGCCCAATCCGGGTGGAGCGCGCCGGGGAGGCCCTGGGCCCAGGACGAACTCGCGACGGCGAACCCCTGCCTTCGCACCGTCTCCACGAGGTCGGAGGGTGCGGTGATCGGCGGTTCGAACGCGGCAGTCGACATGATGGCGCCTACCCTAGCACGGACGCGGAGGCGCGCTCCCGCGTCGCGCGCGTCACCGCGGGCCAGCGATGCCGCCACGGGGCGGCCGCTTCGAGCTGATAAGCGAGGCCGAGCAGGGTCGCCTCCTGTCCGAGCGGCGCGGCGAAATGGCTGCCGAGCGGCAGGCCCGATTCCGAGGAGCCGAGCGGCACGGACATGGCCGGGACACCCGCCATGCTATAGATGGGCGTGTACCCCGCGAGCACCTCCGTGCGGCGAATGAGGAGCTCACGATCGAGGTGCGGCGCGAGCGTGCCGAGGTCGTACGGCGCAACGGGGAGGGTCGGGCACAGGAGGACGTCGTAGCTCTCCATGTAGGAGAGCATTCGCGCGGACGCGTGGGCAACCGTGGCCTTCGCGCGCGCCTCTGCGCCCTCGGGCAAACTGCGAGAATGGTGGATCAGCGCGAGGGTGAAGGGCTCGAGGTCGTCCTCGCCGACGGGCCTGCCGAGCATGCTCTCCATGGTGCGGACGACCTCGTGCATTGCGGCACCGGCCGAATCGAAGAACGCCTCGGAGAGCAGCACGCCGTCGACGGGCGGCGGCGGCGCTTCCACCACCTCGTGCCCAAGGTCGGCGCAGAGACGCATCGTCTGCGAGAGAGCACGCATCACCTCGGGATCGGGCGCCCGGCCGAGGAGCGTCGTCGAATACACGCCGATACGCAGCTTTCGATCGAGCGGTCGATCCACGTATCCGACCCGCGGATGCGCGCTCGGGTCCTCCGTCAGCGACAACAAGAACGCGCTGTCGCGCACGCTCCGGCTCACGCAATGATCGATGACGAGCTCGAACGTGTCGACATACCCTGTGGGCACGCAGCGCTTGTGCCCCGGCTTGAAGCCGAAGAGGCCGCAGGCGGACGCCGGGATCCGGATCGATCCTCCGCCGTCACTCGCGTGCGCCACCGGCACCATCCCGCTCGCGACCGCGGCCGCGGCGCCGCCGGACGAGCCCAGGGCCGATTTCGTGAGATCCCACGGATTGCGCGTGATCCCGGCGAGAAGCGTCTCCGTGCTGCCGAGGAGGCCGAACTCGCTCGTCGTCGTTTTTCCGAGCGTGACGAGCCCCGCGGCGTCGAGCTGTTCGGTATAAGGCGACCCCGCAGGCGCGATGTAATCGCGGAAAAGGCGCGAGCCCATCGTGAGCTTGTGCCCGGGATACGCGAGGACGTCCTTGATGAGGAATGGCACGCCGCCGAGCGGCCCCGATGGCCGAGCTCTGGCTTTTTCCCGGGCCGCGTCGAAGTCCACGCTCGCGAGCGCATGGACCACGGGTTCGAGTGTTTCGATACGCGCGATGGCCGCGTCCACGAGATCGAGCGCGCTCACCTCGCCCGATTTCACGAGGGCCGCCTGCCCGACCGCGTCGAGCTCCCAGAGATCTTGGCTCATGACTGCACCCATTTGGCAAAGCCGGACAAACCGGCGAGCTGATAACTCCAGAACCCTTGAAACGCCTTGCGGATCTGCGCCTCGTCCGCGTGGGCTTCGAGGATCGACACGATCGTGCGGACCGTGTTGCGGAAGATATTTTGGAGGACGAAACGCGCGATGGGGCTCACCCGCCTCTGCGGCGCATCGACGCGCAGCTTGGCGAGCGAGGGGCGCATGAGCTCCCGCACGAATGCCTCGGCGAATCCCTCGTGCCGTGAGCCCTGGGCCCGGTCGAGCAGCGTGATCACCTTCAATCGATGCTCGATCCAGAAACGGAGGAGCTCCTCGCCGCGCTCCTCCGCGCCCGCGTCGAGCTCGGTCGGCACGGGCGCGCGCACGAGCGCCTGCACGCGCCTGCGGGTGAGCCGGAGGAACTGCGCCGCGAACTCGTCCGGCAGCACCGCGTAAAACAGCGCGTCCTTATGCTCGAAATACCGGTAGATGTTGCCGGTCGAGACCCCGGCGCGGGCGGCGATGGCCGCCATCGTCGCGCCCTGGTACCCGGCCTCGGCAAACACCTCCGCCGCCGCGCGAAACACCCGTTCGCGCACCTGTTCGTTGAGCTGTCGTGCCACGTCGTCGCTCTCTAAAGTGAACCGTACGTTCACTTTAGGAGGACGTCAAGGGGCGAAAAGTGAACGATGCGTTCACTTTTCGCCGAGCGTGATCTCGGGGGGCTACTCGTCTTCTTCTTCCTCGTCCTCGTCGCCCTCTTCCTCGTCGCCCTCGTCCTCGTCGCCCTCGTCCTCGTCGCCCTCTTCCTCGTCGCCCTCGTCCTCCGCGGGCTCGATCTGCCAGCGCTCGACGACGGCGTCGACGAAGGCCTGCTCCTCTTCGGAGACGTCGTCATCGGAGCCGACGATCTCCTGGAGCTGGGACGCGATCGAGGCGAGCACCTCCTGGGAGAAGACCTCGCCGAGGACCTCGATGGTCTCCTCCACGAGCTGCTCGTCATCGAGGCGGCGCAGCGCATTACGCAGCACCTTCTCCGCGCTTTGCCGCGAGCCGAGCTGCTCCAGCACGGGCGTGATGTGCTCGGCCGTGGCTCGCAGCTCGTCGTCCGCGATGTCCCCGTCCGCGCCGGCAGCACGCAAGAACAGGAGCGCGAGCCGCACGTCGAGCGGAACGTCGCCCATGCTCTCGAGGAGGCCCGCATATTCGTCCTCGTCGAGCTGGGCAAGGACGCTCGATACGTCCTCCAGCACGGACTCCTCGTCGTCGGACCAGGTCTCCTCGTCGGGCGGCAAGACGTCGATACGCTTGATGATCCATGAGTCGCCGAAGTTGTATTCCTCGTTCATGAGGTACCGATAAGGGATGTAGCAATATCCCTTGTCGCCCCATTCGGGTCCCCAGGAATTACGGACGATGAAGACCTGGTCCGGGTCCGAATAACCGACGCAGAGCATCGCGTGCCCGCCGTGGCTCTCGCGCCCGGTCTCCCGCGAGGTCGGGACGGGGACGAGGCCCGCCTTCTTGTGCTTGTCGAACGAGGAGAAGAGCTTGACGCCGAAAATGATCGGGTGGCCCTCCGCGAGCGCCATCTTCCAGGCCTCGAGGTTCGTCGGGACGAGCTCGGTGTCTTCGATGCGGAACTGCGCGGCTTCCTGGTACGCCTCGTCCGAAGGCTGCTCGTTGACGGCCTCGGGATCGAAGGCCCAGGTCTCCTCCGAGCACGCGCCGTGCTCCTTGAGGCTCGCGATGACGGATTGCAGGACGCTGCCTTCGTCCTGGATGTTCTCGGGATCGTCGACGGCGCGGCCGTTGTAATAGATGAAGAGGCGGCTCACGTCGTAGGCGTCTTCGCCCAGGTGGCGCTTGACGAGGTACTCGTAGGCGCCCGCCGTCGCGTTGGCGGCGCAGCTGTTCGTGGCCTTCTGATCCTCAATCGGCGACATGAACGGCCGGAGGTCGACCTTGGGAGGCAGCCGCGAGACATTGCCGCGGCCGGCGACGTAACGCTTCGCCGCGGCCTTGGGCGGCGCATACCGATATCCGACGACGGCCCGTGACGAGCCATCGGCTTGCGTGAAATTGAACGTGTTCATTGCGGCTGTCCCTCGCTCCGCGGGAGTCACCCCCGCGACCATTGGAGCTTCTCTACAACGGCCACCGAGGAGGAGGATACCAAAAAATGCGTCCGCCCGTGGACGAGCTCAGGGCAGAGGGGCGCAACCGAGCCGCTGGAGGTGAATACGCGCCGTCGGGTCCTCCGGCGAGATCGCCGAATATGCGAGGAGCACGGCGTCGCCCGTGGGGGATCCAAGGACAGCGATCGGTTGGGAAGTGCCGAGGTTTGCTTCGATCATCGCCGTGGCCACGACCGCGCCCGCGGCGTTGACGCGCTTCACCTCGATACGGTCGGGGGACAGCGCACCGTAGGACCACGCGGCGACGAGATCGCCGGCCATGCTGCTGGCGCCGACGGAATCCGGATTGAGATCACTCGCTCCCGCCAAGTTGAACGGCGCTGCCACGGAGGTCCCTGCCGCGTCGAGCAAGTGCGCTTGAATCGTGGCCGTCGCCTCGATCCACCCCGAGTGGCCCACGGTCATCCACGCGCCTTCACTGCGGCCTGCCATGGCGAGCCCCATGATCGATGCCGGATTGTCGGGCGTCGTCGCGGCGAGCTCGGTGCCGACCGGATTCCCATCGGTGACGCGGGCGACGACGACCCGTGTGGCGTCGCCGAGCGAGCCCGTGCAGCCCTTGGCATTCGCCGGCTCGTCATTGCTCGCAAAGCCGACGAGCGTCCCTTTCTCCGTATGGACGGCGTCCATCAGCACGGAGGTTTTCGTGCAGCCGATGGGCGTGAATCCCTCCACGGTGGGCTTCGGCCCGTCGTGATGGCCGAGTCCGACGAGGAGCTCGATCGTGTCTCCGGCGTGGGGACGCCCATATCCGATGATGTGCCCCCCGGGATGCATTCGCAGGAGGGCTGCCTGGGTCGCGTCGGACGGAAGCGCGGAGGACGGGAAGAACGGGACCCCCATGCCGAATTCGGGGATGATCTGATACGGCACGGGCCCTACGCTCGTGCCGCGGAGCACGGCGACCTGGATGCCTGCCCCCTCGGATATCGCGAAGGGCCCTTGCACGTCGGCCAGGCCGACATTCGTCCCCTCTGCCGGCGGCCACGTGCTCCACGGATCCAAAAGAAAGCGAAGGTGAATGTCGTTCAAAGTGCCCGCGGGCCCCGCTACCGGCACGCCCGTGAAAGCGAGCACCACGGTCTTCGCATCGAGGCCCGATCGCACGAGCTTCGGGGAGAACATCGACGCCGTGACGTGGTTCGAATTCCGGGGCGGTGAGGCGGCTGTAAGGCACGGATTGTCTATCCAAACCGATATCGCACCATCCGTCCGACCTTCTTGAGAACCGGAACCGCCATGAAGACGCGGGAGATCAGGCGCGCCGCCCTCGACATCCTGGCGAGCTGCGCGGGATCGTGGCTCGTGACCTCCGTCAGGAACACGAGTTTCGGGACCTGCGCTTCGAGCTCGTGGGGATCATCGAGGCCCCAGTGCACGGAGGCGCCGGTTGCTTTGATCGATTGGTGCCGCCGGAGGAGCCGCACGCCGAGGCGGCTGTAGCAGTCGAATCCGAATTCGCCCGCCGGCAAATGCGCCGTGAGCCGACCGAAGAGGCGGGGCACTTCATCCTCGCGGAGATAAGGGAGGACGCCCTCGGCGACGATCATCGCCGGACGATCCGACGGCACCGCGTCGAGCCATTGCGGATCCGTGAGCGACGTGCCGAGGAGGGTATAGCCCGAACGCTCGGGATAAAGACGACGGCGCAGCGCGATGACCTCCGGATAGTCGACGTCGAACCAGCGGACGGTTGCGGGCGGGTCGACCCGGAAGACCCGGCTGTCGAGCCCGCATCCGAGGTGCAGCACGGTGGCGTCCGGGTTCTGGGCGATGAATTCGCGGGTCCAGCCATCCAGGAGGTGCGCGCGTATCGCCAGCGAAATCATGTCGTCGCGGCGGACCTTCAGCTTCGAAAAATCGTAGTCGACCCGGCGGATGGCCTCCGCGGCGAAACGATCACGCAGGAGGGAATCGGGCATGCGGCTCTCTTCCGCCTTGCCGTACACCGTGAGGAGAAGGGTCTCTTTCTCCTCGCGCAGAGTTACCTTTTCATCGGTCGTCATGCTCGTCCTGTGATCGCGGTGGGACTCAGCCACGCATGGGCCTGCGAAGCGAGCTTCGTTGCATCCTCGGGAGAATCGTCCGGTCCCACGGCGTCCCTCCTCACGAGGAGGATGCCCCATGTCGGGAAAAAGGTCGCCGGTCTCGTGAAAAGAGCACATTCCCGTCAGAGGGCCGTTGCCCTGACCCTTTGCTCGATGGAACCATTGACGCGACGGCGGGCCCGTGAGACCTCAGGGTCGCCGACGGGCGGGTCGGCGGAGGTCCGCGGTGAGACAACAACATTACCGTTTTGCGCATCAAGTCTTGATGAGTGGCGTGCTGCGTGACCCGTCGGCGTGGTGGGCTGCCGCGGCGAACCAGGGCAACGCGATGCTGCAGCAAGCGTGGGCCGCCGCCGGCGAGGGCCTCGGGCCCGAGGATCGCGCGGACGGTTCGGCGCTCGTGATCACGCCGATGTACCCCGCGCCCGGCGTCGAGGCGCTCCTCATCCCCCTACCGCCTCCGCAGGCGCCCACCGAATGCCATTACGTCGCGCTCGTGCGCGCGGGCGGCCAGCCGCCTCGTTATTTTGTGGCGGAGCGGGGAATCGAGGGCGAGGGCGGCGCGCAGCGGGCCTACTGGGCCGAGTGGCGGCAGGCGCCCGGCGGAGGGATCATGCGCATTCGGGGCGCCGATCTCCCCGCGATAAGCCCCGAGGCATTCCTCGCCGCGGCCGCCGCGGAATGCAGCGCAGCGCCCCCCGGTCCGCAAGCCACCCCGTGGCCCGGCCCGCAGGGCGCCCCGTTTCCAGGCGTCCGGCCGGCCACGTCCGGGAAAGTGAACCGGGTCGGCCTTTTCCTCGGCGCCGGCTGCTTCACCCTGTTCCTGATCGGGGCGAGCATCGGCGGGTATCTCCTGTATCAGGAGGAGGGTCGCGGGCTGCACGTCCCCGATACCGAAGTCGCGAGTGTCGCCGTCGAGCCGGACAAACCTTTCAAAGTCCAGTTCAAATGGGACGGCACGGGGTACGCATTCAACAACATCTGGCTCGTCGTCGACGAGGGGACCACGAGCGGCTCGGATTTCAAGGTCAGCGGCAGTGTTGCCTGCTCCCGCGGGAGCCGCGCGAAGACGGTCGATGTCGGTCTCAAGGGCTACGGGGCGCACGACGTCGAGCGAAAGGGCGGAGACGGGTTCTCCGCTTGGCTTTACCTCACGGACGAGTACGATCATTCGTCGAGCCGGCCCATCGAATGTTCGGGGACCATCGCGCCCACCGCGGGGACGTGGACGAAAGCGCGGATCGTCGTGACCCAGCGGCAGCGGCCGAGCGATTGGTTTGCCAACTAGGCGCGGCCGTTTCGCGCTCTGTACAAGAGCCGTGACTGGCCGATCTCGGCGGCGTTCTTCATGAGCTCGATGTTTGCCCAGGCAATCACGTGACTCAAGGGTTTGTCGAACCACGCGATATGCTGGTCCAGTTCGGCCTCCGTGAGACCGTCGAGCGCCTGCGTCCATTGATCACGCAAGCGGGTCAGCCACGCGGCGGCGCCCGCGGCGCTGCCCGGCCAGTCCACGGTTTTCGCGTGCTCGATCATGTCGAGCGCCTCGCCGCGCCGCGCGCCGAACGTATGCGCATGCGCCCCCGTCCACCACCAGCCGATGTGCCAGGTCACCCAGCCGATGGTGGTCGTGGGCGGAGGATCCGGCTCGGGCAAGACGAGATCGGCGACCCAGCGTCCGCTCGTCGGCCGGACCGTCCACGCCCCGGGCGCGGGCTCCCACAAGCACATTTCGTCGGTCAAGCCGTCGAGGTGAAGGGCCAAAAGCGACCACGACACGTCGAGCTGGTAGCGCAGCGTCGGTAGCAACATGGCGGCATGCTACCCGGTGCGGCTGGCCACGTCACACATTCGGATAGATCCTGGGCGCGTCTCGTTCGTACAGTAGGGATCTCCATGACGCCGCCCCTCCCTTCGAAGTGGATTGCCCTCTCCCTCCTGTTCTCCGCGGCCCTCGGTTGCACGAGCACGCCCTCGCCCGTGACACCACGCGCGGAAGCTCCACCGCAGAGCACGCCGCCCGTGTTCGCCCTGGCGGCGACCGTCGCAGATACGGTCGAGGACCCCGCCGACCGAGGCGTGGCGTCGCGTATCACGAAGGTGACCGTGTACTCGGATCGGGCGCTCGTGAGCCGCGAGGCGACGGTAGCGCTCACGGCCGAGCCCACGGTCTTCCGTTTCAAGAAGCTGCCCGGCTGGGTCGATGAAGGCTCCGTGCGTGCGTCGACGAGCACCGGCAAGATCGTGGACGTGGCCGTCGAGCGGCGCTTTCTGGCGCGATCCACGGATGAAGGGTTTCGCAAGGTCGAGGAAAAACACAAGGCGCTGCTCCGGAAGCTGCAAGCGCTCGACGACGAGCTCGCGATCCTGGACGCGCAGCAGGAGCACGTCGAATCGATCAAGGTGTTTTCCGTGCAGAAGCTCGAAGGGGACGCCGTCACCCGCGACATCAAGGTCGATACGTACGGGCAGGTGATCGATTTCGTCTCCGGGGCGCTGCGCAAGACGAGCGCGTCGCGGCGCGAGGTGCAGGCTGCACGCGAGCAGCTCGCCCCCGACGTGGAGGCGAGCGCCAAGAACCTCGAAGAGCTCCGCCGCCTGACCAAGCTGGAAGAGACGACCGTGCTCGTGACGGTGCAAGGCAGCGCCGCCGGCAATGCGACGTTGACGCTGACGTACGCCACGCCCGGCGCCACGTGGGAGCCGATGCACGAGGTGCGCGCGAGCGCAGCCGATCCCGACTGGGTGGAGCTCACGTCGTTCGCCGTGGTCACGCAGACGACGGGCGAAGATTGGAGCCACGCGGAGCTCTCGTTCTCCACGCAATCTTCCTCCGACAGCGAGCGCATCCCCGAGCTCGAAATGCTGGCGCTCGGCAAGACCCAGGAGGTAACCCGGAGCGTGACGCGGCAGGTGACGTCGTTCAGCGCCGCGCAAAAGAAATTCGAGGAGCAGAACCGCCACTGGAACCGGATGAACCAGGCAACGTCGCAGCGCATCTCCGAGGTCGAGCAGTTCGAGCAATCCTATTCGTCAAACCTGGCGCTGCTCGAGCGCGTGCAAAGCAAGACGGTGCAAATTTTCCAGGGCCTGCAGACGCGCGGCACGACGGCGCATTTCACCGCGAAGGATCCGGCGATCGTCCGCTCGGACGGTCGTTCGATCCGGCTGCGCATCGGCTCGAGCCGCATCAAGGCCCAGCGCCACATCATCGCCGCCCCGGAGGAATCCCTCAATGCCGCCATCACCCTGGAGATGGCCAACAAGACGAGCCAGCCGCTCCTGCCCGGCAGCGTCGCGCGGTACCAGGACGGCGCGTTCCTCGGCATGACCGACATCGAGTTCGTCGCGAAAGACGAGGACTTTTCCGTTTTCTTCAGCGTCGCCGATCAGGTCAAGCTGACGCGGGAGCTCGACAAACACCAGAGCTCGCTCCAGCGCAACGCGCGAAACCGCATGCAGCTCTCGTTCGTGAGCAAAGCGAAAAACCTCTCGGATCGCCCCGTCACGGTGGTCCTCGCCGAGCGTATCCCCGTCTCGGAGAACACCGAGATTCGCGTGAGCAACGTCAAGATCACCCCGAACGAGAAGCCGGACGCGAAGGGGATCGTCCGCTTCAAGGTGACGCTCGCGCCGCGCGAGGAGCGCGAGTTCCGCGTGTCGTACCAGGTCGAATACCCGCCGTCGCTCGTGTTCGACGTGCGGCGCAAGCAGATGCAATCACCGCCCGCGCCGAGCCCCACCGCCCCTCGTAAGAAGATGGATTTCGAGGAGCGGCTGATCGAGATCGAGCAGCAGTTCTGAGCAATCGAAAGCCACGGGCGGCCGGAGGGATCGTTCGAGGGGCGATCGCCGGCCGAGCCGATCGGTGAGCGGCTGGGTGCGCACGGCGCCGCGGGGTGGCGATGCGCGTCCACCGCTTTATGGATCCGCTGCGGCCAAGGGAGTCATTTTCCTATGGATTCCAGCGCATCTGGACGACAAGGCGGCCCGGAACGCTCGCGGCAAAATCCACGCGAGAGGCCGTCCACGACGAGGGGAGCCATGAACCCGAGTGCACGAGCAGAGCTCGAAAGCAGGGGGACCACGCACGCCGCGCCGTCGCCGGCGAACAGCCTCGATCAGGTGCGCGAGATCCTGTTCGGCGCCTACGTTCGCGATTTTGAGCGAAAGATCGCCCGCATCGAGGGCCTGGTCGCGTCGCAGGGCGAAGAGCTGCGCGCCGATACGAGGCGCATGATCGACGTGCTCGAAGCCCACGTGAAGCGCGAAACGGACGCGCAGAGCGCGCAGCGGGAAGCCGACCACACCGCCCAGATGGCCGCCCTGAACAACGTCGCGCGCGAGGCGCGGGACGCCGTCGCCGAGCTCGACCAGCGTATCAAGAAGCTCGAGGACGGGCTGATCCGGGCGCAGCGTGATTTCCGGCAGCAAATCCTCGACGAGGCCAAGGGGTTCGTCGAGCAATCACGCTCCCTCAGGGACGAGCTCATGTCCACGCTCCAGCGTGAACTCGCCCTGTACACCGGCGAGCCCTCGGAGGCCGCCGGCCCCGCAAGCGGGGTCGTCGAGGCCGCACGCACCCCGGAGCCTCGCGCCGAGCAGTCATGAGCGCCCGCCTGCGAGCGCGGGCGCGGCGGCGAGAACACGACTACACCCTCGACGACCTGCGTCCGTTCCTCGTGAAGCCCGAGCAGGAGCGGCTGAAGTCCCTCGAACACAAGCTCGAGACCCCCGAGGCCCTCGCCGAGGCCATCGGCGAGGTGCTGCCCCAGGCCGCCGTCGTGAGCCAGAAGCGCGGCGAGGAGCTCTCGTCCGCGATGCAGCCGCTCATGCTGTCGAGCATCCACGAGACGGTCCGGAAAAACCCGGAGCTCTTCGCCGACGCCATCTTCCCGTCGATCGGCCCCGCCGTCCGGAAGGCCGCCCGCGCCGCGGTCGAAGCGCTCCTCCAGCGGCTCGACGACATGGTGCAGCAGACGATGACGCTGGAGAGCCTGCGCTGGCGCATCGAGGCGGCCCGCACCGGCCGGCCGTTCGTCGAGGTCGTGATGCTCCACAACCTCGCCTACCGGGTGGAGCACGTGTTTCTGGTGCATCGCGAGAGCGGGCTCGTGTTGCAGCACGTCGCGGCGGAGAACGTGGCGGCGGAGGATCCCGATCAGGTGTCGGCGATGCTCGCGGCCATCGACGACTTCGCGCGGGACGCGTTTCACGCGGAAAAAGAGGCGGATCTGTCGCGCTTCTGCGTCGGTGGGCTCACGGGCGTCGTCGAGCACGGGCCGCGCGCCGTGCTGGTCGCCATCGTCCGCGGCGTCGCCACGAAGGACGTGGCGGCGTCGCTCGCCGAGACGCTGGAGCAGATCCACCGAACCTACGCGGCCCCGCTCGAGCAGTTCAAAGGGGACGCGGCCGCGTTCGAGCCGACCCGCGACGCGCTCGTCGGGTGCATGCGGGAGGAGCGCGTTCAGAAGCCGGAGAGCCGACGCCGCGGCACCCTCGCGCTCGCCGCGATCGCGGTCCTCGCCCTGGTCGGCGCCGGGATCGGGTGGAAGGTCGTGCACGACCGAAACGCGCGGTTCGACGCGTACGTGGAGGCGCTCGGCGAGGAGCCCGGCGTGACGGTCACGCGGACGGGGCGCGACGGGGGACGCCGCTTCGTCGAAGGGCTCGGGGATCCGCTCGCGAAAAACCCCGCCGCCCTGCTCGCGCCCCACGGCTTGCGCGCGTCCGACGTCGAGCTGCGCTTCAAGCCGATCTACTCGCTGGATCCTCCGATCACGGAGCGACGCGCGGTCCAGGTGCTGCGGCCTCCGTCCGGGGTCTCGCTGCGCCTCGCAGGCGGGACGCTCGTGGCCGCGGGCGTCGCCGAGCGCGCATGGATCGACCGGGCGCGTCTGCTCGCCACGAGCCTGCCGGGCGTCACGGCGCTCGACGACACGCGCCTCTTCGAGGCCGAGGCCCTCACGTCCGCGAGGGCCGCGGCGGCCACGCTGGAGGGCCTCCAGATCTCGTTCCCGCCCGGCTCGGCAACGCCGCCACGCGCCGAGCACGCCCGCCTCGACGCCGCGGCGCGCGCCGTGCAGGCGCTCCTCGACGCCGCCCCGCGGGGCGGCCTCACCGCGCGGATCGAGATCGTGGGGCACGCCGACGCGACGGGCACACCCGAGAAGAACCAGCGCCTCAGCGAGGAGCGCGCGTCGAGCGTGGCGGCCGAGCTCAACGAGCGCGGCGTCGCGACGGATCGGCTCTCCGTGCGAGGCGTGGGTCACGCGGATCTGGCCGGGCGCAAGGTCACCTTCCACGTGCACCTTTCGCCGATGAACGAGGGGTCATGAGCACGCTGGAGAAGCGGAAGGTGTGCCTGCTCGGCGCGACGGGCGTCGGCAAGACGAGCCTCGTCATGCGCTTCGTCCGGAGCATTTTTTCCGATCAGTACCTGACCACGATCGGCACGAAGATCGAGACGAAGCACCTCACCTACGGCGATCACGAGATTGTCCTGGTGCTCTGGGATCTCAGCGGCGAGGACGAGTTCCAGCGCGTCCGCCTCTCGTACCTGCGCGGCGCCGCGGGCTACCTGCTCGTCGCCGACGGGACCCGCCGCGCCACGGTAGAGACCGCGATGGCCCTCCACCACGCCGCCACGGAGGTCGTGGGCGACGTGCCTCGTGTCCTCGTTCTGAACAAGGCCGATCTGCGCGCCTTCTGGGAGCTCGACGACGCCTACGAGCGTGAGCTCGCCGCGCACGGGCCCGTCTTCGAGACCAGCGCGAAGACCGGCGCGGGCGTCGAAGAAGCTTTCCGCGCGCTCGGCCACGCACTGCTCCAGCGCTGAAGGGCAGGCCTGCATGAAGACCTCGATTGCCAGCTCGATCCTCGCATTCCTCGGGAAGGTCGTCCTCGAACGCCAGCCGGACGGCACGTTCTTGCAACGTGGCAACGCGCCCGATTGGTATTCGCGCATGCTGCGGGGCGTCCGCCACGCGAACACGCCCATCCGCGTGGAGAGCGTGTTCCCGTTCCTTTCCGTCTTCCTGCCCGAGGCGGAGTCCGTCTGGCAGGCGCCGAACGGAGGTCTGACGCGGCTCGACTCCGACCTCTGGTGCGAAACCGCCACCGATGGCGAGGAGCTGCCTCTCTCCGCGACCGCGCTCCTCGTGGGCCCTTGCCGTCTGCTCGTGATCACCCGCTGCGACGATCTCTTCCACGAGCGGCGCCTGGTCCTGCAGCGCGCCCGCGAGCTGCGCATCACGCATGACGCGCTCGCCCGCGAGATCGAGCAGAAGGACATCCTCATGCATTGCATCGTCCACGACCTCGCGAACCCGCTCCAGACGATCCTCGGTGTGCTCTCGTCCCTCGACGAGCGAAATCCGCCCGGCGAGGACGGCGACCTGATCGATCTCGCGCTCGACGCGGCGCTCCGGCAGCGCGGGATGATCCGCGAGATTCTGAGCGTGTTCGCATCCGAGCACGACGACCTCGACACCACGTACGAGGAGACCGCGGTCTCCGATGTGCGCGCCGGGATCTTCCGCGTCGTCGCCGAGCACGAGCTCACCGCGCGCGGCCGCAACGTGCGCATCGAGCGGGAGGTGCCGCCGCTCCCGAGCCTCGTCATCGCGGACGAACCCAGGCTCGTGCGGGTCCTCGCGAACCTGCTCGACAACGCGGTCCGCCACAGCCCGGTCGGGGGCTGCGTGCGCGTCCGCGCGCGCGAGGAGGACAGGTGCGTCGAGGTGAGCGTCGAGGACGAGGGACCCGGCGTGCCACCTTCGCTCGCGACGCGCCTGTTCCAGCGCTTCGGCCGGGGGATCGGGCCCGAAGCGGGCACGGGGCTCGGGCTTTACTTCTGCCGCATCACCGTCGAGCGCTGGGGCGGCACGATCGGGTACGCCACGCTTCCCGAGGGAGGCGCTCGGTTCTGGTTCCGCCTCCGCAAGGCCCCCACCTCGACAGGGACCCTGGCGGCCTGAAGGACAGACCGAGGGAAGGACCGGCCATGGCGAAGCTTTTGATCGTGGACGACGACGACGAAACCAGGCTCTGGATGGCCGCCGCCCTCGCCGACGTCGGGCACGAAGTGCGCACGAGCCCGAGCGGTCGCGACGCGGTCAGGGTCGTCTCGACGTGGCAACCGGACGTCGCCATCCTCGACGTCCTGATGTCGGAAATGGATGGGTTTGCCGTCAACCGCGTCCTCCGGAGCCACGGCATCCCGACGATCTTCGTCACGGTCGTGAAGCGCGAGGCCGAGGCCATCCTCCAGGGCGTCTCGGGGTACGTGGAGAAGCCGGTCACGGCGGCAGAGCTCCGGGCGGTGGTGGAACGCGTCCTCGGCGGGGCCACGGGCGGGGCCATCCTGCTCGTCGAGGACGATTCGTTTTTGCGTAGCGTGTATCGATCGGTGCTGGCGCCGAAGTTCCAGGTGCTCGAGGCCGAGAATGGCCGCGACGCGCTTTCCATGCTCGAGACGCACCCGGTCGCGCTGGTCATCACAGACATTCACATGCCGGTGATGAACGGGGTGGAGCTCGTCCGCGCGATCCGGAACGACGCCCGCACCCGCGATCTGCCCATCGTCGTGCAGAGCTGCGACACCTCCGCGGTCCGCTCCCCGGTCTGGTCGGGGCTCCACGTCTCGCGTGTCATGCGAAAAGAGGATTTCATCGGGTGGCTGATCGGGCAAATCGAGGAGCAACTCTCGACCTTGTCCGTCAAATCGGCGTGAGGGACGAGTCCGACTCGGTCTCGCATTTCGTCGACGAGATCGCGACGAAGACCGGCGCGAAAGCGTGTTTCAGGCCGCGCCGAACCTCGTAATCCGCCTGAGCATTGGTCTCATCTGGGAGGCGCTTCGCTGGGGCTTTGCCCCAGGCCCCACCGGGGCTATCCGCCCCTGGACCTGGACCAGCGCAAGCGCTGGACCCGGGGTCGATGAACTGCGCGATGCGCAGTTCATCGAACAGGCCAGGTCAAGACCAACGACGATCCTGCCCACCAAGACAGCAGCGCGGACGTCTCGACCCATGACGCCGACGGCGTGAAACGCACCTTCCTGGTCTTGCCACCGGCCTGTGGGAAGAACTGCGCATCGCGCAGTTCTTCCCCCTGAGGTCCAGGGCTTGCCCTGGTTCTGAGCATTGGTCTCATCTCGCGAGCCCATTCTCCCTGAGCACCCGTAGCATCTCTGCTGCGGGTGCCAGTCGTTCGAGCCCGCGGCTGATGGTGACGGATCCGGGGGGTCCTCCGGAGGACTTGCC
>NZ_JAGTJK010000057.1:0-70185 GCF_028435265.1 Polyangium jinanense | reverse complement strand
AATCAAGACCGCCGTGACTGGCAACGCTGTTCCTGGTCTTCCAACGGGCCCGTTGGAAGAACTGCGCGGAGCGCAGTTCTTCCACCCTCGGTCCAGGCCGTGCCTGGTCCGGGTCGAGGGGCGGATAGCCCCCGCGGGGTCCGGGGCAGAGCCCCGGCGCGGCGCCCCCCAGCGGGCTGCTCAGCTGCCCTGCGCGGGCGCCTCGTCGTCCTTCTTCGCGCGGCGCTTGTACAGGGCCGACAGCTCGAATTCTGTCGCGATGGCCGACTCCCCGAGCTCCCGCGCCGCCGCGTCTGCGGCTTCCCTCGCTGTGCGCGCGAGGCTTACGATGATTCCGTCGATGAGGTCGAGTGTCTCGGTCTCCACGGGCGTCCCCCGTGGCTGCGCCTTTGCTTTTGCTGCGTCGCGGAGCGCTTGTGCGCGGGACTCGAGGTCGAGGGTTGCTTGTGGCCCGCCGCGGGACTTTGCGGCGTCGGCCACGGCGGGCTCCTTCAGGGCGGCGCGCAGGGCATCGAGCTGCTTGGCCAGCCCTTCGGCGTCGTCGGCGGCCACGGATTCCTGATCGAGCAGCACGACGATCTTCTGGACGGCGCCCCCTTGGCCGGCGAGGAGGAGCGCGCGTTTGGATCCGGCGAGCACCGAGCGCGCGCGCAATCGAATCCCCTGCCCGTCCCGCATTGCCGTTGCGTGTGCCGCTGTGTCGACTTTCTTGTTCGTACGCTTTGCCTCGCGCCCCACGCCTGCCTCGATGAGCAGATCTCGCGCATCTTTCAATTCGGCGGCGTCCTCGGGCGCGAAGCCGAAGGCCGCGAGCTTCGGGCCGTGGGTCAGGTATGCATTCAAGGTCTGATTTGCCTGATCCAGCGTGTCCTCGGAGCCGAATTTCTCGCCATCCTTGATGAAGGTCGCGCGGGCTTCCTTAGAAAGAATCGTCAAATCGAGCGCCATGTGGAACGTCCTCCCTGGAGGTGGCGCACGCTACATGAGCGAGCGCACACGTGTCCAGACGGGAGGCGCGTGGCCTGGAGTGTCTGTACACTTCCGAACATAAACTCCATGGCAACAAGGCTTACGGCATCCTTGGGGCTCGCCTTCGGCTTGGGCTTTGTCTTCACGCCGCTCGGCTGTGGGAGCAGCCCCATGGGGAACCCGCGGCCTAGCCGTCATGCTTCGGGCGACGGCCCGTCGGTGCCGGCGGCGACGGTCACCGCGCTCGAGGCGTGCGCCGAGCATGGCGCCGGTCGGCTGAAGGGCACCCACTACGCGATCCTCTTCGACGTCGACGTGATGGAGAGCGGAGAGGTCCGCGAGGCCAAGATCCGGGAGTCGGAGATCGGCGATCGGGAGATCGAAACGTGCATGGAGCACGCGCTCCAGGCGATGTCGTTGCCCGGGGTCGTCACGCCGCTGCGATCGTCGGCGTTGGAGGGCGTGATGCTGTCCCCGCACGCTCGCGGCGCCATGGGGAACGTCGTGATCGTCGGGCCTGCCGTGAGCCTCGTGCCGGTGTTGATCGTTGCTGCGGGGGTGACGATCATCGTGGTTGTCACCGCGCATGCCGTGGAGGAGACGGCCGAGGCGATCAAAAAGTGGCCGAGGAAGGTGGAGGAGAAGTGCAGACCGCTCTTTGACCAGTGCCTCGACAATCAAGCCCAACCGGACTGGAATCGGCGCACGTTCGGGGAGAAGAAGAGTTGTCTTGACTGTCTTTTTGCGTGCAGAAAAGACGAAGGTCAATGGCCAAACTACAAGTGCCCGCCCCCTGGCTGGCGCCCGAACTGAGTCTGATCCAGAAGTGAAGCGACATGCAGTCCGCCGACGAAAACCATCCGCTCTGTTGGTTCTGCAAGAAGCAGCCCGCGACGGTGAGGTATGTGCATCCGCAATTCAACGAAATGGTATGTGCAACCTGTCTCGACCGGCTGGAAGTGCAAGATACATATGAGCAGAAATGGGCCCATCATATTCTGGAGCTGGAACGCCAGGAGCGATACGATGAAATGCTCGCTTGTATAGATGAGTTCCTGGCAGCAAACCGCCATCGCGATCACGACAAATGGCTGGCTCGAAGCGTCGCGAGAGACCGAACCATGGTGCTTTTCGAGGCGGGTCGATATGCGGAGGCCGAAAAGGCGTGGGAAGCCTGGGCGCAGCTCGGCTTTCCGAACGTCACGGATCGATGGTTCAACGGGAGCGTCAAAGCGAGCATCTTGCAAGCGTTCGGGAGGCATCGGGACGCCCTGGCGGCTTTCGAGGAAGCGTTCAGCCATCAGGATCCGATGTACGCATCGGCCATTCCCTATTACTTGCCCACGCTGGTCAAGTTTTCGGAGAACGCAGGGCAGCCGGTCGACGAAAAGTGGCGGCGCGTCGCCGAGGCAGGGGCCGAGGACTTTGCCGTTGAGATGCCCGTCCGGGACTCGCTCGGAGAGAGCATGCGCGCGCTCGCGGAGATGACCCAAGGGATGCCGTCGAAGGCGGAGAGGGAGTGGAGAGCGACCCACGGCGCCGGATCCGGCGGGAACGCGCCGTGACGGCGGTGGGCCGAGGCCTGGGTTCGTCTTGACCGGCCCAGCTCTCGCTCAACCCCTGTTCGATGAACTGCGCATCGCGCAGTTCATCGACCCCGAGTCCAGCGCTTGCGCTGGTCCGGGTCCAGGGGCGGATAGCCCCTGGTGGGGCCTGGGGCAAAGCCCCAGCTCAGCGCCTCCCTCTCAAAGCCGCTCGGGCTCACGCACTTCGACCCCGCGCTCGTAGAATCGACGACGGACGGGCTTGCCGGCGATGTAGTCGGTCCACGTCCCGTGGTACAGGTCGGCCTGGAAGCCGCCCTCCTCGCTGATCTTGCCGTTCTCGTCCCAGCGCCGGTAAGGGCCGACCTTCTGGCCATGCACGCTCGTGCCCTCCTCGGCCTTCTGCCCGTTCGGGTGAAATCGCACGAATGGCCCGTGCTGCCGGCCTTTTTCGTAATGCCGTTCGGACAGGAGCAGCCCGCTTGGAGTGTACTCGCGCCATGGGCCGTGGAGGTCGTCGCGGGAGAAGCCGACTTCGTGGTCCTTCGAGCCGTCGTCCCGGAATACCACGCTCGTCCCCTCGCGCAGCCCTCCCACCATCGACTCCTCGTACCGGACCTTGCCGTTCTCGTAAAATGCTCGCAACGTCCCCGTGCCTCGCTGGAAATTGCCCTCCTCCTCGCGTTTGCCCGAGGGATACAGCGCGAGCCAAGGTCCGTCGCGCAGGCCCTCGCGGTACGTGCCTTTCTTGTGGGGCTTGCCGTCCGGGTGCCAGGATTCGTAGGGGCCGTCGAGCTTGCCGTCGCGGAACGAGTAGACGGCGGCGCGCGCGCCGTTCGGGTGGAACCGCTTGAACGTGCCGTCGGGCCTGTCCCCTCGATATTGGCCGATCATGGCGGGCTTGCCGCCCTGGTGAAACGTCTCGGCGGTGCCTTCGCGCAGGCCGGCCTCGTAGAGCGTCACGCTCGTCTTCCACCCTTCCACCGGGTGATGTTCGACGACCGGCCCGTGCCGGAGCCCTGCGGCCCAGGTCTCTTCGAGGAGGATCTTCCCGTCATCGGGCGTGTATGTCGTCGATAGCCCCGAGCGCTGGCCGCGTTCGTAGCGCACCACGAATTCACGCCGCCCGAGCACGTCGAATTGCGTCCACGTCCCGGCCAGCGCGCCGGCGGCGTACGAGCCCTCGGCGAGGCGCTCGCCGCTGTCGTAAAAAATCGAAAAAGTCCCGACGAGCACGCCGTCCCGATAGTCGAGGCGCATCCACGGAGGGCCCTGATCGTGGTGGTACGTCCACGTGCCGTGCCTCTTCCCATTCCGCAGCGCGCCCTCGGCGAAGACGTGGCCGCTCGGGTAGCGGCTCCGGACGAGGCGCCCGGCTGTGGGGAGCAGCGGAAGATCGCGCACGCACAGGGCCCGGAAACGCGCGTGGTCCTCGCCCTCGCTCGCGAGCTCGGGCGGCCCGACCGTCTTCTCGGACCAGTGCTGCGGCGAGCAGAGGTTTCGCACCTGGAATGCGCGGCCCTGGTCGTCGGGATCGAGCGTCGATGTCCAGAGCCCCTGCTCGCCCTGCGAATCGTCCTGCCAGAGCTCCTCGCAGCTCGCCTCGGACAAGCTCACGAGCTCGCGCACGGTGGGGAGCCGAAAATCGTCGCGCCCGGCCTCGACCTTCGCCTCGCAGAACGTTTTCGCCTCGGCCCAGCGCATGGGTGGGGCGATCGCTCCCGAATAACCAAGCCGCTGGAGCGCGTCCTCGACGAGCCCCCCGGCCTTCCGGTAACGCGCGCCGGGCAGCGCGGCGCGCAGCGAGGGGCCCGCGGCGGAGCGCACGCAGCGGACGTGGTATTTGCCGTACGGGCTCGGATCGTCGTAATGGGTCGAATGAAGGGTTCCATCGGCGACGTCGAGGACCCAGGGGGAGCCGGCGTCGTCGGTGGCGGACCACAAGAGGCCGTCGGGAGGACCACGAAACACCGAGGGATCGAGCGCGGGGCTGCTGCGGCGGTGCTCGACGATGGAGAGGAGCTCGAAGAAACGAGGCAAGCGCCAATCGTCGTGGCCCCCGTGCACGAGGTTTTCACAATGGCGCGTGGCGGAGACGATCGCGAGCTCTTGTTGCGCCACGTCCCGCTGCCACGCGAGGCCCGTCGCGGCGTCGAATACGACGTCGCCCTCCACGTGCAGCGAGGGTTTTCTGGCGAGGGGCGCGAGTTGCGCGTCGGTGACGAGTGGCCCGCGCAGGCGGACGATGCCGGGGATCTCGTCCACGTCCGCGACCCCGAGGAGATCGTCGCCGTGGACGGGGGACTCGTGCATGGCGTGCAAGTCCCAGCGCGGCGCCGGGTGCGCGGGATCCCGCTCCACCTCGTGGCGCTCGCCTACGAAAAAGACGAGACGTTGCCCGACGGCGAAGCGCGACGGCGCGGGCGCGCCACGATACCCGAGCGGCTTGCGCTCGCAGCCCTTGTTCGCGTCTGCGGCGCGTGGAAAGGCCACGAGCATGGACCGCACGTGACCCTGCGGCGCGGGGCCGCGGAGGACCATTTCGGCGCGCATTTCGAGGACGAGGTCGGCCTCGCAGGGGCGCTTGAAGGCGTGGATCTCGGAGATCGTGCCCACGACGATGCTCCGGCTCGCCTGGACGGCATCCGCCAGCGAGGCGGACGTGCCTAGGGCGGGCGGGAGGTCGAACACCGGTCGCGGCAAGAGCGAAGCTGCCGACGTGGATCCGGGCGCGGCCTGCGGGGCGGAGGCCGAGGGCGAAGCGGGGGCGCCGCCGCAGGCCGCGACGAGGGCGAGGAGGACGAGGGGGGCTCGTTTCATGGGACGAACGACAAGCGCATCAACCGCCTTACTTCGGCTCTTCGGCCTTCTTCTTCGCGTGCCGTTTGTAGAGCGCCGACAGCTCGAACGCCGTCGCGATGGCCGGCTCCCCGAGCTCCCGCGCCGCCGCGTCCGCGGCTTCCCTCGCCGTGCGCGTGAGGCTCACGATGATCCCGTCGATGAGGTCGAGCGTCTCGGTCTCCACGGGCGTCCCCCGTGGCTCCGCCTTCGACTTCGCCGCGTCGCGGAGCGCCTGCGCGCGTGATTCGAGGTCGAGGGCCGCTTGTGGCCCGCCGCGGGTCTTCGCGGCCTCTGCCACGACGGGCTCCTTCAAGGCGGTGCGCAGGGCATCGAGCTGCTTGGCCAGCCCTTCGGCGTCGTCCGAGGCCACGGAATCCAGGCCGAGCAGCACGTCGATTTTCTGGACCGCATCCACCTTGCCCGCGAGGAGCAGCGCGCGTTTGGCTCCGGCGAGCACCGATCGCGCGCGCAATCGAATGGCCTGCCCGTCACGTATCGCCGCCGCGTGCGCGGCTGTATCGACCTTTTTGCTCGTCCGCTTCGACACGCGCCCGATTCCGGCCTCGATCAAAGCATCCCGCGCGTCCTTCAGCTCGGCGGCGTCCTCGGCCACGAAGCCGAAAGGGGCGAGTTTCGAGCCGTGGGTCAGGTATGCATTCAAGGTTTGATTCGCCTGATCCAGCGTGTCCTCGGAGCCGAATCGCTCGCCATCCTTGATGAAGGCCGCGCGAACGTCCGGAGAAAGGGTGGTCAAGTCGAGCGCCATGTGAAACCTCCTCCCTGGAGGTTGCGCACGCTACATGAGCGAGCGCACACGTGTCCAGTCGGGAGGCGCGTGGTCTGGCGTGTCCGTACACTTCCGAACATGGACTCCACGGCAACGAGGCTTACGGCATCCTTGGGGCTCGCGGTTGGGTTGGGCGTTGTCTTCACGCCGCTCGGCTGTGGGAGCAGCCCCATGGGGAACCCCGTGGTCCCCTGGGGAACGTCGTGGTCGTCGGGCCCGCCGTGAGCCTCGTGCCGGTGTTGATCGTTGCCGCGGGGGTGACGATCATCGTCGTTGTCACCGCGCATGCCGTGGAGGAGACGGCCGAGGCGATCAAAAAGTGGCCGAGGAAGGTGGAGGAGAAGTGCCAACCGCCGTTCCAGGAGTGTCTCGAGAACCCACGGCAACCGAAGCGGAACAGGAAGACCTATGGGGACTACAAGGATTGCAGGGGATGCCTTGCGGAGTGCAAACGCGAAGGCGGCATTTGGCCCGAAGAGAGGTGCCCGCGGCATTGGCAGTATTGAGTTCCCGTCAGGAGGAAAGCGTCATGCCGTCTCCTGAAAAACCTCAACCTTGCTCGTTCTGCGAGAAGCGAGCGGCGACGAATACATACACGCGCGCAGGGCGCACGATCGAGGTGTGCGCCACGTGCCTCGACCGTCTGGAGGTGCAAGAGGCGTTGGAGTACAAAACTCTCGATACCATCGAGCTCATGAAGAGCGAACGGTACGACGAGGCGCTCGCGCAGGTGGATGCGTTCGCAAAGGCGAACCGCCATCGGGATCATGATGGATGGATGGCTCGAAGCATCGCGGCGGAGCGCGCGTACATCCTCTACGCAGCTGGCAGGTACGAGGAAGCCCTGCAAGCATCCGAAGCCGAGGCGCAACTTGGATTCGAGAACATCACGTATCGATGGTCGTATGGCCTTGGAAAGGCGCGGACATTGCAAGCGCTCGGAAGGCATCGCGAGGCCCTGGAGGCTTTCGAGGAGGCATTCAGCCATCAAGAGCCCAAGTTTCTGGCGCACGCCGCATATTACTTCGACGTACTGGTCGAGCTGTCGGAAGACCTCGGACAGCCGGTCGACGAGAAGTGGCGGCGCGTCGCGGAGGCGGTGGCGGAGGACTTTGCCGTCGAGATGCCCGTCCGGGATTCGCTCGGAGAAAGCATGCGCGCGCTCGCGGAGATGACCCGAGAGATGCCGTCGAAGGCGGAGAGGGAGTGGAGAGCAACCCACGGCGGCGGAGCCGGCGGGGACGCGCTGTGAGTCGATCGCCCCGAGGCTCGCGGGAGCCCTTGGGAGGCGCTTGCTCGCTTCGCGGGTGGGCACCTGGAGGCGCGTGGACCCGAGCCAGGGGCGCGTGGGGCTCTTCAGGGACCGCGTGGGGTTGATGCGGAATGTAGTGGGGTTCACCCGGGAGCGCGTGGACCTGACCCGGGAGCGCGTGGACCTGACCCGGGAGCGCGTGTGACCTGACCCGGGAGCGCGTGTGACCTGACCCGGGAGCGCGTGGACCTGACCTGGGAGCGTGTGGACCTCACCCGGAACCGTGCGCGGGCTGCGCGCGCGGCGCCTGGACCCGAAGGTCGAGCGGCTGGATTTCAGGGAAGCCATGCGCGGAGTTCCGCAGGGAGCGTCTGGAACCGAGGACGGAGCGCCCACGGTGGACGAAGCCGCGCGTGGACCCGGGACGGGGCGCGCCTGGACCTTTTGCGGAATCACCCGGACCGCTCGGCGCGGCACCTGAGGTATTCTTCCCTCGCCATGAACCTCCCCGCCGATCACGCAGCCCGCATGGAACGCGCCCTGCTCGCCCTCGACGGCCTCTCCACGGGGGACGCCTTCGGCGAGCGCTTTTTCGTGCACCCCGACCACGTCGAGCGCCTGATCGGCGAGCGCGCCCTCCCCGCCGCTCCCTGGAGGTACACCGACGACACCGTGATGGCCCTGGGCATCGTGGAGGTGCTCGAGCGCCTCGGCACGATCGAGCAAGACGTGCTTTCGCGCGTGTTCGCCAGGCGGTACGGCGCCGAGCCGGATCGCGGGTACGGCGGCGCGGCCCACGAGATCCTGCGGAACATCCTCACGGAGATTCCGTGGCAGTTCACCGCGAAGGCGGTCTTCGGCGGGACGGGCTCGATGGGCAACGGCGGCGCCATGCGTGTCGCGCCGCTCGGAGCATACTTCGCCGACGATCTCGACGAGGTCGTGCGTCAAGCCAAGGCCTCGGCCGAGGTCACGCATGCCCACCCGGACGGCCAGGCCGGCGCCGTCTCCGTGGCGATTGCGGCGGCGGTGGCGTGGCGTATGGGCACGGGCGCGGAGCCTCGATCGGGCGAGGCGTTGCTCCGTGCGGCCTTCCGATATACGCCCGACGGAGAGACGAAGGACGGGCTGGCGAAGGCATTGACGATTCCGCTGGAGGACGATCCGCGCACGGCGGCGAGCACGCTCGGATCGGGCTATCGGGTGCTCTCGTGGGATACGGTGCCCTTTGCGCTCTGGTGCGCCGCGCGGCACCTGGACAGCTACGAGGAAGCGCTTTGGACGACCGTCGGCGGGCTCGGGGATCGAGATACGACGTGCGCGATGGCGGGCGGCGTCGTGGCGCTCTCGGCCGGGCGCGCGTCGATTCCGGCCGAATGGATTGCCGCGCGTGAGCCGCTCGCGCTCGGCGATCAGGGATAGGTCGTCACGCAGAAAGCGCCGCGACGGCTGCCCCGAGCGCTTTCGCCAGGTTCCCCCGCCCCGCCACCTCGACCCGCTCCATCCCGAGCCATTCGGCCATATGGGCGAGCTCCGCCGCCAATCGGTCGGGCGTGTCCGGACCCGCGCCGGGCTCGGTGTGAGAGGCCTGCACCCGGAGCACGCTGGCCTTGCGGTCGGCCTTCAGATCCACCCGCGCGGTGATGGTGTCGCCTTCGAGGAACGGCAAAACGTAATAGCCGTGGGTGCGTTTCTCGGCCGGCGTATAGATCTCCAGCCGGACCTTCACCCCGAAGAGCCGTTCGGTGCGATCGCGGAACCAGATGAGGTTGTCGAACGGCGAAAGGAGCGCGTGGGCGCCGATCCGGCGCGGCGTTTGCGCCTCGGGATGCAGGTACGCCGGCTTGTGAAAACCCTCGACCGAGACCTGCAAGAGCTCGCCAGCCTCGACGAGCTCCTGCACCCGAGCGCGAGCTCCCTGCAAGGGCAATCGGAAATAATCGCGCAGGTCGGCCTCGGTCGCGATGCCCATGGCTCGCGCGGCCATGCGGACGAGCTCGCGCTGGGCATCCGCCTCCGACGGCGTGGGCAAGCCCATGATGTCGGCAGGCATGACCCGCTCGGTCAGATCGTACACCCGCTCGAAACCACGCCGCGTCGCCGTCGTCAGGTATCCGGCCCAGAACAACCATTCGAGCGCGCGCTTGCCATCGGACCACGACCACCAGCCGGACGCACCCCGCGGGCCCGTGGCGAAATCACCTCCCGTGACCGGCCCCCGCTTTTCGATCTCGGCGAGCACGCTCTTGATATACGCGCGTTTCTCCTTGGCGAAGCGCGCGAGCCCGCCCCACAGCTCCCCCGCCTGCGCGCGCGCCATGCGCCAGCGCAGCAAGGGCTGAAGCGCGAGCGGCATGAGCGAGGCCTCGTGCCCCCAGTACTCGAAGAGCGACCGTTTCTTCCCCCAGGCCTCCTTTTCAAGGAGCGCCTGCGGATACACGCCCAGCCGCGAGAATGCGGGGAGATAGTGCGTGCGGACAAGGACGTTGACGCTGTCGAGCTGGATCACGCCCAGCCGGTCCGCCGTCTTGGCGAAGTGGCGGCGGTTCACGCTCGCCGGCCGCGCTTCGGCAAAACCTTGCGCCGCGAGGGCGATGCGCCGTGCCTGCTTAGCCGAGAGGTCGATCTTCTCCTTCATGGGGGACCCGCATGGTAGCCGCGGTACGTCCGAGGGCCAAACGGGGCGCGAGCGCCACGCCGTGCGGGCAGCCGCGACGGCTCTTGACAAGGCCCCCTCCCCGCGTGCAGGCTCACGCCGCCATGCTCTTCTTCTTCGTGTAAGCGCGAAGGCCCGTCCCACATCGTCGCCCCTGGTGTTTCTCGTACCCAGGGCGGACGGGGACGAGTGCGCGCGCTGCACGTGATCTGCGGGCCTTCGAAGCCGCGTCGCGCACGCGCCATCCGGTCCGCGTCCGCCCGAAGGAGGAGCGCATGGACTCCGCCTATGGCGCATCGAACCCGTTTGCGACGGACTCGATGGCGCGTGTGATCGTTTTTGTTCGTCGAATGGTCTCCATTTCCGCAGATCTCCGCCGGCCCGCCGTGCGTGCCGGCACGTTGATTCACCTCGCCGCCGCTGCGCGCGCGCTGGAGCGGCGATATCTCGGGTCCGTCGCCCGCGAAGGCGAGCTTTCCGGCGAGATCCTCTCGTCGCTGCGCTCGCTCGTGGGCGCACGAGAGGACTGCGAGGCCGGTCCGGCGGGAGCGCTGCTCGTGACGTATCTGGAGGAGCGGCTCGCGGCGGAGGAAAGCCCCGCCCCGCGGGCCATCGCGCGGATCGCCGAGCGCGCGGAAGGGCTCTTCGGCAGCGTCGAATCCGCGCGGATCCATCGCTTCAGCATCGAGCTTGCGAGCGGCCGGCGGCGCGAGGCCCTCGAACGCGCGAGGGCCTTGCCGAAGGGATGGCTGCGCGAGCGCGCCCTCGCGCGGATCGAGGACGGGATCGAGCAACACCCGGGGCGCGAGCGCTCGTACTCGTTCGTGGGGAATCTCGATTCGCTGGAGGAGGCGCGCATGTATCGGCCGTCGCTGCCGCTCGTGCGCGAACTCTTCGTGATGGGCGGGGAGGCGTCGCGCATCGCCGAGGAAATGCGGACGCGCATCGAAGGCAGCGCAGGACAAGAGGCGCGCGCGCTCCTGGCGATTGCGCGGTATCCGGAGCGTGGGCCCGCCGGGGTCATCGCGCTTCTGCGCGCCGTGCGGCATCGAAACGCGTGGAATCACGGCTGGCTCGGCGCGATCGGCGCTGCGCTCCATGCGGAGCGGCTGGACCACGCCGAGGCGCTGCTCGCGCACGCGCCGGGGCGATATCTGCGAGGTCGTGCCGAGCTCGCCATCGCGGCGTTTTTCGCCGATCACGGCGAGCGGCTCGCGGCGCGGCGACGGATCCAGCGCGTGGAGGATCCGGCGCTCGCGCCCGCGATCCAGCTCTTGCTCGCGCGCCTCGATCTCGATGCGGGCCTCGTGCGGCGGGCCGAGAAGCGCGTGGTTGCCTTGCCGATGACGCTGCTCGTCCCACCGCGGCGCGCAGCGCTGCACGAGCCGCGGCTCCCCGGCGAGCCCGAGCCGATGGAGACCAAGCTGGCCCGCGAAGCATGGCTCGTCCGGATCGGGATCTTTTGTGCGCGCACGGGCTACGGACGTGACGCCCTGCTGCCGCGTGAGCTCGTGGCTCGTGCATTCGACGATGCTTCGCTGCGACGCGTGCTCTTCAGGAACACCGCATATTGGAACAACCTGCTTCATCCGGACGAAGGAGAGCCACACGAGGTGCGCTGGTGGAAGGCGGACGTGCTCAACGCCACGCGGATCACGGAGCACTGCCTGGACCTTCTCGAGAGCGCCTCCACGCTGCGGGATACGCTCGCGGATCTCGATGTCGGCGGCCACGTCACGCCCGAGGCAGCCTTTGCGCTCGGCGCGCTCGGCCCGACGTCGAGCTGGGATCGCTGCCGTCTTGATCCACGTTTCCGCGACGCGCTCGGCGCCGCGCGCGCCCATTACGACGAGGGGATCTCGTTCACGAACATGCGCAAGCGGCGCCGCGTGGCGCTGATCGACGCGGGCCGCGCCTATCTGCGCCGCGTACTCGACAAGGATCCCGCGGGCGGCGAGGAGGCGCGTGCCGCCACGACATCGCGGATTCGTTGCCTCCAGAACCTCGGCGGGGAGCAGGCCACGATCGTCCTGCAACACGCGCTCGTGCGCTCCGTGGAACGCAGCGGGCATGCGCAGACCAGAAGAACTCTGTTCGGCGCGCTCGCCGCGCTCGCGCCCCAGCGCGCGACGGAGATCTTCGTCGAGCAGTACGAGGTCTTCGCGCGGGATCGACAGGCACCATGGGCTGCGACGCAAATCGAGGCTCGGGGCTTGTTCCCGCCGGGCACCGCGAGCGCGCACGGCCGCACGTTCACGCGCCTCATGTTGCGCCTCGGCGATCGTGCCTCCACGTGGCTCGCCGACTTCGTCCGGACCTTTACGCGTGATGTCGGCACGCCTCCCGGCCCGGAGGTGCTGGCGATCGTGGACACGCCCGATCTGCCGGCGACCGGCGAGGAGCGCGTGCGCCAGATCCTCGAACGTCGCGAAGCACTGTTCCAGGGCGATCCCGAGGACTTCGTGCGTGGGCTCGCCGAGGAGCCGGATCGGCTGCGACTGCTCTCCGCGTTATGCCCCGTGTCGCCGGGGCACAACGCAGCCGTGTGGAGTGAGCACGATTGGCAGCGCATCGTGGAGCGCTTGCAGAAGGACGTCGGCCCGGTCGCCGTCGGCCCGATCGCGCGCCTGCGCCGACACTTGCCCGGCGCCGACCAAGCCGTACAGGCGCTCGTCCAGGGCGCGCCGCCCGTGCCCGCGCTCGCGCGGCCGCTGCCCCTCGGATCGAGCGGCGTCCTCGTGCTGCGGTACCTCGACAAACGGCGCGATTTCGCGGCGTTCTTGCGCTTCGCCGACTGCGTGCCGTGCTGCTTCAACAGCACGAGCTCCATGTATGCGTACGGGCGTGATGTGAGCACCCAGCGCATGGTGCTCTCGCTCTGGAAGGACCCGCTCTCCTTCTGCTTTCAGGTCGTGCGCGCGCCCCGCGCGGGCGTCGCGGAGGCGCAGGGGTTCGTGTTTGGCGGCTTCGGGCTCTGCGAGGATGGGCCCGCGGTCCTCTTGAACGGACTCTATTTGCGAAGACAGATGCCGTGGTTGCGCTTCGCGATCGTCGAGGCCATCGAGCAAGCGCTCTGCCGGCCGCTCGGGATTCGCCTCGTCGCGATTGCCACGCGGTACGGCGGCTTGGGCCCGCTGCCGCCCGACTATACGACGCAGCCACGACGCGTCGTACACCGGCTGCGGGCGCTCTGCGAGCCGAACGGCGTCCTCATGACGCGCGTGTACGACGACCTTTCGTCGCGGATCAACGGCGACGTCACCTCGCTTTACGGCATCTACTGGAGAAAAATCGCGTGACCTCGGGAGATCCCGGTTTCTCAGGCAGGCAGCGCGTACACGCCGACGTCGCCGTGCTCGGTGCCGACCACGAGCGTCTTGCCGCGGAAGGCGCAGAAGGCGCGCTCGCCATGGACGCTCCGGCGGCCGAAGATCGGGCCCGTCCATGCGGCGATCGTGCCCTCGCGATCGCAGACGACGACACCAAGCGCGTGGCTCTTCGTCTTCGCGGTCACGGCGAGCCAGCGGCCGTCGTGGCTCACGGCCACGCTGCGCAAGGGGCCGTCGGAGAACTTCGGATCGGTCTTCGCGCCCCCGATGCCGTTCTCGAGCGCGTTGAGCCGCTCGCAGTTGCCGGCCGCGTCCCAGCGGAAGATGCGGCACCTCGCGAGCGCGTAGACCTCGCTCCCGTGGACGACGAGCTCCGAGGGCCACGTGTAGCCCTTGAGCTTCTTCGGGACCGGGAGCGTGCGCAAAACCGCGCCGCTTGCGTCGCGCTCGACAAGCGTCGCGTCGGTGCCGACGAAGAAGCGGCCCGCGCCGTCGCTGCCGAGGCAAGCGGAGCCCGGGAGGTCACCGAGCGCCGTGATCACGCCGGTCGTCACGTCGAGCACGCGCAGACCGGTGGAGCCGTGGACGGCGAGCCGATCCCCGTCGATCCACGCGACGGTCGCGGCAGGCTCGATCCGCCGCACTTCGCGGCCCTCGGCGAGATCGAGGATCACCACCGGGAAGCCGTCATGGCCGCAGCGCACCGCCGCCCAGCGGCCTCCGGGCGAGATCCGGAGCCCATCGAGGACGGGCTCGACGGTCGGCGTGACCGGGATGGGCGCGCCGCCGTCGACGCGGACACCGTCTTCATGGAGGGTGACGACACGCTCGCCGGCGAGCGCGAGGCCGAGCAGCGCCACGGGCCCGTCGCCGATCGGGCGCCCCGTGCGCAGGTCGACGAGGAAGAGGCCGAAGCGCGATCCGATCGCCAGGTGGTCGTCGAGGAGCGCCCAGATCCCCGAGCCGCGCAGCGTATGCTGGGGCGGCACCACGGGCAGCTCCTCCGGCTCGAGGCGCTCCGCGTCGAAGAGCGTGTTCTTGCCGACATAGCGGCCGAGGATGAAGCGACCGTCGACGCTCGCGAGCATCGGGTTACGCGCGCGCCAGGCGTCCGCGCGTCGCCAGACCTGAAACGCCTCGGGCACCGGGATCTCCGTGCCGTCGCGGCCGCGGCGTTGCGTGGCGCCGGGTTGCTCGACGTCATGACCGAGGTGGAGCGTGCCACGTCCGACGCGGAGCACATGGCCGGGGCTCTGGCCGCCATCGATCGGGGTGAAGGCACCGCCCTCGCGCGCGTACCAGCCGTCGTAGAGCAGGACATCGCCGGTCGCTGGATCGACCTGCGGCGGGAGGCCTCCGCTGTTGCCGATGCGGAGCGTGTCGACGAGGGTGTTCGTGCTCGTGTCGTGCGTCTCGATCACCTCACCGCCGTCGCGGTACACGATGAGGCGCAGCCGCTCGGGCGTGATGGGATCGAAGAAGAACCACGCGCCGGGCGCCTCGATCTTCGACGCGCTTCCGCCGGGTCGGACGACGTGGATCGTGCTCCCCACGGCGAAGGCGACGACGCCGGCATCCGACACCGCCGCCTTCCCGAGCCGGGCGTCCCCGAAGCGGTAGCCGATGCGCGCCGGGGTGTGGTCGAGGACCTCGGTGAAGGTGCGCCCGTCATGCGAGAAGACGCGGACCCGGAGCGCGTCCTTGTCGTCGCGCTCGTTCTCGCCATCGGGCGGGAGGGCATCGAAGACCGCGACGTACTGGCCGCGAGGCGCGACCACGATGGTCTCGTCGACTGCCGCCGGTCGACCGGAAAGCGGCGGAGACAGATCGGATACACGAGACAGAACGGGCCAATTTGTCGACTTTGCCATGATCTCTCCAGCAGAGCGCGGTTTCATACACAGGCTCACGCGCGTGGTCCCAGTCGCAAGCACGATTTTCACGCTGCCGTTTGGAGAGACGCCTTACGCGTACTCCGTCGTCAAACGCGCTGACGTGAACATCCCGATGATCTCCGCCCCATCCCCCGACACGGTGACGCACGTGGCCTCGTCCCCGAGCAACCCACGCTCCCGCGCGAGCGTTCGCACGGCGACCGTTGCATTCTGGAGCTGTAGCCCCACCGCCCCACCGCCAATCCGCACCGGCATCCCCCGCTTCAGCTCGATCACGTACGCCCGCCGCTGCACCCGCCGCGGGTTCGACATGTCGACGGCCAGGAAATCGCCACAAAAGGCGCGCTGGTTCGCGCGGAAGAGCCAGAGCTCGGTACGGCGGGAGAGAAGCTCGCGGGCGAATGCATGCTCGTCCGCCTTGAACGCGAATGCATGAAACGCGAAGGCCGCCTCGGCCTGGGAAGGTTTCGTGATTTTCTGAACGAGCTCGCAGAAGAGGTCACGCCGCGCGACGGCGCGGCGGGTGAGCTTGATGGCAAGCGGAAGACAGGGCGCCATGAGGTCCTCGGGGGGCGAAGGTCGAACGCAGGCCGGCTCGCTCGCGCAATGTGAGCGCGGGACGAACGGCGACGAAGCGCGCCGGCATGAGCAACGCGGGCGGCGGGGGGACCCGCCCGGCGAGAGAACCGCGTTGCTACCGGAAGACCTTCATGGCGCCACCTGAATGTGAAAACCCTACACCAGGCGGTGGATCGAGTCAACGCCCGGGTCGCATGACGAGCGGCCCATCACGACAGCCATTGCTCGTAATCTCCAATGGAATGGATGTCGTAGGTGCACTCCTCGGACTCGATGAGCGCGCCGTGCAGCCGATTGCGACGGATCACCGTCCCCTCCCCCGCGTGCAGCAGCACCGACCGCTCGTGGCCGGTCACGAACCGCAGGATGCCGGACTGGATGAAGCAGAGCGCGTCGCCGTCGTGCACGTGGGTCACCGAGAGCTCGCCGCGTGGCTCGATGAACCGCTGCACCTTCGGCTTCTCCCGGCTATGCTCGATGTTTCGGTGGATCGCCGGGGCCAGCAGTTTCCAGTGGGCGCTGCTGTCGGACCAGGCGACCTGATCGAGGTAGTCCTGCTTCGCGATCCCGGCGAGGAGCTTGCCCTCCTCGAAGCCGCGCACGATGTCCGGGATGATCCCCTCCCCGAACATCTCCACGGCCGGCAGGATCATCCTGTCGAAGACCATCCGGCTGCGATGCTGATTGATATGGGCGTGCTCCTGGAAGTAACGGACATCGACGCCCGGGCCGAAGACCTTGCGCAGCGTGTCGGCCATGCGGCGGCACATCTCGATGAAGGTGGTCTCGGCCTGGAAGAGAGCCCCGATGTAGCGGAAAAACCGGCCGTGATTGCGGCACACATAATTGTAATAGTTGTTCAGGAGGAGCGACGACGTCAGGTAAAACTGCCAGTAGGTGTGCGGCGTCGAGGCGAGGCCGACGCTCTCCATGGTGCCCTCGTAGAGCGAGCTGTGCCGGGTCCGATGGACACCATAGCCGAGCTCGTCGATGAGGATCTTGAACATCTCCGACTGGAGCGGCCCGTAGCTGCCGCCCACGTTCCGCCCCATCGCGGACGATTCGAGGAGAAAATCGCTCGCGAGCTGGACGAGGCACGTCCGGGCCGCATGCTGCGGGTACTCCGAGGTGAGGATGGCAGTGGCCATCGAGCCATCGGACCGCCGCCGCTCCTCGGCGATGAAGCTCTCGAAATACTCGCTCATGGAGGAGAGCGTCCAGCGGCCGGAGGTCGAGATCGCGTCATCGAGGAAGCCGAACAGATACGACTCCAGCCACGGGCGCACGATGGCGCCGAGGACCTGCGCGCGCCGCCCGTAGAATTCGTCCATATCGGCGCGCTTCGACGCGAGGTCGCGTCGCGGGAGCAGGACGAAGTCGCTCTCGTAAATGGTGAGCAGCGTGCGACACGCGGTCAGGCTGGCGGAGGTGAGCAGCTCCTCACGGGCGAGCGGCTTCTGGAAGTTCAGGTCCTTGAACACGTGCGGCCGCAGCGGGCGCCGGTACGGGTTGTCCTCGATGCGCCAGGTCTCGATGTCGGCGTAGAGGTCGCTCTCGCCGTACGCCTGCAGGCACCGAGCGAAAAAATCGTAATCGTCGACGGCCGGGTTCCTCGAGCGCTCGTCCGAGAGGGAGCGTTTCTTGTGCTGCATCGTCATTCCGTGGGGGATCGGTGGTGGATCAGGCGAGCGAGAAGCGGATGCTCGTGTCGTCGTGCTTGCACGTGACGGTCACGACCTGGTTGCGCTCGACGTCGAGCGGCGTCTCGAAGCACTGGACGGCCTGCATCCAGTGGCTCTGGTGGTTTGTCGGGGCGTTCGTCAGCACGACCCCGCCGCCGAGATCGAGCTCGAACCAGAACGCGATGCCGTGGACGCGGCCGCGCTGCTTCGTCGTGACGGATACGGTGCATGTGCGCGGATCCAGGGGGCCTCGCTCGAAGTCGAATTCGAACGCCTCCGCGGCAGGGCTCAGGAAGGCATGCGGGTGCGCGCGCAGGCGCACCGGAAAATATGTCTTCGTCGAGACCTGATTGAACAGGCTCACGTCGAAGCCGCCCACCTCGAAGGCGAAGTTGTTGCGGTGGACGGCGTCGCTCTCGAGGAGCTGGAAGCAGACCTTCGCCCGCCCCGGGATGACCTTCGCCTCCGGTCGCAGGAGTTTTTCCCGCGCGTGGCGGACGATGGGCAAGATCCCTTCGCCGAGCAGACCGCAATCGAAGGTCTCGGTCACCAGCAAATCGGCCCGCCGGGGGATGTCCCGGCCGGCAACGAGGTCGGTCGACACCCTGGGGATGACCGAGATTTGATGGTCGAGCTTGTTCTCCGCGATGATCCGCCGCGCCAATCGCGCGATCGCCACGACCGACTCGCAGGTGAACACGGCCCCGGCCCCCGCGCGGGCCGCCATCATGGCGAGCAGCCCCGTCCCGGAGCCCACGTCGAGCACCGTGCACGGCGAGCCTCCAATGGCGATCTCGAGCGCGCGCTCGAAAGCCTGGTTTCGCTCGTGATCGTTCAGCATCGCGAAATACCAGCGTGGAACGAGCTTGCGCAGGAGCCCGTTCATCGTCAGAACGATGGCCTCGTTGTCGGCGTCGAGCGTCGAGGCCTCCTCGAATCGCTCGAGGGCCCGCTCCAGTTGAAAGCTCGCGGCGAGGCGATGGCCCTCCTCGACGAGGGCGCGTGCGCGCGCCCGATCGGCCACCACGCGTAGCTTCGCGCGGGGGGCTCGCCGGTGCTCCGGGCTCGATTGCAGACCCGTATCGGACGCGGGCGTAGGGTCCTCTGCGCTCATTCCGTCATACAACTTCACGAGGTGTCTCCTTAGGGCGGTGTGCCGAGAGCCCCCTCACAGCATTTCGTATGCCAGACACGATTCGCGGCTTTCAGGGCTGCCCGCGCCGCCATCGCCCGCGCCGCCACCCCGCGCGCCTGCCGAGCCCGAGCATTCCATCGTTTTGCGTGGCCTTGCAGGAACTTGCTCGATCATGCAAGCAGGCGGGGTTCGTTCGGCCGATCATGGATCGACAAACGTGCCGGATCGTGGCCCGAACGGGGAGCGGGGCCCGGTGGCACGACGCTTGAGTACGCGGGCGCCGAGGGGCCAGACTCCAACGAGAAAACAAGGAGATCACGATGCTCGAGGCCCATCCGAATGCCGACCCGAGCGGCCGGCCCACCGTCCTCCTCGTGAGCAGCGGGTATCACCTTTACCGCGAATATCTCTTGCGGATGATCTCGCAGGCCGCGCGGGTGGTTCTCTTCCTCGACCGGGAGCCCTCCTGGGAACGGTCGTACATCACCGATTCCAAGATTGTCGACACGCTCGACGCGGAGGCCATGATCACCGCCGCCCGCGCGGTCGCGGCCATGGTCCCGATCGACGGCGTCATCTGCTGGGACGAGATCCGCATGGTGCACGCGGCCCGCGTCGCCGAGGCGCTCGGCGTGCCGGGCACCGACCCGGTCGCGGTCGCCCGGTGCCGCGACAAACACCAGACCCGCAGCGCATTGGCCGCGGCCTCCGTGCCGCAAGCGATCTCCAAGCTGGTTTCCTCCGTCGAGGAGGCGACCGCGACGGCCTTTCGGATTGGGTATCCGGTCGTGGTCAAGCCGCGCGCGCTCGGCGCGAGCATCGGCGTGAGCCGCGTCGAGGGCCCGGACGAACTCGCCGCGGCCTATCACCATGCCCGGACGTCGACCGAGGACGGCGTACCCCATGACGATGCGAGCGTGCTCGTCGAGGAATACCTCGAAGGGCCGGAGATCAGCGTGGACGCCGCGTGGGTGAACGGCCGGCCGATCCCGCTCTTCGTGGCGCGCAAGATCCTCGGCTTCCCTCCGCATTTCGAGGAAATCGGGCATGTCGTGAACGCGGCCGATCCGCTGCTCCTCGACCCGGCCTTGCTCGGTGTGCTCGACGCGGCACACCGGGCCGTCGGCTTCCGGACCGGGATTACGCATACCGAGCTCCGCCTGACCGACGCCGGCCCCAAGGTGATCGAAATCAACGCCCGCCTGGGCGACGACCTCATTCCCTACGTCGGCTGGGTCGCGTCCGGCATCGACCCGGGGCAGGTCGCGGTGGACGTGGCTTGTGGCCGCCCGCCGCGCGCCATGCCGATCCGGCTGCGGGTCGCGTCCGTGCATTTCCTCTATCCGGCAGAGGACACGGTCGTAGGCGCCGTGGACATGGACAAGGCCGCGCTGCCGGCCTCCGTGAACGTCGCAGCCGCCCTCGCGGCGCCCGGGCAGCGCCTCGAATTGCCGCCGGCCGGGCACGTCACCAGCCGATACGCGTACGTCGTTACGGCCGGAAAAACAACGGCGGAGTGCGCCGCCGGCGCCGAGGTAGCCGCGCGCGCGATCAAGCTGCGCCCGGAGGAGTCCCCGAAAGCCGCGGGAGGCAGGCAATAGCAATCGCACGAATACGCAGGCCAAGGACACCTGCCTCGCCCCCCGCACTTGCCCTGCTCCGCTGCGGCATTCGCGATGGCCCGGTTCAGCGCTGGGCCACCGCGCGTCGCCGCGTCCTCTCCCCCCTGCCCTTCGACCCCCACCGGCGCTCCGAGCGCCCCCGAGGAGGATTGAATGCCTCTCGCCGCTGGCCTCCAAACCTTCATCGACCGATACAACCGGGCCATGCCCCCCGATTTCTACACGCGCCCCCTCGCGGAGCAGCGTGCCCTCTATCTCGGGCTCACCCTCGAGTTCCCGTACGAGCTGCCGCCGGACGTGATCATCACCGACGACGTGGTCGCCCACGGGCGGCGGCGCCTGTCGATTCGCGTGTATCGCCCGCGCTCCCCGGTGGGACGCGGCCTGCTCGTCTACATTCGCGGCGGCGGGTTCGTCGTCGGCTCGCTGGAGACGCACAACACCGTCGTCGCCGAGCTCGCCTGCCGATCGGGGCTCGTCACCATTGCGCCCGATTTTCGCCTGGCACCCGAGCACCCCTTCCCGGCGGCCCTCGAGGACTGCTACGGCGCCCTTTGCGGCATCGTCGTCGAGGCCGCGCGGCTCGGCATCGATCCCGACCGGATCGTCATTGCCGGCGACAGCTCGGGCGCGAACATGGCCGTCGCCGTGGCCTTGATGGCCCGCGACCGTGGCGGCCCCAAACTGTGCGGCCAGGCCCTCATCAGCCCGGTCCTCGACCTCACCCGCTGGCGCCGCGGCGCCGACGTCCAGTTGCTCACGGGCCGCGAAAATGAGTACTACACGGCCTGCTACGCGCCCGATCCCTGGCAGGTCGCGCATCCGTACGTGTCCCCGCTTCTTCGCGGGACCTTCGACGGCCTGCCGCCTGCATATCTGATGGGCGCGGAGCTCGATTCGCTACGCGTGGACGCGGAAGCCTACGCCCGCTGCCTCCGCGAGCACCGCATCGACGTCGACCTCGTGATCGAACCCGGCCTCGTGCATTCCGCCGTCCGCGCGCGAGGGCTCTGTCCGCAGGTCGAGGACGCGTGGGCCAGATACTGCAGCCGGGCGGCCCGGCTCGCCTGCGTGAAGGAGAACCATGCCTCGAAGTAACCCGAATGGGCCGGCCGTGATCGTCGACCCCTATTCCTCGGGCGCCCTCTTTGCGCCTGCATTCGCGGCGGCCGGCGTCCCGGTCGTGGCGGTCGTCTCCAGCCCCTCGCCGCCGGCCGCTTACGCCGCCTCCTACAGACCGGAGCATTTCGAGACGATCCTCACCGCGACCGAGGACCTCGAGCCCTTGGTGGAGCGTCTGCGTGCCTTGCGCCCCCGGTGCGTGCTGCCGGGCTCCGAATCGGGCGTGGAACTCGCGGACGCGCTCGCGCCCCGGGTGGTCCCGGACGTGGCCAACGACCCCGAGAAGGCGAGCGCGCGCCGCCACAAAGGCGACATGGCCGCGGCCGTGGCCCGGGCCGGCTTGCCCATCATCCGCCAGCTCTGCACGAGCGACGCCGACGAGGTCGAGGCATGGCTCTGCCGCTCGAACCTCGCCGGCCGGGACCTCGTGATCAAGCCGCCGAAGAGCGCCAGCAGGGACGACGTGACCCGCGTCCCTCGCGGCGAAGACTGGCGGGAGGTGTTTCATTCGATGCTCGGTCGTCCGAACCGCCTCGGCATCGTCAATGATCGGCTCGTCGTGCAGGAACACGTGAACGGCACCGAATACGTGGTGGACACGTTCACCTACGAGGGCAAACACACCGTCACCGACGTGTGCCGCTACCACAAGGTGGACAACGGCCCGCACATGGCGGTGCACGAGCGCATGGAATGGTTGTCCCCTAAAACCCCGGGGATCGAGCGCTTGATCGGCTACACGCGTGGCGTCCTCGACGCGGTCGGGATCCGGTTCGGCGCGGCGCATGTGGAGCTGATGCTCACCCGCGAGGGACCGCGGCTCATCGAGATCGGCGCGCGCCCGCACGGCGGCGGCCAGCCGAGGTTTTGCCGCGTCGCGACCGGCGACAGCCAGGTGGACCGGACCGTGCGATATTTCGCCCGACTCGGGCACGTCCGCGAAGGCTTCGGCCTGCAATCGCACGTCCTCGTGGTGTTCCTGATCGTCCGGACGCCGGGGATCGTGCGGAATGCGGAGATCTTCGCCGACGTCGAGGCGCTTCCGAGCCATTATTTCTCGGTGATCCGCTTCCGGAACGGCGATCGATTGCAGCCCACGAGGGATCTCTTCGGCAGCCTGGACCCCGGCTTCGTGGTCCTCGCGCACGCGGACCGCGCCCAGGTGCTGTCCGATTATCACAAGATCCGCGACAAAGAGCGGCAGCTGGAGCTCGACGATTCACGAGGAGCGCCATCATGAGCACGGAAAAGGCCGCCGCGGCCGCGGAGCCTCGGGCGCTCCATCCCGCCCTTCCGCGCCACTTCCTGGCGTTCGCACCCTCGGCCGAATTTCACGTGCTCGAGCGCAGCGGCTCGTTCGGGCACGTCGAGGTGCCCCGGATCCTGCGGGACTTCTGGGCCCGCACGTCGGCTCTCCGCCTTGCCTGATCGCGCAAGGCTCGGCACCCCTCTCCCCGTCCCTCCCCCAACACCAGCCGAACCGTAGCATCACGGGATCGGCGCTGATCCGCGTTTTTTTCTGCGATGGTAAACGCGCTGCGGCCGCCGGGGCGCTCGGCGGCGCGCGCGTGGCCTCACGGTTGCACCTTCGGCGCGAGGCGTGGGGGTAAAGGTATGAATGATCGAACGAGCGGCGATCACAACGAGGTCTACCGGCGCGTTCCGGACGAAGACCGCGCCCGGTGTGACCTCGTGATGAAGGGCGGCATCACCAGCGGCGTGGTGTATCCATCAGCGGTCCTCCGTCTCGCCAAGAAGCGTCGTTTTCGTTGCATTGGCGGCGCCTCGGCCGGCGCCATCGCGGCCGCGGCCGCCGCTGCGGCCGAGTATGGCCGAGCCGATGGTGGTGGCTTCGCTCGGTTCGAGCGCATGCAAGAGGACCTCGACCGGCAGGGTTTTTTGATGGGCCTTTTCCAGCCGACACCGCAGGCTCGCCCCATCTTCGAAATGCTCCTCCTCACGAAACGGCTGCGTGATCAAAAACGGCAGAACGGAGAGGAAAGACGCTCGCCCCACCCCGCTCGGCGCCTGTTCACCGAGGTGCGCAAGTCGGGTATCGATTCCGTCTGCGCGGCCTGCCCCGGCCAAGGCTACACGCGGGGTCGGCGGTGCGGCGCTCGCATGGGCGCCCTCGTCTCCCTCGCGGTCGTGGTCCCGTCCGCGGCGCTCTTCACGATGGCGGTCGCGAACGAGCTCTCGTGGCTCCCCCTGCTCCTCGGGTTGTCCCTCTGCGGGGTCTTCCTCGTCTCTTTCGCCTATCTCGGTGGAATCGTGGGGACGCTCCTCGCGTGCCTCCGGCACGTCCACGACGACGAGGGCACGAGCCTGTTCGGCTTATGCACGGGCTCGATCGACGACGGCTCGCGCCATGACCAGGTCCCCCTCACCGAATGGATGCACGAGGGCCTCCAGGAGATGGCCGGCCTGCCCTACGATCGCCCCCTCACCGTGGGAATGCTTCATGCGAGAGGCATTCATTTCAAGGTGGTCACCTCCGACCTCAACGTCCGGCAGCCGCGCGCGGTGCCCGAGGAGGAGCTCGACGGCACGCTCAAGAAAGACCGCTCGTTCGTCTTCGAGGAAAACGAGATGCGGCGCCTCTTCCCCGAAAGCGTGGTCCGCTTCCTGGTGAGCGTCGCGCCTCCGCACGAGAGCGCCGCGCTCCCGCCGGGCTATCACGTCTTCCCGATGGACGAGCACATGCCCGTGCTCGTGGCGATGCGGATGAGCCTCAGTTTTCCTGTGCTGCTTTGCGCGGTGCCGCTGTATACCGTCGAGGAATCGGGGGAGCTCCGGCGCCACTGGTTCAGCGACGGTGGTATTGGGATCAACTTCCCGATCCACTTCTTCGATAGCTGGTTCCCCCGCTTTCCGACCTTCGGAATCAACCTGCGGGAGAAGGCGCCGCGTGCGAAGGAGGGCTACCACGCGCCGGGGGACGACGTCTCCTTGCCCGAGCCGCGCGACGGACACTCGTCGAGCCCCACGTTCCGCGAGATCACCGACATGAAGGATTTTTTATGGGCGGTCTTCGAGCTGGCGCAGAGCTTTCGGGACGATAGCCAGGCCGCGCTGCCCGGCTACCGCGAGCGAGTCGCCCAGGTCTACCTCGAAAAACACGAAGGAGGGCTCAACCTGGACATGAACGTCGAGACCATCGACAAGCTCGTCGAAAAAGGCGACACCGCGGCGCGGCTCTTCCTCGAACGATTCGACTTCCCGCAGCATCGATGGGTACGCACGGTGCTTTTGATGTCCCGCATGGAAATCGAGCTGGGGCGCCTCTGCAAGAGTTTTACCACGAACGGCCTGAGGCAGGCGCTCCACGATCTCCTCGAACAGGAGCAAGAAGCCTATCGCAGCGACAAACCCTGGTACGGCTCCGTGAGCCCCGCCGAGGACGAATGGTTTCACCACGCCAAGGCGCGGATGGACGCGCTCGTCGATCTGATGGCCCGATGGTCCGAGCTTCAGGAGACGTGGCAAAAGCACCACCCGACCGACGAGTTCTTCTTCGCCGAGCGCAAGCTCAGCCCGGCGGGGAAGCTGCGGTTCACGCCCGAGGTGTGAGTTTCCGCGACGATCTGCCCGTACGAACAAGGAGACATCATGCGTGAATTGGAATCCATTGCTCCGGCGACGCGTGTGCGATCGCTCCTGCTGATCACGCCGATCCTGCAGGGATTCGTGCCTTCGCTCCCCGCGCTCCGGTACGTCGATCGCCTCCAGGTGGTCCTCGACGGGTCCTCGGACGGCAAGGACACGGGGCCGAGCGTGCTCGACCTCATCGATTCCGTGCATTTCGGCCAGTGGTCCATCATCGACGGCGGCCGGCGGCTCCTGTTCGTCTCGATGTTCGTGGGCGAGCTCGAGCCGTACCTCAAAGACTTCTCGGTCCGCATGGCCTGGGGCCTCGACCTCATCTGGATGCATTGTGAGGGATACCCTGGAGCCGCGCAGTTCGAGCCGTTCGTCGCGTGGGTGAAGCAGCACATGGTGCAGGCCGACCGGTTTTACGAGGCGAACCCGGGCGTCACCGTCGTCGACATCCGGTGGTGGAAGGCGCTCCACGCGCAATTCGAAGAATTTCGGCGCAAGGCTCGCTGCGGCGGCGACATCGTCTCGCTGTTCGCCGAGCTCGAGCGTGGGATCGCACGGCTCTCCGGCATCGACGAGGTAGCGGAGAGCCGCTTCCTCCGGTCGATCGCGGGCAGCGTTCGCGCGAACATCCAGGACCTCAAGGACCAGAGGCTCTTCGCTCCGGCCGAGATCGAGCCCATCGAGCGTAATTTCGAACAAGTCATGGCGACATTGCAGGGGGAGAAATCATGAGCACGAACAAAGCTTCCATGATCGAGTTCGAGGACGTGCAGGGCCACCTCCTGCTCTCCTACGGCAAAACATTCAACATGCGCCACGCGCGCTTCCTGTTCCTGCATTTCGAGGACGTCCCTGCCGGGCGCCGCTTCATCGCCACGAAGATCCCGGAAGTCACGACGGCCCGCACCAGGCCGCCGGGGCCGCCTTCCACGCTGAACCTCGCGTTCACGTTCGACGGGCTCGCGGCGCTGGGGCTCTCCGCCGAGGAGCTCGAGAGCTTCCCGGAGGAATTTCGCGAGGGAATGGTGCAGCGCGCGGCGTTCCTCGGCGACGTCGGCGAGGACGCGCCCGAGCGCTGGGATCTCCTGCCCCCCGGCGCGCCGGCCTTGCACGCGATGGCAATCGTCTATGCGCGCAGCGATGCCGAGGCGGATGCGCGCGCAAGCGAACTGCGCACCGAGGCCGAAACGGCTCGGGTGCGCGTCCTCCACGTGCAGACGGCGGCGTCGCTCGAGGGAGGGCGGGAGCATTTCGGGTTCGCCGACGGCGGCAGCAATCCCAGTATCGTCGGCGACGGGACGGACGCACCACCGGGGCGCGCGCTCGAACCCGGCGCGTTCCTGCTCGATCACCCCGACGATTTCGGCGCCGTCGCCGCTCGGCCGAACCCGAGGGCGCTGCGCCGCAATGGCACGTACCTCGCGCTCCGCAAGTTGCGCCAGGACGTCCCCGGATTCCGCCGCTTCGTCGCGAAAAACGCGGCCATTCTCGGAATGGACGAGGAGCTCGTCGCCGCGAAGCTCATGGGCCGGTGGCGGAGCGGCGTGCCGCTCGTGCTCGCCCCCGACAAGGACGAACCCGACATGCCAGTCGAGCGGCGCGACAATTTCGGCTATCAAGAGCAGGATCCGCAGGGGCTCCGCTGCCCGTTCGGCGCCCACATCCGTCGCGTGAATCCGCGTGACGCCCTGCCCGTTGCGAGGCGCACCGCCGTCCGCTCGCACCGGCTCATCCGCCGCGGGATGGCGTACGGCCCGCCGCTGCCGGAAGGAAAGGACGAGGACCACGTGGATCGCGGGCTCATGTTCATCGCCTACTCTGCCTCGCTCTCGCTTCAGTTCGAGATCGTGCAGCAATGGCTGAACAACGGAAACGTCAGCGGCGAGCCCAGCACCGTCCACGATCCCGTCGCCGGCTCTCCCTTCCCGCAGGGGACGTATACCGTGCCCGCAGCCGGCCCGAACGGTGAGCTCGCCTCGGTCCACACCCTCTGCGGGCTACCGAGCTTCGTCCGGGTGCGCGGAGGCGCGTATTTCTTCGTGCCGGGCATCGAAGCGCTCCGGTACATCACGAACGAGGAGAAACCCCAGCCTGATGCAATCGAAAAGTTCCTGCAGAAGTACGCGCTCGCGCAAAACGACGAGGACAAGAGGGACTGCGTCGAGGCCTGTCTCCTGGATCCGGTGACCGCGCGGAGGCCCTTCTGCGACACCGCGGAGAACTGGGCTGCGCTGCGAAAGGAGCAGCCCATTTTCGAGACCCCGCACGGCGTGCTCGTGTCGCGGTTCCGGGACGTGCAGGAGGTCCTCGCCAAACCCGAGGTCTTCTCGGCCCAGGAATACGGGGCTCGCATGGCGGCCACCGTGGGCCCGTTTTTCCTGGGCTTCGACGGCGAACGCCACAAGCGCGAGGCATCCCTCGCGCGCCTCGTCGTCCGGCCTCGGGACCTGCCGAGGCTTCTCGAGCGGGCACGCTTCGTCACGCCCGTCGTCCTCGGTCTCCTCGAGAGACGCGCGAACGGCGCGCCGGACCTTCTTCCGCAGGTCGTCATCGCCTCGGTGGTGCGTACCGCCGGTGAATACTTCGGCGTGCCCGGACCTTCCGACGAGGACCTTTTCCGTTGGCTGAGCGTGGCGTCGGCCTACATCTTTTTCCCACTGCCCAGCGACGAGCGTGCAGCCTCCGGCGCTGCGGCCGGCATTGCATACCAGCATTACCTCGAAGAGCTCCTGCGCGCGCGGGAGCTCTCGATCGCGAGTGGAAAACTCGCGGGGGACGACGTGCTCGGCCGGCTCCTCGCGCTCTCCACCACGCACGGGCTCGACCGCATGACCATCCGTCAAATCCTGGGCGGGATCGTTTCCGGGACGATGGTCCCGACCGCGATGACCCTCCTGCATGCCCTCACGTACCTCCAAGGCGCGCCCGAGGCCTGCAAGAAGGCGCGCGAGGCCGCGAAGAAGCGGGACATGGACCGGCTGACGGACATCCTGCTCGAAGCCGCTCGCTTCGACCCCTATCCGTCGCTGCTCTACAGGACCGCGCTCACCGATTACGAGCTCGCTGCGGGCACACCCCGCGCGACCCGTATTGCGAAGGGCAGCCGGGTCATCCTCTCGCTCGCCTCGGCAATGGCCGACGACGAGGCGCTCGAAGAGCCCGACGTGTTCCAGCCGGGCCGCCCGGACGAACACTCGCTGCTCTTCGGCTACGGCTCACACGCCTGCATCGGTCGATTTCTAGCGGGTCCGCTGATGGCCGAGATCGCAGCCCCGCTGCTCCTATCGAGGCTCTGACCACCTCTACGCGGCGCGCGTGCTCCCCGAAAGGGCGGCCGAAGCGAGGAGCGCGCGCGCCTCGATCACGAACCCGACCATTCCCATGGCCTCGAATGCGGCCACCGCCGCGTCCGCTTCCTCGCGCGCCGTCGCGGTCGCCCCTTCGTCCCGAAAAACCCTGGCCGCGCAGAGGTGGGCGAGCGCCTCCTCGCGCGGGGATTTTTTCTGGCGCGCCGTCTCGAGAGCCGCATCGATATGCTCGCGCGCCGCGTCTCCGCGCGCCGTGAGCGCGAGCGCCCGGTGCGCCGTCGAAAGACCGATGCGATCCCCCGCCTCCGCCCGCGCGAGCGCGGCGCGCGCGGAGGCCGCTGCCTCCTCGGTCTGCCCCGCAAGCGCGAGCGCTTCGGCCAGCGCGCCGTAGCTCCACGAGACGCTGAGCCGCGTCCCTGTGGCCTCGATCCATTGCACCGCTTCCCGCAGGAGCGCGAGCCCCTCCTCTCGCTTGCCGAGCGAGAACAGCGAAAGCCCCTCGGCGGTCTTGCTCATGGTCGCGACGTAAGGTGCGCCCAGAACCGCGGCGAGCTGCCGCGCGCGCTCCGCCGTCGCGGAGCACGCGTCGAACGCGCCCTGCCACCCTTCGACCATCGCGCGCTGCACGAGCACCGAGCCCTCGAGCGAGCGGCGCCCGAGCTCGGCCGCGATGGCGAGCGCGGTATCGAGGTGGGCGTGCGCCTCCGCGAATTCGCCGCGGTCGCCGTGAATCATGCCCAGGTATCCGTAGCCGTACGCGCACCCCGCGGTCCGCCCGCCCCAGGGGGATTGCTCCTTCATCGAAATGCCCTGGTGGATGTACGCGAGGGCCTCGTCGTAGGCGCCTGCCGCGGCGTAATTCTGGCCCAGGTTCAGCACGAGCTGGTAATGCAGCTTGTGGTCGCCGAGCGCGCGCGCCTCGTCGAGCGCGCGCTCCGAGACCCGGATGGCCCCCGCATGATCACCGAGCGCGTAGGCGATCCAGCCTGCCCAGTAATCGCAACGCACGACCCCGTTCGCATCCCCGATCCGTGCCGCGATCTCCCGGGCCTCCGCGAGCACCTCGATCTGCCGCGGCGACGGCTCGTACAGGCACGCCTCGGCCCAGCGCACCGTGACCTTCACGCGGCGCCTCGACACGTCCTCCGTCTGGGGAAGTTGTTCCATCAGGGCGAGCGCGTCGCCGTAGCGCCGCCGCGCATCGTCGAGCGCGTACGCGCGCGCGGCCTTCGCCGCGGCCTCCTCGGCATATTGCGCCGCCTTTTCGATGTGGCCACTCCGCTGATAATGGTACGCGAGCGCCTCGACGTGCTCTCCTCGCTGGTCGCCCGGAAAAACCTCCTCCAGCGCTCGCCCCACGCGCGCATGCACGTCCCTCCGCTCGTCCTCGGGGATCTCGGCATAAGCGCGCTCGCGGAGTTTTTCGTGCAGGAACCGGAGCCGGCCCCCGCCTCCGTCCTCGAGCACGTACGCGCGCCGCAGGCTGCCGAGCGCATCCATCAATGTCGACTCGGGCAGATCCGCGGCGCGGCGCAGGACCTCCTCGTCCACCTCGCGTCCGAGCGTCGCCGATAAATGGGCGAGCCAGCGGCTCGGCGCGTCGAGGCCGGCGAGGTGCCGCTCGATGAGGCCCGCGAGCGAGCGCGGCAACCCGAGCGCGGCACGCACGGCGCTCGGATCCTGGCCCTTCGCGGCGACACGGAAGATACCGCCCGCGTCCCGGTACAAGAGCCCTTCGGACAGAGCCGTGCGCAAATATTCGGCCAGGAAAAACGGGTTTCCGTCGGAGGCCTCGGCCACGAAATCGAGGAAAACCTGGGGCAAATCCGGCAATGCGAGCATGTCGCGCGCGACCTGCCGCGTGCTCGCCGCGTCGAGGGCGCTGAGCTCGACGCGGCTCGCTCGGGGCGCGGCGAGCAGGCCCGCGAGCGTGTCGCTCACCTCGTCCGTGCGGTACGTCCCCACCACGAGCATGCGCTGGCCCGCGAGCGGACGAAACACGAGGTCCCGCAGAAATCGCAGGGAGAGCTCGTCCGCCCATTGCAGATCGTCGATCGCCAGAAGCAACGGCTCGGTCTCGGCGAACGCGAGCAGCGTCTCGGTCAAGCCCGCGACGACCCGCTGCCGGGCCGTCGCCGAAGGCAGCGCGGACAGGGGCTCGGCCGCCGGCGCCTCCGGCGCGAGCATGGCGAGAGCAGGCTCGTAGGCCGCGAGCATGGACGCGCGATCGCCGAGGATGCGCGCCGCCGCCTCGGGACCTGCGCGGCGGCAATGGTCGGCGATGACGAGGAGCAGCGGGCGTAACGGATGGAGCGGCGCTGCGCCGGCCCCGTGCGCGCCGAGTGCGACGCATTCGCCGGTCACCACCGTGAACCCCGCTCGCATGGCGAGACCGGCGAGCTGGGCGACGAGGCGTGTCTTGCCAATGCCGCTCTCGCCGCCGATGAACACGCACTGCCCCTCCCCGCGCCGCGCTGCGCCGAGGTGCCGTTGCAGCTTCAAGACGACGTCGTGCCGGCCGATGAAGCTCGGTCGATACAGATAAGGCTCCCCCCAGCACCGCGGCGTGGGCTCGGCCGGCGCGAAGGCAGCGAGCGCGGCCGCCACGTCCTCGGCATAACCCATTCGATCCTGTGGTCGTTTGGCGAGCAGATCGAGGACCAGCCGATCGAGTGCCGCGGGAATGCCGGACACGCTTGCCGACGGCGGCGCGGGCGCCTCGCTGAGGTGCTTTCCGATCACGTCGCGGGGCGTGTGCCCCTCGAAGGGCGGCCGACCGGTCAGGCATTCGTAGACGATGCAGCCGAGCGCATAAAGGTCACTTCGCGCGTCCACCAGATCGCCGCGGATCTGCTCGGGCGACATATAAGGCGGGCTGCCCGTCACCACGCCCATTTCGAGCGCGTCGCGCCCGCTCGTCCCGGAAAACCTCGCGGCGATACCGAAATCCACGAGAACGGGCGTGCCGTCGTCCCGAAGGAAAATGTTCTCCGGCTTGAGGTCGCGGTGGACGAACTCGGCGCCGTGCAGGCACGACAGCGCCTCGCAGAGGCGGCGCATGACGCTGCAGATCGTCGTGAGCTCCTCGGGCGAGAGGGGCTCGCCGGGGCGCCGCGCCTCGATGAGCGCGCGCAACGTGCGTCCGCGGAGCAGCTCCATGGCATACCACGGCCGCCCGTCGTCGACGCCCTGGGCGAGGATCTGGACGATGCTGGGATGCCGGAGGCGTCCGAGAGCGTGGATTTCGCGTCGAATGCTGGCGATCTCCTGCCCAAAGGCGGCCTCGACGGTCTTGATGGCGACCTCTTGCCCCGTGTCCCGGTGCTCGCCCCAGTAGACGATCCCCATTCCCCCGCGCCCAAGGATGCCTCGGACATGGTAGGGGCCGAGCGTCGCGGGCTCGTCCTGCCCTCTGGACATGTCTGCAGTATAGGCCGCGCCCCTTGGTGGTATAACCCGCGCCGGTCCGAGGACACGCAAGGCGTCCGGACACCCGAGGAGCGGCGCGAGCAGCCGCTCGGTTCAGCGCGGCAAGGGAATCCCCACGATGACGCCCGCGCTGAACGTACCGGTATACGCGCGATCGGTCTGCGCAATGAGGTGAGCGTGAATCGGGAGGGACAAACCGATGCTCGGTTCGGGGGCCGGTGGAGACGGACAAGTGGATGTCCCCATCGAACCAGAGGCGTTCGTCATTGCCCGCGCGTCGCGGCGAACGGGCGGCCGCGTCTGACGCTTCTTGCCTGACCACGCAAGGCAATGGCGAGCGAGCGGCCCCGATGAAATGGCGATCTACGCGCGGATCCGGCGAAAGAAGGGGGCGCGTGTCGTGGCACGGTCGATGCTCAAGGGAAAACCGACGAGGAGTCCAACCATGTGTGCTCGGCATCCCTCCCCCGCCCTCGCTGCCCGATCCGGCTCCCCCGTCGAGGCACGACAAAATCCGCCTTGCATGCGGGCGCCGTGTGACGAGTTCATCTCGCTCGCCTCCCACGAGCTCTTGACCCCGGTCACCGCGCTCCGGCTTCAGGCGCAGAACATTCGTCGCCTCCTCTCGCAGCACCCCGAGGAGGTCCCGGCGCGCATTCCGAGCATGGTGGAGACCTTCGACCGCCAGCTCGGGCGCCTGGCGCTCCTCTGCGACGAGCTCCTGCACGCCACGCAAATCGTGGCGAGCGAGCTCCCGATCGCCTGCGAGGACGTCGATCTGGGCGCGCTCGTCGGCGACATCGTCGACCGTGTGGCGCAGCGCCCGGACGCCCGCGCGCTCGTCACGATCCGCGTCTCCGGCACGCCTCGCGGACAATGGGACCGCATGCTGGTCGAGCAGCTCGTCCTGCACCTCGTCCGCAATGCGCTCGTGTATGGCGAAGGCAGGCCCGTGGCCATCGAGGTCGCGGAGGTGGAGGGCGGAGCCCGGCTCGTCGTGAAGGATCACGGGATCGGAATCGCCGAGGAGGACCAAGCGCGCATTTTCGAGCGCTTCGAACGAGCCGTCTCGCCTTCGCGCTTCGGCGGCCTCGGCCTCGGTCTTTACATCGCGCGCGCGGCCGCGGAGGCGCACGGCGGGTCGATCCGCGTCGAGAGCGAGCCCGGACAAGGCGCGACGTTCATCGTCGAGCTCCCGACCAAGCGCAGCGCGACGCGGCGGGCGCTCGAGAACGCCCCCCACGCCGCGCGCTCGCCCGGGTTCACTCGTCCGGCTCGTCGTCGCTTCCGCCCTCGTCGGACGGGGGCGATTGCGAGGGCGGCTCGGCCGTCCCGAACCCGAGCTTTTTGATGCCGAGCACCTTCATGCGGTGCACCAGGGTCCGGAGTGGCATTTCGAGCTTGCGCGCCGCCTCCGTCTGGTTCCACTGCGACGCGCGGAGCGCCTCCACGATGGCCTGCGCCTCGTAACTTTGCATTCGTGCGCGGAGCCCGCCTGCGTCGTTCGCCGGGGCGGGCTCCGCGGACGCGACGATCACCTCCTTCGCCGCGTGCGAGCCGATCCGCCCCTGCGCGCGCACGCGCTCGGGCAGGTCGTGCACCGAGATCGAATCCCCCTCCGCGATGACCACGGCCCGCTCGATCGCATTGCGCAGCTCCCTCACGTTGCCCGACCACGGATAACTCCGCAAAAGGGCGAGCGCGTCGGGCTGGATGCGCTGGATCCGGCGCTCGTTCGCCTGGTTGGCGAGCTGCAAGAAGCGCATCGCGAGCGGCTCGATTTCCTCCACGCGCTCCCGGAGCGGCGGAATGTCCAGCGTCATCGTGTTCAGGCGGAACAGGAGATCCAATCGAAAGCTGCCGGACGCGGCCATCGCTTCGAGATCCCGGTGCGTCGCCGCGATGAGCCGTACGTCGACGTCGATTTCCTTCGTCGAGCCCACCCGCGCCACGCGCCTCGTTTCGAGCACGCGCAGGAGCGCCGCCTGCGCCGCGAGCGGCAGCTCGCCGACCTCGTCGAGGAACACCGAGCCGCCCTCGGCAGCCTCGAAGATGCCTTTTTGCTGCTGGACCGCCCCCGTGAACGCGCCGCGCTCGTACCCGAACAGCGTGCTCTCGACGAGCTGCTGCGGAATGGCGCCGCAGTTCACGCATACCATCGGACGAGCATGCCGGGCGCTCTGTTCGTGCAGGGCTCGCGCGATCACCTCCTTGCCCGTGCCCGTCTCCCCCTGCAAAAGCACCGGGATCGACGAGCGAGCGAGCCGCGCGACCGTCATGAAGACCTGGCGCATGGCCGCGCTCTCCACCACGGGCTGCTCGCTCGCATTGGGTTGTCCCGACGGACTTCCCCACGTCCACGGGCCGCCCGGCATCGATTGCACGGGCCGCCCGGGCGCCGCGCGTTGCAGGGCTGCGCGGCAGGCTTCGAGGAGCTTTTCCGCGGACGTCGCGATCTCCGGCGAAGCGGCCACGCCCACGAGCAGCGTCGGGCCGCCCTCCTTGGGCTCGCTGATCTTTTGCGCGATGTCGCAGGCGACGCCGAGCGTCGCTTCCGGCAGGAGGACGGCCACGGCGTCGAGGCTGTAAACGCCCACCTTGTCGATGGGCCGGAGCTCCGCTTGCACGCGCGAGAGCCACCGGCTCACGTGCACGCTCTCGCGGCCGCCGGCCTGAACCATCAAAATCGCGGCGTTGCGCCCGAAGAAACGCGCCCGCACGACCTCGTCTTCGAGCGTGCTCCGGAGCCGCTCGTAACTCAGGAGCCCGGGAAGCAGGCTCGCTTCCGGCGCGCGCTCGCCGATCGTGATGATCACGCGCCCCAGCATCACCTCGTCGCCGATCCGCGCGACGCCCTCCGTCACCCGCTCGCCCTGCACCCACGTGCCATTCAGCGAGCCGAGATCCTCGACGCGTACGCCCCCGCTTTCGAGCAGCGTGAAACAAGCGTGCTGGCGCGACAAACTATCGTCGTCGATTTGCACGTCGGACGGAGACGTCCGACCGATGACTTGCCGGACGCCAGGCCGGAGCTCGACGAGCTCGGTGCCGTCGCGATGATAAACGAGCAGGGTCGGCCATTTGCGCGTCTGCCTCATGGCGGCGCCGACCTCGCGTCCGCCCGGCGGGAGAGGCATGGTCTCGGTGATCTGCGCTGCGCGTGAACCCATGTTGATCCCCTACAATCTTGTCCGATCCACGCGCGCGGGTCGATGGGCGAAGTAAGGACACCGAGCCGGCCGACGTGACCGCGCGAAATTCGTGGCAACCTCCGGATGCCGAACGACCCTCCCAGCACCATAGGGCCGCAAGGCCGTCGCGCTTCCTCGCCGCGGACACCATGGGCGCTCCACGCAAGGAGAACCAATCGAGCGAACGATTCTCGATCCTCCGCCACCTCGGCGCCGGCGGTTTCGGCGTCGTCTACGAGGCGATCGACCTCCGGTACGGCGCGCGGGTGGCCCTCAAGGTCCTCTACCAGGACGACGCGGCGGCGCTGCTCCGCTTCAAGCAGGAATTCCGCGTCCTCGCGGACATCACGCACCCGAACCTCGTGATGCTCCACGAGCTCATCTACGACGAGGGCCGCTGGGCGCTCTCGATGGAGTTCGTCGAGGGCGAACATTTGCTGAGCGGCTTCGTGCCCGGCTGCACGGGTGACCTCTCCGCGTCGATCGTGCGGCGCAAGCCTCCTCGCGACATCGAGGATCGGGTCGCCACGCGCGCGGCCGTGCGTCCGCTCGACGCCGCGCGGCTCCGGTTCGTGTTCTCCCGCTTTGTGCGTGGCGTCCGCGCGCTTCATGCCGCCGACGTATTGCATCTGGATCTGAAACCCTCGAATGTGCTCCTCACGAAGGCCGACAGGGTCGTGATCCTCGACTTCGGGCTCGCACGGGAGCTCTCGCCTTTGCCGTCCGGCGAGCTTTCGGCTCTGCACGAGGGCATCGTCGGCACGCCTGCGTACATGGCGCCCGAGCAGATCCTGGGCGAGCCGGGCCGTCGCGAAAGTGATTGGTACAGCGTCGGCGTGATGCTTTACGAGGCGCTCGCGGGGCACCTCCCGTTCGAGGGCAGCGTGGAGGACGTCCTTTACGCAAAACTCTCGACCCGTCCGATTCCTCCGTCGATCCTTGCCGAGCACGTGCCCGAGGATCTCGAAGAGCTTTGCCTTGCGCTCCTCCGGGGCGATCCGAGGATGCGACCGTCGGACGAGGAGATCGCTGCCCGGCTCGAGGTGACGGAGGCGCCCGCCGAGGTCGCACATCCACGGCTCGTCGAGATCCGGCAACGGCACGCGCTCGTCGGACGCGAGCGCGAAATGGCGTCGCTCTTCGAGGCATTCCGGGAGAGCTCGGCCGATCGCGCGGTGCTCGTTCGGCTCTCGGGCGCGTCCGGCGTGGGAAAAAGCGCGCTCGCATCGACGTTCCTCGCGGCGCTCCACCGCTGGGAAGGAGCCATCGTCCTTCGTGGCCGCTGTCATGATCGCGAATCGGTGCCGTACAAGGCGCTCGATAGCCTCGTGGACGCGCTCGCGCGGTACGTGAAAAACCTCCCGCCGGAGGAAACGCGGTCCCTGGTTCCGCCGAATCTGCAGGACCTCGAGCGAATCTTCCCGGTGCTCGGGCTCATCGACCCCGCCCCGCAGGCGGAGGACCGAGCGGAAGCCATCGACCCGCCCAGGGCGCGAATTCGTGCATTTCAGGCGCTCAAAGACCTCCTCCGGCGCCTCGCCGCGCGCGGCCCGCTCGTGCTCTGCATCGACGACTTGCAATGGGGCGACGTCGACAGCGCCGAGCTCCTCTTCGAGCTGCTTTCACCGCCCGACGCGCCTGCGATGCTCATGCTCGCCTGTCACCGCAGCGACGAGGTCGAGCGGAGTGCATTCGTGGCGCGTTTCGGGCAGCTCGTCGCCGCGGCGGGAGGCCGGATTCGGCTCCACGACGTGGACCTCGGGCCGCTCACGCACGAGCAGGCGATCGCGCTCGCCATGGATCGCCTCGGGCCCTCGGCGGACGAGGCGACGGCGCGGGCTGTCGTGCGGGAATCGGAGGGCAATCCCTTCTCCATCGAGGAGCTCGCGCGGCACGTCCTCGCGGCTGGGCCACGCGCCGTGCCGCGGGTCGATCTGCGCGAGGCGATGCGGGAGAGGCTCAGCGCGGCACCCGCGCCCTCGAGGCGGCTCCTCGAAATCGTGGCGGTCGCCGGGCGCCCGCTCGAACAGGATATCGCATTCGCGGCGGCCGAGCTCGCCGACGAAGCGCTCGCTTACCTGACGCCTCTGCGTTCGGCAGGACTGCTGAGGGTATGCAGCGTGCATGAGCGCCCTGGCTGCGAGGTCTCCCATGATCGTCTCCGCGACGCGATCCTCGCCATGCTCGACGCCTCTGCGCTCGCCGCGCTGCACGAGCGCTTGGCATCCGTGCTGGAGACGTCGCCCGAGGTCGAACCGGAGGAGCTCGCGATGCATTTCCAGAGTGCTGGAGAGAGGTTCAAGGCGGCGCATTATGCGATCGCCGCGGCCGACCGGGCGAACGAGGCGCTGGCCTTCGCCCATGCGGCCGAGCTTTACGCGCTCGCACTCGACTGGGGGCGCGGAACGCCCGCGGATACCCCGGAGACGACGCACGAAATCAAGGTCCGTCGGGCCCACGCGCTGGCGCACGCGGGCCGTTGCCGGGAAGCAGCCGAGCTTTACCTCGAATGCGCCGACGGAGCGCCTCCCCGCGAGGCGCTCGATTTGCGACGTCGCGCAATCGAGCAACTTTTCGTAGGCGGGCACCTGGACGAGGGCAACCGCGTCCTCTCGACGTTCCTGCCCGGGCTCGGTCTGCGTCCGCCCAAGACGACCGCCAGCGTCGCCATGATGGCCCTCCGTGGAATCCTTCGAATTCGGCGTCGTGGCTACGATTTCCAGCCTCACGACGCTATCGACGTCGATCCGGCTGTGCTCGCCCGGATCGACGTTTGCATGGCGGTCAGCATGGCCCTGACGGACGTCGATCCGCTGCGATCGTGCGCGTTTTTGATACGCGGCCTCGGTCTCGCGCTCGACGCCGGCGAACCCGCGCGGATCGCCCAGGCGCTTGGCACGTATGCGCAATTGTCGCTCCTGCAAGGCGGGCCGTCCGCGGTGGCCGAGGGGGCGCGCCTCCTCGCGCGGGCAGCGGAAATCGCGAGCGGCTGCGCCGATCCCGATGTCATGGAGACCGTTTCCATGTACGGCGCGGCGACCACCATGATCGAGGGGCGCTGGCGAGCGGCGCTCGATCGTTACGACGCCATCGGCCGTCATCTCCGCAGCCGCAGGCTCGATCTCGCGATGTACCATAACATGGCGCACGTCGTCGCCGTCATCGCCCTCGACGCGATGGGGCGTCTCCAGGAGCTCGCGGAACGCACTGCGGCCTGGCATCGCGAGGCCACGTCGCTCGGCAATCTTTTCGCGGCCATCAGCGCGTCCAGCGCATCCGCCGTCACGCGAATCGCCGCCGACGATGTCGAGGAGGCGCGCCGCCGTGTGCGCGAGGGCGTCGCGTCCTGGACCCGCGGGGGCATGCACGTGCAGCACATGTACGCGCTCCGGATCGAGGCCTATGCGGACCTCTACGAGGGCCACGCCCCCATGGCGCGCAGGCGCGTCCTGCAAGCGTGGGGCGCCATTGTCCGGTCGCAACAGCTCCGCGTGCAGCCGTCCCGGATCGACATGCTGTTTCTCCGCGCGCGCACCGCGATTGCCATGGCCGCGGAGGCGCCACCCCGCCGCCGCGCGCGGCTCGCGCGGGAAGCCGAACGAATCGCGTCGCGGCTTGAAGGCGAGATTCGCGCCGACGCCCCCCCTTCCGCGGCCTTGCTCCGGGCCGCCGTGGCGCGGCTCCGCGGGCATGAAGACGAGGCCCTCGCCCACCTCGACGCCGCCATTCGTGGCTTCGACGAGGCCGAAATGGCGCTGCACGCGGCCTGCGCGCGCCGCCGCAAGGGCGAGCTCTCCGGCGGGGACTCCGGGCGCGCGCTCGTGACCGTCGCCGATACGGTCATGGAGCAACTCGGCGTGCGGCGGCCCGATCGCTGGGCCGCGATCTTCGCGCCCGGCCTCGGGATCGAAGCGCCGGAATGATGGGGAGCGACAGCAATGGCATGGGGCACCGCGACCAGGATCGGGATCGGGATGGTGTGCTTCGCGCTCGTAGGAGCCCTCTTCGGGGCGGCGCCTCGTGATCCCGCGGTTTTCGGCGGCTGCGAGTCCAAACCTCCGGTCGCTCCTCCCTACCCGACGGAGCCGGGATATCGATCCGCCGACGCGGAAATGCATTCGCTCGGGGCCGCCCTCGCGGATATCGACGGCGACGGGTTCAAGGACCTCGTCGTCGCCAATGGGAACGACCTTTCGTGGCGTCCCGTGACCGTGTATCGCAACGACGGTCGGGGCGGCTTCCCGAGCGAGCCGAGCTGGTCTTCGGAGGACGAGGATTACCACACCGGAATCGCCGTGGGGGACATCGATCTCGACGGATTCGTCGACGTCGCGGTCACGGTGGGCCCCTGGAGAGACGCGGCCACGTCGGGGTACGCCAAGGTCTACTTCAATCGCGGCGGCACGCTCGAGCGGACGCCCAGCTTTTACACGGCCGACGAATTTTCGAGCGTCGGCGCCGCGCTCGGCGATTATGACGGCGACGGTGACCTCGATCTCGCCGTCGCCGTCGCCTTCGAGGGCAAGGTCCAGCCCGGGCGCGTACGGATCTATGCAAACGACGGAGGCACGCTGTCGGAGGCGCCTGCATGGAGATCCGACGCCAGCATGCACGCCCTCACCCCGAAATTCGCAGACATCGACGGCGACGGATTCCTCGATCTCCTCGTCGCCGCGCGGGGGCTGCCGGTGTATCGGGGAACCCTCGACGAGGGCGGCAACGTGAAACTCGAGACGTCGGAGTCCTGGAAAGCTCGCGTCGAGCGCGGCATTCCGCTCTTCGTCGATGTTGGGAAGATCGGCGGTCGTCGGGGGATCGTCACGTTCTACAACGACCATTACAAGGACTTCGTCCCGCCCGACGAGCTCGCGCAGGCGCGCCCGCCGACCGTGCCCCGCGCGTATGTGGGCAACCTCTACCCGAGCCCGCCCCCACCCGAGAGTTGCGCGGGCGGCATCGGCAGCGATTCGCGCCTGATGGCCTACTGGCCTTTTTCCAGCGCCGATCCCATCTGGACCTCGGACACCTCGGGCTGGGGCGCGGGCGTCCGCCTCGCCGACGTGAACGGCGACGGCGCGCTCGACCTGCTCGCGAGCCGCTGGGGCCCACAGTTTTACGGGTATGGCGCGCCGCTCGTCATCTTCCTCGGAACGTCGCGCGCCTTCGACACGACCCCCGCGTGGTCCTCCAGCACGTGCGGCGTCGGCGAGGCGATTGCTGTGGCGGATCTCGATCGGAGCGCCCTCGTCGAGACCGTCGAGTCCTTCATGATCGAAAAACCGCAGGCCGGGTTGACGCTCTCGGCCCAGCTCGTCGAGGACATCCTCGAAGTACGCCGCGACGGCGCTCTCCTCGGCCGCGGCGCATACGTGGTGGTCCCCGGCGACAACTGGATTTCCTTCGCGCGACGCCTTTCGCCCGGGGAGCAGATCCGCGTCCGCTACACGCATTCGCCGGCGCCGGACATCACCCTCGCGAGCACGATGGGTTCCAATTACGTATTTTACCATCACGCGCGCTGACGGTTCGCTTCTTCGACGGCACAAGGGGAGGCACACATGCTGCTCGCGTTCATCATGAGCCTGGCGCAGGATCCGGACATCCAGGAGGCTTACCGGCGGGATCCGGTCGCGGTCGTATCCCGGCGGGGGGACCTGTCCGCGGAGGAGAAGGAGATCCTGCTGTCGAGCGATCGGCGTCGCATCGCCCGAGCATTATCGGCCGAGATAAGTCGAACGAGACCGTCCGCGGCGTTTGTCGGGCCGACGCCATTGCCCTGGGTCTACGGCCGACAAACGGTGACCGGCTTTTTCTGGGAGGCCCGGGACGGCGAGCTGCTCCTCACCGTGTTCGCGACCAGGCTCGAGGGCGCGTTCACGCAATGTGAGCTGCGTCATGGGGATACGCACATTCGAGGGGAAATCGGGCAAGTGGAGACCACGCCTGGCGGAGAAAAGGTCACCCTGCGCTTCGCCCTCCCTCCGGACGCGCACCAGGGCGTGTACTGGGTCTTCGCGAATCCCCGGCGAGAAGACAAGGGCGCGAGCGCCCCGCCGCTGCCCCTGGAGAACCTCCAGCTCGGCTTCGAGATCGGCGGCGTGTGGAAGGGGGGCAAGCGGTGATCGTCGCGCCCGACGTGATGCTCGACCTCGTCGCGACGCTCCTCCCGGAGGCCCTGCTCACGGACGCCGCCCGGATCGCGCTCCAGGCCGTCACGCGAGGGCTGCCGAGGGTCGCGTCCGGCATCGCCCTCGAATGTCGTCTCGAGGAAAACCCGCGGGTCGATTTTCTGATGTATCTGCTCGCGCGTTCGGGCGGACCTCGGGCCCTCCTGCGTTGCGCTCCCGCGCTCGATGCGCGGGCGTGGCGCGGTGTGCTCGATTTTTGCGTGGAATGGGACGATCCCGCGTCGCGGCTCCACACCGAGGTCCCAGCGTTGTGGCTCGAATTCGACGTGAACGGGGACTCCGTCGCCGCCCCCCAACCGCTCCCGTTCCCCTGCATCGAGCGGCACATCTGCGACGGAGAGCCGCCGGAGGAGCAGGACGAACGAGGGCGCGCTGTTTGTCTCGACCTCCTCGACCGCGCGACCTCGCTCCTGCTCGGGCGCCCGCTCCCGTGCGCGACGTTCGACACCGCGGCGCATCTCGTCGAACGATTGCCCCGCCGAGGCCGCGTTCTCCACGTCGCGCCGCTCGCGTCGCGCGGCATCGACGCGCTCCGCCTCGTCGCCACGATCCCCCGGGACGAGCTCCCGGCTCATCTCGATCGAATCGAATGGCCTGGACCGCGTCCGCGGCTCGAACCCCTCCTCGCCGCCATGGTCCCCGCGAACATGCGGATCGGCTTTCACCTGGACATCGGAGGCCGCGTCCTACCGACGCTCGGCATCGAACTGCATCATCCCCCCGGCGATCCTCGCTGGCGCCCGATCCTCGACGAGCTCGTCACCCGGGGAGTGTGTACGCCGGACAAACGCGACGCCCTCCTCCGGTTCCCGCCCTACGCGCGGCTCGCCCTGCCCGAGCATCGCGGCACGAGCCCCGTATCGACCACGATCGGGATCAAGCTCGTCCTCGCGCCGGACGAGCCCTTGGCGGCCAAGGCCTACCTCGGGTTCGTCCCGCTGCACCCCCTCCTCGGCTGAGGCTTCAATCGAGGCCACGCGCGATCTTCCGCGCCCGCTCCGCGAGCCCCTGCACGACCGAATGGAAGCTCCGCAGCTTGCGGAGCTTCCCTTGCCCGAATCGCTCTTCGAGAGCGCGCGCGAGCCGCGGGACCCGCGCCGTTCCTCCGGTGCAACAAACCACGTCGATCGCCCCGAAGCCGAGACCAGCCTCTTCGAGCGTTCGATCCAGCGCCCGCAAGATCGCGTCGATCGAGCGTTCGGCGCCGGCCTCGAACTCGTCGCGGGTGATCCATTCGTGGATGCTCATCGTCGGGTATTCGTACGCGAACTGCGTCCTCGTCACCTCCGAGAGCGCGCACTTGCTGTGTTCGATGGCCTCGAACACCTGGAACGCGAGTGAATCCTCGACCAGGCAGAGGAGTTGATCCATTCGCCGCTGGTCGTCGTCCCCGAGCGACCACGCTTGCACGTCGCGCAGGAACGCGAGCATGTCCCGGTGCTGCAGCACGGCCATGTCTGCCGGCGAGCAGAGTTTTTCCATGATCCCCCGCGGCATCGTGAGCAGGTTCTTGCCGAGCGGGACCTGGTAGGTGACCTCCGCGCCGAAATGGCGCGCGATCTTGTGGCGCATCAAGCTCCCGTCGAGCGCGTCGCCGGCCACGGACACGCCTCCGAGCGAGAGCACGTCCGAGGCCGCAAAACCCTCTGGCCGCATCCGCACGACCGTGTAATCCGAGGTCCCGCCGCCGAAATCGGCCACGAGGACGGTCATGGGCCGCTCGAGCTCGAGCTCGAAATCGTGGGCGGCGGCGACGGGCTCGGGGCAAAAGGCGACCTCGGAGAAACCCGCGCTCTGCGCCGCGCGTTCGAGCCGATTCTGGGCGAGCCGGTCTTCCTCGGGATCGAGCGAGAACATGGCCGGCCTCCCCAGCACGACGCGCGTGACGTCGGCGTCGAAATGGCGGTTCGCGCGGTCACGCATCAGCCGCAAGAAGCGGCTGATCAGATCCTCGATGGTGACGACGCGCTGGTTGATTTGCGTGCCGGAGAAACCGCGATCGGGGAGAAATTTCTTGATCGAGCGGATGAGCCGTCCTTGCATACCGCTCGCGACGAAGTCGCGGATGGCCACCGCGCCGCAGGAGAACTCGTTCTTGCCGAAAAAGAGCAGGCTGCGCAGGATGGTCGGATCGGACGCAGCGTCGTCGAGGGGGATCGGGGGGCACGTGGACGTGGCGTTCGCCGCCGCCAGCAGCGAATTGGTGGTGCCGAAATCGATGGCATAGACCTCGGGCTTGAATCGTGACGACATGGGTTGACCCTCCGGGGGATGCCTGACGCGCCCCGGGATATGGCCCCCCACGAGCCACTTTACAAGCTAGAAAATTCATGAGAAAATCCGTGGAGGCTCTCCGGATGAGCGGAAATTCTCACGAGCTCGACCGCTACGTGGCCCTCTGCACGCCGGAGGGTCGGCTGAACCCCGAGGCGAAGGGTTGGTCGCGAAGGCCCCTGCATCGATGCAACCTGCGCGGCCCCTGGGGGCGAAGGAAGCGCTGGGATTACTGGGGCGTCACCTGGGAGGGCGGCGTCCTGTCGCTGACGTACGCGGACTTCGACTACCTCGGCATGGCGAGCGCGCTCCTCCTCGATCTGGAGACCGGCCGCGAGCTCGAAAAGGTCGTCCCCGTCCCGCTCGCGCTCGGTTTCTCGCAGCCCGACACGGTCGGCGGCGCCGATATCGTGTTCGAGCGGCTCGGGCTCCGACTGGAATTCCGGGAGGAGAGCCGAGGCACGCGCCTCGTCACCAAGTTCCAGAGCCACGGGCGCTTGGTGGAGGCCGACGTGCTCGTGGCTCGGCCGCCCGGGCACGAGACGCTCAATGTCGTCGTGCCGTGGAGCGAGAGGTTGTTCCAGTTCACCTCGAAGCAAAACACGCTCCCCGCGACCGGGATCGTCCGGGTGGACGGCGTCGAGCAGGTGATCGGCCCAGAAAAGCAGGCCTTCGGCTGCCTCGATTTCGGTCGCGGCGTCTGGCCCACGCATACCGTCTGGAACTGGGCGTCAGCGTCGGGGGGCGTCGATGGGAAGGTCGTCGGGTTGCAGTTCGGCGGCAAGTGGACCGATGGGACGGGGGCGACCGAAAATGGAATTTGTATCGACGGGCGGCTCCACAAGATCGGCGAAGACGTCCGGTTCGACTACGACCGCCGCGATTTTCGCAGACCGTGGCGGATCCTCACGGAAACCTCCGATCGGGTGCGACTCGACTTCCATCCGGCGCACGAGAAACGGACGAAGGTGCCGCTCGTCGTGGCCGGCGCGGATCTCCATCTGTGCTTCGGTCGTTTCTCCGGCGAGGTGAAGGGCGACGGGGGCGAGCGCGTGATCGTCGACGGTCTCTTCGGCTGGGCCGAGGAGATGCGCGCTCGCTGGTAGGTCACCCGCCAATCGCCGTCTGATACGACACGACCAAAAGCTCGTTCGTCTCCCCGACCTTCGGCACCACGAACGGCACGAATCGGGTTTTCTCCCAGACAGCCCACACCATCGACGGATCGTCCAGCGACCGATCGAAATGGAAATCGATTCGCGAAGGCAACTTGCCATCCTCGGTCACGGACACGATCTCCGCCGCCATGGCCCCGACCGGGACGCGGTCTCCCACGCGCAGAGGGGCCTTCTCCGTATCCCGGAACACGGTCGCCGTCGGATCACGGAAAAAGCCGTCCGAGAGCGTCACCGACAGCGTGCGATCGTCCACGCGGCCGACCTTCAGCGTCCCGCCGACGGACGTCGAGAGCACGCGGAGCTCCGAGGGCAACGGCGCATTCTCGTTGATCCAAGCCGCCATCACCGTATTCACGACCACGCTGTCGGGCGCGCTCACCACCACGAGCGTCCGTTCCTCGGCCCCGTCCATTTTGGGCATGCTCGCAATCGCCCGCTCGGTGAATCCGTGCAGCATCGATCCCGTCGACCACGCCCGCAGCGGCAGCAGCAAGGGCGCGAGCACGAGGTGGAAGATCACGAGAACCGCGGCCACCGCGCTCGCGTACACGCGCGCGGCCCGCCCGAGGTGCTCCCGCGAGGCCGTGAGCATCGATGCGACGAGCCCCGCTCCCCCGATCCCCGCGAAGAGCAAGAGCCGATCGCCCGGCCAAACCGCGCAGGTCGGCAGCAGGGAGAGCACCATCCCCAGCGCGAAGAACGCGGCATTGCGATCGCGGCGCAGCACCGCGAAGAGCCCGCCCCCCACGACGAGCAGCACGAGCAGGCAAATCGACACGAGGCTCCGGGTCTCGTTCGGCGGCCAGAGCATCCACACGTCGGCGGGCGGCGCGGCCATCTGCCCGGCGAGGAGCACTGGCAGACGTGCACCCACCGCGCGGATGAACTCCCCCGTTTGTCGCAGCGGATCGATGTAAAATGCGCCGCCGGCCGCGCCATAACCGCCGAGCTTGTATGCGACGAACCAGACCAGCGCAGCCCCGGCGTGCGGGAGGAGCGCGGCCACGCGGGCGCGCAGCGGCGCGCGATCGAGGAAGAGGGCGTAGGCGAAGAGATACGCGAGCGCGCCGATCCCGCTCTCCCCGGAGAACATCGCCCCGAGCAGCGCGAGCGGCGCAAGGAAGACGCCCGGCTTCCAGCCGTCCCTGCGGGCACGATCATGCGCGACGAGCGCGATCACGCCGAACAGCGTCGAGAGGATCGCGTGCCTGTTGGCGATCCAGGTGATGACCATCGAATGGGCGTCGTCGACCGCGAAGATGAACGCGGCGAGCCCTGCGGCGACCGTGGCGCCGAGCAGCCTTCGATAGAGGTGCGCTGCGAAGAACGCCGTCGCCGCGAATACGAGGACGCTCTCGGCGTGCATGAACCAGTGCGCGTTCGGCCAGACGCGGTAATCGAGCGCGTGCCACAGCGACGCGAGGGGGCGAAGGAACGCGAGCTTCGATCCGTCGACGGTCCACCAGGGCCACATGCCGTTATCCCGGAGGTAACGGAGCGCGGCGGGATCGTCGTCGAGGAAGCGGAAGAGATCCCAGTCGCCGCGGGGCCCGCCGGGACGCGTGAACGTCGGATGATACGCCATCCGATGCGCGTGATCGTCCATGATCGCCCCGGCCCCGAGCGTGGGCAGGAGCAGGAGGATCGCGAGGAGCGCGACGAGCAGCGGAGCACGCCTGCCTGTGAGCCATCCCTTGACGCGGGCCAGCATGGCCACCGTGTATAGGGGATCGGATGCGCGCGGACCAGAGGTACGGCGGCACGGCTGCCTTGATGCTCGCCATCGCCGTCGGCACCGCGTTTTATGCGATCATCCCGGCGCTCGTCGGGTACGTCGGGCCGTGGGAGACGCTCACGAAGACGCGCTTCGCCACGGCGGTGGCCTTCGAGAGGGCGTTCGGGGCGCGCTGGATCGTGCACCTCATCATCGCCGCGGCACTGCTCTCCCTGGTAAAAGTATTCAATGGCAATTTCGTGGCCGCGAGCCGCATGCTTTTCGCCCTCGGGCGCCGCGGGGTCGTGACGCCACGCTTCGCCGAGGTTCATCCGACAAACCTCACGCCGTCCGTGGCGGTGCTCGCCGTGGGGATCTGGACGGCGGCGGGTGCGCTGCTCGGCGAGGCCATTCTCGTGCCCGTGACGGAAGTCGGATCGCTGGCGTCGGCGGTGGGCTGGATGAGCGCGTGCGCGGCTTATTTTCGTTTGCAGCCGGCGGCGTCGCAACGGCTCCTCGCGCTCGCGGGCATGCTGGTCTCGGCGGCCCTGGTGCTCATGAAGCTCTTACCCTTCGTCCCCGGCTCGTTCACGTGGCAGGAGCTCGTGGCGCTCGTCGCGTGGCTCGTCGCCGGGCTCGTCGCGGCCTTCCGCGCCCGCGGGGCCGGCTTGCAGGGCAGCATGTCTCGAACGGAGGCGTGAGGACTCTTTTCGCCTCGTCGAAAACCCGTATCATCCCCGCCACGATGTCGATGACGAAAGCCACGCTCCTCGCCGAGATCGAGCCTCTCACCAACAATGGGCGCATCGGCCGCGTCATCGACGTCGGACGCAAGGCGGCCCAGGGGGACGCGGATGCTCGAAGGACGCTCGCCGAGCTTCACGGGAGCCCCGAGATTTACGAGCGTGTCCTCGCGCTCTGGTCCGTGTTCGGGAGCCGCGAGGGGACGTGGATTCTCAAGGGGCTCTCCGACGCCTCGCGCACCGTCCGCCGCCGGGCGAGCCGCATGGTGGCCGTGTTCTGCGACGATACGCAGGCTGCGCGCGCCCTCGACACGATCGTCGAGAAGCGGATCCTCTGCCGCACCATCGCCGCGCTCGTGCGAAAAAGGCGCACGGCGATCGTCGACACGTTTCTCGCGGCCCGCATGAAAGAGGGCCAAGAGCGGCTCGTCATCGACCTTCTGCCGTTCGGCACCGAGGCATTCGTCGCCGGCTTCATGAAACACCTCGTCGAGGGAGGCGGCCCCATTGCTTGGTGGCGCCTGTGTTCGCGGCATGCGAGCTTCGCTGCGGCCTGGTTCCTCGCGGATCTGCAGCGCAGCGACACCGTCCATCCCCGGCAGCGTCATCGCCTTTATGACGAGCTCCCGGGCCTCGCGAAGCGCGCGCCGGATGGCACGCTGAAGCTCATGCAGGCGCTCTTCGACCGCGGCGAGCAGCCGAACCTGTTCGCACGGGCGCTCGGCCACCTCGTCCGCGCCCGCCCGCGCGAGACCTTCGATCTCCTGAAGGCGCGCCACGAGAGCGGAAGGCCCACGCACGCGCCGGGCGCGTTCGGCGTCGTCCGCTTCGACAAGGTCGCGAGATATCTCGGCCCCGAGCGGCTCGACTACCTCATCCGGAACGCCTGGAGCACGCTCGGCGACGGCAAACAGGGCATTCGCTGGTTCCTCCGGCTCGCGACGGACGAGCAGAAGGCCATCCTCCGCGCGTTCGTCCAGGGAGGTCGAGGCGGTTTCGGCGCGTTCCTGTTCCGGTATTTCAAGGCGGAGTCGGCCGAAGAGGAGAACGTCCGCGAGCGAGCGTTCGATCGCTGGTCGCGCGCGGCGCAAGGGACGGATGGCACGATTCCCGCGCACGTCCTCGATTGGCTCCCGCGGGATTTGCGAGAGCGCGAGGCGAGGCGCCACCTCGAACGGTGCCCGGCGCTGACCTCGAAGCCCGAACAGCGCATCGTCTACGCGGGCCTCTTGTCCTTCGCCGAGGCGAAGCAGGTGCTCGCCCCGTGGCTCGGACACCCGGAGGGAGAAGAGCGAGCGCGGGCACAATCGATTCTCCTTTCGAGCGTACGCCACGACAAACCCGCGCTCGGCGACGCGATCGCCAACATCAAGGCGCGCAAGTTCGAGCAGGATCCGGTCCGGAAGAGCATGATCGAAGCGCTGGGCGCGCTTCGCGTGGCCACGTTCGGCCCCGAGCACCTCGAAGCCGTCGGCGCGGTCGTGCAGGACGCCCTCGACGCTGCGGATCTCTCCTCGGCCACCGCGTCCGCCGTCGAGCGCCTCGTCGTGCGCCTGTTCCGCGTCGACGGGGCCTGGGGCGCGCAATGGATCACGCGGCTCTTGGCCGTGCGTGGCTCCGTCTCCACATGGGGGCTCGGGGACGGGCTCACCAAAAAGGACGCCGAGCGCCTCTCCCCTGCCCTCGCCCAGCTTGCCGCGGGCTGGGCCACGCAGGAGCGCGCGGGCTCCGTCATTGCGCTCGCGCAGAGCCTCGGTGTGCGGCTCGGCGCCGTGACTCCGCTGCTCGACGCATTGGAGCGGCTCGCGCGCGAGCTTCCGTTCGCGGGCGTCGCCGCCGCGGCCCTGGGATTGCTCGACACGCACGAAAGGCGCCGCTTCACGCGCCTCGTCCCCGAGCTCCTCCGCGAAGACGAGAGTTTTGTCCTCCTTCCTTTGGTCGCCCGGTATGTCAGCCTTCGCAGGCAGGATCTCCTGAGCCCCGCGCTCCTCTCGGCGCAGCCGATGAAGGGCCGCAACGCCACGGGTCGCACGAGCTGGATCATTCAATTCGAGGTCGGTCACGGGCGGTGGACGGCGCTCCAGCAGCGCACGTATGCGGATGCGCTCGTGTCGGTCTTGAAGGACGAGACGCGCGACGTCCCGACGCTCCGGTTCGCCATCACCACGCTCGTGCGCCTCGCGTTCGCGGACGCGACGTCGATCCTGCCGTTCGCCTCGGATCCTCGCCAGCCTGTACGCGAAATGGCCATCCGCGGGCTCCCGTGGCTCGACGCGCGCCAGGGCGTGCCGGTGCTCATCGAGGCGCTCGGCGACGATCGGGCGCGCTGGGCGATTTATGCGCTTCGGAAGGTCTTTTCGGAGCTCGAGCGCGCCGAGGTCCTCGCGGAGCTCCGCGCGGTCCCGACGACCAAGGTCACCGTCGCGAAAGAGGTCGTCCGGCTGCTCGGCGAAATCGGCGGCGACGACGCCTACGAGGATCTCCTGCGCCTCGACAAACCCGGGACGCACCGAGACGTGCGGATTGCGCTTCTCCGGGCGCTGTGGGATCACCTTGAAAAAAAACAGACCTGGGCCGTTTTCGAGAAGGCCGTGCACGACCCTGACTGGATCGTGGCGTCAAAGCTCGCGGATATTCCGCTCGGCAGGCTCTCGACCGCGGCGGAGGAGCGGGTCGTCGGGCTGCTTTCCACGATCCTCGGGCGCGCGGAGCCGGAGGCGCGGATCGATCTACTGAAGCGCGCGGCCTACTTGCCGCTGCGTGATTCGAATCGCTCGCTCTTCAAGCGCTTGCTCGCGCACCTCGGCGCTGCTTCGCACGACGAGGCGGCGCACGCGCTCGCGGCGGTCCTGCAGCGGATGTCGGCCTCGGAGGTGAAAACCGTCTCGTGGCGATTGAAGGAGCTCTTGCCGCGAGGTCAGCACCTCCTCGCGTTCCTGCCCGTGATCTCGTCGCGCCTCGGTCCGTATGCGTCGCACATGCACGTGCAGGTCGCGACCGAGTTCGTCGCGGCGCTCGCGGAAAACCCCTGGACGACGCCGTATCATCTCTCCCTCGGTTCGCGCCTCTGGGACGCGAAGGAGCTCAGCGCCGCGCTGCTCGCGCTTTCGAAAAAGGATTGGCTCTACCACGAGGCGCTGGAGGCCGCGATCGACGCGGTGCGCACCTCCGTGCATCCGGGCCGCGTCGAGGAGGCGCTGCGGGGGCAATCCGACTGGAGGCTCCGCCGGATCGCGCTCGCCGCGCTCGTTCAGGCCGCGTCCCCCAAGAATGGTTGGACGGAGGAGCGCCGCGCGCGGCTCGCCCATTACCAGAAAGACCCCGCGCCCGGCGTCGCGGGGCCCGCGCGATTCGTGTTTCCGCCTTGAGGCATTCTCAGGGGCGCTTTTTCTTTCGAGGCGGCGGCGGGGGCAAGAAATACCACTCCGCAAGCACGTCGCGCAATCGACCGTCCTCGGGCAGATCCGTGGCGCCGCCGCTGTCGAGGGCTCGGGTCAATAATCTGGGAGGAGCCTCGCTGGGGCTTTGCCCCAGGCCCCACCAGGGGTTGTCCACCCCTGGACCCGGACCAGCGCAAGCGCTGGACCCGGGGTCGATGAACTGCGCTCCCGCGCAGTTCATCGAACAGGCCAGGTCAAGACGAACGAAGATCCTGCCAACCAAGACGGCAGCGCTGACGGTTCAACGGGCCACGCGCCCGTCGCCAGCGTGCAACGCTCCTTCGCGGTCTTGCCAGCGGCCTGTGGGAAGAACTGCGCATCGCGCAGTTCTTCCCCAAATGGTCCAGGGCTGGCCCTGGTTCGGGTCGAGGGGCGAACAGCCCCCGCGGGGCCCGGGGCAGCGCCCCGGCGCGACGCCCTGCGCGATGGTCAACCATACCGCGTCGGGCGAGAGTACGAGCGGCCGGTGCTGTGCGAACGCGAGGTGGACAGCGCCGAGGAGCGCGTGGGTCGGACCGTGGTCGACCACGGGAAGGTCCGGATCGGCCAAGCTTGGCATCTCGGGCCCGACGGGCCATGGTGTCGGCATGCGGATCCTCGTTCTCGGCGGTACGGCATTTCTCGGTCGAACGATCGTGACGGAGGCGCTCGGGCGTGATCACCACGTGACCACGTTCAACCGCGGCCGAAGTTTTTCCGATCCCCCCGGCGTGGAGGTGATTCGCGGCGACCGGACCGAGCGGGCCGATCTCGAACGACTGCGGGCCGGGCGCTGGGACGCGGTGGTGGATACGAGCGGGTACGTACCGCGTGTGGTCAATCAGGCTGCCGCCGTGCTGCGCGAGGTCGCCCCGGTGTATGCGTTTGCCTCGACAGCATCCGTCTACGTCGATCGGCCGCGGCTCCCTGTCGACGAAACGAGCCGTGTGTACGATTGCGCGCCGGATGCTGGCCCCGATGACGGCGATTATGGAACGCTCAAGGCCGGGTGCGAGCGGGCCGTCGTCGAGCATTATGGGGAGGCTGCGTTGCTCTTGCGGCTGGGCGTGATCGTGGGGCCGTACGAGGACGTCGGTCGGCTCCCTTGGTGGCTTTCGCGGATCGCCCGCGGCGGTGAGGTGCTCGCGCCGGGAGCGCCCGACGTGCCTATGCAGCTCGTCGATGCTCGTGATGTCGCGAGATTGACCGTGGACCTCCTGGAACGCGGCGAAGGCGGCGCGCTCAATGTCGCCGGGCCTTCTGGCCATCCGACGTTCGGGTCTCTCCTTTCGGAATGCGCGAAGGTCACGGAGAGCGCGGCGCGCCTCGTGTGGGTCGACGACGATTTCCTCCTCGCGCACGACGTCAAGCCGTGGAGCGAGCTCCCGATCTGGGCGCCGATGGACGCAGAGTGCAGCGCCGCGTGGCAAATGGCCGTCCCGCGCGCCGAACAGCTCGGGCTTCGTTGTCGCCCGATGATCGAGACGATCGCGGACACGTGGGCGCTGATGCGCACGGGCTGGCAAGCGCGGCCTCGGCCCGAGCTGCCCAAGCTCGGCATCGACGAAGACAAGGAGCAACGAATTCTGGCCGCGTGGCGGGCGCGGGCCGGGGCCACGTGAACATTCGAAGCAGGATGGTTCACGCGTGATTCTTCAGGACCGAATTCGCCGAAGGGCGTCGATCGCGCCATAACGCGGGCCCTCGGCCGTGTCACGCGTCAGCTCTTCGAGGCGACCAAGCGCCGGCGCCGCCAGGCTTCCCATGCGCCCGAGCGCGAAGGTGGCCCAGTAACGAACGAAGGGGTTTTCGTCGGAAAGACAGCCGATGACGGCATCGAGCGCCGGGAGCGCGGATTTTTCGAATTGGCCGAGCGTTTCGAGCGCGCGCCGGCGCACGTCCCCGCTCGGATCCGTGAGCGCGCGGGTGAGGGCCGGGACCGCGACGTCCTCGTCGTAGGCCCCGAGCTGTTCGGCGGCGATCGCTCGCTCTTCCTCGCTCCCGTTCTTCAGCAAATCGATCCACCCCTCGGGATCGTCCGGCTCTCCTTCGATGGTCTCGACCACGATGCCGGAGGCATCGACACGCACGACGGCGAGGGATTCGTCGTCCTCCCCGATGGCTTCGAGTTTGCCCATGAGGGACAAACCGCGAGGCGCGAAGACCTCGGCCAAAATGCGCCGGAGCCATTCGACCTGCACTTCCCAGTCGAATGCCTGCTCGTTCACGAGCCCGCCGCCGAGGGGCGTGAGGCGCCAGGTCGAGGCGTGCCCCGGTTTGACGCCGGGCAGGGCCGCGATGGCGTCGACCGCGGCCCGGAGATCGGGGACGAGCGCGGGGTCGGGCGGCGGGTCGATCGCGAGGGAGCCTTCGAGGCCGGATTCGTAACTCACGCCTTCCACTACCCTGGCCTCGGGCCAAAAGAAAGACCTCCCCGCGACGCACGTCGGTGGACCCGCGGCAGGCGGTTGCAAACGTTCCCGTCTTGCGCAATGCTCGCCCCCGTGAGCCCCCTCCTCGTACGCCCCGAACTCCCCGCCGACATCGCCGCCGTGCGCAACGTGAACGAATGCGCGTTCGGTCGTCCCGAGGAGGCGTCGCTCGTCGACGCGCTTCGCCGATCCGGGGCCATCACGCTTTCGCTCGTCGCGGAGCAAGACGGACACGTCGTTGGCCACGTCCTGTTTTCGCCCGTCGAGATCGACCGAGATGGCAGCCGCGAGATCGCGCAGGGGCTCGCTCCGATGGCCGTGCTGCCCGCATGGCACCGGAAGGGCATTGGCAGCGTGCTCATTCGCGAGGGGCTCGAACGGCTGCGGGGGGCCGGGCACGGCGCGGTCGTCGTGCTCGGCCATCCCGCGTATTACCCGCGCTTCGGATTCGAGCCCGCCGCGCGATTCGGGTTGCGCTGGGAGGTGCCGGGGCACGACGAGGCCTTCATGGCGCTCGAGCTGCGCCCGGGTTGTCTCGGCACGCGACCCGGCGTGGTCCGCTACCGGCCCGAGTTCGGCGCCGTTTGAGGATCGATTCGTAGGGCCTCGCGCGGGGGCCGTTTCGCTGGGGCGTTGCCCCAGGCCCCACCAGGGGCTATCCGCCCCTGGACCCGGACCAGCCAGGGGCTGGACCCAGGGTCGATGAACTGCGCGATGCGCAGTTCATCGAACAGGCCGAGGAACGACCCCTGCCCATCGAGACAGCCGCGCTGCCCTTTCGGCTGGCAACGGGCCGGTGGAAGCCCGAATGCTGTCATCGGCGAAATCTCGCTCTGTGGGCGGCCGCGCGGAGGCTGAGGACGCCCAGGGAGGTGCACGTGCTCGTGCCCGGAGAGGCTGAGGACGCCCAGGGAGGAGCACGTGCTCGTGCCCGGCGAGGGTGAGGACGCCCAGGGAGGTGCACGTGCTCGTGCCCGGAGAGGCTGAGGACGCCCAGGGAGGAGCACGTGCTCGTGCCCGGAGAGGCTGAGGACGCCCAGGGAGGAGCACGTGCTCGTGCCCGGAGAGGGAGAGGACGCCCGGGGAGGAGCACGTGCTCGTGCCCGGAGAGGGTGAGGACGCGCCAGGGGAAGGGCTACGACGACGTGGTTTGCAGAGACGTGGACGCGGTGGCGGGCTGCTCGAGGCGGAGGCAGCGCTGCCGCCTCGACTGGCAACGCCGCTTCAGGTCTTGCCCGGGCCCGTCCGAGAAGCCGCGCATCGCGCGGTTTCTCGGCTTTCGGTCCAGGCCGTGCCTGGTCCGGGGTGCAGGGGGCGGACAGCCCCCTGCTCTCTTTCCTCTTCCTCCGCGGCCTCCCGCCCTCGCGAGGGTCAGGCTTTGGTGTGCTCGCCGCCGCCGATCATCCAGGGGACGCCGAAGCGGTCGGTCACCATGCCGAATGCCTCGCTCCAGAACGTCTTCTGGAGCGGCATCATCACCTTGCCGCCGTCGGCCAGGGCGTCGAAGACCCGCTGCGCTTCGGCCTTTGTGGGGAAGCCGAGCGAAACGGAAAAACCTTTGAAGCCCTCGTGGGGGTACTTCGGCACGGTGTCGGATGCGAGCAGCCGGCGGGGGCCGATGAGGAGGCTCGCGTGCATGATGCGCCCGGCGCCGCCCTCGGGACACGGGGCCGGCCCCTCGTCGAACTTCATCAGGGCCTCGAGCTTGCCGCCGAACGTGCGCTCGTAGAAGCGCATCGCCTCGGCGCAGTTGCCATCGAAGAAGAGGTAGGTGTCGAGCTCGTTCATCGGTGCCTCCATGAGGGTTCTGGGGCATGGACTGCCGGGGCGGCGAAGACTCATCGGTCACCCGCAGATTTTTTTCGGCGGCCGTTCGGACAGGTCGTGGACGGCGCGCGGGGCCTTGAAGCGCGGCGCGGGCACCCCCATCATCGCGCTCGTGCAACGCATGCAACTCGTCGAGCTCGAGGATCTCCCCTGGATGCCCGCTGCCATCCGTGACGGCGGCACGGATCTGCTCGATTTGGCCTTCGATCGCCTGGGGTTTTACCGCGAGGTCGTGCCGAAGCTCGAGGCGCTGCTCGATCGGACCCGATGCACGCAGGTGGTCGACGTGTGCTCGGGCGGCGGCGGCGGCGCGCTCTACGCGATCCGCGCGCTGCGTGACGCGGGGCGCGAGGACGTGCGGTTCGTCCTGACGGACCGGTACCCGAACGAGGCTGGCCGTGCGCGTGTCGCGGAGAGGAACGACGCCAAGCTCGTCTACCGCGAAGATCCCGTCGACGCCCTTGCGGTCCCGCCCGAGCTCGACGGCGTGCGCACGATGTGGGGCGCGCTGCACCATTTCCCGCCCGAGGCCGTCACGGCGCTCGTCGCCTCGATCGTGCGCGACCAAAAGCCGCTCGGTTTTTTCGACGTCGCGGCCTCGAAGACGATCCGAGGGCTGCCGACCGTGCTTGCGCCGGTGGCGATGGGGATCAACATCGCGACGTTGTTCGTCGGCTCGTTCGTCCTGGTCCCCTTCGTGCGCCCGCTGCGGGCGTCGCGCTGGGCGCTGACGTACCTCGTCCCGCTGATCCCGACGCTCGTGGCGTGGGACGGCACGGTCTCTGCGATTCGCGCCTACGCGCCCGACGAGCTGCTCGCGATTGCGCGCTCCGTGCCCGGCGGCGATGCCTATGACTGGGACGCGGGTGTCGCCGGTTCGGCGCTGTACTTCACGGGATGCCCGCGCGCGTCGTGACGCGCGGGCGGTTCTGGAGGGGTCTCATTTGGCGGCCTTGATCTCGATGACCCGGGGGCTTCGCGGGGCGTAACAGATGAGCTCGGGGTGCTCGTCCTTCATGTTCGCCTTGACGTGGGCGATGACGGCCTCGCCTTGCTCCTTGCTCTTCACCGTGACGCCGAGACGCCGGCCGTCTTCGTAATACTCGACGAGCCCGAGGTCGGCGACGGCCGGGAACGTGGAGAGCGCCTTCGCGGTCGTGGGATAGGTGTATTTCGCGTCGTTTTTCCAGGACACCTCGTACAGGTACACGAACGGCGTCGTGCAATGGTCCTCTGGGTCGGCGCTCTGCGTCTCGCGCAGCCGGGACACGCCGCTGTACGAGACCCAGATCGTCTCCTTTTCATCCATGGCGATCGTGGAAAACCGCATGGGCCGGGGGAAATTCGCGATCGTCGTCCATTTGCCCTCGTCGTAGCGGACGATCGACCGGCCCGCGATGCCGTGGAGCTTGCCGCTCGGCGAGACGAAGAGGTCCCGGATCGGTTTGTCGAGGGCCGGCAGGGTCTCGAATTTCCCGCCGTTGTAATGGAGCACCGGCGTGGATTCGACCCAGAGGTCGTCCCCCTTGCCCCGGAGCATCTTGGGGAAGTAGCCGAGCTCCTTCACCATGCTGCCGAGCTCGATGATGCGTGATTTGCCGGGTTGGTCCCAGACCTCCGCGGCCGGGCTCTTTTCTCGCTCGCAGAGGTTTCCGAGCGTCACGAGCGTGCCGGCCTCGGTCCCGGCGATGGCGCGGGGCGGGAGCGCGAGCGCCGCGTTGTTGCCCCAGGCCTTTCGCACTTCGTCTTCCTTGCAACCGCCCTTCTCGGCGTCGAGCGGTTTGATCACCCACGTCGGCCCTCGGACGGTCTCGATCCGGTGGCCCCCTTCCCCGTCGTACCCCGCCACGAGTGTCGTCTTGCCGAGACGGGTCGTGCCATTGATCCACCCGAGCCCGCCGCCCGGGCCAAACCTGCGCTCCACGCCCTTTCCGGTGAGCGGAAAGAGCGTGGGCATCAGGGCGCGGCCATTGTTCGTCGTGTACAGGACGTCGACGCCGTCCGGCCAGTAGCCGTGGACGGAGGAGAGGCGATTGCCGCCGAGGGATTCGTTGCCGTCCGGGATGCTCCCGATCCATTCGACGCGCTCTTCGACGATGCGGCCGACGCGCAGGCCCTCGGTGACGAGGAGCGCGCCCTCGATGGCGAAGAGGTCCACGGACAGCATCCTCGTGGCCTCGAATGGCTCGGGGGCGAGCGTGGGAATCGTCGGTTTCGGCGGCTCGCGCTCGGTCGACACGGCGCTTGCGCTCGGGGCCACGGGCGCGGTGCTCGGCGTGCTCGTCGCCTCTTTTTCGGGCGTCGGGGTCGACTTGGAGCAGGAGAGCGCGAGCGCGGAGAGGGCGGCAAGCGAGAGGATACGAGATCGAAAGATCATGGTTTTTCCTGGCAAAAAGTGTTGATGGCGTCGACGATCGGGTCCTCTCGCTTGACCGCCTTGCCGAGGTCGGCCTGCGCGGCGTTGAGGGCGGCGAGGTCCTTCGCGTCCGCTGCCGTCGCCATCGCGCGGGCGGCTTTCGCGACGATGACGGCCAACCCCCGATAATCGGCGCTGAACTGGACGAGCTCGGGTACGGTGAGCCGGACGCCTCCCACTTGCTGCGCCACGCGATCCATCACGTCGGCCATCCTGCGGAGCTCGCGCGCACCGGTCGGATCGGCGTCGTCCGAGCGCGGCGCCTTGTTGAGGTCCGCCACGCCGGCGTTGATGACCTCGATGAGCGCATTGCATTCGTCGACCTTCGTGCGGTGCTTGGCGCGAAGGGCGACGCGATCGGCTGGCTTCGCCGCGACGAGCGCGCAGCCGAGGTCGCTCTTGGCTTCGCACGCCTTCTGGATGAGCGCGGTGGACGCGGCCTCGTCGCGCGGGCCGCCGCGACCCTCGGCGCGGAAGAGGCCGAGCTCGAGGCACGCGCTCTCTTGCTGGCTGTCACACGCGCGGCGAAAGAGCTCGGCCGCGCGCGCGTCGTCCCGCGCCGTCCCCTTCCCCTCGGCATACGCGATGCCCGCCTGCTCGCAGCCAATCGGCGCGCCCGCCTCGCAGCTCTCCAGGAAGAGCACGAACGCGCGCGTCGGATCCGGCGCGGCCGTCGTTCCTTTCTGAATGAGCTTGCCGAGCACCGCGCAGGCATCAGGCAGGCGCGCGTCACACGCCGCGGAGACGACCGCGTAGCCGCCCCGTTTGTCCATCGTGATGCCCTCGCCGTGCACCATGACGAGCCCGAACGCGGTGCAGGCGTGCGCGTTGCCGGCGGCGCATGCGCGCCGGTAGAGCGAGGCTGCTTTCTGCGCATCCTTGGACACGCCCGCGCCCTTTTCGTACGCCGCTGCGAGGTGAATGCACGCCGAGGGATCGGCGTCGCAACCGCGCCGCGCGGCGGCGGCCCCTTCGTCGGGATCCCGCGCGCCGCCCACGCCGTCGATGAGGAGGGTGCCGAGCGTACCGCAGCCGTGGGGGCTGCCCTCCTCGCAGCTCCGCTGCGCGAGGGCGCGGGCGTGGGGCGCGTCGATGGGGACGCCGAGGCCGTACGTATAGGCCATGCTCAGCCCATTGCATCCGTCGGCAAACCCCGCCATGCAGGCGCGTTGGAAGAGCGCCGCGGCGCGCGCCTGGTCCCGCCACACGCCGCGTCCGAGGACGAGCGCCTTGCCGAGCGAAAGACACGCGCGCGGATCCCCAGCGGCGCAGCCCTTCTCGCTCCCTTGTGCTGCCTTGACGAAGAGCTCTTGGGCGCGCTCGGGATCCGGCGTGACGGCGAGGCCGGAGAGGAGCGCGACGCCGAGCACGTCGCAACTCTCGCCGTCGCCCTCGTCGCAGGCCCGCGCGAGCAGCGGGGCCCCGCGCTGCTCGTCGATGTCGACGCCGAGGCCGCGGAGGAACATCCGCCCGAGATCGCCGCAGCCCGCAGGATCGCCGCCGTCGCAGGCGCGGCGCGCGAGGGTCACGGCTTGCGCGGGGTCGGCGGCGAGCGCCCCGGGAAAACCGTACAGCATGAGGTGAGAGAGCTTCTGGCAGCCGCGCGCGCGCCCCCCGCTACACGCCTTGCCGAACGCCTCCGACGCGGCGAGGGCCCGCGAAGGCCCGCGGTCGCGATCCTGCAGCGCGAGGTCACCGAGGCGCTCGCAGCAGGCCGCGTTTCCGCCGTCGCATGCTGCCCGGCAAGCGCCCTCGGTGGTGGCCTCGCAGGCGCCTGCGGCGGTGCTCGTGGCCGTTTTGGGCGCCGGCTCCTGGGACGCACTTCCTCCGCACGCAGCAGGCGCGAGGAGAGCGAGGCCAAGGAGGAGCGAAGCGGCCGATCGAGGCATACCCCTCATCGGACCGCTCTCCGCGCCCGGCTGTCAAGCGACGAACGTAAGCGTCGTGCTCCATCAGCCTGACGCCTCGTCGTCGCGGACCGCCTTTGCCGGCGTCGCCTCCTCGATCCGCTGCCGAACGAACGCCGTGTACGAAAGCCCCAGCGGCAACTCGAAATCGATGTGGATCCGGCGCCGCGTCGTGACCACGGGGCTTCCGTCACGCCCGTCGCGGCCGACGTGCTCCACGTCGCGGTAATAAAGCCCCACGCCGCGTTTTTGCCACGCCGGCAGATTGTTGAACTGGATCCCGTTCTGGAACAAGAGCTCGTTCCGATCCGCTATCGACTGCCCTTCGAGTTGCCGTGTCGCCGCGCGATCCGTGAGCCCCTGCGATCGGAGCAGCCAGTAGCAATGCCCGCCGAGCGCATTCCGATGCGCGTCCTCGTGCCGCCAGCGGAAGTAATCGACCACGTCCTGCTCGGTGGGGAGCTGCGAGATGCGCGCGTCGAAGACCGCGTGATCGTCGAGGAGCCGGGCGAACCTGGCGCTCGCCTCCCCGGCCAGGATCGACTCGTACTTGCGCAGCTTGCGGCCGAACACGTCCGTGTCGCGGCGAAACAGGAGGGAGATCTCGTCGCTTTGCGTGTAGCCGTAGACCACCGGGAATCCGCAGTCCATGAGGTGCTTGGTCGTCTCGACCATCATGTCGCGGACGCGGACGTCGAACGGCGCCTCGAACGGCTTGCGCTCGCGGACGAGCTTGGTGAAGCCGCGGCCGTCGAGGCGCGCGACCATGTAGATCCCCGGAAGGACCTGGTGATCGTGCGCGGTCTCGTAGATCCGCATCTTCGCTTCGAGATCGTCGAACTTCATGGCGCGGCCAAGGTAGCAGTCGCAGGGCCACGTCGCGAAAGATCCTGCATGCGACCGCGGCGAGGTCGTGTTACGTGACCCGTGTTCCATGTGGGATCCGAAGCAATACAGCCTGTTCCGCGAAGCGCGACGCAGACCGTTCTTCGATTTGCTCGCCCAGGTGAACGCATTGGCCCCCGCGCGGGTCGTCGATCTCGGTTGCGGCACGGGCGACCTGACGCTCGCCCTGGCCGAGCGCTGGCCCGAAGCCGAGATCCTCGGCGTGGACAGCTCCGCGGCCATGCTCGCCGACGCGCAGACGAAACACGCGTCCTCGCGCGTCCGGTTCCTCCAGGCTGACCTCGCGCGTGTCCCCTTGCCCGGGCCCGCCTCCGTGCTCTTCTCGAATGCGGCCATCCATTGGCTCGACGACCACGCCGCCCTGCTCGCGCACCTCGCGGGCCTGCTCTCCCCGGGCGGGACGCTGGCCTTTCAGATCCCCGCGAATTTCGAGGCGCCTTCGCATCGGTGCGTGGAAGAGGTCCGCGCCCTGCCCCGCTTCGCAAGCGCGCTCCGTGACGTGCGCCGAGGGCACGCCGAGCCCCTGGCTTTTTATCTGGATCACCTCGTCGGCCTCGGGTTCACGGTCGAGGCGTGGGATACGACGTACCTGCACGTGTTGCCCGGCGAGAACGCGGTCTTGCAATGGTTGCTCGGCACCACGCTGCGCCCCATCGTGACCGCGCTCGGGCCCGAGGAAGGTGCCGCCTTCCTCGATACGCTCCGTCCGCTCCTGCAATCGGACTACCCTGCCCGGCCTTACGGCACGCCGTTTCCGTTCACGCGAAGGTTCGTCGTGGCGACGCGCGTTTCGTCTGCTTGACGGGGCGGCGGGGCTCGCATCTACTCGGCAGGATGAGACACAAGAAAGCTCCGCGGCTCGCAGCCGCGTTCGTGGTCACGATCTCCGCGGGGTGCGGCGGAGCGGCGCAGGAGCCCGCCAAGCCGGACCCGAACGACGACATCTATGTGCCGAACCTCGGGAGCGTGAAGGAAGGTTTTTCGCGCAACGAAGACGGGACCTGCTCGATCACACACGCCGCGAATCCGCCTTGGGTCGAGCAGGTGGATTGCGAGACCCAGAAGCCGATCAAAAAACCTTAGGATACATCCACGCCGTGCAGCATACGCTCCCGCTTCGGGCCCGGATCACGGGTGGCCTCCTCTGCGCCGGGGCGCTGGCGCTCACGGTACACTGGGTCGCGACCGGAACCGGTCCCTACGCGGTGTTCCTCGCAGCCAAGCTCGGCGAAAATCCCGCGCAGCATCCGCTTGCGGCCGCCGGCCTCACGTTCATCGTGACCGAGGTTCCGGCGCTCGTCCTGATGTTCGTCCTCGCCGCGTACATGCTGCGCCGCGAAGGGCGTGAACCGCGCGAAATGGTCGACGCCGCGCGCGCCGAGATCCGCGCCGCCATGGATGACAACCACGCGGACCCCGAGAGCCTGCGTGCGGCGAGGAATTTCGGCATTGCGGCCGGCGGCGGCGTGGCCGGGGCCGTGATCCGCGCGGGCTGGCTCGAAGATTGGTTCGGCGATCCCGACGCGCTCGCCCCGGCCATCGTCGTGGCTGCGCTGTTCGGGCTCGTTGCGGGGCTCGTGCATGGCCGCACGGCGCTCGCGCGCCTCGGCTTTTGTATCGCGCTCGTGGCCGTCTCGCTCGGCTCGCTCCCGGCGGTCGCGTGGTACCTCGAACGCCGGCCCGCGCCGTTGACGATCGAGCTTTTGCTGCCGATCTTCGTGGGAGGTCTGCCGGGCGCGCTCCTGTTCTGGGGCGTCACGTTCCTCGTCCGGCGCGCGCGCTAGGACATCGGTCGGTTTGCAACCGCTCGATGTCCTAGCTCTTTTGTCCCGAGGGGGACGCCTCGCGTCCCCCTCTCGTCCGGGCAAAGCCCGGCCGATTCACCCCCCGAGGGAAGATCGCTTCGCGATCTTCCGAGCATCGAACCGGTCGATGCTCTAGGTCGAGCTCCGCACGTCCCCGTCGTTCGTGATCTCGAGAAGCCGCGCTTCGAGCTCGTGAACGAGATCGGCCTCGTCCTTTTCGTCGCTACTTCTTCTTGGCCTTGCCATGGCCACGATGCTTGTTGGGATCGTGTCCCTTGCCGGTGTCGTGGCAGCGGCCGTCGGACCAGCGGTGCCCCGGGGGGCAATCATCGTCGCTGGCGCGACTGGCATAGGGACGTGGGGTGCTCGGACGGGACGCGCTCGGACGCGAGGACGTCGATCGGTACGTGGTCGTGCGGGACCGGTTCCTGTCCCAACGATCGTCATCGCGCGCGTATGCACCGCCACGCACCGTAGCGACGCAGCCGGTGGTCATTGAAGTGACCAGAAGACAACCGAGGAGGAGAATGGCTCGCATCCCTCTTCAATAGCATCTTGCCGGGCCCGGGCAAAAGCATGCGGCACGTTCGTTTTGTGCTGCAACCAAACGTGATGTCGGGGACGGGTCTCGCCCATCAAGGCATCGAACCGATCGGCACGTCGAACGTGCCCATATCGACGTCGAGGAAATAGAGGTCGTTGAGGGATATGGCCCTGCCCTTGAACGAGCCCTGGATGTGATTGCACTCCAGGCTGTCCACCGTCACCTCGAAGGCGTCGTCAGCGCAATACGAATTTCCCATTCCGATGCCACTGCTGAAGCACGCTCCGTACACGGAATGCGGGAAGCTCACCGGGGTGATCGTCAAAGGCGGATCGATGTTCGCCCCGAGCTGGAGACTCAGCTCCACCTCCCAATCCGCATTCTCGGCGTGGAGCTGCAGCATTCCGTCGGCCTCCCAGTACGCGGAGAGCGTGCTGTCGTTCGGGTTGCTGTACGTCCCCGAGACCATGGCCGTCGTGTTATCGAACGAGGTCGTGCGCACGCCGTGAAACGAGAGCAACCCCAGGGAGGGGCCACACGAGGCACCACCTCCGTCGCCGCTGCCGGAGCTCGCGCTCGACGAACTCGAAGCGGCACCACCCCCGGCGCCGCCCTCGCCGCCCTCGAAGCCGCCACCGCTGGAAAAGACGTTTCTCCCCGTGTCACTGGAGCAGGCGGGGAGGGTCAGGAAACACAGAAGAGCCATGCGGAGAATGTTCATGGCGCGCCTCGACACCGAGGCGTGCCTTTTGTTCCAACGAACCCTGCGCCAACTTTGCGATCAAGCCGAGGACAAGCTCACGGCAATCTTCCACCCCGTTCCAGGATCATTGACGCGCGGCGCGACGACAGCATAACCTGCCCGCACCTTACCCATGAGCCAGCACGAACGAAACGACGAGATTGTGGAGTCGGTTGATCAGATGATCCGGATATGGAGCATCTTCGCCGGCAAGTTCCCCGACGCGAAGGTCGAGGCGTTGCCCGGGATCACGGTCACCCTCTCGGGCACGCCGATGACCTTCGTCAACCTGATTCATCTCTCCTCGCCCGTGCGTGACCGGGACGACCTCGCGAAGCGGTGCCGCATGGCCATCGAGTACGGCAAGGCGAGCGGGGCGCCCTGGCTCTTCTCGGCGTGTGACCCGTGGCTCGGGGATCCCAAGGATGCAGAGGAGGTACTTTCGGGGCTGGGTCTCACAAGGCAGCTCGGCACGAAAGGAATGGTGACCGACGTGCTCCTTCCTCCGCAGAGGCCCCTCCCTGCCGAGCTCGAGATCCGGCGTGTGCGCGACCAGGAGACGCGAAATGCGCTCTCCGATCTGAATATGATCTCGTACGGAATGCCGATCGAGCTTGGCCGCGAGGCCATCGCGCGAGACTTCTACTGGGATGATGACTTTTACGGGCACGTCGGCTTCGTGAACGGAGAGCCCGTCAGTTGCACGCTGACGTCGCCCGTCGATGGGCGTCTGTACGTCGCGTGGGTGGCGACGCACCCCGAGCACCGTCGAAAGGGGTATGGCGACGCCGTGATGCGCCGCTCGCTGGCGGAGGCACAAGCCGCGACGGGCCTGCATCGCACGGTGCTGCACGCGACGGACATGGGATATCCGGTCTACGAGGCGATGGGGTATCACTCGGTCGTGGGCTTCTCCTGGTTCGCGCTCGCGTGACGCACGCGGGGCGCGTGTCACGTTCCCTCGCGATACGCCTCCACGAACCACGTCCCCTCCACCCCGCGCACGAAAAAGAGCTCGTCGAATCCCTCCTCCCGCGAGGGTAGCTCCATCCTCGACCGCATTCCGAGCACGGCCACGTCCGGCACGCGCTCGTGGGGCGGGCGCTTCGCATTGCGATCGAGGCAGACGTCCTTCCGGCTCTCGAAAAAATACCCGTGCACGAAAAATCCCGCTTCGAGCGCGGATTGGATGTACCTCGCTCGTTCGGCGCGGGAGACGTTGGTCTTGTCGACGACGAAGCTCGTGCCGCCTTGCAGGCAAGCGTCGACGAGCAGCCGCTCGCGGGCCGCCGTGCGGAGCATGTCGCCGTTGATGCGGATGTGCGTGTCGACGAACCGCGCCCGGAAGAACGTCGACTTTCCGGCCCCGGGTAGCCCAATGAAGACGACACATACGGGCACGCGGTCGCCCCACCGCTTGCGTCGTTCGGCTCGTTCGCTCTCCGTTCTCATGAGGGATTCTTGTGTCATGAGGGCGCGATGACGACCTGCGTTCGGGCCGTCGCGGTATCGCCGGTCGGGTCCGTCAGGACGAGATCGATGTCGAGTGGAAGGCCCCGGACGGTCTCGACCGCGATGCCTCGGTCCACCTGGAACCGGATCCCGTACATCTCGCAATGGTCGCCTGCTTTGCGGAGCGTGACCTGCGAGGAGAACGGAGGCAGCTTGTATTCGAGATCGGGATAGAACCCGCTCACCTTGAGCTTCGAGCCCATCTGGCGGAGGCCCGTCACGCGGAGCGCGAGCCACACGTGGTGGCCTCCTTGCGGGCCCTGCTCGATCGGCACCACCTCGCTCTCCGTGAGCGTGGCGAACGCCATTTGCCCCTGCCCGACCACGATGGCCGGATCCCCCGACGACGCCGTCTTGCACGCATCGTCCGCCGAATGGATCCACGCCGGATCGTAGGCCGCGAGGGACGACGGGTCGAGGAAGGGATCGACGCACGCGCCTCGCACACAGGTCGAATTCGCCGCGCACGAGACCAAGGCGCACGCCTCGTCCAGGGAGACGGGCAAGAGCAGCGATTGCCCGCCGAGCACGCGCGTCCTTGCCTCGCGCGTCACGACGGGGGTGTCCTCGCCAATACGTTTTGCCGTGAGGGACAGCTCGATCGTGGCGCCGTCCTCCGCCGTCGGAACCCGAAGCTCCGCCGGGAGGAGCAAACTCCCCGCGCCATACGAAAGATGCTCGCTTTGCAGGGCGACGCCGTCGACCTTCAGGGTCCGATCGAGCTCATAAAAATCGAAACCAACGGCCATGTTGGTCGTGAGGCCGACCACCACCTCCGTGCTCGATTCCTCATCGGCACAACCAGCGAGGGAAAGGACGAGCAGCACGAAACACGAAAGGGGGGTCGGCCGCACGGTCATGGGATCACCGCGACGAACGCGAATCGCGCTTGCGGCGCCGCGAGAGGAAGCCGGCCGTGGCCGCGGCGAACAACGCGAACGGCCCGATGACGGTGGCCTTGTCGCCCGGGCTGTAGGAGCAGACGCCCGCGGCAATGTTGCCATTGATGCCGTCGGGGCCGATGCTCACGCTTGCCTCGGCCTTCACCTCGATGCCTTGCGCGGCGAGCGCCTGCAGGCAGGCCGGCACCTGCGAGCCGGAGATGATGTACTCGCCGTCGCAGAAGAGCGCTCCGTCGCCGCTGCAGGAGGCCTCGCAGTTCGCACGGAACTCCTGCTCGCACTGCTCGAACTCGACGTCCTGGCAGCTGTACTGGCAGTTCATGTTGGCGTCGGCCGTGCACGAGCCACCGCAGCACTCGATACAGTGCTGATAGCAGCCGCCGTCCACCGTCACGCATTTGGCGTCGCACTCGTTGTCGCAGTTCGCGTCCCACGTCGCGGCGCACTGCGCCGGGTCGGGTTTGGCCGCGCACTCGGTGTCGCGCCTCGTCGTGCATTCTTCGAAGCAGTTGTGGGAGCAGATGACGTTGACGCCGTTGTCGCAGTCGGACTTGCACTGCACGGTGCAGTCGTCCGTGCAGGTTGCGTCCGCCGAGAACGTGCATTGGTTGCCGCAGACCTGAACGAGCTTCGTGGCGCACGCCGTCTTGTAGATGCCGAGCTCGCTGCACCCGGCCGTGCACTGGGCCGTGACGCGCACCTCGCAGTTCGAAAGCCCCTCGAAACGGATGTTGCCGCACTGGTCGACGCCCGCGCTCGCGGGGAGCGCCGTCGTGAGGCCGATGGCAAGGCCCAAGAGCCCGAGGATACCGCTTTTACGCATGGAAGGTCTCCTTTGCCGAGGAAGGCAAGTACATGAGCTTAAGCAAGGCCCCTGCCATGGGGAAGCTTTCTTTGCGCGCCCGGCGATTCGAGGTGACACCCCATCTCTCGGACCACGCCGCTCGTCCGCTGTGTAAACGTCGGAGGGGGTGCTTCACGTGAACGCGCGGCGACAGCCGGCCTGGCGTGGGCAATGGGCTTACCAGCCAAGCCATGGCGTGGCGCGTCAATACACGTATTCGTCACAGTGCACGTCCTCGTCGAGGCCGTCGTAGGGGACGTCCACGTATTCGACCGTATCGGCGCGACGTCCTTCGAGCACGTAGACGCTCTCGATCGTCGTGAAGAGGGGAGGTCTGCCTGGCATCCGATTGCAGGTGCCCGGCACGCGGATGACGCGCCGCTCGACGACCCTGAGCTGCGGCCGGAGCACGAGGAGTTTTCCATCGGCGGTGGTGGCGAGTGGATAGACCTCGCGGTCGTTCCGCGAGCGGACGACGAGCACGTGGTTTGCGTCGTCCGTCGTGGCCTCGGCGGCCCCGGTGTGAAGACCATCAGCGAAGGCGCGGCAAGGCGCGGTGAGCTTACGGCCTCCGCCGCGCTCGAGCTCGATCGTCTCCAGCGGCGTGGGATTGACATTGCGATACCCGGAGAAGCATCGATCGAGGTCGGGCGCGATGAGGGGCTCGTCCTCGACGGAGAGGGCCGTGGCGCCATGCGCGCGCAGCGTCGCCGCGAGGGCGCGCCCGCGGCTCTCGAGATTCGTCTTCGAGATCTCGCCTGCGATCTCCGCGCGCCGTGCCTCGGACGTGTAGCCGGCGCAGGCCGGGAGGAGGACGGCGACAGGGAGCAGCATCGCAAGGACGTGGGCGCGCATGGCGGCGGGGAGGATGACCCAGCCGGGGGCGGGAACCAAGTTCCTCGGCGTCAGGCGCTTGTCGCAGCCGCGGAGTTGGCGTACGGGGCGCGGATGGCTTCTCCGAAAGATTCCGACCGTCCCGAGCGGGCCGCGGCGGCGACGCGGCGAGTCGCGGCCTGGTTGCAAAAACACGCATCCGAAGAGGCGCTTCGCCCACCGGTCCGTGATGCCTCCGTGCAGGCGCTCGCGAAGGCCCTCGGCAAGCCGCTCCCGCCCGAGCTCGTGGCGATGTGGAAGGTCCATGATGGCCTGCCGATTTTCGAGTATGCCGGCCTGGGCGCAGCCGCGTCGAGGAAGATGCGCGCCGGGCTCGAATCCCTGCGCAAGAAGGGGACGTTCGACGACCACGAGGTCTTCGAGCAAAGTCGCCCGCGCGTAAAACCGGTGAAGTGGCACGAGGCCTGGATTCCCATCGCCGAGGACGGCTGCGGCAATCTCTACTGCATCGACCTCGCGCCGGGCCGCGCAGGCCGCGTCGGGCAGGTCATCAAGTGGGAGGTCGCGGGCGGGCCCTTCACGACCGGCAGCGCCGACCTCGCCACGCTGCTCGAGCGGTACGCGGATGCGCTCGAAAGCGGCCGCTTCGAGTATCTCGCCGATTCGGGCATCTACGACGGTCCTTACCTCGATCTCCTCGGCGATTGATGACCCGCGCGACGCGTGCCGAAGATCCGAAGGCGCGTGCTCCCCTCCGCGCGGGCCCCGCGCTCGCTCCTGCCGTGTTTCGCGAGCTCCGTCGCACGATGGAGCTCGCCTGCTTCAAATGGGACGTGCAGGTCGGCGACACCACCGCCCTCGCGCCCTTCCCGCTCTTCCTCGACGAGGCCACCTGGGCGCATCTCGGAGGCCTCGCCGAGCGCCTGACGCGTGAGACGCTCGCGGCCGAGCGGGAGATCCTCGACCGTCCGGCCCTCCAGCGCCGCATTTGGTTGCCCCCCGCGCTCCAGCGCCTCTTCCGCCGCGCCGCGGCCGCACGCCCCACCCCGTCCGCGGCGCGGGTGATGCGCTTCGATTTTCATTTCACCACGGAAGGATGGCGCATCTCCGAGGTCAACAGCGACGTGCCGGGTGGCTTCACCGAGGCGACGCACTTCACGGCCCTCGTGGCCGGGTGTTTCCCCGGGACCCGCGCGGCCGGCGACCCGACGAAACGCCTCGTCGACGCGCTGCTCGGCCGAGCCCGTGACGAAGGCGCGATTGCGCTCCTCTCCGCGCCCGGGTTCATGGAGGATCATCAGGTCGTCACGCACCTCGCGAAGCAGCTCCGGGATCGTGGCGCCGCGGCGTTTTGCGCCTCGCCGGCGCACGTCCGCTTCCACGACGGGCGGGCGCACCTGATTTCGGCGGAGTATCACGGGCCGCTCGGGGCCCTCGTACGGTTTTACCAGGCGGAATGGCTTCCGCGCCTGCCGCGCGCCGTCGATTGGGAGCCGCTCTTCGTCGGCGGCCGGACCCCGGTCTCCAATCCGGGGACCGCGGCGCTCAGCGAAAGCAAGCGGCTCCCGCTCGTCTGGGACGAGCTCGGCGCGCGCCTCGATACGTGGCGGCGCCTGCTCCCCGAGACCCGTGATCCCAGGGACGCGCCCTGGCTCCGGGACGACGGATGGATCCTCAAATCGGCTTATTGCAACACCGGCGACACGGTATCGATGCGTCCGCACATGACGGCTCTCGAATGGGCAAACCTCGCCCTCCGTGTCTCCCTCGCGCCGTCCGGCTGGGTGGCGCAGCGAAAGTTCGTCACGGTCCCGCTCGAAACGCCGCTCGGACCGATGCTCCCGTGCATCGGCGTCTACACCGTCGACGGTCGCGCGGCGGGTGCGTATGGCCGGGTGACGGAAAAACCTTTCATCGACGCCGGGGCGACGGACGTCGCCGTGCTCATCGCGGAGGAGAGGCCATGAAACGAGAAGAGGTGCACCGGCTGTGGGCGCCCGACGACGCCACGTGGAGCGCGTGGGTCAAGCCCGTCCTCTTCGCGTATCTCGTCGAGGATCCGGAGCCGAAGGCCCTGCCCTCCCCGCCCTCGTGGATCGAGGCGCGTATCGTCGCGCCGATCCATGCGCATGCGCAGGCCGCGCCGGGCGGGGAGCATACCTATCGCAGCGCGCCGCGACGGCAGGACACCGCCGTGATCCTGGACCTGCCGGGAGCCGCGGGGGTGCGCGTCGGCGCGGCGCTCGGCCGGCACGGATTCCGCCCCGTGCCTTTGTACAATGCCATTCCCGCGCCCGAGGGCGTCATCGCTTACGCCGAGACGATGCAAAGTCTCGTGGACGCGGCGTCGAGCCTCTCGGGGCTCGCGCAAGACGCGCCGCCGGCGTTCCTGCTCGACCAGCGGCGGATGGGGAAAGGCGTACTGCTCGAACCGGGCAAATACGACAATCGCTCGTTCGTCTTCCCGAATGATTTCCCCTCGGTGAAGACGCTCGCCCGCGCGGGCATCCGGAGGGCCGCGCTCGTCCAGCGCGAGGCGGATCACCCAGCCGCCGATCTCGCGCCGATCCTTCGTTCGTGGCAGGAGCAGGGAATCGAGATCCTGCACGTGCGCACCGACGTGAACGGCCCAGCCGAGGTGCTCCGTGTCGCGCGCCCCGGGTTATTCGAATCGGTCGGTCAGTGGTTCGATCGGATGGGGCTCAGGCGCCGGCGCGACGGCACGTTCGGCGGCGTGATTCCCGAGCGGAGCAGCGGCGGCTAGAAGGCTCACGAGACGCTGCGCTGGGGCGTTGCCCCAGGCCCCACCAGGGGTTGTCCACCCCTGGACCCGGACCAGCGCAAGCGCTGGACCCGGGGTCGATGAACTGCGCGATGCGCAGTTCATCGAACAGGCCAGGTCAAGACCGCAAGCGACCCTGCCGACCAAGACAGCGACGTTGACGTTTCGACCGGCAACGCTGGCCGTGCGTGAGACCAAGCTCGACGGTCTTGCCACCGGCCCGTGGAAGAACTGCGCATCGCGCAGTTCTTCCAACGACAGTCCCGGGCTTGCCC
>NZ_JAGTJK010000056.1:0-75237 GCF_028435265.1 Polyangium jinanense | reverse complement strand
ATCCCGAACTCGGAAGTTAAGCTCCTTGGAGCCGATGGTACTGCTGGGGCGACTCAGTGGGAGAGTAGGACGCCGCCGGGTCTTTTTCTAAAGCCTGCAAGCATTCGCTTGCAGGCTTTTCTTTTTCCATTATCCCGATTTCAGTCGCCATGAACAACAGCTTTGGTCCCGTGTTCGCCCTCAGCGACGCGCTGCTCGAAGACATCGCCGCGCGTCGTCCTACCTCGGCCACGTTCTGGGCCGTACGGGGTCATGACCACGCCTGGGACGATTTCGGGCCCGAGGGCGCCGAGTCCACGGCGGCGATGCTGGCGAGTTATCGCCGGCAGCTCGACGCGCTCCCTGCACCCGAGCGAACCGAGGACCGGATCGCCGCGCGGGTCATGCGCGATTTCCTGGACGTCGAGCTCGATCGCATCGTTCAGGGCGATCACATCGCCGACCTCAACAACATTGCCTCCCCCTTCCAGCACATCCGCATGGTGCTCGATGTCATGGACACGAGCTCGCGGGCCGGCTGGGAGAGCATGATCACGCGCCTGTCGACGATCGATCGTGCGACTTCGTCGTATCGCAGAGCTCTCGAGGCGGGTCTTCGCCGTGGAAAGACCGTGGCCGTGCGCCAGGTCGACGCCGCTCTCGCGCAGGGACGCGTGCACGCGGGGGAGGCCTCTTTCTTCCGCACGCTTGCGCCCGCGTTCGCGCAGAGCAGCGCGTTCGACCCCGCCCTTGCCGGACCGCTCGAGTGCGGGATCGAGCACGCACGCCGTGCCTATGGCGAGCTGACCGAGTGGCTCGAGCAGACCTATCGCCCCGCCGCTCGAGCCGAGGATGGCGTCGGGGAGGAGGTCTACGCGCGCAAAGCACGGAGCTTCCTCGGTATTTCGATCGATCTACGCGAGACGTTTGCCTGGGGGTTCGCGCAAATCCGCGAGATCGACGCTCGCATGCGCGAGATCGCGGCCGAGATCCAGCCCGGCGCCTCCGTCGACGAAGTCATCCGCTTGCTCGAGACGGATCCGGCTCGATGTGCTCACGGCCCCGACGACCTCGTCCGTGTCGTCGCCGAGTGGCAGACGCGCGCCGTCGAGGCGCTCGCCGGCGTGCACTTCGACATCCCGACCCCCGCGCGTCGGGTCGATGTGAAGCTCGCGCCGCCCGGCAGCACGATCGGCGCCTATTACATGCCGCCTTCCGACGACTTCTCCAGGCCCGGCACCATCTGGTACTCCCCGGGTGAGCGAGAGCAGTTTCCGCTCTACATGGAGCTCAGCCGGGCTTACCACGAAGGATTTCCTGGACATCACCTGCAGCTCAGCATGCAGGTTTCCTTTCAACATCGCCTCTCGCGACAGCATCGCGTGGTCATGAGCGATTACCAGACGGGGTATGCCGAGGGATGGGCGCTCTATGCGGAGCGACTCATGGACGAGCTCGGTTTTCTGAGCAAGCCGGAGTACGTCCTCGGTCTGCTCGTCTGCCAGATGATGCGCGCTTGTCGCGTCGTCCTCGACATCGGCGCGCACCTCGGCTTGCACGCGCCTCCGGACGCGCCGTTCCGGCCCGGGGCGCGGATCGATTACGCCTATGGCGTCGAGATGCTCACCCGCGTCGGCCGTACGCCGCCGGATCACGCCGCGTCCGAGATGACGCGTTACCTCGGCTGGCCTGGACAGGCGATTGCCTACAAGGTCGGTGAGCGCGAAATCCTCGGCCTGCGCGATGAGCTACGCGCGCGCCAGGGCAGCTCGTTCGACCTCAAAACGTTCCATGCCGACCTTCTCGGCGTCGGCTCCGTCGGCCTCGGCGCGCTCCGCGAGCTCCTTCTTTCCTGAGCGTTTCCGGCGCGCGTGACTGCGCCGCGGGGCTTTCGTTAAGCTAGCCCCTCATGAGCCGGTCCCTCCTCGGCCGCCTTTCCCTTGCCGCGAGCTTCGCCGTCCTGGCCGCTTGCTCCCAGGACGAGGCCCCTCGGCCCCACGCCTCTCCCTCCGCCACGGCTGTCGCGAGCATGGCGCCCGCCGCTCCCTCCGCGGCGCCTGCGACCTCCGCGATCGCGCCTGCGACAGGCGGCCGCGACGGCAACGATCCCCTCTTCCACCCCGAGAAGGCGACCGAGAAGGCGCCCGACGTCTTCAAGGTGAAGTTCTCCACGACGAAGGGTGACTTCGTCGTGCAAGTGACCCGCGCCTGGGCGCCGAACGGGGCTGACCGTTTCTACAACCTCGTAAAACTCGGCTTCTACGACGGCGTCCGCTTTCACCGCGCGATCGACGACTTCATGGTGCAGTTCGGCATCCACCCCGAGCCTGCGGTGAACGGCGCCTGGTATCGCGCGTATTATCCCGACGATCCCGTGGTGAAGAGCAACCGCCGCGGCTTCGTCACGTTCGCGCACGCGGGCAAGGACACGCGCACCACGCAGATCTTCATCAGCTACGTCGACAAACAGGCACGGCTCGATACGCAGGGCTTCGCGCCGTTCGGCCAGGTCGTCGAGGGGATGAAGGTCGTCGACTCGTTCTACAAGGGCTACGGCGAGCTCGCGCCGAAGGGCAAGGGACCGAACGCGAGCAAGATCCAGCGCGAAGGGTACGGCTACCTCGACGCGAACTTCCCCAAGCTCGACGCGATCAAGGAAGCGAAGATCGTCCCCTAACGCGGCGGCCTTCGCACGACCTTCGGACCGTAAAGTCGGCGCCAGGAGAGAGACGTGCTCATGTAGGATGATCCTCGGGCCCTCGCGATGAGCTTCGTCAACGAGACCCGATACGCAGCGCTGCCCGTGCCACTCCTCGATCTCGAGGGGCGCGACGTGGTCGTCACGATCGTGAAGGCCACCTTCGTCGTCACCGATCGCGGCGAGCTCCGACCTGCCGAGGATCCGAGCCCGGTGCGCACGAGCGACGTCGCGCGTGAGCCCGACGATCCGCGATCGAGCCTGCTCTTTCCGAGCGACATCGGCCTCGAAAAGCCGGGCACCGACGTCGTCGTCGTGGGCGACGCCGTCGCGCCGCGGCCCGTGAAGGTGATGGATGTCGTGGTGCAGGTGAAGAAGCACCTCGCGCCGCTCCGCGTGCACGGACCGCGCGTGTACTACGACGGCGTGCTCGACGTCGCTGTCGGCCCTGCGGCACCGTTCGAGCGCGTGCCCATCGTCTACGAGAACGCGTACGGCGGCGCCTCCGAGGATCTCTCGGTCGTCGAGCTCGCGAACCCCGCGGGCGTCGGCGCCGCGTGCCGCGCCTCCGATCTGATAGGCAAGCGCGCGCCACAGATCGAGCATCCCGAGCGACCTCATACGACCGCTTCGGATCGGCACCCACCCATGGGATACGGCGCGATCCCGCCGCACTGGTCGCCGCGCCGCGAGCACGTCGGCACGTGCGGATCGCACTGGCAGAAGACACGCATGCCGATGCTGCCCGCGGATCACGATCCGCGCTTCGCCTGCGTGGCGCATCCGTCACTCCGATTCGAGGAGATGCTCGCGCCCGGGGATCCGGTCCGTGTCCTCGGCATGTCGCTCGCGCCGCTCGCGCTCGAGCTCCCGCGGCTCGCCGCGCGCGTGCATGCGCGGTTCGACGGCGGCGAGCGTGAGGAGCGACCCGTCCCGATCGACACGGTGATCGTCTTGCCGGCCGAACGCCGCCTGGAGATCGCGGGCCGCGTCGCCTTTGCTGCCGGCCGAGCACGTCGCGTGCTCCGCGCGCTCGAGGTGCGGGCCAATGCGTGACGAGGCAAGTGCCCCCGCGCAGGACGTCGTGCGAGCGCTCCCGCCGCTCGACACCGACATGCGCGCGTTTTTCGCCTTCTTCGGCGCGTTCTCCGAGGCGCCCGAGCCCCTCGCGTTCCTCGCCGATCGAGGCCTTGCCGAGGGCGACCTCTTTCATTTGCTCGGCTTGTGGCAAGCACGCATGTCGGCTGATCGCGCGTTGCAAAAGGACGCGCTTGGTCTGCTCGCCCGGCCCACGGGCGAGATCCCCGACGTGCAGGTGGGCCCGGCTCTCCCTGTCCAGGCGCCGGGCGATGCGTCGGCGCCCGGGAAGGTGCTCCTCGCGGCGACCTCGCTCGGCTTCCTCGTCGATCGCCCGGCCTTGCCCTTCGTCGCGCCCCCGGCGGACGCGCCGCCGCCTGCATTCCCCCCGCGCCTGCCCCGACCGGCGCCGAAGGGCCTCGGCGAGACGAGCATGGCGCTTCACCTCGACAAACCGGTTTTGCCTTTCGCGAAAAAGCCGGCGGCCGCCGCGCCGGAAGCCGTCCCGCCGAAACCGCTGAAAGGCCCCGCGCCTCCCTCGCTCGGCGAGACGAGGACGGCCGTGCATCTCTACAAACCGGCATTGCCATTCGCGGCCAAGGCGCTCGCGCAGACGGCCCTGACGTTTCAGGTGAACCCTCGGGTCCTGCCGTTCGGGTCCGAGCCGCCCCCACCGCCGCGCCCGCTCGGCGACACCGCGCCGGCGTTCCCTTCGGCCAAACCCGTCATGCCTTTCCCGGCGGCGGACAAACCGCCTGTCGCCCCACCAGCGCCACGCCCGGCGCCGAGCCTGCTCGCCGAGACCTCGCTCGCGCTCCCGATCAACCTCTCCGCCGTGCTCCCGTTCGTCAAGCCAACCCCGAGCGCTCCCGCCACGCGCCTTTCGATCGAGGCTTATGCCACGATGTGCGCCGAGATCTGGCTCGATCCGCCGGGCGCGCTCCGGATCATCGCGCGGTATGGGCTCTCGCCAGAGGCGAAGCGGGCCGAGGATGCCGCGTGGCAGGCGCGTTTCGCGGCGGAGCCGGCAACACGCGCGACGTGGGAGCGCCTCTCGATCGAGGCGGGGGCGCGCATTCGCGCGGGCCGGTAAGCGGCTCGTTCAGGGCGGCGGCGAGCGGGGCGGAAGATCGGGGTAATGGTTGTAGGGGCTCGGATATCCTCCGGCGGCCCAGCTATTCCATTTCCCGGAACGGGACGTGTCCGGGTAATAGGCGACGTCCGGCTCTTGGACCAGCCGGCTCGAATCCTGGACCCCGATGGGCGGGGCAATGTGCAACCCGGGCCCCCAGACGATCTCGCTCGGCGCGAAGACGCTCACCCGATATCGCGAGGCGAGTTGCGCCCCGACGGCGTCGGGCCTGCGCCCGGTATTGCAAGAGAAGAGCTTGAGGGGCACGTTCCTGTCCCAGTTCCCCGCCAGGATCAAGCGTTGCCCGAGGTCGTGCGGTGACATCTGCGTCCAGGACCCGTCCGCATGTTTCACGTGGACCGCGTCCACGGTCCCGTGCACGTAGACCTGATACGAGCCGATGTCGCGTCGCCCGCCCGTCATGCATTCCGCGGTGAACCTGTCGACCGTGGGGTTCCCGATCAGAACACATGCGAGCCCGAGCGGATCCACGTGCATCACCGGGCTCCCATTCCACGCGAAGAGGTTCGCCCCACCCTCGAGCCCCAGCGGATCCGGGCTCAAAAAGCGCATCACCTCCGGATCGAACCAGCGATACCGCACATAGGACAACCCCACGTCCTCGTCGTGATGATGCCCGAGCCTGCGCAAAAGCGGAGCCATCGACCGCCCCGACGGTCCTGCCTTGGCTTCGCTCCGCACGAGCGCACCCCACGCCGAATAAGAACCCGAAAAAGCGAGCCCGCCCGCCCCGTCGACGAGCTCCGTCGCCGCCCCGACGTGGTCCGCGAGCACTCCGTACACGATGTCTCCTTCACCCTGGAGCAGCGGCACCATCGTATCCGGATGATACACGAGCGTACGTTCGCCCCGCTCGGAATCGATTTCGGCGAGCAGGAGGTCCCCGTCCCAGAGATATTCCACGGTGCGGCGCGAGGGCAGGGGAGGGAGCTCCTCGCGCGACACGGGGCGAATGGGCCCGACGACCTCTTTTTTCACGCGCCGACCGAACAGATCGTACGTCATCAGGATCCGCGTCCCGTCGCCGCGCACGACCTCACGCAGATTGCCCCGACAATCCCAGAAATATTCGATCGTCTCGCCGGTGTCGAGCCGCTTCTTGCGGATACGTCGGTTCGCCTCGTCGTACGTGTATGCGGCGTTCGAGGTCCTCCGCAGCACGTTGCCCGGGCCCACGTCCCACCCGGCGCCCGCGGGTTCGACCGAGCCGGCGGCGTCGTATTCGAAGCGCTCCTCGCCCGCCTCGACGAGCTGCCCGACCTCGTCGTGCCGATAGCGCACGTCGCCCCAGCGCGCGTCCCGCTTGCCCGTGAGTGCCGACGACGCGTCCCACGTATACACGCGCGACACGAGCGCGCGGCCGTCCTTGCCTGCCCATTCTTGCGTGATGCGCCCGCGCACGTCGAACGCGAACCTCGCCTCGACGCCGGACCGCGCGAATCGAAAGCCAATCATGGCTCCCGCTGCATCCCGCCCGAACTCCACACGCTCGCCGCCGTGCTCGATCGCCGCCACGCGCCCCGCCTCGTCGTACACGTACCGCGTGACCTTCCCGCTCGGCAGATGCACGGCCGTGCGGCGATTGAGGGTGTCGTATTCGTACCGGATCGTCCCGGCGCTCTGCGTCGCCGACACGATCCGCAAGCCCTCGTCCCAATGCATCTCGACCGAAACTCTTCCAGCCGGATCCTCGAGTTCGTGCGTCACTTTGCGCGCGCCCTCGTCCCGCACGACCCTGCCTGCACCGTGGGGCGTGTCTTCCTCCACGAGCTCGTCGAGCTCGTTGTATCGATACACGCGCCACGTGCCGTCGGGCATCGACAGGCGCGAGACGAGGCCATTTCTACCATACGCCGCGCGAAGGATACGCCCGTCGAACGTGCGCATCTCCGTGACCCGGCCCAGGCGATCGTAGCGGAAATCGTAAAGCTCCGCCTTCGGGTTCTGGATCCGTTGGGGCCTTTCGAGCAAGTCGTGGCTCACGGCCCAGGCTGTTCCGTCCTCGTTCCGGACCTCGACGACCGAGCCCATGCCCGCGTGTCGGAACGTCGCTACCCGGCCGAGCTCGTCGGTACGGCGCGTCTTGCGCCCGAGCGCGTCATACTCGAAACGCACGCGCGTCCCGTCCGGATTCTCGTGCACGAGCACGCGCCCGAGCACGTCGAGCTCGCGCCGCGTCGTATTGCCATACGAATCCACGCACACGATGGGCCTCCCGAGCCCGTCGTACGTCCATTTTCGCACGAGCCCGCCAGCGAGGTGCTCCTCGATGCATTGGTGCCGGTCGTCCCAGACGAACCGCGCTCGGATCCCAGCAGCATCCGCGATCCTCACGAGCCGCCCGTGCTCGTCGTAATCGAGCGTGAGCCACATGCCGGCCGGGTATTTCACCGACGTGAGCTGCCCGCGCGCATCGTACCCATACTCCGTCACGCGCCCGCCCGCCACGCGCCGCACCACACGATCGTCCACGTGCACGAGCTCCGTCACACGCCCGAGCGGATCCGTGATGTTCACCAGATTGCCCCGGGCATCGTATTCGAAGCGGCTCGTGTTTCCGGCGGCGTCTTTCTCCGCGACGACGAGCCCGTCGTCGTCGATCTCCCACGTCCGCGCGGCCGATCCGTCATTCGTCGTGACCCCGAGCAGCGCGCCGTCCTTCGGCCGCCACGAGAACACCCGCGGCGAGAGCGTGCCCGAAAGCCTCGTCGTCCCCTGCTGCTCGTCGTACGTGATGTCGCCCGCGTGAATGCCACCGTCGCCGAAGGCACGGATGCAGCGGCCGGTCTCGGCGTCGTAAACGTAATGGAAGGACAGACCCGTCGGCAGCGTCTTCTTCAAGAGCCGCCGGCGCTCGTCGTAGCTGTACGTGACGTCGTTCCCGAGCGGATCCGTCACGCGGACGAGCTCGCCGCCTGCGTTGTAGCCGAACGAGATGGTCTGGAGGGGGGCACGCTCGTCACCGGGCGCGAAGACCGCGATACGCGTGAGATGACCCCTCTCGTCGTGCGTGAGCCGGACGATCCTGCCGGCCGTATCCACGAGCCGCACGAGCTTTTCGCTTTCGTAATCGAGCCGGACTCGCTGCCCCGAGGGATTCGTGATCTCCACGAGCCGAGCCCGCGTGCCTCCCTGCGAATGAAACACGCGGCGAATGCCTGTCGCGAGGGAGACGACCGAGGCTCCACCGCCGCGCGCGTCGAGAAGGACCTCGATCCGTTTGCGCCGATGAACGACCGTTTTTCCGGGCGATACGTTTCGCAGGACGAGCGTGGCGCCGTCCTCGCCGCGGAACCGGAGTTCTTCGCCCTCGACCTCGATCCACTGGTCGTACGCGTGGGTCCAGCCGCCGTGGCCGAGGGGTCCGTGTTCGGATGCGCGTGTGCTGTCGTAAGCCCTCGTCCACGTGATTGCGATGGGCCCCGGGAGGAAGACGTCGACATCCGTGTCCACAACGGAGCCCGAGACGACGGAGACCGGGTCGAGGATCACCTGCGAGCACGCGGCGAGCGTGGCCACGCTTCGGGCCGAGAGCACGTTGTCCATCGTGAAGAGCCGTCCGATCGCCTGCGCGATGAATGTCCCCTGGTACGGCACGTTCATGCGCACCATGTCATTCGTGCAGGCGACAGGTTTTCCGCCCGCGAGCACCGTGTGCTGCTCGGCGAAAGCGACCTCGCTATAGGCCGACGTCATGTGCGTGACGATATCACCGCCGGTGGGCTGGCCCGGTAGATTGCCCGGCGCGTGAATCGACATCACGCTGCCCTGCGTGAGGACGGGCCGGTATGCGATGAGCAAGTGATTCGAAACCCTCTGCGCCGTCGATGAATGCGACATGTACACGAAGGGCGCTGTGACGGGGCCCGCAGGCGGGGTCGGCGGGACGAGGCTCATGGCCGGCGTCGGCCCGGGGCAGAAATGCCCGCTGCCCGTCGTCGCGATCTTCATTCCACCGATCGACGCCATGACCTACGCCTTTCCTTTCGTGTCGCGCGCGGCCCGGAGGAGCGGGACGAGGCCCGCCTCCACATCGACGGCGTATCCCCAAACGGGCACGGGGTCGAGGCGCCCGAGGCGGGCCCGGAGCTCGTCCACGCGGCGGGCGAGGTCTCCGCGCGCAAGATCCCCCGACGCGCATTCATCGGCCACCACGACCGCCGAAGAGGGGAGGCCCCGGCGAAAACGGGCGGGAGGATCGAGGCGCATCGATGCAATCACGCGTCGCCAGGCCTTCGCGTCACGCATCTCCTCGGGCGGGAGCGCCGGCCCGAGCATGACGGCGAGCGCGTCCGCCGCCGCAAACGAGAGATCCTCGTCCGCCAGGCATTGCAGCAATCGTGGCAAGACCGCGGGAGAACCCCATCGCCCCGCGGCCGAGAGCAAAGCTGGGGTCGCGGTTTGTCGTGTGAAGAATGTTTCCGCTGCCCTCGCATCCTCGGGCCGACCTGCGAGCACGTAAAGCTCGCCGAGGAGTGGGCCGAGGCGCGCGGCGACGGCAGAATCCTCGAACGCGCGCCGGGCCTCGACGTCGCCGAGGATCGCAAGCTGCCGGGCCGCACGAAATGCATTCGCTCGATCCTCGACGAGAAGCGCGCTCCGGAGCGCCGCGATGAACGCTCGTTGCGAGGCCGCCGGCCGCGTCGCACAGGCGTCGAGGGCCGCCGCGCGTACGAGCGGAGATGCATCCGATAAAGAGCGTTGCACCTCCTCGTCCGTGAGCGCCCCGCGGGCCGCGAGGAACGAGAGCCCGATCGCGCGGGCGATGGGCCGCGTGGACGCATGAAGCGCCCGCCCGAGTGCGAAGAGCTCCGCGTGCTCGGAGAGAGAAAGCGCCTCAGCCACGAGCCGCGCGTGCTCCGCGGAGCCTTCGGGAAGCGCGTCGATCATCCACGACACGATATTGCTCGCGCCTGCGCCCATGGCCACGAGCGTCGCGCCGAACGTATGCCACGGGTCATCCAGGTGCTCGCGGAAGGAGGTGACGAGATGGCCGAGCGCCATTCTGCCGGAGGCATGGATCGCGTCGATGTGGCAAAGCAAGCGGCGCTCCATTTCGGGCACGCCTCGCCGCGGTGAACGCTCGCGCACCTTGCCCAGCATGCCGAGCGCCTCCGCGCAATGAGCCACGACCTCGGCGTAAAACCCCGGGAGCGACACGGGGCGAAGCCGCTCGCGATCCAGTTGCACCATCGGCGCCTCCGTGATCGGGTCCGGCAACGGTCGTTCGAGGGGAAGGATGTCGTTCGCCGGGGCGAGCGCCGCGTCGGGATCGAATGGCACCTCGTCGGCCTCTGTGGCGAGATCGCCCAGGGACGCATGTTCGTCCGGAGAAACCGCATGGAGATCCAAGCACCGCGGGCGTATCCGCTCCTCGAGCGGCCGGAGCGTATCCATCGCATTCGATTCCGCGCCGACGCCGAGCGCGAGCCCTCGCGTGCCGTCGCGTGAGATGGCCCAGGCGAGGATGGGGGCACCCGGCGGACAAACCCCGTGGCGCACCGAGGCGAACGCATGCGCGAGGGCCATCACGCCGGCCGCTGCGCCGACCTGCCCGATCTCGGCTTCGAGGCAGCCGCCGAAGGCCTCCGGGTGAAACATCGAAGCTTGCCGGGCCGCGCTCCATTGCCATTCTCGCGAACGGAGCGCGTCGACACGCTCTTGCCCGAAGACGGCGCGAATGGGAGCGCTTTCCGAGAGGCTTTCGAGCAGCCCCGTCAGCGCTGCCCCGTCCACGGGTTCGTCATCGTCGTCCGTGCCCCGACCGAGGGCCGTCTTGCTCGTGAGGATCGTGCCCAAGGCGCCCGTCTTCATGTCCCGTGCGAGGACGAGCGCTCCCGCGCCCTCCGCGGGCCAGAGCCGCGCCGGCGCGAACGGGCCCGGAGGCCGCGCAGCGAGCGCGGCCGCCCGATCCACATGAAAAAACGAATCCACGCCGAGGAGCCCCGCGCCCTGGAAACGCGGGTACGACGCGATCCGCGTGAGCGCATCGAACGCGCCCGCCGCGCCCACGAAACGCTCGATGGCCGCCGCCGATGCGAGCGCGGCGATTCGCCTCGCCACATCGTCGAGCGCGGCCTCCGAGAGGCCCTCGCACGGAGCCGGCAAACAAAGAAAGAGAGGGAGCCCCGATCTGGGCCGCGCCTCTTCGAGCGCGAGGCGAGCGAGCGCGACGAGCCGGTCCGGGAGGCGGAGGTCTGGCGGGACGAACCGCGCATAGCCGACCTGGAAAGGCCGTCCGTCCGCGAGCACGAAGGGCGCGGGCGCGGGCGGCGGCGCGTTCGCACGCGGGAAAAACACGTGATCCTGGGCGAGCGCACCCGCCGGAGAACAAAGACCGAGGCCAACGACCGAGAGCGTCACTTGTGCGTCAATTTCCCCGCTTCGCGCGATTGTCCCTTGATTCGAATCGTGGGCGCTTTGATCGTGACCCCGCCGCCGGACGCCGAGATTTCCGCCCCGCCGCATTTGAAGGTCACGGTCCCGCCCGAGAGCGTCAAGTCACCCCCGACCGAGAGCGAGAGCGACGCTTGCGCCGTCATGCGATACTCGCCGCCTGCGCTCACCTCGCGCGCGCCGCTCACGTCGCTCTGCACGAGGCCCTTTACCTTGCGTGCGATGTTTTTGGCGCTCGTGAGCGATAGCGATCCGAGCGATTCGTTCATCGCGCCCGCCACCTGCATGCCGGCCTTCGTCGTCTCCGTCGTGTGGCTGCCATTCACGAGCATCGTCGAGGGGCCGAGCGTCACCCACGAGACGGCGCCCGGCGTCATCACGGCATACACGCCGCCGACCATTTCCGAATAAGGTCCCTCGACGAGCGTCGCCCGGTGTCCCGGCCCCGGGCCCCCCTTGCCGCTCGCCCCGCTCACGCCCGATGCGCCTCCGCCCGCCGCGACTTCGCCCTCGGGAGGACGGCCGTGATCCCAGGGCATCGGCTTCGACGAACCGGTCACGCTCGCGAGGATCGCATCGCCGCCCGGCACCATCGAGGCGGCCATCCCGGCCAAACCCATTCCGGCCGCCGCGGCCGCGCCCTTTTCGGCGCCCGCGGAAAATCCCTCGATGGCGGCCCGGCCCACGCCGAGCCCCGCCGCCACGATCGCGCCCGCCGTCCCGCGCGAGCCCACGCCCGCGAGCGCCGTGGAAAAGAGCAGATTCGCGGCGCCCTTCACGGGGCTGCCCACTTGCTCGGCGAGCATTCCGCCCACGGAGACGGCCTCCGTCCCTTTCACCTGCGTGACGAAGCTCCCGCCCGCGGTCTGCTTTTGCGTCGCGCCCACCGTCACCGTGCGCGACCCGTACGACGCGGACCACCCGAGGTGCACGCTCACCGTCTCGTCCGCGCCGACCGAAGACGTCACGCTCCCCAGGACCTCGGCATTCTCGTTTTTCCGGGTCTCCGTGCGCGAATCGCCGTACACATGGTCGTCCCGGCCAAACGGCGCGGAGAAAAGCATGTGTTGCCGGCCCGCGGCGTCGTCGAGCTGAATCGTGGTGCGCGCGGCCGCGCCAGGGGAACTGTCGGTCGCGAGCACGCTCGCCGTCTTGTTCGCGGGCAGCGGCAACGGCGGGAGCTGCTTTCCATTGTACGAGCGCCCGAGGACGATCGGGCGCTCGGGATCGCCGTCCTCGAAGGCGACGAAGACCTCCCAGCCCACGCGCGGCAGGACGAAGCCAGCCGGCGCCTCGGGCTGCGTCACGCGCACGGGAAGGCTGCTTCGGTGATCCTTCGGGCCACGCACGTCCCAGTGGAATGCGACGTGGACGCGGCCGAGCGCGTCGGTGTCGATCTCCTGGCCCGGCGCGCCCGTGACGGTTGCGGATTGCACGCCGTCGATGCGTGGCTTCGGTGTGACGCGTGGCAATCGGAACGGGATGTTCTTCGGAATGGCCTCCACCGTGGCTTCGAGCGCGGGCTCGTCGGCGCTCCACGTGATCGTGGTTGCCACGACGAACCATACGCCGGAGGCGCGCGCGTGGCCGAAGGCTCGATCCGATTCGACGAGCGTGACCGCGCGCCCGGGCGCGAGCGCGAGCGCATTCGTTCGCAGCGCGAGCGTCGAGGTATCCGCGCGCAGGGATTCGAGCCGCCGTCTCGCGGCCCGTTCCCCGGCCTCGCCCGAGCGGAATCCGCCCGGCGCCTCGTAGATCTCGTTCTTTTGCTCGACGCTCGATCCGTCCGCGGCCATGCCTTCGAGCTTCAGGTCAGGCCGCTCGGGATCATGATCGCGCAACATCACCTTTCCCGGACGACGCTGCCGCGCGGCCATGACGGGCGTGACGAACGGCCGCGATTCGCTTGCCGTCGCCCGCGTGACGATCGCAATCGGCTCGGGATACGCGTCACCCGCGCGCGTCGAGTCGTCCTCGATCACGAGCACCTCGGTGCCGTCGTTTTCCTCGAACCGAAAGGAAAGCCCGTGCTCCTCGCAGAGGCGGCGGACGAACGTCGCATCCGTCTCGTCGTATTGAATCGACCAGTCGAGTGGCGGATACGTTTCCGTCAGTCGCACCTCGATCCGCTCGTATCCCGCGGCCTGCGCGAGCTCGGTGATGATCTCGGGCGCGCTGCGGTCGCGGATCACCCGCGGAAAACGCCGCAACTCCAGCAAGGCGAGGCGCGGGCGCACGGTGGCGCGGTAGATGCGCTCATGTCCATGATCCGTCGCGACCAGGACGAACCGCATCACGATGCCCGCAAATCGCCGCTCTCCCGCCGTGGTCTCGAACCGCAGCACGCACGCCCCGCGCAGCACGTGCGAGGGCAGCACGACGGGGGAGGAGGGACCCGAAAAATCGAGATCGTAACTCCCGATTTCGCCGAGGCGCTCGCGCCCTGCGACACGCACGAGGCGGAGCGGCGGATCCCCAGGGAGCGCGGCGGAGACGCGGGTCACGGCAGCTCCACCCGCGCCGCGAAAATGCGGACGAGCGCGGCCATGTCGATGACGAGTTTGTCCCCTTCGAGGCGAAGCGCGCCGCCCGGCTCGAACGCGAGGGATCCGCCGGGGACTTCGAGCACGATCGATTGATCGGCACGGACGCGCAGGTGCTTCGCTTCGAGCGCGAGCGTGCCGCGTTCGTCCTTTTCGATCGCGCTCGCGACCTGGAGCGCGCCCGCGATCCGGGGCCCGTCCGGCCCGTCCACGAGCACGACCGTACGCCCGCCTCGCAAGCATTCCTCGGCGAAATCGGGCGCGACAGCGCCGTCGAGGCGCGCCGTGAGATGGCGGCCCGAGGCGAGGCGGACCCGATAGACGCGTTCGTCGCCGTCCGCCGAGGCCGCCATGGCCATTTCGATGCGGCCGGGATGTAGCCCCGGGCCGAGCAGGGGGCTTGCCTTGCTTCGCCCGCGCCGCGCGCTTTTTCCTTCAGCCATACCGAGACACTCCTCCCTCGACGCTCGCGACCGAGCCCTGGAAATCGCCCTGGATCTCGATCGTGCCCGGGGTCATCTGGATCGTCATTCCGCCCGCTTTGACGACGAGCCGCGCCTTGGCCTCGATCGCGACCTCGGCGCCTGCGATCGTCGCATTCCCTTTCACCGCGTGCGATAGCGTCCCGAACGATTCGGCCACGTTGCCGCCTGCCTTCACGTTGCGCGACGCATGACTCTCCGCATACACGCCGAGCACGTCGAGCCCATATCCGTTCGCCGTCACCGTCATCGGGCCGCTGACCTTCACGACGGCCGCCCCGCCCACCGCGATCACCTCGGAAATCCCTGCGGTCGTGTTCATCGATCCGCCGACGATGAGCGTCCCGGCGCCTTCCGTGTGCACGCTCTGGTGTTCGAGCGGCGCCTCGGTCTTCGCCCCGCCCACGATTCGTACGAGCCGCGGCGCCTTCGTCACGGAATCGCCGCCGATCGAAAAGAAGCGCGCACCGCCCACCGAAATGCTCTCCGCGCTCGCCCACACGGCGTGATCCGCGTCCGTCGTGACGGCGCGCTCGGCGCCCACCGAAAGCGAATGCGCCCCGTCCACGGCCGTGTTCAGGTTCTCCTTGACGAACAGCTCCCGCGACCCACCCACCACGCGCCCGAGATCCCCCTGCACCACCGAGACCTTGTCGTTCTCCGAGAGCTCCTGGTAATCGCCGGACGATTGAATCGAGAGTTGTTCCGTTCCGGCGGCGTCGCTGATGCGAAGGAAATGGCCCCGCTCGCCGGCCGGCGTGGTCTTCGTCCCGAGGTGCGTCTCGACCTTCTGCGCCGGCAAAACGAGGGGCGGCGGATCGGCGCCATTGTAAAGGCGACCGAGCACGAGGGGCACCTCGCACGCGTCGTCCGCGAAGGCAACGACCTGCTCCCAGCCCACACGCGGGTGGAAGGCCGAGCCCGCGAGGGCCGGCTCGACGACGCGCGCCGGCCCGGCGAACGCATCCCAGCGGAGCACGAGCGAGGTGCGTCCGTGCGCGTCCACCGCAATCTCCTCCCCGGACGGGCCGCGCACGCGCGCCGTGCTCACACCCCCGCGCGGAGGCGTACGCGTGCGGGCGGGCCGATAGGTCGAGGAGGCCGGTACGGCGCGGAAAACCGCGTGATGCACGAGGCCGTCTCCCTCGGGGTTCAGGCTCGCCTCGTGAATCACGGAGAGCACGAGGAATCGGCCATTTTGCGCCGCGACGGGTGATTCCTCCACGGTCACGATCGAGCCGGCCGCGACGAGGGGCGTCGTCGCTTCGCCTTCCAGCACGGTCGCCTCTCGACGACGTTCGCCGAGCCGGATTGCCGCGAGCTCGCTCGCCTCCGCGGGCGAACGTGCATCGCGGGAGAGCTCGTACCATTCGAGGGAACCCTCGCCGCTCTCGCCCGCGATGTCGAGCTCCGGTCGCTCGTAATCATAGCCCCGCACGTGGGCCACGTCGCTCGCCGCGCGCCGCACGAGCCGCGCGGCGCGGAGGGAAGGGCCTCCCTCGAGCCCCGCGTCTTCGCGGTGGCGCAGGACGAGCCCGTCGTCGTCGAACGTCCCCGGCTCGTCGGCGATACGCACGGCGTCACGCTCGCCCGTGCATGGATACCACGACAAACCTTCTTCGGCGAGGACCCGCGTGACGAACGAGAGATCACTCTCGAACGATTGCAGCCGGTGCGCCCGCGTAGGCGGTGTGCGCCGCGCACGGTTCTCGAAACGAAATCCGTGCCTCTCGAAGAAGCTGCGCGCGACCTCTACGGCGCTCGTGAATCCAGGGGCGCCCCAGTATCCACGCCCGCCTTCCGCCTCCGCAACGCGATGCACGAGGACGATCACGCTGTGCCCCTCGTGATCCTCGACCCGATCGACGATCCCCTCGAAACGCCGCGCATGCTCGCCGACGCCGAGGACGAGCCACGCGCGCTCTCCAAGAATATCGAGGCCAACCGCGGAGACGGCCTCGCCACGTTCGGAGATCTCGCAATGGATGCGCGCGACGAACGGCGCGCCCACCCGCTCGTCGACGGTGCACGCGCGGGCGACGAACGCGAGGGAAACACCGTCCACGCCAAGCTCGATCCACGAGCGCTGGTTCATCCGCCCACCTCGCCGCCCTGGTCCCGCTTGACCATTCCCTCGATCGCCGTCGTCCCGCTCTTCGCGCGGATCGCGCCGCCCGCGACTTCCAGGGCTCCGGCCGTGAGCGTGCCGGAGACGTCGATCGTGATCTGCGGCGCCGCAATGCTGAATTTCCCACCCGCCCGCAGCTCGACCTGCCCCGACGCGAGTTTGCCCGTCGGCGCCGCGATCCCGTGATCCGCCGCCGCGCTTTCCGTCACCGCGCCCGCCGCGCTCCGCTTGCCGCCCTTCACCGACTCCGAATACGCCCCGGCGCACGTGACGGTGCGCGCGCCGCGACAAACGTACGTCCGCGCGCCCGCCACGCTTTCCGTCACCGAGAGTCCCGCCGAGACGAGCTTCGAGCCACCCACGATACGCGAGAAGGTTCCCGTCGTCTTCGTGTTCGACTGGTTGCATTGCAGCACGTACGCGCCGCCGACGGACTCCTCGTATCCCCCGCCGCAGAGGACCACGCGGTTCCCCGTCACCGCGATGATCTCGGTCGCCATCGATTCCGCATTCGCGCCGTCCACGGCGATGTGAATGGGTTTGCCGACGTCCACGTGCTGGCTCCCGCCGATCGTCACGTCCTCCGCGCCGGCCACGTGCGCCGCGAGGCCGAGCCCGACCACGTGCGCCTCGTCGCCGTCCGTCGTCTGCGTGTAATCGCCGCCCACGCGCACGCTGAGGTCGCGGCTCGCGTGCACGAAAAACGCCTCCACGCCCGCGTCGTCGCCGAAGCGGATCTCCTGCGTCGTGCCGTCCCCGGGGCTCGTCCACGATTGCAAGGCCGTGACCGCGCGCGCCGAGGGAAGGACGTACGGATGCACCGCCGTCGCATTGTAGAGGCGGCCGAGCACGAAAGGCCGATCGGCGAGGCCGTCGAGGAACGAGACCGCCACCTCGAAGCCGACACGCGGGATCATCATCGCGCCGCCGAGCGGCCATTGCATCGTGCGGATCCAGGACGACGACCGATCGTCCGTGATGCCCGATCGATCCCAGAGAAACCGGACTTTTACACGTCCGAGCGGGTCCGTGTGGACCTCCTCGCCGGGCGGACCCGTGACGACCGCGTTTTCGACGTGGTGAATGCGCGGCTCCTTGAGAATCGCAGGCCGATACGGTGGGCGTTCCTCGCCACCATCGCCCTGCGTGGGCCGGAGGACGACCTCATTGCGATAGGGCGACCCTTTCCCGCCGCCCTGGAGCGGCCGGGCAAACCCGTGACGGACCTCCGAGACGAGGAACCGTTGGTCGAAGAGATCCGCGCCGCCGCCCGCGACTTCGACCAGCCGGCCGGGCCGGAGGCGCATGCAATCGCTCGTCGCCGTGACCTTCACCTCGTCGCGGCGGAGCTGTTCGAGCCTGCGCCTCGCCCGCGCCTCGGCCGCGCGCGCGTCGGGTACACAAGCCGGGTACTCGAGCCATTCGAGCGCGCCCTCGCCGGCCTCGCCGTCGAGGTAGACGTCCGGGTGATCCACGTCGAAATCGCGGACGAACACCCGATCATGGGACAACCCCGCCTCCCACGCGAGCGAGAGGAGCGCGCGCACGCCCCTCACGCGCGTGGCGCCCGGTCCAGCGAAGGGCAGGCGCGGATCGCCGTCGATCCCGTCGTGCGAGGCCGTCCCGTCGCCGAAGAGCACGCGCCACGCGCCGTCCTCGTCCGTCTCGGTCCAGAACGAGATGCCCTCGCGCGCGAGCAAGCGGCGCACGAAATCCCACTCGGCCTCGCCATGCTGCGTGCAGAGCGGATACAGCGGGTATTCGCCCGAGAGCCTCGCCACGATCACGTCCCGCGGCACGCCCGCGCCCGCGAGGACCTCGGTGACGACCTCCTCGGAAGTCTTGTCCCGAAAAACCCGATACCCCGCCCGGAGCGCGAGCGGCGCGAGCGGATCCGCGAGGCGGAGCGAGAGCACACGATCGCGGCCGCGGCCCGCCTCCTCGGCCACCTCCATCACCACGAGCTGGATCGCGCGCGCCGTGCCCTCCTCGGGATCGGAGAGCACGAGGACGCACGGGGCCCGGACGAGGGATGCCGGATCGACCTCACCCGCGGCGACCACGACGATCTCGAACGACGAGAGGTCGTCCATGATTTCGCGTCCGTCGAGCGAGAGGACCACGTTCTCGCCGAGGGGCTCGCAGACGAAGGCGACGTCCTGGGTCGTCACGAGGCACGAATCTACAGGACCGGGCGTACGACCTCAAGCGCCGCCGTCCACGGCAATTCGTAATCGATGGCGTCAGGCCGCGAGCTCTTGGGTATCCTTGCGGACGAGCCGCGAGAGCTCGCGTGACATGACGACGATCTCCGAAGCGGTCTGGAGCGTCTGGCCCGAGCTCGCCGCCGTCTCGCGCGCCGTCGCCGCGACTTCCTCGATGGCCGTGCTCATCTGCTCCATGGCGCTCGTCTGCTGTTGCGTGCTGAGCTCGATCTCGCGCGAGGCTTCGGCCGTGCTGGCCACGTAATCGGCGATCCGCTTGAAGCTCTCGGTCAGCTCGCCGAAGCGGCGTGTCCCGTTCTCCACGGCCTTGGCGCCGTCCTCGGTCGCCATGACGGTCGTGTTCGCGGCACCGCGGATCTCCTCGATGAGCCGGCGGATGTCCTTCGTCGCGCTGCCCACGCGATCGGCGAGCTTGCGGATCTCGCTCGCCACGACGCCGAACCGCCGCCCTGTGTCGCCCGCGCCGACGGCCTCGATGGTCGCGTTGATCGCGAGGATGTTCGTCTGCTCGGAGAGCTCGTTGATGATGTCGAGAATGCCGCCGATCTCGTGCGATTTGCGGCCGAGATGGATCATGTGATCGACGATGCGCTGGACCTCGTTCTGCACGCCGAGGATGGCCTCGGTCGCGGCCGCGACCGTGCGTTCGCCGGTCCTCGCGGCCTGCGTGGTCTCGCCGCCGAGCTGCGTGACCCGCTGCGCGCTGCCGGCGATCTGGCGCGCGGTGGAGACGAGCTGGCGCGACGTCGTCGACACTTCCGTGGTGGTCTGCGATTGCTCCTTCGCGCCCCGAGTTTGCTGCGTCGCGGCGGCTTCGAGCTCGGCCGCGGCGCTTTGCATGCGCTGCACGAGGCCTCCGATCTGCTTTCCGAGCCCCCCGATGATGAGGAGCGCGGCCGCGGACACCACGAGGATCGCGGCGAGTGTACCCCCGAGGAGCACGCCCGTTTGCCTGTCCGCGGCTTCCTTGGCATCCGCCCCGCGCTGCTCGAGCAGCTTGTTTTCCTCGTCCACCATCTCGGCGATCGTCTTTCGGACCGCGTCCATCTGCGCCTTGCCCGGCCCGTCGGCGATGTTTTGCACGGCCGCTTCGAACCCTTTGTCGCGACGAACCACGATGGACGCATCCGTGTTGTCGACCTTCGCGTCGATCTCCTCCGAGAGGCGCGCGATTCGCTCCTGCTGGCGCGGGTTGTCGGACATCAGTTGCTTGACTTGCTCGACGTGTTTGAACACGTCGCCACGACCGGAGTGATAGGGACCGAGGAACTCCTCCTTGCCCGTGAGCACGTACCCCCGCTGGCCGGTCTCCACGTCCTGCAAATCGGAGAGGATTTCCGCGAGATCGGTGAGCGCCTCGTGGGTATGAGCCACCGACGCGCTCGTGTCCATGAACTGCTGCGTGCTGCGGTACGAGAAAAATCCCAAAAGGCCGAGGATGATGAGCGGCAGGGCGAAGCCGAGAGCGAGCTTCTGCCCAATCGTCCAGGAAGACAACATGACGCGCCTCCGAGCTGGCGCGCGCCCCCCACGGGCACGAGCGCACGTTGGTTTCCATGAATGCATGACTCGGACGAAATTGCACGCTCTCTTTTGTGGACGAACGGTTGGCCGGTCGCAAGAACATCGAGCGGTTTACAACCGCTCGATGTTCTTGCTCTTTTGTCCCGAGGGGGACGCCTCGCGTCCCCCTCTCGTCCGGGCAAAGCCCGGACGATTCACCCCCTGAGGGAAGATCGCTTCGCGATCTTCCGAGCATCGAACCGGTCGATGCTCTAGGGTCCCGGCTGGCGCGACGCCTGCATGCGAAAGAGCCATGCCTGCGCTCGTGAAGATCGGTATTTCGGCGTGGACGGAGCCGACGCTGCTCTCCTCGGGCTTTTATCCGCCCAGCGTCCGGACGGCCGAGGCCAGGCTGCGGTATTACGCGTCGTCGTTCCCCATCGTCGAGGTCGACAGCACGCATTACGCCTTGCTCGCCGAGAGAAACGCCGAGCTCTGGAGCGAGCGCACGCCCGAGGGGTTCACGATGGACGTGAAGGTCGTGGCGCCGCTCAGCGAGCATTACATCGCGCCGCGTGGGCTGCCGCGGGACATGCGGGACGCGCTGCCGCGGGCGGTCCGCGAGAAACAACGCATCTATCCGCAGGACCTCGGCGATGACGTTCTGAATGAGCTCGCCGGGCGGTTCGTTTCGGCCCTCCGGCCGCTCCAGGCGAGCGGCAAGCTCGGGCTCGTGCTGTTTCAGTATCCGGTGTGGTTCACGTTCTCGTCCGCGTCGCTCCGGCGCATCGAGCGGACGCTTGTGCTCTTCCGCGGCCATCGCCTCGCGATCGAATTCCGGAACGCGGGCTGGCTCGGCGAGCGGCACCGGGACGAGACGCTCGCATTTCTCCGGGAACAAGGGCTCGTGTATACGTGCGTGGACGAGCCGCAAGGCTTCGCCTCGTCGGTTCCGCCGATCGCGGAGGCGACGGCCGATGTCGCGCTCGTCCGTTTCCACGGCCGCAACGTCGAGACGTGGGAGAAGAAATCGGCCAGCGCCGCCGAGCGCTTCGCCTACGAATACGAGAAGGCAGAGCTCGCGAGCTGGGTGCCGAAGATCGTGGGGCTGTCCCGACAGACGCGGGAGGTCCACGTCATCATGAACAACTGTTATCGAGACTGGTCGGTGCGGAGCGCGGTGGATCTGACGGAGATGCTCCGGAGGGCGGGCGCCCGCATCGTCGAGCCGCGGGCAAAGCTCGCCGCGTGATCGTCAGGGGGAGAGGACGATCGCCGATTTCGCGGGCACGGTGAGCGTCATCATGCCGCCTTGCGGGACCGTCACATTGGGGCCGCCCATCGCGTCCTTCAAAACGGTCCCGGACGCGAATCCGAGCGTGGCGGCGTCCACCGTCATCTGCGCCGGCGCGTCCGCCCGCGTGAGCGCGACGATCGCGCCGGTCGCGCCCGGGAGCTTTCGCCCGATGACGAGCGTGTCCTCGGTCGCGCCGAGCGAGACATACTCCCCCCGCCGGAGCGCCGGAATGGCTTGCCGCGCCGTGCCGAGCTTGCGCACGAACGAGAGCGTCGCCTTCTCCTCGGCCGAAAGCCCGTTCTCGGGCCGCCACATGAGCCGGTTGTTCGGATCCGCCCCGCCCCACTGGCCATACTCGTCACCGTAATACATGAGCGGCGCGCCCGGCAGCGCGAGCAGCCACGCCATCGCCACGCGCATCCGCTCGTAAGGCACGGCGTCGGAGGGCGCGACGGCCGTGTTGTCCCACTGGTTGCCGGGGATCCCGCGGTCGCCGTCCGCGTAATCGGCGAGCGAGACGAAGCGCGGGGTGTCGTGGCTGCCGATGTAGGGCGTCATGACCGCGCTTTTCGGCCATTTTTCGAGACCGTGCCGGGTCCAGTAATCGGCGTGGAGCATGCCCTTGTCGCCATACGCGAACGTCCGGTACGAGACGCCGTGGTAGAGCACGAAATCGAACTGGCCGTCGAGGCCAAAGGGGCCGATGTACCGGGCGATCGTGCCGTAATTCTCGTCGTTGCAGGGGTCGCCGCAGTCGTTCCACCCCATCGCGGTCTCGCCCATCAGGAAGTAATGGGTCCCCGCCTTCTCGAAGGTCTCGCGCACCTCGACGGAGAGGTTTCGCGTGGCGAGCTCCTCGACGTGCTTGACCGCGTCGACCCGCAGGCCGTCGAGATCGAACTCGTCGAGCCACCACACGGCGTCGTCGACGAACTGCGCGTTCGCCTCGGGGACCGAGTGGTTGATGTCGGGCATGTAATCGGCGAAGAGGCATTCGAGCGCCTTCGCCGTCCAGTCGCAGTTCGCCGTGCCGCAGACGCAGCCCGTGCGGAACCACTCGGGGTGCGACTTGAAGTATTCGTGCTCGATGTGCACGTGGTTGACCACGTAATCCTGCAGGATGCGGATCCCGTGCGCGTGCGCAGCCTTCACGAGCGCCCGCAGCGCGTCCGGGCCGCCGAGGCGCGGATCGACCTCGCGCGCCTTCACCGGCCAGTAGCCGTGATACCCCGTGACCTTGTGCACGCCGTCGGCCGCGAGGTACGAGGCCTCGGGGTTCGTCTGGAACGGCGTGAGCCAGATGGCGCGAATGCCGAGCTTGTCGAGCTCACCCTCCTCGATCGATTGCGTGAGGCCCACGAGATCGCCGCCCTTCCAGTCGCCGCGCACGTCCGCGCCGGGCGTCGGCGAGGCATTGTTCGAGGGGTCGCCGTCGCGATAACGATCGGTGAGGACCATGTAGACGACCGCGTCGTTCCAGGAGAAGGGCTCGGCCTCGATCCAGAAGGGCAGGTGAACGGGCTCGCCGACACGCCCGCTCTTGGTGCGCGGCCGGAGCGTAACGCGGTATTTGCCGTCGGCGAGGCCCGCGAGCGAGACCTGCACGTTTCCTTCGGGCGAGACCGTGACCAGCGGCGCGGCGAGGGGCTTTTTCGTGCCGTCTTCGAGCAGCGTGGCCTCGAAGCCCGCGGCGTCGGCCCCGCTCGCGTCCGCGCCGTCGACATAATCGAGCGCGGCCGTGAACACGCCCTGGCCCGGTGACATGCGCGTCGCTTTCGTGGATTTCACGGGCAGCGTGGGGAGGTTGCAATCGCGCACCTTGACGGCGCTGTTCTCGATGCCGCCGAGGTATTTGCGGCGGCCCTGCGCCGGGTCGAGGATCCATTGCGTGCCGCCGCCCGCGTCCTGGTAGGCGAGCTTGTAACCATGAAGCCCCGGCGGGAGCATGACCGTGGCCTTGTAGGCGCCGCTCGCGTCGGGGCCGGTCATCACGGGCGCGGTTGCGAGGTCGAAGCCTTGCCATTCGCCGGGGACACGCGGCGAGCTCGCGCCGGAGGGCGGGATGAACGTGAAGGTCGTCGGGCAAAGCGCGTTGCTGCCGCCGCCGCTGCCGCCCGCGCCGCTGCCGCCCACGCCACCGCTGCCGCCCGCACCGCCGCTGCCGGGGCCCGCGCCGCCGCTGCCAGGGCCGGGCCCCGCGCCGCCCGGGCCGCTGCTACCGGGGCCCGTGCTGCCGATGCCAAGGGTGCCCGCGGAGCCGCCGGAGCCGAGCTCGTTGCCGTCGCCGCACGCGACGAACGCGAAAGGAAGGGTCAGGAAAGCGAGAAGGAGGGGACTGCTGCGCGACATGGGCCCAGAGTAGAGCCCGGCCGCCTTGGCGTCACCCGCCGTTCGTCGCGTGCGCCTCGGGCGCATCGTTCGTGGCCCACGGCGCCTTCGTGACGCCGTCGAGCGTCCAGGGCTCTTCAAAACCCTTCCGGAGCACCTTCGCGAGCTGGCCGAGCTGCGCGCCGTCGATGAAGCGGTGATCCACGGTCGCGGTGATCGTCACGAGCGGCCGCGGGACGACCTTGCCCGCGACGACCGCAGGCTGCTCGCGCACCGCGCCCACGAGGATGAGCACCGGCACGCGCGCGAACGGGGTCGGCGGGGCATACCCCTCGTCGACGCCGAACGCGCCGACGTTCGTGATGACGCACGAGCCGAACGGGAAGGGTTCCAGCCCGAACGCCGCGAGCCCGAGCGAGCCCGTCAAAAACCCCGTCGTCCAGAGGACGGGCTTGAGCAGCCACGAGGGCAGGGCCCGCACGATGCCCTTGCTCTTCTCGAAATCGGCGTCCTTTCCGCCGCGGAGCTTGCCCGCGCCTTCGGCGAGCGCCTTCGCGATGTCGGCGACCGATTTCTCGTCGGCGCGTGGGATCTTCGTCTTCGCGAGGTCGCGCCCGTCCTCCAGCGCGACGAGGAACGTGACGTCCACGGTCTCGTGGGGAACGTACTTGCCGAGGACGATGCGGCCGTTGAGCCCCGGCGCGCTCTTCAGGGCCATCGCCGCGGCCTTGCCGACGATGTGGCCGACCGTGACCTTCTCCCCGGTGGTCTTTCGCAGGTGCTCGATGTAGGCGAGCGCCTCGCCCGCATCCATGACCAGCTTGCCGTAGATGTTGCCCTCGCGCGGCGAGGACCATGTGGCAATGGCGAGCTTGCGCCTCGTCGAGTTCATGTCTTTCCCCCGGGGGATTGGGTTCGCTACCGGAACGATTACACCACGAAATCGAGCATCTGCACACGCGTCAAATGCTCGCTGAGCTTCTTCGCGTACTCCTCGATGAGCAGGTCGAGCTCGATGAGCACCGAGCCCTCGCCCGCCTGCCGCACCTTGCCGCTCACCGGGATCTCGCCGTTCGGGATCACCAGCACGAAGCTCACCTCGTCGCCCGCCTTCGCGTCCGGCAAGGAGACGAGCTCGAGGTACCGGTCCGACATCGCGCTCACGGGGATGAGCACGCCCGTGTCGAGGCGGACCGAGGTCGAGAGCGCGTAGGCCGGCGTGACCATGTAGTGAACGCGGCGGTTGTGCTCGATGAGCGTGTCGAGCGTCTCGCAGACCGCGCGGCTGATCGGCGTCTCCTCGGCCTCGAGCACGCGGTCGCGCAGCTCCTTCATGGCCTTCTGCGTGCGGATGATGTTCGCCCGCATCTCGCCCTGCCGCATCGCATCGCGGTGGACCTTCTGCGCCACGATCTTCAGCAGGTTGTGATAGAACGGGAACGCGACGTCGCCGTGGCTCTCGAAGAACCGCATGAGCGCGACGACACCGATGCGGTAAAGCTCGGACGCCTCGGTCGCGACCGCGCGGGTGTTGCGGTAGAGCCCGGTCAGCGCCCCGAGCTCGCCGATGGGCGCGATGGGCGCGAGACGGAAGCGGACCTCGCCGGCCTGCTCGAGGGCGATCTCGCCCGAGGCGAGCAGCCACAGGTGTTTCGGCTCGGTGCCGGCCTCGAAGAGCACGTCGCCAGGCGCGAGCGTGACGCGCTCGAGGCCCTCGATGAGCTCGGCGAGGTGGGCCTCGGTGATGCCCTCGAAGAGGGGAATCGCGTGGAGATCGGCGGGTCGAATCGTCATGGCAGGTCCTTGTCGCCGCGGACCCAAGCGTTGAAAGGGTTTTCCGCGGCGCGGGGGGCGGATCCTGGCATGAATGCGCGCGCTGCGCGAGAGGGTCAGCGCTTCGGGCGCGCGCCGAGCCCGGCACACGAGCGCAGCGCGTCCTTGAGGCTGCGGAGCGTGCGCGTCTGCGTGAGGTTCACGTCGAGCCCGACCAGCGTCTCCGCGACCGAGGGCCGGATGCCGGTGATCATCCCCTCACAGCCGAGGAGACGCACGGCGTCGATCACGCGGACGAGGTGCTGCGCCGTGTCCGTATCCACCTTCTCCACGCCCGTGAGATCGAGCAACGCGAAGCGCGCCTGTCTCTCGACGACGGCTTCCAGAAGCGCCCCGAGCATCTGTTCGGCCCGCGCCGTGTCGAGCGTGCCCACGACGGGCACCGCGAGGACGTCCTGCCAGACCTCGATGATCGGCGTGCCGAGCTCGGCGATCGCCTGCTTCTGCGACGCGATGAGGTCGAGCTGCTCCTGGATCTTCGCCTCGAACAGCATCTGCTCGGTCGCGTCCTCGGCTGCCGCGCACACGCCGATCACCTTGCCGAACGGATCTCGCACCGGCACGTACCGGATGCGGACCTGGGTGTCGCGCATCGGGCGCACGACGACGTGCTCCTCGCCCGCGAGCGCGCGTCGCATGTCGGAGACGATGTCCTCGCGGTCGCCGTAGACCTCGAGCAGGTTTTTCCCAACGAGATCCGAGGCCGAGCGCCCCAGCCGTTTGCCGAGCGCCCCCGCGAAGAGCGTGCACGTCCCATCCTTGTCGAGCGCGAACAGAGTGATGGGCAGCCGCGCGACGCACTCCGCGAGGACCTTCGAGCGCTTGGCGAGCTGCACATCCTCGGCGAGGTTTATCGAGAGCGACTGGAGCCCCTTCACGGCGCCGCTCGCGTCGACGAGCGGCGTGTAGACGGCGAGCCAGTGCGCCTTCTCGGTCACGTCCTCGTGGAAGAAGGTCTCGCCGGCGAGCGTGCGCTTGACGATCGTGTGCACCGCCGCGTCCGGCGGGAAGAGCCGGAACACGTTCTTCCCCACGGATTGCCCGGGGACGAGGCCGAGGTGCGCGAGCCCCTTGCCATCCGACAAGAGGATGTTGCCCTCCGCATCGCACGACCAGACGATCGCGTCCATCTTGCGAAAGCAGTCGAGGAGGAGGCGTGCCTTGCGCTCCTCGTGCTCGTCGCGGCTCACCTCCGCCGAGGCCCAGAGCGTCTGCTCATCGGCGCGCCAGAACGAGAGCCTCGCGCGCTCGCCCTCCCGCGCGAGGCGCACGTCGAGCGAGCGCGTCGCCTCTGAAACGAAGGCTTCGCGTCGCGCCTCCGCGAGCGCGGCGCGCTCCTGTTCGTGCACGCGAGCGTCGAGCGAACCGCTGCCCACGCGTGCGTCCCACGCGGCGTTCGTCGCGAGCATCTCGCCGGAGAGCGAGAGCCGCGCGAGGGGCGTCGGGCAGCCACGAAGCAGCGTGTCCGCAGCGGGCAAGTCCATGCGCATCAAGCGTCCACCTCCAGGGGAAGCACGACGCCGCACCCCGGATTCGGTGCGATGTTCATGGCCCCCATCACAGGCCATGGTGCACCTCCAGCTCGTCCGCTCGCAACGAATTCGTCGTGTTTTCCCGCCTACTTACTTCCCTGCGAACCGCGGCGGTCGCTTCTCCATGAACGACGCCATGGCTTCGCCGAGATCCTCGGACGCGAGGAACGCCGCGTTCCACGCCGCGACGTAGGCGAGCCCGTCGGCGACCGACTTGCCCTCGCCGTGATCGAGCACCGCCTTGACGCCGCGCACCGTGAGCGGCGGATTCGCCGCGATCTCCAGCGCGAGCTTGCGCGCCCCCGCCTGGAGTGCCGCCGCGTCGTCGAAGAGCTCGTTCACGAGGCCGATCGAGAGCGCACGCTCGGCCGAGAGATCCTTGCCCGTGAACGCGAGCTCCCGCACGAGCCCCTGGCCGAGCAGGCGCGGCAGCCGCTGCAAGCTCCCGAGATCCGCCACGATCGCGATCTTGGTCTCGCGCACGGAGAAGTACGCGTCGCGCGTCGAGAGGCGGATGTCACACGCCGCCGCGAGGTCGAGCCCGCCGCCGATGCAAGGCCCCTGGATGGCCGCGATCACGGGCACAGGGCAGGCCGCGACGGCGTCAAAGCCGCGCTGGTAGCGCCGGATGAGCCCGAGCAGCTCCATCCGCTCGGCGGCGCCTGCGCCCGCGAGGTGCGGGCCGAGATCGGCCATCGCCGCGCGCAGATCGAGCCCGAAGGAGAACGCCTTCGCCGTCGACTGCACGACGACAGCGCGCAGGCCCTTCTCGGTCGCGAGACGCTCGAACAGCACCTCGAGCTCGACGAAGAGCGCGGGCGGCATCGTGGGCCGGAGAAGTGTGACGGTCGCGATCGCTTCGGAAATCTCAAGAGAGACGAACTCACTCATGCGGGCGAGGCTAGCAGAGACCGCTCGGGCGTCGGCCGGAAGCCGGCCGAGACCCCGGCCTCGCGCCTCCCCACTTCACCGCGCTACCCCGGACGTCGTATGCTCGGGTGCGATGGCCCAGGACGTCTTCGGGATCGCCGGCACGACGCAGGGCCCCTTCACCATCGAAGAGGCGGTGGCCGAAGGGGGGTTCGGCGTCGTCTACCGCGCGCTCCACGGAGCGTTCCGCGCCCCCGTCGCGCTGAAGTGCCTGAAGATCCCCACGATCCCGGAGGACCTGCGCGCCGGTTTCCTCGAACGATTTCGCGAGGAAGCCGAGATGCTCTTCCGGCTCTCGGCCACGATCCCGGAGGTCGTGAGGCCGCTGCATTACGACGTCATCACGCTCGACAGCGGTCTCATCGTGCCGTTCATCGCGCTCGAGTGGCTCGAAGGACGCACGCTCTGGTCGCTCATCGAGCAGCGCGCCACGGACGGCCTGCCGCCGCTCAGCTACGTCGAAGCCGCGCGGCTGCTCACGCCCGTCGCCCGCGCCCTCGACATCGCCCACAACTTTCCCGCGCCGCAGGGGCCGATCTGCGTCATCCACCGCGACATCAAGCCCGCGAACATCTTCCTCGCCGAGGTCCACGGCACCGAGTACGTGAAGATCCTCGACTTCGGCATCGCCCGCGCCCGCGATGCAGCCTCCGTGATGGCCGGGGAAATGACGCGGGCGGACGAAGCCACGCCGCTCGCCTTCACGCCGCGGTACGGCGCGCCAGAGCAGTGGGCGCCGAAGCGGTTCGGCACGACCGGCCCGTGGACCGACGTCTGGGGCCTCGCGCTCGCGTTCCTCGAGACCATGGCCGGCCGCGTGGTGATCGACGGCGACGCCGTGGCGATCATGGGGACCGTGCTCGACGAGAAGCGCAGGCCCACGCCGCGGAACGAGGGCGTCGTGGTGCCCGACGCGCTCGAAGCCGTCTTCCGGCGCGCGCTCGCCGTGGACCCACGCGAGCGCCCCGGGAGCGCCGGCGCATTCTGGGACGAGGTGGAGCAAGCCCTCGGCACAGGGACGCGCCTCTCCGCGCCGACGGTGCATCGATCCGGGACCCTGCGCGCGCCGCTCCTCGAGGGGCAGGAGACGCGTCGCGCATCGGGCTCGATGCGCGCCGTCTCCGTGCCGCCCGCGAGCCTCGACGTCGCCTCCACGGTGCTCGCCGACGAAGGCGCAGGCCGCATCTCACGGTTGTCCGACCCGCCCGCGGTGCTGTCCGGAAGCGCCCGGGACGCCGCCGCGATCGACGTGGACTGGGGTGCGAGCGGCCCGAACGCGCCTCCGCGCCGATCGAGCACGTCGATGCCAGCCGTACGCGTCGATGCGCCGGTGTCGCAGCCGAGCCCGCGGGTCTCCTCGGTCCCGAGGTCACGCGTGTCGTCGGCCCCGCGCGGGCCGCTCCCGAGTGTGCCCCACGAGCCCGCGCCCGACGTCCGCAGCATGCTCGGCGGCCCGGTCGCGCTGGCCAGCGCGGGTGTGCTCATCCGCGTGCTCGACCAGATCGCCGGATGGCTTTGGCTCGGAGGAGAGCGCGTCGGGTTCGGGCCACTTCGGTTGTCCTACGTCGCCGCCATCCTCATCGGCGCCGGCGCGCTCCTCGCACTCGCGCGCCTGCTGCGACATTTGACCCGGTAGGTGTCCTGGACGCGGAGGTCGTTGTCCTGGACGCGGAGGTCGTTGTCCTGTCTCATCTGGGGGGCGCTTCGCTGGGGCGTTGCCCCAGGCCCCACCGGGGCTATCCGCCCCTGGACCTGGACCAGCGCAAGCGCTGGACCCGGGGTCGATGAACTGCGCGGTGCGCAGTTCATCGAACAGGCCGAGGAACGACCCCTGCCGACCAAGACAGCCGCGCTGCCATTTCTACTGGCAACGCTGTCCCTGGTCTTGCCACCGGCCTGTGGAAGAACTGCGCATCGCGCAGTTCTTCCAACACGAGTCCAGGGCTTGCCCTGGTTCGGGTCGAGGGGCGAACAGCCCCCGCGGGGTCCGGGGCAGCGCCCCGGCGCGGCGTCCCTAAGCGCTGCGGGCGATCGGCGCGAGCTTCCCGTTCACCACCCGCACGTAATCGGCCGGCGCGAGCAGGATCTGCAACCCCCGCACGCCTGCCGAGACGGACACCACGTCGTGAAGCTCGATCGTCTCGTCGACGACCACGAAAAACTCTTTTTTGCCGCCGATCGCGGTCACGCCGCCGCGCACGTACCCCGTGAGCGGCTGCACCTCCTTCAGCGGCACCGTATCCACCTTCCGATCGCCCGTGGCCCGCGCGAGTGCCTTCAGATCGAGCTCCTCGTTGCCCGCGAGCACGGCCATCAAGACGCCCGTCCGATCCCCCCGACATACCAGCGTTTTCCAGACCTGCTCCACGGGCAAGCCGATCTTGTCGGCCACTGTCCCGGCCCGCAGATCCTCGGGATCGACCTCGTACGCCCGGAGCTCGTAGGAAATGCCGTGCGTATCGAGCAGCCTCACCGCATTCGTCTTCATCGTGTGCTTTTTGCGGCCTCGTCCCCCGACAGGTCCTGGAACATATCGGTCGAGAAATACCGCTCCATCCGGTCGCAGAGCACGGTTGCGATGTCGTGCCCCGGCCCGAGCTTGCGCGCCAGCATCCGCGCGCCGGCCAGATTGAGCCCGCTCGACGGGCCCACCGGGAACCCTTGCGACACGAGATCCCGCGCCGCGCGAATGGCCTCCGCGTCCGGTACGGGCAGCGAGACCACGCCCCCCACGGCGTCCTCGTCGAGGATGTGCGAGAGCCCATCCACGACGCCCGGAATCCCGCCACAGATCTCGGGTTGCCCCTCGAAACACACGCCTCGCTCGGGCCGGGGCCTTCCGATCACCGCCTTTTGCCCTGCCTCGACGAGGGCCCGCGCGATCCCCATGAGCGTCCCGCCGGTCCCGACCCCCGCGACGAACCCGTGGATCGTGGTGCCGACCTGGGCGATGAGCTCGGGCCCGGTGGTCCGCTGGTGGGCGAGGGCATTCTGGGGATTCTCGAATTGTCGCGGCCAGAAGACCCGCGGGTCCGCTTCGGCCATGCGCCGCGTCTCGTCGATCGAGCCGGGCACGCCGAGGTGCTTCGGCGTGAGCACGACCTCGCCGCCATAACGACGGATGATGAGCAAGCGCTCGCCGCTCACGCCTTCGGGCATGACGGCGCGGAATCGCACGCCGATCATGGCGCAGGCCATGGCGAAGGCGATCGAGGTCGAGCCGCTCGACGCCTCGACGACGACGCTGTCGCTGCCGAGCACGCCCCGCTCGACGGCGTGGCCGAGGATGAAGCTGGCGATGCGGTCCTTCGTGGATCCGCTCGGGAGCATGTACTCGAGCTTGATCCAGAGGGTACACCCCGTCTCTTCGTCCCGGAGCGGGACCGTGGGCGTGCCCGCCGCGAGTCGCGCGAGCCAACATTTCATCGAGCGTCGGAGCATGGGGGGGAGGCTAGCCGAGGTCGCCGCAGTTGTCCTTTCCGAACCGGAAGTTGGCCGCGGCGCCGCCCTTCACCGCGGCTCCGTCAACTTGCTGTGCACGAGCACGTTCCGCCCCGACGCCTCGAACAGGATCGAAAGCCGCGTCGTCTTCGCCCCGAGCGCTTCCGTAAGCTTCGCCCGCTCCTTCTCGTCCTTGCAGGCCGCGAGCCGCTCGCGCAGCGCTGCGATGTCCCGCAAGAGCTCCACCTCCTCCGGCGCGCTCCCCGCGATGCGCTGGATCCGCGCGGCCATGCGGTCTTCCTCGGGCAGGCCGGCGAGGTCGTCCGCGGGCATCGCCTTGCCCTTGCCCGGCAGGTCCTCGAACGCCCCTCGCGCCTCCGCTTCCCGGATCCGCGCCTCCACGAGCACATGAAAATCCCTGGAACGCACGCCTCGTCTCCTTGCTCGGGTTGCCCGTCGATACTCGTCGTGGGGTGCGCCCGCAGGCCGGTCAAGGCACGACGTTACGGTACATTGGGTGGACGTGAACATTCCCCGCGGCCGTTCCGGACGCGCCTGCCGGACGAACCCAAGCGGTCCCCTCCAAAGCGGCTGGTCAGCGTCTCCGATCCATGTATGCTCCGCCGCGATGCGCTACCGCGCTGGGGACGCTCCTCGTCCATTGTCGGGCAGGCGATTCGGGCCACCGGGCCTCGTCCGGCTCGTTTGCTCGTTTGTGGCCTTCGCCGCAGGCCTCACGGCGACGGCGGTGGCCTCGGCCGAGCCCCCTGCGTTTGCGCTTACGCCCGAGCCCTCGTCCCCGAGCCGCGGCAACCTGCGCCAGGCGAAGAATTTCGTCGGCCTCGGGCCACTCTTCGGCATCACGGGCCACACCGACGACACGATCTCCGGCGCCCTCGGCTTCGAGCTCTCGTACGTGCGATATCCTGTCGAAGCGTTCGGCTTCGGCCTCGGCGCCTTCGCGCAGGCCCAGTCCGTCGGGTTCACGCATGGCCGATGGGCGTTTGGCCCGCAGATCAACTTCATGATGTTCGGCGCCGAGATCGGCGCGTACCTCGAGGAAGGCTACGGCAATCGCGCCACCACCATCGGCCTCCACGCCTCGCCTTTCGTCTCCATTGGCTTCTTCTCCGCGGCCCTCCGGATCGGCGTCCCCGTCAGCGCCTTCTCCGAGGGGACCCCGTACGGCCTGGATCTCGGGCTCATCTGCGCCATCAAGGCGCCCATCCCCCTCGACGGCCAGCTCTTCGGGCTCGCATTCCATTGATGAACGACGATTTCGCGGACGAACAGGACGAACAGGAAGACCACGAGCCCAAAGCCCCCGAGCAGGCTCCTTTTTCCGAGAACGATTTCCGCGTCGCCCTCGACGTGCTCGAAGCCGTGGTCCGTGACCGGGCCGTCCTCGCGCACGTGCCACGCGAGGCGCGCGTGCGGCTGCTCGAAGCGGCAGGGCGGGTCTCGCGGCCCGATCGCGCCGAGCAACGCCGCCTCGCGAAGGCGCTTCGCAGAAAGGATCGCCTCGCCGTGAAGGCCGAGGACGCGGCGCTGCTCGACGCGACCGGCATTCGTGCCGCCCGCCGCGCCCCCGTCTTCCAGACCCCGCCGCCGAGCTTCGGTGTTTTGCCCGGTCCCACGGAGACCCCGCCGCCCGCCGAGCTCACGGGCGCGCGCAAGTGTTACGTCTGCAAAGCCGAGTTCCGCAGGGTCCACTTCTTCTACGATCAGCTCTGCCCGCCCTGCGCCGAGCTCAATTACCAGAAACGCACGCAGACGGCCGACCTCCGGGGCCGCGTCGCGCTCGTGACCGGCGCGCGCGTCAAAATCGGATACCAGGCCGCGATCCTCCTCCTCCGCGCCGGCGCGCGTGTCGTCGTGACCACGCGTTTCCCCCACGACGCCGCCCTCCGCTATGCCCGCGAGAGCGATTACGAGGCCTGGGCCGATCGGCTCGAAATTCACGGCCTCGATCTGCGCCTCACCCCGAGCGTCGAGCGGTTCGCGCGATTCCTCGAAGGCCACCTCCCGCGCCTCGATTTCATCATCCACAACGCCTGCCAGACCGTGCGCAGGCCGCCGGGCTTCTACGAGCACCTCCTCGACGTCGAGCTGCAATCGCCCGATCGATTGCCCCCCGAGGCGGCCCGCCTCGTCGCGAGCCACGAGGCCGAGCGCGCCGCGCAACGAGCATTTGCCCGGGCAAACGACGCCGCCCTCGCCCCGCGTACGGGCTCGCTTGCCTTGTTCGAGGATCCTGTCGCGCTCTCGCAGATCCCGCTCACGGCCGAGGATCACGCCTTGCGCGGCCGCATGGATCTCTTCCCCCGCGGCGCGCTCGACGCGGACCTCCAGCAGAAAGACCTCCGCGACAAGAACAGCTGGCGCCTCGCGCTCGCCGAGGTGCCCACGATCGAGCTCCTCGAGGTGCACCTCGTCAACGCCATCGCCCCGTTCGTGCTGAGCAGCAAGCTCAAGGGCCTCATGACGCGGCATCCCACGCGCGACAAGCACATCGTCAACGTCTCGGCGATGGAGGGGCAATTCTACCGCGAGCACAAGACCGACAAACACCCGCACACGAACATGGCCAAGGCGGCGCTCAACATGCTCACGCGCACCTCGGCACAGGATTACGTGAAGGACGGCATCCACATCAACAGCGTGGATACGGGCTGGGTGACGGACGAGGATCCCGCGGAGATCGCGGTCCGCAAGCAATCCATTCACGGCTTCCACCCGCCGCTCGACATCGTCGACGGCGCGGCCCGTATCGTGGATCCGATCTTCGAGGGGTTCGCCACAGGCATCCACGCCTACGGGCAGTTTTTCAAAGATTACAAGCCGACGCCGTGGTGAGCACCAGGGATCGTTGATCCGCGGCGTCCTTCACGCATATCCTTCCCACGTGAAGCTCTTCGCCCGCCCGAGCGCGCTCGACGCGGGGGCCATGGCTGTGGGCTAGAGCGGAAGGCACATCCCATGCTAGAGGGATGGGCGTTCGAGGGGCTGTCGACGGAATGTCGCGGCTGGGCCTCTTCCCGCGTGCCCCTTCCCGGGCGCCCGCTCCTGGCGGCGAGCTCTTCCCATGCCGATGAAGGACGTACCCCCGTTCGCCATCCTCGAAACGCTTCACGAGGGGAGAGAGACCCTTCTGCTCCGCGGGGTCCGGACGGCCGATCACCTCCCGGTGATCCTGAAGGTGCTGGACCCGAGGCGCAGCCACCCGCGCGGTCTCGAGCGTTTGAAGCGCGAATACGAGATCCTCGGGCGACTCGACGCGCAGGCCATCGTCAAGCCGATCGCCCTCGACACGCACGAGGGAATGCCGGCGCTCGTGATGGAGGATTTCGGTGGTCAGTCGCTCGACCACTTCCTCGGCGCGCCCTTGCCCACCGAGCGGTTCCTCGACCTCGCGGTTCGTATCACGGCGGCCGTGGCGGAGCTCCACCAGCGCGACATCATCCATAAAGATCTCAAACCCCAGAACATCCTCCTCAACGCGGCCACCGGCCAGGTGAAGCTCGCCGACTTCGGGTGCGCGTCCAGCCTCCCCCGCGAGCACAAGGCCTCCAAGAGCCCGCGCCTCGTCGAGGGCTCGCTGCCCTACCTCTCTCCGGAGCAGACGGGGCGGATGAACCGGTCGATCGACAGCCGCGCCGACCTCTATGCCCTCGGCGTGACCTTTTACGAGATGCTCACCGGGCGGCTGCCCTTCGAGGCGCACGATCCGCTCGAATGGGTGCATTGCCACGTCGCCCGTGCCCCGCCGTCGCCCTCCACGTTCGTCTCGGAGCTACCCGAGATCCTCTCCGCGATCGTCCTGAAGCTCCTGGCCAAGATGGCCGAGGATCGCTACCAGACCGCTCGCGGCCTGCTGAACGACCTCGCGCAGTGCCGGGGCCAGTGGCGAGCCGAGGGCCGGCTGGAACCGTTCCCCCTGGCCGAGCACGACATTCCGGATCGCCTCCAGATCCCCCAGAAGCTCTATGGTCGCGAGGGCGAGATCGCGGCGCTGCTCTCCGCGCCCGAGCGCGTGCTCGATACGGGATCCCCCGAGCTCGTCCTGGTCTCGGGTTATTCCGGCATCGGCAAGTCGGCGCTCGTGAACGAGCTGCAGAAGCCGATCGTGCGCGAGCGAGGCTTCTTCATCGCAGGGAAGTTCGATCAATACAAGCGCGGTATCCCCTACTCCACGATCGTCCAGGCCTTCCGGGACCTCGTGCTCGAAATCCTCACGGAGAGCGAGGAGCGGATCGCCGCCTGGAGGCAGCGGCTGCTCGGCGCGCTCGGGATCAACGGACAGCTCATCGTGGACGTGATCCCGCAGGTCGAGCTCGCCATCGGCCCGCAACCGCCGGTCGCCGAGCTGCCCCCGGCCGAGGCGCAGAACCGGTTCCGCATCGTGTTCCGGCACTTCATCGGGGTGTTCGCCCGGAAGGAGCATCCCCTCGCGCTTTTCCTCGACGATCTCCAGTGGGCCGATTCGGCGAGCCTCGGACTCCTTCAGGATCTGCTGACGCACGGAAAGACGTGCCATCTCCTCGTGATCGGTGCATGTCGAGACAACGAGGTGAGCCCCTCGCACCCGCTCATGCTGATGCTCGACAAGGTGCGGAAGGAGGGCGTGCGCGTCTCGGATATCGTGCTCGGCCCGCTTTCCCGCGAGCACCTCGCCATGTTCGTCAGCGATGCGCTTCATTGCCCTCGCGAGGGCGTAAGGCCACTCGCGGACCTCGTTCACGAGAAGACGGCTGGCAATCCCTTCTTCGCGATCCAGTTCCTCACGGCGCTTCACGAAGAGCGCCTGATCGAGTTCGATGGGCGCGCGGGGATCTGGCAATGGGACGTGGCCAAGATCCGCGAAAAGGGCTTCACCGACAACGTGGTCGACCTGATGATCGGGAAGCTCGTGCGGCTTCCGGCAAGCACCCAGGAAGCGCTGAAACACCTCGCTTGTCTGGGAAACACTGCGGAGGCCGCCATCCTGACGATGGCTCGCGGCGGATCGGTGGAGGACACGCACGCGAGCCTCTGGGAGGCCGTTCGCGCCGGGTTCGTCCTCCGCCTGGACGACGTATACAAGTTTCTCCACGACCGTGTCCAGGAAGCGGCCTATTCGCTCATCCCCGAGGAGCAGCGGGCCGAGGTGCACCTGCGGATCGGCCGGCTCCTTTTGGCGAAGTTGCCAGAAGAGGTGATCGCGGAGCGGGTCTTCGATGTCGCGAACCAGCTCAACCATGGCGTCGCGCTCATCACCGATCCACGCGAAAAGGAGACGCTCTGCCGGCTCGACTTCCAGGCGGGAAGAAGGGCGAAGGCCTCGATTGCGTACGCGTCGGCGCAGAGCTATCTGGCCCAAGCGACGGCGCTTTTGGCCGCGGACGCCTGGCGCACGCAGTACGAAGAAACGTTCGCCCTCTACATGGAGCGGTCCGAATGCGAGTACCTCGTCGGCAACTTCCAGCGGGCCGATGAGCTATTCGACCTGATATTCCAGAACGCCCGCTCCAATCCCGACCGAGCCAGGGTCTACCGGCTGCGTATCAGGCTGTACCAGGTCTCGGGGCGATATGCCGACGGGGTGACGGTCGCACAGGAAGCCCTGCGGCTCTTCTGCGTGACATTGCCCGCGTCGGACGAGGAGATAAAGGCCGCAGTCGAAGCCGAGAACCGGGGCATTTCGGCCAGCCTGCGCGGCCTCCGGATCGCCGACCTCCTCGACGCGCCGGTGGTGAGCGACCCCGATGGGAGGGCGATCATCGGCGTGCTCGTCGACTCGATCCCCTGCGCGTACAACGCGCGACCGGAGATGTTCGCGCTCGGCGTCGTCAAAGCGTTGAGCTTCTCCCTGCGGTACGGGAACGCCGAGGAAACCTGCTTCGCCTACTGCGCCTACGGCATCATGTTGGCGTCGGTCTTCGGCGACATACCGTCCGCCTACGAGTTCTCCGAGATGTCGCTGCGGCTGAACGAGAAGCTCAACGACGCCAAGCTCAAGGGCAGGCTGCTCTTCATGCATGGCGGCCACATCCACTCCTGGCGGAGGCCCATTGCGACCAGCGTTCCGATCATGGAGCAGGCATTCCTCGCCTGCTTGGAGGTCGGCGATCTCGTTTTTGCCGGCCTCGTAACCGTTCTGACGGTATGGCTGGTTCTGGAGACCGGCAGCCCGCTCGACGAAGTCCTCCGCGTGGCGCAGAAATACCTCGCGTTCGCCAGAGAGAGCCACAACGATACGGTATTTCATACGATCCAGCTCGAACGGCAGTTCGTGGCGAGCCTGCAAGGACCGACGCTGGAGCCGGCAAACCTCGACGATCGAGCTTGCGACGAAGCTGAAAGTCTGGCCGTGATCACGGGGGCGACATTCGGCTGCGGGATTGCCTTCTACCATGTCATGAAGCACGTTGCCGCGTTTAACGACGGACGGTATCGCGAGGCGCTCGATGCTGCGGCCCGAGCGGCGACGATGCTGGGGGCGGTCATGGCGCAGCCCATCGAGGCCACGCATCACTTCTACCATGCGCTCACGTTGACCGCGCTCTATCCGCAGGCGCCTGCCGCGCAGCAGCGGGAGTTCGCGCGCACCCTCGAACGGGGGCTGCAGAAGCTCAAGCTCTGGGCGGACAACTGTCCCGAGAACTATCTGAACCGCTACGCTCTCGTGTCGGCCGAGGTGGCTCGCATCGAGGGCCGAGAGCTCGACGCCGAGCGTCTCTATGAAGAGGCCACCCGCTCGGCGCGCGAGAATGGCTTCGTTCATATCGAAGCGCTCGCCTACGAGCTCGCGTCTCGGTTCTACCGGGCGCGTGGATTCGCCCTGTTCGCCGATACGTGCCTCCGCGAGGCGCGCGCCTGCTACGCCCGCTGGGGCGCTGATGGCAAGGTGAGACAGATTGACCAGCAGCATCCCCGCCTCCTCGAGTCGAGGTCGCTCGCGCCCACCACCACCTTCGGGGTCCGGTCCGAGCAGTTCGACCTGCTATCGGTGACCAAGGCCTCGCAGACCATCTCGGGCGAGATCACCTTCGACAAGCTTTTGCGCACGCTGCTCACGGTCGTGCTCGAGCAGGGCGGAGCGCAACGAGGCTGCCTGATCCTCTGCCGGGATGGTTGCTCTTCGATCGAGGCGGAGGCATCCCTCGAGGGAAGCGGCGTGGCGACGAAGCTCCTGGAATCGCAGCCGCTCTCGTCGTCGCTCGTGCCCGTCTCGATCGTCAACTACGCCATGCGGACGAAGGAGCGCGTGATCCTCGAGGACGCGGCCGAGGCGGCGAAATACGCCTCGGAGCCCTACATCGCCCGCGTGAAGCCGAGGTCCCTCCTGTGCTTGCCCATTCTCCGGCAGACCGAGGTGGTCGGTCTGCTCTATCTGGAGAACAACCTCCTCGCCGGCGCGTTCACGCCCGATCGGCTCGTCGCCCTTTCGCTCCTCGCCACGCAGGCGGCGATATCCCTGGAGAAGGCGCAGCTCCTCGGCAAGGAGCAGGCAGCACGCGCGGCGGCCGAGGCGGCGCGGGCAGCGGCCGAGGTGGCGCGCGCGGCGGCCGAGGCGGCGGAGCGCCGGGCCACGTTCATCGCCGAGGCGGGGGCGCTCCTTTCGGAGTCGCTCGATTACAAGGAGACGCTGGCGCGCCTCGCGCGGCTATCCGTGCGATCCATTTCCGACTGGTGCGTGATCGACATCGTGGAAGGTGGCGAGATCCGGCGCATCTGCGGCGCCCACAAGGACCCCGCGAAGGAGCCGTTGCTCGAGCAGCTCCAGCGGTGGTATCCTCCTCGCACGAATTCACCTCACCCGGCCTCCAAGGTCTTGCAGACGGGCGAGCCGATCCTGATTCCCGATCTCACCGAGGAGGTCATTGGGAAGTTCGTCGTCAACGAGGAGCACAGGAAGCTCAGCCGCGAGCTCGGCGCGCAGAGCTCCATTGTCGTGCCGCTCGCGGCGCACGGACAAACCCTCGGGGTGCTGAGCGTCGTCTCCGCCACGCCGGAGCGCCGCTACGGGCGCGCCGATCTCGCGCTGGTCGAAGATGTCGCGCGCCGCGCCGCGGTCGCGATCGACAACGCGCGCCTCTACCGCAAGACGCAGGAGGCCGTCCGCGTGCGGGACGAATTCCTCACCGTGGCTTCGCACGAGCTCAATACGCCGGTGACGTCGCTCCGGCTCACGCTGCAATCGATGGATCGGGCCATCCGGTCCGGTCGATCGGGCGATACGCAGGTGATGAGCAAGCTGGTCGAGCGGGCGCTGCGTCAGGGGACGCGCCTGGCCCGGCTGAACAAGGCCCTCGTGGACGTCTCGCAGCTCCACGGAGGCCGGCTCCCGCTCGAGCGCGAGGACGTCGACCTCGCGACGCTCCTCCGCAATGTGCTCGACCAGCTCAAGCCGGAGCTTTCGCAAGCGCGGTGCTCGGTCCACATCCAATACGACCACCACGTCGTCGGTCGTTGGGATCCCGACCGCATCGAGCAGATCCTGACGAACCTCCTCTCGAATGCGATCAAATTCGGAGCCGGTAAGCCCATCGAAATTTTCTACGGCGAGGAGCAAGGGATCGCGCGCATCGTGGTCAAAGACCATGGAATCGGTATCGACCCGGCGCGGCAGGAGCGTATCTTCGAGCGATTCGAGCGCGCCGCCTCCGAGAATTACGGCGGCCTCGGGCTTGGCCTGTACATCAGCCGCCGGATCGCGGAAGCGCACGGAGGCGCGCTCCGTGTTCAGAGCGAGCCGGGGGTCGGCTCGTCGTTCACTCTCGAGCTTCCGTGTGCCGGCCACCTCTCGACAGCCTGCTGAGCCCGCGACGCGCGGATCACATCCAAGCTGGTGAGCGAGGTCATATGCCGTGGCTCGCCCTCTCGTTGGGGGCGACACCACCGGCCGCGCAAGGGTCTGTCCCTCGCAAAGAGGCGCTCCGGAAGGGCGCGTTACATGCTATGGGGGTTCAGGGGGCTGTTGATGGCCCTCATGGCTGGGCATCGTCCCCGTGCGCCTCTTGCCTGGCGCCCGCTCCGGTCGGCGAGCTTTCCCATGAAGGACGCGTCCCCGTTTGCGATCACCGACACATTGCACGAGGGCGGAGGCACCGTTTTGCTCCGCGGGGTCCGGACGGCCGATCATCTCCCCGTCATCCTGAAGGTGCTCGACCCGAGGTGCAGCCGCCCGCGCGATCTCGAGCGCTTGAAGCGTGAATACGAGATTGGCAGGCAACTCGACTTACCGGCGATCGTCAAGCCGCTCTCCCTCGAGACGCACGAGGGAATGCCGGCGCTCGTGCTGGAGGATTTCGGCGGTCAGTCGCTCGACCACTTCCTCGGCGCGCCCTTGCCCATCGAGCGGTTCCTCGACCTCGCGGTTCGTATCGCGGCGGCCGTCGGGGCGCTCCACCGGCGTGGCATCATCCATAAAGATCTGAAACCCCAGAACATTCTCGTCAACGTGTCCACCGGCCAGGTCAAGCTCGCCGATTTCGGGCTCGCGGTATGCCCATCCCGCGAGCGCCAGGCAGCCCTCCGCCCGAACCTCATCGAGGGCTCCCTGCCGTACCTCGCGCCGGAGCAAACGGGACGGATGAATCGGGCGATCGACAGCCGCGCCGACCTCTATGCCCTGGGCGTGACGTTCTACGAAATGCTCACCGGGCGCCTGCCCTTCGAGGCTGAGGACCCGCTCGAATGGGTGCATTGCCATGTCGCCCGTGTCCCGCAGCCGCCGTCTGCGCTCGTGCCGGGATTGCCCGAGGTCCTCTCCGCGCTCGTCGTGAAGCTCCTCTGCAAGATGGCGGAAGATCGCTATCAGACCGCGCGGGGCCTGCAATACGACCTCGATCTAGCCTTGGCCCAATGGCGCGCCAAAGGCAGGCTCGAGCCGTTTCCTCTGGCCGAGAACGACGTCTCGGGTCGGCTGGAGATCCCCCAGAAGCTCTACGGCCGCGAGGAGGAGATCGCCGCGCTGCTCTCCGCGTTCGAGCGGGTGGTCGGTACGGCAGTCCCCGAGCTCGTCCTGGTGTCGGGCTATTCCGGCATCGGAAAGTCGGCGCTGGTCCAGGAGCTCGACAAGCCCGTCATCCGCGAGCGCGGCTTCTTCGCCTCGGGGAAGTTCGATCAATACAAACGCGACGTCCCCTATTCCACGCTCGTCCAGGCCTTCCGGGAGCTCGTGCTCGCGATCCTCGCCGAGAGCGAGGACCGGATTGCGAAGTGGAAGGAGAGGCTCTTGGGTGCCCTCGCGATCAACGCACAGATCATCGTGGACGTGATCCGAGAGGTCGAGCTCGTCATCGGCTGGCAGCCGCCGGCGCCCGAGCTGCCGCCCATGGAAGCGCAGAACCGGTTCCGCATGGTGTTCCGGCACTTCATCGGGGTGTTTGCCCAGAAGGAGCACCCGCTCGCGCTCTTCCTCGACGACCTGCAATGGGCCGATTCGGCGAGCCTTGGGCTTCTTCAGGATCTGGTGACATATCCCGAGACGCGCGATCTCCTCGTCGTCGGCGCGTACCGAGACAACGAGGTGAGCCCCACGCACCCGCTCATGCTGGCGCTCGACAAGATACGGAAGGAGGGCGCGCGCGTCTCGGACATCGTGCTCGGTCCGCTTTCCGGGGAGCACGTCGTCGCGCTCGTCAGCGATGCGCTCCATTGTCGCCGCGAGGACGCGGTGCCGCTCGCAGAGCTCGTCCACGAGAAGACGGCCGGCAACCCCTTCTTCGCGCTCCAGTTCCTCGCCGCTCTCCATGAAGAGCGTCTGATCGAGTTCGATGCGCACGCGGGGGCCTTTCGGTGGGACGTGGCGAAGGCCCGCGAAAAGGGCTTCACCGGCAATGTGGTCGACCTGGTCGTCGGGAAGCTCGCGCGGCTTCCCGAAAGCACCCAGGAAGCGGTGCAAACGCTCGCCTGTCTGGGCAACACCGCCGAGGTCACCGTCCTCGCGACGGTCAGCGGCCGCTCGGAGGAGGCGTCTCATGCGGATCTCTGGGAGGCCGTCCGTGCGGGGCTCATCCTCCGCATGGCCGACACGTACAAGTTTCCCCACGACCGCATCCAGGAGGCGGCCTATTCGCTCATCCCCGAAAGCGAGCGGGCGGCGGTGCATCTCGAGATCGGCAGGCTGCTCTCGGCGCGTACGCCGCCCGAGGAGCTCGAGGAGAACATCTTCGAGATCGTCAACCAGCTCAATCGCGGCGCCACGCTGATCACGACGCGGGGCGAGCGAGAGCGAGTCGCCGAGCTCAACCTCGTCGCGAGCAAGCGTGCCAAGGGGTCGACCGCCTACGCCTCGTCGCTGAAGTATCTCGCTGCAGGCTCCGCGCTCCTGGAAGAAGACAGGTGGGAGCGGCGGTACGAGCTCACCTTCGCGCTCGAATTTCACCGAGCCGAATGCGAATTTCTGACGGGCTACATGACGGAGGCGGAGGAGCGGCTCTCGACGCTCTCACGCCGCGCTGGAAACCTCGTCAACAGCGCCGCGGTCGCATGCGCCCGCATGGCCCTTTACCTGACCCTGGATAGGACCGACCGCACCATCGAGGTCTGCCTGGAATACCTCCGGCGCGTCGGCGTCGAGTGGTCACCGCGCCCAGCGGAGGACGAGGTACGGCAGGAATACGAGCGGCTGTGGCAAAAGCTCGGGAGCCGCGCCATCGAGGAGCTGATCGATCTGCCCCCGCTGACCGATCCGGCGTTTCGCGCGACCATGACCGTCCTCATGGAGTGCCTGCCGCCAGCCATGTTCAGCGACCAGAATTTGCTCTGCCTCATCATCGGTCGCATGGGGAATCTCAGCCTCGAGCACGGCAACAGCGACGCATCCTGTTACGCGTATGTCTGGCTGGGCATGATCCTGGGGCCACGTTTCGGCGACTATCGGGCCGCGTTCCGGTTCGGCAAGCTCGGCTTCGATCTCGTGGAGACGCGCGGGTTGGACCGGTTCAAGGCGCGCGTCTACCTGGGCTTCTGGCACTCCGTCAATCCTTGGACGAGGCATGTACGCACCGGCCGCGAGGGGGTGCGGCAAGCCTTCGACGCGGCGCAGGAAGCCGGCGATATCACCTTTGCGGCCTACTGCTACACCACCTTGATCACGGACCTCCTCGCCGTCGGAGATCCCCTGGGGGACGTGCAGCAGGAGGCCGAGAACGGGCTCGAGTTCGTGCGAAGGGCGAAGTTCGGTCTCATCGTCGATACTATCATGGGACAGCTCGGGCTCATCCGAACGCTCCGGGGGTTGACGCCGGATCTCGCCTCCTTCAACGACGCGACGTTCGACGAGGGCCGATTCGAGCGGCACCTGGAGGGTGATCCGCGCCTGTCATTCGCGTCGTGCTCGTATTGGACCCGCAAGCTGCAAGCCCGCTTCTTCGCTGGCGATCACGCTTCGGCCATCACGGCGGCATCGAAGGTCGAGCCGCTTTTGTGGACGGTGCCTTCACAGCTCGAGGTGGCCGAGTACCATTTTTATGGCGCGCTCGCGCTGGCGGCACACGACGACGCGCCCTCTGCCCAAGAGCGGGCTCTACATCGGGAGGCGCTCGTTGCCCACCATAAAAAGCTAGAGGTATGGGCGGACAACTGCCCCGAGAACTTCGAGAACCGCGCGGCGCTGGTGGCGGCCGAGATCGCGCGCATCGACGGCGAATGGGACAAAGCAGCGCAGCAATACGAGCGAGCAATCCGCTCCGCTCGCGACAACGGCTTCGTTCAGAACGAGGCAATCGCCTACGAGACGGCCGCGCGCTTCTACCGCGGGCGCGGCTACGAGCTGATCGCCGACACGTACCTGCGCGAGGCGCGCGCTCGCTATCTTCGCTGGGGCGCTGACGGTAAGGTCGCGCGGATCGACCAGCAGGCGCCCCACCTGCTCGAACCGAGAGCCCTCGCGCCGACCGCCACCTTCGTGGTCCGGCCCGAACAGCTCGACCTGCTCTCGGTGACCAAGGCCTCGCAGACCATCTCGAGCGAGATCACATTCGACAAACTGGTACGCACGTTGCTCACGGTCGTCCTCGAGCAGGGCGGCGCCCAGAGAGCTTGCCTCGTCCTTTCTCAGAGCGGCAGCCTCTCGATCGAAGCGGAGGCCGCCCTCGAAGAGCGAGGCGCGGCGACGTGCACCCTCGGGCCCTTGCCGGTCGATTCCTCGCAGCGCATCCCCGTATCGGTCGTCCATTACGTCCATCGGACGAAGGAGCGCGTCATTCTGGGCAATGCCGCTGCGGACGCGGGCAAGTTTTCCGGTGACGAACACTTCGCGCGGCGTCGACCCAAGTCGGTCCTCTGCATGCCCATCCTCCGGCAGGCCGAGGTGGTCGGCCTGCTCTATCTGGAGAACAACCTCCTCGCCGGCGCCTTCACGCCCGATCGCCTCGTCGCCCTTTCGCTCCTCGCGACGCAGGCAGCGATTTCCCTGGAGAAGGCGCAGCTCCTCGGCAAGGAGCAGGCGGCGCGGGCGGCAGCCGAGGCAGCGGAGCGCCGGGCCATGTTCATCGCCGAGGCGGGGGCGCTCCTTTCGGAATCGCTCGATTACACGGAGACACTCGGGCGCCTCGCGCGACTGTGCGTGGAATCGATCTCCGACTGGTGCGTGATCGACGTCGTCAAAGGCGGGGAGATCCGGCGCATCGCCGGTGCACACAAGGACCCCATGAAGGCGCCGCTGCTCGAAGAGCTCCAGCGGCGGTATCCTCCTCGCTGGAATTCACCCCACGCGGCCTCCAGGGTCTTGCGGACGGGCCAGCCGATCCTGATTCCCGAGCTCTCCGAGGAAGTCATTGGAAAGCTCGTCGTCGACGACGAGCACCTGAGGCTCAGCCACGCGCTCGGTGCGCAGAGCTCCATGATCGTGCCGCTCGTGTCGCATGGACAAACCCTCGGGGTGCTGAGCGTCGTTTCCGCCGCGCCGGAGCGCCGTTATGGGCGCGCCGACCTCGTGCTGGTCGAAGAGGTCGCGCGCCGCGCCGCGGTCGCGATCGACAACGCGCGCCTCTATCGCAAGACGCAAGAGGCCGTGCGCGTGCGGGACGAATTCCTCACCGTGGCCTCGCACGAGCTCAATACGCCGGTGACGTCGCTCCGGCTCACGCTGCAATCCATCGACCGGGCCATCCGGTCCGGCTGGCCGGCCGACACGCAGGCGATGTGCAAGATGGTCGAGCGGGCGCTGCGTCAAGGGACGCGCCTGGCCCGGCTGAACAAGGCCCTCGTGGACGTCTCGCAGCTCCACGCGGGCCGGCTCCCGCTCGAGCGCGAGGAGGTCGACCTCGCGACCCTCATCCGCAATGCGATCGACCAGCTCAAGCCGGAGCTCTCGCAAGCACGGTGCACGGTCGACATCCAGGACGGTGAGCACGTCGTCGGTTATTGGGATCCCGACCGCATCGAGCAGATCGTGACGAACCTCCTCTCGAATGCGGCCAAGTTCGGGGCCGGCAAGCCCATCGAGGTTTTTTACGGCGAGAACGAAGGGATCGCGCGGATCGTGGTCCATGATCACGGCATCGGCATCGACCCGGCGCGGCAGGAGCGCATCTTCGATCGCTTCGAGCGCGCCGCCTCCGAGAATTATGGCGGCCTCGGGCTTGGCCTGTACATCAGCCGCCGGATCGCGGAAGCGCACGGAGGCACGCTCCGTGTCCAGAGCGAGCCGGGGGTCGGCTCATCGTTCACGCTCGAGCTTCCTCGTGTCGGCCGCCTCTCGACAGTCTGCTAAACCCGCGACGCACGAATCGCGTGGCGGAGCGCCGCCTGCAGCGAGCCGAACGTCTTGACGGCGAGCGGCACGTCGAGCTCGACCAGCGTGCGCGCCATTCCGGGCCCAAGGCCCGACACAAGGCATTCGCTGCCGATGAGGCCGGTCGCGCGAATCATGTCGCCAAGGTGCGACGCAATCGAAGCGTCCATCGTCGACGCCCCGGTCAAATCGAGGATCGCGAATCGTGCGCTGCACCGCACGATTGCTTCGAGCAGGCTCTCCGTCATCCGCGTCGCGCGCGCGCCGTCGATGGAACCGACGACGGGCATCGCGAGCACGCCCTTCCACAGATCGAGGACCGGCGCCGAGAGCTCTTCGATGGTGGCGGCCTGCGCGCGCTCGCGCTCGCGCATCTCCTCCTCTTCCTTCACGCGCTCGGTCACGTCGGTCACGAGCGACGCGACGCCCACGATCTGGCCTTCCTCGTCGACGAGCGACGTATTCGCCCACTCGCACGTGATGCTCCGGCCGTCCTTGGTGATGTTCTGATTGCGGGCGCGCACCGGCCCCTTGGCCTGCTTGATTTGCTCCCAGACGTCGGCCACGTAGGGTCGGACCTCCGGGGGCACCATGAGATCCTGGCCGTGATGGCCCACGGCCTCCTCGCGCAGCCAGCCGAAAATCAATTCCGCCGCCGGGTTCCAGTCCACGACGCGGAAATCGGTGTCCCACTCGATCATGCCGAGCGGCGCCTGCTGGAAGTGCAGCGCGAGCCGCTGCTGCGAGCGGTAGAGCGCCTCGCGGATGCGTTTTTGTCCCGTGACGTCGACGCCGACGCCGTAGAAATACTTGAACCCGCCGTCGTCGTCGTAGACGGGCCTTCCATGCCACTCGACGAGCAGCTCCCGACCGCTCCGGGTGAGCACCCGGTTTTCATTGTACGTCGTGCCGCGCGACGACACGAGCTCCCCGAACACCCGCCGGAGCATCTCGTGATCCCGCACGGGGACGAACATCGTCGCATAATCCTGGCCGATGACCTCTTCGCGCGTATACCCGAGCGCGCCGAGCATCGTGCCATTCATGTATATTGTGCGGCCGCTGTCATCGATACCGACCACGAACGTCGGCGAGGTATCCAGGATCTCGTGCGCAAGCAGGGGTTCCACGGCGTCCGGCATGGTGGTTCGTGCGCCGCTCGCGTTTTCCGAATCCAGGCGGCCAGGGCACGTTACACCGAGGGCCTGCGGCACCGCAAGGCTCCACCTACGCCATTCGTGTCGCAGAACACGCGTAATTTAATTGACGCTCCGGGCGCGTATGCGTTTCGATTCCGAATCTCGCTCAACCGGGGCTTGTTTGAAAGCCCCGGCCGCTTGCTCGCTTTTTGCTGCGAAATGTCTTCGAGCCCCCCCGGCATCGGGTAGGGCCACGTACTCGCGGTCGCGCCGCCGTCGACCTCCAGGATCTTCCCCGTGATCCACGACGACGCCGGCGAGGCCAGGAAAAGAACGGAGGCCGCGATGTCCTCCGGCGTGGCGAGGCGGCCCATGGGCGTCTTCGCCGTCATCTTGTCCAGCATGTCGCCGGCTCCAACGAACGCTTCGAGCGCGTCCGTCATCGTCGCGCCCACGGCCAGCGCGTTGACGCGCACCCGCGGCGCCCATTCATGGGCGAGCAGGCGGGTCATGTGGTTCAGCGCGGCCTTCGCGGCCCCGTAGGCGACGAAGCCCGTGTCCACGCAGTGGCTCATCGCCGACGAGATATTGACGATGGCGCCTCGCGTCCGCGCGAGGTGTGGCGCGGCGCTCCGGGAGAGGTGCAGCGCCGAGACGACGTTGAATTGGTACGACTCCAGCATTTCCTCGTCCGACAGCGCGACCGCGATCCTCGGCGGATAGCCGCCCGCGTTGTTGACGAGCACATCGAGCCGGCCGAATTCCTCGAGCGTGCGCGCGAGCAGCCGGTCGAGCTCCGCGCCCGCGGTCACATCCGTCGGCACCACGAGCGCGCGCCGCCCGCGCGCGCGGACCTCCTTCGCGGCCTCCTCCAGCACGTCCGCGCGCCGCGCGGCGAGCACCACGTCGGCCCCTGCCTCCGCCAGCGCAATCGCCGATCCACGACCGATCCCGCGGCTCGCGCCCGTGACGATCGCGACCTTGTCGTTCATCCGGAAAACATCGAGGATCATGGACTCGTCTACCCCTTGGCCTTCCTCGGCAGGCGCGGGAAGAGCGCCGGCACGCGGTTCATGTGATCGGCATAGCCGGGCCTGCGCGCGACCGATCGTTTATCCATCAGCGGAATGCTGATGAAGACGAAGAGGCAGGTGATCCACGCGGGCCCGACGAGCGGATACCGGACGCCCGGATCCGAGGCGAGGGCGAACAGGAAAAGCCCCCACCAGAACGTGACCTCGCCAAGGTAATTCGGGTGGCGAGAGTATGCCCACACGCCGGTATCGAGGATCTTCCCCGGCACGTCATTATGGATCCGGAATGCGCGGAGCTCCGCGTCGGCGCGTGTCTCCAATGCAATCGCGCCCGCCGTCACCACGAACGCGGCCCCGTCGAGCCAAGAGAGCGGCCGCGTGCCCGTGGCGAGGGCCGGGAAGAGGGACAAACAGCCGAGGAAGACGCAGACCGTCGGCATGAAATGGAGGCCGAGGAAGCTGATCAGCCAGTAGGCGCGCCCCATCGACCGGCGCAGATCCACGTATCGAAAATCCTCGTGCCCGAGCCCATGCCAGCCGCGCGCCCAGTTCGACGTGAGCCGCGCGCCCCACGCGAGCACGAGCGCCGTGACCAGAATCCGCCGCGCCACCGGCGCATCCGCCGCCTCCGGCGACATCGCAATCGCCGGCGCGATCACCATCGGCGCAACGCTCCAGTACGGATCGTACACGCTCGAATTGTTGCAAAGCACGCTCCCGGCGAAGACCACCACTGTCGCCGCCGCGTCCGCCGCGGCGAACGCGAAGATCGATGAATGATCGTTCGCGAGTGCACGAAATACGAGCCACCCGACAACGGTGCCCGCGACATACGCGAGCGTCACGATCCCGAAATCCCGGGCACGATTCCCGGCTTTGCTCATGTCGTTTCCTCCGACAAACCCGACCAGCTCCGGTCGTCTTTGGGCCCGCGCGCCGGGACCACGTCCACGACGAACCCCGTGAGGTGTGCCATGCCCGAGACCCGTTCGAGCCGTTCCGGCCCATCGGCAGCGAGCAGGTTGACGTTCACGCCCCGCGTCTTTTGCGCGACGGAGAGGCCCACCGCGTGCTGATGACCCCAGCCGTGTGGCAATGCCACGGTCCCCGGCATGAGGTCGGCGAGCAGGCGCACGGGCACGCGCACCGTGGCCACGTCCGTTGAGACATCCGCGAAATCACCGTCCGAGAGGCCGATTCGTTTGGCGTCCTCGGGATGCACGTACAGGTGGTTCGTCCCTCCGTCCGGCTCGGCGAAATCTTCGAGGTTGTGGGTCCACGAATTGTGCGTCGTGACCCGCCGCCGCGTGACGAGCTTCAGCTTGCCCGCGCGGGCGATCTCCGCCTCGTAATCGGACTCGAGCTTTTTGGCGGCCGTGAGCAGCACCTCCGGCGCGAGATTCACCTTGCCGTCCTTCGTGATCACGCGCTTGCCGAGGAAATCGCCTCCGCGGTGCGGCGGGCGAAGGCGCCCGTGCGTTTGCTCGGCGAGGCGGCCGAAGGTCCCGTTCCCGGTCGCGAGCAGCATCGCGGAGAGCAAGAGCTCCTGCGGGATCGAGCGGGGTTCGTCCGGATGGAGCCACCCCCGCGCCGCCGTGAGCATCTCCAGGGCGCGCTGGGCGATGGCCGAGCCGAAGATTGGTTTGCCCGCGGCGCGACAAAGATCGAGGTACATCGTGGCCTCGTCGCGCTGATTGCCGTCCTGCGTCACGACGGGCCGGGTCGCCTGGAGGTAAGGCCGGCGCTGCAGGCCCAGGAGGAGCGGGAAAATGAAGGGCAAATCGGCCCGCTCGAGCGGCGACGTCGCGGGCAGGACCCAGTGCGCGAGCGAGCCAGTCTCGTTCACGAAGAGATCGATCGTGACGAGCAGATCGAGCTTTTCGAATGCGCGCCGCAGCCTCCCCGCGCCCGGCATCGTGATGAGCGGGTTTCCTCCGGTCACGAAGAGCGCGCGGATCTTGCCCGGCCCGTCCGTGAGGATCTCGTCGGCGAGCAGGCCGCCCGGGAATGCGTCGTTCACGGAGCGGAAATCGCCGATGCGGGATCGGTCTTCGCGGAGCAGCGTGCCCGTGCGCCGGCCGAACGCGGCGAAATCGAAGATTCCCCGGCCGACGAGCGTCCCGCCCTCGCGATCGAGATTCCCCGAAGCGGCATTGATGCACTCGGCGAGCCAGAACGCGAGCGAGCCATTCCGGCCCATGTTGACGCCCGTCGATACGTAGATGGCCGCGCGCCCCGCGTCCCGATACGCGCGCACCATCGCGCGGAGCACGTCCGGCGTGATCCCCGTGACGCGCGCCGTGCGCTCGGGCGTCCAGGGCTCTGCGACGGCGAGGACCTCGTCGAGCCCTTTCATGAAGCGCGCCGCGCGCTCGTGATCGATCCCGCCCACGGCCGCGAGCTCGCGCAAGAACGAGAGGAAGAACCAGACGTCCGTATCGGGCCGGATGAAGACGTGCTCGCCCGCGACCTTGGCGCTCTCGGTGCGGCGTGGATCGACGACGAAGAGCTTTCCGCCGCGCGCCTCGATGTCCTTCAGCGCCCGCGCCGGGTTCGGGACCTGGAGGAAGCTCCATTTCGATACGACCGGGTTCGCCCCCACGACGATGAGGCACTTCGTCCGATCGAGATCAGGAAACGAGAGCGTGAACGGGAATCCGTACATCTCGCGCGAAACCGCGAATTTGTTGCTGCAATCTTGCGTCGCCGAGGCATACATGCTGCGCGATCCGAGCCCCTGCATGAAGCCCTGCGCGAAGACGGGGTGCAGCACGGAGAAACCCGCGGCCGTGCCGACGTACATGGCGATCGCGTCGGGGCCGTGTTCGTCGTGGATCCTGCGCACGCGCGCGCCGATGTCTTCGAGGGCCGCGTCCCAGGACGCGGGCTCGAAGCGCTCGCCCCGGCGCGCGAGCGGGCTCCGCACGCGGTCGGGCGAGGCGTACATGCGGTGCTGCTTGAGGCCCTTGGGGCAAGCAAAGCCCTCGGTGGCGACGTGCCGCGCGTCGGGCCGGAGCGCGATGACGCGCCCGCCCTCGACGTCGGCCTCGAGGCCGCAGAGGGCCTCGCAGATGCGGCAAAAGGTGTGGTGTGTATCGACCATAAGGACGCGCCGGCGCGAGCCGGCGCGAGCCTCCTATAGTCATATCGCTGGCAAGTGACCAGGGGTCAGCAGGCTTCAGATCTCGAAATCGGCCGGATACTCGTCGTCCCCCGGCTGGCTACCCGCGGCGATGACGCGGGTCTCCGGGGGCTTCACCGCGACGCGCGAGCGCTTCGGGATTCCCCGCGTGAGGAAGACCGAGCCGCCGACGACGCTGCCTTGCCCCACCACGGTCTGGCCGCCGAGCACCGTCGCGTTCGCGTAGAGCGTGACGGAGTCCTCGACCGTCGGGTGGCGCTTCGTGTTGCGAATGACGCGGCCTCGCTCGTCCTTCGGGTGCGACATCGCGCCGAGCGTCACGCCCTGGTAGACTTTTACGTGACCGCCGATGTGGCTCGTCTCGCCGATGACGACGCCCGTCGCGTGATCGATGAAGAAGCTCTCGCCGACGGTCGCGCCTGGGTGGATGTCCGCGCCGCTCTGCGAATGGGCCCACTCGCTCATGATGCGCGGCATGAGCGGCACGCCGAGTACATAGAGCTCGTGCGCCACGCGATGCACCGTGATCGCGAGCATGCCCGGGTAGGAGAGGATCACCTCGTCGAGGCTGCCCGCCGCCGGATCCCCGTCGTACGCCGCCTGCGCGTCGAGCAGCAGCGTGTCGCGGATCTCCGGCAGGCGGCTGAGCAGCCGGCACGCGATGTGCCGGCCGTACTCGGCACAGCCGCCGACCTCTTTGTCCTCCGTGCCGTCGCGCTCCGACTCGCCAGCCCAGCAGAGGCATTTCTCGATTTGCGTCGCGAGCTTCTCGCGCAGCGTCGAGACGATCGTGACGACGTGGTACCGAACGTTGCCCTCCGTGAGGTCCTGACGCCCGTAATAGCCGGGGTAGAAGACCTGGAAGAGCAGCTCGATGATCTCGAAGATCTCCTCGCGGGAGGGCAGGAATTTCTTGCCGATGTAGTGGCCACGCCGATCGCGCTCGTAGCTCGCGATCAGCCCGTCCACGACTTTGCCGAGGCCGTTTTCCGGATCGCCCATCATTCACCATTCGGGGGCTCTGCGCGGCGAGCCGAGCTACGCCCCCGAACCCTCTTTCACGTGGCCGTCGCCTTCTCCACGGCCTCGAACATGCCCTCGAAGAGCGCGGTCGAGAGGTACCGCTCGCCCGCGTCCGGCAGCACGGTCACGATCGTCTTGCCCTCGAACGCAGGATCGTTCGCGAGCCTGAGCGCCGCGACCATCGCCGCCCCGCACGAGATGCCCGCCAGGATGCCCTCCTCGCGCGCGAGCTGCCGCGCCATCGCGATCGACTCGTCGTTGGTCACGGTCTCCACCCGATCCACGAGCGACAGATCGAGGTTTCGCGGGACGAACCCCGCGCCGAGCCCCTGGATCTTGTGCGGCGCGGGCTTCACGTCCTGGCCGGCGAGCGTCTGCGAGATGACGGGCGAGTGCACGGGCTCGACGGCGACCGTCAGGATCTTCTTGCCCTTCGTTTGCTTGATGTACCGCGACACGCCGGTGAGCGTGCCGCCCGTGCCGACGCCGCTGATGAAGACATCGACCGCGCCGTCCGTGTCCTCCCAGATCTCGGGGCCCGTGGTTTTCTCGTGGATGGCGGGGTTCGCCGGGTTCTCGAACTGCTTCATCAGCACGTACTTGTCGGGCTGGGTCGCGGCGAGCTCCTCGGCGCGGGCAATGGCGCCCTTCATACCGAGCGGCCCTGGCGTCAGGATGATCTGCGCGCCGAGCGCGACCAGCACCTTGCGCCGCTCCATGCTCATCGTCTCGGGCATCGTCAGCACGCACTGATAGCCACGCGCCGCCGCGGCGAACGCGAGCGCGATGCCGGTGTTGCCGCTCGTGGCCTCGACGATCGACATGCCCGGCCGGAGGGCGCCGCGCTCCTCGGCGTCCCACACCATCGCCGCGCCGATGCGGCATTTGACCGAGTAGGCGGGGTTTCGGCCCTCGATCTTGGCCAACACGGTCGCGCGCGCGCCCGCCGTGAGGCGGTTGATCTTGACGAGCGGCGTGCGCCCGATGCTGCGTGAGTTGTCTTCGTAGATACGCGCCATGGGGCGCGGACTCTACCACGCTCGCCGCGATTCGGGGGCTCTCTCGGCGCGAAGGGGTACGAAGGAAGCGGACGCGCGCCTCCTTCGCTTGACGCGCGAAAGCTCCCGCCGTACGGCCCATAACCCAGAGAATCCATGCACAAGATAGACTTGCTCGTCCCGGTCGCCGCGCTCCTCCTTTCCGCCTGCGGAAAATCCTCGGATCCGGCGCCCGCGCCGGCAGGCTCGGCCGCGCCGGCGGCGACCTCGGCGGCCGCGCCCGCGCCCACGGCGAGCGCCGCCGCCGCTGCGCCCGTGGAAACGAGCGCGTATTCGATCGTGCTCGAAGCGCCGGACGGGGTCGAGATCACGCCCCTCCAGGGCGGCGCGGTCTTGAGCGTCTCGAATCTCTACCTCCCGCTCGGCGAGGGGCCGCTCGTGCAGGATCCGGCGTTCATGAAGGGCCTCAAGAAGGGCGAGGTCTCCTACGTTGTCGGCGGCGAGTGGCCGAAGTCGGCCTGGATCATGGCCCTCAGCGCCGAGAACAAACCCAAGGCCTACAAATGGTTCGATTCCCTCGGCGGTCGTTGGGAGCCGCAGACGATCCTTCGCGAGGACGAGGACGTGCTCGACGTCGCGGTGATCGGCGAGAGCGTCGTCGCCGCCATCAAAATGCCCTCGAACGACATCCGGTTTGCCCTCGTCGGCGGCAAGGGCGGCGTCATTCCTGCGCCCTTCCCGTCGCAGAAAGCCGCGGCGAAGGCCGAGAGCGGCGAGGAGGGCGCGGGCGACACGCCGCCCGAGGACGACAAGAGCTGCAAGGTGAAGATGGCCCCCGAGCCGACGTATACGCTCGCCGGCACGCCCACGGGCGAGGCCTTCGCGGCCGGCTTCGAGTGCCAGGACGCAGGCGGAAAAGGCGCGCCGATGGCCGAGCGCTGGGAGCCGAAGAAAGCGCGCGGCACCGTGGATCCGCTCCCGGCGCCGTCCGGCGAGCTCACGATCGCCGATGTCGTGGCCGTCTCCGCCACGGACGCCTGGGTGTACGGAAACGCGGGCGACGCGCCGTACCTCGCGCACTGGGACGGCAAGGCGTGGGCCCTCGAAAAGGCGCCCTCCGCGAAGAAAATCCACCGCATCGTCGCGATCGACGGCGGCACGCTCCTCGCGTCCTTCGGGGATGGTTTGTACACCAAGAAAGCCGGCGGCGCGTGGGAGCTCGTGGCCATGCCGAAGAAGCTCGAGAACTTCGAGCCCTTGTACGTGTATGCGCGCACCACGAGCGACGTGTGGGTCGCCGGCAGGGCGGGCGGCAAGGGGTACCTGCTTCGCTCGGCGAAGGTGGACAAACCCATGACGATGCCCTCCGACAAGGAGGCCGAGGACACGTTGAAGTCGAACTTCCGCTACCTCGCGACGCCGCTTTGCGTGAAACCCTATGCCCACCTCTTCTCGATCGGCCCGAGCGCGGCGCCGATCCCGAAGGAATTCCCCGCGGTGAAGAAATCCTTCGAGGGCAAGAAGTTCGACGGCGCGAAACTCGTCGTGGAGGACGACGGCCGGAGCCTCTTCGTGGGCGCGAAGGCGGCAAACATCGAGCAGGCCGAGGCGATCGTGAAGGCGTTTGCCGAGGCAAACCCCAAGATGACGCCCCGCGTGTTCTGCCACGAGCCGCAGGTGAAGAAGGACGTCGACTGGCCCTGACGGAATGGGGGGAGGGAATCGCGTCCGCTACTGGCAGAACTCCTGCGTACAGAAGCCGCCGATCGGCGCGCAGATCCCGCAGCTCTCGTTGCAACAGTACTCGCCGGGTCCGCAAATGTTTTCCCTGCAGCGCACGCGCCCGGGGCCCCCTCCCGGGCCGCCGACCCTCAGGCAGCCGCAGCCGCATTCGTCGGAGAAGGGCCTGAACCCCGGCTCGCAGCGGAACAGCATGGCCGCGCACTGGGCCGGGTCTCGCGAGATATAGGTTCGCCGCGGGTTCGCGCAGCGAGCCGCTGTGGGTCCCCCCCGAACACACACGCCAATACAATCCGCGCCGCCTCGGGCCGGATCACAATCGTCCCCTGGCAGATCGATGCACCGCAGGCCGGCGGGACAGCGGAATCCCGCGAATCCGCCGCAACGCGGGAGCCGCGCGAAGTCCTGGATGGAGAGATCGTCCTCCGCAGCCCCGAGGTCCTCTTCTTCCGCGGCCGTGAGGGGCAGGCCCGCATCGCGCTCGTCGTCCGTCGGTTCGCCGGCCACGCAGGCACTCCCCATGATCGCGGCGCCGAAGGCGAGCCCGAGCAACGCGAATCCCTTGGTCCACATATGATTGCTCCCTTTCACGCTCGGGGGGGAGCTCGTGGAGACGAGCGAATCCCCCCATTTCCTTTGTCGAGCACGGCGCGTACCGTTCCCTTTGCGTGCATTCGGCGCCCGCGTGATCAGGAACGGCACAGCGCAGGTATGGCGCGCTTGGCAAATCGGGCGAGGAGGGAGGCGATTCGAGGGCGCCTTCCATTGACACGGCATTTCCTCACCCAAGGAAACGATCGAGGTGAGCCATGAGAAGCCGCATGGGTGGGACGATGCTGGCCTGCATGATCGGAATGATGTGCAGTTTCGTGGGGGCCTCGGCGCGCGCCGAGGAGCGGGGCGCGCCGAGGAGCGAGGCGCGCGCGGGGACCTCGGAGGCCCGAGGCACCCTCGTCGCCGAGCCGACGATGTGCGCGCGGTGCATGCGCGGGTGTCTGCGCGGCGACTATCGATGGTGGCCGTTCAATTGCGAGACGCTCTGCGCGGTCCTTCTGTGCAGGCCCGAGCACAGGGTCGGCGTCGACGTGGAGGCGACGACGCGCTCGGTTCAGCCCTGATTCGGGTCTTTTTGCAGGGCGGCCGCCGAGCCTCGGAACGCGGCGTTGCCCTGGAAACACGTGACCGAAGCTGCCCCGTTCGGGCCTCGCGGATGGTAACGCGACACGTCGACGGGCGCCTCGCGCACCGTGGTCCCCGCGGGCGTCGCGACGTATGCCGTGAGCGCGTGGGTCACGTCGTCGGCAAGCAAGCGGGTCGAGAGGACCTGGAAATTGGCGCTCCACGAGCCGTCCTCGGCGAGGTGGCACCATCCCTCGGCGATCGAGAGCGGGGCAATGACGTCGCACACCGCATCCGGCGGCGCTCGCATCTCGCATGCCCGGCCTGCGGGGGTGATCTCGATGCAGGGTTTGCCGTCGAGGAAAAGCTCGATACGATCGGGGTTTTCGCCGCCGGGAATCGCGCCGGGGGCGTCGAAGCGGACGCCGAGGCTCGTGAAGCAGTGGGCGCCCGGCACCTCGGCGTCGCGGACCGGCTGGGCCTGGGAGGCGAACGAAATCAGCAAGATGGCTGCGGCGGCGCCGCGCGTTCCGTGTTCGTACATGTCCCCTCGGCATACCAATTTCCATGCCGGTTCCGTCCGAAGGACACTGCGCGCTCCTTCCATTTGACAGGCAGGCGTCCCGGCGCTTTCATCCCGCGGCTGGAACACGAAGATGCCCGATACCGCCTTGCAGCTTCTCCCGTACGACCAGATCAAGCAGCAACTCGACACGGGCGCCGTCGCGTGCCTCGCGTCCGCGAGCCCCGAGCTCGTGAACGCGCACCTGCCGGTCATTTCCTACAAAAAATCCACGATCACGGTCGAGCTCTCGTTCCAGAGCCTCCCCAAGGAGGCGTTTTTCCCGACCGTCGACGTGCTCGCGCAGTACTTCCGGTACTTCTCGGAGTTCCGCCGCAGCTATTTCGGGGTCACGGTCGTCGCCGATCACCACAGCCCCTTCGATCGCCGGATGGCCGATCGTCGGAAACCGGGCGAGGGGCCCGAGCTCCCGCCGCCGATGAAGGTGACGTTCCGGTTCGATCCGAAGGGGCACGGCGCGATTCATTTCGAAAAAGAGGCGCTCCTCCTGCAAGAGGAGGTCAATTGCATCCTCGACGTCCTGCGCAAGTATGCCTTTCATACGGGCGACGCGGCGAACGCGAGCTCGCCCAAGCAAAAGCTCGCCGAGCTCGGCGCCGTGGTCTTCGAGGCGAGCCCCGCGTTCTCGGAGGACCGCATCGCCGGCTACGAGCGCACGAAGCGCGAGGTGCGCGAGACCATCGTGCTGCCGCTCCTCCACCCCGAGATCTTCATGGCCGTCGGCGAAATGGCCCGCACGCGGCCGGGCGCGAGCGTCCCGCGCGCCGTCCTGTTCGAGGGGCCGCCGGGCACGGGCAAGACCACGATGGCGCGCGTCATTGCGAGCCAGAGCGGGATCCCGCTCGTTTACGTGCCCGTCGAGTCGATCATGAGCAAATGGTTCGGCGAGTCGGAAAAAAGGCTCGACGCGATCTTCGACCGGGCCGGCGCGCTTTCGCGGAGCATCGTCTTCCTCGACGAGATCGACGCCTTCGCCGGCTCGCGCGAGCGGGCCATGCACGAGGGGACGCGGCGCATCCTCTCGGTGTTGCTCCGCCAGATGCAGGGGCTCGTCGATACGAGCAACGTGGTGGTGATTGGCGCGACGAACCGCAAGGACGACCTGGATCCGGCGCTCCTCAGCCGGTTCAACCTCTTCGTCCATTTCCCGCTGCCCGACGCGGAGGAGCGGGCGGCCATCCTCGCCTATTATGCGAAGCACCTCGGCCCGGAGGAGCTTCGTTCGCTCGCGGAAAAGGCCGAGGGTCGGTCGGGGCGTGAGCTCGAGGATGCGTGCGGCGTGGCCGAGCGGATGTGGGCCTCGCAGATCATCGCGACGAACGCGAGCGTGACGCCGCCTCCGGTGGAGACGTACGCCACGGCGTTCCGGCTGAAATTTCGAGGGTCGGGGGGAGGCGGGGCTACTTGACCTTCGGGCAGGCCGCGAGATCGGCTTCTTTGAATTTCTTGCCGTTCTCGATGTCCTTCTTCGTCTCGTCCACGTTGCCCTGCGTGGCGTCCTTGACGGCCGCCCAGGCGGCATCCTTCGCGGCGAAATCGGTGAACATCGCGAGGGCGCTCTGCTCGAGCTCGAGCTGCTTCTGGAGCGTGGCGATGTAAGTGTCGTCGGCCTGCGTGAGCGCCCCGCAGCCGTTCTTGAGCTGCTCGAGCGTCACGCTCGCCGGGTCCTTCTTGTACTTGTTCACGAGCGCGTCGTACGCCTCAGCGGCCTGCGTGCGCGTGCCCATGGCGATGACGCCCGCGGCGAGGCGCTGGTTGCGCACGAGCTCGTACTGCGCGAACGCGATCGGGGGTGGCGCGCCCTGGAACAGGCCGTCACGCGCGGAGCTCACGAACATGAACGTGTAGGGGACCGTGAGCTCGGTCGACGTCGTCTTGAGCGGGAGCGCGGCGACCTTCGGCTGCAGGCACGTGGCGACCTGCGTGCCGTTCGGGTCCGTCGGCGGCTTGATCGTCACGGCCGGCGCGCTCGTCTGCGTGAGCTTGACCTGGGCCGTGAGGACCACCGGATCCGCGCTCTTCCACGGCGCATAACAATCGCAGAAGCTGCCCTGCACGAGCCGGATCGTGCCGGCCACGTCGGAGGCTTCGCTGACGCCCATCTTGACCGAGGGCATCACGCTGGCGATGTGCTTGTATTGCACCTCGGCCGTCACGTTGCTCGCGGCCGTGGCTTTTTTCTCCCACTCGGGGGCGGTCGCGGCGAACTTGTCGACGGCGGCCTTGATGCATTGCTCGCCGGTGGGCGTGATGTTCTGGCCCGTGATGGCGTGCGCGAGCTTGCCGCCCGAGAGGGTGGTCTTGAGGGCGAGGCTCGTCTCGTCCGCGGGGCCGCGGTTCTTCGGGTCGACGAGGCATTCCATGACGAACGGCCGGGCCGCGACGAGCAGGCCGGTGAGCACTTCGCTGTTGATCTTCTCCGGCAGGGCGGGCGCTTGCTGGAAACAAACGCCGAGATCGACGGGGTTGGTGTTCACGATGCGCTGTTGCGTGGAGACGGGGCCCGTCGGGCCGGCGCCCTGGCCGGTCTGCGATGCGCCACCACACCCGAGCCCGAGGCCGAGGGCGAGGAGCGGTAGAGCTTTGCGGAGATGGATCATGACTTCTTCCAGGTGGTTTTACCGGCGTCCTGCCGGCGGGCGCGGAGCTTAGCGGAAGGGCTTGGCGGGGCACAAGCGTGGCGGGCATGGTTTTTCCGGCTGCGGGAGAGCTCGGACGGATCTTTTTCAGGAACCCTCGCGGTTCCTCGGGCGTCAGAGGTCTTCGGCCCGGCTGCCGCTGGGTGGATCGGACGGAGGTTCGGGCATGGACGAGCGCGAGGGCAGGGGGCAGGGCGAGGGGCCGGCGGGCGAGACGCGGAAGGCCCACGGCAGGGCCGGCGTCGCGCGGATCGCGCTCGTCCTGGGCGCGGCGCTCGCGGTCGTGGCGGGGCTCGAGTGTGCGCCTTCGCGGAGCACGAGCGGGAAGAAGCTGCCGGAGGCGCCGATCATCACGGCCGAAGAGCGCCCGCGCTTTCCGCGCAGCCCCCACGCGAACCCGCGCTGGTCCTGGCCGGGGATGGCGCAATTCCAGACCATGTACGATCAGGCGGAGCGCCAGGCCAAACCCATTCGACTCGTGTACGGCCGACTCGCAAAGGACGTGGACGGGCAGCACGTGGAGGTAGAGCGATCGATCAAGGAGTCGGGGCGCGCGGCGCCGATCGCGGCGAGGCTTTCGGCGTGGGCGAAGGACGGCGCGTTCGACGAGTATAACAGGGTCACGGCGACGCAGATCCTCGCGCTGCTCGAAGATGACGCGGCGCTCGCGGACGAGGCGTCGCTTTCGGAGATCGCGCGGTTGTGGCTCGCGTGGCATCGCGCGAAGAAGTAGTCTTTCCGGTCATGATCGCGATACGTCCGGCCCTCGCCCTGCCGTTCGTCCTGCTCATCGCTGCCTGTTCCGCGGACGGACAGGGTTCGTCGCCGGCCACAACGAGCAGCAGCGGAAGCGGAGGCGGAGGCGGTAGCGGAGACGGAGGCGGCGGCGGAAGCGGCAGCGGCGGCGGCGGAAGCGTGCCCGAACCGTCCGGTGCGATCCGATATCCGCACGGCCTGCGGCATTCGCCCCTCTCGAAAGCCGTCGTCGAGCGATGGAAAGGCATTCTCGCCACGAGCCCTGGCCGTACGACCGTCTTCGCCAAGGTCGGCGATTCGAATACCGTCAATACCGGATTCTTGACGTGCTTCGGCGGCAATGACATCCAGTGGGGCCCGAGCGCCGCCCTCGAGCCCACGCGCGCGTTTTTCGGGAAAGACCTTGCTGATGCGGCGAAATCCTCGTTCGAACGGACGACCCTCGCTGCGAAGGTCGGTTGGTCCTCGGGGGCCGTCCTCGCCGGTGATCCCTCGCCGCTCGCCCAGGAGATCGCCGCCATCACGCCTGCTTTCGCCGTCGTCCTGCTCGGCACGAACGATACCTATCCGCAGGGCGTCGAGCCTTTCGCGCAAAATCTCCTCCGCGTCGTCGACGAGCTCGCCGCGGCCGGCGTCGTCCCATGGCTCACGACCTTGCCCCCGCGCGACGATACCGACGAGGCCCGCGCGCTCGTCCCCGAGATGAATGCGATCGTCCGCGCCGTGGCCCAGGCCCGACAAGCGCCGCTCATGGACCTCTTCGGCGCGCTCGCCGAGCTATCCGAGTATGGCCTCGCCGGCGACGGCATTCACCTGGAATCGTTCGCGCAGGGCGGCGTGCACGCGTGCTGGTTCGACGCCGCGGGCCTCGGCGAGGGGATGAACCGGCGAAACCTGCTCACAATCGAGGCGCTCGATCGCGCCCGGCGTTTCCTGCTCGAAGGCGAGGCGCCCGAACCGCGGCCGAAGGATCTCGCGGGGGAGGGGACGTGGGAGAGCCCCTTCGAGATCGACGCACTCCCCTTTGTTGACGATCGCGACACCGCCGCGAGCAAGACCTCGATCGCGAATGTGTATTCGTGCAGCCCCGTTGACGAGGGCGGATCCGAGGTCGTCTACCGGCTCACGCTGACCGAGCCGACGAACCTGCGCATTCGCGTGTTCGACGCCGCCGGCGTCGATATCGACGTGCACTTCATGGAGGATCCGGGCGGCTCTGGGCTTTGCGTCTCGCGCGCCGACAAGGTGCTCGACGTGAACGCAGGGCCGGGGACCTACTGGATCTCCGCGGATACCTACGTGAGCGCGTCCGGGCCTTTGCCCGGGCCCTACCTCTTGACCGTGGTCGCGGTCGACTGAACGGGCGAATCCCCGGCCCCATCGGCCAGGCTCGTGATACGCTCCGCGTCGATGGCCCTCGTTGCCCATAGGCCCGTTCCCATCACGACCGTCGGACCGTCGAAGGGGGGAACGACCGTTTTTCGTCACGCTGGAAAGCTCCACGTTACGTGCGTGCTCAAGGCCACGTTCCAGTTCGTCTCCGGCGCGCCGATGCAGCCCGTCGCCCCGGAAGAGCTGTTCCGCGCCGAGATGCACCACCGCGACAACCCAACCCGCAGCATTCGCGCCACGAGCGACATCGTACCGCACCTGCCGCGCGTCGATATCGTGCTTTCCGGGCACGCCTGCGCGCCCGCGGGGACCACCGTGACCCGGCAGGCCGTGCGCCTCGCCGTCTTCCATGGCCACGCGCTGCTCGACAAGACGCTGCACGTCTACGGCGATCGCAAAGGCGCCGAGATCACGCCCTTCGACAAGATTCCCCTCGTGTACGAGCGCGCGCTCGGTGGCATCGGTTTCCGGCCGAACCCGCACGGGACGGGGAAAGCGCCCGGATCCGCGCCGCCGAATGTGGTGTATCCGACGGACGGGAGCCTCGTCGCGGGATTCGGGCCGATCTCGCGCGCGCTTGCGCAACGAAAATCGCTCCTCGGCTCGCTCGCGCCCATGGCGCTCGATCATCCCGTGCCGGAAATTCCGGCCGATTTCGATTGGACGTATTTCCAGTCCGCGCCGCACGATCAGCAGATCGAATCGCTTGTGGGCAACGAATGGATCGTGCTCGAAGGACTGCACCCGGAGCATCCGCGGATCTCGTCGCGCCTGCCCACCGCGCGGGGGCTCGTGACGCTCTTCGGTCTATCGCCGGGCGCGCCCGAGGCGGCGCGCACCCTTGCGATGCGGCCCGACATCCTGCGCATCGACGCCGACACGCTGCGGTGCTCGCTCGTTTGTCGCGTCGTCGTGCCCCTCGACGACGAGCGGGCCCTCGGCACGTTGCGGATCGCGGGCGGCATCGAGACCGAGGGCCGCCCGCTCGCGCACCTCTTGACCCCGCCGCCAATGCCGGAAAAGAAAGGGCAACCCCTGGTCACCACGGTCGACGACCTGGCCACGACCACGGCCCGGAGCGATACGTGGTCGCGCGGCGAGAGCGAATCGACGATGGTGCTCGAGGATATCGTGCCGAGCTCCGAGCCCATTCCATTTGCGCAAAGGCGTCCTCAAAACCAGTTCGAAGGGACGTTCGCCCTCGACGGGGACGCGGCGGTCGCCGCGCAGCACAAGCCCGCGATTCCGTTTGCAGGCGGGCCCAAGACCACGTCGCCCACGGCTGCGGGGGCTCCCATTCCGGGCGCGCCCTGGTCGGGGGGGCCCGCCGAGGTCGCACCGATGCCGATCGTCGAAGAAGTGACGCGGGCGCTCTCGTTCACGGCCGATTTGGCGAATCTCCATTTTTCGGGGGCGGCCGCCGAACCGCCGCCCCCGCCGCCGAGCGCGCGCGCGCCGAGCCCCGAGCCGGACGCGCCGAAAGCAGCTCCGGCTGCGGCGGCTCCCCCGGAGCCGCCGCGCCCCGCGCGGACCGATCCGTGGGCAGAAAGCCCGAAAGAGCCGAAGGTCGAAATCCCCAAACCCCCGCCGCCGCGCATCCCGCCGAAGCCGGCGGTCAACAAGTCGCTGTACGGCGGGTTCGGGCCGCCCAAGAAAAAGAGTTAGTCAGGACAGACGGGCGCGGGCCGCGTCACACGCGGCCGCGAGCCACGCGGGGCCGAATTCGCCGTCGAGGACGAGATCGGGCTCGACGCCGACGCCGTCGATCGCAATCCCGCCCGGCCCCGTGGAATGCACGGCCGTGCGATAAGCGAACGAATCCTCCTCGCCCGGGACGAGGCGCTGCGCGCTGCCTTTTCCGTGGGTCCGCTGGCCGAGGACGAGGGCGCGGCCGTGCGCCTTCAGCGCCGCAGCGAGGATCTCCGCGGCCGAGCCCGTCCCACCGTCGACGAGCACGACGAGTGGCATCGTGTACGCCGCCGGCAATGCGGCGCGGCGAATGAGCTCGTCCCCTTCGGCGTCCTCGATCCGGACGATCTCCGCGCCCGCGTCGAGGAACGTCGCCGCCCACGCGACGAGCGCGTCGACGTCCCCGCCCGGGCAGCCCGCGAGATCGAGGACGAGCGCCCGCGCGCCTTCGGCTTCGAGGTTTCGCGCCGCCACGTGAAAGCGGCTCGTGATGTCCGTCGTGACGAGCGCGACCCGCACGTATCCGATTCCGTCGTCGAGCATCGCGGCCGCGAGCGGCGCCGTGCCTGCGCGGCCGAGGATGGCGTCACCGAGAGCCGCGGCGCGTGTGGCCGAGACGCTGTCCGGCGAGGCTGCGGCCGGGGATTGTGCGTATCCGTAAAACACGTTCACGGCGCTCGGGACCACGACGGCGCCGAGGGCGTTGTTCCCCGTGTTGCCCATCGTCGGGCAGGTCAGATTGATCGCGGGCATCTTGTCGACGAACACGATCGGATTGCCCATGATGTACTTGCCCGGGCCCTTCACGGTCCAGTGCGCCGTGCCGGCCTCGTCGCCGGAGGTCATGGCGATCATCGATCCGAGGTTCAGCGCGTGGACGCCCGAGACCTTGACGATCGGCGAGAACACCGAGGCCTGCGCGTTCATCGCGATGTTCGGATACGGAATGGGGACGGGGCCGACCGGCGTCGGCGTGAGGCAGACGTCCGGAAACCCGAAATTCATCCCGGCGCCACGGTTCGATGCAGGGAGCATGGCAGAGCGCCTCCTAGCCCAGGTGGACTTCCTTGCCGTTGATCGAGACTTTTTCCTCGGTGAGTATCGTCGCGCTCTTCGCCTGCGAATGCATCGAGCCCTCGACGACCGTGTGCGTTTGTCCCGCTTGCACACTGAGGAGCTCCGTGACGCGCTGGCGCAGCGTGGTGAACGCGTGGACGACCTCCGAGGCGATCGTGCGGATCTTCTTCGAGGTCACGGAGAGCTCGGGCGCGGCGATTTCGACCCCGCGATCCGCGGCGATCCGGAGCGTCCCCGCGGCGCGCAATTCGGCATCGGCGGGGAAATGCAGGACCGCGGGGCCTCGCGCGTGCACGACGCCGATGATCCAGTGGCCCTCGGCGTTCCCGATGACGAGCACCTCGTCGCCGGGGACGGGTTCGTATGCATACGCGAGGGCGAGGCGCGCGTGGACCTTGCCGCCTTTTGGCAGGTCGATCTCGATTTCGGCGGGGCGGACGGACGCGACCGTCGCCGGGCCGAGGTAGAGGCCCTTGTCCGCGGTTTCCTCGAAACGCAATCGCGCTACGTTCGACATGGGGTCTCCTTCAAGCTCCTTCGCGCGGCGGGGGCCTGTAGGCCTCCGCTTCGAGCCGGTCGACATCGGTGCGGCGGACGCCGAGCAGGTTCGCGCCCACGAAGAGCGCGCCCGAATCCCGGACGTTGTGCAGGTTGGCGTGGGAGAGGTTCGTCGTGGAGAAATCGGCCTCGCGCACGTCGGCGTGGGAGAAGTCGGCGTGGGAGAGCTTCGCCCCGCCGAAGATCGCGCCTTTCGCCTTCGAGCGCACCCAGAGCGTCTCGCGCAGGTCCGCGCCGCCGAAATGGGCGAAGCCCGCCTCCGCCCCGGTGAACGTCGCATGCCGGAGCCGCCCGCCGGTAAAGCGCGCCCCCGACGCCGCCGCGTCCCCGAAAAACGCGCCTTTCGCTTGCAACCCCGAGAGATCCGTCGTTTCCAGCCGCGTGCGCGCAAAGCAGGCCTGCGTGGCCGTGGCATTCGTGAGCTTCGCGCCGGACAGATCCGCGTCCGTGAAATCCGCATGCGTAAAATCGCAGCCGGCGAGGTTCATGCCGCGGAGGTTCGATTTGAAGAACGAGCAGCGGTGCATGGAGAGGCCCGCGAGGCGCAGGTTCCGGAGATCCATGCCGCCGAAATCGACAGTCTTCCACGTCGTCCGCTCGATCTTCGCGCCTTCGAGGTTCGCCTCGCGGACGCTCGCGCCCCACAAGAACGCGTGCGAGAGCACCGTCCCCGCGAGGACGGCTCGATCGAGCTGGGTCATCACGAGCCGCGCGCCTTCGAGGTTCGCGCCGGAGAGGTCGGCCTCGGTGAGCGCGGTCATTTCGAGGTCTTGCCCCGCGAGGTTGACGAGCACGAGCTTGGCGCCCTGGAGGATCGTGCGCTTCAAATTCGCGCCGGCGAGGTCCGCGCCCGTGAGATCGCAGCCCGAGAGATCCGTCATTTCGAGGTTCGCCCCCGAGAGGCGCGCGTCGCGCAGGCAGACGCCGCGCAGCGACGCGAAGAAGAGGTCTCGGCCCGCGAGATCCGCGCGCTCGGCCTCGCCTTCCTCGGCGGGGAGCGTGGTCCCATCCTCGCGGAGCCGATCCCGCGCGCTCAGGATCGCCTGGTCGAGCTGGCACTTCGAGAGCGACCTCGGCAGCCTCGCGCCGCGCAGATCGGCCTCGCGGAAGATCACCATGTCGAGTGTCGCGCCCTCGAGGTTTGCCCGGACGAGCTTCGCGCCCGCGAGGACGGCCTGCTCCAGGCGAGCGCCGCCGAGGAGCGCGCCCGTGAGGTTCGCCCCGAGGAGGGTTGTCCGGACGAGCACCGCGCCCTTCAGATCGGCGCCCGAGAGGTCGGCGTCCTCGAATACGGCCTCCGTGAGATCCGCGCCCGCGAGGCGCGAGCGCGCGAGGTTCGCCCGCGACATCGCGGCGTTTCGCAGATAGGCCGAGGTGAGGTTCGCGCCCTCGAAGCTCACGCGGAGGAGCCCCGTGTCCTTCAGGTTCGCCCCCGAAAGGTCGGCATCGGCGAACGAGGTCTCGACGATCCGCGCCTCCGAGAGGTCGGCGCCGCGCAGGATCGCACCGTCGAGCCGCATCCTCGTGAGCTTTGCTTTCGCGAGCCGCGCGGCGCCGAGGTCCTGCCCGCGCAGGTCGACGCCGTCGAGCGAGGCGCCTTCGAAGTTTTCCCCCGAGCGGAGGCGTGCGGCGAGCTCGGCCGGGTTCACGCGCCACGCTCCAGGGTGGAACGCTTCAGGTTCGCGCCGTTGAAATCGGCGTCCTTGCCCTGCGCGGCGGTGAAATTCGCCTCGTAGAGGTTTGCCTTCACGAACTTCGTCCGGCTCACGACCGCCCTCGAGAAATCAGCCTGGAAGAAATTGGCCTGTGTCGCGTCCACACCCTCGAGCTTCGCCTTGTAGAAACGTGTCCCGGGGAGGTTTGCCCGGACGAACGAGGCCGCGGTCGCGGAGACGCGGGTGAAAAACGAGCCCGGGAGATCGGCGTGGGAGAGATCGGCGTCTTCGAGGTTCGCGCCTTCGAGGAGCACTTTCTCGCCGAAGCAATCCGCGAGCGAGGCAAGGACGAGGTGCGCGTCCTTGAAGCTCGCGCCCGTGAGCCGCGCGCCCGTGAGCCGCGCTTTCCTCCCACGAAGACGCGACAGGAGCGCGGAGACGAACGAGGCACGCTCGAACGAGGCGCCCTCGACCGTGGCCTCGGTGAAATCGGCGTGATCGAAATCGGCGCGCTCGGCGCGGGCGCCCGCGAGGTTCGTCCGCGTGAAGATCGCATAAGGGCTGCTCGCATTCGCCAGCGTGGCGCCTTCGAGGTCGGCGTCCTCGAAGAAAGCGGTTTCCAGGGACGCGCCCGTGAAGTCGGCTCTCTTTCCGCGGACGCGGGCGAGGTTCGCGCGCCGGAGGTCCGCGGAGGCGAGGCGTGCGCCTTCGAGGTTCGTCTTGAAGAGCACGGCGTCACGCAGGTTCGCGCCCGAGAGATCCGCGCCGGAGAGGTCGGCGCGCGTGAGGATCGCGCCTTCGAGGTTCGCGCCGCGCAGATCGAGGCCACGCAAATCGCGCCCCGTGAGGTCCTGCTCGGAGAGATCCCGCCCCGGCCCGGGTTCGTCCGTCGAAATGGGGCCCGTCGGCGGGCGGTAGGCAGGATCGAGCGTCTGCCAGCGGGGATCGTGGGGGATGGCCTCGAGCGCGGCGAGCTTGGCCGAGAGCTCTTCGCGTTTGTCCCCGGGGATGTCCTTGTCCGCGAGGGTCTTCTTGACGTTCTCGACTTCTTCGAGCACGCCGCGCATGGTTTTGCGCAAGCCTTGCGGCGGCAGGACGCCGGGCTTCCGGACCATCATGGCGGGCGGCTCGTCGTCCATGGCGGCTGCTGCCTTCGCGAGCTCGGGCTCGATGTCGCGGTGCCCCTTTGCCTTTTCGCGCGCCTCCGCGATGCTCTTTCCGACCTCCTCGACGATGTTCGCGCCGAACGCGCCGAGCTTCTGATCGATCTTCGCCGAGATGGGGTCGAGATCCGTTCGCAAGGGGGGAGGCTCGCCGCGGCGCTCGGCCTCTGCGCGGGCGATGACGTCGGCGAAGTTCGGCGGCAGGGCCGCGGCAAACCCGACCGGATCCTTCTCGAAGGCGAGCAAGAGGTCCCGGTAATGCGCCTCGGGCAGGGGCTTCGTTCCGAGCTGCTCCTGGGCGACGAGCATCGTACGCACGTCCTCGAAATCGTGCTCGCGCACCTCGATCACGCCGCGGAACGTCAATTCGAGGACGTTGCGATCGAGGTCGGCGAGCAAGGTGTCGAGCGACATCGGCACTTCGCGGAACCGGCCGGCATCGTCCCGCACGAAGGCGCGGACACGCGTGCCGGGTAGGCGCGTGCGCAGCGTGGGCTCCGTGGGGGAGAGGTTCTGGAAGAGGAGCTCCTCGTCGCCGCGAAGATACCCGGGGAGCTGCTGATCCGGGGGCGCGGCGTGGAAATGGGTCCAGTCGAAGTCCTCGGCGTAAAACGGGGCGCGTTTGTCCTGCCAGGCCTTGCCGTACTCCTTGCCGATCTTGCCAGCGCGAGCCGGCCACTGGGCACTCACGGGGCCAAACCCCGCCGGGACCGGGCGATCGCCGCGGCTCCGGACCGGTTGGTCCGGGTACTCCACGCTCGGCAGCTCGTCGCCGAGCCCCTTGCCCGAGGGGTTGTCGGGAAAACCGATACCGCCGAAGGCGTTCGCCCAGGTGAGCGGCAATTTCGTGAAGCCGAGCGGGGCCGAGGGGACGGCGCCCGGCAGTTTGTCGGACCAGGCGCGCCGCCCGACGACCCGGAGCGTCTTCGACCAGCCGCCGACCGCGAACCGGACGAGGCACTCCGTCAAGGGGATCCCGCCGGCCGCGTGGCAATGGCCCTTGAGGAGGACCTCGGCATTCAGCTTGAAATCGGCGAAGTCATTGGGGAAGAGGCATTCCCCCGTGCGCTCCTCGTCATGGTCGGCAAACGTTTCTCCCGAGAGGAACCGCTGATCGATCGGCTGCTCGACGACGGTGAGCGCGCCGCCGGGCCCGAGGGCGTACGTCGCGCGAACGACGACGGTCATCTCCGGCTGCGGCGGACGTCGCGAGGTGAGCTTCGTCCCGACGAGGAATGGGGTGAGGTTTTTCGTGAGCATCGATGCGCGCCCGTCCGGTCACATGCCGATGGCGACCTGCATCCCCTGGAGATGAATGGCGAGCGCCGTGAGCTTCTCGTCCATGCTCATCCGCTTGTTGATGAGGGTCGTGTGGAGCCGGTCGAGCGTCGTATCGAGCTCCTTCAGCTTGACCTTCTTCTTCATCGAGTCCGTGTCCTCGTGCGTGCCGAACTTCCACTCGAAGCTGTTGCCGACCGTGACGATGCGCTTTTTCGCAACCACCTCGACCTCGCCGACGAGCGCGGCGACGCTCACGCTGCCCTTCACGGCGATGAGCTCCACGTCCCCCTGCGCCGCGGCGAGCGTGAGGCTACCGAGCGTGCCCGCGATCGTGGTCTCCATCTGCACGCCGACGTTCGTCAACGCGTTCGAAGTGACGAGGGTCGTGAGGCTGTTCGACGCCACCGCGTACGTCTCCTCGTGCATGGCCGGCACGGGACGGTCGACGCGGCCGGTCTTGGAGGTGATCGTGCCGTCGCAATACGTGGTTTCGCTGATGCTCAGCTTGACGTCCGTTGTCGAGCTCGTCGTGTCCGCGTACGTCTCCTCGTGGATCGAGGGGATCCGCACGGTCGAGCTGCCGGTGTAGCTCTCGATCTTGCTGGCCCAGGTCCTCTCCACGATCGCGGGGTTGCCGTAGGGTTTTTCGAGCTCCTCGTGCCACTCCACGGGCGACTCCGAGCCGATGACGGACTCCTTGTGGTTTCCGTACCAGTGCTCGTAAAAGTCGCCGGCGTAATCGCTGGTCTGGCAGAAGTTGTTCGTCGTGTTCTCGAGGTGCCAGGTGCCGCGTTGCCCGAACATGCCGGGCCGGAACTCCACGCGTACGCTCGCGCCAGGCATCGAGGCCGGGCCGAGGTCCTGGACGTGGCCGCCCGAGAGATCCCAGCCACCCGCGCCCTCGGGGTTGTCCTGGCGGCTCATGACGACCATCTTGTAGTTGCCGCGGATCACCTCGACCTTGTCGCCGTAGGTCGTCGAGATGCGATTGCCGTCGGTATGATCCCACCAGCCGCCGCGCGTGAGCAGCGCCGCGCTGTGCTCCATGCGCTCGGACCTGGGGCGTGATTGCCCCTCGAGGTCCGTCGAGCTCGACCGCGGATCGCCGATGCGCTGATCGTCGAGGAAAACGCCCCGATCCGGCTCCGTCAGGACCTTGCCATCCTTGTCCGTCAGGATCTTGCCGTCCTCGCCCCTCAACGGGATGCTGCCGACGCCAGTGTTGTCTGTGTTGACCTCGGCTCCAAACTCATCCTCTTCCGGAGCCGGGCCGCCCTGGACCATCGTGACCTCGAGGGCCACCTTGGCGAGCGCGAGCGCGCGTTTCGCCGCTGGATCGTTTTCGGGCGACTGGTGGAACGCGCCGAGCCGCAGGAACGAGCTCATGGTCTCGTCCTTGCGATCACCCGTGGGAATTTTCCTCGAGTTGGGATCCTCTTTATCGGCCAGCACCAGCGGGCCAGGCTTGAGTCCCACCGTATCAACAGCGAAATCGGGCACCGAAATCAGAAGATACTTGCCCTCCGCCGAGACATCGTCCGCCATGTGCTCGCGCCTCCTACGGAGGAGACGCTAACAGAGCGCTCATCCGGCTGTAAAGCTATGAAGTCGAATGATCAGCTCGACATGCGCTCGCATGCCCGCCGGAGCTCTTCGAGTTTCTCGGATGACAGATGCAGCGTGATGCGATCTTTACGATCCCCGTCGCGGTAGCCGAGCGTGAGGACCGCGATCTTCGCGGCCCCCGTGTCGCCGCGACTAGAAGCGAGGACCGCGTCGACCCGCCATTCGATCGATTCGACGACGGCGCCGTGATCCGTGAGCGTATCCCGTAAGGCGCCTGCCCCGATGGCCGAGCGTACCGCGTCGTACTTCGAGAGCAAAATGGGCGCGATCACCGCGGCTTCCGGCGAGAGCGGGCCGCCCGCGAGGCCGACGACGTCTTCCTCGAATCGCGAGCGATCGAGGCCCCGCGCGCACGCCTCGCGCACGAGGAAACGCGAGGCTTTGAGCGCGCGGGCGAGATCGTCCCGCGGGGCCTCGAAGGCGCGCGCGAAGGTATCGAGCGCAGACTCGACCGAGGCCGGCAGAGGATCGGGCAGCGCCGGGCCGAGCGCGTCCCAGAATCGCGCGCGGGCTCGCTCCGGCAGCCGCGCGAGGGTCTTGAGATCGGCCGCGATCGCCTCGGGCGCGGCTTTGCCACCGAGGCAAAACAAGGGGAGGGTCATCAGCTGCTCTTGATCAACGCGTCCTTCATCTCGATCAGAATCCCCGTCGCCGTCTTGATACGGTGCGCCGGCGCAGAATTCGCGGCCACAGGCGAGGGCGTGAGCGCATTGGGCACAGTGTGCAGGATGATGGGCCGGTCCGGATCGCCGTCGATGAAACCAATGAGGACCTCGGTCCCGGGCTTCAGGGGATGATGATGCCCGTAATTCTGGCCCGAGTGCGGCTGCGCCATACGAATACGACGCGAGACGAATTGTCGGTCGCCGGTTTGCGACGTGTCGAACATCATGCGGACGAGGTAACGGCCCTCCTCGTCAATGCGCGCGAAGAGGCTCTCCGTACCTTCCATCTCGTGCGCCACGACCCCGTTGATGATGCCGTGGATCCGGGGCTTCGGCGTGACGCGCGGGGGCCGGAAGGGAATGGAGCTCTCGATGGCGCGGAAGGTGTTCGTATAAGGAATCTCTTCCCTGCCGCCGAAGATGGCCACCGGATGACGCGCTGCGTGCTCGATTTCGGTGACGACGAAGGTCACGTCGCCGAGCTTGGGGTGCCCTTCGAGCGTGAAGCGGCCGCCCGCGCGGATCCAGCCGAGATCACTCTCCAGGCTGAAGACGCGGTGCGTCGCCTCGGTCTCCTGGGCGCGGATTTTTGCGAGCCGCGCAGCTTCCACGGGCGTCTTGCAATGGGCGCCGTACTCGACGAGACCGCCACCGAGCCCGGACGGCGCGTCGGCGCTGCCCGTGGGATCGACGAGCGGTATACGATAGTTGTAATCGTGCACCACGTGGGCCCGGGGTACGAGGCGCGTGGTCGCTTCGATGTGGTAGATGTCACGGCGCTCGCCGCGCGACCGGAACACCGCGTGGTCGTGGCCCGGCGCCACGGGAAAACCCTGGTTGTCGTCCGTGAAGACGATCTTGTCGCGGTCGCCGTCGTGCTCGAAGAAAAACGTGATGCCCTCGTGTTCGGCGAGGCGCGAGACGAACGCGAGGTCGGTCTCCCTGTACTGCACGACGAACTCGTGCTTCGGGTACGTCGCGGTGAGCCGCATCTCCACGTCGTCCCCGCCGAGCCCCACGAGCTCGAGTTTCTTCTGGATGATCTCGGGGACCGAGAGCTCCATGAAGATCTCCTGCGTTCGCACGAGCGAGAGGCGATGAGCGCGCGGGACGAGGAGCAGGTCGTACGAACAGGTGTTCGCCTCGGTGTCGAAGCGGTCGCGGATCTCGGCGATCATGCCGTGGATGCGCCGTACGTCCTGGCCCTGTACGTCGAATACGAGCGTCGCCATCGCGCCCTCGACGAGGGCGAGGTCGAGCCCCGGGGGCTTCGTACTGGCGACGCCGATCGAGAGCGCGAACGGCTTTCCGAGCGATTCGCGTCCCGAGAGCTCGAAAACCTGCAAATCGTCGCAGGGGAAATCGTCAGACTCGATCCGGAGGTGCACGAGGTCGTCGGGCATGGGGAGAGGACAACAAATGGCGGCGTGACCGTCAAGACAAGATGGGTGGGGCATTCAGAATGCCTCTCCCCGACGGCGTGGCAGTCGTGTTAGCTTCTCGTGCCGCCCCGATCCCGGGGCCTTTCGCGCGGGACGACGTCATGAGCGCCTCAAGAACCAGCAATCTCTCGGTCGAGCTCGCCTCGGGCGATGGCTTCGATGTCCGCGAGTTCTCGGTGAGCGAGAAGATCTCGCAGCTCTTCGAGGTGCGCCTCGTCGCCCTCAGCGACAACCCCAACGTCGATTTCGAGGCCATCGTCGGCCAGCCGGCGCGCTTCGTGATGCACGGCGGGCACGGCGAAGGCGGGCAGCCGCGGATCTGGACCGGCATCTGCAACGAGCTCGAGCAGCTCGGCGCGGAAGAGACGGGCCTGTCGTCGTACAACATCTCGATCGTGCCCACGCTCTGGCTCGCGACGCAGCGCCGGAACCACCGCATGTTCCAGCAGCTCTCGGAGCCCGACATCGTGGTGAAGATGCTCTCCGAGTGGGGCATCGAGCCCGTCCTCAAGATCGACAAGGGCGCCTACAAGAAGCGCAAGTACCGCGTGCAGTACGCGGAGACCGACTACCAGTTCATCAGCCGCATGCTGGAGGACGCGGGGATCAGCTTCTACTTCGAGCCGTCCGAGGAGGGGTCGAAGCTCGTGCTCTCGGACGCGCCGCAGTCGAACGCGGCCCGCAAGCCGATCGCGTTCCGAGACAACCCCACGACGGCCGATCGCGAGCACGTGACCGTGGTGCGCATGGCCCGCAAGGTGCGCCCCGGCAAGTACACGATGCGCGACGTCGATTACCGCAGGCCGCCCTCGTACAACCTCGCAGCCACGGCCTCCGGCGCGGAGATCCCGCTCGAAGACAAGCTCGAGCGGTTCCACTACACGCCGGGCGCGTTCCTGTTCGGCGCGGAGAAGGGCGACGACACGCCCTCCGCCGACGACAAAGGCAAGGCCCGCACGGACGAGGCCGAGGGCGCGAAGCTCGCCCAGAAGCGGCTCGAAGCGAAGCGCGGCAGCGGGACGGCGATCTCGTTCCAGACGAACGTGCTCGACCTCGGGCCAGGCGTGGTGACGAGCTTCCTCGATCACCCGCGCGCGGATCTCGCGTCGGACAAGCAACTGCTCATCATCGCGTCGCACATGGCGGGCACGTCGACGGGCGAATGGACGCACCATTGCGAGGCGAAGAGCACGAAGATCCCGCACCGCCCGAAGGCCGTGATGCAGCGGCCGAAGGTGAACGGCGTGGAGAGCGCGACGGTCGTCGGTCCCGCCGGCGAGGAGATCCACTGCGACGAGTTCGGCCGCGTGCGCGTGCACTTCCACTGGGATCGCGAGTCGAAGATGGACGACAACAGCTCGTGCTGGATCCCGGTGAGCCAGCCCTGGGGCGGCGCAGGCTACGGCGGCATGAACCTGCCGCGCATCGGGCAGGAAGTGCTCGTCGACTTCCTCGGCGGTGATCCGGATCGGCCGGTGATCGTGGGCCGCGTGTTCACGAACCTGCAGAAGGTGCCGTGGAAGTTGCCGGACAACAAGACGCAGAGCGGTCTGCGTTCGAACTCGACGGGCGGGAGCGGCGGCTACAACGAGATGATGTTCGAGGACGCGCTCGGCAAGGAGCTCGTCCGTTTCCAGGCCGAACGCGACTACAACAAACTCGTCAAGAACGACGAGAACACGACCGTCGGCAACGATCGGACGAAGGTCATCCAGCGCAACGAGAACGTCACGATCGGCAACGATCGGACGAAGACGGTGAAGGCCAACGAGACCATCAGCATCGGCAAGAACCTGATGAAGTCGGTTCAAGCGAGCGAGCGCGAGGTGACGGGCATGAACCGCAGCGTCGTGGTCGGCGTGAACCGCTCGACGCAAGTCGGCGGGATCGACTCGACGATGGTCGGCGGGACGCACTCGGTGCAAATCGCGCCCCCCGGCGAGGGCGGCGGCGGGGCGACGACGGCGCACGTGATGGAGCACGACAAGATCACGCTGGGCACGCCAGGCGGCGCGAGCATCACGCTCGAAGGCAACAAGGTGACGATCACGGCGACGACGATCGAGGTCGCAGGCTCGGGCGTCGTGAGCGTGACGTCGTCAGGCGGCGACGTGATCATCAAGGGCGGCCCGATGGTCAAGATCAACACCTGAAGGATGCGCGCGCGGGGCTTTGCCCCGCACCCCAGCAGGGGGCTGTCCGCCCCCTGCACCCCGGACCAGGCACGGCCTGGACCGAGGGCCGAG
>NZ_JAGTJK010000055.1:0-79186 GCF_028435265.1 Polyangium jinanense | reverse complement strand
CGCGGGTCTTGCCACGGCCTGTTCGATGAACTGCGCATCGCGCAGTTCATCGACCCCGAGTCCAGCGCTTGCGCTGGTCCGGGGTGAAGGGGGCGGACAGCCCCCTTCTGGGGTGCGGGGCAAAGCCTCGCGCCGTGGCAGCAACCTCTTAGGGGTTCTTCGGTGCCGTGGAGGCCTTTTCCACGTCGCGTCCCGTCGCGTGTTCGAGTCGCGTGCGGGCCACGAGGATCCCGACGCGCGCGTCCACGCGGCGCAAGCGCGCGCGCGTGAGCTCGGCCTCGGCGTCGACGAGCGCCACGCCCGTCGCACGCCCCGCACGGAAGAGCTCGTTCTGCACACGCAGCCCTTCCTCCGCCGCAGCGAGCCCACGATCGGCAGCGTCGATGTTCGCCTCCGCGCGCTTGAGCTCCGCGTAGGCCGACGCAACCTCGACCTTGAGCCCCTGGAGCAATTGCTCCTTCTGCGCGGCGATCTGCTCCACGCGCGACTTCGCCTCGGTCACGGCAGGGATCGCCGTGAGCGTGTCGTTGATGGTCCAGGAGAGCCTGACGCCCGCATTCCATGTGAACCGGAACTCGTCGGCCTGCGGGAAGACGCGCTGGTTCGGGTTCTGGTACTGCCCCTCGGCAAACCCGTCGACGCGCGGGAAGTAACCCGCACGCGCCAGCGAGACCTGCTTCTTCAGCGAGTACTCCGTCTCGTCGAGCGCGCGGATCTCCAGCCGCCGCGCAAGCGCCTCGTCCTGCAGCGCCGCGAGCTGCACCGTGCTCGGCTCCGCCGACGCATGCAGCACGTCGACGCCGATCGTGAGCGGCTTGCCAGCCGGGAGCATGAGCGAGATGCGGATCTGCTCCTCGGCAAGCGACGCGAGCGCATCCGCGTCGGCCTGCACCTGCTGCGCAGACGCGACCTGCGCTTCGAGGCGCAGCACATCGGCCTTCGAGATGAGGCCCGCCTGGAAGGTGAGGTTCGCGTCCTTGAGATGCGCCTCGGCCTGCGCCACGGCCTCTGTCGCGACGACAGCGCTGCCCTTGGCGCGGACCCAGTTGAAGAACGCGACCTTCGCGTCCGCGGCGATCGTCAACCCCTCGGCCTCGAGCTCGATCCGCTTCGCGCTCTCGGCGTGCGAGGCGGACGCGTAGCCCTGCGAGATACGCAGCACGTAGTCCGAGATCGGCAGCGCGATCGACGCCGTGAGCGAGTACGAGTTCAGGAGGACAGGGAACGAGAAGCCCGGCGTCTGCACCGCGGTGATCGGCGTGCCCGCGATGTCCGTGACGCAGTTGCCCGAGAGCGGGGGCGGGCACGGCCTCGACACGAGGGGCCCTTGCTGCACGGGGATCACCTGCGGGTTCGCCGGGTCCAGGTTCGTGCCGACATAGGCGGTCGACGGCGCGCCGAGCACGTTCTGGACCCGGGAGAGGCGCGTGTAGCCCGCGGCGACGGTGACCTGCGGCAGGTAGTTGAGGAGCGCCTGATCGACACGCGCCGCGGCGGCGCGGAGCTCGGCCTGCTTGACGCGGAGCGACGGGCGGGTGCGAAGCGCGATGCGCGCCGCCTCGTCCGGTGTCAGGCCTCCGGGCTGGGGCGCGAGGGCCTCGGCGATGCGATCGGCCGCGGGGGGAGGCGGCGCAGGCGCGGCCGCGGGGGCGGGGGCGGCCGGCGCGGGCGGCGCGGGCTCGCGCGCAGGTTGGGGTTGCGCGAGGGCCGCGGCGGGGGCGCCGAGCAGCAGGGCGAGCGTGCACGCCGTGAAGGCGCGGTGGGCTCTCCGGGGCGAGGACGAAGACGCGAAGCGGGAGACAGAGGACGTCATGTTGACCCGCCGGTCACTTATGGGCGCTCGCCTCTCCCGTCAAGCGCCCATGCACGACTTTACATTCGCGGCATCACGCCGGGGCCACGTGGATTCGTGACCCCCGGGTCGTGACGCTTCTTCAGCGCATGTACGCCGGCGTGGCCACGGCGCTGCGGCACTGCCAGTTGAAGCTTCGCATGTGCGGCGCGCGGCCGTTTTGCTTGAGCTTCGCCACGAGCCCGCCGACGGCGTTCGCGAGCGAAGCATCGTGCGAGTAGTGGTAGGCCATGGCCATGACGTACGCGGCTTCACCCCAGTGCTCGTTGTCCGGGTCTTCTTCGCCCCGGCCCGTTCCGCCTTCGCCCATGAAGTAGTAGGGCTTGCCCGAGCTGTCCATCCCTTCGCGCGCGATGGCGCGGCCGAGCTTCACGATCGACGCGTGCACCTGGTTCTCGCGCTGGCCACCGCGCTCGCTCGCGTAGAGATCGAGGCCGTCGGCGAGGATGGCGCTCATCCAGGGGCTGCAGCCGAAGTACCCATACCCCTCGCCATGCGCGCCGGCGTGATGGGCGAAGCAGCGGGCATTCGAATCGCCGTAGCCCTGCGGATACGTCGCCTGGACGTCGAGGTAGGCGTCGACCGCGTTATCGGCGAGCTCCTGGAAATGGGCGCTTTGATCGTCGGAGACCATCATCGCGTACGTCATGTCGAGCAGGTAGAAGCCCGCATGGCGCTCGGTCCAGAGGCCCGTGTCCTTCCCCTTGTACCGGGGCTTCCAGATGGAAGCCATTCGATCGGCCACGCTCTCCGCGGCCTCGCGGAAGCGATCGTCGCCGGTCAGGAGGTAATGGATCGCGAGGTTCTGGCTATAATGATACTTCGGATCGTTCGCCTTTTTGGGAATGCCGATCTCCAGGTTCTTCCCGCTGCCGGAGATGCCGGCGCGGTAAAGCGCGGTCTCGGCGTAAGCCGTGCGGAGCGTCTCGACGTCGCCCCGCCGCGCATAACCCCGGTAAAACGTGGTGCCGCGATCGTAGAGCCAGACCGCGGGGTCGCCCTTCTTCGGGAGGAACGCGTCGACGTCGTGTTTGTTGTAATCGCAGACCTTCGCCCAGCCGTCGTACGGCGAGCCTGCGGTCTCGGATTCCGGGGCGATCGTGCCCATCACGCCACTCTTCGCGAGCCGCTGGGGCGAAAGGAGCGCATACACGCGCGGCCCCAGCGTCCCGTCCGCGTTCACCAGCGTCTGCTGCACGGGGACCATCGAAAGCGCGCCGGCCTTCGAGCGCTCGCCCACGATCACGCGGAGCTCCGTCTCGCCGGCCACGGCCACGTCAACCTGGATCTGCACGCTCCGGAGGCTCCCGTCGGCATGACGGGCGAGGCCGCGGCGCGCGAGGGGCAGGTCGCGGCCCTCGTGCATCACGCGAACCATGGATTCCTCGAAGAGCTCGCCGGGGGCGAGGGGAATCGCGAAATTGACGCGCTGGGTGCCGGTGTGGCCCTGTGCAGGGACGAGGCGCACCGTCTCGGCGCGCGGCGACGAAAGCGCGCTCTCGGCTTCGTCGGTCTCCTCGGTCTCGGCGGTCGCGACGGTGTCTTCCGCGACGTCCTCGTCGCTCGCTTCGTCGTCGGCCGTATCGCTCGTGGAGTCCACGTCGCTCTCGGCGGCCTCGATCTCGTCATCCAGGACGACGTCTTCGGAGGCGACACACGAGGCCGTGGAGGCGGCGAGGAGGAGGGCGAGCATAGAAATGCAAGAATTGGAATGATAACGGTGCATGGGTGCGCCTTTCAAAGGAGGTGTGCGAATGGCCGAGCCGGGCCGACGCGGTCGCCGCGAGGACGAGGGCCAAACGAAGGATGCCGGTGCGCGCTGGAAGAGGCCGAATGAGGCCGGCGCGTCAATCGGTGTCGGTCATGGGCAATTGAATGACAGGCAGCCGGGACGTCGTCGAGATATTTAATGGGAATGGCACGACGCTGCGGGGCTGCGCATTACCATCCTCCAGCTTTATTTTGGAAAGCGGCCCCACGTGAGCGACGTGGTTTGCCGGCACTCGCGGCATTCGTGGCTGGCAGGCGTACCCGGCGCGCGCGGGAACCGTGCGAAAACTGCGCGGAATCCCACCGGACGCGCGCCAAGGCCCCCTCCGCCCGCCCGGAGTTCTGCTTGGCGCCCTCCCCAAGACCCCTCCGGACGCGCCGACCTCTCTTTGGTGCCCCTCCAAAGACACCTCCGGACGCGCCGCCCCCTCTTTGGCGCCCCTCCAAAGACCCCTCCGGACGCGCCGACCTCTCTTCGGTGCTCCTCCAAAGACACCTCCGGACGCGCCGACCTCTCTTTGGTGCTCCTCCAAAGACACCTCCGGACGCGCCGACCCCTCTTTGGTGCTCCTCCAAAGACACCTCCGGACGCGCCGACCCCTCTTTGGTGCTCCTCCAAAGACACCTCCGGACGCGCCGACCCCTCTTCGGCGCATTCGCGCCCCTTTTTCCGCCTCCGACATATCGCGCGATTCTGTTTGCGTTTTCGCTCACCCGACGACATCGAGAAGGCGAAGCCTTGGAGGTATCGATGCCCGTCCAGACCCATCGGCGCCCGGAGCTACGCGGGTCCGTCGTGAAGTTGCTCGAAACCCTCGTTCCCGCCGTGCGGGACGGAGGCGAGGTGCCCCTCCTCTCGATCGTCGAGAGCGTCGCAGGTGATCGATTGAAGCCCGAGGTCCGCAAGCAGCTCGAAGCCCGCGGCAACGCCGTCTTCCGCCGCGAGGGCGACGCGACGCGTTTCCTCAACGAAGGCCCCGCGCTGCGCATCCCCCTCAAACGATTCGACCTCCGCATCGCCGCCCGCGTCTCCGGCGATGCCCGCCTCGTCGAAGGCGGCGCCGCCCTGTCCTTCCGCGGCGCCGAGACCCTGAGCGCGAGCAAGTTCTTCTTCTCCGTGCGCCTCGAAGGCATCGAAGCCACCGATCAACGAATCGTCGTCGACATGGAGGGCGACTCCTTCGACCAGGTCTTCGAGCTGGTGTGACATCCGCGTCATAGCGGCGCCGGCTGGCACACCAGTTCTCGCCCAGCGCGAACCCTCCTTCACGGGCGTACGCGCCTCCCCCCCGAGTGCAACCCCGCATCCCGATTGAGGTTCCGTTTCATTCACGCGCAGTTGGCGCGCGAACCGGAAGTGGCGAGAATTCGACAAGGCTTGGCTTCTTATTTGCCAAGCGAAGCGCGGAGGCCTCATGCGAACCCATCTTCGACGCCCGCTCGCCTTGCTCCTCGTCTCCCTCGCCGGCGCCAGCATCGCCGCCGGATGCTCAGGCATCGACGACACCTTCGTCCCCAACAAGGACATCGCCGTCGCCGCCGTTTCGCCGCCTGCCATCTCCGGTGGCACCCTCGCCATCGCAGATGACGGCAAGACCGCCGTCGCCGCCGACCCGGACCGCGACGTGGTCTGGATCGTCGACCTCGAAGCCCGTGCCCTGAAAGCCAAGGTCACGCTCGAAGAAGGCGACGAGCCCGGGCGCGTGGCCATCGACAACGAAGGCCGCGCCCACGTGGCCCTCCGCTCGGGCGGCGCCGTGGCGTCGATCGACGTGGCCGGCGGCAAGCTGATCGAGCGTCGCCAGGTCTGCGCGACGCCGCGCGGCATCGCCTACGAGGCCGAAAACGACCGCCTCCACGTGGCCTGTCAGACGGGTGAGCTCGTGACGCTGCCCGCGGGCGGCGGCGCAGCGACGCGCGTGCTGAAGCTCGAGCGCGATCTGCGCGACGTGGTGGTGCAAGGCGACAAGCTGCTCGTGAGCCGCTTCCGCTCGGCCGAGGTGCTCGTCGTGGGCATCGACGGCAAGATCTGGCAGCGCGAGGCGCCGGCCAAGGTGAAGACCTTCGATCCGTTCACCGGCGGGGATTCGCACTTCGAGCCGGCCGTGGCGTGGCGCATGGTGTCGCGGCCGAGCGGCGGCGCGATCATGGTGCATCAGCGCGGGACGGCGAACGCGGTGGTGATCGAGCAGCCCGGCGGCTACGGCAGCGGCGGCGGCTGCGACGGGAGCATCGTGCAAACGACGGTGACCGAGGTGGAGCCCGGCGACGAGACGGTGCCCATCGTGATCCCGCCCCTCGGCGGCGCGTCGCTCTCCGGCTCGGCCCTGCCCGTCGACATCGCCGTCTCGCCGAACGAGAGCGACGTGACGATCGTCGCCGCCGGCAACAACGCGATCCTGCGGACGTCGCGGGCCTCGATCGCGGCCAACCAGTCGACGGGCTGCGATCCTTCGTTCGCCGAGCCGGTGCCCGGGCAGCCGATCGCGGCGCAATACTGGGCCGGCGGAGAGCTCGCCGTGCAGCTGCGCGAGCCCGCGGCGATCTACCTGCCGGGCACGGGACAGACGATCGAGCTGCCCGGCGAGAGCCGCCGCGACACGGGGCACGACGTGTTCCACCAGAGCGCGACGGGCTTCAACTCGCTCGCGTGCGCGTCCTGTCACCCGGAGGCGATGGATGACGCCCGGACCTGGAACTTCAACCCGATCGGTCCGCGCCGGACGCAGTCGATCCGCGGCGGCATCCTGGCGACGGCGCCGCTGCACTGGGACGGCGACATGGAAGACCTCGGCCACATCATGAGCGAGGTGTTCGTGAACCGCATGGGCGGCCAGCCGCTCGGCCCGCGTCAATCGCGGCTCGTCGGTCGCTGGATCGACGCGCAGCCGGTGCTGCCGAAGGCCGAGGTCGCCGACACGACGGCGGTGGAGCGCGGCAAGGAGCTCTACCTCGACGCGAAGGTCGGCTGCGCGACCTGCCACAACGGCGAGAAGCTGACGAACAACGACTGGGCCGACGTGGGCACGGGCAAGGCCTTCCAGGTGCCGACGCTGATGGGCATCGCGGACCGCGCGCCCTTCATGCACGACGGCTGCGCCGCGACGCTGCGTGACCGCTTCAACCCGGCCTGCGGCGGCGGCGACAAGCACGGCGTGACGTCGCACCTGACGCCGGCGCAGGTCGACGACCTCGTCGCGTACCTCGAGACGCTCTGAGAACAGTGGGGGCTCGGCCCTCACGTCTCACGCCCACGAAGCTCCGGATCCGGAGCACCTCCCGCCCCCTCCCCGCTCGCCCAACCCCCCCTCGGAACACCGCGACGAACGTCTTTCCGGCGACCATCGCGGCGCACGTTTGTCTCGCCCACAAATGAAAACGATTTTCATTGTCATTTTCATATCGGAGCGGTAGCCTGGGTTTCCATGAGCCGCTACACAGGTCCCCGCGTTCGCGTGATGCGCGCCCTCGGCTGCGATCTTCCGGGGTTTTCGCGCAAGAAAATCGATCGACGTCCGTACCCGCCAGGTCAACACGGGCAGGCGCGGCACAAACTCTCCGAGTACAAGCTCCGCTTGATCGAGAAGCAGAAGCTTCGCTTCGGTTATGGCGTCTCCGAGGTGCAGCTCCGGCGCCTCATGGTCGAAGCCGGGCGAAGCCAAGGCGCCCCCGGCGACAAGCTCGTCGAGCTGCTCGAACGACGCCTCGACAACGTGGTGTTCCGCGCTGGCTTCGCGCGCACGATCCCCGCAGCACGGCAGCTCGTCTGCCACGGCTTCGTGCACGTGAACGGGCGGCGCGTCGACATCGCCTCGTTCCGGGTCGACCAGGGGCACACGATTTCCCTCGTGCCCAGGGTCTGGAAAAACCCGCACGTGCTCTCCTCAGTCGCAGACGAGACGATGGAGCGCGCCTCGTGGCTCAACGTCGACAAGGCCGCGTTCAGCGCCACCGTGACGGCGCTGCCAGACGCCTCCTCGGCCTTGTTCCCCGTCGATGTGCAGCGGGTCGTGGAGTTCTATTCGCTCCGTCTCTGACGGGTGGGTTATGCGCGGGGCGTTGCCCCGCACCCCAGCAGGGGGCTGTCCGCCCCCTGCACCCCGGACCAGGCACGGCCTGGACCGAAAGCGGAAAAACCGCGCGATGCGCAGTTTTTCCGACGGCCCGTGGCAAGACCACGAACCTCCTCGCCAGCCAAGACAGCAGTGCTGCCGTACGTGCTGGGGACGTTTTCCCTGTCGACAGTGCGCATCGCGCACTGTCGCCCCGCGTCCAGGGCTTGCCCTGGTCCGGGTCGAGGGGTGGATAACCCCTCGTCGGGGTCCGGGGTGAAACCCCGGCGCGGCGCCCCCAAAACGCAAGTTTCTTGCGCATCCCGTCGGATCCTCGTCAGGAGCCGCGCGATTGGGTAGACTCCCGAGGCGTGAACGTCGAACAACGAATCGCGGCGCTGGAAGCGCTCCTTGAAAAGGTCCAGAAGAACGCCGCGTTGCCCCGGCCCGAGCGTGCCGGGATCGGCTCGCTCGCGGTGAAGCCGGGGGACGACGTGGTCGGCGCCCCGATCCCCACGCTCGCTGAGGCCGCGACGCCCATCGTCACGAAGAAGCCCGACATCGGCGACGACCTCTGGGACGAGGCGCCCGCGAAGGATGCGTCGCCCGCGAAGGGCGTGGCCATCGCAACTCCGCTGGGCACGCCGAAGACGCCTCCGGCCAAACCCGCGCCCGTCACCACGGCTGCCAAACCTGCCGCCGTGCCGGGTCCGAAGCCGATCGCGCCTGTCACCACGGCTGCCAAGCCGGCCGCCGTCACGCCGGCCGCCGCCAAGCCCGCGGCCATCCCTGGCCCGAAGCCGATCACGCCCGTCGCTACGGGCGCGAAGCCGGCCGCGACGACGCCCGCTCCCACGAAGCCGGCCGCGCTGCCCAAACTCACGACGCCCACCGCGACGCCCATCGCCACGAAGCCGGCCGTGCCGGTCGACGAGCTCAAGAGGACGCTGCCCGGTGTCGGCGAAGGCGAAGAGGCCGGCGACTCGCGTCCGCCGCCGCTCCAGGACTCCGACGCGATCACCGCGCCGCTTGCCCTGGCGCCGGAGCAGATCGAGGCCCTCATCGGGACCGGTCCCGCGGCTGCGAAGAAGCCGGAGACGAGCACGGGTTTGCCCTCTGCGATCGAGGAGGACGGCGACGGCGAAGATGCCGAGCCGACGAAGCTGTTCGAGCCCGCCTCGACGTCGAAGCCGAGCGCCGCGCTCGTCGCAGCGCTCGCGAAGTCGGCCGAGCCGGAGAAGAAGCCCGAGCCCGAGCAGGCACAGGAGCCCGTCCTCGAAGCGAAGCCCGAGCCGGAGGCTGTCGTCGAGATCGAGGCTGCCGCGCCCGAGAAGAAGCCCGAATCCGAGAGGAAGCCCGCGCCCGAGAAGAAGCCCGAGCCCGAGGCCGTCGTCGAGATCGAGGCTGCCGCGCCCGAGAAGAAGCCCGAGTCCGAGAAGAAGCCCGCGCCGGCCAAGAAGCCCGAGGTGGAGACCGAGGAGGCTTCGATCGAGCTCGGTGCCGCGGAGCTCGAGCCGAAGCCGGAGCCGGAGAAGAAGCCGGTCGCGAAGCCGCCGCTGCCGACGAAGAAGCCCGAGGTCGAGAAGAAGCCCGTCGCCGAGACCAAGCCGCCGGTGGAGAAGAAGCCGGTCGTCGTGGCGAAGGAGCCGGTCGAGACGAAGCCGGAGCCGGAGCCGAAGAAGGGTTTGCCCGGGTGGCTGCTCGTCGCCGCGGCTCTCTTGCTCATCGGCGCGGGTGCGTTCGTCGCGATGCAGAAGGGCTGGATCGGCGGCCTGCCCGGTGGGACGCAGCCCGGAAACACGGGCGGCTCCGTGACGCCGACGCCGACGCCCACGCCCACGGAGACGGTGAAGGCTGCGCCGACGCCCGCCACCGCGGAGACGGCGCCGGCGCCGTCGGACAGCGCTGTGGCCGCTCCGCCCGGGAGCGCGTCGGCCGCGCCCGCGGGCAGCGCTTCGGCCGCACCCGCGACGAGCGCCAGCGCCGCGCCGACCACGGAAGCTCCGCCGGCGAAGGATCCGGCGACGCTGCCGGCGACGCGCGGAATCCTCACCGTGAGCTCGAACAAGCAGGCGCTCGTGTTCTTGACCGGCAAGCTGGTCGGCAACACCGGCGAGGCGCTCGAGGTCGACTGCGGTCCGAAGTTCATCCGGCTCGCCGATATGGGCGAGACGAACCCGACGAAGGCCAAGTGGCTCACGCCGGGTCAGTCGGCCGTGATCAACTGCCAGAAGGCGAACACCGTCACCATCAACGTGCCGTGAAGGTCGCCGCGAGAGCGGCGCACCATCGAGGAAGCCTCGAGGCCCCACGCCTCGGGGCTTCTTCGTTTCGAACGCGGGTGGGGCAGAGCCGCAGATGGAATGGTAGGCTCCGCGCCGCATGGACGTGCAGCAAGATGGGCAAGCGGCCGAGGCGCAGGCGGACGCCCCGGAGACGAACGAGACGAACGAGACGAGCGCAACGAGCGCGCCTCGAGCGACGCCGGCGACGGACGGGGCGAGCGGCCCCTTCCCCACGCAAAGTCCGCTCGATGGATCCGCCCTGCCGGCCGTGACGGCGACGTCGCCGAGCGAGATCCCGGCGCTCGCGCGCAAGGCGCGTGAGGCGCAAAAGGCGTGGGCCGCGAAGACGGCGCGCGAGCGGGCGAGCGTGATCGCGCCCGTGAAGCAGCGCATCCTCGCGCGCGCCGAGGAGATCGCGAACCTCGTGCATCGCGAGTGCGGCAAGCCCGTCGAGGAGGCGGCGCTCGCGGAGGTGCTGCCGAACGCAGACCTCGTCGAGTACTGGACCGACGCGATCGAGGAGCTGCTCGAAGGCACGATGGTCGAGTTCGATCCGCTCGCGTATCCCGGGAAGCTCGGCCGGATCCACAAGGCGCCGCGCGGGCTCGTCGGGCTCATCACGCCGTGGAATTACCCCGTGGCGATCCCGCTGCGGACGATCGTGCCGGCACTGCTCGCGGGCAACGCGGTGCTGTTCAAGCCGAGTGAGATCACGCCGCGGGCCGGCGCGCTCGTGGCGTCGTTGTTCGAAGGGCTCCTGCCGGACGGGCTCCTTTCGCTCGTGCAAGGCGGCGGAGACGGGGGCGCGGCGGTCGTCGATGAAGCGGACATCGTGGTGTTCACGGGCAGCGTGGCGACGGGCAGGCGCGTGGCAGTGCGCTGCGCGGAGCGGCTGATCCCGTGCTCGCTCGAGCTCGGCGGGAAGGACGCGGCCATCGTGCTCGCGGACGCGCCGATCGAGCGGACGGCGAACGGCATCGTGTGGGGCGCGTTCACGAACGCGGGGCAAAACTGCGCGTCGATCGAGCGCGTGTACGTGGATCGGAAGATCGCGGACAAGCTCGTGCCGCGCCTCGTGGAGCTGACGAAGAAGCTCGAGCCGGGCCGCGATACGGCCGTGCTGACGACGTCGCGGCAGTGCGACATCGTGCGGCGTCACCTCGCCGAGGCCGAGGCCGCCGGCGCCGAGGTGCTCGCAGGCGGCGCGCCCGAAGCGGGATCCCTCGCGTTCGCGCCGACCGTCGTGAAGCTCGATCGCGAGGACACGCCGCTGCTCCGGGAAGAGACGTTCGGGCCGATCCTGCCGATCGTGCTCGTGGACGGCGCCGAGGACGCGATCACGCGGGTGAACGCGTCGACGTTCGGCCTGACGACGAGCGTGTGGACGCGGCGCGTGGGCGCGGCGCACGATCTCGCGCGGCGTCTCAAGACAGGCGTGGTGACGATCAACAACCACGGGTTCACGGCGGCCGTGGCCGCGGCGCCCTGGACGGGCACGGGCGAGAGCGGGTACGGCATCACGAACAGCCCGCACGCCTTGGCCGAATTGACGCGCCCGCAGTTCGTCCTCGAGGACCGCAACAAGGCCGCGCGCGAGCTCTGGTGGTACCCGTACACGCCGGTGCTGCGCAAGATTGCCTTCGCGATGGCGCGCGCCCGGGGCGGCGCGGGCTTGTTCGGCCGCATCGCGGCGGTCTTCGAGCTCGTCGCCGCACTGCCGAAGCGCCTGCTCGGAGGATGACCCGTGGAGGACTCTCGCCCGCTGATCCTGCTCTCGAACGACGACGGCTTCGCCGCGGAGAACCTGCGCGCGATGCACGAGGCGCTCGCCCGGCACGGTCGCGTGATCGTGTGCGCGCCCGAGGTGAACCAGAGCGCCACGAGCCACTCGCTCAGCCTGCACCGGATCCTACGGCTTCGTAAGGTCTCGGAGGACGTGTTCGCGATCGACGGGACGCCGGCGGACTGCGTCTACGTGGCGATGCACTCGAACGGCCGGGTCTTGCCGCGGAAGCCCGATCTCGTGGTGTCGGGGATGAACCACGGGCTCAACCTGGGCGTCGACGTGTTCTACTCGGGCACGGTCGCGGCCGCGCGCGAGGCAGCGATGCGCGGCGTTCCGGCGGTCGCGGTGTCGGCCGACGCGAAGGCCGATCGCGCCGCGGCCGCTGCGATCGGAGCGCGGATCGCGATGGAGACGCTCGCAACCTTCCGGCGCACGCCCACTCCGCGCGCGCCGCTCTTCAACGTGAACGTGCCGCCGGGGAATGCGTGGTCCGTTCGTCCCACGAAGCTCGGCGCGCGGCTCTACACGGAGAGCGTGATCTTCCGGGAGGATCCGCGCGGGCAGGAGTACCTGTGGATCGGCGGCGGCGGCGTGCGGCACGATCACGTGCACGGCTCGGACACCGAGGCCTTCGACGAGGGCGCGGTGGGAGTCACACCGCTCACGCTGGATCTCACGTCGCACGAGCACCGCGACCTCTGCGTGGCGACGTGCGCAGCCGTTTCCCTCGGAGAACGCGAAGGCTAGTCTTCTCCGCAATGACGACCACGTTCGATCCCGACAAGCTGCCCGGGGCGCATGCGCTCGCGTACCTGCAATCGAAGCTGCGGGACGTGCCCGACTTCCCGAAGCCCGGCATCCTGTTCAAGGACATCACGCCGCTGCTCGCGGATCCACGGGCGCTGCACATCACGATCGATCTGCTCGCGGAGCGATTCATCGGCGAGCGCATCGACATCGTCGTGGGCATCGAGTCGCGCGGGTTCATCTTCGGCGGCGCCGTCGCGACGCGGCTCAACGCAGGCTTCGTTCCCGTCCGCAAGCTCGGCAAGCTGCCCTGGAAGACAGATCGGCTGACGTACGCGCTCGAATACGGCGAGGCCGAGCTCGAGATGCACATGGATTCGATCCCGAAAGGCGCACGCGTGCTCGTAGTCGACGACGTGCTCGCCACAGGCGGCACGGCGAGCGCAGCAGCCGAGCTCGCGCGCAGGCAGGGCGGGACCGTCGAGGCATTCGCATTCGTCGTGGAGCTCGATTTCCTCGCAGGACGATCGCGGCTCGACAGCGAAAACACGCGGCCAGCCGTGTACTCACTCGTGCACGTCGACGGCTAGGCTGAGGGCCGCCGCGCCGGGGCGCTGCCCTGAGGCGCCGCCGCGCCGGGGCGCTGCCCCGGACCCCGCGGGGGCTATCCGCCCCTCGACCCGGACCAGGGCAAGCCCTGGACCTTTGGTGGAAGAACTGCGCTGCGCGCAGTTCTTCCAACGGGCCGGTGGGACGGCGTTGCCAGTTGAAATGGCAGCGCGGCTGTCTTGGTTGGCAGGGTCGTCGCTGGTCTTGACTCGGCCTGTTCGATGAACTGCGCGCAGCGCAGTTCATCGACCCCGGGTCCAGCGCTTGCGCTGGTCCGGGTCCAGGGGCGGACAGCCCCGGTGGGGCCTGGGGCAACGCCCCAGCGAAACGCCCCCAGCTACCGCCGCCCGATCGCCTCGAAGAACCGACCGAGGATCGCGCGACCTTCCACGAGCAGTGGGATCGACGTCCACTCGTTTCGCTGGTGCGCCTGCGCGTTCACGCCTGGGCCCCAGTTCACGGCGGGCACGGAGAGCGCGGCGAACCGCGCGACGTCGGTCCATGCCTGCTTTGCCTCCACGCCGGCTACGCCTGCGTCCTTGAGTGCGACGACGAGCGGGTGCGAGGCGTGCGGCGGCGCGGATGGGGAGAGGTCGGTCCACTCGATCTTTGCGCGGCCTGCGACGAGCGCTTCGATCTCGCGTTGCGCTTCGGCGATCGACGTGTCGGGCGAGAACCGGTGGTTCAGGTTGAGCGTGAATGCGTCGGGCACGACGTTCCGGCCGCGGCCGCCCTCGGCGAGGGTCGCGGACGTCACTGTGCGGTAGACGAGACCATCGAGGATCACCGTGCGCGGCTCGCGCGCGCCGAGCTCGGTGAGGAACGGGCCGGCCTTGTGGATCGCGTTCTCGCCTTGCCACGGCCGCGCGCTGTGCGCGGTGCGCCCCTCGAACGTGAGACGCGCGTGGATCGAGCCTGACGCGCCGAGGCTGAGCTTGTTGTCCGAAGGCTCCATGCAGACGGCGAGATCCACGGCCGTCGCCTCGGGATCGTCCGCGAGCACGCGGCCGAGCTCGTTCTCCGCGTATGGGCCTTCTTCACGTGCGTAGAAGATCAACGTGAGATCCGTGCCTGCGATCTCGCGCGCCCCGTGCTCCAGGAGATCGAGCATCAGCGCCAAGCCCGACTTCATGTCCGAAGCGCCGGGACCGTAGAGCTTGTCGCCCTCGACGCGCGGCGGACCATCGTGCGACGTGCGCACGACGTCGAGGTGCCCCGCGAGCGCGACACGCGGCCCGCCCGTGCCTCGCGTGACGGGCACGACGATCGAGTCGCCGTGACGGCGCGGCGGCGCGGCGAGCGACGCGCGGGAGACACGCTCCATCACCGCGTCGGCGATCAGGCGCTCCTCCCCGATCGGCGAGGGAATGTTGCAGAGCCAAAGAAGTGTCTCGACGAGCCTCGCCTCGACCCCGCTCATACCGCCACCGCGAAGTCCCGGAGCGCTGCGTTCAGCGACACCTTGCGATCGGTCGACTCGCTGCGCTTTCCGATAATGAGCGCGCACGGTACGCCGAACTCGCCCGCCGGAAAACGCTTCGGCCGCATGCCGGGGATGACGACGCTGCGCGCGGGGACGCGGCCGCGGTGCTCCACGACCTCGGAGCCCGTGACGTCGAGGATCGCCGTCGACGCCGTCAGCACGACACCCGCGCCGAGGACCGCCTCGCGCTCCACGATCACGCCTTCGACCACGATCACGCGCGACCCGACGAACACGCCGTCCTCGATGATCACCGGCTGCGCGCTCGGCGGCTCGAGCACGCCGCCGATCCCGACACCGCCCGCGAGATGGCAATCGCGGCCGATCTGCGCGCACGATCCCACGGTCGCCCACGTATCGACCATCGACCCCGCGCCCACGCGCGCGCCGATGTTCACGTAGCCCGGCATGAGGATCGCGCCCGGCTCGAGGAACGCGCCGTAGCGCACCGTGCCCGGCGGCACGACACGCACGCCCGCGGCTTCGAGGCCACGCTTGAGCGGGATCTTGTCGTGGAACTCGAGCGGCCCCGCCTCCATCACCGACATCTTCTGCACGGCGAAGTAGAGCAGGATGGCCTGCTTCACCCACGCGTGCGTCACCCAGTTGCCCTCGGAGACGGGCTCGGCGACGCGGAGAACGCCACGATCGAGCGCGTCGATCGTCTGCAGGACGGCGCGCTCGTGCTCGGGATCCTTCAGGAGCGAACGATCGGCGAAGGCGGCCGAGACGAGCGGCGCGAGGGAATCGGCGAGGTTCATCCCGGCCGACTTAGCACGGATTTCAGGGCGCCTCGCGCTCGCTCTCCATCGACACGATCCCCGCGGCCACGTCGATCGTGAGCCCGAGCTTCGCGCGACGTGCAGCCACACGGGCGATCCCGAGCGAGCCCGGCACTTCACCCCGCGCCGTCACGGACAGCACGATCCGCGTCGCCGGGGCATTTCGCGGCGCCGGGCTCAAGCGAACGAGGAGCCCGCCCCCGGACGAACGCGCGACGCCGAGCCGCGCCGTCACCGTCCCGCGCCGCGAGGCGATCGGCGCTGCGAGCTCCACGAGCCCGCCGAGCACGTGCCGATCTGCCACGAGCCACGAAGGCCGCGGCGCATCCACCGCGATCCGAACCACCCCCTCCTCGGCGGATCGATTCGCGCCGAACCGTTGCTCCAGCACGTCCACGAGATCGAGCTCCGTGGGCGTGGGCGCGACGGCCGCGGCGAAGAGCTCCGCGACCGCGAACGCGTCCCTTAGCTCCGCTCCATGCTTGCGAACGGCGGCTTCCAGCGCGAGGCGTCGCCGCGCATCGGAAAGCGAACCACCGTCAGAGAGGGCGGACGAAAGGGCAGCGACACACGCGCCTGCGTGCGCGCCGAGGGTACGGGCTTGCGCCTGGGCCTCTTCGTCGGAGGCGAACGATGCGACGAACGCTTGTTCGAGCGCGGAAAAGGACTCGCGGAGCGCCTCGCAGGCCGGGACCATCTCGGTCCTCGCTTGCGCGAGGGCGCGTGGCCCGATGCGGCGCGAGCCGAGCAAATCGGAAAAGCCTTCGAGCGCGGCGAGGCCCTCACGGACCGCGCCGCGCGCGATGGCGAGCGGGGTTTCTCCGCGCTCCGATCCGGTCACGCGCGAGGCGAAACCTCGTAGCCGGCGAAGAAGTAGGCGATCTCGCGGGCCGCGGACTCGGGCTTGTCCGAGCCGTGCACAGCGTTCTCGCCGACGCTCGCGGCGTACAGCTTGCGGATCGTGCCTTCGGCGGCGTTCGCGGGGTTCGTCGCGCCGATGACCTCGCGGTACTTCGCGATCGCGTCCTCGCGCTCGAGCGCCATGATGACGATCGGGCTGCGGGACATGAACGTGACGAGCTCGTCGAAGAAGCCGCGTCCACGGTGCTCCGCGTAGAAGCCTTCGGCCTCGGCGCGGCTGAGGTGGACCCGCTTCATCGCGCGAACGATGAAGCCCTCCTGTTCGAGGCGGGCGATGATCGCGCCCGTGTGGTTCTTCTCGACCGCATCGGGCTTGACGATGGAAAGAGTGCGCTCCAGAGCCATGAGGCGCCCCTACTAGAAGAAAGAGAGCGTGCGCGCAAGGAAAGCTCGCGCCGGACCGTCGTTATTGCCTCGGCGGTAGGGACGCGTCCCCCCATGGCTCGGCTCGCCCCCGTGCTGGACCCGACTCCACACGCCTGTCACACAAGGCTGCTAGAGGTGGGGCCCACGCATGCCGACGAACGTTCTCATCGTCGAGGACGAGCGCGACCTTCAGCGCGTCCTGTCCTACAACTTCAAGCAGGCGGGGTTCGACGTCGTCTCCGCGATGAACGGCGAGACTGCGCTCCGCGCGGTCAAAGAAGAGCCGTTCGACCTCGTGATCCTCGATCTCATGCTCCCCGACATGCCGGGCACCGAGGTGTGCAAACGCCTCAAGCAAAGCCCGGAGACGGCGAGCATCCCGGTCATCATGGTCACGGCCAAAGGCGAAGAGGTAGATCGCGTGGTCGGCTTCGAGCTCGGCGTCGATGACTATGTGGTCAAACCTTTCTCCGTGCGCGAGCTCATCCTGCGCGCACGCGCGATCCTTCGCCGCGCCGAGGGCACGCCGACGGAGGGCGCGAAGATCGACTTCGGCATCCTCCGCGTCGATCGCGCCGCGCACCGCGCCTGGGTGAACGGCGAGGAGATCTCCTTCACCGCGCTCGAGTTCAAGCTGCTCGTCGTGCTCTTCGATCGCCGTGGCCGCGTCATGACCCGCGACGTCCTGCTCGACGAGGTCTGGGGCTCGCACGTCGACGTCACGGCCCGCAACGTCGACACGCACGTCAAGCGCGTGCGCGAAAAACTCGGCCTCGCCGGTGACTACATCGAGACCGTGCGCGGCGTCGGATATCGCTTCCGCGCCGAGCCCGGCGAGCTCTCCGCGCCCTCGGACGAATGATCGGCCGCCTCGGCATCCGCGCGAAGCTCATCATCGCGTCGGTCGTGCTCATGCTCGCCGCGGGCTTCGCGATCGAGCGGTTCGGCACCCGCTCGCTCGAAACGCTCATGATCGAGCGCACGATGGTGCAGCTCACGGGCGAGCTTCGCCTCTGCGAGGACATCGTCCGCCGCCGCTGCGAGGCCGCGCCGTGCGCCGAGGGCGCCACGATCGATGCGCTCGCGGACGAGCTCGGCGCGCTCTCCGGCGGACGCGTCACGCTCATCGTCCCGGGCGGCGCCGTGCTCGGCGACTCCGAGCTCACGCCGGGCGAGATCTCGCGGACCGAAAACCACGCCTCGCGTGAGGAGGTCGCGTCTGCGCTCGCGACCGGCACCGGCAGCGCGTTCCGCTACAGCGGCACCCTCGGCCAGCGCATGATCTACGCCGCGCGGCGCTACCCGAAGCCCGAGCACGGCGTCTCCGTCGTCCGCATCGCCGTGCCGCTCACGGGCGTCGACTCCGCCATCGGCAGCGCGCGCCTCTTCTTGCTCGTGGGCATCGCCGTCGCGATCGCCGCGGCCGTGGCGATGAGCGCGTTCGGCACGTACTTGCTCACGCGCCCCGTCCGCAGCTTGACCGAGGCTGCGCTGGCGATGGCCGGCGGCAACCTCGCGATCCACGCGCCTGCGCAGGGCACCGACGAGACCGCGCAGCTCGGCCGCGCGTTGAACCGCCTCTCGAGCGAGCTGCTCGCCGCGATCGAAGAGCTCCGTGACGAGCGTGATCTCCTCGCCTCGATTCTCGACGGCATGAACGAGGGTGTGCTCGTCACCGACGGCGACGCGCGGATCGTCCTCGCGAACCGCGCGCTGCGCGGCATGACGCTCGTCGGCGAAGGCACGATCGGCAAGAGCGTCATCGAGGTCATCCGCAACGCCTCGCTCCAGGAGGCGCTCGATCGCGCCGCCGCGAGCAGCGAAGCCGTCGTGCGCGAGGTCGAGCTCTCGGGCCTGCTCCCGCGCAAGCTCCTCGTGCGTGTCTCCAAGCTCCCGACCCGCAAGGATCGTGATCGTCAGAGCACCAACGATCGTGGCCTCATCGCCGTCTTCCACGACGTCACGGATCTCCGGCGCCTGGAGACGATCCGCACCGACTTCGTGGCCAACGTCTCGCACGAGCTCCGCACCCCGGTCACGGCCATCAGCACCGCGGCCGAGACGCTCTTGGCTGGCGCGCTCGCCGAGCCCGAAGAAGCTGCCGAGTTCGTCGACGTCATCGATCGTCACGCCAAGCGCCTGCGGCAGCTCGTCGACGACCTGCTCGACCTCTCGAAGATCGAAAGCAAGAACTACCGCTTGAAGCTCGTCGAGCAGGACGTGATTCCCGCCGTCACGCACGTCGCGCGCCTGCTCGACGAGGCCGCGCGTCGCCGCAAGGTCGAGCTTCGTATCGAGCGGCCCGAGAGCCCGCTCCCGGCGCGTATCGATCGCCGCGCCATGGAGCAGGTCCTCATGAACCTGTGCGACAACGCCACGAAGTACGCGGGCGAAGGCGCGCACGTCGTCGTCGCCGCGCGCCCGAAAGCCGGTGGCGGCGTGGAGCTCAGCGTCAAGGACGACGGCCCCGGCATCCCGCCGGCGCACCTTGGCCGCATTTTCGAGCGCTTCTACCGCGTCGACGCGGGCCGCTCGCGCGACCTCGGGGGCACGGGCCTCGGCCTCAGTATCGTCAAGCACCTCGTGGAGCTCATGAACGGCACGATCGACGTGGAGAGCCAGCTCGGAAAAGGCTCGACGTTCACGGTGCGGCTCCCGCCCACGGGTGAACGGGCGTCGCGCGACCGCATCTAGCTTCCCAAAAAGAATCCGTTCGGGCTTTTGCTGCGCCCCCCGGCTCTGGCACATTTCGATCATGCTGAGCCGTAGAAGCTTCCTTCGCGCAACCGTCGTCACCTTGGGCGCCGCCTTCGTTCCTGGATGCGGCGATGATCCCTCGAGCACCGCGGGCAATCGCGAGCTCGTGGAGGGCAAGGGTTATTTCCCGCAATCCGTCGCCTCGGGGGATCCGCGCCCGAAGAGCGTCGTCGTCTGGACGCGCGTCGTCGACAGCGAAAAGGCTGGCTGGGACCTCGACGTCGAGCTCGAGGTCGCGCTCGACGCCGCATTCACGCAGCCCGTCTCCGAGCCCATCAAGCTCCGCGCCCTCGCCGCTTACGACAACTGCGTCAAGGCGCGCATCGTCGGTGACCCCGGCAAGACCTACTACTATCGATTCGTCTACGAGCGCGGCGGGATCTATTACGTCTCCCGTGTCGGTCGCACGAAGACGGCGCCCGAAGAGGACGCGGACGTGCCGGTGCGCTTCGCCTTCGTCTCCTGCCAGGACTTTATCGGGCGGTATTACAACACGCTCCTCGCGCTGGGGGACGAGGAGCTCGATTTCGTGGTGCACCTCGGCGATTACATTTACGAGACCACGGGCGACCCCTCGTTCCAGACGCCGGACGAGGCGCGCAAGGTCGTCTTCCACGACCCGGCCTCGGCGATCGAGCTCGGGGCGAATGGCGAAGAGAAGTTCTACGCGGCAAAATCGCTCGACAACTACCGCGACCTCTACCGGACGTATCGCTCCGACCTCGCGCTCCAGGCCATTCACGAAAAGTTCCCGATGATCCCGACCTGGGACGATCACGAATTCTCGAACGACTGCTGGGGCGCGAACGGCAATTACCTGAGCGGCCGCGCGGACGAGCTCGACGTCGCGCGCCGGAAGGCCGCGAACCAGGCCTGGTTCGAGTACCAGCCCGTCGACTATGCCGACGACCCCGAATTCAAGTACGACCCCGCCGCCGACTACCCGAACGACATCCGCATCTATCGTGATTTCACGTTCGGCAAGCACGTCCACCTGGTCGTGACCGACCTCCGGACCTACCGGCCCGATCACCTGATCCCCGAAGACGCCTTCCCCGGCGCTGTCATCTTCGATCAGGCCACGCTCACGGCCTCGCCCGGCGGCTTGCCTGGCCCCACGATCGCCACGCCTTACGTCGACATCGAGACGTACGCGGGCGGCCTTTACAAGGGCGTCCTCTCGCAAGCGGCGACGGCCGCGGACTATGACGCCACGAAGGTCACGGGCAACGTGAGTGTCGATTACATCAACGCCGTCGTCGCGCAGATCAACGGCGGCGCGAATCCGCCGGATCCGGCCATCCCGACGATCGACCCCACCGGCCTGCCGCGGGGCCTTTCGTATTTCGACCTCAACAAGGTCAGCTTCTACGCGCAGATCGGCACGCGTTATTTCGTCCACAAGGACGCGTTCGACGTCTTCAGCACGCTCCGCTACGCCGCGGATCCCAAGACCCAGGACGTCATGGGCGAGGCGCAGGAGACCTGGTTCCTCGAGACGCTCACGGGCTCCACGAAGACGTGGAAGGTGTGGGCGAACGAGTTCAACATCGTCCCGGTCCAGGTCGATCTGCGGCAGATCCCGGGCATTCCGGCGAACGTGCAGCGCCGCTTCTACATGGGCGTCGAGGGCTGGGACGGGTTTCGTGACAAACGGAACGAGCTCCTCGGCAAGATCGGCGGGCTCGGCAACGTCGTCGCATTGACCGGCGATTTGCATACGTTCATGGCCGGCACGCCCTGGGCCGAGCAGGATCCCACGAAAAAGATCGTCGAGTTCATGACGGGCGCCGTCTCCTCGACGCCCTTTCGCGACGAGCTCAGCTCGCAGGTGAAGTCCGATCCCGTCCTGAGCCAGGTCCCCGCGGCCCCGCTGCTCGCGCTCCAGATCGACGATCTCGTGCTCGACACCGAGACGAAGGTGAACCCGCACCTCGCCCACGCCGAAAGCAACACGCACGGTTATGCCGTCGCCGAGGTGAGCGGCGCGGAGATCGTGGTGACCATGCACTCGGTTCCCGGGAAGGAGGTCACCACGAGTTACGCGGGCAAGACGGCCGATTTCGTGGCCAAGATGCAAAAGACGCGCTTCAAGACGGTGGCCGGAGGCAGCGACCTCTTCAAGGAGATCGACGGCGCGTGGAAGCGCTGGGATGCGGAAACGCTGATGTGGGTGTGACGGTCACGGGAGCCGCTGCGCTGGGGCTTTGCCCCAGACCCCACGGGGGCTGTCCGCCCCTCGACCCGGACCAGCGCAAGCGCTGGACTCAGGGTCGATGAACTGCGCGATGCGCAGTTCATCGAGCAGGCCGGAGCAAGACCGGCGAGCGACCCCGGCTCCGGCTCCCCACGAGACGCAACAAGCGGCAGAGGACGTCGACGCCGCATGTTCCGCCGCCGGACAGGTGATATCGCCGGGCAAGGGCGCGTGGGACGGCGCCCGCCCGGCGACGCTCGCCCGGATGCGGGTCGGTCCCGGGGCGGAACACGGCCCGTGGAAGGTCGACGCTGCTTGTTCGGCAGCTCGACAAGGAACATCCGACGTTGAGGGTTCGTGTTTGGAGGTTCGACCTTCCCGGGGGAACACGCCCCGCCCCGTGCTCGGCGGCGAGACGATCGCGTCCCGACGCCGATGAGCCTCGTTCGGCTTCGTGCCAGAGGTCCCGCGGCGGGGACGTGGGTTGTCGGCGCGGAGAACAGGCGGGAACGAGGGTGGATGTCGTGTGTCAACGGCCGCCGGGGGTAATGATCCTATTTCGCAAGAATACAACGCGCCTCTCCAGCAGATCTGCATTTGTGGGATTGGGCTCCGCCAACACAGGAAACGCGTCTCGAAGGTCGCCACCGCGTCGCACCACGCGAATCCAGTCCTCCATCAGCTCGCAGTAGACTTCGAGCGCTTCCGTGGGCGATGCAGCTCTATCGGTAACCAGATACGCAGATGGCAAGTCGCCGGCGATGACCCAGAGCCATTCATCGATCGCACCGACGGGTCGAATTCGGAACAAGAACACTCCGACAATCCCGCCAATGCCCAAACCGAAGAACTCCTCCTCGATACCATCGCACCAGCCAAAACTCGTGACGTAACTACGAGCGGTTTCAAGCATTACCTGCAGTTCGCTCGTTTCAGCATCATCCTCCCCGCGCATTTCAGTTGTTGGCCGAATCGTCGAGCGGTCGACATGGCTGTTCATTTCGTTCCTTTCGTTTCGGCTCCCTGGGCTCCCCATCTCTTGAAGTCGCCTGCTTGGCTGTGCTGACGAACATGCTCACTGTGTGGCATGGGCTCTACGTTGTCCGTGCCATTTGAACCGCCATCGGCGAGCGGTTTCTTATGTGCGACGTCTTGGTTTCTGCCAGTCTTGGGGTCCTTTGGCCAGGGCTGCCCGGTTTCGGCATCCCACTGCTTGCGAAGCGTTTTACTTGGCACCCGTGGCGTAGCCTTTGCTGCATTCGCGCTGGCTGCCGGTACGCTCGCACTTCCCCCACCTCCATTCGCCGGCGGCTGCGTCGTCAGTCTTGGTGGTGGTGGTCGTCTTGGTCGTCGTCTTCGGCGCGGGCTGCGCCGCGGGCTTCGGCGTGGGCTGGGCCGCAGGTTTCGGCTGGCTCGCGCCCCCGCCGCTGCCGCTCCCCGTGGACAACGACTGCCCGTTTTTCCCGGCGGCGAGCCTCCTCTTGGCGTCCTTCCGGAAGTTGGGATGCCGCGCATGGCAAGGTCCTTGGCACTGGTTGCCTCGATCTTCCAGGAGCGCGGCGATCTCCTCGGGGCTGAGCCCCCAGAGGTTCTCCGCTTGCGCCACGGACTCGGGCGGTTTGTCCTCGTGGACCGGCGGCGGCGCGGGCGTGGGCGCCGTTTGCCCGATGAAACGCTGTTCCGGAGGCCTCTTTCCTGCCCGCCGAGTCGCGATGCGGACGGTCGTGCGTGTCGTGCCGCGCGGCTCCTCCGCTTTCTCGGCAGGCGCGGGAGCCGGGGCTTTCGCGATCAGCTTCTTCGGCAGAGGTGGTGGCGGCGGAGGTTTGTCGCAGGGCAGATCCTGATACGCGATCCCCAAAAGCTTCCGGCTCTCGGAGGGCGCGTGGGGGTCATAAAAGTAAACGGCCTTGACCGAGCGACTCTCCAGGAGCGCTCGATCGGCTGGAACGTCGTTCGAGGGACCCCGTCGCCGAGGTCATACCAGGCGCGCGCATGCGGTTCGACGCGGGGATGGCGCCGGCACACGCGAAACAGGTGCTTTCCGTCCGCCGTCGCTTGCGCCCACGCCTGCGTGTTCACGTGCGTCGCGCCGCACCCGAGGAGCAACGCCGGCACGCAAGCAGCAAAGAGAATGAGAAACCCGAGCCGAACGAAGCGCAGCGCGGCAGCCACGAGCATCCGTGCGGCCTCCGTGAGCAACCGAGGCGCGTTCGGAAAGCGAGATGGCGCGCGATGAGATGTCACGGCAAGGCCGCCAGCGCGACCGGGTCGGTGGTCTCGATGGGCGCCCGTAGGCGAGCCCGTTCCCGAATACGCGAGCGGGTCATGCGGCCCTCCCGATGACGGGCGTCGTCACGACCATCTTGCCGCCGAGAAGGACCTCCACGAGGACCTTCGCCACTGCGGCGAGGTGGATCGCGAAGGTGCCGGTGGGCGGCGAGCCCTTCGGGTTGGCGAAGCGGCGGAGCGTGTTCGCCGGGACGTCGAGCATGGCGGCGAGCGCGTTGAAGCTCCCGAACGCGCGGCGAAGCTTCCGGACCGCGACCCGGACCGCCTTCACCTCCTCGTCGGAGAGCTTCAGCGCGTCCGAGCGGCGGCGCCTCTCAGGCGTGGCGGGAGGATCGGGCGGGCAGGGCGGATCGTTCTTTTGGCCGTAGCTACCGGGCCATGACAGATCGTGCATGGGCGTGACCTCGTGACAGCGTGGTTGCGTCAAGTCGCCCCGGTGGTGTGTCTAGCGCCATCGGGGCGGCGTCTTTCGGACGACGCACATCCTACGCGGTCGCGGTCACGAATCGGTCGAATGACCGCAGTTTCGGCCAAATGACCGCACTACCCGTGGACGCGAACCACCTCTCACGCCCTCGCCCTCGGCGTTCGCTCCGACGCGAACACCGCTCGCATGCACGCGAATCCCTCTCACGCCCTCGGCCTCCTCGTTCGCTCCGACGCGAACACTGCTCGCGTGGACGCGAACCACCCTCGCGTGCACGCGAATCCCTCCCGCGCCCTCGCCCCTCCACGTTCGCTCCGACACGAACACTGCTCGCGTGGACGCGAACCACCCTTGCGTGCACGCGAATCCCTCCCGCGTGGACGTGAATCCCTCTCGCGCCCTCGCCCCTCCGCGTTCGCTACGACGCGAACCACCTCTCCCGTCCACGCGAATCACCTCTCCCGTCCACGCGAACCACCTCTCCCGTCCGAGCCCGAGAAAGCCGCTCCCGCTCCCGCAGACCCTTTTTTTCACCGCTCCACCCCTCTGTCACGGTCCTGTCACACAGCGCAGGTACGACGGCCCTGTGGGCACCCGCGTCACGCGTTCGCTCGCGGACGCCGTCGTCCCGAAGCTCCTCTTCCTCTGCGCGCTCTCGAGCGTCCTCGCCACGCTCGTGATCGCCGGCCTGCTCGCCGCGGAAGCCCTCGCGTTCGTCCGGACCCTCGGCACGTCCGCGGGTGGTGCAGGCGCCCTCGCGTCGCTCCTCGCGGGCACCGTCCTCGCCACGTTCGTCGCCGTCCTCGTCGCGCTCCCGATCGGCCTCGTCGCCGCGATCTACCTGAGCGAGTTCGCCGGACCACGCGCGCGCCGCGTCCTCGCGCCGGGGCTCGACGTGCTCGCCAGCCTGCCCACGGTCGTCCTCGGCTACCTCGCGATCGCCCTGCTCGGGCCTGCGTTCGCCGAGCACCACGTGCTCCTCTCGGGCGTGGCCCTCGGCGTGATGATGCTTCCGTACTTCGCGTCGCGGAGCGAGCGCGCCATCTCCGCCGTCCCGCACAACCTGCGCGAGGGCGCGTATGCGCTCGGCGCAGGAAAGATCGCGGTGAACCGCATCGTCCTCAAGGCAGCGCTCGGCGGGATCGGCGCCGCGCTGCTGCTCGCCGTCGCGCGTGCGCTCGGCGAGGTCATGATCCTGATGATCGTCACGGGCCACGCGTCGCAAGGTGGGTGGGACGCGTGGGTCCTCGCAGCGTCGAGCCAGCCTGCCCGCGTATCGCTCTCCGCCACGATCGAGGGCGCCCTTTTGCTCGTCGCCCTGGCCCTCGTGATCGCCGTGCCCACCGCGGTCGGCGCCGCGTCGTGGCTCGAAGAGTACGCGCCTCGCGGCCGGCTCATGTCGCGCGTCGAGCGGATCACCCGAACGCTCGCCGCGGCCCCGCCGATCGTCTACGGCCTGCTCGGGCTCGTGATCTTCGTGCATGTGCTCGGCCAAGGCGAGAGCACGCTCGCGGGCGCGGTGATGCTCGCGCTGCTCCTGTTGCCGCGGATGACCACGGCCTTCCGCGAGGCGCTCCGCGACGTGCCCGCATCGCTCCGGGAAGCCTGCCTCGCGCTCGGCGCCGATCGGCTGCGCACGCTGCGCGAGGTCGTGTTGCCGGCGGCGATGCCCGGGATCTTCCGCGGCGCCCTCGGTTCCCTCGCCCGCGCCGCCATCGAGACGGCCCCGCTCGCGTGGATCGGCGCGGCTTCCCTCTCGGCGTTACCCTGGAAGCTCCTTGGCGCGGCCTAGCGCCCGCGACGAACCCCACGGAAGCCCCTATGACCTCCGACCACCCGCACGACAGCGAGCCCCCGGTGAAGATGAAAGCCGAGGATCTTCGCGCGTGGACCGACCGCGAGGAGGTCATCCGCGGGATCACGCTGCGCATCGCGGACAAGCGTGTCACGGCGCTGATGGGCCCCTCCGGCTGCGGCAAATCACCGCTCCTCCGGTGCTTGAACCGCATGCACGAGATCACGCCGGGCAGCCGCGTCGAGGGCCGCGTGCTGCTCGACGGCGTCGACATCTACGCCCCCGGCACGAGCCCCACGGAGGTCCGCCGCCGCGTCGGCATGATCTTCAAGAAGCCGAACCCGTTCCCGCACATGTCCGTGCGGGACAACATCCTCGCTGGCCTCCGCTTGAACGGCCTCCGCGCCGAAAGGCCCGACGAGCTCGTCGAGCGCTCGCTGCGCCAGGCCGCGCTCTGGGACGAGGTCGCCGACGACCTTGCTCGCCCCGGCACGAGCCTCTCGCGTGGCCAGCAGCAGCGCCTCTGCATCGCGCGCGCGCTCGCGCTTGGCCCCGAGGTCCTGCTCATGGATGAGCCGACGAGCGCGCTCGACCCCGTGGCCACGAGCCGCATCGAAGACCTCCTTCACGAATTGCGCGAGCACGTGGCCGTGGTCATCGTGACGCACAACATGCAGCAGGCCGCGCGGGTCAGCGACTACACGGCCTTCATCCACGAGGGAGATCTGGTAGAGTTCGATCGTACGGATCGGATCTTCACGAACCCGCGGGAAAAACGAACCGAGGACTACGTGACAGGGAAGTTCGGTTGAGCTGAAAGGATTTTTCGAGGTCGATGCCCCAGGGTCAGCACACGAGCCGCGTCTACGAGAACGAGCTGCGCACGCTGCGCGATCGGCTGCTCCTCATGGGCAGCCTCGTCGAGGAGATGATCGGCAAGGCGATGCAGGCCCTCGCCACGCGGGACACGGCCCTCGCGCGCTCGACCATGAAGATGGACCGGCGCATCAACCGGCTGGAGTGCGAGATCGACGACCTCTGCATGCGCATCCTCGCCATGCGTCAGCCCGTCGCCTCGGACCTGCGGTTCGTCACGAAGGCGCTGAAGATCGTCACCGACCTCGAACGCATCGGCGACCTCGGCGTGAACATCTGCGACCGCGTGGCCGAGCTCAACGAAGAGCCGCCGCTCGACGCCACGTTTGATCTCGTGGCCCTCGCCGACGAGGCGACGCTCGTCGTGCACGAGGCGCTCGACGCGCTCGTCGAGCGTGACGTCGACCGCGCGACGGAGCTGCTCACGCGGGACGAGGCGATCGACGAGCACTACAGCGAGATCTGGAAGCGCTTGCTCGAGCTCATGACCTCGGACCCGACCACGATTTACCGGGCCACGCGCATCCAATCGATCGCGAAGTACCTCGAACGTATCGGCGATCATGCGATGAACATCGCCGAGACGGTGGTTTTCCTGGTCACCGGCAAGGACATCCGGCACCGGAATCGGCGCTACGAAACCGGCGCCCCGCCGGCGAACGACGGCGCGGAAGTGAAGCCTGACTGAGGGCGTTTCGCGCCCCGTGTCTCGCGCAAAACTTGCTGAGAGCCCGGGAACTTGTGCTACGGCACGGCGCATGGCGAAGTCAACGCGCCCCGTCACGATCGAGAGGCCCTCGCCGGCCGACGAAAGGCCCGCCTGGTCCCGGGTCGGGATCGTCGCCGCGGTGGGCTTCGTGCTGGGCATCGCCTGGCCCAAGCTCGCGGGCGTGAAGGTCGGCCCCAACGTGCCGGGGGATCTCAAGGCCCAGGCCGAGGTCACCGCGCCCCCGACCGCGTCCGCCCAGGCCGCGCCCGCCGCGCCTCCGCCCACGGCCGCCCCCACGGCCGAGCCCGCCGCGGCGCCCCCGCCGAACAAGCAGACCGTGGTCGTCGGCCCGGGCAAGATCAGCCGTTGCTGGGACAAGAAGAACAAGAAGGTCACCGATTGCGGGGCCCTCCAGCTCGACCCCGTCGCGGTCCCCAAGCTCCAGGGCCTCGCCGAGTGCCCCTCGGCGGTCGGCCTCGCGGGCAAGCTCACGCTCGGCCTGGAGATCGATTTCGAGAAAAAAGAGGTCCACGTCGTCAAGAACAAGAAAGACAAGACGACGATCCCGACCTCGACCGTCACCGGCATCGTGCAGTGCGCCTCGCGCGCCTTCGCGAACCTCCCGCTCGAGGACGTCCCCAACAAGTACCGCCATTACACGGTGCAATACGGCCTCACGTTCTACCCGCCCGGAAAGGCGCCCGAGGAGGCCGAGGCCCCCGCCACCGGCGAGGGCGAAGACGCCGCCGGCAGCACCACGAGCGAGGCCGAGGCCAATGGCACAGGCACCGTGAGCTGGGATACGGCGCTCGTGCGCAAGGATCCCAAGGACGGCGAGGTCGTGGTGCGGCTCGTGCGCGGGACGAAGGTCAAGATCGTCGGCCGCCGGAACGATTGGTTCAAGATCGAGACCAACGGCAAGACCGGCTGGATCTACCGCGGCGCCATCGGACTCTGATTTTCCACGCGGATCTGGAAATCGAGCCCGCTCGGACGATAAGCTCGGGCCCGAGGCGTTCTCGGGTCGATGTCACACGCAAGCGCGCTCCCCTCGTCCACCACGCGACGCCCCCGCGTGAACTTCCTCCTCCGCGGCGCCCTCGCCGTGCTCGTCACCGGCGCCGCGGCGCTCGCGGCCTCGGCCGCTTGTCGATCTCTCCTGCCCGCTGAAAACGCGGTCGCGAAGGGCGTGCGCATCGGCGGCGCCGAGGCCGGTCCGGGGTCGCCGCGCGAGGTGGCCGAGAAGCAAGCACGCGCGCTGCTCGATCGGCGCGTGACGCTCGTCCTCGGCGAAGACGTCGCCCTCGAAACCTCGCTCGCCGAGCTTGGCGCGACCGTCGACGAGGAGCGGCTCGCGGCGCGGCTTTCGTCCGTGGGCCGCGAAGGAGACCTCTTCACGCGCCTCGCCGACGCGCTCACCGCGCGGCGCGGCGACGTCTCGGTCCCCGTCTTCGTCACGCTCCCGATCGAGCCCCTCGCCGCCGCGCTGGAGCGCCGCAAGGACGAGGCCGACACGCCGCCGCGTGGCGCGCGCCTCGATTTCGCCACGGGAAAACCCACGCCGCACGTCGCCGGAAAATACCTCGACCTGTATGCGGCCGCCTCGGCGATCGAGCGGGCCGCGCAGAACGGCGAGACGCGCGTGCCCGTCCCGACCTTCGAGATCCTGCCCGACGCGTCGAGCGAGGTCGTCGCGTCGATCGACGTCTCCCACGTCGTCACGAAATACGAGACCCGCTTCGGGTACCTCGGCGGACAGGCGAACCGCGCGCAAAACGTCGCGCGCGCCGCGGCCGGCATCGACGGCATCGTGCTCCTCCCGGGCGAGATCAAGAGCTTCAACACGGAGGTCGGCGCCCGCACGAAGGAGAATGGCTTCACCACGGCGCCCGAGATCTTCAAGGGCGAGATGCGCGAGGGCATCGGCGGCGGCACCTGCCAGGTCGCGAGCACGCTGCACGCCGCGGCGTATCTCGGCGGGTTCGAGATCACCGAGCGGATCAACCATTCCCGGCCGAGCGGCTACATTCCGATGGGCCTCGACGCCACGGTCGTCTACCCGCACGTCGACCTCAAGCTCAAGAACCCCTACACGTTCCCCGTCGTCGTGCATGCCGTCGCGGACAAAGGCATTCTCACGATCGAGATCCGCGGCAGCGGCACGCCCGCCGAGGTCGAGTGGTCGAGCGCGACGATCGGCGTCTCCCCCTACAAACGCAAGATCGAGGAGAGCGCGTATCTGACCGAGGGGCACGTCGTCCTGAAGCAAAAGGGCATTCGTGGCTACCAGATCAAGAAGACCCGCGTCGTGAAATCGGACGACGGCCGGGCGCGCGTCGAGGAGAAGACCGACGTCTATCCGCCGACCTTCGAGATCCTGATCGTCCCGCCCGGCCTCGATCCCGCGACGTTACCTCCGTTGCCCGGCGAAGAGGCCCAGCGGCAATCGAGCGGATAACCACGCCGCGATCCCGCACCGCTCTTTCGCTTCCAGCGCCGCCACTTTCGCCATCGCCAGCGTCGTATCGTACGCGACGCGCCGGAACCACACGACGCCCTGATCCATGTCGAGGATCGCGAACGCCGCGCGTGGATCCGAGTCCCGCGATTGTCCCACGCTCCCCGGGTTGATCAGGTAATGCGCCCCGTCGTCGAGCTTCACCATCTCGCCCGGCGCCGGCCCGAACGCGCCGTCCCGCGCGCGCCACGCCCCCGCGTGGTGCGTGTGCCCGAAGAGCCCGATCCGCGTGCCGTACCCGCCGTCCCGAAGCGCGCGCAGGCTCTTCTCCAGCCGCGACAAACTCGACAGATGCAGATCGTCGTTCGGCACCGGATGCAGCGCCGCGTGAAACAGCAAGAGCTCGGGCGACGCCTTCCGGAGGAGCGGCAGCGACGCGAGCCAATCGTGCGCCGGCCCGCCGAGCATCCGCTGCGTCCATCGCATCGCCTGCTGCGCCTTGTGGCCGAAATGCGCCGTGTCCCTGAGCCCGAGCGCGGCGCGATCGTGATTGCCCACGACGCACTTCGCCCCGGCCGAAGCGAGCATCCGCGCGCATTCGTTCGGGTTCGCCCCGTATCCCACGACGTCGCCGAGGCACAGGATCGTATCGACCCGCTCCACGTCGATCGCCGCGAGCACCGCGGAGAGCGCCTCGAGATTCGCGTGCACGTCCGAAAGGACCGCGTATCTCACGGCCGACCTGCCTTCCCCACCCCGCGCAGGGCCCGCTGCCCCACGCGCTTCGCCAGCGTCAGCACGAGCGGCCACGGGTCGTCCCAGGCGAACACGTCGAACACCTTCCGCCCGCGGTACGAGGCCACGAAGTCGCGGAGCGAGATGGCTCCCGAGGGCCCGTAATCGAGCAAAAACGCCCGCAGATCCTCCTCGACCGAGGCCCAGCGCAATCCCGGACGAACCGGCCCCGCGCTCGGCAGGGGCAGCCCCGCGAGCTCGGCATACGCGAAGAGCGGCAGGTTCACGCCCGACGCCGCGCCGAGCCGGTTCCACAGGTTGAACCGCGGATTCGCCTCCAGCAAAAAGAGCTCGCCCGTCTCCGCGTCTCGCTTGAAATCGAGCTTCACCACGCCCACGAGCCCGAGCGCCCGCACGACCTCGAGCCCGACCCGCGTCACCTCGTCATCTTCGACGATCTCGATGAACGTGCTCTCCCCCGAGCCCGCAGGGTACGTCCGGATCTTCTTGCCCACGTGATGCGCGACCGGCTCGCCGCGCGCATTCATCCACGCGTGGAAACTCGTGATGTGATCGTCGCCGCCGCGCACGTACCGCTGCACGACGAACGCCGTCCCCGACCGCTGCATCTGTTCGAGCCGTTTGTCGAGCTCCTCCGGCGTCCGCGCGAAAAGCGCTTTGCGGGGCAAACCGCCTTCCTCCCGAACGGCCGCGGACTTGCGGAACGACGTGTGGTTCACGGGCTTCAGGGCGCATGGCAGGGAAACGCGCGAAAGCACTTTTTCACGCGTCTTCGCCTCCTCGGACGTCACCGTCGCGGGCACGGGCAGGCCGAGCCGCCGCGCGAGCTTGGCGAAGCGCGCCTTGTCGACGAGGTCCTCGATACGCTCGGCCGGCGGCATCAAAAATCGGTAATGCTGCGCGAGCATCTCCCGGTGCCGCGAGACGCAGAGCAGCATGGAGTCCGTCCCGTAAAACAGCACGGGCCGCCCGCCCGTCCGCTCGGCCACGATCCGGAGATCCTCGGTCGTCTGGTCCGGGTTCGTCGCGGGATCCGAGATCACGGCCGTCTGCTCCACGTGCCGCGATCCGAACGTCGGATCCCCGGCGCGCGTCGAGGCCACGACGAACGGGATCTGCCGTTGGGACAGGCCCGCCTCGGCCGGCGCATTCCCGGAAAAACACCGGACCATGTTGAGATCCCCGCAAAGGACGGCCGGGACAAGCGATTCTTCGGGCATCATTCCCTCCCCTGTCGAATCAAGGTTCTTCTTCGGCGAACGCTTCCACCGGACGCCGCTTCGTCTCCGGATGCCCGCGCAGCCGTGCGATCTCGCGCGCGGCGCGCTCGGCATGATCGCGCAAGGCCTCCCGCAGCGTCCGCCGCGCCGCCCGGATCTCCACGATCGGCCGCGAATCGAGCGCCAGATCCAGCTTGTAACGCACGTCCCCGCCGAGAAAATCGTATTCACGCCGGCCCGCGTCGATCGCCATTCGAATGGCGAGCGCGTGCGCGGCGATCCCCGGGCGGAGCTTCGGCGGCAAATCGGCGCGCCGGCCGCTCTGATAAAAATACACCTTGTCGTTCCAGACCAGGTTGTACAGAGCCGCCACCGGCTCACCGCCGGCCCGCAGCACCGAAAGCTCGAGCGCGCCCCGTTCGAGCAGCGCGGGCATGACGGCGTCGTGAAACGCCGTGAATTTCGCCGAGGAAAACACCCCGCTCCGCTCGTCTTTTTGCCAGCGCGCCTCGTGCAAGGAGACGAGCGTCGCGCGGGCCTCGGAGAGCTCTTCCGGCGTACGCGCGACCGAGAGGACGAGCTCGCCCCGCCCGAAGCTCTCCAGATCCCGCATCGATCGCCGCACGAGGTACCGCCGCGACGAAGGCAACGCCGCGAGATACGCCTCGAACGACCCTGGCAACGTCACGTACGGACTCCGGCCGCGCTCCGTCAGGGTCACCATCAGATCCCTGCGCCCGAGGGCGTCCGCGAGCGCGAAGGGCGCGCGCTTGCTGCCATCCATCGCCGGGAGCACGACCTCGTCCCAGCCCCCCAAAAGGCCCCCCGCGAGCGCCCGCGCGGCCGCCTCCGCGACGGCCTCCTCCGCGCCCCGCTCGGCCACGAGCCCGATGTATTCGGAGACGATTTCGTCCGCCTCGTCCTCCCCCGACGGGAGCGATTCGAGCCGCCGGAACGGAAACCCTCGATGCCACACGCGCCGCGCGACGAGCGGCAAGAGGCCCACGAGCCGCTCCCCTTGCGTGATCCGTAGCGCACGGAGGCTTCTCCCGTCCGTCCCGCCGAACACGCGCCACCAGGCGAGAATCCACAAAGGGGAAAGCGTGGGCTCGTTGCAATCACTGCGATCGAGCAGCGCCTCCCAGTCACCCTGCATTGCCTCGAGCCCGGCGATATCGGAGACGACGGTGCAGCAGAGTTCCATGGCAAATGCCTCCCACGCCGCGCGGCCATTTCGAGCATCCCCCGAAAAACCGCGACCTTCGCCGTATGGAGATCCCGCGCGCGCCCCACGCGCGCCGCGCGAGCCACGTGTAGGCACGGACTGCGCCCCACCCTGCCTTCCGCCCACACCGATGTCCCCCGCTCGCTCGCTCCCCACTCGCTCGACCCGGGACGGCCCTCACGTACCTGCCGGACACTCGCCTCCGTCCGCCTTCCCAACGGCCCGGAAAATCCGCCGCGGCGCTCGCCCAACCGTGCGTCCGTCCGCGTCGACGAGGGCCCGACAAACTGCACGCTGCCGTGCGGCGCGAGCACATCGCCGCGCACAGGAGCGGTCTCGCGAGCTCGGGGGTTGTCCCGAAGAGCCCCGGCGCGTGCACTCGCCCCTTGACGCGGGCAGCACTTCCTTGTCCCATCGAGCCCCCCCGTAACCGGTCCGAGAGAGCCGTGGTCGACAACCTGAAGAAGCGAATATTCTCGCGTGATCGGCTCCCCGACGACATCCGGATCATCCTCCAGAATCAGGAGATGCGTGGCGAGCGGCTCGTCAACTACGTGAGGAGCGTCTTCTCCGCATTCTCCTTGGGCATGATGTTCGTGTCGTCGGAGGCGCAGGCTCCCGAGGCGCTGCGCACCTTCCGGCTCGTATTGGGCGCCTGGTTCGCCTACTCGGTGATCGTGTGGCTGCTGCTACGGCGGCGAGATCGCTACTTCAAGTGGCTCACGTACCTCAGCATTACGGTCGACATCTCGGCGGTTTGCCTCGGGATGATCGGCGGCCTGCAGAACCATTCGGGGGTCTACGAGGTCTACCGAGCCCCCACGGCGTGGCTCGTCCTCGCCGCCTTCAACGTGATGGCGGGGCTGCGCTACAGCGTCTTCGCGGGCCTCTACTCGTCGTTCCTCGGCGTGCTCTACGCCGCCGCGATGCTCGTCTACGTGCGCATGCGGCTCGATGTCCCCTGGGTGGACAAGGCCGTCTACCTCGGCCCGGGCCTGAACATCGACGAGTGTGTCATGGCCCTCGTGTTCAGCGCGACGAACGGCGTCTTCGCGGCCGTCATCGCCTGGAACTCGCGCAAGCTCATCCTGCAGGCGGCCACCGACTCGCTCGCGCGCGAGCGGGTCGAGCAGGACAAAGACCGGCTCGCCAAGTACTTCTCGAAGGACGTCGTCGACCTCGTGCTGAACAACCCCGAGAGCCTCGCCATCGGGGGACAGCGGATGACGGCCACGGTGCTCTTCGCCGACATCCGCAATTTCACGCAGCTCTCCACGATGATGCAGCCCGAGGAGATCGTGGAGCTCCTGAACCGCTACTTCTCGACGATGGTCGACATCGTCTTCAAGAACGGCGGCACCCTCGACAAGTTCCTCGGCGACGGCTTGATGGCCCTCTTCGGGGTCCCCTACCCGATCGACCACCCGGAAGAGAGCGCCGTCCGGACCGCGCTGGAAATGCTCGACGCCCTGCAGGTCATGAACCGCGAGCTCGAAGCCAAAGGCATGCTCCGCCTCGACATCGGCGTCGGCATCAATGCAGGCCCCGTCGTCGCCGGCAACATCGGCTCCTCGCAGCGCCACGAGTACACCGTCATCGGCGACACGGTGAACCTCGCCGCGCGCCTCGAAGCGCTCAACAAAGAAACACGCACGCAGATCCTCGTGTCCGCCACCGTGCACCACGCCGTCGAAAAAATCTTCCGCACGCGGCAGCTCGGGCCGCTGCGCATCCGCGGCAAACCCGAGCCCGTCGAGGTCTTCGCCATCATGCCCTCCGACGTCGTGCCCGAGCCGACGCGTATCTCGCTCCTCCCGCCCTCGACCACCTACCCGTGAACCTCCTCGACACCGCCTTCCCGAGTTACCTCGCGAAGCAGGCGGAGATCGACGCGGCCTGGGATCTCTGCGAAAAACGCCTCGCCGGGCTCCCGTCCCCGCTCGACACGCTCGCCACGCGATTCCTGCACGCCATCGCGGAAGGAACCCCCTCCCATCGCAGCTACTTCTCCGGCCCGCTCGCGCCGCCGCTGCTCTACATGCCGCTCTGGCTCGCCGATCGCCTCGCCTCCGAGGGCGCGCTCCCCGCGCGCGCGCAGGCCTCGATCGTGCCCATCCTCGCGGCCACCATGCAGGGCTACTTCTACGTGCGCATCCAGGACGATCTGCTCGACGATCCTGCACGCGCCGATCCCGAGCTCCTGCTCCTCGGCAACGCCTGTTTCGCCGGCATGGCCCTCGCCTACACGGAAGCCCTCGGCCCGCGCGCCCCGGCCTTCTTCCAGGCCTTTGATCGAGCCATCGCCGCCTTCTCCCGCCTCACGCTCGCCGAGCTGCGTGTCGTTCGTGGCGAAGGGCCCTACGCCGAGGCGCTCTTCGAAGAGCACGCCGGGAAGGTCGCCTTCGCGCGCGTGCCCCTGCTCGCCATCGCTGCACTCGCGGACGCGCTTCACCTCGAGGCCTCGATCACGACCCTCGTGGATCGCCTCGGCGTCACGTACGGCCTCGCGAACGACGTGCTCGGCTGGCCCCGTGATCTCCGCGCAGGTCACCGCACCCACCTGCTCGCCCAGGCGCACCTTTCACGCGCCGACCTGGATCACCTTGCCACGCTCGCGGACGAACACGCGAGGGCCGAGGCCCACGAGGCCCTCGCCGAGCGGCTCCGCGTGACGCTTTACGAGGGGATGCTCCTGCACCGTACGATCGAGCGAGCCATCGCGGAACAGGCGCGCGCCGCCGAGGACGCCCGAAAGCTCGGCCTCCACGGGTTCGACGTGTACACCGCGGATCGCCTCGCGTGGCTCGGCGCGCTCGACCGGGAGATCCTCGCGATGTCGATGAAGCGCGCGCTCGGGGCGCGATCCCGCTGATCAGCCACGCGCGAGCCGCGCCCTCGTCCGGACGAGGGCATCGAGGCAAAGCGCGGCCGTGATCGAGCGTGCCCCGTGCGCCGCGAACGCGAAGTCCTTGCCCGGCGTGCGGTAAAACGGCTCACGCGGAAACAGCCCATCGTAGTCCTGACGGGACGCGAGAAACGTCACGGCGGGCCAGGGATCAAAGGGCTCTTCTCGCCCACACGCGAGCACGCCGAGCTGGCACGCGGTCGCCATCACGCCCCCGAAGCCGCCGTCGGCCCGCCGCGAGGCCACGATCTGCCGCTCGATGTCGGTCACGAGCGCGCGCAGATGGGCGCGCGGCGCCGGCTCGCCCGGCGTTTCCTCGGCGACGTTCGCGAGCCGCGCGAGCAAGTACCGCGCGAACGGAGCGGGGTAGAAATGCACGGCCTTCGCCCCCTCCGCCTCCCAGACCCGCGCGATCCAGGCGAGCGTGCGATCGAAGTACCCCTCGGGCAGGGGCGCATGGGCCTCCGCGAGCCCGATCATCGCGTTCGCCGCCACCGCGACGCACCGCGATCCGAGCCACTTCGGCGCTCCCTCGGACATGGGCTCGTGCAGGTGCCGCTCGAGCCACACCGCCATCGCCCCATCCTCGGCCGTGTTGCGCACGAGCACCTCGATCGGCCAGGCGAGCGCCTGTGTCCGCGCGGCCCCGTCCACCGAGCGTGCGATGAGCTGAAGCGCGAGCCCTAGATCGTCTGCGTCCGGCGGGATGCCCGCGAAACCTTCGAAGTAGCGGAACCCGTCGACCCCGCGCTGCGCGACGAGCGCCTCGACACGCGGCGTGATGTCCTCGCCCGCCCCCGAGAGCGCGAGCAGGCAAAGCCCCACCGGGAACAGCCGCGCCACGTACGTCGCGTCGAACGGCCCTCCCCAGCGCTGGATCTCCCACGACTCGCGCAGCTCGGGGTCGGCGGCGAGGGCGTCCCGGGCGAGCGTGATGGCCCGGTCGAGCGCCTCGGCGGGGGTGGGTCCTCGGGGCGTGAACCCGAACAGGCGGGCGGCCCGCGACGCACGCGTGATCTGCGCGGTCGTCAACTCCACGAGGGCCCGCGTGTCCTCTCCGTCGAGCCCCTCGTGCACCTCGTTTGCCCAGGCGGCGCACGTCGCTTCGAGCGGCGCCGCGAGCCTCGGGTCTCCGACGAGCCGAAGCAGCGGCGTCCGGTCTGGCGCGGGTTTGGCCGCCTCGGCGATCGCCTGATCGAATGCGGGACCGAGCTCCCCTCTGCCCTGCGCGATCGAGCCGAGGAGCTGCGGCCGGGGCGCGCTCGCGCCGGCGAAGGTGAGCGAGCGGGCTTCGAGCGCGAGGCGAACGAGCCTCCCGAGGGCGCCTGCTGCGCGACAGAGGCCGGGCTCGTCCGGACGACCGACCAGGGCGGGCAGGAGGTGGGACAAACCGTAGTCTGCGAGCGGCGAGGACGGCAGGATCACGGCCGCGTCGCCGGCCTCCGCGAGGGCATCCCCCACGGCGACGATCACGGAATCGATGACCTCACCCATCGAGGCATCGATCGAGCGGCGGGCCCCCTCGCGTGATGCGAGCAGAAGCCATGCGGAGGGGGAAAACGGCGCCACCGCGTCCTCGGCCGGCATGGGATCGTGCGGCGCGGAAAAACCTGCCGCGGCGTGGATGGCTGCGGCGAGGAGCAGGAAGGTACGAACGAGGGGGGCGTGTGCTTCGGGCCTATGTTCGTCGGCGATGCGGCCGAGCAGCGTCGCCGCTGCGCGAAGCGCGGCTTCTTCGTGGCCGAGCGTCTGCAGGGAGGCCCTGGCCCGCTCGGCCTCGGCGCGAGGCAAACCCTTCCAGACAGGGTTCAGCGCATCCACGAAGCAAGGATCCGAAGAAGAACGTTGGGGCGCGTGGGGTCCGATGGACCGCCTCGCATGCGGGGCTGCGCGACGTCGCGCGTCCCCGCGCGACCGTTTTGGGAACCGCTCAGCTCGCGGCCTTGCGGTTGGCCATCTGGCTTTCGAGGCCCTGCGCCATCGCATTCACCTCATCGGGATTGGCGTTCTTGATGGCTTCGATCACTTCGGGAACGGCTTCGTATCCCTCGGCGGTCAGCGTGGCTTCGGGTGCCGCGAGCAACTTCTTCCGGAACTCCACATCCGTCAGCGCGCGACCGATGAGCTCTTCAACGCTCTTCTTCGACATGACAACACCTCACGTTTGCTCCGCGGCCCGAATCAATGCTGGACGCTGGAGATCGAATGTACAATCGGATACAGCGGGATCGACCCTGCTGTCAAGGAGTGGCGGGCGCGGATCTTTGCCCAGCAGGGCCTCCATGGTAGTCTGGGGCTTACGGGCCGTTGTGCCGGAGCTCATGAGCGACAAAGCGAAGCCCGAGCTCGAGCTCCTCATTCGGTCCCGACCCGGCGGCTCTGGATCCGCCACTGGATCCGGCGGTTCGAGCGGCGGCTTCGTCACGCGGCGGTACGTCGCGAACCAGGTCGCGCTTACGGTGAGGCCTCGCCGCATCCCGGAGGAGAGCTACGAAATCCAGGCGCAGTCGAGGAAGGATCGCAAGCTTTTTTACGTCATCCGGCAGCTCGAGGCCGACAAATACCTCTTCCTGAACGAAGAAGAGTATTTCCTCTGGCAGAAGATGGACGGTCTCCACACGCTGCGCGACGTCGCGACGGCGTACTTCCTCAAGTTCGGATCGTTCGACTTCCGCGTCATCCAACGGTTCCTCTCTCGCGCCCGCGAGAACAAGCTGATCGTCATTCCGCAGACCGATCTCGTCCGGCGCTCGCTCGCGGACGAGCCCGTGTCGATGCGCTCGCATTTTCTCACGAAGCTCCGCGGGCTCGACCTGCGTTTGCCGAACGTCGATCAAAAGCTCGCGGTCCTTTACCAGCGGATGCGTGTCTTCTTCACGCGCCCCGCGTTCGCGTGTTACGCGCTCCTGCTCGTGCTCGGCGGCGTGGCGTTCGTAAAGCAGTCGGGCCGCGGAGCGGGCGCCGAGGTCCTGCACGCGGGGCACGCGCTGCTCGTGCCCGTCTTCCTGCTCTTCCACGTCATGGCCGTCGTGGTGCACGAGCTCGCGCACGCGCTCGCGTGCAAGCACTTCGGCCGCGAAGTGAAGGCGTTTGGCTTCACCTTCATGAACCGGCTCATGCCGAGCGTGTATGCGGACGTGACGGACATGTGGATGTCGACCCGCAAGGCGCGTATGGCGGTGAGCTTCGCGGGCCCCCTCTCGGGCCTGCTCCTCGGCAGCGCGAGCGCGATCCTCGCGTGGATCCTGCCTGCCGGCATCCCCTCGTCGTTCTTCTGGTTCGTCGGGATCACGATCGTCGCGTTCTCGCTCGGCAGCCTCTACCCTTGCCTCTTCATCGAGTCCGACGGCTACCACATCCTGAGCGATTGGCTCCGCATGCCCGCCCTGCGCGAGCACAGCCGCCGTGTCCTGCGCGACAAGCTTCGCGATATCGTACGCGCCCGTAGAACGCGGCCCATGACGAGCGACGAACGCACGTACTTCCTGTATGGATTGGCTTCGGTCGTCAGTCTCACCGCCGTCGCCACCACGATCGTGGTGATCGCCGCGCACCGCCTGACGCGCTAATCCGAGGCCAGACCTGATGAAGTTCACCCCGCGACCGCTCCGCAAGGACCAAATCAAGGACTGCGCCCGCATGCTCCGGCGCGTCACCTTGTTCTCCGCCTGGTCCCCCGACGAGATCGAGGAGTTTGCCGCGCACGTCCAGCTCTTGCCCTTCCCCTCGCAGGAGGTCGTGCTCTGGGAGGGCGACGCCGGCGACGTGCTCTACATCATCGCCGAGGGCAGCGTCGTCGTGTCGCGCCGCCTGAAGGGCGACGTCGAGACCGTCATCTGCCGCTTGCACGCGGGCGACTTCTTCGGCGAGCTCGACGTCATCGACGACCAGTCGGCCTCGGCGAACGTGCAGACCGAGACGCAGTGCCTCTTCTACACGATCGATCGCGACACGCTCTACCGCGAGCTCGAGGCGAACCCGCGCGTCTATTCGAAGTTCCTGCTCGCCCTCCTCAAGGAGGTCGCCAAGCGCCTGCGCACCACGAACCAGCGGCTCATCGACGCGATCCTCTGGGGCATCGACGCGACGTCGCTCGACACGGGCTGATCGTTCAGAGACGAACGGTCCCGAGCGCGGACGAACGGCTGCTCGGCGCGCTCTCCTGCCCGCGCCGAAAGCGCAAGAGGAGGAACGTGATGAGCACGGTCGAGGCCGCGACCAGCACGCCCCCTTCGCTCGCCCAGAGCGGCGCGTGTTCGCCCGTGGTCGAGGCGCCGAAGAACGAGACCACGATTGCGTTCCACGCCGCGTGCATCACCACGGGTGGCCAGACGCTCCCCGTGTCGAGCCGGAGCCTCGCCGCGAAATAGCTTTGCCCGCACATGGACACGACGAAGAGCAGAAGCGCAAGGAGCGGCGACGGGCTCGGGTTGTAGTGCCCGCTCAGGATGAGCGGCGCGTGCCACAACCCCCACACGACGCCGGTCACGAGCGCCGGATACGGCACGCCCGCGTCGATGAGGCGCGGCAGGAGGTAGCCACGCCAGCCGATCTCCTCGCCGATCGCAAGCACCGCCATCGCGGCCGGGCCGATCGTGAGCGCGATGATGCACCCCGCGACGAACCGCTCGCCGGGTGTGCCCCCGGGGATGGGGAACCCGAGCGGGTGCACCGCCGCGGGCTCGAACGCGGCGATGCCCGTGCCCCACGCGAGCCCATACGCAGGCAAGGCGATCACCACCGGATAGATCAGCGCCGGCACCATGGACCACGCCACGCGTCGGTCGAAGCGGAACGATACGTCGCCAAACCCCTCGCGCAGGACGAACCGCGCGACCACGGACGCGAGGCAGGGGACCCATACGAATGGGAGGAACCTGCTCGGCGCGAGGCCGTGCAGCGCAATGTCCACCTGGAACGGCGCGCTCGCGAGGAGGAGAACCCCGAAGTAGATCGCGAGCCCTCTGCGCGCGCGCCGAACCTTGTCCATCGCCTCGTGCACCGACGGCGAGCTTATACGGGGTCGAGCCTCGCGGATAGGGACAAGGCAGACCTCGCGCGGTGTTCCGTCGCGGGCCGGGGCGTCGGCGTCCCGACACCTCTGTGGTATCGCGTGTTTGTCCGGCGCATCCGGGAAGGCGGCCCGGGGACGCATCGGCCTAGGGAATCGGGCCAAACCCGTACGAGGCGAGGATCCGCTGCCCCTCGGGCCCCGCGATGAAATCGAGCAGCGCCTCGGCATCTGCCCGTACCCGCGCGCGGGCCTTCGTGGTGACGGCAGCCCAGACTTCGGGCCTCGGCGCCCATTCTCCCTTTCCGCCATCGAGCACCTCGATCCCCGCCGCGCCGGGGACCTCCGTACGATAAACGATCGCCGCCGCGACCTCGCCCCGCTCGACGTAGGCGAGCACGGCCGCGACGTTCCCGCCGAGCACCACGCGCCCCTCGAGCGCCTTCCACACCCCGAGCTTCTCCAGCGCCTCGCGCGCGTAACGACCTGCCGGCACCGCGCCCGGCTCCCCGATCGCGATCTTCTCGCCCGACGGTAACGCCGTCCCGAGCGTCTGGAACGTGAGCTTCGGCCCGCCCTTCGGCCCGACGAGCACGAGCTCGTTCGTCGCCACCACACGCGCCCGTTTGGCGTCCACGTGCCCGCCGGCCGCGAGCCGGTCGATCGGATCGCGGGCCGCGACGATCACCAGATCGACCCCGGCGCCGCCCTCGATCTGCCGCGCGAGCTCGCCCGAGGCCCCGTACGTCGCGCTCACGCGGACGCCTGGATGCGTCGCGGCATACCCCTCGCTCAGCTTGGGGAACACCTTCCGCAGGCTCGTCGCCGCGGCGACCGTCACCTCCCCGCCCTCCGCGGGCTCGCGCTTGCAGCCTGCGACGACGAGTGCACCGAGGGCGAACGCGAGGACGAACGCCCTCCGGCCTAGGGCTCGCAAAGCCCCTGCTTCCACCGCGCGTACGACAGCAAAAAGAAGTTTTCGACCGCGGTCTCCATCTCCGGCGACAGCAAGAACATCGGATGGCAGGGCTCCTGGTCGCACATCTGACTCTCCTTGCCCTTGTCGATGTGGCGCCGCGCGGGCACGAGATCCATGAACGCGCCGGTCTCGTCGACCGTGCCGACGGCGATTTTCAGAATGTACGGAAAGAGCCGGTTTTTCTCGAACGTCGCGGCGGAGTCGCCGGAAAGCCAATTGCCGCCCATCCCCGCGAAATGGCACGCTTTGCAGGCGCCGGCCGCCGTCGGCTGATCGGGCAGGTTCACCATTCCGGTCGACTCCCAATCCTTCCACTGCATGCACGCGCCGAACTCCTCGAGCGCTTCGAGCAGCGTCGTGTCGCTCACCGGCCCACCGCCCCCGCCGCCGCCCGCGCCTCCCGCCCCGCCTTCGCCGCCCGCGCCGCCCGCGCCCGGATCCGGCTCGAACGTGGGATCACCGAAGAGCCCGCGCTCGTCGACCTCTTTCAGCAGCCATTCCGTGAGGAGGGTATCGTCCTCGACCGCGAGGGCCGGGCCGGTATGCTCGCCTTTCAGGCGGAGCAGGCTGTTGTCGGGGTGGGCGATGAGCGGCTTTGGGTACCCCTCGATCTTCGCGTACGACGAGCTCTCCTCGGCGCCGAGCCAGATGGGCGCGCTGTTCGCGCCTTGCGTGTGGCACGGCGTGCATTTGCTGGCGAGGATCGGGTAGACGTTCAGGTCGAAGAGCTCCTTCGCCGTGAAGTAATCGTCCGGCGGCCCGCCTGCGTCCCCCGAGCCGCCATTGCCGGACGGCGTGGGCCCGAGGGTGCCGGTCGGCGGCGCGACGCAGCCATACGCCAGGATCAAGGCGAGGACGAACCACGCGGTCGCTTGTTTCATGTCACTCCCGCCGGGGATCATGGCCCGATCCCCGCGCGGGGGTCAACGAAAGAGGCCGAGCTGCAGCGACGAGCAGGCCGCGCCGTCCTTCGAGACGACGCCGGCGAACTGCTTCACGGGCGGATAAATGTACCCGAAGAGGATGCACATTTCGTTGAGCCCGAGGCCGTAGTGGACCTCGATGTCCCGCGTGTTGTCGAACAGGCACGCGTGGCGGATCGCGGTGACGCCTTCGAGATCGAGCGGCGGATCGTAGCTCCGGATGTCACTCGCGAGATCGTAGGCGCCGTCATCGTAGACGCGCTGCGCGGCGCCGTCCGCCGTCATGAAATCCACCGTGAAACCCTGCGCGAGGTCGTGCGTGTGGGGCATGAGCGAGACGACGTGCCCGCCGAACACGGTGCACGTCGTGCCGACGGTCTCGGTCGTGTGCGGCGGGATCGAGAAGTCCGAGATCTGCATGACGAACGGCGCGACCTCCTGGGTGAGCTCGTCCGCGGGCATCGTGAAGAAATCGTAGGCGAGCTCGATCCGCTGCGGCTCGGTTTTCGTGTTCAGGAAATGGATGCTCGTCGAGATCTCGCGCGTGGTGTCGAGCACATAGCCCATTCCCTCGGGAAACTGGATGGACTCCTCGCCGACCACCTGCGTGGAGTTGGCGAAGAGCACGTCGGGGATCCCGGCGCCCACGTTCGAGAAGGGATCCCCGGCGCCGGGATGGCAGTCGGGATACGGGTTCGGGCCGAGATCGGCCTCGAGGGGCTTGGCGACCATGTTCGAGTGGTGCAGGCCCGGCGTCGTGTAAAGGCGGCCGCCGTGCACCACCTTGTTCGTGATGTCGGGGATGGGCCACGACAGGCAAAACGAGACCTCCTCGCCGGGCGCGAGCGTGCGCGGCGGGGCGACGATACGAAAGCCGCTTTTCGGCGGGGGCGGGAGGTCGAGATCCTGGAGCGGCTCGCCGTAGGCGACGACGTTGTCCGCGTCGAGCTGCGCGGCGGGCTCGTAACGTCGAACGGGATCGACACAGGCGCCGCGGAAGAGGACCTCGCTGCCGAGACAGAGGGGCTCTCCTCCGCATCCGGACGAGAGCGCGGCAAGGGCGAGGAGGGGAGCGATGATTCGGGTACCCATGATCGCGCATGATCCCGCGGCTCCCCGAATTGATCCACTATTTCTGGATGAACAGAACGTTCGTCCGGGCCGTACAAAATGACGGGCGGCTCAGTAGCCCGCGTCGTGCATGGCGGCCGCGTTGATCTCGAGGGCGCGGGCGCGGCGGGCGGCGGGCGCGGCGGCGGCGGGCGCGGCGGCGGCGGTGCCTGCGCTCTTGCGCGCGGCGCTCACATTGCGCGCGGCGGCGAGGACGCGCTGTTTCTCTTTCTCGTCGCGGACAGAGGCGGCGACCGCGTTGAGACGCTGTTCGGCCTGGGCGAGGGCCTTCGAGGCATCCTCGAAGCGGCCCGCGTTCACGTCCTGCGCGGCGGCGATCGAGATCTCCGAGGCCTCGTGCACGGCGGCGATCGTGCGAGCTCGAGCATTCTCGTGGTGAGCGACGACGGCGGGATCGTCGGTCAGATCGAACCGGGCCACGACCTCCTGCACGCGCGGCAAACCCTGCTCCGCCGGATCGCGGAAGTGCAGGCGCACACTCGCGAGGGGACGCGCGCCGCTCGCGGTCGGATCATCCACGCGCACGCGCACGGCCATTTCGCGGTGCTGTCCGCCGAACATGGCGCCGAGGGGCACGCGCATCCCGCCGCCCGCGACGGGCATGGCGCGGGCGCCGGCGACGGAGAGGATCGTGACGCCCGGCGCGGGGACGATCTCCACGACGGCATCGGTGGCGCGCGTGCCAGCAAAGAGGCGCGTCTCCTCGGCGAGCACGTTCGCCATGTCCTCGGGCGAGGCGAGGTGATGCATGCGACCGCTCGATCGCACGGCGAGCGTGTTCAAGGTGCGCTCGTCGTAGTCGAGGCCGACGCCGAGGGCGGTGACCTGGATACCGCGCTCGGCGCCGGTCTCCGCGATCGCGCCGAGCAATTCGGGCGAGGTGGGGCCGACGGTGGCGACGCCATCGGAGATGAGGACGACGCGACGAACGGGGTGCGACGCGGGTGCGGACGCGACGCGCAGCTCGGCGAGGCGCAGGCCATCGAAAAGGTTGGTCCCGCCCGCCGCGCTGAGGTGGTCGATCACGGCGTGCATGGTTGTGCGCGCATCGGGGTCGAGGGGAAAGGGCGCAATGCGGTCCTCGGCGGTGTCCGAGAAGGCCTGGATGGAGACGATGTCGCCGTCGGGCAGGCTGTCGACCATGCGATGCGCGGCGGCGCGCGCATGCTGCATCTTGGGGCCGGACATGGAGCCGGATGTATCGATGACGAGCGCGAGCGCGCTCTTCGCGCGGGCGATCTTTGCGCCCGTGGGCACGTCGACCCACACGCCGAGCAAGGTCTCGCGCTGGCTGCGAAGAATGAAATCACTCGCGGGGGCGGCGCCGATCCACGAGGCATTTTCGCGGGGCGCGTCGCTCGCGGCGCCCTGTGGGGCGTCGCCTCCGGAGGCCACGACGAGCGTCGTCGGCTCGGACTTCTTTGGCGCGGATGCGGCGCCGCTCTCGTGCGCCGGGCTCGCGGCGGGGGCTTGCGGGGCGGCGGTGGCGCACCCGGCGAGCAGGGTGGCCGTGAACAAAGCAATCAGCTTCGGTAGCATCGTCGGCTCCTCGTTGGGCGCGCGCCTCACGGGAGTGGCCAGCTCCTCGGGCGCGGCGGCCCGACCTCTTACGGACGAGAGCGGCGAACGATCTTCCGGATGTGAAGAAGTGTCAGGTGGAGGGAAGCCAAGGAAGCCGCGGTTCAGCGTCGTGCGGCCCGGATCACGGCTCCTCGTTCGTCCCGGTCGCCTCGTCCTCGCTCGTCCCTTCGCTCGGCTTCTCGCCTTTCAGGAAGAACGATTCCACGAAATCACGTTGCCCCGGGAAAAGCGCGCCGAGCGATCGGTGCACGCGCTCGAGCTCCAATCGCAATCGGCCCTTCGCGACGAGCTCCTCGGAGCGTTCCTTCGACCAGCCCATCTGCGCGCCGTCGTTCGCCTCGATTGCCTTCTGCGCGCGCTCGGCGGCATCCTTCAGCTTGCCCACGAGGGCCCCGCGGGCGTCATCGGGGAGGAGGGGGACGGCGGGTGAAGAGGCCATGCGGGTCATCAGGCATGAGGCGCGCCAGGGGTTTGGAGGGCACGCGGGTCATCCGGCATGAGGCGCGCCAGGGGTTTGGGAAGCATGCGGGTCATCCGGCATGAGGCGCGCCAGGGGTTTGGGGAGCATGCGGGTCATCCGGCATGAGGCGCGCCAGGGGTTTGGGGAGCACGCGGGTCATCCGGCATGAGGCGCGCCAGGGGTTTGGGGAGCATGCGGGTCATTGGACAGGACACGTCCGGGGGGTTCTGGGGGTCTTCGGGACATGGTCGAGGAGGAGGGCGAGGGGGGTGGAGCGTCGGCCGCGTGGCGGATGGTGATGGTGCACCCGAACCACGTTGACGTATTTCCAGAGCTCTGATCGCATCTCGCTCATGGCGTTCTACCGCGTGCGCCCCCTCCTCCCCTTCGGGCTCCTCGGCTGCGCGACGTTGGCGCTCGTGCCGCTCGGCTGCGGGGCCAAGATCACCTATCCGGCGGCGAGCGAGGGCCCACGTGTGCCGGGTGCCACCGCCGAGCGCCTGCGAGCGTGCGTGGATGAGTTCGGTGGTGATCTTCGCGGGGGATATTACGTGTTCGACTACGCGGTGAAGGTCGACGAGGAGGGCCGCGTGGTCGATGTGGCGTCGAAGGGCGTGCCTCACGCGGATCTCGCGGGGTGCACGCGGCTCGCGCTGCGCGCCATGACGGTGCCGGAGGACCTCCTCAGGCTGCGCAAGCTGCGCCTGTCCGAGTCGCCCGCTCCTGCGAATGGGCAGGCGGCGGGCGAGCGTGGGCTCGTTGGGCACCCCGGGGTGCTCGTGGCGGTGGCGATCGCCCTCGCCGACCTCGTCATCGAAGTGGGTCCTGTCATCATCGTGATGGCCGCTGAGCTGGAGCTCAGCAAGGATATTGCGGAGACGATTCAGAAGAGGCCGAGGTGGGAGGAGAGCTGTAATAAAAGGAGGACGGACTGTCTCGGGACCGATCTCGCGGATCAGTCCGGCGATATCGAAGGGTCCTCGATGTGCGAGTACTGCCGTCGGGTCTGCAATGCACAGAGGGGCCAATGGCCAGAGCAAGTCGATGGCAGATCATGTGAATATTGGCTACCTAAATGGAAGCGCTAGAACGACAATGAAGACGCAGCAAGAAGACACGGGGGCGCAGTTCTCGGCTCTCGCGAAAGCCATCGATCAAGCGTGGCTCCAGACGCACAAGGGTGACTTCACCGACGCCGTGCGCGAGTACCAACGGGTCGAGGCGGAGTTCGTGGCGCGAATGAACGACAACGCGCCTTTCGTGCTCGAAACGAGGCGACGCATTGCGGAAGCAATTCTGAGTGCAGCGCATAGCCATCACCCCTCCTTCGACGTCTGCCGGGAGGCCTGGAACAATCTCGTTCGCTTCGGCTTCACGAACTTTCACACGAGATGCATGCACTCCTGGTTTTACGCGGATTGCTGCGCGTACGACGAGCAGCCCGAGGAGGGGCTCGCCGTGCTCGAGCCTCTCCTCGCCGAGATCGAACGACTGCGCGAAGAAGCCAGGGCGACGCAGCGCCCTACGGGTTTCTACGAAAACGAGATCGAGCACCTGGGGGACCTCCGGGACGAGCTCCTTGCCCAGCAAAGGGGAGAGCTCAGCCCGGGCCGAATCACGCGGCGTATGGACGAGGCGTACCAGCCGACCCCGGAAGAAGAGAGAATCGACGAGCTCTACGATACATTCTGGGAGGCACGCCGCGCCGTCTTCAATACGTACGCAAGATCGTGGGACCGGAGCTTCGCCGACGTCGCCGCCGACTACCGACGGGTGGAGGCGGATATCGTAGCGCGCGCAGGCGAAGCCGAGGCCTTCCAGCCCTTCGTGCTCGAAGTGAGGCAAGTAGTTGCCGAAAATATTCTCACGGCAGCCTGTGGCCTCGAACAACCCTTCGAGGCCTGCCGGGATGCCTGGAACGAGCTGGTTCACCTGGGCTTCAGGGACTTCGGAGAACAATGCAGGATGACAGATATGTACGCAAAGTCCTGCGGGCTCAACCGGAAGCCCGAGGAGGGCCTCGCCGTGGTCGAACCGCTGCTCGCGGAGCTCGAGCAGCGGCTCGATGCGGAGCTCGAGCGACGGCGCGAAGCGCACGCGAAAAGCGAACCACCCACGCACGAGGAGCCGTCCCCGAGCTTCTACCGCGATTGGATCAAGTCCCTGGGCGAGCTCCGGGACAAGCTCGAAGCACAACGCAAGGGCCCGTGAGCGCGACCGCGCGTGAACGACGGCGCCCGTGGGCTTGACGTCTCGCGAGGGTTTGTCGTACCGTCGCTCCATGATCCCTGGAAAAACCGTCCAACTCCCGACCGAGCTGCTCGCACGTTATGACCGCCTCGCGGAACACGAGAACGAGGCGCGGCAGCGCGCCGGCCTGGGACCGATCTCCGGGCTCGATCTCCTCCACGTCGTCGCGGCGCGCTTCGCCGGGCTCCCGACACCGCAGGACGTCGACCTCGACGCGATTCGTGCTCGGGAGGGGTTGTCCGCGGATATGTGGACCCCGCCGAACCCGCCGGTCGGGAAGCCCCCCACGTGAGCCTTGCTCTGGCGTCCGCAGTTTTGCACGGGGTGGCTTGCGTGCTCTGCCTCGTGTACGCGTATGCCCGGCGAGCCTCCCCGGAGCGACAAGCAGCGTACGTCCTCGCTTTGGTTTGGTGTACGTGGTTCGGGCTGTCCGTTCTGCACGACTTCATCGTGCGCGCGATCCCGTCGCCCGAGATCGAACCTGTCTTGAGCCGCAAAACACTCGTCCTCCTGAACGTAGAACGCTCCATCTATCTCGCGTGGCCCGCTGGGATCCTCGCGTGGGTTCGCTGGACGTTCCGACGTAGCAACCCTTGGCCGATCGTGCTCGCGTGGCTTGCAGCATCGATCCTCCCCATCGTCGTTCACCCAGCGCTCAAAGGTCGCGCATGGTTTCCGTACGCCGGCGCCATCCACCTCGCCGCGCTCGGCGGTGAAATAACCGCTTTCGTGTCATGGGCTCGCCTTCGTGAGCCGCCGCGTCCATGGCATTCGGTCGCGATCGTCGCGATCCCGATGTGCGCTTTTCCTGCGATTCCGTTCTTCGCTTCCGACGAGGCCCGGGCGGGGTACCTCCTGTGGGTGCTCCGCGGGCTCGTCGCCCTTCATTTGGCATGTATCGCTGTTCTCGGAGGGGATTTATGGAATCAACTCTCACGTGGATCTTCGCGCTCGTGATGGCGAGCTTGGCCCTCGCATTGCCGATCTTTTTGCAGCGACGCGCGGACGCAAAAATCCGCGCGCTCTCGGACGACCGCTCCCGCATCCTCGACCGGGAACGCGAGCTCGCATCTCGCTTCCTGGCCGAACAAAAGGCGCATGCAGCGGCGCGCGCGCAGCTCGCCGCAAACGAGGAAGACCGGGCGCAGCTCCTCGCAGACCTCGATCACCGGCATCGTCGCATCGCGGACGCGCTCACGCGGATCGCCGCGGCCGTCGAGCACCAGGAGAGCGAGCTCGAACGCTACGCCGCAGCGGGCGCAGAGAGCATTCTCTCCCGCTTCCCGGACCTGCCCAACCACCCCGACCGCGGGCTCGGCGGGACGCTCGGCGCTCTCATGACGGTTCAAAGCTATTGCAACGCGGCGCTCTTGCGGCAAATCCGCCACGCCGAAGAGACGATGACCGAAGAGGAGCTTTTGGTGAACGTGATCCCGTTTGCCCCCGGATCAGGAAGCCGCGCGGCCGCGGAGAGTGGCGCGCCGAGCTCTCCGACCGTGGAATCGCTCCCCGCGTTCACGCCCCCGGTGTCGACGCCCGCGAGCACCTGAACCCAGGAGCGCGAGCGCGAGGAGCCCGAAGGCCGCAGGAAGCCCCTTTGATTCGGACTGTCCCGCCAGGCCGCACGAGCATCCCTCCCCTGCCCCGGGCCCGCTTCCGCTTCCGCTTCCGCTGCCGCCTCCGCCGCCGCTTCCGCCTCCGAAATCGATCACGACCTCGGCCTTCGAGACGACGAACGGCGGCGATGCGCCTACCGATTCATAGATGGCGAGGAGCTCCTGCCCGCTCGAATCCGTGGCGTTGGCCTCCGCCAGATGCTCGACGTATTTCCGCGTGATCGGTTGATACAGCACCCGCGCGGAAAGCGTCCTCTCTCCCGTCACCCCCGCCGGCGCCGTCACCGTGAACGTCGCCTCGTCCCAGGAGCGTACGCCTCCCGCGCCGTCTCCGTAATCGATCTCGCCCGTCGGTCGCGTCGTGGTCGTCGGGACGAACCCCTTCGGCGGAATGCGTGTATCCGACACGATCATGTCGTGCCGCGCGAGGTCCTCCCCCGGCTCGGCCGCCGATCCATTCCAGCGCCCATGCTGCGCGCGGTACACCCGCGTCGGCGGCGAGGCCTCGATCTCCCCGTTCGCCGCGTCGTATCCGCCCAGCAGAAACGTCTCCTCCCCCGTCGAATCGACGAGCGCGAGCGCAATCCACGCGCGGCGGCCCTCCGCATACCCCGTCGGGAACTTGTGCCCGCTGAGGTTCTCCACGCGCACCGTGACCGCAAATGGCTCGCCGGGCGCCGCCGAGGCGGGCGTGCTCGTGATGTCGATGTTTGCCGCCGCGGCGAGCGTCTCCTCCGTACGCGCGAGGGCGAGCGCGAAGGCGTCCGGGAACGCCGCGGCGCGCGCGGGGTCCTTGGCCATGACGGCGCGAATGCCGAAGAGGTTTCCGCCGGCAAACACGTGATCCCGCGGGTCCGTGCGAAGCGGCGCGATGGGGACGGTCGCGACGGGGAATCGTCCCGACGTGCGGCGGGTATGGCAATCGACGCAGCTTTGCCCGCCCGGCTGGGCATAGGCGCTCTGCGTCCATTCTTCGTACGTGGTATCCAGCGGAAACGCGAGGGCCGTCTCCACGCCGTCCGCGTCACGCAATCGCCGCCCGGGGTTCGTCACCTGGTGGCATTGCCCGCAAAACGCCGAGCTCGAAAGCGCGACATCCTCGGCCGTCCCGTGCACCTCTGCCACGCTGTCGGCATAGGGGCCCCGTTTGTCGAGGTTGTCGTCGTACACGATCTGCGCATCGCCGCGGTAATACGGCGCCTCGGGCGGGCCCGAGGGCACGGCGCGGTGGCAGGTGTCGCAGCCGACGCCTTGCATGTCGACGGCATCGAACGCGCTCCCGTCCGGCGGAGTCGCGTGTCCCCGGACGAACGCGATCGGAGAATGGCAACGCAAGCAAAACGTGCCCACGCCGGGTTCGTCCTGGTTCGCGATCGAAAGCGCCGCGCGAAAGATGGGATCTCGCGCAGCGTTTCCCATCATGGTGCCGGCCCACCCGTCGTGCGGCAGGTACGTGCGGTCTCCGTCGTGACCACCGCCATGGCATAACGCGCAGCCGTCGGCCCCCTCGAACAGGCTGCCCTGGCCGAGCTCTCCGGGCTTCGTGCCCGCGAGGTCCTCGAAACCAGCGGACGCGGAGGCGGGGAGCACGAGCGGGAGGAGGGCGGCGAGCGCGACGCGGGCGAACCCTCGGAGGTCCGGCATGCCGTGCTTTGTAGCACGGGCTCGGCTTGTGATAGCGTCGGCGATCATGCGTCACGCCCGGACGACCTCGTTTGCCTTTCTGTCCATCGTCACGCTCGCCGCTTCGATCTTCGGGGTCGCGACCACGGAGTCCGGGTGCGCCAGCGCGACGCCTTGCGAGATCAACAGCGACTGCATCGAGGGCGCGTGCATCGCCGGCGAGTGCAAGCGCGAGTGCGCCGACACCGAGCGCGACTGCGAGGCCGGATTCCGGTGTTATGCCGGGCAGTGTTTGCCCGACGAGGGCCAGGGCGGCGCCGGGCCCGGCTCCGGCGGTATGGGCGGCGTGGGCGGCATGGGCGGCATGGGCGGCACCGGCGGAATGGGCGGCGCGACGAGCTCGAGCGCTTCGTCCGGCGCGAGCTCGTCCTCGAGCAGCAGCGCATCGTCGAGCAGCGCTTCGAGCGGCTCCGGGGGCGGGGGCGGCGGGCCGACGAAGGGCGAGCTCGATCTTTGCGCGGCCGACGGCGAATGCGAGGCGGGGCTCACGTGCGAGCCGATGTGGAAGAACGGGCCGAAGCGCTGCACGCGCGCCTGCATCGCGGACGGCGGCTGCCCGAGCGGGATGCGCTGCAGCGCCGTGGGCGCCGAGAAATATTGCACGACGAGCGACGTGGGGAAGGCGTGCGCGAACGCCTCGACCTGCAATTTCGGCTGCCTCGAAGGCCCGGGGTATTGCACGGTGGCGTGCGCGACGGGATCGGATTGCCCGAACGGATACGGGTGCATGCCCGTCGGCAACCCGCCCACGAAGGTCTGCGTGAAGGCCGAGGCGTACTGCGAATCCGGAAACACGTCCGCGTGTATCGTGCCCGCCGCGTGTGATACGAGCTCGCTGCTCGTCGGGGCCTGCACGCTCGCGTGCACGACGAACGCCGATTGCCCGCAGCGCGCCTCGCTGCTCGCGCCCTGGACCTGCTCGAACGGCCTCTGCACGCGGCCGCCCGACGTGTACGGTCCGATGCCCGGCGGGAGCGTGCCCACGGAATGGCATTGTGATCCGTTCGGCAACGCGGTGAACCTCTGCAACGACGCCCAGCACATGAACTTCCAGGCGTTCACGATCCCGCCGCCGCCGGCCGTGAACTGCGCCTCGTCCGTCACGTTCCAGGGCCAGGCCGGCGACGCGTGCGTGAATTCGTGCCGGTATCAGGGCGCCTGCGCCTTTGGTTATTCCTGTACGGCCGTGGGCAACATCCAGGGCGGGCGCATCGGCCTCTGCCTGCCCACGGGCGCGGGCGAGGTGGGCGCGGCCTGCGCGAACGACACGCAATGCGTGTTCGGGCATTGCAATAGCGGCAAATGCAGCCGCGATTGCACGGCCGACGGCGTCTGTCCGAATGGAACGACGTGCACCAACGCTGGCGGTGCCTCGCCGAACGTGGAGGGGATGCCGTTCCGGAGGTGCCTGTGAGCGTTGGGCCGACCCTCGGCGCGCCCCGCTCGCGCGTGACCGTCGGACGTCGAACCTTTGGACGTCCAACGTTTGGATGCCCGAGCGATCAGAGCGTGTCGCGCGCGTCCGGATCGATCCTGCGGATCGCGTCGCGGATCACGTCCGGGATGGGGGCGGGCCGGTTCGTGCTCGAGGCAACCAGCACCACGACGGCGCTCCCGGTCGCCACGATGGCCTGCTGGGACGTCGAGGTCACGCGGTAGTCCATGGTCAGGCTCGTGCGGCCGAGGCGGGTCGTCCTGCCCTCGACGCGCACCGTGTCGGGCCAGAAGACAGGGCGGAGGAAGTCGGCGGTGGTCGAGGCGAGCACAGCCTTCTGCGTCGCGTCGCTCGACATGTCGACGCCGATCAAGCGCAGGTAGGCGAGCCGTGCCTCCTCGAACCAGGCGAAGTAGCGCGTGTTGTTGACGTGCCCGATCACGTCGAGATCGCCCCAGAGCACGGAGATCTCCTGGCAAACGGAGAACCGCGTGCCCGCCGCGGGAGCGGGGGGCGCGAAGGTCGTGGAGCTGCGCCCGGTGGGCTTCTCGAAGCGATCGGTAGAAGACAAGGCGACCTCGTGGATCAGATGCCGGGTTCGCCTGCCGTCAGCGCCCCCCGCGAGTAGAGAGAGCGTGGCTGCGTAGTTTCCGCGGCGTCAAGCCTGTGGCATGCTCCGCCGCAGGGAGTAGCGAGGACCATGCTCGGACGACGTCGTTGGATCGGGACTGTGGCCGGCCTTTGTTTGCTGTCGGCGCTCGGGGTGGGATGCGGCAAGAAGGAAAACGGTGGCGTGGGCCCAGAGCCTGCCTCGAACGAGTGGAAGGTGGGCGCCTACCTCAGCCTCTCCGGCGCCGAGACGCAGTTCGGCAAGGACACGCAGGAGGGCACCGAGCTCGCGGTCGAGGAGATCAACGCGAAGGGCGGCGTGAAGGGCAAGAAGGTCCGCGTGCTCTTCGAGGACGACAAGTCGAACCCGCAGGAGGCCTCGAACAAGGTCCTGCAGCTCATCAACCGCGACAAGGTCGTCGCGCTGCTCGGCGAGGTCGCGTCGTCGCGCTCCAAGGCCGCCGGCATCGTGGCGAACAAGAACAAGATCCCGATGATCTCGCCCTCGTCGACGAACCCGGACGTGACGAAGGTCGGCCCGTTCGTCTTCCGCGTCTGCTTCACGGACGACGTGCAGGGCCAGATGGGCGCGCGGTTCGTCAAGAACAAGCTGAACAAGAACAAGTTCGCGCTGCTCTACGCCTCGGACGACCTCTACTCGTCGGGGCTCGCGAACGAGTTCAAGAACGAGGCGAAGAAGCTCGGCATGACCATCGTGGCCGAGAAGAGCTTCCTCAAGAGCGAGACGAACTTCACGACGTACCTGAACGAGATCAAGAGCGCCGAGCCCGAGGTGATCTACGCGCCGGTCTACTACAACGCGATGGTGCCGATCGCGCGGCAGGCGAAGGCCGCGGGGATCCCGGGGAACATGTTCGTCGGCGGCGACGGCTGGCACTCGGACTCGCTCGTGACCGACGCGGGCGAGGAGATGGAGGGCGCGTACTTCACGAACCACTTCTCCCCGGACATGCCGTCGCCGAGCTCGCAGACGTTCGTGAAGAAGTACGTGGAGAAGTACAAGCGCGAGCCGAGCGCACTCGCGGCGCAAGGCTACGACTCGGCGATGCTGCTCTTCGACGCGATGGGCCGCGCGAAGGGCGATACGCCCGAGGCCATCCGCGACGCGATCGCCGAGACGAAGGATTTCCCGGGCGCGACGGGCTCGATCACCATCGACGCGAACCGCAACGCCGAGAAGCCCATCGTGATCGTGCAGGTCAAGGGCAAGAAGTTCACGTACTTCGACACCGTCTCCGTGAAGTGATCAGAACCAGGCGGTCGCGCCGAGCGTGATCGAGGTCTGGGCGCGGGCATTCGGGACGAAAGGATCGTCCGGCGTGCCCGCGCCACGCACGGCGCCGCGGAAAAACACGTCGCCCGCGGCGGCGTCGTGGCGGAGCTCCAGCATGACGGCGAGGTCGTCGCGCGGGCGGACGTCGACCGTGAAGGTGCCGGAGGCCATCCACGGGACGGGCCAGAAGATCGCGGACGCCTCGCCGCGCGCGCTCCTCGCGCGCCATTCGCGGAAGACGTCGCCCCGCGCCCCGAGGTGGACCGGCCCCACGGCGCGCAAACGGGCGTAAAGCGCGGCCGCGGCCCAGCCGCTCCGGCCGAAGTGGTTCACCTCGAAGCCGACGTCGCCGTGCAGGGCGAGCGTGAGGCGATCGAACCACGTGGCGCGGGCCCAGGCGTCGACGAGGTGGCGAAACGGTCGTCCCTCGGGCGCGCCCTCGCCGCGCTCGACGCCGCCGAAATAAAGAAGAGCCCCGGACAAACGCTCGTTTTCGTACGCGAGCTGCGCGGAGACGGATTTTTCGGTGTTGTTGTCGACGACGCTGTTCCAGCCATTGTAGGCGGCGAGCGTGAGCTTGAAGCGTGGGGAGAGCGGGTACGTGGCGCGCACGCCGGTGTGGTAAAACGGCAGGCCGAAGAAGAGGTTCGAGCGCGAAAAATGGCCGTTGTCCTTGACGGCCATGCCCTCGATGCCAATGGGCGAGAGGAAAAGCCCGGCTTTTACGGTGAGGCCGCGGCCGATCGGAATGCGATACCCGACGTGCGCCTCCTGGAGGTATTTCCAGGTCGTCTCCGCATTACTTGCGGAGGTGCCGGGCGCGCCGGGCAGCGAGGGTTCGGCGAGGTAATACGTGTTCGGCGTGTGGCCGATCTGCAAGACGGTCCGCGCGCTCGCCGCGCCACGCTCCCAGTCGCCGCCGAGCGCGACGTTGGCGAGCGTGAACGAGGCGTGCCGGTTGTCGAAGCCGCGGTAATGCGTGATTCCATTCGACGGCGCGCCGAGGTTGTACTGGAAAAACCCCTCGACGTATCCCGTGGGCGTGAAACGACCGAGGTCGGGGCCGGAGGCGGCGGCGGGATGTGCGGCCAGGACAACCGCGAGAAGGGCGCCGGCGCCGCGCAGGTTCACGAAGGCACCACGAGCTCACGCTTGGCGGCGCGCGCCGCCTCGGCTTCGGCGAGGGCCTCCTCTTCGGCACGCGCGTCTCGATCGTTCGTCGCTTCGAGGGGCGTGTCCTCAGGCGTCCGTTCGAGCGCGGTAAGCGCGCCCGGTGCGACGGTCTCCATCCAACGTCGCATCGGCGCGTACGTGCGGAGCTCGCGCTTGATCCGCGGAATCTCTCCAGCGCCGGCCGTCTCCGGGTTCGTCGCGGCACGCACGGCATCGACGAGCAATTCGTCGCGCGCGGAGAGCGGCAGATCGAGCCCCGCCCGCGTGGCGAGCTCCGCGGCGCCCTTTAGATCGCCCTGCCGGATGCGCGAGAGCAGCCGCACGCGGAAGAGGGCGCGGCTCTTGTACGGGTACGCCGGGGGCAACGAGGCGAGCTCGGCTTCGGCCTCCGCGTGTCGATCCATGGCCGCGAGGAGGAAGGCGCGCTCGCTGATCAGATCGGGCAGGAGGATGTCGGAGGCCGAGATGCGGATCGCGTACTTCACGAGCCGCGCGAGGCCACGATCGCAGCGATCGAGGGCGCCCCGAAGATCGCTCTGCTTCTCGGCGAGGAGCGCGAGCGCGTGCTCGGCCTGCGCGGCGAGGATCGGGAGGCGGCTCGACGTGAGTCGTTCGAGCGCCGCGCCGCCCTCGGCAAAATTCCCCTTGGCGACGAGGTTCAGCGCGGCGAAGAGACCCTGCGATTCCTTGCGCGCCCGGAGGAACCAGTAGACACGGGTGCCGATCAGCACGGCGAAGACCACGAGGAAGATCAGGCCGAACGGGAGGATCGGATCCATCGGCTCTTCGGGGACGTCTTCGTAGCCGCCCCCGCTCCCCGCGCCCGAGGGCGCGAGCGCGTTATAAACGGCGACAAACACGGCCACGAGCGCGGCCCAGAGCACGACGACCCGGCCGACCTTGCGTACGGCCTTCCTGGGCGCGGCGTTCTTCTCGGCCGCCTTGCGCGCCTCCGCGACGGCCTTTTTCGCGGCCTCGGTGGCCTCGGCCGCGGGCAGCTCGCCGGTCTTCTCCGGGCGTGCACCGCCCACCTCGACGAACGGCGCGGCCTCGGGCACGACCTGCGCGATCCAGTCGGCGAGCGGCGGCTCTTCGCTGTCCGCGTCACGCTTCGCGCCCTTGCGATACACGCTCGTCGCGGTCGTCTCCAGCATGCGCTGGAAGGCCCGGACGATCGTGCGCTCACGGCGATCGGTGGCGTCGAAGAGCAATTCGTGATGCGTGACGAGGTGCTCGCGCAAGGCGTCGCGATCGCCCGATCGTTCGAGCAGGATCGCCTCGGCGAGGGCGGCACGACCGAGCGCTTGCGGCAGGGCGTCGGGGCTTCCGCGGACGACGTCGATGTCCTCGCGCGCGCCCGCGCGATCGCCGCTCGCGGCGCGCAAGAAGGCGCGGATGGCGCGGGCCGCCGCGATCTGGATCCGGATCTGCGCGCGGTGGAGGACGCCGTGCGGGGTCGCGATGGCTCGATCGAGCGCGGCGAGCGCCGCCGGGATGTCGCCCCTGCGCATGCCGATGAGGCCACGCTGCACGGCAGCGACGCATGTCATGAGGGGAGCGGGGCGGCCCTGCTCGACGAGATCGAGGTGCGCCTCGGCCTCGGCGAGGCGGCCGCGGTTGATGAGGTCGAACGAGGTGTTGACGACCTGCACCCCCGCGCCGACCCGGCGACCGACGAGACCGAAGAAGGCGAACACCCCGCCGAGCACGGCGCAGACCGAGACGAGGATCATGCTCCCCGCGGAAGGCAGCCCGGACAGGACGAACAGCGCGAGGCTCAAGACGCCCAGGAGCAGGAGGAGCCCGCCCATGACGACGAGCATCGTGTGGTAGCCATGGGTCGCATGGCGGGGCACGTTTTTCGGGGCAGGTGCGCTCATCGTGGAGGTCGGGCCGGCCGCGGCACTGCCCGCGGCGCGCCTTTGGCTCCATCCTAAGCCGAGATGCGCCCCGCGATGTGCACGATCCTCGACGGACCGATGGGAACGGAGCTCGCCGCGCGCGGCGTGCCCACGCCCGCGCCGCTCTGGAGCGCGCTCGCGCTCGATCGCGCGCCTGAGGTCGTGGCTGCGATCCATCGCGACTACGCGGCGGCGGGCGCGACGGTGCACACGGCGAACACGTTCCGGACCAAGCGGAGGAGCGCGGGCGAGCGCTGGGAGGAGCTCGCGCGGAGGGCGGTCGTGATCGCGCGGGAGAGCGTGCCGCCGGGGCATCGGATCGCGGGGAGCGTGGCGCCGCTCGAGGATTGTTACAGGCCGGATCTCTCCCCGACGAACCCTCGTCCCGAGCACCGTGAGCTTTGCGAGGTGCTCGCGGATGCGGGGGTGGATCTGATCCTCTGCGAGACGTTCCCGCACGTCGGCGAGGCGCTCATAGCGGTGGAGGAGGCTTTGCGGACGGGTTTGCCCGTGTGGGTGGCGTTCACCGCGGGGCCGGATGCGGATTTGCTGACGCCGGCGGAGGTCCTCGCGGGCGCGCGGGAAGCCGCGGAGCGGGGGGCGAGCGCCGTGCTCATCAATTGCACGAAGGCGACCCGGACCTTGCCGTACGTGGAAAAACTCGCCGAGGTGGGGATTCCTTTCGGTGTTTATGCGAATGCGGGCGCCGTGCAGGAGGGCATTGGTTGGGGGGAGGCTGCGCGCGGAGCGGAGCTTTATGCGGAGCTCGCGGAAGCGTGGATCCAGGCAGGGGCGACGATCGTCGGCGGGTGCTGCGGGACGGGCCCGCAGCACGTGCGGGCGATCGCGGATCGAATGCGGGCGAAAGGCTGAACCTCAGACCCGTTCGAGGATCGTGGCGATGCCCTGACCGCCGCCGATGCACAAGGTCACGAGCGCGGTTTGCGCGTCGCGACGCTCGAGCTCGTCGAGGGCGGTGCCGAGCAGCATCGCGCCGGTCGCGCCGAGCGGGTGGCCGAGCGCGATGGAGCCGCCGTTGACGTTCACGCGATCCGGGTCGATCCCGAGCGCGCGCGTCGTTTGCAACGCGACGCCCGCGAAGGCCTCGTTGATCTCCCACAGGTCGATGTCACGCGCCTCCATGCCCGCGGCGCGCAGCGCTTTCAGGCTCGCCGGCGTGGGCGCCGTGAGCATGATGAGCGGCTCGGTCCCGACGGTCGCCATCGAACGGATCCGGGCGCGTGGCTTCACGCCTTTCGCCTTCACGTACTGCTCCGAGGCGAGCACCACCGCCGCGGCCCCGTCGACGATGCCGCTCGAATTGCCCGCCGTATGGAAGTGCCGGATCTCCTTCGCCTGCGGGTATGCGGCCAGCGCGATCTGATCGAGCGTCTCGCCGTTCGGACCGGCCCCCGCGCTGCCGAGCGCGACGAACGAGGGCTCGAGCGCGGCGAGCCCCTCGGCCGTCGTGTTCGGCCGGGGAAACTCGTCCTGCACGAGGAGCGTCGCGCCCGTCTTCGGATCCGTCACCGGGATCAGCGATTTCGCGAATCGCTTCTCCTGGATGGCGCGCGCCGCGTTCTTTTGAGAACGCAAGGCCACGGCGTCGATGTCCTCACGCGTAAAACCTTCCAGCGTGGCGATCAGATCGGCGCTGATGCCCTGGGGGACCTGGAAGACGCGCTTGCGGAGCTCGAGGTTGCCGCCGTCCTGCCCGCCGCCGTCGGAGCCCATGGGGACACGCGACATGCTCTCCACGCCGCCGGCGACGACGAGGTCCATCGCGCCCGAGCCGACCGCCATGGCGCCGAAGTTCACCGCCTGGAGGCCCGAGCCGCAGAAGCGGTTGAGCGACACGCCTGGTATCTCCTCAGGCCACCCTGCTGCGAGCACCGCGTTGCGGGCGAGGTTCGCGCCTTGTTCGCCGACCTGCGAGACGATGCCCGCCATCACGTCTTCGACCTCGCGAGGATCAAATCCGGTACGCTGCGGAAGCGCCCGGAGCACCTGCGCGAGCAGTTCCTGCGGGTGGACGCCCGAAAGCGCCCCCTTCCCAGCCTTGCCGCGCCCTCGCGGCGTCCGTGCGGTGTCGATGATGTAGCTCGTTCCCATGTGGTCGCTCCCTTCGTATGACGTTCATCATATGATAATCATCATGTGTCCTGTCAAGGCGGCGTCGACGACGCCGTGCGGACCTCTTGCCTTGGAGACGTCGCGATGAAGCTCTTTCGTGCTCTCGTTTTGTCCCTCCCGCTGCTCGCCGCGCCCGTCCTTCGCGCGGGTGATGCAGAGGCTTGCGGCGGCTGCATCATCAGCCAATCCGAGTCCACGCAGGTCTCGAGCCACCGGATGATCCTCTCGATCTCCCAGCAGCAGACGACCCTCTGGGATCAGATCACCTACGCAGGCGAACCCTCGTCCTTCGCGTGGGTGCTGCCCATCAAGGGTGAGGTCGAGGTCGGGCTCTCGTCGGACGCCCTGTTCGGGATGCTCGATCAGTGGACGCGCGTGGAGATCCTCTCGCCCACCATCACCTGCACGCTGCCGCCGGGTTGCTTCGGCGGCTTCGACGGGGGCGTGGGCTTCGCGAGCAGCAGCAGCACGGGCGGCGGCGGCGTCGTGGTCATCGCCGAGGAGGTCGTGGGGCCTTACGCGACCGTACAGCTCAAGTCGCAAGACCCGAACGCGCTGACGAACTGGCTCACGATGAACGGCTACAACATCCCGCCCGACATCGCGCCGATCATCAACGCGTACGTGCAGGAGGGGTTCGACTTCCTCGCGCTCAAGCTCGTGCCCGGCCAGGGCGTCAACGCGATGCGCCCCGTGCGTGTCACCGGGCCCGGCGCGTCGCTCTCTCTGCCGCTGCGCATGGTCGCCGCGGGGACGGGTGCCACGACCCCGATCTCCCTCTGGGTGATGGGCGAAGGCCGGTACGAGCCGAAGAACTTCCCGCGCTTCGAGATCGGCGTCTCGGATCTCGTGTGGAACTGGGACACGGAATCGAGCAACTACAAAGAGCTCCGGCAAAACAACTTCGACGCGTCCGGCGGCAAGGCGTGGCTGATCGAGACGGCCGCGCCCTTCTCGAAGTACTTCGCCGAGGGCCTCCTCAACACGGCCCAAAACGACCCGGCGAACAGCGGATACGGGGACGATCCCGCAGGGCCGACCGCGCTGGAGGAGTGCCAGGCCGACCTCGACAAACTGTACGGCACGATCGACGACCAGAATCTGTGGGTGACGCGCATGTACGCGGAGCTCTCGCGTCCGGCGCTCGCGGCCGATCTCGTCGTGGGCGCGGCGGCGGAGCAGGTGAACGTCGAACGTTACCTTCAGGTTTCGAAGACCGCGGGTACGCCCCCGCCCTGCCCGCCGCCGCCACCGGGGTGCGAGGGCGCAGGAGGCGCAGGAGGGGCCGCGGGTGCAGGCGGAAACGGGAGCGGAAACGGGAACGGAAACGGGGACAGCGGCGGAGGATGCGCCGTCAGCGGCGCGTCGAGCTTGCCCGGAGCGCTCGCCCTCCTCGGCGGCGCGGCGCTCGTGTCCGCCGTGCGCCGCCGCCGCCGCCCTTGACGGCCGCTCGCTCGGTTCCTGCCCGCGAGGTTGACATGATGAATGTCATATGACATTCATCATGCATGAAGAAGGAGCCCCTCTCCAAGGCCGATCGCTGGGAGCGCACGCACGAGACGTTGCGGCTCACGGCGGCGCGTCTTTTGCGCACGCGAGGCCTCAGGCTGCCGTCGGTGGCCGACGTCATGAAGGGCGCGAAGCTCACGGTCGGCGGCTTTTACGGGCACTGGGAGAGCAAGGAGGCGCTCTTCGAGGAAGCCCTGCGCGACGCGCTGCGGAACAACTGGTCCGAGCTCGTACAAGAGTCGCGCGGGGAGACGGCGAAGGAACGGCTCACGTGGATCCTGCGCCGCTACCTCTCCCGCTCGCACCGTGACAACCCCGAGGCCGGTTGCCCGCTGCCCGCCACGCTCAGCGACATCTCCGTGCTCGGCGCGCCTTATCAGAAGGCGTTCGCCGAGGAGGTCGAGTCGCTCGCCGCGGAGCTCGGCGAGGTGGCCGGGCCGATCGGCGGCAAGCAGCTCGCGCTCGGGCTCTTCGCTTTGATGGTCGGCGGCCTGAGCCTCGCCCGCGCCACGGAGGGGACGCCCCTTTCGGACGCCATTCTCACCGCGAGCCGCGCGCTCGCCTACGCCGCCCTCGATCGCGCCGAGCAAAAGGCCTCGGAGAAGGACGAATCATGACGACGACCGAAGAGACCCCCTGGATGAAGAAGATGCGGGCGATCCTGAAGGGCGCCGAGCCGCCGCCGATCGCCAAGCTGATCGGCTTCGAGCTCGTCGACGTGGGCGCAGGCTCGGCGGTCTTCACGCTGGTCGGCGATCCGAGCAAACACGCGAATCCGATGGGCACGATGCACGGCGGCGTGCTGGTCGATCTCGGCGACGCCGCGATGGGCTTCGCCATGGCGAGCACGCTCGCGGAGGGCGAGAGCTTCACGACGGTGGAGCTCAAAGCGAATTATTTCAAGCCCGTATGGAAATCGCGCCTGCGCGCCGAGGCGCGGATGGTGAAGCGGTCGCGGTCGCTCGGGTACATCGAATGCGACATCGTCGACGAGGAGAAGGCGCTCGTATGCCGGCTGGCCAGCACGTGCATGGTGCTGCGCGGCGAAGCGGCTCAGGGTCGCTGAGCCGGTCCGCCTATTGGCAACCGATGCGGGTCGTGGCGAGGGCGACGTCGTCGAACCAGAGATTCATGTCCTGGCCGGCGTAGCTCTCCCATCCGAGCTTCAAATCCGTGACGTTCGGCTTCCAGTTCGGCTTCTGCGTGAGCCATTGCTGGTCCACGTCGGGCGTCGGGGTCCCGTCGATCACGAGGCCCGGGACCTCGGCGCCGTCGACCCAGGTCCGGATCGCGCCCGCGGCGCCGTCGACCTGGAACTCGATGCAGCGCCATTGATTCGCCGTGAGCGCGACGCTCATGCCGATGCCCGTGGGGCTGAGCGAGGGCAAGGTCGCGTCGTCGGATTCGCGGTTCCACATGAGGATCTTGCTCTGGCCGCCCATGCGGAGATCCTTGGGGCCGTCGTTCTCGTCGCGCATGGCCATGAACGTCGTGTGGCCGTCGCCCTGCGCGTCCGACATGCGCAGGTAGAAGCGGCCATAGACCACGTCGCCGAGCTCCGCGAACGCCGCGGTATGCGCGATGAAGACGTGATTGCAATAACCGCCCTTGCCCGTCACGAGCACGGAGTTCTTGCCGCTGTGCGCCTGGGTCGCGTCGACGGCGGCCGTGCCGGAGCCCATGCAGTTCGGCATGACGACCGCCCAGCGTGCCGGATCCGGCGCTTCGCCTGCTGTGGCGGCCTCGAAATCGTCGCAAAGGGGCAGATTCGAGCAATCGAACGCGGCGCCGCCCGCGCCGCCCGCGCCACCGGTGCCGCCCGCGCCGCCCGATCCGCCGCTCGCGGAGCTCGAGCTCGACGTGGACATGCCGCCCGCCCCGCCCTGCCCACCGCTACCGCCTTGGCCGCCGCTGCCACCCTGGCCACCGCCGCCCGCGCCGGTTCCACTTCCGCCTTCGTCGCAGGCGACGACCGGGACGGCGAGGACGAGGAACAGAAATACGTGAGGAAGGATCGTTCGTAGGTTCATCAGGGCTGCCTACCAGGGTTTCCCCTGGCAAGCGAGGCCGCCGGACGTACTGAACATTTGCTCATTGCCAACGGTAGGACCGTCGTTTACCTTGGCCCGGCTTGATCGGCGAGACTCTGGGCCAGAAGTACAAGCTCATTTCCCTGCTCGGACGAGGGGGGATGGGCGCCGTCTACGAAGCCGCGCACACCGAGACGGGCGCGCGGGTCGCCGTGAAGGTGCTCCATCACCACCTCGCCGAAGGGGAAGGGCTGCGCCGCTTTCGTCGGGAAGCACAGGCGGTCTCGCGCATCCAGAGTCCGCACATCGTCCGTATCCTCGATACTGGGACCGACGAACCGAGCAGAAACCTTTATTTCGTGACGGAGCTGCTCGAAGGCGAGGACCTGCAGCGGCTCATCGACCGGATCGGCACGCTTTCGCTGCGCGGCGCCCTCGGTATCGCGAGCCAGGTCCTCCGCGGGCTCGCCGCGGCCCACGCGGCGCGCGTGGTGCATCGGGACATCAAGCCGGCAAACCTTTTCCTCGCCCGCGAGCCGAATGGCACGCTGACCGTAAAAATCCTCGATTTCGGCATCGCGAAGGTCCGCGCCGAGCCACTCGGCCTCGGGCAGACGACGGACCTGACGGCCACGGGAAACCTGCTCGGCTCGCCGCTCTACATGTCGCCCGAGCAGGTGCAAAACAGCCGCGATGTGGATCATCGGACGGATCTGTGGTCGCTCGGGTGCGTGCTTTATGCGGCGCTCGCCGGACGGGCGCCCCATCAGCATCTTTCGTCGATCGGGCAGCTCCTCGTGGCCATTTGCGTGACGCCGGCGAGGTCGCTCGTGGAGGTCGCGCCGTGGGTGCCCGCGGATGTGGCCGCGGTCGTCGAGCGCGCACTCGCGATTCCCGCGGAATCGCGGCCCCAGAGCGCCGAGGAGATGCTTTCGGAGCTCGCGAGATTCGTTTCGCCCGGCGAGGTGCTGCGGGAGGATTTGCTGGCGACGGGAGACCGAGCCCGCGGGGTCGTGGGTTCGAGCACGCCGCCGAGCCCGCCTTCGTCGATGTCAACGCCGCGGTTCGTCGTGCCGCCCTCCTCGGAACGGCCGATTCGAGGGGACGAGCCAACGGCATGGGCGGGATCGATCACGGAGATGGCGCCCTCGGAGGGGCCGCGGTCGGCCGCGCGATCGGCGGTGCCAAAACTTCCGACGCGGGTGGCCGGGCGGCACGTGACGGTGGATCCACGCCGATTCCTCGGGGAGCAGAGCGAGCTCTGGACGTTCTCGCTCGACGTGCACACGCACCTTTCGAGTCTGATCGCGCGAATCTGGAAGGCATTACGCCGCGCAGGCGCGAAGGTGCCTCCGATGACGTACGGGACCGAATGGATCCTGTTCGAGCCGCGGACGAAGCGGTTCGTCGAGGACGACCCATGCGAGGGCGGAGAACGTTTGTCCCTGGAGGCCGCGGGGATCCGGCCAGGAGCGGTGCTCTGGGTGATGACGCCCGCCGAGCGCGGTACGGCTTGATCCGAAAGCCCGCTCGTCCGTGCGGCCGGCGAGGCAGGCGGGGCGTCTGTCCCGGCGGGAGCACGGCCTGCTCGGCAAGCGCTCGCTACTTGGTTCCCCGCTCCGAAGCCCCCATGCGTCGATGCGCGAAAAAACGTCCGAGGCGCGCGGTGCTCGGTCGTGGGGGCCGTGCTACCGCTGTCCCGCGTGAGTAAGCCCCGCGATATCGTCGTCGCCACGCACGGCCACTGCTTCGACGGCATGGCGAGCGCCGCCGTGTTCACCCACCTCGCGCGCTCCCTCGCCCCCAGGCAGCCGCTCTCGTTCCGGTACCGCTCGTGCGGCTACGGCCCCGGCATGCAGACGATCCCGGAAGGGTGGCTCGACGGCGAGGAGAACGCGATCCTGGATTTTCGCTACACGAAGAGCACGCGCCTCACGTGGTACTTCGATCACCACATCACCGCGTTCGGCTCGGCCGAGGAGCAACGCGAGGCGCTCGCCTCGGAGGACGCGTCGCACCACGTGTTCTACGAGCCCACGTACGGTTCGTGCACGAAGCTCATCGCAGACGTGGCGAGCAGCCGGTTCGGCATCCGGAGCGAGGCGCTCACGCCGCTCGTCGCCTGGGCCGACGTGATCGACGCGGCCCGTTTTCCCTCGGCGGAAGCGGCAGTCGATCGCGAAGAACCCGTGCTCAAGCTGGCGTCGGTCGTGGAGCACCACGGCGACGGGCCGTTCCTGAAGGACATCGTGCCGCGGCTGCTCGAACGGCCGCTCGAGGAGGTGGCGCGCGGAACGGACATCGCCGAGCTCTTCCGCCCGCTCGGAGCGGCGCGCGAGACGTTCATCCGCCGCGTGAAGCAGGTCGGGACGATGATGGGAAGCGTGGTGTTCGTGGATCTCAGCGACGCGCCGATCGACGCGGCGGCGAAGTTCGTCACGTACGCCCTCTTCCCCGAGGCCGTCTACTCCGTGACGCTCACGCGCCAGAAGCAGCACTGCAAGGTGTCGGTCGGGTACAACCCCTGGTGCGGCAAGGAGCGGCGGCACGACATCGCAGCGATCTGCCGGCGTTACGACGGCGGCGGGCATCCGGTCGTGGGGGCGGCGTCGTTCCCGCTGTCGGAGATCACGCGTGCACGCACCGTGGCGCTCTCGATCGCGCGGGAGCTCGACACGTGAGGTCGCGCGGCGCCCTCGCCTTCCGGCGCGCGAACGGGCGGCCACCGCTCGTGTACGGGCACCGCGGCGTACGCGGGGCGCGGCCGGAGAACACGCTCGCGGCCTTCGAGCTCGCCGCGGAGGAGGGCGCGGACGGGATCGAGCTCGACGTGCGCGTCGATCGGGACGGCGAGCTCGTCGTGCTGCACGATCCGACATTCGAGCGCGTGACGAGCGGCGCGGACACGCGGGCCGCGGCGGATCTGCCATACGAGGAGATCCGGCGGATCGACGTGGGGAGCGGGGAGCGCGCGCCACGGCTCACGGAGGTGCTCGCGCTGGCGCAGGCGCGCAAGCTCTGCGTCAACGTGGAGATGAAGCACGACGTGCCGGATCGAGCGGCCGTGGTGCGAGCAACGGCGCGCAAGCTCGGGGCCTTCGATCCACGCGTGCCGGTGATCGTGTCGTCGTTCGATCCGCGCATGGTCGCGGCGCTCGGCACGCTCGCGCCGCGGATCCCGCGGGCGCTCCTGGTGCATCGCACGCGCTGGTCGCGGGCCGCGCTCGAGCTCGCCCGGGGCCTCGCGCAGGCAGCGCACGTGGAGCGGATCCTCACGCAAGGCAGCACGGTGCGGCGGCTCTTGCAGAGCGGGCTCGTGGTGAACGTGTGGACGGTGAACGACACGCGCGAGGCGATGGATCTCGCAGCGCTCGGCGTCGACGGGATCATCACGGACGTGCCGGGGCTCGTCCGCGGGGCGCTTGGGTAGCCGCGTGGTCTACTTGTCGCAGGTGACGTAGAGCTTGCGCACGCCGCCGGGCTCGGTCTGCTGAAAGGCACCGGGCACGAGAGGCGGGTTCCACCGCGCTTCTTTGTACTGGAAGATCACGTCTTCCTCGGTGTGCGGGACGCGCATGCGGATCGAGCGCGGCAGCTCCGCGTCGCAGGCGCCGCCGATGGGCTGGATCGGGTCCTCGATGCCGTCGGGATCAACCCGCGGCGGCGCAGTGCGGGCGGCCTCGTGGTTCGAGAGCTCGGCCTGGTAGAGGTCGACGCCGCGCTGCGAGACGAGGACGGAGAGGACACGCACGCGCTGCTGAGACCAGGGTTTGTCCCAGTCCTCGGGCCGGATGCCGAGGTGAATCTCCTGCTGCGCGTCACGCGTGCTCGGCACGAGGACACGGTAAAACCCCTTGTCAGTGTCCCAGTTGATCGTGGGGGCGCCGGGCTGGTGCAGGAGGACGGGCGCCTCGCCGCGGAGGAGCGATACGAGCGCGTGCCCGGGGATGGGGACGCGGGTCATGCGCGCGAGGTTGCAGGGGCTCGCCGGGCCAAAGAGGAATTGCTTCTCCTTCACGTCGAGCATCTGGAAGCGTTCGCCGTCAGCCGTGAGGGTGTAGAGCATGGCCCCGAAGGGGCTGACCACGTCGAAACGGACGCGGTCGGGGTTCACGGCAAAGAGGTGGACCTCGCCGCGGACGCGGCCTTCAGGGGCGAAGCGGTCGATCTTGGCCTGGCCTTGGACGCCGTTGACGCACGCGTAGGTGGCCTTCATCCGGCCGAGCGCGTCGTCTCCCGTGGGAAAAACGGACGGAGGCGGACGCGTGCCGCACGCCGTGGCGAGGAGGGTGGCCGTGATGAGGGAAAACCGTGCGACGTGGGCGCGCATGCGGGCTGGACCGTTGCAGGAAAGTCCGAGCCCGTCAACGTGGCGGGGTTCCACAGCGTAGCGCCGGGGTTTCACCCCGGACCCCGACCAGGGGTTGTTCACCCCTGGACCCGAACCAGCGCAAGCGCTGGACCCGGGGTCGATGAACTGCGCGATGCGCAGTTCATCGAACAGGCCAGGTCAAGACCAGCGATGAGGAGCGCTGCTGTCTTGGCTGGCAAGATCGTGGAGGGTCTTGTCGCGGGCCCGTCCGAGAAACCGCGCATCGCGCGGTTTCTCGGCCCTCGGTCCAGGCCGTGCCTGGTCCGGGGTGAAGGGGGCGGACAGCCCCCTTCTGGGGTACGGGGCAAAGCCCCGCGACCGGCCCCCCACCCAGGGTCAGGAGGCGCGCAGCGCGTCGAGCAAATCGACGTCCGGAATCGCGATCGGCAGCCGCGCCCGGATCACCGCCACGTCGTTGTCCTCGCACAGACGCGCCACCGCGAGGCCGTCGTAGAGCGCGATCGGCGCCGTCCCCGGAACGGACGCTTCTTCCCGCGCGCCGGACAGCGTTTGCCCGGCCGTGAAGATCCATCCGACCGTGGCCGGCCCGTAGTGGTGGAGCGAGCCGCGCAGCTCCGTCACCCGCTCGCGACCGACCTCGCGGCCGTCGCGGCGGATCACGATCGCCACCCGGATCTCGTCGTTGCCCATGCGCAGGACGCCCGAGAAATGCGACTCACCGCCGGGCGCGCCGGCGCGGCGCACCGCGCGGAGCTGGCCGACGCCCATGCGCTCGAGCGCAAGGACGCAAACCTCGATGAACGCGTGGCCGGGCAGCTCGCCGAGCTTGCGGGCGAAGGCGCGGCGGGCCGCGTCGCGGTAGCGCTCCACCGCGGCGAGGGCCTCCTGCTCCAGGCGCGCGAGATCGCCGCCGAGCAGCCAGTCTGTCAGGGCCACGCGGCCGCCGGCGAAGCGGAAGCGCGGGCGCTGACCGGCCGCGATCCGGCGGGCGTTGTCGGCGCGCACGGCGGCGGCCACCTGCGACTGCACGAGCTGCGCGTCGCCCGAGAGGCGGCCGCGGCGCTGCGCCGTCTCGGCGATCTGCCGCAGGGACACGGCGCCGGCGTTGCGATCAAACGTCGACAGGATCGCGGCCACCGCGTCGGCGAGCTCGCGCCCGGCGAGATCGTCGAGCGCCGGATGACCTTCACCCGGGGTCAGCTCGATGACCTGCGGGCCGCGGTAGACGGCCTCGGTCGGCGCCACCTCGCGCACGATCTCGCGATCGCGGCCGATGTCCCGATCGCGGTCGCGGTCGCGGCCGATGTCGCGGTCCCGATCGCGGCCGACGTCGCGGTCGCGATCGCGATCACGTCCGTCGCGACGAACTTCGAACGCGGGCGTCGCCGTGTACGAGGGCAGCCCGCCACCGCTCGTGGGCAGGGCCTGGGCCTCGCCGTTCGTGCTGCGACCGCGGCGACGGCGGCGACGACGACGGCGGCCTTCTCCTCCGGGCTCGGCAGCGCCGCCACCGGCGCGCTCGTCGCCACCGCCGAGGATCGGCTGGTCGTCGTCTTCTTCCTCGTCGAACATCTCGGCGGCGCCGGCGGCGGCTTCCGCGCGCATCACGTCGTCGGGGCCGGCGGGGCCTGCGTCGATCTCGTCCTCTTCCTCCGCGCGTGCGTAGGATGGAGCCGAGGGACGGGGCATGGGCGGAGACAGCTTGGCGGGGACCGGGGACACGAGCGTCTCGTCGTCCTCATCGGCCTCTTCCTCGGCGGCGGGGGCGACCTCGGCGGGGGCGACGGGGGCGGCCGCGATCTCCTCGGGCGCCTCTTCCGTCTCGGCCTCCGCGGCCTCCGTCTCGGCCTCCGCCTCTTCTTCCTCGGCGACCTCCGGGGCGGCCTCTTCCTCGACCTCGTGCCGGGCGGCCTTGGCGGGCTCTTGCTTGCCGCCGCGCTTGCCCTTCTTGCCGTCGAGACCTGCGCGCAGCGTCTTCTCGTCCCACTCCCGCAGCGCGAAGACGCCGGGCTTGACCCGGATGAGCGGCGTGTCGGACGAGTCCTTCTTGAGCATCGCGGCGAGCCGGGCGCCCATCGTGACCTCGGGGCTCTTCCCGACGTGGCTGAGCAAGTTCTTCTCTATCGCGATATCGGTGATCTCTTTGTAGTGGAGCGGCCTGCCGACGAGGCGAAGCACCTCGGCCGCTGCATCGGTAAACGTCATCTTTTGTCCAGCCCTTCGGGCGCTCCCATCACTTGGGCGCTCCTCTTGGTGCGCGTCGCACGTGCCGTCCTAGTTTCGACGCCACGCGCTGGGCCTCTGCCCGCCACGACCGGGAAGCGCACATTCGCTCCCACTCGGCCGGACACGCTACTGAACAGCCGCATAACACGGGACGATCGACGAGTCAACCGCGGCAGCCCGAACGAACGTCCCGACCCGCACGAATACGACCCGTGCGAACACCCTGGACGGACTTTTTCCCGACGAACATGCGCCGCCCGCTTGCTACCGCTACGGCCGGTAGGTCTTCGGGGTCGCGAGCTTGCCCGGCAACCAGCGGAAAAAGTCGAGGATCGTGGACGAATCGAAGATGCCGTCCGACGAGTCCCACACGATGAACTCCACCGTCGCGATCTCGCCGGGAACGATCGGCGCCTCGGTGGTCAACCATCCCGTGCTCCCGCCGATGGAGCTCGGCGTGTTGTTGCAGGGCGAGTCGAAGTCGTCGTAGCCCGTGCCCGCGAGCTCGGATTTGCCCCCGGAGCAGAAATTGAAGCCCGGCGTGCCGAAGCAACCTGTCGGGCCGGCCACGCAACGATCGAAGAAATTCAGGTTCACGGAGCCGGGCGTGCCCTGGCCGTCGAACACCACGTTGCGGTTGTTCGCGATTCCCGACGCGTTCGTCTTCAACAGCACGACCCAGAGGTCGTTGAACGGCGAGCAGGCATACTCCGGGTACTCCGAGGACCAGTACGCATGATCAAACGCGAAACTGTTCGCGTTTGTAGGCGTACGCACCTGAATCTTGAGGTTGACCGGGTCGAACGCGGTGGACGCGTCGGGGACCGGGCATCCGGATTTGTTGGTCGGGAAGCCGGGGGGCGTGGCCGACTGCGTGTTGTTGTTCGTGCCGCCCTGCGGCGTGCCGAACTGGAAGTAAGGCTGGCTCGGCGTGGCCGCGAGGCCCGTCGAGAGGAAGACGAAGTTCTGGTTCGCCCGCGGGCCGAGCACGTTGCCCATCGAAGTGATGATCGCGTGCGACTGCGGAAACGGCGTGCCCGTGCCGTCCGCGAGCCGAAGCTCCGCAGAAATCACGCCCCAGCGCTTGTTCGCCCCGGTCGCATTCAGCGTCGTCGTCTGGCAAAGCTCGATCGACTTCGCGTAGTCGAGCGGATCCTGCGAGGTGTACGAAAGGCCCGTGCCGCATGCGATGTTCGGGTTGTCGCTCACGCCGTCGCAGTCGTCGTCCTTGCCGTTCGGGAACTCGAATGCGCCCGGGTTCACCAGCGGATCAGCGTCGTTGCAGTCGCCGTCGCAGACCGAGTAGCCATCCCCGTCGGCGTCCGGGCAGGGTCCGTCGGGCGTCACATCGACGGGGACGTCTTGCGGCACGTCCTCGGGCACATCGAGCGGAACATCCACCGGCACGTCTTCGGGCACGTCCTCGGGAACGTCTTCGGGCACGTCCTCGGGAACGTCTTCGGGAACGTCGATCAGCACATCCTCGATCACGTCGATCGGCACGTCCTCGATCACGTCGTTCGGCGCGTCCTCGACGATCTCCTCGATCACGTCGAACACGACATCCGGCGACACATCGGGCTCCGCGTCGGATCCGTCGGGCGAGACGTCGGGCTGCGCGTCTTCGTCGAGCGCGTCGGGGCCGGCGTCGTCTTCGTCCTCGTCCAGGGTGTCTTCGTCCTCGATGTCGGTGCGCGCGCCGCAGCCCGGCCCGAGCCAGACGGCCGGCGCGGCGAGCGCAACCAGAACGAGACCCCAGCGAAACGAAAAGCGCACGACCCAAGCCTCCCGAGAACACCCCCGGCGACGACACACACCGCCGCCGATCCGGAGAGTATCAGGAAACGCAGGAAACGTACGCCGTCCGCCTCGAACGGGAGTACGCTCGGGGGATGGAGCTCGGGCGGCTCCTCCAGGAGCTCATCCACGCCGCACGCAAAGCGGGTATCACCGTGCGCTCCGAGTCCTTCGACCCCTCGCTCTCCGACGGCGGCAAGAAGTGGCGCGGAGGGCTCTGTGTCATCCGCGGCAAACGGTTCATCCTCGTGGACGAACGCGCCCCGCTCGTCGACCGCATCGCCACCGTCGCCGCCTCGCTCGCCAGCGTCGACCTCGAGCACGTCTTCCTTCCCCCGATCGTCCGAGCGACCATCGGCGCTTACCAGCGCGAGTCCCCCGAGCGCCCCGTCCCGAATGCGACCGTCCCGCTGCCGCCCGTGCGCGCGCGGCTCCGCCGCCCCGACGACGAAGACCCCTGAATCCCACGCGGCGTCCACGCGCACGCTGAGCCAAAAGCGCCTCAATCGCCGGCGCGTGCAGGACGGCACGATCACGCTCCGGACCGCCGGGCGCGAAATCCACGGTCTCCGCGTCGCCACGATTGCGCGAAAAAGGAACGATTCCAGGATGGCACACGCGTTGCTCCGCAATGACGCGCGCCTCGGGCGCGTCGGGGGAGCTTGGGGGCCCGCCTCCTCCCGTACCCTTTTCGGGCCCAACGACGCTCTTCGCGCTTACTTCCCATGACGCAATCCCCTCCAAGGGTCACGCCTCCGCGGGCCACGCCAGCCCCCGAGAGACCCCATCGGCCCGATTCCACGCAGATGCCCACGCCCGGCGCGAACCGCCGTCCGCCGAGCGTGCCCCCGAGCGCCGAACCCGCGCGCACGAAGCGCCCCTCGTCGAGCGTGCCGCCACCCGCGCCCGGCCTCTCCGACGCCGCCGCCGCACTCTCCGGCGCCGCCGCCGCGCTCCATGATGCCGCCACCACGCTCGAAGGCGCGGCCGCCCGACTCGCGGCGATTCGACCCCGCGCGCGCACGAGCACGTTCTCGGGTACGACGCCCCCGGTTCCTGGCACACCGCCGGACCGCGATCGAACGTAGTGGACGTACTTTCGGCGTCTTGACGCGCACTTCCTTCCCCGTTCTCCTTCCGCCTCTTAGGAGGTCGGAAGATGCGGAGAACGATGAAGGCACTTGGAGCCATTCTGATCCTGGCCCTCGGAAGCGCGGCCGGTTGCAGCGGCGGAGGCACGGAGCCGACGGGTTCCGGCGCGAGCTCGGGCACGGCGGGCTCGGGGGGAATGGGTGGTGCCGGGGGCGGAACGGGCGGCGACGCTGGGACGGGCGGCGTGTTCGTGCCGGGATGCCCGTCCGGAATCGTCTGCGGCGCCGGCGATTGCTGCGCCGTGGGCTCGGAGTGCGTGATCGACGCCTGCCTGCCGGCCTGCGCCACGAACGTCCGTTGCGGCGCCGATCTCTCCGTTTGCTGCGGGCAAGGCGAGGTCTGCGTGGCGGACAAATGCGAGCAACCCGGCGGCAATTGCCTCGACTGGGCCGATTGCGCCGAGGGCGAGTTCTGCGAATCGACGCTCGGCGTGTGCTTGCCGCAGCCGCCCCCGGGCTCCGCGACCTGCGAATACAAGCCGCCGCCCGGCCCGCTCACGCCGGTGCTCGAATGGTCCTGGACGGAGAGTCCCATCTTCCCGGAGTTCCGCCAGGTCATCAACATGCCCGTCGTCGTCGACCTGGAGAACGACGGCACCCCGGACGTGGTGATCGTGACGTCCAACAACTTCAACGCAAGCCAGACGGCCTACCTGCGCGCCTTGAATGGCAAGGACGGCGTCGAGAAATGGGACGCGAACGTGGACGTGTACGCCGACGCGAACCGCGTGCAGCCGCGCGTGACGCCGGCGGCGGCGGACATCGACGGCGACGGGTTCGTGGAAATCGTGACCGGCAAGGCGGGCGGCGGGCTCATCGCGTTCGAGCACGACGGCAAGGTCAAGTGGACGTCCAAGCAAACGGACGGCACCACGGCCTGGAACGTCGGCCTCGACTCGGCCACGGTGGCGATCGCGGACCTCGAGGGCGACGGCAAACCCGAAATCGTCGTCGGCGGCGCGGTCTTCGATGCGGCGGGCGTCCTCCGATTCAACGGCGGCGCGTTCTTCGGGGCAAACACCGGCACCTACGGCGCCGTCAGCATCATCGCCGACCTCGACGGCGTGATGCCGCAGGAAATCGTGGGCGGCAAGAAAGCGCTCCGGGCCGACGGCACCACGTACTGGGAGCAAGCCGCGCTCGTCGACGGTTATCCCGCCATTGCGGATCTCGACCTCGATGGCAAGCCCGAGCTCGTCGTCATCGCGCAAGGCACCGTGCGCGTCCAGAACCCGACGACCGGCGCGGTCATCGCCACCGTCGCGATGCCCGGGACCGGCCTCGGCGGCCCTCCGACCATCGCCGATTTCGACGCCGACGGCTTGCCCGAGATCGCCGCGGCGAACGGCACGGCGTACTCCGTCTTCGAGTTCGAGGCCGGCGAGACGGCTACGCTGTCCGTGAAATGGCAAAAGACGACGCAGGACGGCTCGTCGAACCGCACGGGATCGAGCGTCTTCGATTTCCAGGGCGACGGCGCGGCCGAGGTCGTCTACAACGACGAATGCTATTTCCGCGTCTATGACGGCGCGACCGGGGATACGCTCTACGAGGAAAAGAACCCGTCGGCGACCATTCACGAGTACCCGGTCGTCGTGGACGTCGACGGCGACAACAACACCGAGGTCGTGCTCGCGGCGAACGACCTCAATAGCCAGAACAGCTGCCCCTACGGCATGAACGGCCTGCGGCACGGCGTCTACGTCTACGGCGACGCGGGCGACAACTGGGTCCGGACGCGCAAGATCTGGAACCAGCACGCCTATCACCTCACGAACGTGAACGCGAACGGCAGCGTGCCCTCCCCCGAGCCCGCGAGCTGGATCGGCCCCTTCGGCCTCAACAACTACCGCCAGTCGAACCAGGGCGCCGGCGTCTTCAATGCGCCCGACCTGCAGGTCAGCCTCGAAGCGTCGCTCGCCCCCTGCACGGACGGCTTCGTGGATCTCCGGGCGTTCGTGCAAAACAAGGGCACGAACGGCGTCCCGCCCGGCGTGAAGGTGAGGTTTTACCGAGGCGATGGCCCGAGCGGCACGTTCATCGGCGAGGCGACCACCACGAAGGCGCTCCTGCCCGGCCAGTACGAGCTCGTCACCGTGCAATACAAGCTGATGCCGAGCGACATCGTCATGTCGTTCTACGTCGAGGTCGACAAGGACGAGGGCGGGCAGAGCGGCCTGAACGAGTGCCTCGAGGACAACAACGGCACCACGCTCGGCGGCGTCGAGTGCGACAGCGCGAACTGATATCCCCTGCCTGAAATGAAAAGGGCGGACCCGCGTGGGCCCGCCCTTTTCATTTCAACGCGGGCCCTCTCCGGGCCCGCGCCTTTTCACGCGACCTTGCGCCGCCGCCCGAGCACAAGGCCGAGCGCGCCGAGCACCACGAGGAGCGATCCCGCGTGGCCCTCATCCGCACCAGGCGCCGTCCGGCAGCCGCAGCCGCCGTCGTCGGTCACGCCGCCGCCCGCGCCGGCCGAACCGCCATCGCCGCCGGCGCCACCGTCGCCGCCCGCGCCGCCTGCGCCGCCGGCACCACCCGCGCCGCCTGCGCCGCCTGCGCCGCCGCCTGCGCCGCCGCCGCCGCCCGCGCCGCCCTGGCCCTCATCGGCGCACGACGCGCTGCAACCGTCGCCGTCCGCCTGATTGCCGTCGTCGCACTCCTCGACGCCCGATTGCGCGAACCCGTCGCCGCAGCTCGCGTTCTCGCACGTCGACAGGCACGTGTCCGTGTCCTCGTCATTGCCGTCATCGCACGCCTCGCCCGCCTGCACCACGCCGTCGCCGCACGTCGGCAACGAGCAGTCGTTCTTGCAGCCGTCCGTGTCGTCCTGGTTGCCGTCGTCGCAGGCCTCGACGCCGTCCTCGACGAACCCGTCGCCGCAGCTCGCCTTCTTGCAACCCGAAACGCAACCGTCGGTGTCGTTCGTGTTTGCGTCGTCGCATTGCTCGACGCCCGATTGCACGAACCCGTCGCCGCAGCTCGCCGAGAGGCACGTGCCGAGGCACGCGTCCGTGTTCGACATGTTGCCGTCGTCGCAGGCCTCGCCCGGCCCGACGATGCCATCGCCGCAGCCCGGCAGCGAGCAATTGTTCCGGCAGGCGTCGTCATCGACCATGTTGCCATCGTCGCAGGCCTCGACGCCCGATTGCACGAAGCCGTCCCCGCAGCTCGCCGCCTTGCAGCCGACGAGGCACGCGTCCGTATCGTTCGCATTGCCATCGTCGCAAGGCTCGACGCCCATCTGGACGAACCCGTCGCCGCAGGTCGCCTGCACGCACTGATTCAGGCACGCGTCCGTGTTGCTCGCGTTGCCGTCGTCGCATTGCTCCACGCCGGCCTGCAAGAAGCCGTCGCCGCAGCTCGCCTGCACGCAGGTGCTCAGGCATGCGTCCGTGTTCGAAACGTTGCCGTCGTCGCATTGCTCGACGCCGGTCTGCGTTTGCCCGTCGCCGCACTTCGCGGTGACGCACGTGTTCAAGCACGCGTCGTTGCTGCTCTGGTTGCCGTCGTCGCACTGCTCGAAGCCCGCGCGGACGACGCCGTCGCCGCACTTCGCTTGCACGCAGGAGTTCAGACAGGCATCCGTGTTCACCATGTTGCCGTCGTCGCACTGCTCGACGCCCGTCTGCACGTACCCGTCGCCGCATTTCGCGGTCGTGCACGAGTTCAGGCAGCCGTCGTCGTTGTTCATGTTGCCGTCGTCGCACTGCTCGACGCCCATTTGCACGACGCCGTCGCCGCACTTCGAGGCCTGGCACGTGCTCAGGCAGGCATCATTGTCGTTCTGGTTGCCGTCGTCGCACGTCTCGACGCCGGCCTGCACGTAGCCGTCACCGCAACCGGCGTTCTTGCAGCCCATGACGCAGGCGTCGGTGTTCATCATGTTCCCGTCGTCGCACTGCTCGACGCCGGTCTGCACGTAGCCGTCGCCGCAGCTCGGATTCGTGCAGGCGTTCAGGCAAGCGTCGTTGTTCGACGTGTTCCCGTCGTCGCATTGCTCGCCTGCCTGCACGTAACCGTCGCCGCAGGCCGCGGGCTTGCAGGTGTTCGTGCACACGTCGATGTTCGACATGTTCCCGTCGTCGCATTGCTCGACGCCGGCCTGCACGTAGCCGTCGCCGCAGGCCGCGGTCTTGCAGCCCATGACGCAGCCGTCGGTGTTCGACGCGTTCCCGTCGTCGCATTGCTCGACGCCCGTTCGGACGAACCCATCGCCGCAGGCCGCCGCCATGCACGTCGCGAGACAGGCGTCGTTGTTCGACGCGTTTCCGTCGTCGCATTGCTCCGGCCCGTTCGTCAGGCCGTCGCCGCAATACGGTCCGGGGCCCGAGCAGTCGGCCTTGCACTTGCCGTATTGCCCGTTCGCCACCCCGTCGTCGCACATCTCGCCCGCGCCGAGCGCCCCGTCGCCGCAGACCGAGGCGGGCGCGTATTCGTAGGCGCCCATGTCGAACTCGGCGCCATTCAGGCCGTCACCGTTGAGCGGCCGGATCGTGCCCTCGATGTCCTTGTTCGGCGCGCCCATCGCCGTGCCCACGTCGATGCAGAAGCTCGACGGCTGGAGCTTCAGGTTCGTCGGCGCCCCGACATAGAGCGGGTTCGTGCTGATGCAGCCCGTCCCCGCCGTCACGCTCGAGTAATTCGTCGAGTTCCCCCACACGTTGGAATACGTGACGCCGGCGGTCGTCGTGCCCTGCCCCGTCTGCCGGTACACGCCCGTCGAATTGTTCGTCACGATCGAGTTCTTGACGTTCAACGTCGCGCTCGACCCCGTCGCCGCGTACACGCTGGCTGCGGTGCCGTTCCCGTTCATCGTCGTGTTCGTCACGTTCACCGTGACGGTCGAGGAGTTCGACGTGTCCACTCGCACGCCGTCGTACGAGTTGTTCCGGACAATCGAATTCGTGAGCGAACCGCTGCCCTTCTGGACGAAGTAGGCGCCGTAATAGTTCGTGTGCAGCGTGATACCGTCGATCGCTTGCGTCCCGTCCGGGATCCACAGGCCGTAAAACGCCTCCGTGATCACCGCGTTCGACAGCACGTTCCCCGTCGACGACGCGAACAGATGCACGCCCCACCATTGCGCCGTGCCCGTCGACGACGACTCCAGCAGCACCGGCTGCGCGACCGTCCCGCCGGCCTTCAGCGTGCCCTTCACGAGCAGTTCCACTTCCGTCGTGTCGGCCCCCGCCCCCATCGCGTCCGTCGTCGCGAACCGCACCACGACGCCGGGCTCGATCGTCAACGTCACCCCGGGCGCCACCGTCAGATCGCCCGTCGCCGAATACGGCGACCCCGCCAGGTTCAGCGTCGTATTCGTCCACAAGGTTCCGAGCAGCCCGCTCGTCGGGTCACTCGTGTACGGCAGCGCGCCGATGTCACCGCCCATCTCACCGGCGAAGCGGCACGGCGAGTTCGACGTGATTCGCAGGTTCGACGGCGCCGACGTATACAGCGGGTTGCTGCTGAACGCCCCCGTCCCCGCCGTCACGCTCGAATAATTCGTCGAGTTCCCCCACACGTTGGAATACGTGACCACGGCGTTCGTCGTGCCCTGCCCCGTCTGCCGGTACACGCCCGTCGAATTGTTCGTCACGATCGAGTTCTTGACGTTCAACGTCGCGCTCGACCCCGTCGCCGCGTACACGCTGGCTGCGGTGCCGTTCCCGTTCATCGTCGTGTTCGTCACGT
>NZ_JAGTJK010000054.1:0-80235 GCF_028435265.1 Polyangium jinanense | reverse complement strand
CCATGCGCAAGCTGCTCGGTGCGGTCTACAGCGTCGCGAAAAACCGTCGACCCTTCACGCCGCAGCTCGCCGCTGCGTCGGTTACGGACTGACGATTTTTCTTGCGTGGGGGTCCCGGTATCTCAGGTCATGGCAGCTTGGGCTCAAAGTACGAGTGGTTACGCCACTCGATGCTGTCGCACCGCCCCCCCGCATTCCTGTGGAACGAGATAAATGCCTCGGACGGCATGGACTCCACGGCGTCGAGCATCCAGGCATCCGTCGTGTCCGCGACACAGCTCAAGCTGGTACCCGTGGTGTTCGTCGCCTGACAGGTCACCAGCGGCCCGCCACCCGTCGTATACGAGATGCCACACCCGATCCACTCGATGGCGTTGGCGGTGTTGCGGGCCGTTCCGATCGACCCACTGGCGGTGCCGCTGGCGAGATTCACAGTCACCGGAACCGAGACTTTCAACCCGGCCAGCGCCTTTGTCGTCACGGCGCCCATGGCCAGAATCCCTGCGACCGCAATGGCGACTTTGCCCTTGTTTTGCACAACCACACGACGAAGCTGACCCAGCATGGTATTCTCCCAGGAAATAAATGCCCGGTTGTCCGGGCGGTTCTGTCTTCGGCGCAACCGGATATCAGGCGATGAGATGTGAGTCAAAATAGTTGAGTGTACTCGTGTGGCTTGCTTTCTCCGTATAGGTGGCTTTTTTTTAAGCGTAGGTAGACGGAGACGGCTCTCGGTAGACTCGAGCCTCGAATTCCTCGAAGCTCATGTAGGTATCGCTGACGTTTTCCTGCTCCATTTCGACCGTGCAGGCCGCCAAAGGAAGGATGAGCGCGCCGAGCAGCAACGTCGCGGTCTTGACCACACTCCTGGAGCCGATCGCGTGACCGCCTGGAGCCGGTCGAGTGACCGCCTCGACCCGGTCGAGTGACCTCCTCGACCCGGTCGTGGACCGCCTCGACCCGGTCGAGTGACCTCCTGGAGCCGGTCATGGACCGCCTCGACCCGGTCGCGGACCGCCTGGAGCCGGTCGAGTGACCGCCTCGACCCGGTCGAGTGACCTCCTGGACCCGGTCGTGGACCTCCTCGACCCGGTCGATGGATCCCCCCTCGGAGCCGGGCCGTGGGACGCCGAAGACCGCCGGAGGACGGTGCAACGAGATACTTGGCAGCGGCCAGGGAGACGCGTATGGTGGAATTACATTGTAGGTGTGGTTGCGGAGCTGGGGGATGGTCCTCGGGGGGGGAGCGTACCGTGGAAGAGCGCGCGCTGGCGAAAGGGATGAGGCTCGTCTGCACCTTCGCGCTCGCGCTCGCTGTCGCGCGACCCTGCCTCGCGCAGGGGCTCCCAGACAAGGCCGCGGCGGAGGCGCTTTTCAACGATGCGCGCCGTCTGCTCGACGAAGGCAAGATCGCCGACGCGTGCCCGAAATTCGAGGAGAGCCATCGCCTGGATCCCGCATCGGGAACGGCGCTGAACCTGGGCGACTGCCTGGAGAAGCAGGGACGCACGGCGAGCGCCTTCACGGCCTTCGGCGAAGCAGAGGTGATCGCGCGGCGTGACGGGAATACGGCGCGCGCGGAGGAAGCGGCGCGACGCGCGCGCGATCTGGAAGGACGCCTCTCGCGGCTTTCCGTGATCGTCCCCGCTTCGAGCAGGAGTCGAGGGTTGACCATCTTGCGCGACGGCGCGCCTGTCGCGGAGGCTCAATGGGGCACGGCCGTCCCGCTCGACGGGGGCACGCATGTCATCGAGGCCCGGGCCCCGGGCCGAACGTCCTGGAAGGTCGAGCAGACGATTCGTGGACCGGGCACGGTGCGGGTCGAGATTCCCTTGCTCGAGGTGGCGGTCGAACCAAAAACGCCTTCCCTCCCGCTGTACCGCAGGGCGCCGGCGGTCGCGGGGTTCGTGCTCATGGGCGTTGCGCTCGCTGGAGGGATCGTCACGGGCGCGCTGGCATCCGTCGCGAAGGACAAGGACGATGCCTCCAAGGAGCATTGTCTTCCCCAGGATCAGAACAAGTGTTACGCCGAGGGCGTCGCGCTTCGAAACGAGTCCATTGCCCTCGCCGACACCGCGACGGTCGTTGGTTCCGTGGCGGGTGCATCCTTCCTGCTCGGGGCGACGTTGTTCGTCGTCGCAACGACCTCTCGTCCCGCAACACGCACCACGCACGCGTGGGTCGTTCCGACGTTTTCTCCGACGAGTGCCGGCGTTTCCATGGGCCTCACCTGGTGAGGCAGGGCAGGAGCCGTCCCTCATGCTGCCGGGCCTGTCGATTGGGCAGATCATCCACGACAAGTATCGCGTCGAGCGTGTACTCGGCGCCGGGGGAATGGGAGTCGTCGTAGCGGCTCGTCACCTGGCGCTCGATCAGCTCGTGGCGATCAAGTTGATGCACGGTGCCGCGAGCCCAGCCGATGTGGGGCGCTTCATCCGCGAAGCGCGCGCGGCATCCCGATTGCGGAGCCAGCACGTCGCGCGTGTCCTCGATGTCTCCGCCCTGGACGACGGGGCGCCGTACATCACCATGGAGTACCTCGAGGGGCACGATCTCGCGCACGTGCTGCGCGAGCGGGGGCCCCTGCCCATCGTCGACGCCGTCGATATCATCCTCCAGGCCTGCGAGGCGATCGGCGAGGCCCATACGCTGGGAATCGTGCATCGGGATCTGAAGCCGGCGAATCTCTTCCTCGCGCAGGGCGCGGATGGCTCGCCGTGTGTGAAGGTGCTGGACTTCGGTATCGCGAAGTGGGCGACGTCGGGGACCGAGCGTCTCGACCCGACACGCCCCATGGGGTCGGCGCCGTACATGGCCCCGGAGCAGATCGCCACCCCCGAGCGGTTGGACGCCCGCGCGGACGTGTGGGCGCTCGGCGCCGCGCTCTTCCACGCGCTGTCGGGCAAGCCCCCCTTTCACCACGAGGGCGTGAGCACGGCACACGCGATGATCCACGCGGTGCTGCATCGTCCCCCCTTGTCGCTTCGTGTCCTTCGGCCCGATGTGCCGCCGGAGCTCGAGGCGGTGGTGATGGCGTGCCTCGAAAAGGACATGTCCGCGCGGCTTCCGAGCGTCGCTGCATTGTCGGCCGAGCTCGCGCCCTTCGGGTCGGAGGAGGCCGCCGTGTATTCGCGTCGTATCGCCCGCATGCTCGGCGCGTCCGAGCCGGGGCCCGTATCGACGAAGCGCGGCGCGCCGTCGAGAGATGTGCCCTCGGGGCTGTCGACCGCGCAGCGTCTGGTCCCTCTGGCGACGGGGCCCAACGAGGCGACCCGGCGTCCGAGGGCTCGCTGGGTCGCCGGGATTCTCGGCGTGACGAGCCTCGTTGCGCTGGGCGTCGTCCTGGGCTCGCAATTCGGCGCGCGCGCCGTGGGCGACGGCGCAGCGGCACCGGTGGGCATCGCGCCCGAAGCCGCGCCCGCGGAGCACACGAACACAGCGCCACGTCAAGAGGAAAATGCCCCCACGGCCTCTTCAATGATCTCCCAGGCAGCAATAACGTCCAGAGCAATCTCACCACGCATTGCGCCGTCGTCCACCGCCAAATCGTCGTCGGTGAAGGTTCGAGGTGGTTCCGCGGCTCCCCCTCCGTTGCCTTCTGCGTCCGCGGGGATGCCCACGCCTCAAAAAGACCTTTATGGATCGAGACGTTAGGCGAGGCGTGAACGTAAAGTTCGAGAAGGACCAACGCGATGCGTCGACGTTCGCGTGACATGGGGCTCCTACGTTGAAAACCGTAGTCCGCTGGGTATATCGCCCGAAGGAAGCGCGGATTAAAAAGATTGACTCCGCCGTCGGCGCGTCGATAATCTGTTCCTATTATGCGGCTCACGCGGTTGGGTGGGGAGAGGGTGCCGCAAGCCAGGGGGGCGAAGGCACGGAGCGCTACGCTCTTCCTCATGCTGCTCGTCGTCGGGGCCTCGCGTGGCTGCGGCGGTGCGCAGCCTTGTGCGGATCTGCAAGACGACGATCCATGTACCCTCGACCAATGCGAGTCCGGGACGGCGACGCACTCGTATCTCGGGGATGGTCACCCCTGTTTCCGGGGGAATCTGCACGGCATGTGTCACTTCGGGATTTGCCTGATCCCATGTAGCGACTACACGGATTGCGTGACGGGACTGCCCTGCAATGTGGCGGAATGCACGGGCGGCCATTGCGCGATCGTCCAGGCCGACAAAGTCGGGTCCTTCGACGACGGAAATCCATGCACGAAGGAGGGGTGCGTCGACGGCGAGCTCGCGTCATGGCCCCTGCCCGATGGCACGCCGCCCGATGAGCCTTCTTGCGCGGAATGCCTGGAAGGCGCTTGTAGCACGTGCAACCTGCCCACGGATTGCGGGCAATCGACGAGCTGCTTGAAGTGGGTCTGCGTCCAAGGGCAATGTGCTGCGCTCTACAATGACGACGGCTATCCCTCCCTCGAGAATGGCATCCCAGGCGACTGCCAGAAGTGGGTCTGCGATGGCAAGGGTGGCACGAGGCTCGTGGCGGACATCGACGATGCTCCGAAAATCGCGGACACTTGCATGGCGTGGACGTGTATCGAGTGGACGCCGGTCGTGGTCCCTTGGATCGATGGTGAAATCTGCATCATGGAGAGCGGCGTGAAGGGGCGATGTAATGCAATGGGCGACTGCGTCCAATGCATGGTCGACGGCGACTGCCCGGGGATGGAGCGTTGTCTCCAGGGAGCCTGCACGACCTGTCACGACGGGGTGCAGAACAACGGCGAGACGGACACGGACTGTGGAGCCAACTGCGGCAAGTGTGGCGGAACGCCGTGTGATGCGGACAGCGACTGCGCGTCCGGGTATTGCGCCTTCGCGGCGGGTGTCGGGGGAGGGAAGGTGTGCTGCGACGCTGCTTGCGACGGGGTTTGCAAGGAATGCGACCTCACCGGCGCATGCAAGCCCGTCCCGTTCGGGCAGCCCGATGTCGATACATGCAACAGCCCGGCCGAGGGGTGCGCCGGAACGACGTGCAAGATCAAGAAAGGGTACTCGTGTCAATACAACTCCGACTGTATTTCCAATAGTTGCACGAACCATATTTGCTTGTGATCGAGGGGACCGATGTACAAGCGACTTGTCTTCCGTTTGCTGGGTGTTCTCCTCCTCGGGGGATGCCGGCAGCTTCTGGGAATCGAAGAGGCCACGCTGATCTGTTCGCATGACGACCCTGGCTGCTCGTCGTGCATTCGGGACACGGACTGCGGTCCTGCGACGGAGTGTTACGCTTGGTCCTGCGTGGATTCGACGTGCGTCCACGTGAACGCGGCCGCGCGAACCCCGTGCTCGCTCGGAGTCTGCAGCGAGGGCGAGCGTTCCGAATGTGTCGCATGCGTCCTCGACGCGGATTGTGGCGACGGGGGACATTGTAGCGATAACGAGTGTTATCGTTGTGACGACGGCATCCAGTCCGGGCCGGAGTTCGGGGTGGACTGCGGCGGCGCATGCGGGATGTGCCTCGGATTGCCGTGTTCTGAGGCGAATGATTGTACGAGCGGGTTCTGCGTCGACGGTGTCTGCTGCAACGGCCCATGCGAGGGGGTCTGCACCACTTGCAACAACGCGGAGGGGGACTGTTCGAGCCTGCCGAAGTACGCACAAGACTATGCCCCAACCTGCGGTGGCGCGAACGTTTGTGACGGCTTTGGCAGCTGTCTCCTGCGCCCCGGTGAGATTTGCTTCTCCGACGTCGAGTGCGCGAGCTATCGCTGTGAAAATTCCCGATGCGTCAAGCTCAGTGGAGAGTCGTGCAACTCGCCGCTCGACTGCGTCGACAACGGCTGCATGAATGGCATCTGCATGCAGTGAAGCCGAAGGGGTCACGCGCCGCGGTCGTCGTGCCGCCGCAGCTCCGAGGGAGTCCGTCCGGTTCGCCGCTTCAATGCGCGGCGGAGCGAGCGCGCGTCCGAAAAACCGACGCGCTCGGCGATGTCCTGCAAGTCGGCGTCTGGACGCTGCAGGAGATCGATCGCCATCTCGCAACGGACTTGCTCGAGCAGCGCGCCGAACCGAACGCCCGCTTCGGCGAGGCGCCGTTGCAAGGTGCGGCTCGTCATCTTGAGGGTGCGCGCCGCACCGCCGAGCGACGCGTGCGCGCCGCGCTCGAGCTCCGCGCGCAGGCTCTGGCGGACGGCGTGGCCGATGTCGTCACCGCCGATCTTTTCGATCAGCGCATCGGCGTGGCGGCGCAGGTATGCGGCGAGGCCGGGATCGGGATTCCGGTGGCGGAAATCGAGAATGGACGCCGGCAGCGCGAGCCCTGCGAACGGCGCATCAAAACGAATGTCGGTCGTCCCGAAGAGCGCCACGTGCGGGCCGACGTCGGCGGGCGCTCGGTGGGGGAAGCTCACGTGAACCGCCTTGATGTCCACGCCCGTGAAGCGGCGCAGGAGCACGAGCACGGTGGCGAGGTCGGCCTCCACGAATTGGCGTGGCCAGGATGCCTCGTCCGGATCGAGGCTGTGGAGGAGGTGAAACAGGCCGTCATCGCTCAGGTGAATGCCGACCCCCGGCGCGGTGGGGTTCAACCGGCGACCATAATAGTTCCCGAGCTCGAACGCCTCGCGCACGGTCGAGACGTTCATGCCGAGGATGCCCGGGATGGACAGCCAGCTCGGATCGGCCTCGCGAGCGAGGTGGATTCCGAGGTTTTCGTCGCCGCATTGCGCGCAGATCTCGCCGAGCATCGCGATCGCCCCGGCCTGTGGGATGCGGGCCGTGAGATCGTCGAACGCGGCGCGGTGAATGCCATGGCGCGCACATAGGTCCGTGAGCGCCTGGTCGGACCATCCAGCGCGCAAAGCGTGGCGCACGAAGGGCGCGATCAGGCTCACGATGACGGTCCTCTGGCGTGAACTGTCCGGTAAGTGTCGCCTCGGGTCCTTGGAAGATGACATGCGGTGCCTCAGGATCGACGCCCAGGAGGACAGCATGAGGACTTCCCACCATGCAATCACTTCGGTGGTCGCGTTCGTCGGCTTCATCGGCTGCAGCGGTGCCGAGGATTCGAAAGGTACGGGAGCGGTGCCCACGTACTACAAGGACATCGCACCCCTCGTGAACGCGGAGTGTGCCGCCTGCCATCAGCCGGGCGGCATTGGGAAGTTCTCCCTCACCGACGCCGCGGTCGCGGCGAAGATGGCGCCCGCGATGGCGGCGGCGACCGAGGCGCGTACGATGCCGCCGATGCCGGTCAACAACGACGGCGCGTGCAATACGTTCGAAAATGCCCGGTGGCTCCGCGACGAGCAGATCGCGCTGTTCCAGAGGTGGGCCCAAGCGGGCGCGCCGCTCGGCGACCCTGCGGACGCGCCCCCGGCGCCCGAGAAGGACGGGCCCGAGCTGACCGGAGAGATCGTCGAGTTCGACCTGGGTATCGATTACACACCCCATCCAAGCGGGGCCGAGCCGGACGACTATCGTTGCTTCGTCGTTGATCCCGGTGTTTCCGCGGACGCGTTCATCACGGGTTACGACATTCAGCCGGGCGACGCGCGCATCGTGCATCACGTGCTCCTTTTCATGCTGGAGGACGACACGTCCGAGGCCGATGCGGTCGCCCTGGATGCCGCCGACGAGGGGGCGGGATACAGTTGCTTCGGGGGCGCCGGGGTCCGTGCGTCCATCGCCGGCATCTGGGCTCCCGGCAGCGGCGCGACGGTTTTGCCCGCGGGCACGGGGCTTCGTTATGCAGCGGGTCGCAAGCTGATCATTCAGATGCACTACAACGTGCCGGCGACCGGGGGCCCGTTCACCGACCGCTCCAAGATGAAGTTCCAGCTCAGCAAGGACCCCGGGCTGCAATCGGCGTTCTTTCTGCCGACGGGCACGCCCGATATCTCCTTGCCACCCGGCCAGGCACACACCGAGGCCAAAGGCGAGATGCCGCTGTCGGTCCTCGCCCAGCCATGGCTCCCCGATTTCAAGGGCATCCGCTCCTGGGGCGTCTTGCCCCACATGCACACGGCTGGCCGCACGTTGCGCTCCTTGGCGAAGACACAAGGCACCGAGCAATGCCTCGTCGACGTCGATCGCTGGAACTTCCACTGGCAGAACCTGTGGTGGAACGAGACGCCGCTCGATCTTGGCGCCGACAGCATGATCAGCACCACGTGTACCTACGACACGCGCGGGCGCACGGGCATCACGACATTTGGTGAAGGGACGGGCGACGAGATGTGCGTCAATATCCTGTACGCGACGCCGCTCTGATCCGCGAGGGTGCCATGTCCAGCCACCCGATCACCGTCATCACCGGCGCCACGAACGGCCTGGGCCAGCGCGCGGCCATCGCGCTGGCACGGCGCGGCGCACACCTCGTCCTCACCGCGCGGGATCACGCCCGGGCCGACGCGACGCGCGCGCTCCTCGCCACCACCGCGCCGGGCGCACGCGTCGATTTCGTCTTCGGCAATCTTGCGCTCATGCAGGACGTGCGCCGGATGGGGGCGCAGATCGCGGATACCTATGGCCGTGTGGATGTGCTGATCAACAACGCCGGCATTCACGCCTTCCAGCAGCGCATCACCGCCGAGGGGTTCCCCGAAATGGTGGCGGTGAACTACCTATCGCCCTGGCTGCTCACCCAAACCCTGGGGGCGTGCCTTTTGGCGGGCTCGGCGCGGGTGGTGAATGTCGCCTCGGAGGCCTCGCGCCGCCACGGGGCGCTCCGGATTCCCGAGGACCTGACCGACACGACGCCCTTCACGGCGCGGGAATCGTCGCTGCGCTACGGCACGACCAAGCTGCTCAACATCATGTTCACCGGGGAGCTCTGCCGCCGGCTCGCGGGCACCGGCGTCACCACGAACGCCCTCGACCCCGGCTTCAACGTGACCGGCCTGGGCCGTGAGCTCAGCTTCGCGGCCGGCCTGGAGCGGGTGCTGCGCTGGCTCGGGATCGGCGACCCGGAGCGCGGGGCGGGGATCATCGTGCGTCTTGCAACCGACCCGGCGTTTGGCGCGGTGAGCGGGGGCTACTATTCGGTGAAGGGCGCGCGGCCGCTGACGCCCGCGGCCCCCGGTGCTGATCCGGCGCTGCAGGCGCGGCTCTGGGAGGCGACCGCGGAGTTGCTGGCTCGCTGAGGGACCTCGGGGACCCCGGGCGAGATTTTTTTTCGGCGGCCGTGCCATCGCTCGGGCCTCGCGTTCCCAAAGAGGCGACACGGCAACTTCAACGAAGGAGCGCCGCCGATGAACTTGCATCGCCTTTCCCTTGTTACCTTCGCCAGCTTCGCCCTCGCCTCTGTCATCGTCGCCGGCTGCGACGCGCAGGTCGACCCGGACTACCAGGGTGAAGCCCTCGCCACCGTCCAGGGCTCCGTCGTCAACGACGGGAGCACGGCCTCGGCCGCCGAGGTGGCCCTGATCTGGTCGCTTCCCCAGCAAAACCCGGATGGCCTCTTCGGAACCAGCGCGGCCGTGAGCGGCCAGTTCCCCGCGAGCTTCACGCTGCCGATCTTCACGCCTCCGCCCGATGCCGCGCTCATCACCGCGGAGGAATCGGGCCAGGACAAGGTGGGTTTGGCGCTCATCCTCGCGGTCAAGCCGGGCACGAGCGAAGGGTCGATCTCGGACTTCGAGCAAGTCGAGGCCAACATGCTCGGCATGAGCGAGGACCACGTCCTCGTGTACGTCGACCACGAGCTCGAGCCGAACAGCATCTGGGAGAGCCTCCTCGGTGGCCGGCCCTCGCCTGGGTACCACCTGATGGAGGTCGTTCGAAAAACCCCCGAAGAGAAGCAGGCGATCCAGGCGTGCTACCAGACGTACGGCGACGCCATCAACGGGTGCTATGACCAGTGCTCGCAGATGTCCTCCGACGACTACGACGCGTGCCTCGCCGATTGCGACGTGCAGCATCCGGAGCCGGACTGCGGTAGCGGGAAAGATACTTTCCGCGAGGCGCCGAACGGGTTCGGCACCGCCATCGAGGTGCACCTCGGCGAGCCGGCGCAGGGCATCGACTGGTTCTGAGCGGGCGGCATGCTGGGGCGGCAGAGCATCGAGCAAGTTTATCGAGCGCACGGGCACTCGGTGCTCCGCCGCGCCGCGCGCCTCCTCGGCAATGAGGCCGACGCGCGCGAGGCGTTGCAGGAGGTCTTCGCATCACTCCTCGAGCGCCCCGAGCAGTTCCAGGGGACGAGCTCGCTCACGACGTGGCTCTACAGCGCCACGACGAACCTCTGCCTGAACAAGCTGCGCGATGGCAAGACGCGCTCGCGGATCCTGAACGAGCGCGTCGCGCCCGCCAGCGGCGAGGCCGTGCCGCCCTCCGCGGAGGCCAGCGCGCTCGTGCGCGACCTGCTCGCCAAGCTGCCCGAGGACCTCGCGACAGCCGCCGTTTACTACTACCTCGACGACATGACGCATGAGGAGATCGCCGCCGTCATGGGCTGTTCGCGCCGGCATGTCGGCAACCTGCTCGATCGGGTGAAGACGTGGGCCGCGTCCCACGCGGAGGGTGAACGATGCGACCTGTCTTGACGCGCTCTCGACCGGAGACCTGCCTCTCCGATCTGCGCCTCGACCGCCTCGTCGCGGGCGAGCTCGACGCCGCGGCCGGGCGCGAGGCGCGCGTGCACCTCGAAGGCTGCGCGCGTTGCGCGGCGCGCCTCACCGAGATCAAGGCAGGCCGCGCAGCCTTCCTCGCCGATCCGCCCCCGCTCCCGGCTGCACGCCCGGCGGCCGAGGTGCGGCGCTTCGCCCGCTGGGCCCCGCGGGTCGCCGTGGTGCTCGCCGCCGCCGCCGCGTTCGCGTTCTGGTTCCGGGCGCGGCCTGCCGGCGACGATCCGGGCGATGCCACCCGCATCAAGGGCCGCCCCCGCGTCGGTTTCTACGTGAAACACGGCGACGCGGTGACGCCCGGCGCGGCCGGCGAGATCGTCTATCCCGGCGATGCCCTCCAGTTCACGTATACGATGCAGCGCGACGCCGCCTATTTCGCCCTGATCAGCGTCGACGGCGCGCGCAAGGCCAGCGTGTATTACCCCACCGCACCCCGGGCCGTGCGCATTACGCGTGGCAACGACGTGCCGCTCGAGCAGAGCACGGTGCTCGACGCCGTCCTCGGCGCGGAGACGACGTACGCCCTCTTCTGCGCCGATTCCATCGAGCTCGAGCCTTTGCGCGTCGCCTTCGAGGCCGCGCCGGAGAGCCCGCCGATCCCTGCCGGCTGCGAGGTCGATCGCGTCTCCTTCGTCAAGCGACAGGCTCCATGAAGTCACTCTGGATCTTTGGCGTCTTCCTCGCGACCTTTCTTTCGACCACGTTCGCGTGGGCGCGGATCGAGCGTTTCGCCGTGATCATCGGCAACAACGCGGGCGCTCCGGGGGATGTCGAGCTGCGCTACGCCGAATCCGACGCGACCCGGGTTCACGACGTGCTCAAGGACCTCGGCGGTTTTCCCCCGGCGAACATGGTGCTGCTCCGGGGCGAGGGCGCCGACACCGTCCGCGCCACGCTGATCGCAATGAACGATCGGATCCGCCAGGCGGCGGCTCCGGACGTGCAGGTCATCGCCGTCGTTTATTACTCAGGGCACGCCGACGCGACGGCGCTGCACCTCGGCAGGACCACGCTCGATCTGCCGCAGTTAGAGCAGCTCGTACGCGGCTCGGCCGCGAGCTTCCGTGTCCTCGTCCTCGACGCCTGCCGATCCGGCGCGCTCACGCGGGTGAAGGGAGGGAGCCCCGCGGCGCCGGTCGACATCCGTATCGACGGCCGCCTCGCGGGCGAGGGCGTCGTTTTTCTCACGGCGAGCTCGGCCAACGAGGACGCGCAGGAGTCCGATGCCCTCAAGGGCTCGTTCTTCACCCATTACTTCGTGTCCGGCTTGATGGGCGCCGCGGACGACAATGGCGATGGCCTCGTCGAGCTGGAAGAGGCGTACGACCACGCCTACGACAACACCCTACGCGCCTCGAGCCGCACGCTCGCGGGCACGCAGCACCCCACCTTCCGCTACGAGCTGCGCGGGCAGGGCAAGGTCCTGCTCACCTCGCTCCCGGCCGGGGCCTCGGGCCGCGCGACCCTGGAGCTACCCGCGGGCCGATCGTATTTGCTTTTCGGGGGGAGCAGCGCCGGCCCGGTGGTCGCCGAGGTCTCGGCGCGTGATGTCGGCCGGAAGATCAGCGTCAAGCCCGGTACCTACTTCGTGCGCGGCCGCGACAAGGACTATCTCCTCGAGGGCTCGATCACGCTGAGCGCTGGCCAGGCAGCCGTCCTGCGGGACGACACGCTGACCCAGGTCGCCTACGCGCGCCTCGTGCGCAAGGGGCAGGCGCGCGCGGGCGCCGTGCACGGCCCGCAGGCCGGCTACCGCCTGCGTACGTCGTTCTGGAAGGGCGCGTCGCCTTGCCACGGGTTCTTCGCTGGGTACGCGATCGAGACCGAGCACCTCAGCGTCACGCCGCGGCTCGGCGCCTGCCGCGGCGGCTTCGCCAATGACGTTCTTTCGGCCGACACCGACGAGCTCGACCTCTCGGTGCGCCTCGCGCATGCCTGGGATTTCCCCGTCGTGAGCCTCGACCTCGGCATCTCTGCGGGGGCGGCGATTTTGAACGAATCGTTCGTCACGCGCGGCGTCGCGCCTGCCCGCACGAGCTTTGCCGGTCACGTGGGTGCGGGGCTCGATGCCACGGTCGATCTGCCCGCGGGGTTCTACCTGCTAGGCGAGGTGGCGGCGGAGACGTACTTCTTCCGCCAGCAGGATGCTGCCCATCCGAGGGAGAGCGATATCGCCGCTGCGTTCGCGATGCGGCTGCTCGGCGGTGCGGGCAAGCGGTTCTGAGAGGTTTGTCGCAACGAGTGCGTCGGCGCCGCCGGAGAATGCGCGGCGCCCATTGGAAAACGCGACAGAAGGATCTTGCAAATCTGCGCATTTTCTGGCCCCCCTCCCGCAGGCCGCGTCTCTCCCGGATGAGCCGGGGATGAGCCCCGTCCGCATTCATTGAAGAATTCTACCAAGAGGAACCGTGCGCATGGCGGGAACAAATACGGGCAAGCTTCGGGTCGGGATCGTGAGTGCAAACTGGGGCGCGATCGCCCACCTTCCGGCGTGGCGGCTGCTCGGTGACGTGGAAGTCACCGCGATCTGCACGTCGCGACAGGAGAGCGCGGAAGCTGCCGCGCAGCAGTTCGCCGTGGCCCGGCCCTTCTGGGACTTCGAGGCCATGTGCGCCGATCCGGACATCGATGTCATCGACGCGGGCACGAACCCGAACCTTCGCGAGAAAATGGTCACTGCGGCCCTGAACGCCGGCAAGCACGTGGTCAACCAGCTGCCCTTCACCTCCTCGCTGGAAGCCGCCGAGAGGCTTTTCGCGCTGCAGCGCGAGAAGGGCGTCATGGGCGCCGCGGCCTCGAGTCTCGTCGGCCTGCCGCACCTGGCGCTCATGAAGGAGATGATCGACGAGGGAACCATCGGCGAGGTCTTCCAGGTGCATTGCTCCTGGCAGATGTCGTTTTTCCTCAAGATCTTCCCGGGCTTTCCCTACACCTGGTTCGGCAAGGCGGGCCTGGGCGTCAGCGTCACGCGCAATCAGGGGTCGCACATGCTGCACGCCCTCCGGCAGGTCTTCGGCCCCATCCAATCCGTCGTCGGGCAGATGCAGACGCAATTGAAGACCTGGGAACTGCCGAGCGGGGAGACCATGCAGGTGGAGACCGATGACACCTCGCATGCGCTGCTCAGGTTCGCGAACGGCGCCATGGGAACCCTGGCGACCTCGTGGACGGCGGCCGACTGCCCGGGTTTTCATATCGACGCGTTCGGCAGCAAGGGTCGCCTGCGGCTCGAAGCCCTGCGCTATCCGAGCGTCGCTTCCGCCAAGCTGTATGCGGCCAAGAGCGATTTCGCCATGGAGCCGAGGGGCCAGGAAGTGCCGGTTCCGGAGCGCCTGTGCATGGTCGACGGCCGCGTCGTCGCGGCCGATCCGAAGGATGGGAGCGACGGGCAGCGCGTCTCGCTCGGGAGGCTTTTCGACGGACTCGTGCGGGCTGTCCGCGACGGGGGCGAGCCGCCGGCGAGCTTCGCGCGTTCGCTCGAGGTGCAAAGGATCATCGAGGCGCTTTACGCGTCGCATCAGCGCAAAGCGTGGGTGGACCTCACGCCCGGAGCCGACCTCGGCTGAGCCGGCACAGGCCGCTCTTCGTTCCGAATTCGAAAAAGCGGAGGCCTCGCGCCAAACACCTCGCGAGGCCCCCACCCGAGCAGGCGAATCAGGGCGTCATCGAGCCGCCACCGCCGACGCCGCCCATACCACCGGCGCCGCCGCTGCCGCCCATTCCCCCCGCGCCGCCCATCCCGCCGGCGCCGCCCATTCCCCCCGTGCCGCCCATTCCGCCCGTCCCGGCGCCGCCCATTCCGCCCGTCCCCGTCGTGCTGCTGCTGCTCGACGAGGCCGTCGTGTTGCTCCCGGGGGGCACGTTTTCTTCCTCCACGTCCCCGCAGGCAACGAGCGCAGCGCCGCAAAGCGCGGAGATCGTGAGGGCCACGGCAAGGATTCGCATGGGATTACTCGACGAAGATCGTCCCGTTCATCCCGGCGAGCGCGTGCGTGTCACAGTAGTACCCGAACGTGCCCGTGTCCGGGAGGGTGAACGTCACGCTCATACCGGTCTCCGTCTTCTTGATCGGCGAGTTCGGGTCCTCGGTCTTCGTGATGCCGTCGACCGTGCCGCCCACGAGCGGGTGGATCATGAAATTGGACTCGAACACGACGTCCGAGCCCGCCTTCACGCGAATGCACTTCGGCTCGTACGCGAGCCCCGCGCTCTTCACGGTCGTCGACGCGTCGGCCGTGTGATCCTCGGCCATGTCGACGGTGCAACCATTGACCGCCATCATGCCGCCGCCGCCGGCGCCGCCCATACCGCCCATCCCACCACCGGCGCCGCCGGCGCCGCCCATACCGCCCATCCCACCACCGGCGCCGCCCATACCGCCCATCCCACCACCGGCGCCGCCGGCGCCGCCCATTCCACCGGTGCCGCCGGTGCCGCCCGTGCCGGCCGTCCCGCCCGAGCCGCCGGTGCCCGTATCGTCGCCACAGCCCGCGCCCGCCGCCAGCATCGCGCCCACGACCAGAAGCATACCGATTGTTCGCATGTTCAAGCTACCAACCTTTCTCGCGTGGTCCGACCTCCCCCGGATGCCGGATCCACGTATGAACAGACCCTATCACCCTTTCCGTATCCACGTCTTCACGGACGCACGACCTCGACGCGGCTGGAATCTACGATTACCATCCTCCATGCATGCCAAATCCCATCACATCTGGAATCCCGGCTGACCATCCTACCCGGATGCCATGATTGGTCCGCTCGGGCCTTCCGCCGGGGCGAGGATCGGCTTACTCTTCCAGAAGTCGTGCTGCGTTACGCTCCTCCGCCGGATTTTCGGTACGTGTGGCTCGTCCCGGGGCCGAGCTTCCGGGCGCTGACGATCGCCGCCGGCACCGTGGGGCTTTCCAGCCTCGGACTCGCGCTCGGGCCGGAGACGGCGGCCTGGTCGCTCACGTCGGGATCCCTCCCAATCGGGCTCGCCGTGGCCGGCGGCGCGGCGTTCGCCGTCGGCCTCGTGCGGCAGATCCAAAGGCCGCGGGCGCCGTCCGGAGCGCGCGAGGTGAACATGGCCATCGTGCCCTGGGGCGTGCTCGTCGACCCGGGCGCCGAGGCGCGGATCCTGCGCTGGTCGGCCATTCGGAAGGTCGATGTCGCGGTCAAGCACACACTGCGCGGCGGAACGCCCGCGATCGTGTCGAGCGTGGTGACCGTGCAGACCGAGCATGACGTGCTCGTCGGGCACGCCGTCGGGGCCGTGGGCCTGGAGTCGCTCACGGTGAACCTCGATGCCTACGCGGACGAGGCGGCGCGGCCCTTGGCCACGGATCTCGACGGCATGGACGTCCTTGGCGAGGATGGGCTCGGGCCCGTGGTGGGCCTTCTGCTCCGGCACGCGCAGGAGCTCTGCTCGACGAGCCAGGGGGCTTCGCGGCTGCATCTGCCGGCGGGCGATTATCGCCGGGCTTTGCTGCGGGCACCGGGGCCCGAGACCTTGGCCGTGCTCGGCCGCGCGCTCGCGGGCGACGTACCGGGCTCGGCGGATCCGCGGCCGATCGCGGCGATCTGCGCGGCCTTGCTCGGCGCGAAGGATGTCACGCCGAAGCTCCTCCGCCTGTCGAGCTCGCCGCACCCGATCGTGGCCGCCGTGGCGCGCGCGGCGGCGCTGCGCCTCGGGGTGGCCCCCGCGAAGGTGGGGTCGATCGAGGAAGTCGACGAGTTTTTGTTCGAGGAAGACCGCGAGACCATCGCCCGGATCGCTGCCGGGCTCGATTGATCGGTGTGTCCGTTTGAGATTTCGTAATGTAATTCAAGGAAAAACAGGCGGGACTTTCTTGCCGGCCCCCTCGCTCCCCTGCTAGCTCTCTGAGGGTGGTGCAGCGGCGAATCGTGATGGGGCTCATCGGGCTCGGGGCGCTTGGCCTCGGTGCCTGCGCGCGCTCGATGCCGATGCCCGGCGAGACCACGTCGAGCGCCGAGGGCGGCCCGTCCTCATCCGCGTCGGCCGCCACGTCCGCCTCCGCCGCGCCCGCATCCACGGCCGTCGCCGTCGTCACGACCGCGGCCGCCCTTGCGCCCGCCACGCCGCCCGCGCGCTGGGCCGACGCCGTGCGCCTCGAACGCTGGGACGAGGCCGAGGCGCAGCTCGACGCGCTCCCCGAGGTCGATCGGCAGCGGCCCGAGATGCGCTACCTCCGGGGGCGTGTGGCGCTCGAGCGGGGCGACGCGACGCGCGCGGTCGAGCTCTTCACGGGGCTCGACAAGGAGCTGCCGCTGCTCGCGGACGACATCGTGCGCCGGCGCGCCGAGGCCGCGTCCGTGGCGGGGCCCTTCGCCGAAGCCGCGGCGTTTTTCGGCAAGTCGAGGTCGCCGGCCGACCTCTACCGCGCCGCGCTCGCGCTGGAGAAGGACGGGCAGCTCGCGCCGGCGCGGTCGATTCTCGATCGCGCGCTCGCCGCGGCCGCGCGGTCGCGCAAGAAGAGCGACGATGCGCTCCTCCGGGCCGCCCGCGCCCGGATCGCCGAGGCCCAGGGCCTTTTGCCCATCGCGACCGCCGACCTGCGCTGGCTCGCGGTCGAGGGCGCCGGTTTGCCGGAAGGCGAGGCCGGCGCGGCCGCGCTGGGTAGGCTGAAGCAATCGCTCGCGCCGAAGGATCAGCTCGCCCGCGCGCTCACGCTCGTGCGGGCAGGCCAGGCCGAATCGGCGATTCCGATCCTCGACGAGCTCGAAAAAAAGAAAACGGTGCCGCTGCTCGACGTGCTCCACGCGCGGGCCGAGGCGAAGCTCAAGGCGCGCGATTATCCCGAGGCCGAAAAAGCCTTCCGCGTGCTCTCCACGTTGCCCGGCCCGCGCAAGGTCGAGGCGATGTACCAGTCGGCGAACGCGCTTGCCCGCGGAGGACAGGCCGACGAGGCGATCAAGCGCTGGCTCGACCTCGCCTCCCGATACAAGAAAAATAGCTGGGCCGAGCGCTCGCTTTATCAGGCCGCGCGCTGGCTGCTCCTCCGCGGCCGTTACGACGAGGCCGCGCCGCTGTACACGCGTTATCTCGCGCTCTTCCCGAAAGGCGTCTACCGCGAGGATGCCGAATACGAGCAGGCGCTTGCGTATCTCTCGGCCGGGCAGCCGAAGGTCGCGCAAAAGACGCTAGGCAAGCTCGCCAAGGCCGCGAAAAAGCCCGAGGAGGCGCAAAAGCTCCGCGAGCTCGAGGGGCTCGCCGCCTTCCGCGCCGGCAACCGCGACGAGGCTGTCCGCATCTGGACCGAGGTCGCCCGCACGTTCCCGCTCTCCTTCGCCGCGCTCGCCGCCCGTTCGCGCCTCGCCGCCGCGGGCGCGCCTTTGCCGCCCCTGATCGAGCCCGCGGCCCCGCGCCCCGCGTATCCGCTCGACCTCGATTTGCCCGATCCGGCGCGGCTCCTGGTCTCGATCGGGCTCGACGCCGAGGCCGAGGGGCGCCTCGTCCCGTTCGAGCGCGAAGCGGCCGCGCGTTTCGCCGGGCGCGAGGCCGAGGCGCTTTGTGGCATGTACGGCAAGCTCGCGCATGCGCGGCGTCGTTATCGGGTGGGCGTGGCGCAGGTCGGAATGCCGCACCTCCTCCGCGCGCCGGGCGAGGCCGATCGCTGGGCCTGGGAGTGCCTCTATCCGCGGCCGTACCTCGACGAGGTGCAGAAGCTCGAAGCCGAGCACGAGGTGCCCCGCGGGCTCGTGCATTCGCTCATGCGGCAGGAGAGCGCATTCGATCAGGAGGCGCTGTCGCCGGTGTTCGCCGTGGGCCTCCTCCAGCTCATGCCGAAGACGGCGGAGAAAGCCGCGGCCGAGGTCGGCATGAGCTTCGAGCCGACGCGGCTCAAGAGCCCGCACGTGAATCTGCGGCTCGGCTCGTATTACATCGGCAAGCTGCTGAAGACGTTCCGGAAAAACCCGGTCCTCGCGGTGGCCTCCTACAATGCGGGTCCGCGGGCCGTGGGGCAATGGATGCGGCCGGGCGTGGACGCGGAGGCGGATCTCTGGGTCGCGCGGATTCCCTACGACGAGACGCGCAATTACGTGGCGCGCGTGCTCGGCAACCTCGCGCGGTATCAATGGATGGAAGGCGGCGACGCGGCCGTCGCGCCGCTCGTGCTGGACGTGCCGGTCGACGTCGAGGTGCCGCCGGACGCGTATTGAGAGAGCCGGGGGCGGGGAGGGGAGGCGAGGGGCTCGATCGGAATCGAGCCCCCGCGCGGATGTCACGGGCAGGCCATGACGTTGTTCGCCGCGCCGGGCGTGGGTTGCCCGACCTTGAACTTGTCGCCATTCTTGCGGCCGTCGCCGCAGCGCTGGATCGATTGCGTCTCCTGCGTGCCGCCCGAGCCTTCGCTCACCTGCGTGCGGCCCGGCGTGCCCGCGGGCCCGATGAGCACGTCGAGCAGGCCGGCGTCGGCCGTTTGCCCCGTGGAATACACGAGCACGTCGATGAGGCCGTTCGCCGTGACCGCCGTGCCCGAGGGGAACGACGCCGGAGCAGCCTGGTAAATCGCGATCGCGTCCTGGCCATTCTGGATCACGCTGGTCGAGCTGAAAGCGATGGCCGGCGCGGGCGTCATCCCCGGGCTGCCGACGAGCAGCATGCCATTCGCGTCCGTCGTGCCATTCAAACCCGTCACGGGCAGGTACGACACGTCGCCGTTGCCATTGTAGAGGACGAGCGTGTAGCCCGCGAGGCTCACGTTCGGCACGCCCGTCGTGATCTCGACGAACTCCGCGGCGTCCGTGCCCATCTGATCCGTGTCGAACTCGTTGATGATCAGGTGAATCACCGTCACCTGGAACGGCGCCGTGTCGCCGCTCGGCGCGGTGACGACGAGGTCCTGCAGCGCGATCGGCGTCGTGTCGGGCACGCTCGTGATCGTGATCTGCGTGTTGCTGTCGATCGTGAACGTCTGATCAACGCCGCCGATCTTCACCGCCGTCGCGCCCGTGAAGCCATTGCCCTTGACGACGAGCTTGCCGCCGTGCGCGATGACCTGGTAATCGACCGATGTCACGTTCTGGGCGAGGCAAGCCATGTTGCCCGCGCAATCCGTGTCGGCGCAGTCGACCAGGCCGTCGCAATCGTCGTCGACGAGGTCGGCGCAGGCCATTTCCATCGTCATGCCGCCCGGGCAGGCGCAGGCCATCGTCATGGCCTCGCAGACGAGGCCGTTCGCCCCGCACGACTTGCCGGCGCAATCGGTGTCGGCGCAGTCGGTCGCCATGTCGCCATCGTCGTCCATCATGTTGCCGCAGTTCTCCTGCGGCAAACACGCGGGAGCCGCGGCGCAGTCGGGATCGGCGCAATCGACCATCATGTCGCCGTCGTCGTCCTTCATGTTGTCGCAGGTCTCGACGCACTGAGGCGCCATCGCGCAATCCGGATCGGCGCAGTCGATGAGGTTGTCCGCGTCCTCGTCCAGCATGGCCGTATCGCAGACCTCAGCCGTCGCGACGTTCGCGGCGCCGGGCGTGATCTGCGTGGTCGCGCGCCAGTCGACGCTGTCGTCGCTCGTGTCCTGCCCGTTCGGGTAGCGGATCATCGAGCGGATCGGCGAGGCTGCGGCCTGGTTATCGAACGCGGTCGTCGCGGTGCCCGCGACCAGCGAGAACGTCTGGCCGCCGAGCATGACGGCCGTGACCTGGCCGTCCGGCGTGCCGTTCTCGTACGAGAGCCCGTCGAGCAGCGTGTTCGTCTTCGTATCGAACAGCGCGACCCCGTCCGGCGCGCCGTTCTGGATGTTGTCCATCGGATTCGGCAAGGACACGACGATTGCGGCCGGATCGATGTTCATCACGCCCGACGAAGCAATCACGACGTATCCGCCGGCGGCGAGCATGCCGGAGAGCTTGAACGGGGTGCCATAAACGACGTCCGCGCCGCCCGCGCCCGTGCCATTGACGAGCAAGACCTCGACGCCGTCGAGCATCACGTCGCCTCCGGCATTGTAGATCTCGATGAACTCGGCCGTATCGGCGTTCGCCTGGTCGTAATCGATCTCGTTGATGACGAGCTTGCCGCACGCGGGCGCCATCGCGCAGTCGGCGTCGGCGCAATCGATGTCGCCGTCGTTGTCCTCGTCTCCGCCGCCCGCGCAGAGCTCGGTACACGCCGCCGCGCAGTCGGCGTCGTCGCAGTCGATGTCGCCGTCGCCGTCGTCGTCCGTCGTGTTGTCGCAGACCTCGGCCGGATTTCCTCCGCCGACCCCGCCCGCGCCGCCCTGGCCGCCGGCACCACCTGCGCCGCCCTGACCGCCTGCGCCGCCCTGGCCGCCGGCTCCACCAGCGCCGCCCTGGCCGCCCGCGCCGCCGATGCCGCCCGCGCCGCCCTGGCCGCCGGCCCCGCCGACGCCGCCCGCGCCGCCCTGGCCGCCGACGCCGCCCTGGCCGCCCTCGCCGCCGTTGCCGCCCGTGCTCGACGACGAGGTCGTCGTGTTTTGCGACGGTTCGTCGCTACAACCGGCGGCGCCCACGGCGAGCGCCGCGAGGACCCCCGCCACCGAAAGGGATCGAAGCTTCATGGAACAACTCCTCATCGATGTCGCACGTCCGGGATGGGCCCTACCAGGCGTGCGGAGCGGATGAAAGAGGCTTTTCGGGAGACGAGGGTTGTTCGGGGGAAACGCCGCAGGTGATCGTCGGGACGATTACGGGCAGTTGATCTTCGTGCAACCCACGAGACCATCGTCGCTACACGTGCACGTGTTGCAACCGTCACTCGCCTGCCACGAATCTCCGGGTTGGTAGGTTTGCCCGTTGTAAGTGCACGCGATGCAGGCCTTCTCGGTGCACGCGACCGCGCCGTCGGCCATGCAGGAGCACGTATTGCAGCCGTCCGTCGAGGGGAACGAGTCGCCGGTCTGGTAGGTTTGTCCGCCGTACTCGCAGGGTAGGCAGGCCTTTTCGGTGCAGGCGACGGAGCCGTCGTCCGTGCACGTGCACGTATTGCACCCGTCGCTCGAAGGGAACGAGTCGCCGGGGTTGTAGCCGATGCCGTCGACGATGCACGCGGGCTCGGCGCAGCCCATCTCGGTGCACGCGACCGTGCCGTCGGCCGTGCACGTGCACGTATTGCAGCCGTCGTCCGCGGGGAAGGTATCACCCTCGTTGAAGACCTTGCCGTTGTGGGTGCAGCTCGTGACGCACGCCAATCGCGTGCACGAGGTCGAGCCGTCGGCGAGGCAGGTGCACGTGTTGCAGCCGCCGGCCGGCGTGAATTCTTCGCCGACGGAGAATTGCTTCCCGTCGACCTCGCAGGCGCCGCCGCCGGCGCCGAAGAAGAGGCAGCCCGTGGCCGTGACCGAGAGCGCCGCGAACGTGAAGGCCGAAAAGCAGTAAGAAAAGGTTCGTCGGATCATGTGGACTCCTGTGCCAGCATGAGCCAGGCCCGAGGGGCTGGCCGATCAGCGACGAGCCAAGGAAGAACCGTGCCAGCGGCTTGCCAGATTTCGTCGGACGTCCAAAAGCCGGACATCCAAAGGATGGACCTCAAAAGAGAGGCGGCGAGAGCTCCCAGCCGAGGAAGCCCGGCGTGCGGGCGCGGTGCCTACCCAGGTTGTCGCCCCTGATCGCGGGGCCATCCGCCGCCCAGCGCGCCGTGAAGGCGTCGCGGAGCACGAGCTCGGCGAGCTTGCCGCGCGGGGAGAAGCCCCACTCGGCCTCCTGCGAGACGTCGTCCGGGTCGGCGTAATACCGCCACACGAAGAAGCCCGCGCACGAGCGGCTGTCGAGCAGCGGCGCGATGAGCGCCTCGTACGCGAGGGCCTGGGCCTCCTCGTCGATCGTCACGTCCTTCATCCCGTCGGGCCATTCCCAGGGCCGGATCGCCGGATCCTTGCGGGTCGTGTAGCCGATTTCGGTGAGCACCACGGGACGGCCCCACATCGCCGCGAGCCGCTCGATCCCCTCGGCGACCTTGCGGCCGCCCGCGAAGAGCTCCTCGCGTCCCGCGCCGTCCTTGTCGGCGAGCGGGTAGAACGCGTTGATGCCGACGAGGTCGAGCTCGCCGAAGATGAGCGTGTCCTCGGCGTCGTCCCAGTTCGCCGAGTAGGTGAGCAGGCCCGGGTAGACGCGGCGGACCTCCTGGATGATCGGGTAAAACAGCGCGGCGCGGCCCGTCGTGACGAAGCTGCGGAGCTCGACGCCGACGCTGAGCATCTCGGCGCCGCCCTCGGCCGCGATCTCGGCCCAGGTGAGCAGGAAGTGCTTGTACGCCGCGGCCCAGCGCTCCCAGGCCGCGTCGTCGCCCGGATCGATGAGCGCGCGCCAGCCGCCGGTCTCGACCCAGAGGTGCGGCACGAGGAAGACCTTGAGGCCACGCGCGTGCGCCTGCGCCATCGCGTGAAGGACGTTCGCGCGGTTCTCCTCGAACGGCGCCTCGAAGGTGAGGTCGATCCCGTTCGGTTTCAGGTCCCAGACGCGGCCGAACGGCGTGAGGCTGATCCATGTGGATCCGAGCGCCTTGGCCTCGTCCATCGCGCGTCCGCTCGCCGGGCTGCCGTAGCCCTTGCCGGCGTGGCGGAGGCTCTCGATGGGGCCGATGGTAATCCCGCGGATGCCGCCGCGCGACGCGTCGGCCCAGGCCGTGGGGCCGTGAAGAGCGGCGCCACGCGGAGCGGCGACGGGCGCGGCCGAAGCCATGGCGGGGGCGGCAGCGGCCAGGACGAACAGGCTTGCTGCGGCGAAGGGAGTCCTCACGGTTCGGCGAGGGGATATAGCGCGAGAAACCCGACGTGTGGTTTGCTTTTCGCCGTCTGGTCTGGCGCGAGCAGGCGAGCGAAGAGGAAGAACATGGACAACGAAACCATCGGGAGCACGCTGGATCAGGTTGCTGATCTCCTGGAGATCGAGGGCGCGAGCGTGTTCCGCGTACGCGCGTACCGAGGCGCCGCGCGCACGGTCTCCGCGCTCGCCTCGCCCGTGAGCACGCTCCCGGACAAGGGGCCGGGCTCGCTGGAGGAGCTGCCGGGCATCGGCAAGGATCTCGCCGGCAAGATCCGCGAGCTCGCGGAGACGGGGGAGCTCGCGCTTTTGCACGAGCTGAAGTCACGCACGCCGGAGAGTTTGATCCACCTGCTCGAGCTGCCCGGGCTCGGGCCGAAGCGCGCGAAGGCGATCCACGAGGGGCTCGGGATCGACACGATCGAGGAGCTCGAAAAGGCCGCGCGCGAAGGAAGGTTGCGCGCGCTGAAGGGCGTCGGGCCGAAGCTCGAAGCGCAGATCCTGGAAGGCATCGCGGCGCGCGCGGCGCGCGGGAAGCGGATCTCGCTCGCGGAGGCGGAGGCGCAGGTCGAGCCGATCGTGGCGCGGCTGCGCGAGGTCGTGGGCGTCTCGCAGATCGAGGTCGCGGGGAGCTATCGCAGGCGCAGGGACAACGTGGGCGACGTGGACATCCTCGTCGCGGCGGATGCGAGCGTCGCGATCGGGAAGAAGCTCATCTCGGATCCCGCGACGGACAAGGTGCTCGCGGACGGCGACACGAAGACGAGCGTGCTCTTGAAGAGCGGGCTGCAGGTCGATCTGCGTGTGGTGCCTGCGTCGTCGTTCGGCGCGGCGATGCACTACTTCACGGGGTCGAAGGCGCACAACATCGCGATCCGCACGCTCGGCGTTCGCCGGAAGCTCAAGATCAGCGAGTGGGGCGTGTTCCAGGAGGACAAACGCCTCTCGGGCGAGCGCGAGGAGGACGTGTTCGCCTCGGTGGGGCTCGCCTGGGTGCCGCCCGAGCTGCGCGAGGATCGCGGCGAGATCGACGCGGCGCGGGAAGGAAAGCTGCCGAAGCTCGTGGAGCGCGCGGACCTGCGTGGCGACTTCGTGGGGGGGAATCTCGACGCAGACGGCATCGCGGCGATCGCGTCGGCATGCGCTGCGAAGGGCGCGGCGTGGCTCGTGGTGCTCGGCGCGACGCGACACGACGTCGAGCGCGCGCAGAAGCACGCGGGCAAGGTGAAGCTCTTCGCCGGCGCGGTGGTGCCCATCGGCGCGGATGGTTCGATCGGGACGAGCGAGGATGTCGACGTCGTGATCGGGGAGATCCACGCGGCCGACCTCGACGAAAAATCGCTCACGCAAGCGCTCGTCGCCGCGGCGAAGTCGGGGCGCATCCACGTGCTCGCGCGTCCGTCGAACGGGGGCAAACCCAAGCAGTTCGACGTGGAGGCGGTGGCGAAGGTTTGCCGCGAGCACGGCGTGCTCCTCGGGCTCGACGCGCGCCCCGCGTTCCTCGCGGGCGCCGATGGCTACGCGCGGGCCGTCAAGGACACGGGTGCGCGCATCGCCATCACGAGCCGCGCGGCGAACGCCGACGAAGCCGCGCACATCCGCTTCGGCTTCGATCAAGCCCGGCGCGGCTGGTGCGAGGCCAAGGACGTCGCGAACACGCTCTCGGCCGAGGCGTTCGAGACGCTCCTCGCGCGCCGCTGATCAAGCCCCGAGCATCACATCGGCGCGTCCGGCGGCAATCCGGCGGCCCAGACGAACACCTCGTCCACGACCTGAGCCACGAGAGCGATCAGCACGGTCACGACGACGCCGAGCACGAGGCCCACGAGCCCGTGCAGGCGCCCTTTTCCGCGCCGCGTCACCCAGCCCCAGGCCGGCATGCAGAGCGGCCCGTACCATAGGAGCGCCGCCCCCCAGGTCGCCGCGTTCCAGGCGTGCTCCCGCTGCTCTTCGGACAGGCGGCTCTTGTCCCAGCGCTGAAGCGCGTAGGTCAGAGCGATCCCGAGGGCGAACTGAAGGGCAAAACGAGCGACCTGCATGCGATGACGCGCGTGACGCGGATGCTACCCGAGCCCGCTCCCGTCTGGGGCGGTCTGCGAGGGACTCGCCCGCGCTGCCGTCCTCCCGCGGGCTCCGCGCGCAAACCGCAGAGCTTCGAACCCAATCCCCCTGGCAAGGGCGACCGAACAGGCGTAGAGGGGAGATCCGCCCTGCGACAAGGGGAGCGCGAGGGCGTGGACAGGAACCGACCATGACGACGACCGCGCCCAGCGACATTCGCAACGTTGCTCTGATCGGCCACAAAGGAGCCGGCAAGACGTCGCTCGCCGAGGCCATGCTCTTCGTGGCGAAGGCGACGCCCAAGCTCGGCAAAGTGGACGACAAGTCGAGCATTCTCGACGACTCGGCCGAGGAGAAGGACCACGCCTGCTCGCTCGAAGCGAGCGTTGCCTACCTGAACTGGAACGGCAAAAAGGTGAACGTCGTGGACACGCCGGGCGAGGGCAGCTTCCTCGCCGAAACGCGTCTCGCGCTCGGCGCGGTGGACGCGGCGGTCCTCGTCGTGAGCGGCAAGGACGGCGTGCAGCCGATCACCGAGCGCGTCTTCGGTTGGGCGCGCGCGCAAGGCCTGCCGGTGATCGTCGTCGTCACCAAGGTCGACGCGGAAAACGCGCGGCCCGACGACGTCGTCGCCGAGATCAAGGCGCGCCTCAAGGCGCCTCTCGCCGTGATGGAGCATCACGTTGGCGAGGGCCTCGACTACCAGGGCATCATCACGCTGCGCACGAAGAAGGCGTGGATCGGCAAGCCCGAGGCGCCGAACGCGATCGCAGCGAGCGCGGTGCCGGCCGACCTCGCGAGCGTGCTCGATACGGGCCGCGGAAGGCTCGTCGACGACGTCGCCGGGACGACCGACGAGCTCACCGAGAAGTACCTGACCGAAGGTGATCTCACGCAGGAGGAGCTCGATCAGGGCCTGCGCGACGCCGTGCGCGAGGGCAAGGTCGTCCCCGTGTACTTCGCGTCGGGCACGCGCCCGAGCGGCATCGCGGCGTTGCTCGACGGCATCGTGGAGCTCATCCCGCCGCCCACCGCGCACCCGACGTGGAAGGGCACGGTGCCCGGCGGCAAGGTCGGCGTGGCGCCGGCTGCAGCCGAGCGTCCGAGCTCGACCGACGCGCCGACCGCGGTGTTCGTCTTCAAGACCTCGATCGATCCGCACGCGGGCCGCACCTCGTTCGCGCGTGTCCTCTCGGGCACGCTGAAGCCCGACAGCTCGCTCTTGAACGCATCGACGGGCAACGCCGAGCGCGTCGGCAAGATCTTCAACATCGTCGGCAAGGACGCGAAGGCCGTCGAAGAGGCGAAGGCCGGCGACATCGTCGCGCTCGCGAAGCTCAAGTCGACGCTGAGCGGCCAGACGCTGTCCGATGAGAAGCACGCGTTCCAGTTCACGGCGCCGGAGCTTCCGCCGGCCCTGTTCTCACGCGGCGTGAAGTTCGAGGGCAAGGGCGCCGAGGACAAGGTGAGCACGGCGCTCTACAAGCTCACCGAGGAGGATCCGGGCCTCACGGTGTCGATCGAGGAGACGACGCGCGAGCTCGTGGTGTCGGGCCTCGGCTCGTTGCACCTCGAGATCACGGTCGAGCGCATCCGTCGCCGCGTGGGCATCGATGCGCGTCTCGGCGCGCCGCACATCGCCTACAAGGAGACGATCACGAAGCGCGTCGCGGGGGTCGAGGGCAAACACAAGAAGCAGACCGGCGGCCACGGCCAGTTCGGCGTTTGCTACATCGACATGGAGCCCATGCCGCGTGGCGGCGGGTTCGTCTTCGAGGACGCGGTCGTCGGCGGCGCGATCCCGCGGCAGTTCATTCCCTCGGTTGAGAAGGGCGTCGTGAAGTCGATGGCGAAGGGCTTCCTCGCCGGCTTCCCGCTGGTCGACCTGAAGGTGCGCCTCTACGACGGCAAGTACCACGACGTCGACTCGTCCGACGCGGCCTTCCAGATGGCCGGCAGCAAGGCCTTCAAGGCCGCCGCCGCGCAGGCGGGCGCGGTGCTGCTCGAGCCGGTCGTGAAGCTGCAGGTCGTCGCGCCGAGCGTGGCGACGGGTGACGTCATCGGCGACATCAACAGCCGCCGCGGCCGCATCCTCGGCACGGACACGATCGAGGATCAGACGATCGTGAACGCGTACGTCCCGCTCTCCGAGGTGCTCGAGTACGAGTCGAAGCTGAAGAGCATGACGCAGGGCAAGGGCACGTTCTCGATGAGCGTCGACCACCTCGCGATCTGCCCGCCGATGGTCCAGGACAAGGTCATCAAGGACAGCGGCTTCAAGGTCACGGAAGAGGAAGACTGATCTCGAAGCGCCGTCGCTTCCGATCGGTAAGGCTCCGCATCGCCGCCGCAGGCTACGTCCTGCGGCGCATGGGGCCGCCCCTCCTCTACGCCGCCCTCTACCTCATCGTCGCGACACTCGTCCTGCGCTGGGATCTCCGGCGCGGCGGCGAGCCTCTGCCCGACTTCACCGAGACCGTCTGGTCGCTCTGGACGTTGCTCGTCTTCGAGCCGACCGAGCCTTTTCCTCACACGCCCGTCGCGCGCGCCGTCTTCTGGTTGACCCCGCTCGCGGGCCTCTTCCTGCTCGCGCAGGGCGTCTTCAAGATCGGCGCGTCGCTCTTCGACCTCGCGACGCGGCGGGAGGTGTGGACCTCGATCATGACCGACATGATGAACGGGCACGTCGTGGTGTGCGGCGTCGGGCACGTGGGCTACCGCGTGATCGAGGAGCTCTGCATCCTCGGCGAGGACGTGGTGGCGATCGAGCAGAACGACGCGAAAGGCTTCCTCGAAGAGGTGCGCGAGAAGGGCGTGCCCGTGCACATCGGCGACGCGCGTCGCGACGAGCTGCTCGAGAAGGTCGGCGCCAAGCGCGCGAAGGCCGTCGTGTGCGCGACGAGCGACGACCTCGCGAACCTGGAGATCGCGCTCGACGCGAAGCGCATGAACCCGAGCGTGCGCGTGGTGATGCGCATGTTCGATCAGCGGCTCGCGGGGAAGGTCGGCGGCGCGCTCGGGCTCGATCAGTCGTTCTCGACGAGCGCGCTCTCCGCGCCGCTCATCGCGATTCAGGCGACGTACGAGGGCGTGCACGCCGCCTACCGCATCGACGACGTCGTGCGCGTGACGGCCGAGGTGAAGGTCGGCGCGTCACACGCCGAGGCGACGGTGATGGATCTCGAAGAGCGGTTGCCCTGCCGTGTCGTGAGCCGCCGGAAGAATCCCGACGAAAGCTTTGCACCCGTACGACCGCGCGACGTCATCCGCGGCGGCGACACGCTCGTGGTCGACACGGCCGCCGTCGATCTGCCGGCGGTCCGCTTCCAGCTCGGCTGAAGGACGGATCAGCGCGCTCGCTCGGCTCTTGCCCGAGCACCTTCGCCCGATGTTTCGGGCGCAAACAAAACCCGGAGCGCCATCGCCGCGATCGCACCCCCCACGATCGGCCCGAGCACGAACACCCAGAGCTGATCGAGCGCGACCCCGCCCGCGCAGAGCGCCGCGCCGAGCGCGCGCGCTGGATGCGCCGGCAAGCCCGTGACGGGCATGCCCACGAGGTGCACGAGCGTCATGCCCGCACCACCCGCCGCCGCTGGCAACGCATGCTGCACGGCCGGCCGCGCGTGGTGCGTCGCGCCGAGAAGCACGAACGCGAGGATCGCCGAGAGCCCGATCTCCGCGGCGAGCGCGGCGTTCGCGCCGTAGAACCCGGGCGAGTGCCGCCCGAACCCGCCGGAGAGCGCCTCGAGCACGCCCGGCGCCCCGCCCGGTCGGCCGCGTGCGATCGTCACGGCGAGCCCAACACCCGCTGTCGCGCCCGCGACCTGCGCCGCGACGTACGGCAGCACCTCACGCGCTCGCATCCGCCCGGCGAGCGCGGCCGCCACCGTGACGGCCGGGTTCAGGTGCGCCCCGCTCACCGGCCCGAGCGCGAGCGCGGCCGCGGCGAACGCGATCCCGAACGCGAGGGCGATCCCGATCGTCCCGAGCGCCGCCCCGCCCACGGCTGCCGCCCCGCACCCCGCGAAGACCACGATGAACGTTCCCACGCCCTCGGCCCAAGCTCGCCGCACCTCGCGCCTCCTTCCTGCCCCGAAGCGTAACCCAGGGCCGGGCCGGAGTTCCCCGCGCGCCGCGATTTCAGCCGTCCGTCCGGCCTCCGCTCCACCACGACGCGGCGAGCGAAGCATCCTCGACGGTATCGATCTCCATGTATCCGCCGAACGTGTCCACGCGGTGCATCGCCTCGCCCCGCTCCAGCATGTGCTGCAAGAGGTCGATCAGGTACGCCTTCTCGAACGTGCGCCCCTCCCGGAACACGCCCTCCGGGTGCGCGGCCTTCGCCTCGTCGTAGGCGCGCACGAACCGCCCCGCTCCTTCGGCCGACAGCTTCATCACCCCGATGAACTCGCCCGCCGCCTGCTCCGACACGATCCGCCGGGAGAGCTCCACGACGCGCCGGTCGTCGGCCCGCATCTTCTCCGCGTCGGTCTCCGGGTGCTGCGAGCGGCCCAGGTAGCGCCTCCGCCAGTCCGTGTCGCAGGCGAGCGTGATGTCCCAGGGCGCGCGCACGAGGTCCCGGGCGATCTCGGGGCGGTAGACGATGTCCGCGTACGTGGACACGAAGCCCTCGGCGAGGTGCTCGCGGGCGCAGAGCAGCGAGGCCAGGATGTTGTTGTGCTCCCAGCGCGTGTTCTCGACGTAGGTCAGGTCGGGGTAACGCGCCTTTATGACCTCGGCCTTGTAGCCGCAGATGAAGATGATGTCCTTGCGGGAGAAGCCGCCGGCGGCGAGCGCCTCGAGGATGCCGTCGAGCATCGGGCGTCCGAGGACGGGGACCAGGGTCTTCGGGATCTCTTCGGTCATGTGGCGGAGCCGGCTGCCGCGGCCCGCGCCGATGATGATGGCCTTCACGGGCCGGCTCGTTAGCACGCCTTCGGGCCGGCGTCCTTGGCGCACAAAAGGCCGCGAGCGGCCCCGGAGAACCGGAGGCCGCTCGCTTCCAGAACGGTCGTGCTCGTTCGGATCAGTTACCCGAGCAAGCTCCGAACTCTGCGCCGCAGCCCGCGGCGGAGTCGAGAATGCAGGTCTGGCATTCCCCGCTCGGATCGGCCGTGCCGCCGCAGTAGTCCTTGCACGGCTCCTGGCACGCGCCCATGTCGGAGCACGTGCAGTCGTAGAGCGCCGTGTAGATGTCCTTGACATCCTCACACACCGTCATGCCGGCGCACAGCTCGACCGTCACGAACTCGGCGCACGTGTAGCATTCCATGCCCGACGCCGGCTTCTCGCACGGCGTTCCGCCGCCCGCGCCGCCCGTGCCGCCCATGCCGCCCGCGCCGCCGCCCGAGCCGCCGTTGCCGCCGACGCCCGGACCGGCGCCGCCATCACCGCCGGCGCCGCCGGCGCCGGTGTTGTCGACGACCACACACGCCGTCGTCAACGCCATACAAGCCACTGCACCAAGCATCGCAAAGAATCGGATCTTCATTCGAGTTCCTCCCAGGTAAGCACCCGAGTTCGACAAGGACGTGCCGAGGCTAGCAGAGCTCTCCGCCGGGGCCAACCGGGGGCAAGGGCCCCACGACGGGGCCGAGCGAAGCATCGGAAGCAAGCAAGCCTCCGCGCGCGAACGGGCTCGGGTCCCCGATCGCCGCTTGGCCAAATGGCTTGGACGAGGGTGCTCGGGACGCATTCAACGCTTGAAACATGATCACGACGCGGAGCCGGGCCGAGGTGGTTTCCGTGCTTCCCACCGGCGCGCTGTCTCTGGACCGACCGAAAGATGACCCAGCCGTGACGGAGCGCGCGCCCCGCCTCGCCTACCACGGAGGCATGGCAATCGCGCTGTTCTTCGTCGGGCACTGGACGTTGTCCATATTCTGCCAGACGTTTTTCCTGCACCGCTATGCCTCCCACCGCATGTTCACGATGAGCAAGGGCTGGGAGCGCTTCTTTTATCTGCTCACGTTCATCGCGCAGGGCTCCTCGTACCTCGTCCCGCGAGCTTATGCGATCCTGCACCGGCATCACCACGCCTACAGCGACACCGAGCGGGATCCGCATTCACCACGCCATACCGGCAATCCGTTCGCGATGATGTGGGGGACGAGGACGCGTTATCACGACCTCGCTTATCGCATCGAGACGCCCGAGCCGAAGTTCGACGGCGGATATCCCGAGTGGGACCTCGTCGACCGCATCGGCGGCGATTGGCCGGGCCGGCTCGCCTGGGGCACGGCGTACGTCGTTTTTTATCTCGTGTTCGCGACCGCCTGGTGGCAATTCTTGCTCTTGCCCGCGCACTTCCTGATGGGCGTCATTCACGGCGCGATCGTGAACTGGTGCGGTCACCGGTATGGATACCGGAATTTCGATAGCAAGGACGACTCGCGCAATACGCTGCCGTTCGATTTCGTGACGATGGGCGAGCTCTTCCAGAACAACCACCACCGTTTCGGCCAGGCGCCGAACTTCGCCGTGCGCGCCTGGGAGCTCGACCCGACGTGGCACGTCATCCGCTTGCTCGCCTTCCTGAAGATCATCGACCTCGGCGAGCACCTCCAGGTCGGCCGTTATGAGCCGACCCCGGAGGTTTCGCCCGTCATCGATACAGCGACGTGAATGCGTCGCGCAGGTTCTCCGGCGAAAGCGCGTCCTTTCGCCGGTGGAACTCGGGCAGGGCCGCTTGATAGGCCTCGTCGAGGCGGAAGATCGTGCTCTGGAAGTCCGGCGCGAAGATCGGCGCGGTCGCCGCCCCGAGCTCGAGCACATCCTGGTATTGCCCGCGCTCTTTCAGGATCTGCGCCGACAGGCCGTACATGAGCAATCCGCCGGGGATCGCGCCGAGCGCCGTCGTGGCCACGGCCGGATAACAGAGCCGCACCGTTCGCGCCCCGAACCGATCGTGAATCTCCTGCATCGTCTGGCGCTGAAGCTTCTTCGCCCCCGCGAGCGGGCCCATCGCATAAACCGGATCGTCGGGCTCGAAATCGTAATCGCAGAACGCGACCACGCTCTCGCCCTTCGCGACGAGGCCCGCCGCCGCGAGCGGCTCGGCCCAGAGGAGCGACGAGGTGCCCATGAACCGGTTCGTCCGGTCGATGTCCGTGTCCGTCGCGACCTCGACCTCCACGAGCCCGACACGCCGGATGTTCTCCGGTCGGCTGAAATCCGGGACCTGCAGGATCGGATCGAACGCGACGTCGATGTCCTTCACGTTCGTCGGTCCATGCTCGACGTACCGCTTCGTCGCGCCCGCCGCGATGCCGTTGACGAGGTGGACCGCGCGGTAGTTGCCCTTGAGCGCCGCGACGACCTCCTCCACGGTCTCGGGCTTCGTCGCGTCCGCGTTCCAGAAGCGCGCCGTGAGCCCCTCGGCCGTCGCCGCTTCGACGAGCGCCGCGACATGGTGGCCGCCGATCTGCATCTTCTCGCTGTCGTAGTGCACGCCGAAGACGGCCGCGCGCTCGCCGAAGAGGAGCTGCACCGCGAGCGCCCGCGTGATGCCGTTCGAGCCGCCGAGGATGACGACGGCCGTGTCCTTCGCGAGGTTCGCGCCACGCGGCTTGATCATGGCTCGCTGCGCGGCGAAGAGCTCGCGCGCGACGCGAGGGCCATCCTGGGCCAGCGCTTGGACGATGGCGCGGCGATCGGTGCCGCCGAGCGGGAGCTTGCGGAAGACCTCGAGTTCCATGTCCGTAGCCTCTTACCATGGTAAAGAGCGCCGTGGTGAAGACGGTCCTTTTGACGGGCGGCACCGGGTTCATCGGTCGGCGTCTCACGGAGACGCTTCTCCAGCGCGGTGACCGCGTGACAGTGCTCACGCGGGATCCCAACCGAGCACGAGGCAAGCTGCCCGCGGGCGCGACGGCCGTCGCGTGGGATCCCGAGCACGAAGGTCCGTGGCTCGACGAGATCGGGCGCGCGTCGGCGATCATCCACCTCGCGGGCGAGCCCGTCGCGCAGCGATGGACCGACGAAGCACGCCGCGCGATCGTCGCGAGCCGCGTGGACTCGACGCGCCTCGTCGTGGAAGGCATCCGCCGCGCCGCGAAAAAGCCCGAGGTGTTCGTGTGCGCGTCGGCCGTCGGCTACTACGGGCCGAGGCCGCCGGACGAGGCGCTCGACGAGACGAGCCGCCGCGGCGAAGGGTTTCTCGCGGACGTGGTGACGCGATGGGAGGCCGAGGCGGCGAAGGCCGAGGCGCTCGGCGTGCGCACGGTGATGCTGCGGATCGGCGTCGTGCTCGGAGAAGGCGGCGGCGCGCTGGAGAAGATGCTCCTGCCCTTCAAGATGTTCGCAGGCGGGCCGATCGCGCCGGGCTCGCAGGTGATCGCGTGGGTGCACGCGGAGGACGTCGTGGGCCTCGCGCTGCTCGCGCTGAACGACACGCACGCGCGTGGACCGATCAACGTCGTCTCGCCCGAGCCTGCGACGAGCAAGGAGCTCGCGTCGGCGATCGGCCGCGTGATGCGCAGGCCCTCGTGGTTCACGACGCCCGAGGCCGCGGTGAAGGTCGCGCTCGGCAGCGAGGCTTCGATGGTGGTCACGACGGGGCAACGTGTCGTGCCTGCACGCGCCAAGGAGCTCGGCTACGTGTTTCAGTACCCGTCGCTCGTTCCGGCGCTCGCGTCGATCCTGACGCCGTAGGGCGGCCTCTCGAAGCGCCTCAAAAGACGCCGGCCGCCGGGAGTCGCCGAGAAGTCGACCTTGTCGAGCAGCAACTTCCCGGGGGCCGGGACGGCCTGTTGAGACGCTCCCCCCGAAGCGCGCCGTCCATGAGTCCATGAATAGGCCATCTTCGTCTCCGGATCGCTCGGGACGAGTTGGATTCCCGTGTCCGGTCTTGACCTGACGTCCCCGTACGAGACGTACGCGGGTACTGGAATTCGAGGGCTGGTAGGGCCCGTTTCCATTCGAAATCAGCCGATTCCGCGGCTCCGGAGCACCTCGCGGACGGCGGATTGCGCTGCGCTCGAAAGGCCGGGCAGGGAAGACTTCGCGACGTCCACGAACTTCATGCCACGCGCCCTCTTGAGGGCTTCGATCGCCGCCTGACGCTCGTCGCGACCATCGTGCTCGATCACGCCGAGCAGCATCTCGGCGGCCTCCAGCGTGTCGATACGCGCGAGCGCCTTCACCGCGGAGGCGCGCACCACGGGGCTCTGCGACTCGCGGTAGATGCGCGCGAGCGGATCGAAGGCGTGCGGGAAGCGCAGCTCTTCGAGCGCCTTCGCCGCCTCCTGGACGACGCCACCCTCGGCGTCGACGAGCGCCTCGCGCAGCGTGATGAACGTACGCTTGTAAAGGAATCGCGAGAGCGCGCGGACCACGGCGATCCGCACCTCGCGCTCGGGCCTCCGGAAGAGGGCCTCGAGCGGCGAGAGGATCGTGTAGAGCTCGACGAGCGCGAGCTGCTCGGCGAGCGTGGAATAGAGCTGGCTCTGCGCCGTCCGGCCCGGGGAAGCCTCCTCCTCGGCCTCGATCGCGAGCGCCGTGAGCCGCGCGAGCATGGCGCGCCTTCGCGTCACCTCGGACCACGCAGACGGGTCGAGCACGACGTCGCCCGCGGACTGGCTCGCGCTGCCGCGTTGCTCCCACTCGACGAGATCGACGTGCCAGACCTCGGGGAAGCCGACCTCGTGGCGCAGGTGCGCCGGCAAGGGCTGGCTCTCGATGCGGAGGTCTTGCGCCTCGACGTAGCGCTTGCGCGCGTTCGTGTAGTGCTTGCGCCGCGCCTCTTCGAGATCGAGCGCCGCGAGCTTCTCGTACACCTGGCCGACCTTGCCGTACTGCCCCGCCTCGCCGAGGGCGATCACCGCGGCGAGCAGCGCGTTCTCCGCGATGGAAGGCGGCGCGCCGCGCGCCGTCGACGCCGCGGCGACCTCCTGCCAGAGGCGCGCCTGCGCGAGCGTCCCGAAGTTCGCCACCGCCGGAAGCCCTTCCTTCCGCGCGTACGCGCTCATCTCGCGCGCGAGCGTGGCCGCGGCCGAGACCTCCTTCTGCTTCTCCGCCGCGGAGAGGGCCTCCTCGTACGATTGGAGCGCGTAATATCGCAGGTGATCCTCGCGCAGGATGCGGATCACGTTCACGTAGCCTTCCAGCACGTGCTCGAACTCGCCGCTCTCCCGGCCGATCGCGATGAGCACCTGGTAGCAGTCGAACGCGCGCTCGCGCTGGCCGATCGTCTCGTACCGATCCGCCGCTTCCTCGAGCAAGTGCACCGCCGCCACGACGGCCTCGCGCGCGGCCGCGGGTTCGCCCGTGCGCATCGACGTCCGCGCGAGGTTGAACCGCGCGAGCCCCGCCGCGTAAAAGTCCCCGCCCGACGCGCCGAGGATCTGCGACAGGCGCGACCAGAGCGCGCGCGCCCGGTACAGATCGCCGCCCCGCTCCCGCGCGATCGCCGCCTGCGCCACGAGGCCCGCCGACTCGTACTCGTCCGCGGCCTTCGCATAAAGCGCCTGCTTGCGTGACGCGTCCTCGGCCCGATCGGCCCACGCGAGGTAGGTGCGCGCGCGATCGATCCCCGGCACGCGCCCGCTCGCCACGAGATCGCGCTGCCCCTTCTCGCTGCCCGTGTACCAGTCGAGCGTGAGCGCGCCGCGCAGATCGCCGATCGCGACGAGCACCTCGCGCAGATCGCGGACCGCGCCGGCGTACTCCTCCTCGCGCGCGATCGTCTGTCCGAGCGCCGCGACGAGAGAAATCCTCGCGCGCCCGAGATCACCCCGCGAGCTCGCCGTCCGCGCTTCTTCGCGCAGATCCGACACCGGTCGGCCGCTCACGCTTCCGCCCCTTTCGCCGCGCCCTTGCTCGCCTCGTCCCCGGAGGACGCCGTCGTCTGATCGAGGATCGACCGCGCCGCGTTCGCGCGCGCCGAGCCGCTCGACAAGGTCGCGTGGTCGACGACCCAGTGCGCGTCGAGCAGGTCGAGGTAGTCGAGGTCGAGCTTGCCGCCCGAGGGCAGGATGAACACGGCCGCGATGTGCGCCGAGCGCCGCACCGCCTGCACCATCTCGCGCGGGATGTAGAGCGCCGCGTGCGTGAAGAGGTGCACGACGGGCGAACGTGGATCGCGGTGGCGATGAAGATCGAGCTCCGTCGCGAGCTCCGCGAACACGCGCGCCGGGTTTCGCCCGCGCTCGCCCTTGAACGAGAGCACGTGCGCCGTCGGCAGTTTGTCCCCGTGCGCTCGATGGATCTCGTAGAGCCGCGCGTCGAAGAACCGGAACGCCACGTCCTCGCCTTCGAGCAAGAGCTTCTTCGCCGTGGCGATCGCCATCCCGCGCGCGAACGTTTGCCGGTCGCCGCGCATCGACGCCGACGCGTCGACGAGCAGGTAATGCACCCGCTTCTGCTCGTCGCGGCTCTGCTCCCGCGCGTAGTAGAGCACCTCGTTGTCGAGCAGCCTCCGCGCGAGCTCGAGGTCGTCCCAGGCGAGCTCCGTGAGCACGAGCCCGTCGATCGACCCGCGCGTCCCGATGCCCGAGTAGCCGTGCGCCGCCGTCGTGCCCGCCGCGGGCCGCGTCTTCGTCTCCAGCACGCTCGGCAGGATCTCCAGCGAGAAGTTCACGATGTCGTTCGCCTCGGGCGACTCCAGCGCCGCGAGCAGATCGACCTGCGTGAGCGCGCCGCCCGCGCCCTCGGCGCCGAGCATGCCGAAGAGCCGCAGCGTGTCGAGGTCGAGCGCGTCCGTCATCGTCAGCACGAAGAGCCGCGAGACCTCGAGCGCCGAGAGCGCCGACGCCTCGAAGCCGCGTCGCGCCGTGGAGAAGAGCTGCGGGAGCTGCGGCTCGATCCGCTCGAAGAGCGACGCGTCCATCGGCACCGCCGCGCGATACGCCGGCGGCACGTTCACGCGCGACGCGACCGCGCCGAGCAGCCGCGAGAGCAGCACGATGACGAGGTCGTCGCTCATCTTGAGCTCCGGCGCGCGCCGCGCCGCCTCGCTTTGCCCGAGCTCTTCGAGCATGCGCCGGTAGCCGTCGAGGAGCCGCAGGAGATCCGGCATCCCGCGCGCGATCGACGAAGGCTCGCAGCGCGGACCGATCTCCACGTGGTCCCGCGAGGTCGCGAAGAGCAGACCCACGTCGTGCACGAGCGCGAAGGGCAAGACGACGCCGAGCCGCCCGAGGCCCTCGTGCCACTTCACCGCCCGGAGCGCGAGCACGGTGCTTCCTGGGCGCACCTGGGACAACGCGAGGGAGCCGAGCGGCCCCGTCACCGACGTATCGCCGAGGAGATGGTCCGGGACCGGCACGGCAGACAACCTAGCAGGCACCAGCGCCCAGGGACTATATCCTCCCGGACTTGAGCCCCCTCGACGTGATCTCCGCGGCCGACGAGGCCCTCCTCCGCGCCGTCCGCGGCTCGCCCGCCTGGGCCACGCCCCTCTTCGTCGCCGTCACCTTCGTCGGCGGCGGCTGGGGCATGTTCGCCCTCGTCCCCTTCCTCGCCCGCGAAAAGACCCGCGCCACGACCACGCGCCTCATCGCCGCGCTCGTCGTCACGAGCGCCCTCGTCTCCACCGTGAAGGCCGTCGTCGGCCGCGTGAGGCCCTGCGACGCGCTCGCCGCCTGCGAGCCCGTCTTCATCACCTCGCCCGGCGGACACTCCTTCCCGAGTGGACACGCGGCCGGCTCGTTCGCCTTCGCCGCGTTCGTCGCCTCCGTGCGCCCGGTGTTCGCCGTACCCGCGTTCGTCTTCGCCGCGCTCGTCGCCTGGTCGCGATGCTTCCTCGCCGTGCACTACCCGAGCGACATCCTCGCGGGCGCGCTCCTCGGCATGTCGATCGGCTTCGTCGCGGCGCGGCTCCGTTTTCCCTTGGACCTCAAAGGTTCATCACGCAGCGGAAGCCGATCACCGGCGTCGTCGCGTCCGGCACCTGGTGGAACCGGAACGCCGGATTGAGCCACTGCTGCACGCCGCCGTTGAAGCCGCCGCCGCGGATCGCCTTCCTGTCACCCGCGGGCGCGCCCTTCGGGTTGATCTGCTCGTCCTCGGCCTTGTACGTCTCGTACCAGTCCGCGGTCCACTCCCACACGTTGCCGACGAAGTCGTCCGCGCCGAAGCGCGTCTTGCCCTTCGGGAAGCTGCCGACGGGCGCCGTGCCCGGGAAGCCGTCGTCGATCTCGTAGAGCGTGCCCGTGAGCTTGAGGCCTTGCGCCTTCTCCCACGCCGCCCACTCCTTACCGCCCGCGTTCATGTGCCCCGCCGCGGCCTCGTCCGCGCCCCAGGGGAACTTGCGACCGTCGGAGCCGCGCGCCGCGTACTCCCACTCGGCCTCCGTCGGCAGGCGCTTCTTGCGCCACTTGCAGTACCCGTCGGCCTGGTACCAGCTCACGCAGTTGACCGGGTGGTTCTCGCGGCCCGCCTTGCCGAACGTGCAGAACTCCGCGTACGCCTCGCGCTTCTTCTCGTGCTCGTCGTCCGTGCTCCCGGCCGTCTTCGGCCAGTTCGGCGCGACCTCCGGTCGTTTGCATTCGCCGACGTCCGAGCACTCCTTGTACTCGGCCGACGTCACCTCGTGCAGGTCGACGCAGAACGTGTCGATGATGACCTTGTGCGCCGGTTGCCAGAGCTTGAACGACCCTTCGTCCGAGCCCATGAAGAACTTGCCGCCGGGCACGAGCACCGTCCCTGCCGGGCACTCCGTCGGCCGCGTCGTCGCTGCGATCGCCGACGAGCTCACCACCGGCGCCGCGCTCACCACCGGCGCGGACGAGCCCGTGGTCGACGTTCCGCCCGAGGGCTTCGTGAACATCTTGTACGCCGCGAAGCTACCGCCGAGCAGCGCGATCGCCGCGATCGCGGCGAACGCCATGAGCCCCTTGCCCTGATCCGCGGCCGGCGCATTCACCGGCCCGCTCGGCGCGGCCGGCGGCGTCGCCAGCGATCCCGGCGGATCCTGCGTCGTGCGTTGCTGCGCGCCCTGCGGCCCCGTCATCATCGCGGTGCCACCACTCGGGCGCGGGAGCGTCTCCTGCAGCGGCCCCGGCATGCTCGCGCGTGATGCCGATCGTCCGCTGGGCGACGACGTGATCGACGACGACACGCCGCTCGTCGTCCCCGGGTTCCACTGGATGTCCGGGAACACGGCCTCGTGCAGCGCGGCCCAGAACCGACCCATCGACGGGTACCGGTCCGTCGGCGCCACCGCGAGCGCCTTCTCGAACACCGCCTCGACCTCGGGCGAGACCGGAACGCCGAACGTGCGCGGCGTCGGCCTGCGCATCGGATCGCGGCTCGCGAGGGCGAACTGGATGAAGTCATCGCCTTCGAACGCCGGGATCCCGCCGCGCAGCACCTCGACCATGATGAGCGCCATCGCGAACACGTCGGTCCACGGGCCCGTCGCGCCGTACGATCGGCTGAACTGCTCGGGCGCGCCGTAGTTCGGCGTGAACGCGGTGATCTCCTTGCCCGTCTGCGCGAGCTCGGCCGTCGCCGCCGCGTGATCGGCCATCACCTTTGCGATGCCGAAGTCGAGGATCTTCGTGAACGGCGAGGGCCCTCGCGGATCTCCGATGACGAAGATGTTCGCGGGCTTGATGTCGCGGTGCGCGATGTTCTTCGCGTGCGCGATCTCCAGCGCCACCGCGACCGGCTCGAGCAGCGCGAGCGCCTCGTGGATCTCGCGTGGCTTCTCACCGCTCACGCGCTCCACGAAGAGCACGTGATCGAGCGTCTTTCCTTCGAGCCACTCGAGCACCATGTACGGGATCCACATCCCGTCCGCGGTCGTGAACTTGCCGATGTCGCGCGCCTGCACGATCGCCGCGGATCGGCTCGACAGGCTCGCGAGCAGCCGGCCCTCTTGGATGAAGCCGTCGAGCAGCTCGTCGCGCTTGTTCTCCGGCGCCTGCGCCAGGATGCGGAAGCACTTGATCGCCACCGGCTGCTGCCAGATGAGGTGCTCGGCGCGGTAGACGACGCTGAAGCCACCCTCGCCGATGAGTGCGTCGATCCGGTATTTCTCGGCGAGGATCGTCCCCGTGATGCCGAGCGGGTCCTGTTGCGAGCTCGTCGTCATGGGCAAACGCAGAGGTGTCGGCTCATGTTCGTTCGCCGGCGACTATACCTCGCTCGCTTGCCGCGTGCGTGACGTGATCGTGATTTCCTTGCTCGAAGGCCGCACCGAGGACCACCCCGCGCTCCCCGAGGTCCGCGAGCACCTCGGCCGTGCCGCGCAACACCGCGTCGCCGAGCGGCTCCCCGAGCGTCGCGCATGCCGCCGTCACCGCCTCCCCGAGCCGAGCGCCCCCGAGGAGCCGCGCGAGGATCTCGGCCGCGAGCGGCGATAGCACGAGGCACCGGACCTCGTGCGCCCCGTCCCGGTAGAGCAGCACTGCCGTGGGCTCTTTTTCAGGCTCGCCCGGCGCGCCCTCCGGCAAGCGGTTCACCGCCCACGCATACCGAGCGACCTGCGCCGCGCCGCCGAACTTCACCGCCCGATCGAGCGCGAGCGGAAGTCCGCTCGGCTCGCCCGCCGTCTCCGCCGCCGCCACGTCGAACCGCGCGACCTCGTACCGCGCGAGGTCGGAAATCCATGGCGGAACGGATGCATCCTCCGTCCAGCGCGCCGCGGCCCAACCGACGAACTCGACCGCGGCGTCGCGCAGATACGGCGAGCTCGGCAGCGCTTCGTCGAGCCAAAGGTCCACCGTCGCCTCGAACCGCGCCCCGAGCGTCATCGCCGTGCGTGGCATCTGTGCCCGCACCGCCCCGAGGATCCCCCGACGAACGAGCGACCTGTACACCCCGCGCCGCGTCTCTTCCGGCGGCCCTTGCACGACGGCCGCGAATGCTGCCGCGACCTCGGCGATCGCGGCCCGCCCCTCCTCTTCTTCAACCACGCGCCCGCGCCTCCCGCGCCGCGAGCCCTGCCTGGTAGGCCGCTTCGACCCGCCCTAGCTCCCCGAGCAGCTCGTCGAGCGGCGGGATCGCGTGATCCCGCTCCAGCACCACCGGCACGGGCCCCGTCCGCTCGATCGTCCATGTGAGCAGCGACAGCACCTCGCCGAGCACGTCCGCGCCGTGCGTGTCGATCACGAGGTCCGTCCCGGCGCGCTTCTCGTGCCCCGCCACGTGGATCGCGGCCACGCGATCGAGCGGGATCTCCGCGAGGAACACGAGCGGATCCGTGCCGTCGTTGATCGCGTTCACGTACACGTTGTTCACGTCGAGCAAAAGCTTTGCACACGAACGATCGAGCACCTCCGCGACGAACGCCGCCTCGCTCATCTCCGGCGCGCCTGGCACGACGTACCGCGTGATGTTCTCGACCACCATCGGGAGCCCCAGCCGATCCTCGGCCTCCCGCACGCGCGTGGCCACGTACGCCGCGGCGCCTCGCGTCAGCGGCAAGGGCAAGAGCTCGTGCACCATCCGCCCAGCGATCCCCGAAAAACACAGGTGGTCCGAGTGGAACGGCACGTCGAACCGCCGCGTGAAGGCGGCGAGCTCGCGCATGTAGGCGTCATCAAAAGGATCGACCCCGCCGAGCGACATCGAGAGCCCGTGCGAGAGCAGCGGATACCGCGCCGCGATCCGCTCGAGCGCGGCCGGGACGAACCCGCCCCGGCGCATGTAGTTCTCCGGCGCGACCTCGAAAAACCGCGCGGGGCCGAGCGACATGTCCGCTAAGGCCCGCGCAAGCACGTCATCCAGGAAGTCGAACCTGAGCCCAAGCCCGACCCCCGTGATCGTCGACCGAACCGTCACCCTCTAGCCGCAGGACCCTTCGCCGCAGGCCGCTTCCGCGCCCTTCTTGGGCGCCGCGACCTTCTTCGGAGCGGGCTTCGGCGCGGCCTTCGCCGTCGTCGCCGGGGCCGGAGTCGCCGCCGGCGCGGGCGTTGCCGCGGGTGCGGGTGTCGCCGCGGGTGCGGGTGTCGCCGCGGCTGCCGGGGCTTCCGCGGGCGCGGCGGCTGCGTTCGTCGCGCCTGCCGCCTCCGTACCTGCCGCCGACTCGGCCTTCTTCTCTTCCGGCGCGGCCTCTGCGGGCGCCGCCTCGGCTTGCGGCTCCTCGGCGGCCTTCACGGGCTCCTGCGTCCCGGCACAACCTGCGATCATCGCGCTCGCGCCGAGCGCCGCGAGGGTCTCGTAAATGCTCTTCGCGTTCATCGTCTGCTCCTCGATGCTTGCACCGAAACCTACGGTCGCCACCCCCTCGCGGTTCCGTTGCCCTGGATCCGCGCCCCGCCCCCGCGCCTTCGGCCTCGCTCCTCTACTCTCCGCCCGAAGCGCCCGCGGCGGCAACAACAAAGGCTTGACAGCCCCCCGCGCCCCGGTCTTTGCCGCGTGACGCCGCGCCTCGCGTGGCTGCTGTCCGCCCTCACGGCATGCTTCGGGTCCGGACCGCCCGTCTGGACGTGCAGGGTCCGACCTGCACAGCCTCCATGGCCCGCTGCATGCACCGGGACGCACGCAAGGCGAGACTCGTTCTCGGTAAGGACCTCGAGCATTCGCTGAGGAGGAAGCAATGACCACCGGACGAATCGTGGCGGCCCTCGTGGCTTTCGCCGCACTGGGAGCGCCGTCGTTGGCCCACGCGCAGAACACCCGGGCAGGCCTGCCTCCTGCCGATCAGCCCGCCATCCGCGAGATCCCGCGGCCGACGTCGTTCTCTGTGGAGGGCGGCGCCGGCATCGTCGGGTTCCTGGGCGGCGTTGGCGCCCTCGGCCCCGGCTGGAACGTGCGCGTCACCGGCGCCATCAACGATCGCTGGGCGATCGAGGGTAACTACCTCGGCAGCACCAACACCCGCGCCGACACTCGCACCCAGCTCGTGATGACGTCGCTCGACGCCGGCGCTCGTTACAACCTCGCCGCTGCGGACCGCCTCCCGCTGCAACCCTTCGTCGTCGCGGGCGTCGGCTACGCCGGCTTCGCGGGCAGCTACGGCGACGGCTTCACGCTCATCGTCCCCGTCGGCGTGGGCGCGGACCGCATGCTCACCGAGAACATCAAGGTCGGCGCGCGCTTCAACTACCGCCCGGCCTTCTTCGACAACCTCGGCTCGCCGATCACGCCCCCCAACGACGAGCCCGGCGGCGACACCTGGACCCTGCTCGCCCAGATCGGCGGCGGCTTCTGATCTGATCATAAGGAGGAGGCGGACCCGCGGAGGTCCGCCTCCTTCCGCCTGGGACGTACGACTCAGCAGCCTGCCGCGATCCGCCGCCCGAGCGCGCGCACCGTGAGCGGCGCCGATCCTTCCACCTTGTTGTTCACCAGCACCATGAGGCTCCGCCCCTCGCGGGCGCATCGGGCCGCGACTTCCACGACGTCGGCACGGGTCTCCTCGTCCGTGGCCACGATCTTGTCGAACGGCGCGCAGATCCGCCGCCGCTCCTCGTACCTCTCGCCGGGCCGTATGGACAACCGGCACACGACGAGCGGCGCCGTCAGGATCTTCGGCACCGCCAGTTGCCGGCCGAGCGTGGGCATTCGTTCCCACAGCCCGAGCACGTGCGTCACCCCGTACCGCGCGAGCACGTCGAGGTACGCCCTCGAAAGCAGCTCTGGGTTCCGGAGCTCCACGGCGTAACGAAACGACCGCGGCGCGGCTTCGAAGAACCGATCGAGCTGCTCGGCGAGCTGCTCGGCATCCATCCGATCCTCGGCGCGCATCGGCGACAGCACGAGCAAGAGCACGCCTACGTTCCGGGAAAAACTCTTCTCGATCGGCGCGAGCACGCGCTCCTCGAAGGCGCGTGGATCGAGGAACCAGGGCGAGCGTTGGTTTGTGCTCGGATCTCTTCGCGCCACGATTCCGCTCCACACCTTCATCGCGCAGCCGTAGCCGTCGGGCAGATCGTCGCGGTACCGCGCGAGCTCTTCGACGCGGAGCGGCGCGTAGTAACTCCGATCGATCCCTACGGTGCGGAAGAGTGGGTTACGCGTGTAGAGTCGTAGCCCGTGCGAGGTGATTTCCCGCTCGGGGATATCTTTGGGGTAGAAAATTCCTCGCCATCCCGGGAACGTCCAGGTGGACGTCCCGAGGAGAACGGTTGGGGCGAGCTTCGCGGCGATCGCGCGGTCCGCTTCGATCTCGGGGAGCTCGGGCTCCGGCCGGCCCGAGAACAACACGAGCTGCTTCATGTAAAACACCTTCGGCCGGGCGAGCCGCGACGAACCTAGCATGCGAAGCTCGTTTCGTCTCGACGCGGACAAACCCTGGGGTTTGGCGCCGGCTTTCGGGTGAACTGCGCTACAATAGCTTTCTGCTTCTACCGTTCTCCGCCGTCCAACGTGGGCTTCGTGCTTTACTCACAGCCGCGATCTGGAACGTGATAGGGGTGGCATGGTAGCTGCTACCCGCGCGTGCGCGAACGGCCGCTTTGGAAGCATGTTGAGACACGTCGCGAGCCACCACGGTTGGACAGACGGCACTCGACGTCGACGTCGGGACCGGCTAGCCTTTCTAGGCCGACGGTCGGCCGCCTTCGAGGTCCCGATGTCGATTGTCAAGACCATCACACCGGCTCCGCCCATGGAAGCCGAGTTCGCCTCGAGCCGATACAGGATGATCATGGCGGCTCGCTTTACGGTGGGCGGCTTTGCTCGGGAGTGGGGTCACTGCCATCTGCTCGCGAACTACCTCGCTCGTTACGTAAGCGCGAACGAGGGGGACCCCGAGCGTCATGCGACGCTGCTTTCGACGTTCATAAACGAGCTGCTCGAGGTCATCTTTCGCAACCACGCGGTGGAGGGGCAGATCGAGCTCATCTTCCGCAAGCGGGGCCGGCACGTGATCCTGCAGATCACGCTTCCGGTCACCGAGCAGAATCGAGTATTCTATCGTATGGCCGTGCAGATCGTGAACCAGCCCGATCTGAAGAGCTGGTATCGCGCCCGGCTGGAAGATCCGGCGGATGGCGAGGATACCATGCTTGGTTTGCTGGAGCTCGCTGCCGTATATGCCTGCTCCCTCACGATATCCGAGCCACCGGGTCAAGACAGGCTGAGCCTCTTCCTGGAGCTGCCAGAGGTCGACGATATGGGGGAGGTATGAGCAACTCCATCGCTCCTGCGTCTTCGGGTACGCCCTCTTCCGGCGTTCCTCCTTCATGCATGCCCGTGGCCCTCAACATGCGGCTCACGGGGAACGAGGAGCAGGAAGTCACGCTCACGGGGACGCTGCGGCCGTTCGTCGCCGAGGAAATGGCCTCGGTACGCAGCTCGCTCGAGCAGGCGGCGCGGTCGACGCGCGGCACGTTGTGCGTGAACTTGAAGCGCCTCAAGTACATGAACAATGTGGCGTTCCTCGAGCTCAACCGCTTCGTGCGGTGGGTGGCGCATACGCGCCCCGGGCTCCGGGTGAAGTTCGTCATCTCCAGCGTCATTCCCTGGGCGGTCCGCAAGTTCCAGGTGATCGCGGAGCTTTACCCGTTCGTCACGATCGAGGTCTACGACAAGGCCTTCTATCCTATCCAGCAGGTGATCGAGGACGACGACTTCATGAACGTCCTCCGCACCCAGCAGAAGATCATCTGGGAGCACGAGCGGGAGAAGCTCGCCTGGCATGGTCTTCGTCCTGGGCTGCGTATCGCCGACATCTGCTGCGGCCTCGGGGATTTCGCGATCCTCCTGCAGAGTGATTTCCGGCCGGAGTACCTCATCGGCGTCGACCATTCGAAGCCGTTCCTTCGGTATGCCTGGCAACTCGTCTCGGACTTTGGCCTCGAGAACATCGAGTATCAATACGGCGACGCGGCGGCGCTGCTCTTGCCGGACAACTCGTTCGACTTCGTCTCTTGCCGGCTATCGCTGCAGGTGTTCCACGAGCCCGATCACATCGTGAACGAGCTCTATCGCATCTGCCGACCCGGGGGTCGGATCTACCTGACGAACGAGATGATGTCCGGCGTGACGGGCTATCCGAACGAGGAGGTCATACGCCACGGATACATTCGGTTCCTCGAGCTTTGCCGGCGGGTCGGTATGGATCTGGATATCGGGTTGAAGACCCGGACCATCCTGCACGAGGTGGGGCTCGAGGACATCAAGATATGCCTCCTCGGTATCACGAACATGAACACCGCGCCGCATGACTTCGCCCGCGTGGTGGAGAGCTGGCTCCGCACCGCGAAGCAGATGGCCGCGACGGCGAATGCCGAGCCCGAGCTCTACGAGGACGTATCGGCCGGCCTCACGGCGCATATCGAGGCCATCACCCGCGACAACGGCTTCGCCATGTGGCCCATCTTTGCGGGTTCCGGGCGTAAACCTTTCCGTACTTCATAGCGAGTGGTAATGCAATTCACGCGTTGGATGTAAACCGTCGATTCTTTGGCGGAGGCATCACGAGGCGGAGGCAGGAGAGGAAGCGAAGAGCGTAGTGGCGTCTCCCTTCCGCCTCGATGTTTGGTGTGGCGGTCGGAGCGTAGACGGTTTAGCGTCGCAGGCTGTCTGGGCCACACGAGGCCGTTGCGAGGAGATGCGTGGACGTGTCGTCGGAAGCGCGTGGAACGAACAGGGGGGTGCGGCCGACTGGCCTGCTCGCACGGATGAGCAAGTTCAACACCAAGTTCATCCTGGTGACGGGCGTCAGCGTGCTGCTCGGCGCGATCCTCAACGTCCTCGTGGCGCGGCAGGGCATCCACAAGCTCAGCCGGGAGGCCACGGACGAGATCGAGCAAGGCCTCGACCAGGCGACGCGCGAGTATCTGACGAACCACCTGCGCGACACCGCGCAGCACACGAACAGCTCCCTTGCCCACGCCTACACGGACCTCGAGATCCTGGCCGACATCGTGCAAACGATGGTCGACCACGACGAGGACCTGACGCCGCTCTACGACCACGCCAAGACGCTGCCTTTCCTCCAGGACAAGCTCGTCTTTCACGAGAAGGGCGGCTGGTACGAGAACCAGAACGACGAGCCGACGGCCGTCGCGGCGTGGGGCTACCTCGGCGACAAGCAAAGCCGCGTCCTTTTGCCCGAGGCGCAGCGCGACATCGATCGCACGATTTTGCTCGACGTCGTGATGCCGTCGTTCAAGAAGCGCGGCGCCGACAAGCTTCAGCTCTATTTCGTTGGTCCTCCAAAGCATCCGTACGTGCGCCTCGCGCCCTGGGCCGACATGGCCGCGGAGTTCGATCGCACCTCGCCGGGCCACAACGAGAAGAACTTCTACGACTTCTTTTACACGGGCCTGAGGCAGGGCTGGGAGGCGTGGCTCAACGAGCCCGGGGGCCTCGAGCAGCGCAACTCCCAGGTCACGTTCTGGCCCCCCTACGACGACGCGAGCGGCGGCGGGAAGATCATGACGATCTTCCACCCCGTGTGGAGCAAGGACCGCAAGGCGCTCTCGGGGGCGCTCGGCCTCGATCTCACGCTCACGCAGATCGTCAAGTACATCCAGGATGTGAAGCTGAAGGAGACGGGCTTCGCGTTCCTCACGCAGGGCGACGGAAACGTCCTCGCGGTGAGCGAGGACGGCGCGAAGCGGCTCGGCCTCCAGGCGAAGGCGGAGCGCCAGGGGCTCGAGTACCTGAAGCGGGTCCTCAAGGACAGCAACGAGCCGCAGATCGCCTCGATCGAGCTGCCCAAGGATGCAAAGGTCCAGTACCGCGACAACGTGCAGATCAACGGGGCGCCGCACTTCCTCGTCCTGCAGCGCCTCGCGCCCTTCCACATGGGCGGCGGCGGCGACAAGATCGTGGAGGACACCTGGACGATCGGGTTCGTCGTCCCGAAGAGCGAGATCTACGCCTCGCTGACCAAGGCGCAGGCGGCGATCGACACGAGCCGCACGAGCATCCAGACGAGCCAGGCGTTCGTCTCGTTCGGCTCGATCCTGGTGCTCATGGCGGGCGTCTTCCTCGTCTCGCGGAAGATGACGGGCGCGCTCGTGGCCCTGTCCGAGGGCGCGACGCGCATGCGCCAGGGCGACTACGGGGTGCGCGTGGCCGTGACGAGCGAGGACGAGATCGGGCAGCTCACGGGGGCCTTCAACGAGATGGCCGCCGAGATCCAGGCCCATACGACCAATCTCGAGGAGCTCGTCAAGGCGCGCACGAGTGAGCTCGAGGACGCGAACAAGGAGATCATGAGCCTCAACGCCCAGCTCGCGCAGGAAAACCTGCGGCTCGGCGCGGAGCTCAACGTGGCGCGGCAGCTCCAGCTCATGGTGCTCCCGCCCGCGCAGGAGCTGCAGGAGATCAAGGATCTCGACATCGCGGGGTACATGTCGCCCGCGGACGAGGTCGGCGGTGATTATTACGACGTGCTCCGCGGCAACGGCGTCATCAAGATCGGCATCGGCGACGTGACCGGGCACGGCCTCGAGAGCGGCGTGCTCATGCTGATGGTGCAAACCGCGGTTCGGACGTTGCTCGCCAGCAACGAGACCGATCCGACGCGGTTCCTCGGCATCGTCAACAAGGTCATCTACCAGAACATCCAGCGCATCAGCTCGGACAAGAACCTCACGCTGTCGCTGATGGACTACAGCGATGGCAAGCTTCGGCTCACCGGGCAGCACGAGGAGGTCATCGTCGTGCGTGCTTCGGGCGAGCTCGAGCGTGTGGACACGACCGGTCTCGGGCTCCCGGTGGGCATGGACGAGGACATCACGGATTTCCTCTCCAACACCGAGATCGATCTGGAATCGGGGGACGTCGTCGTTCTCTTCACGGACGGGGTAACAGAGGCGGAACGCACCGACACGGCGCAGTACGGGGTCGAGCGGCTATGCGAGATCGTCTCTCAGAACCACAAGAAGACGTCGCAGGAGATCAAGGACGCGATCATCGAAGACCTGATGAACCACATCGGCACCAACAAGGTCTACGATGACATCACCGTGTTGGTCATCAAGAGGCTATGACGCGTAGGAGACCGGCAACACTATGAGTGAGATCATTGGCGTCTATTCGCTGGACGATTCGTTCAGCGAGCACATGTCGTTGACCCTGTACCCGGATTCGTTCGCGGTGCGGTGGAGCCTCTGCAACCTCACGGCGAACTTCATGGCGGAGTACTTCGCCGAGCTCTTTCCGGACGCGGACAACGACGGGAAGCTCATCAGCCGGGCGGAGGTCAGCGGCGCGGTGAGCTACGTGCTCAACGAGCTCGTGGAGAACGCCGTCAAGTTCAACCGCAGCGGTGATATCAACGTCACGGTTGGGATTGGCAAGGAAGATCTGGTGTGCCTGGTGAGCAACCACATCGCCAATGGCGAGGTTCCTCCGCTGCGGGAGAAGCTGCTCGAGCTCTCGCGCGAGGATCCGGGGGAGCTCTTGCGCCGCCAGGCCGAGGCGAACGCGGAGGACGTCGAGGCGACGGGCTCCGGGCTCGGGTATCTCATCATCATGAGCGATTATGGCGTGAGCCTGGGGTGGAAGCTCGATCCGGTCTCAGCGCAGAACACTTGCATCAGGACGATGGCGCGGCTGCCCATCTTGAAGGAAAGGGCCAGAATGGAAATCAAAGGTGGAAACTATCGAGTCTGGTACGACCCCGCGGAGGTCACGGTCTACTTCGAGGGTATCTTGCGCCTCGGCGGGCCGCAGGAATACCAGCCGATCGAGGATCTCCTCGAGAAGGTCCTCCTGGGCAATGCGAAGTCGATCACGATCGACATGCGCACGCTGAACTTCCTGAACAGCTCTGGCATCAACGTGCTCTACAAGTTCGCGATTGCCATGCGGAAGAAGGGCGACGTGCAGCTTGTCGTCCGGGGCTCGAAGGCGATTCCGTGGCAGGGCAAGTCGCTCCCGAACCTCAAGAAGTTCAACCAGAACTTCGAGATGATCTTCTGTGACTGATAGGAGAGGGGAACGTAGGGCGCCCGCGGCGGAGGATTTCTTCGAACGATGACCGCATCGAAGGACAACTCGTCGGATCCGGTGGACGAAGGTCGGTCGGAGCAGACGGATCTCGAAGCCGTCAAGGCGCTCCTATCGGACGACGCTGCTTGCAAGGCTTTGCTCGCGCGCGAGGGTGGGGCTCTCGAGCTCCTTGCTCGCTGTCGGGGCCTGGTCGAGCAATGCGAGCGTGTTCGGGCCGACATCGACGAGATGTCCGTTGTGCACGAGCTCACGCTCGAGCACGCGACGCGCATCGAGAACGAGCTCGAGCTTCAGAACCGGATCGTGAGCGAGGACCTCGAGGTCGCCCGAGGGATCCAGCAGGCGCTCTTGCCAGACCCGTCGATGCTCTCCGCGGAGCTGGAAATCGCCATTTACCACAAGCAGCTCGCGGAGGTTGGAGGAGACTACTACGACTTTTCCCAGCTACCCGGGGAACGCTTTGCGGTCAGCGTGTTCGACATCTCCGGTCACGGGGTATCGTCGGCGCTCATCATGTCCTTCTTGAAGGCACAGATCGAGAATGCGACACGGCGTTCCGACAGCCCGAGCGCGATCGTGGATTGGGTGAACCGAGCATCGTATGCCTTCCTCCGCGGAGTGAGGCGGTATGCCACGGTGAACTTCGTGGTCTTCAGCGATCGGTTCATCCGGTACGTTTCTGGTGGCGGATATGGGCTCCTGGTCCGGCACGGGATGCAGCGAACGTTCAATAGGGTGGGCAATTACATCGGTTTGAGGACCAAGCCATTCCGTGAGTTCGAGCTGCCGTTCGAGCAGGGAGACGTCCTGGCGCTGTACACGGATGGTATGGTCGAGGCTTTAGATGCAGAGGGAAAGGGTTATACCGTGCAACGTCTCAACGACATCATCGCGCGGCATAGCGAAGAACCCGTCCAGGATATCCTGAAGAGATGTGTGGACGACTACACGTCCTTCAGGGCCGAGGACATCGACGACATCACGCTCCTCATCATGCGAAGGTGCGCTAAATGAGCGCCGGGGGCAACCGGACGCAGACGGCCGTCGGAGCGTCGATTTCCATCGCGCCGCTCGATCACGTGGCCGGAGACGTGGCAGGCCTGCTCGGGAACTTTCTCTTCGACCTTTTGGGGATGTTTTACCCGCGGCAGATCTGCTCGAAGGCGAACGTGGTCGTCATCGAGCTGGTCACCAACGTGATGGAGCACTGCTCGATCCGCGACGGCGCATTGCGCGTCGACCTCAAGATCGACGGTGATGAGCTCATGATCACCGTGGCGAATCCGGCCACGGAAGACGAGTTCAAAGCCGTGAGCGATCGCTTCACCATCATCGCCAACGCCGAGGACCCGAGGAAGCTCCTCGCGGATACGGTCTATCGCCGGCGTATCGACAAGGCGAAGGGAGGCCTCGGCCTCATGCGGCTCACTGCGGAGAGCAAGTTCAAGCTCACGGCCGAGTACGAGCAGGGGTTCCTCGTTGTCAAAGCGCTATTCCCGATGAGAGGTTTCGCATGAAGGTCCTCACCTACGGTGAAATCATGGACGGCGGCCTGAGCGTGTTCCACTCGGTCGCGAAGCTCGATGATCATCACCTGATCCTGACGTTCGAGGGCGTCATCCGGGTGGACAACCCCTACCGCTACCTCCACACGTACCTCGAGGAGCTCGCGAAGGTCCTCCCCCGGCAGTCCGTCACCGAGACGACGATGGACTTCGTCAAGATGCGCTTCTGCAACTCGAACGGGTTCTACGTCATCATGGATATCGTCGACGCGGTCTACAACCTCGTCCCCGGCCGCGTCACCGTGCGTCGTATTGCCGACGACGACTGGCAATGCGAAACGCTGCCCATCCTGCTCAACCTGAGCGAGGAGCACATTGCCGCGAGGACGAACTTCGAGGACGTCAAAGCGCCCTGACCGCCTGACCGACCGATCGCTCGATACGCCGCGTCCCGCCCGCCTCCCCGTCATCCGTTTCTGTTCAAACGGATTTCCATTCCATCCATCTCACGTCGCATCTTTGCTCGTGCCAGGCCGCCGTTCCTCCAGAATCGCGCGGACGCGAGATCCGTAGTACGTTCGTTCCGACCGCCTGAACATCGTGGAGCTCAGAGGTACGGCATTGGACCGCTCGGACGCGCCATCGGCACGTACGGTGTGGAAACGTTACGCGGTGGCGCTGCTTTCAGCCGGGCTCGGGCTGGGCTCGCGCTTATTGCTGACGCCGATCGTCGGTAATGAGGTTCCGTTCATCACGATGTTCCCCGCCGTGGTGCTGAGCGGCTGGTATGGAGGATTCCGTGCCGGAATGCTCACCACGCTCGTCGGCGGTTCCAGCGTTGCCTGGTTTTTCCTTCGATACGATTTCACGCCCGTAGGTGGCCCGGTTGAAAAGGTCACGAGCCTCGTCGTGTTTCTCCTGATGGGTGTGCTCATCAGCTGGCTCACGAACGAGCGCAACGTGGCCATTGCGCACCTGCGCAAGGCCCACGAGAGCGAGCGCGTCGCGCGGCGACGAGCCGAAGAATTGAGCACGCGCGAGGAGGCGCTGCGTAGCCAGGCCGAGTCCGCCAACCGCGCGAAGGACGGGTTTCTGGCGATGCTCGGGCACGAGCTCCGCAACCCGCTCGCCCCGATGGTCACGGCCCTCGAGCTCATCCGCATGCGCAGCGGCGGAGCGCTCGGCCGTCCAGAGCAGGTGATCGAGCGGCAAGTGCATCACCTCGGCCGGATGGTCGACGATCTGCTCGACGTCTCGCGCGTCGCGCGTGGGCTCATTTCACTCGCGAAGCGATCCACCGAGCTCGAACCGATCATCACGCGCGCGCTCGAGATGGCGAGTCCGCTGCTCGAAAAACGTCGCCACCACGTGACCGTGACCGTGCCGAGAACCGGGCTCGCGGTGTACGCGGATCCCGACAGGCTCGCGCAGGTCTTCGCGAACCTCTTCACGAACGCGGCGAAGTACACCGATCCCGGCGGGGTCGTCGAGGTCTCGGCCGAGCGGCGTGGCGGTACGATCGTGGCCACGGTGCGCGACACGGGCGTGGGGATGAGCCCGGAGCTGCTCGCGCGGGTGTTCGAGCCATTCGTGCAAGGCGCGCAGAGCATCGAGCGCAGCGCGGGCGGGCTCGGCATCGGTCTCACGCTCGTGAAGAGCCTGGTGTCGCTGCACGGCGGAGAGGTCTCGGCGCACAGCGACGGCGCAGGTCACGGAAGCACGATCGAGGTGCGATTGCCCGGGCTCGATCGCGCGTCGCTGCCCGCGATCGAGGAGGTGAACGGACCCGCGGCGGCGCTCCCCGCGCATCGCGTGCTCGTCGTCGACGACAACGAGGACGCGGCGACGTTGCTCGCGGACGTGATCCGCGCGCAGGGCTGGCCCGTGGCCGTGGCCTTCGACGGGCCGCAAGCGCTTTCGATGCTCGAGTCGTTCGCGCCGGACATCGCGGTGCTCGACATCGGGCTGCCCGTGATGGACGGCTACGAGCTCGCCGCGCGGATCCGCGAGCGTCTCGGGACGCGGGCGCCACGCCTGCTCGCGGTGACGGGGTACGGGCAGGAGGAGGACCGGAAGCACGCAAGCGAGGCGGGCTTCGCGCACCACCTCGTCAAGCCGGTCAGCACCGACGCACTCCTCGCGGCGATGAACGAGATGCGGTGATAACGCTGCGCGCCACAGTGGATTCGAACCACTGGCCTTCGGCTCCGGAGGCCGACGCTCTATCCAGCTGAGCTAGTGGCGCACGCCGCGTTTTCGGACGCGGGGGCCAGCAACCTAGCGGGAAGTTTGCCCCTGCGCAAGCCCTTCGAGTGTCGTTCCGGTGCGACCTCAAAACTTGGCCCTCTTGGCCGACATCCGGCATCCGGGCCCCATGGACGCACGCAAGCGGCTCTCCCTCCTGGCCCTCGGTGTGCTCGCGCTCGCCGGGTGCAAGGGCAAGGGCTCTCCTGAGGGCATCGTCAGCTTGTCCGCGCCTGCGGAGCAGGTTGCGGCCGATCCGGCGACGGTCCCCAAGGAGGGCGGCCCCCGCATCGGCGCCGTGGAGATGGCGGCGCCCATCTATCTCAAGCCTGATCGCAGGTCGCCGAAGATCGGCTACCTGCGCGCGGGCGCGACCGCGGTGCGGGGGGAGAAACCCGCCGCGTTCGACGACTGCCAGGGCGGGTATTACCGCGTCCTGCCGGCCGGCTACATCTGCGCCGAGGGCAGCGCGTCGATCGACATGAAGCACCCGATCTTGCGGGCGCTGACGAAGCGGCCGGACCTCTCGAAGCCGATGCCGTATCCGTACTCGTTCGTACGAGCGATCGCGCCGAACTACTACCGGCCTGCGACGAAGGCCGAGCAGTTCCAGTACGAGATGCGGCTCAAGGAGCACCTCCGCAGCTACAAGCGCCTCCAGAAGAAGTGGGATGCGATCGAGGTCGGCGCGAACGACGTACCGCTCGACGCCGAGGGCAACGCGATCGGCGAGCCGCCGAGCGAGCCGCCGGACCTCTCGGATCAGGAGCTCTACGGCGGCGACGGCAACGACGCGATCCCCTGGTTTTTCCAGGGCGGCCGCAAGATCCCGAACATCTCGTCGTTCAAGGTCCCCGACTACGCGATCATCACGAACCGCGTCGCGCGGCATGCGGGGCTCGCGCTCATCGGCACCTTCGTCGGCGACAACGATCGACGCTTCGCGATGACCACGGACGCGCGCCTCGTGCCGACGTCGAAGCTCAAGCCTGCGCGCGGATCGACGTTCCACGGCGTCGACATGCGCAAGGGCTGGGAGCTGCCGCTTGCGTTCGTGCGCGTGCCGGATGCGTACAAGTACGACACGAGCAAGCGCTCGCTCGAGAAGACGGGCAAGCTCGCGTTCCACACGCCCATCCAGCTCACGGGCAAGAGCATGCGCATCGGCGAGACGCGCCTCGTCGAGGCCAAGGACGGCACGTGGATCAAGGACAGCGACGTGGCGATCGCGGTCAAACCGTCGGAGCTCCCGAGCTTCGCGGCGAAGACGAAGAAGTGGATCGACATCTCGATCCTGAGCCAGATCCTCATCCTGTACGAGGGCACGAAGCCGGTCTACGCGACGGCGGTGGCGACGGGCCGCGACGGGCTCGGCGATCCCAAGAAGACGTACTCGACCGTGCGCGGCACCTTCAAGATCCGCGAGAAGCACGTCACGACCACGATGGACTCGCACGAGGTCGGCAACAAGTTCGAGCTGCGCGACGTGCCGTGGGTGCAGTACTTCGAGGCGGGCTACGCGCTTCACGCGGCGCCGTGGCACGACGAGTACGGAAAGCCTCGGAGCCACGGCTGCATCAACCTCTCGCCGATCGACGCGCGCCGCGTCTTCATGTGGACCGATCCGCCGCTGCCCACGGACTGGCACGGCGTGCAGGCGAGCGAACCCACGGGCGAGGGAACCGTGGTGCACATCCACCCCTGAAAAACCGAGCGCGCAGGGCGCTCTTCGTCGTCAGGGTTTGACGGCGGAGAGCGTCCAGTGCCGATCGCTCGTCATCCGCACGGCCGACGCGGGGATCCCGAGCGGCGCCACGAACGCGACGATCTCGTCCACCGTGAGCGCCGCGGCAAGCGAGGCGTGGAAGAGGGATCGTTGGTGATCAAAGGAGAGCGCGGCCGCGGGATCGGCTGGACGCTCGCCGCTGTAGAGCGCGACGAGCCGATCGATCTCGGCTTCGGCCTCGGGGCGGTAAAGGTCACGCACGAAGAGCAGGCCGCCCCGGGAGGTCACGCGCCACATCTCGGCGAGGACCTCTGCGGGCTCGGGGATGTGGTGGACGATCGAGTTCGAGAGGACGACGCCGAAGGCGCCGTCGGGGTAGGGCAGGGCCTTCGCGTCGATCTTCGCGACGGTCACGCGCGAGCCGAGGCCCGCACGCTCGATGTTCTCTCGGGCGAGCGCGAGCATGTGCTCGGCGAGGTCGATGGCCACGACCTCGGCGTTCGGCGAGAGCGAGCAGAGCTCGATCGGGATCCGCGCCGTGCCCGTGCCGACGTCGAGCACGCGCCCCGGGGTCGGGCGGACGGCGAGCATGTCCTCGCAGAACGCGCGATTCACCGCGGCGTGATCCATGGCGTCGTAGTCACGGGCCTCCTCGGGGGTGTCCATGACCTCGGGTTCGAGGACACGCGGTAGCATCGGTCGGCCTCTCTTCGTTGGAGGTGAAACGGGTCGCTCAGTCCAGACCGAGCGCGTCCTGGAACGTCGCTCCTTGCGCCAGGAGCCCCGGCAGCCCGCCCGTGTGCACGAACAGGATCCGCTTGCCGGCGAGCGGCCCGCCCGCACCCGCGAGGTCCATCAGCGCCGAGAACGCCTTGCCCGTGTAGACCGGGTCGAGCACCATCCCGGACAACCCCGCCACGCTCGCGATGAGCCGGCGCTGCTCGGGCGTGCTCACCGCGTAGGCCGGCCCCTTGTGGGCGTCGTCGACCGTCACGCGCGCGGGCTCGGGCAGACGCGGATCGAGCGAACGCGCTTCCCGCACGATGCCCTCGATCCGTGCCTGGAACGTGGGTGCGTCGTCGCAGACCGCCACGGCCACGACCTCCTTCGCCACGCCGTGGAACGCCGCGCCGAGCGCCGCGCCCGCCGCCGTGCCGCCCGAACCACACGCGACCACGACCGCGTCGAACGGCTTGCCCCCGCCGAGCCCGAGATCGAGCTGCCGCCGCACCTCGCCCATAGCCTCGACGTACCCGAGCGCGCCGAGCCCGTTCGATCCTCCCTCGGGGATCACGTAGGGCTTCTGCCCCTCGGACCGCAGCTCCTCGGCGGCCTCGTCCAGGATGCGATCCCGATCCCGGTACTGCTCGGGCGTGATGAGCCGGATCTCCGCACCGGCGAGGCGATCGATCAGCACGTTGCCTTCGAGCGGCGCGCGGGACGGATCGAGCGAGGGATCGTTCGTCCTCAAAAAGAGCACCGCGCGCAGGCCGAGCGAGGCGGCCGCGAGCGCGGTCGCGCGGGCGTGGTTCGATTGCAGCCCGCCGCAGGTGACGACCGTATCGCACTCGAGCGAGAGGGCCTCACCGAGCAGGAGCTCGAGCTTGCGGATCTTGTTGCCCGCCTCGGCGCCCCCGGTCATGTCGTCGCGTTTGACCCAGAGGTCGATGCCTGTCGCGACGGCGAGCCTTCGCGGGCGCTGGAGGGGGGTTGGCAGGTGAGCGAGCGGAAGGCGCTTTCGAAGACTCATTCGATCTCGACGAGCTTGGCACCCCCCTCGACGGTCGCGCCAGCGGTCACGTAGACCTTCTTCACCCGACCGTCGCGCGTGGACGCGAGCTCGTTCTCCATCTTCATCGCTTCGACCACGACGAGCGGCCGCCCTGCGTGGATCTCGTCGCCCTCGGCCACGAGCACCTTGAGCACGCGGCCGGGCATCGGCGACCTGACGAGCCCCTCGCCGCCGCCGCTCTTGCCGCCCTGCACGCTCGAGAGCGCGCGCAGCCGTTCGTTCTCGACGCGCGCGTAAAACCGCCGCGACGACGCGACGACACCGACCTCGGGCGGCGTGCCCTCCATCCAGAGCTCGACCGAACGCCCGCCGATGTCGAGGTGCACCGCGCCTTGGTGGTCGTAGGCGTCGATCGCGAACGAGCGACCCTCGACCTCGGCGCGGATCTCGCCCGAGGGCAGCACGGTCAGATCGACGGGGACCTCGCGACCGGAAGGGAATTTGACGAAGTACCGCATGAGATTCGTGGATCAGTTGGGCTTCGGCACGAGGGCGCAGCGGCCCTCGTGACATACGCAGGGGTTCGCGTCGACGCTCTTGCAATCGAGCATCGTGGAGCAGACCGTGTCGGGCGTGCGCGGCTTCGCGTGGGCGACGGCGACACAGGCGTGCGCATGGCAAGGCTCCGCGGGCGCGCACTCGGCGTCCTTCGTACACGGGTCCTCGCTCACCACGGGCGCGGGCAGGCCGCAGGTGATCGGGCCTTCCGCGGCAGGAGGCGGCGGCTCGTTCGGAGCGGACTGGATCGCGCCGGGCTCGGTCGACCCCGGCCCCTCGGCTGCGGAGCCGGCACACGCGACGAGCCCCAGCGCGAGCGCCGTGAGGGACCAACGTAGGGTTTGCATGGGGCGGGAGCTTAGGCGATCGCCCCCGACCGTCAAAGCCGCTTTCGCCCGTCCTCCCGCGGCGTGCGTCCGCGCGGAGGCACGCGGCTGGGGATGTACTAACGTGGCGCCCGTGCACACCCTTTCGCCTCTTCTCGTTGGGCGCCCGATCACCCTCGCCGATCTCGAGGACGTGAGCCGTCGCGGCCGCCCCGTTGCCCTTTGCCCCGAGGCCCGCGCTCGCATCATCGCCTCGCGCCGCGCCGTCGACGCCATCGCGGAGGCCGGCGACTCCGCGCCCGCCGTGTACGGCATCAACACGGGCTTCGGCGCGCTCGCCGAGACGCGTATCGCCGAGCGCGACGTCATCGCCTTGCAGAAGAACCTCGTGCGCAGCCACGCGACCGGCGTCGGACCGGATCTCGGCGAGCCTGAGGTCCGCGCCATGATGGTTTTGCGCGCGCAGGTCGTCGCGCTCGGCTACTCCGGCGTCCGCGCCGAGGTCGTCGATCTTCTCCTCGCCATGCTCAACGCCGGCGTCGCGCCGCGCATCCCCTCGCAAGGATCGGTTGGCGCTTCGGGCGACCTCGCGCCGCTCGCGCACCTCGCGCTCACGCTCATGGGCGAAGGCGAGGCCTCCTTCCGCGGCGAGCGCATGACGAGCGCGGAAGCTCTCGCGCGCGCCGAGCTCCGCCCCGTGGTCCTCGCGGCGAAGGAGGGCCTCGCGCTCATCAACGGCACGCAGTACATGGCCGCCCTCGGCGCGCTCGCCGTGCGTGACGCGCTCGCCCTCTGCACGATCGCCGACGTTGCCGGCGCGATGAGCCTCGAAGCGAACAAGGGCTCGAAGCGCCCCTTCGACGAGCGCCTCATGGCCGTCCGCCCGCACCCGGGCCAGGCCGCGTGTGCCGCGAACCTCCGCGCGATGCTCGACGACAGCGAGATCATGCAGAGCCACGCCGACTGTCCGCGCGTGCAGGACGCCTACTCGCTCCGCTGCATGCCGCAGGTCCACGGCGCCTCGCGTGACGCCCTCGGCTGGGCTGCCGACGTCCTCACCCGTGAGATCAACAGCGTCACCGACAACCCCACCATCTTCCTCCGGGACGACGGCGGCGCCGATCTCCTCTCGGGCGGCAACTTCCACGGCCAGCCGCTCGCGCTCGCGCTCGACCTCGCGGCGATGGCTGCGGCCGAGCTCGCGAACATCAGCGAGCGCCGCGTCGAGCAGCTCGTCAACCCCGCGCTCTCGAGTGGCCTCACCCCGTTCCTCGCGCCGCAGAGCGGCCTGCACTCCGGCTTCATGATCGCGCAGGTCGCGAGCGCCTCGCTCGTCAGCGAGAACAAGGTCCTCTGCCATCCGGCCAGCGTCGACTCGATCCCTTCGAGCGCCGGCCGTGAGGATCACGTCAGCATGGGCAGCGTCAGCGCCCGCAAGCTCGCCCAGGTCATCGAGAACGTCCGCACCTCGCTCGCGATCGAGATCCTCACGGCCGCCCAGGGCATCGATCAGCGCCGTCCCCTCCGCTCCTCGGCCGCCGTCGAGCGAGCGCACGCGGCCGTCCGCTCCGTCTCCCCCACGCTCGACGAGGACCGCCCCCTCTATCGCGACATTGCCGCCGTCCGCGACATCGTCCTTTCGGGCGCCCTCTGCCGCGCCGTGGAAGAGGTCACCGGCTCTCTCCGGTGACCCCTGAAAACGCGCCGGCTCGCCATTTCGATACGAATCCGATACATTCGTTCAGGTGATCTCCGGGCGTGAAGATCCCTTTCCCGCGGTGGCCGTGCGCGACCTCATCGGCATCGTGCGGGCAATGTATGCGGCCGCCAAACTTTCCGGGGCGGGCCGCGCCGAGCTCCAGCGCATCGAGCGTGTCGGCCGGGACCTTGCATCGGCGCTCGAGCTCGCGCAGCGGAGCGGGCCGAACACGATCGGCGCGTCGGCCGCGTGGAAGCGGGCCGAGGAGGCGGCGCTCCGTGCGGGCGACCTCGTCGACGCGTTGACGCCTGCCGAGCCGCTCATGCACGCGGCCCGCGCGCGCATCGCGGGCAAGGCCGTGGGTGAGGGGAAGAAGAAGGCGAGCGCGCGGTGAGCTCGCCGCGGCGCGAGCTCTGATATCCTCGCAGCTTCCCCGAGGTACCCCTGGACCAAGATCAAGCGATGCCCCGTTCGCGGCTCCGGCGCACCGTGGTTGCCGGAACGCTCGCCCTCGCGATGCTCTCGGCCTCGCCGATCACGCGCGCGGACGTGCCTGCCCCTGTCACCCCCGAGGCGTTTGCCCACGCGTATCAGGGCGCGTGGGAGTACCGCTGGGGCGACTCGCCGCGTGATCCCACGGGCGCGCCCGTCTGGGCCACGCCCACCGTGAACGACGGATGGCGCGCCTTGCCGCCGAAGACCGTGCCCGAGGGCCGCGGCGGCGAGCACTTCCTCTGGATGCGCACGCGCCTCGTCGGCGCTGCCGAGCGCGAGCCCGTCCTCTACCTCCAGGGCGTCGATCAGCTCGTCGAGGCGTACGTCGACGGCGCGCTCGTCTACCGGTTCGGCTCGTTCGAGGGGAACGGCGCGCTCCGCTTCCAGGGCTACAAGACGCACTTCATCCCGCTCGGATCGAACTTCGCGGGCAAGACCCTCGCGCTTCGCGTCTACTCCGATCACGTCAACATCGGTCCCTACGGCGAGGTCCTGCTCGGCTCGCGTGCCGACCTCGCGCTCGAAGCCGTCCGCGACGACCTGCCCACGCTCGCGATGGGCATCCTCCTCGTGTCCGTGGGCCTCTTCGTCCTCGGCCTCTTCCTCTCGGAGCGTCGCGACAAATCGAACCTCGCCTACGGCCTGCTCGCGCTCTCGCTCGGGATCTACCTCCCCGCGGCCGTGCCCATCCGGGGCCTGCTCCTCGACGCGCCGCTGTTCTGGATCCACGTCGAGCTCGCGAGCCTCTACCTCACGCCGCTCTTCTTCGCCTCGTACTTCGAGCACGTCTTCGGCCCGGGCCGCTTCCGCTTGCTCCGCGGCTTGCAGTGGGTCCATGGCGCGTACTTCCTCGGCTCGGCGCTCGTCGTCGCGCTTGGGCTCGTCCCCGTCCTGCGCACGCTCCTCCCGTTTCAGATCCTCCTGCTCATCACGATCGCGCTGATGACGGCCCGCGCGATCCTCAACGCGACGCGCGGCAACCTCGACGCGCGCATCTTCACGGCCGGGTTCATCCTGGCCGCCACGGCGGTCTCGCACGACGTGCTCCAGGCGATCGGCCTCGTCCCGCGTGATCACGTCTCGTTCGGGCACGTCGGCACGTTCGCCTTTGCCCTCTCGCTCGGCATCATCCTCGCGCGCCGCTTCGTCGAGGTGCACGAGCGCATGGGCCGCTACTCGCGTGTCCTCGAGCTCAGCCTCGCCTCGGCGCAGGTCCTCGATCGTGGCGGCCAGGCCCGCGTCGCGCTCGACGAGATCGTCCGCCTCCTCGGCGCGCGCGCCGCGCTCCTCTTCGTCACGCCCGAGGGCGGCGCGGTCGCGGGCGCCGAACTCGAAGTCGCTGCGGGCCGCGAGGCTGGCGGCGTGGAGATCCCGCTCGCCTCCGTCATCGCTGGCTTCGCCTCGAACCTCGACGACCTCGTCGAGCAGGTCCGCCTGCGCCGCGAGGCGCGCGTGTGGAAGCGCATCGAAGACACGCGCCGCAGCGCCATGGCTGCGCCGCTCCTCGTCCGCGACGAGCTCCTCGGCGTCCTCTACCTGGAGAGCGACGAATCACGCCGCCACTTCGACGCCGCCGACCTCTCGCTCCTCAACGCCCTTGGCGAAAAACTCTCCATCAACATCGTCTCCACGCGCGCCGTCCGGGCCGAGCTCGAAAGCTCGCTCCACCAGAAGCGCATCGCCGAACAAGCCGCGCTCCTCGAAGCCGCCGCGCGCCTCGCCTCGGGCGACATCAAGACCCCGATCCCCGTCGACGAGAAGAGCGAGTTCGCGGACCTCGCGCGTGGCCTCGACCAGATGCGCCGCGACGTGCAGCAGAAGATCCGCACCATCGAGGCCAAGAAGACCGAGGTCGAGGTCCTCAACGAGGAGCTCCGCCGCAAGATCCAGCAGCACACGTCGAGCCTTCTCTCCTCGCTCCGCACCGACGTCGACGTCGACGAGGACGATCTCGTCACCGCCGCGCCGAGCTTCGCGGTCGGTGCCCTCATCGCCGAGCGCTACCGCGTCATCGAGGAGCTCGGGCAGGGCGCGATGGGCGTCGTCTACGAAGTCGAGCGCGTCCGCGACACGCGCCGCTTCGCCATGAAGGTCCTCACGAGCCGAAGCGACAAGCTTGCGATGGCGCGCTTCGTGCGCGAGGCGCAGATCCTCTCCCGCCTCGACCACCCGAACCTCGCCTCGATCGCCGACGTCGACGTCACGCCCGAGGGCTTGCTCTACCTCGTCATGGAGCTCTGCAAGGGCAAGCCGCTCCATCGCTGCAAAGAGCGCTACCGCGACGTCGCCTGGTGCTGCTCGGTGCTCGGCCAGATGGCCGCGGGACTTGCGGCCGTGCACGCGCAGGGCGTCATCCACCGCGACCTCAAGCCGGGCAACGTCATGGTCGCCGACGACGCCGAGGGCCATGCGCAGGTCAAGCTCGTCGACTTCGGCATCTCCACGCTCACGGGCGAAGTTCAGGAGCGCGCGCCCGCCTCCGAACGGCCCCGCGAGCTCGACACGCCGCCGTCCACGCGCCGCAGCATCGCGCCGCCTCCGCAGGAGGTCACGCGCACGGGCATCCTCGTCGGCACCCCGACCTACATGGGCCCGGAGCTCGCGCAGGGCTCACGCCACTGGAAGGCGCACTCCGACGTCTTCAGCCTCGGCGTCATCGCCTACGAGATCCTCACGGGCAAGCGCCCCTTCAACGTCCCGCCGATCTTCGTCGGCATGCAGGGACAAACGCTCCCGCGCCCCACGGGCCTGCGCCGCGTGGAGGGCCTCCAGGGCGGTCTTGCGCTCCTCTTCGAGCGCTGCATGGACCCCGACCCCGCCGCGAGGCCGACCGCGCAAGAGGTCGCGGAGATGGTCGGCAAGTACGGGTATCGCTGACGTTCGCTCGTCTGCCCGCAGCCTTGACGCCATCGATCCGCTGGGTCTAGGAGCCCTTCCATGGGGTTCCTGGAGCAGCTCCGCGGCTACCTGGAGCGGGTCGGGCGAGCGCCCGAGGGGCTGCCGTACACGAAGATAGACGTCGGAGCGCACCGGCGGTTTCTCTTCGAGGCGCTTGAGCGTCAAGGGGCCGGGGATCCTGCGGCCGCGGAGCGCATCTGGGAGCGCTGGACGGCCGGTCGAAGATTCGAAGCGCTCGTCCAGTCGTTGGCCATGGCGATCCTCGAAGAGGTCGAGCCCGATGCACGAGGTCAGCGGCTCGCGGTTCTGATCGACATCGGCTTCGGGATCCTGTTGGGGGCAAGGAGCAGCAATGCGGCTATCCCGACGACGGGATCCAAGTTCAAGGACGACCTGCTGTACGACGCCGGCATGAGCGCCTTGTACGCCGAGTCGATAGCGGGAATCGCCGACCGCTGGCACTTCCTACCGGACTACGCTTTCGAGACAAGGCTCGTCCAGCGCCGCGGTGAGAACGTCGTGCTCTCTCGTTGCGGTCGAACGCTCCTCGAGACGCCGGGGCTCGATGCCCTCCGCTGGTTGCTGGCCCTGGAGGCGGCACAGTCGCTGGGGCGTGAGGACGACATGCGCTTGTCGCCCGAGCTGGCCGCGCTGCTCTCGAACAACCCAGAGCGCCATGAGACCGTTGATGATGACGCTGAGCCGCACGAGGAATGGCAGATATCGTGGGCCACGGTTCGCCGTCTCGGCGCGCTCGGCCTCTTGAAGTACCACGACGATCCTGACCTGGAGTCGCCCTACATTCGGGGCTACGAGGTCATTGAGCGTCACCGATCCCTCCTCGACGACATCGCGCAACGACGGTCCACGCCGTTCGCGGTCCTCGCAGACGCGCTCCTACGGGATGAAGTGGCAGGGATCGTGGAGCGTATCCATCCCGATGCCGCACGTGTTTCGCAAGAAAACGCGGCTGCCGCCTCCGCGCTCCAGGCGCGCATGGTCGCCCACGAAATTCGGAACGCGCTGATCCCCGTCCAGGTCACGTTTTCATCCCTGATATCCGATCTCGTTTCCGGTGATTCGACCGGCCCGAGACACCGGCAACGAGCGCGAATCGAGGCGGGCATCCAGCGAGCCCTCGACTTCGTCGACGGGATGCTTCGGGTCGCCAATCTGGGCCTCGAGGGGCCCTCCACGTTCGACGTCGACAGCGCCTTGCGTGATGCCTGCGCCGCCCTTTCTCGCGAGCTGAACGGCAACTTTCGGCAAGCGTTCAATACCTCGGGTGCGACCCTCATGGGGCCGCGTGCGCGCTTCATCCTCGCCGTGGCGAATTTGCTACGGAATGCCGCACAAGCGATCACGGGTGTCGTGGACGGGAGGGTGTCGATCGCGACTGAGGTCGGCGCTGATCACATATCGATCCACGTGGATGACAATGGCTCCGGAGTTCCCCAGGAGCAACGGAGCGTCGTCTTCGAGCCCGGCTTCACGTCCCGGTCGGGAGGGAGCGGACAGGGCCTCGCGCTCGTCCGGCAAGTCGTGGAGGGCGAGATGCGTGGTACGGTCACGTGCACGGAGAGTCCGCTCGGCGGCGCGCGGTTTTCGTTACGGTTTTCGAGGTCGACATGAACGGCGGCGGACGGCTCCTCATCATCGACGACGACAACCTCTTCCTGGAGACGTACGAGGATCTCCTGTCCGCCTGGGGGTACAAGGTCGAGAGCGCCACGACCCGGACGAAGGCCCTGGAGCGCCTCGACGAACCGGGCTGGAGCGTCGTCCTCGTCGACCAGAAGCTCGACGGGCCTGGCGGAGGCGATGACGGGCTCGACCTCATCGCCGAGGTGGGGATACGCGCGCCTGGCGCGAAGGCCATCCTCGTGACTGCATACGCCTCCAACGAAGCGGTCGAGCGCGCGTTCAAGGATGGCGCATATGATTACCTCGAAAAGCGCTCCGTCTTCGCCGCGCTCCTCCGCGTGAAGGTCCGCAACGCCATGGAGGCCGTCCGCGAACGATGGCTGGGCGCGCTCGATCAGGGGGAGACGGAGAAAGCTATCCGCGCGACGTGGGAAGCCGTCCAGGCAGAGAAAGACCGCAACAGAAAAGGGCTCCTCCTCGAGCAGCTCATGGAGCTGCTCCTCAAGACGATTCCCGGCTTCCAGCGTCTCCGCGCGCGCATGAAGAACGAGCTCGAGGAGCTCGACATCCTCGTGCAGAACAATGCGCCCGACCCGCTCTGGCAAAAGGAGAGCCCCTACATCCTCGTCGAGTGCAAGAACTGGTCGAGCCACGTGGGGACGAAGGATGTGAGGGATCTCCTCGGCAAGCTCGAGGGGCGTTACAAGCGGTGCCGGGTGGCCCTCTTCGTCGCAGCCGGCGGTTTCGCCGATACGGTTCGACTGGAGCTTCGTTCGCGGGCGCGTGAGGAAAATCTCGTCCTCCTCCTCGGTCCAGGCGACCTGGAGACCCTTGTCAATTGCTCGGATCGCAGCGCCGTCCTGAAGGAGATCCACCAGCGCGCCGTCGCCGCGACCTTCGACCATGGGCGGGATGAATGAAGACGCCGATCGATGAGCGCCTCTGACAGACCGCCCCTGTCCGCGCTCCCCCTCGACCCCCAGCGACGCCGGACCGCCCTGTAGTCGCGCCGACATCGACCCCCAGCGACGCCGGACCGCCTCCGCCCGCGCCGCGCCTCGACCCCCAGCGACGCCGGACCGCCTCCGCCCGCGCCCACCCTCGACCCCCGCCTCCGCCGGACCGCCTGTACCCGCGCCGCTACTCCGGCCTCATCACGCGCACAGGCCTTCCATCCGGCCCCATACGAACCTCTCCCGGCGGCTGCGTCAGGCTTGGCGCCTCCGCGTTCACCGTGAACGACTGCACCCGCTCGCGCACCCGCCCATCGAACGTCCCGCGCACCCGCACTGCGAGATCGGCCCGCGTCGCCGGCGCCGTGAACGACACCTCCACGGAGGCCTTCTCGCCCCTGCCGAACTCCCGGTTCTGCACCGGCTCCTTCGCGCTCGTCACGACGAGCCCGTCCACGCCCCACACCTCCACGGACACCTCGCTCGCGGACTCCTCGAAGTCGATCGTCAGCACCGCGCTCGACGACGCGAGCCTCCCTTCCACCTTCACGGGCGCGCCCGGCTTCTGCGTCCGCACCTCGCCTCCCTCGTCGACGTTCGCCTCGGCGGCGCTCGGCGTATCGGGTCCGACGTGATCGGGCTCCTTCCGCTCGACCGTCCCGCACGCGGCCACGACACAAGCGAGCATCCAGAGCGCGCGCATCTCGTTCCCTCTCTTCATGGCAGGACCTCGATCTTCACTTCGTACGGCCCCGAAATTTCTCCGTACCCTTGCACGTTGACCACGTAGTCCTCGCCTGCGGCCGTGGAGAACGACACCGTCTCGTCGCCGCTCTCCGACGCCGCGCTGTCGAGCTCCTTGCCCCGCAGGTACACGTAGAGATCCACGTCGCTCGTCGCGCTCGAGCTCACCTGCATCGTCCCGCCCGTGCCCTTCACGCGCAGGAATCGGTTTTGCCCGAGCAGCGCCTGATCGAGCCCGCCGATCAGCGTCAACGTCACCGACTCGTTCGCCGCGACCGGCACGAACACCGGCAGCGCCCCCGGATCCTCGGCCGCGTGCGTCTCGCCCGTGCCCCACGCGTCCGTCACCGGATCGATCCCGAACGAGCTGCCCGACCCGTGATGCCCGACCAGCGCGTCGATCGCCGTCGCCGCCTCCGGATGCGCGCTCTTCAGCCCCGCGACGAAGGGGAACAGCGTCGTCATCGCCGGCGTCGCCTTCAGATCGCCGATCATCACCGCATACACGCCTTGTAGCTTCAGCTCGACGCCGTCGAACGCCTCGGCGTACCCGTCGTACGCGTCGAACACCACGTTCTGCACCGTCGTCTCCGAGTACCAGCCGGGCTTCGCGGATGAGCTCGTGTCGTTCTTCTCGATGTCCTCCGAGAACCCGTCCTTCTGCCCGGGGCCCATCGAGTCCGTGTAGACCGTGTCCGGGTCGAGGATCATCGCCGAGAGCGCGTTGCAGAACCCCTCGCTGAATGCGAGCCGTGGATCGAGCACGTCGCCGAACCCGTGCGACCCGCCCCAGCTATCCGAGCGCGTGATGTGCTCCTCGAACGAGTGCCCCCACTCGTGCACCAGCACGTGCGTGTCGAACTCGTCCGTGTCCACGTTCTCCTTGCCGAGCACGTAGATCTGATCGCCGTCCCAGTGCGACGTCCCGATCTGGCCGGACGAGACGGGCCCGTCCTCGGGCCGATTGTCCACGCTCCAGTTGATCTCGAGCTTGGGGAACACCGGCGGCGGCGTCGTCTCGTCGAGGAACCGCCGCGCCGCCGTGTAGGCCGCGTCGAGCACCGAAAACGGCGCCGCGAGCCGCGGTTTGCCGTACGAAATCCCCGTCCACCCCGTCGTCGCCACCACGTCGAGGGACGTCGGCTCCTCGGCCACGACCTCGGCGCTCTCCAGCACGTACGTCGCGTCGCTCGCCGTGTTGTCCACGACGAGGATGGAGGGCTCCATCGTCTCGGCGTAGACCCACACCTTCACCTGCGCCGTGCCTTTCCAGTCGAAGCCATACCGGCCCATCGCGTCGGACGTCGTCTCCGCGAGGAGCGTCTCGTTCGCCGCGTCGAGCAGCGCCACGCGCGCGCCGCGGATCGGCTTCTGGTCCACCTTCGTGTAGTCGAGCCCGTCCGCCACGCGGTCGTACGCGACGGTCTCGTACAGAAGCGTCCCCGAAAGCCTTGGATTCTCGGGCGGCGGCTCGCCCGTCCCGCCGGGCTTCACCGCGGGTTCGTCGCTGCCGCAACCTGAAAAGGGCAACGCGCCCAGCACGAACAGCGCTGCCAACCGAATTCTCGAACGTGCGGATCCCGCGCCGAACATCCCCCGAAAGTATCGAAGGGTCATCCGCCCCGTCAACGCCCGGAGTCGCGCGACGTACGCGTCTGTCCCCGTCGTTTTCGGGCATCTCGATTGCAGAGGCCGCAAGACATCATGCAATCGACGATGCTTCGGCCGTTCCTGCTGTCCCAAGCTGCGCTTTTGCTGCTCCTCGCCGCCGCGGGTTGTCAGGAACGAGGAGATCACGACGACGCGATGAAAGGCGATGGGGCCTCGCTCGGCGCATCGGATGACTTCGATCGCCGGGACGGAGGATCCGACGCGGGCGCATGCGACGAACGTCCGAACCTCGAATCCGGCACGGCTGTCGACCCGAACGATCCGTGCGGTACGCTCCTCGGCGAGGGCGAGCCGCTCGCGCGCGCTGCGTGGGTGAGCGCGCCGGAACCGAACTTCCAGATCTCCCAGGCTGTCGGCGTCACGTGGTTCGCCGAGTATGCGTCCCGCGTGCCCGTCGAGCCGCGCGACGGCTACGCGCTCGAGCTCGAGCGCTGCGACACCCCGGCGCACAAGGCGACCATCTGCACGACGGCGCCGCTCGTGCTCCCCGCGAACGAGTGCGGCACGGGCATCGTCCGCTTCGGCGTCGATCCCACGCAGTACCGGCGCGGGACGAACCTCTACACGTTCACCGTTCGTCTGCGCCGTGGTTGTGTCGTCGACAGCGTCGACACGTTTTCCCTGACGGTCGATTACAACCCAGGTCCTTAGGGGCGGAAAAAAGCGCGGATTCCTCGTGCTGCCCCCCCGACCTCGGCTAGCATCGCGGCCGATGGACTTCGTCCCGGGGGCGACTATTGGGGGCAAGTACCGTCTCGCGCGCAAGATCGCCGAGGGCGGTATGGGCGAGGTGTGGATCGGCGCGCAGGTCTCGGGCGCGCTCGTCGCGATCAAGCGCCTTTTGCCGGACGCCGCGCGTGATCCCCACCTCGTCACGCGCTTCCGCCGCGAGGCGCTCCTCCTCGGCAAGATCGAGAGCGACCACGTCTCGCGCGTCATCGAACAGACGACCGATCCCGAGTTTGGCCTCCTGCTCGTCATGGAGTACGTCGAGGGCTTGTCCCTCGCGGATCTGCTCGAAAAGCAGGGCACGCTTTCCGTCGAGGAGGTCCTCGACATCGGCGAGGGCGTCGCGCGGGCCATCGCGGACCTGCACCGCGCCAGCATCATTCATCGCGACGTCAAACCCGAGAACGTCATCCTGCGGCGCCTGCCGAGCGGCGAGCGCCGCGCCGTGCTCATCGATTTCGGCCTCGCCCGCCTCCTCGATCCGGCCGAGGACCAACGCGGCAAAGAGGAGACGCTCACGGGCATCACCCGCGCCGACATGGCCGTCGGCACCATCCCGTACATGGCGCCCGAGCAATTCCTGAACTCGCGCGAAGTCAGCGGTACGGCCGACGTCTACGCGCTCGGCGCGATCCTCTATCGCGCCGCCTCGGGCCGGAATGTCTTCGGCGAGCAGGACGACCTCGCTTATGCGCGCCAGAAGCTCAGCGACGAAGCCCCGCCCATCGCGCTCACCCGCAAGGACCTCGTGGCCGAGCGCCTCTCCGCGATCGTCATGCGCGCCGTCAAGCGCAGGCCCGCCGAGCGATACGAGGGCATCGAGCCCATGCTGAAGGACCTCGCCGAGGCCCGCGCGCTCGCGCGCCCGCAAAGCTCCGACACCGACGCGCCCACGCAGGCGGCGCCCGTCTCCTCGCTCCTCGGCTCGGCCCCCACGCAGCTCCCCTACAACACGTCCGCCGCGGCTCCGCCTCCTGCCTCCTCGCGCCTCGGCCCTTCGGCCTCGCTGCAGCGCCCGTCCCCTGCGCTCACCGTGCCGATGCCGGCCGTCTCCGACATTCCCGACCCGGGCCCACCGGCGGCCCTCCGCCGTCCGTCGCCCGCGTTTGGCGTTCCCGCGGTCGCGCCGCATGCGGCCACGCCGCAGGTGATCATCACGCCGCCGGCCGTCGCGCCGACCGTCGCCGCGCCGCCGCCCATCGCCCCGCCGCTCGGCCGTCCTCCCGGCGTCAGCTTCGGCGAAATGCCGCATGCCTCGAGGCCCGCGCCGGCCGTCGTCATCCCGGCCGACGCCGTCCCGCGCCGCGCCGCCTTTGCATTTGGCCTCGTCGCGCTCGGCGTCGGGTTCGTCCTCGGATTCGTCGCGCACGCGATCGTCGCGGGCGGGGCTCCCTGACAAACCCGTTTCCCCCGCGCGGCCCTCGCGGCCGGCCGTAGCCCTCGGGTGGAATGTCGCGGTATCCTGGAGCGTAACCCGGGTCCCGCCGATGCGAACCACCGCGTCCACCTTCTTCCTCGCTGGCCTCACCTCGCTCGCGGCCCTCGCCGCCTGCAAATCCGGCGAGCAAACCTCGCCGACCGACGCCACCCCCCAACCCGCCTCGAACGCGGCTCCGGCCGCCGAGCCTGCGCGCGCGCGCAAGCCCCCGCTCGTGCGCGAGGGCGGCGCGCTCATCCGCTCGCCCTCTGAGCCTGCGCTCTGGCTCGCGGACGAGGATCAACAGGTCGTCCGGCGCATCGCGCTCCCCGCCGACGCCCAGAACCCGCCCGTCGCCGTCAAGATGCCCGGGCCACCGGCGGCCGTCCTCGCCCTCGACGACCGCGTCCTCGTCACGGTCCGTGGCATTCGCAAGACCGACGATCCCGCATCACCTTACGAAGGCCCGGGCCTCTTGCTCGTCATGCGCCCCGATCCCGCGGCGGGCCTCGTCGAGATGGGCCGCGTCGAGCTCCCGGCCGACGCCTGGGGCCTCGCGATCACCCCCGACGAATCCACCGCGCTCGTCACCTCCCCGTGGACGCACGCGGTCTCGGCCGTCGACCTCAAAACACTCGAGAAACGCTGGACCCTCGACGTCCCCCGCGAGCCGCGCGCCGTCGTCGTCTTGCCCGACGGGAAAACCGCGTACGTCACGCACATCGACCGCGCCACGCTCTCGCGCATCGACGCCGTCGATGGCCAGGCCCGCGTCAAGGACCTCCCCTTCCCGGCGGCCCCGTTGCGCACCCCGCCCGATCCGGCGCGGCGCGAGGCCGCGACGCTCGCGTATTCGGCCGTCCTCTCGCCCGACGGCGCGCGCCTCTTCGTCCCGCGCCACGCGCTCGGGGCCATGGGCGAGAGCGCGTGGAATGGGCAAAACACCGTCGACATCCTCTCGACGGTCGACGAGAGCCCGCTCGCCGTGCGTGCGCCGCGCTGGTTCGTCATGCAATCGAAGCCGTTCCAGAAGACCCTCGGCGAGTTCGGTCTCGAAGAGGCCGATCCGCACCTCACGGGACCGGCGCCTGCGCAGATCGGCGAGGTCTTCGTCCAGCCGCGCGCCGTCGTGTATCGCAAGAAGACGCGCACCTTGCTCGTGGCCAGCGAGGGCACCGATATGCTCGTCGAGCTCGACGCGCTCTCCCTCGAGCCCTCGCTCGGCGCCCTTCGCAAATACGACCTCGGCGTGGACACGAATACCGAGGACGACAAACCCGGCGCCACCCGCTGCGGCGCGCCCACCGGAATCGCGCTCTCCGAGGACGAGGGCACGGCCTTCGTCTTCTGCCGATCGAGCCACGACCTCGCGATCGTCCGGCTCGACGCCTTCGACAAGCGTGCTCCCTATGAATCCTCGCCCCCTGGCATATTCTCCCTCGGCCCGGATCTCCTGCCCGAGCAGGCCGCCATCGGCCGCCGGCTTTATTACAATGCGCGCGACTGGCTCATGAGCGGCTCGTTTGCTTGCGCCGGCTGCCATCCCGAGGGACGTGACGACGGGCACGTGTGGCACGAGGACATCCGGGAGAACTACGAGCAAAAGGGCAAGTACGAGCCCAATGCGATGCATGCCTTCGAGGACAAGCAGGCGTTCGAGGGCTTCCTGAAGGGCGCCCCGCGCCAGACGCCGATGCTCGCGGGCCGCGTCGCCGCGTTCGGACCTTATGGCTGGAAGGGCGAGAGCCCGAACCTGAAGCACCGCGTGATCGTCGGCTTTGGCCTTCACCGCTGGCTCGGCGGCGGTCCCTTGAGTTATTCCGCGGACAAGACGCTCCCGCGCGCCGAGGCCATCATCGCCTTCGCCCGCCAAGGCCTCGTCCCGCCCCCGCGCGACCATCACGAAAAGACCGCCGAGGAGAAGCGCGGCGAGGAGCTCTTCAACGACGCCAACGTCGGCTGCGCGACCTGCCATGTGCCGAAGACCGATTACACGAACCGCGCGCTCGTGGGGCTCGGCCCGTGGGCATTCGACAAGGCACGTTTCGACACGGAGATGGAGGACGACTGGAAGTTCAAGACGCCCTCGCTGCTCTACATCGCCGGCAGCGCGCCCTATTACCACGACGGCAGCGTGGCCACGCTCGAGGAGCTCATCGAGCGCAATGGCAAGCGCATGGGCCATACGGATCATCTTTCCAAGGAGGATCGGGCGGCGCTCGTCGCCTTCCTGAAGACGTTATGAACACCTCGAACCTGCGCCGCGCCGTGGCCTTTGCGCCGCCGTTCCTGCTTCTCTTCGCGTTCTTCTCGCTCGCCGTGGCCGAGGAGGCGCCCGCGCCCGCGGCTGCGCCCGCGCCCGCCTCCGCTGCCGCTGCCGCGCCCGCGCCCGCCTCCGCGTCCGCCGCTGCGCCTGCGGACCCGAGCGCGCCTTCCCTCGGGGAATGGTCTCCGCCCGAGACGGCGTCCGAGAAACCCACGGCCGAGGAATGGGAAAAGGCCACGCCGCTCGAGCTCCTCCGGCCTCACGAGTTCTGCACGGCGTCCGCGGTCCGCGAATGGCTACGTGTCTCGTGTCGGGACCCGCGGGACGAATTCAAGGGTCTCCGCGTCGTCGGCGGCTCCGAGCAGGACGTCTCGATCACCGACTTCAAGGTCAAGGGCAAGAGCAAGGACTTCGAGGGCAAGGAGATCGACAAGACCTTCGACGGCCTGCACGTGGTTTTCCCCGTGCGCAAAGGGGATCGGCGCGTGATGAGCCTCGTGAGCTGGGCTTCCTGCGGCTGGAAGTGCTGGTACATGCGAGAGGACACGTTCGTGACCATCTCCGAGCTCTGGCTGCCCGGCGAAGAGCGCCCCACGATCGTCCTGCACTGAACGCGGTCTTGTCGCAGACCGCCGCGCCGGGGCGCTGCCCCGGGCCCCGCGGGGGCTGTTCGCCCCTCGACCCGAACCAGGGCAAGCCCTGGACTCGTGTTGGAAGAACTGCGCGGTGCGCAGTTCTTCCAAAAGGCCGGTGATGGCCTTGACTTGGCCTGTTCGATGAACTGCGCGGGAGCGCAGTTCATCGACCCCGGGTCCAGCGCTTGCGCTGGTCCAGGTCCAGGGGCGGATAGCCCCTGGTGGGGCCTGGGGCAAAGCCCCAGCGCGGCGCCTCCCTTCTTCTCCCTCGCGCTCGGCGCAATCGTCCGCCGTCGCCGCAAATGAAGACGAGCTAGGACAAAACCCGTCCGATCGCGCTCGCGTTTTCCCTCCTCTCACTGCCGCGTCTGTGCTTGGTGGGACAATTGCTGTCCTACCCGGATCACGTTTTTCGGTGCGGGTTCGTCCAATGCGGTGCATATTCGCTCCTGGTCGTACCGAGCCGAGAGCGCGGTGAGCGCGGAGAGGCCGGACGATCGAGAGCTTCACCAGCGATAAAGACCCTTGGAATTCCGGCGAGAAGGAGGCCGGTCGGCGCGTCCGCGAGGGCGAACCGAGAACCACATCCACATGCCCCGACGTTCCACTCCCGATGCGTTTGCACTTCAGGTTGGCGCCCGTATCCGCGAGCTCCGTTACGAGATGAACATGTCCCTCGCGGCGCTTGCCGACGCGAGTGAGCTTTCGAAGGGCCATCTCTCGAGCGTCGAGCATGGCCTCGCCGCGATCACGATCGGCACGATCGCCCGGCTCGCGCAGGGCTTCGGCGTGCCGCCGATGTACCTGCTCACGTTCGCGGCGGAGGACGAGCGCGCTCACGCGGCCGAGCTCCTCCGCTACCTGCCCCAGAGCGAGGTGAGGAAGCTGCGCCGCCAGATCCAGGCGCAGGTCGCCGCCCGCAAGTAATCGCATCCCACAACAAAACTACCTGGAGAGCGCTGATCGGCGGGTCCGATCGGCGCTCTCGCTTTTTGTCCACCACGAAAGAAGCTAGGACAGTCAATGTCCATCACGCCCGTCGTTTTCCCTGGCCTCGATACGGGGGCCATGCTGGGTAGGACATTGAAGGTCCGATCCGCTTTCGGTTTTTCGTGCAGGTTCGTCTGAATGGGTGCATATTCGTTTTCGTGGTCGCCGCGGTGGTCGCGGGCAGTGCGCGACGCGAGGCGACGAGAGCTTCCGAAAACGACAGACGAACCGTTTTTCCCCGGCGCGAAGGAGGCCGGTCGGATTGCCCGCGAGGGCGAACCGAGAACCATATCAAAATGCCGCGACGTTCCACCCCCGAGCCGTTTGCCCTCCAGGTCGGTACCCGTATTCGCGCGCTTCGCAAGGAGCGCAATATGTCCCTCGGCGCCCTCGCCGACGCGAGCGCGCTCTCGAAGGGCCACCTCTCGAGCGTCGAGCACGGCCTCGCCGCGATCACGATCGGCACGATCGCGCGCCTCGCGGAGGGCTTCGGCGTGCCTCCGATGTACCTCCTCACGTTCGCCGAGGAGGACGAGCGCGCCAAGACCGCCGAATTGCTCCGCTACCTCCCGCAGACCGAGGTGCGGAAGCTGCGCCGCCAGATCCAGGCGCAGGTCGCCGCGCGCAAGTAATCGATTCCTCCGCCCTGGGACGTCCCTCCCGCTCCCGGGGTGTTCCAGGGCCGCACCACTTCCTTGTCTTTCGATCGGGGGTGCACGGAGACGTGCGCCTCCGGTCTACCTTTTGTCTGCGGCGAGGTGCTTCTCTCGGCACGCGATCAGCCACGCCTTGGCCGATTCGTGATCCTCGAAGAAGGCCGAGACGTTCTTTTGGCCCTGCAACAAATTCGCCGCGCGCATGAACAGCGCGACGACCACGCGCATCTTGAAGGTCGCGCCCACGTAGGCCGAGTAATACGTGCCCGCCGGCCGCGGCCGTTCGGCGCCCATCTTGCGCGCGGTGGAGTCGAGCCCGCCGAACGCCTGCATGTCGAAGAGCGCGAGCTGAAATTTGCCTTCGTGCTCATCCATGTCCGGGAGAGCGACGAGGATGCGCATGTCGTCCACGGTGATCGGTCCCCGGTAGATGTGTACGGCGATCCCGGGTTCCTCGAAGGTAAGGGTATGCTTTCCGAACTGAATCGGGTCTCGCTGCTTCATCCCTCGTTCTTGGCCTCCCTCACGCCGGGAGCACCCGGAGTGAGCCCTTCACCACGCCGTATCCCCCCTCCGTCCTGAGCGCCCGAAAAACCTCCGGCGCGTGCATCTTGCCTTCGAGCAGCCGCCGGTATGTCCCGACGATCGTCGCCACGTCCTCCGCCGTCTCGCGCACGAGCTCGATCCGGAATCGCCGCACGCCGCCTCGCATCGCCGCCGCCGCGAGGCTCGCCGCGCTCTGCGCCGCCGCGTGGAACACCGTGTTCCGGCAGCCCACGTCCGCCTCCACCGGGTGCTCCATCCCGGCGCGATCCCGCAAAGACACCTTGTGTTTTTCGCACGGCCTGCCGCAATCCCGAAAATCCTTCCCCGTGGAGAGCAGTGCCGCGATCACGCAATGCTCCATGTGGAAGAGCGGCATCGGGTGGTGCAGGACCACCTCGGCGAACGGTCCGAACGGCGAATCGAGCATGCGCTCGAGCTGCGCCGCGTCGAGGTCGAACGAGGGCGTGAACGCCGAGAGCCCGTGCGAGAGCACCTCCGCCGCCGTCAATCGGTTCGTCACGTTCAGCGAAAAATCGCCGATCCGCGGGATCGACAGCGCCGCGCCTTCCCGCAGCGCGCCGAGCCCCCGCACGAGCAAGAGATCGGGCGAGAGCGAGAGCAGGTACCGATCGATCTTCTCCTCGCCCGGCTTGCGAATGCGCGGCGGCGCGACGCCGATCGTCACGTTCGGCCGCGACGCGCGCAGCGCGCGCAAGGCCGCGCCGGTGCCCACGAGCTCCAGGAAATCGAGGTAAACACCGTCCGCGCCTGCGTCAAGCGCCGCCGCGGCTTGTGCCTCCGTCCGGCAGAGCACGAAAAGACCGGCCGGCGGCGGGCTCCGATCGGGCGGGCTCGACGCGCGCACGAGGTCCTGGAAATGCACCGACGTCGTCTCCAGTTTCCGCGCGGCCGACGCGAAGAGACCCTCGACGAGCGCGCGGCGCGCCCGGTTCAGCGACGACGGCGGGATCATCACGCCCGCGGGCAGGTTCGCCTCGATCTCCGCGATCTCGAACGGCGTATCGCCGAGCCGCCCGAGTTTGTCCTTCAGAACCGCGGCGACATCCGCGCCGCCCCGCGCTTCGCCGATCGGCGCGTCACCCGTCACCGCGGAGCGTAGCCCCGACGTCGTCCACGCCTCGAACCGCGGCATCTCCCCGATCGCGCCCGACACGCGGATCGAGAGCGGCACCTTCCGCGGCGACCGCTCAATCTCCGCGAGGATCGCCTTTTCCGTCGCGGGATCGTCTGTCTTCCACACGCGCCGGCCCGGCTTCGCCACGTCGACCCGACAATCGGGCCCGAGCCAGACGGAGACCTCCTCGCCCGCCTCGGCGCGCGGCGTGTCCGCGCCGTTCGTCGCGATCGTCCAGACGCGCCCGCCGATCTCGCCCGCGCCCGCGAATCCTCCTTCCACGAGCACGCCGTCGCCGCGCGAAAGCGCCTCCGCGAGCCGGACCCGCAAGAACGTTTTTCCTCGCGCGCGCGTGGTGCCGACGAGCTCGCCCACCGGCAACCCGCGATGATCACAGGCGCGCCCCTCCACGAGCCGCTGATGATCCACGCCGGCGAGAAACCCCGGACCCGATCCCCGTGAATACGTTTGCAGCGCGGTTTTTCGGATCGAACCGAGCGCCTCGCTCGGGCCCGCGCTGCTCGCTTCGAGCGCCGCGCGGTAGAGCCGCGTCGTCGCGGCCACGTAGTCGGGGCCCTTCAGCCGCCCTTCGATCTTCAGCGACGACACGCCGAGCTCGGCGAGCTTCGGCACGAGCGCGCTCGCTTCCAGATCCTCGGGCGACAGGAGATACGCGTGATCCCCGAGCTCCCGCTTTTCTCCGTCGACGACGAGCTCGTACGGCAGCCGGCATGCTTGCGCGCATGCCCCGCGGTTCGCGCTGCGACCTCCGATGGCCTCGCTCGTCAGGCACTGCCCCGAATACGCGATGCAGAGCGCGCCGTGCACGAAGACCTCGATCTCCACGTCCGTCGCGCGCCGGATCGCCGCGATGTCGTCGACCGACAGCTCGCGCGCCAGGATGACGCGGCTCGCGCCGAGCTCGCGCGCGAGCTCCACGGCCCCCGCGTCGGTGCACGTCATCTGCGTCGAGGCGTGGATCGGAAGCGCCGGCGCGATCGCCCGCACGAGCCGCGCGACCCCGAGGTCCTGCACGATGACCGCGTCCACGCCCGCCTCCGCGCACGTGCGTACCGCGTTCTCGACGTTCTCGAGCTCCTCGTCGAAGACCAGCGTGTTCAGCGTGACGTACCCGCGCACGCCGTGCTCGTGCAGGAACGCCATCGTCCGCGCGAGCCCTTCGGCGTCGAAGTTTTTCGCGCGCGCCCGCGCGTTGAAACCTTGGAGCCCGAAATAAACCGCGTCCGCGCCGGCCAGCACCGCGGCCCGGAGCGCAGCTTCGTCACCGGCGGGGGCGAGGATCTCGGGGCGCCTCGGCTGCGCGGGGGTGCTCATGGTCGGACCCTATAACGCAACCCGAAAGCGGTGGCACGCAAGCTGCGCGGTTGTACTCTTTGGCCCGCCATGCCTCCGGCCGACGTCAGCGAGACCCGCAGAGACCTCGATGAGCTCGACCATGCGCTGCTCGACCTCGTCGCGCGGCGGAGGGCGCTCGTCGGCGCGCTCTTCGCGAAAAAGCGGGCGCTCGGCCTGCCGCGCGTGGATGCGGCGCGCGAGGTGGAGCTCCTCGCGGATCGTCGCGCCTACGCCGAGCGCCTCGGTGTCCCGGCGGAGCTCGCCGAGGTGATCTTCCGGGCCATCCTCGAGGACAGCCATACACGAACGTAGGTTCGAGTGGATTTATCGCGCGGCGATGGACCATGATGCGAAGCCCATGAGTGAACAACCTGCTTCTCAGCCCACGAACAAGTGGATTTACGTCGTCCGGGCCGTGCGGCCGGACCTCCTGCAGACCGGCCCCACGGAGACCGAGATGGCCACGCTCGGTCGGCACGGCGCGTACCTTGAAGAATTGAAGGCGCGGGGCGTGCTCGTCTTCGTCGGCCGGACGCTCACGACCGGCCCGGAGACGTTCGGCATGGCCGTCGTCGAGGCCGCGGACGATGCCGCCGCGCGCGCGATCGTCGACGCCGACCCGGTCGTGTCCGAGGGCCTGATGCGGGCCGAGCTTTATCCCTTTTTCATCGCCGGCATGCGCGCTCTGGGTTGAGACATGAGCAGGAAGACCCTCTCGGCCGAGACTGTCGCGATCGTGAAGGCGACGGCCCCGGTGCTCGCCGAGCATGGCGCGACGATCATTCGTCATTTCTACCGCCACCTGCTCCACGATCACCCCAAGCTCGAGTTGCTCTTCAACCCGGCCAACCAGGGCACGGGCGAGGAGAAAACACGTGGCTCGCAGCAGGAGGCGTTCCGGGGGGATTTCTTCGGCCAAGAGGGCGCCCGAGGCGCCGCGCTGACGAACGTGCTCAATGGCTCCATGACGAGCCTCGACGACCTGCCCGCGCTCAAGGCCACGGTGATGCGCATCGCGCACCGGCACGCCTCGCTCGACATCCGGCCCGAGCATTACCCGATCATCGGGCAATACTTCCTCGCCTCGGTGAAGGCCATCCTCGGCGACGTCGCGACGGACGAGATCATGGCCGCGTGGCGGGAGGCGTATGGCGTCCTCGCGGATCTCTTCATCGAGGTCGAGCGGGATCTCATGCAGAAAAACGCCCACGCGCCGGGCGGATGGGAAGGGTTCCGGCCGTTCGTGGTCCGGCAGAAGGTGAAGGAATCGGAGGACGCCGCCTCGTTTTACCTCTCGCCCAAGGACGGCGGCCCCGTGCCGCATTACGAGGCCGGCCAGTACGTCACGTTCCGCCTCGAGGTGCCCGAATTTTCGCGCCGCGGCGGCAATACCGTGTATCGCAATTACTCGCTCTCCACGGCGCCGGGGAAGGGGTATTTCCGGGTCACGATCAAGCGCGAGTTCGGCGCGAAGGGGAACCCCGACGGCGTCTGCTCCCGGTTTTTCCACGAGCACGTGCGGGAGGGGGACGTGCTCGACGTCTCCACGCCGTTCGGCGAGTTCACCCTCGTCGACTCGCCGCGCCCGCTCGTCTTCATCGGCGCGGGAATCGGCATCACCGCGGTGTTCAGCCTTTTCCAGAGCGCGCTCGATCGCGGCATCGACCGGCCCATTTACTTCTTCCTGATGATGCGCGACGGGCGCCACCACCCGCTCCGGCGGGAGATCGAGGCGCTCGCGCAGCGCCACCCGAACGTGACGCTCCACCGCTGCTATTCGCAGCCCTCGGCCGAGGACGAGCTCGGGCGAGATTACGAGACGCATGGTCGGCTCGGGCTCGGCACGCTCGGGCGGAACCTTCCTGGAAACGATTGCGAGTTCTATTTCACGGGCCCCATTCCCTTCATGCGCACGATCCGCGGGGCGCTGCACCTCTTTGGGGTGGCGGCCGATCGCGTCCACTACGAATGCTACGGGCCTCACGGACCGGAGATCGAGGCTGACGTGCGCTAGTACATCATCCCCAAAGTTCGTAGTCGTTCCCATCCCTCCGCGCCCTCCTCTTTGGGTTCGTCCGAGAGCAACGGGGGTTCGTCATGGAAACATCCTTCCCTGTTGTTCTGTTCAGGGGCACAT
>NZ_JAGTJK010000053.1:0-81704 GCF_028435265.1 Polyangium jinanense | reverse complement strand
CCCGGGCCCGTCGGATAAACCGCGCATCGCGCGGTTTATCCGCCCTCGGTCCAGGCCGTGCCTGGTCCGGGGTGCAGGGGGCGGACAGCCCCCTGCTGGGGTGCGGGGCAACGCCCCGCTCCGCTCCGCGCCGCGCGTCAAAGCGGGACGTTGAACAGGCACCGCGTGATCGGGATGCCGACGTCTGCCCACACGTACAGATAGTATTTCGTGCCCGGGACGAGCTTTTCTGGGCTCCCCTCTGCGGGATGGCCCTGCTTTGTATTCGGCAGGATTTCGCCGTAGGTGATACCGCTCTTCACAGGCGCGGCGGACCATGGAACGTCGAGCCGCCAGAGCGTCCCCTCGGGCAGGTCGAGGTTCGGCGGCGCGCCTGGGTTCTTCGCGTCCGCTGATAAAATGTAAACGTAACGGGCGTCCCCGCCGGTCCACGTGATCTTGCCGGCGGCGTCCACGCCCTGGCCGGCATCACAATCGCTCGGCACGTAAAGACTCTGCTCGTACAGCGGCCCGCCGAAGGGCGTTTCGCTCGCAAAATCTTCCTTCTTGAATCCGCGCCGGAGGAGCTCGCCCTCGAAGAAAGCGACCATTCGTGCCGGGTCCGTGGTCGGAAGGCCGGCGACGTCGCGGGAAAACCCGTTGTTCTCGTCCGGCGGATAGGCGCCGAGTGCGGCTGAGGAGACCCAGCCGGCGGCGAGTGCGAGGCCCGTCGGATAGAAGCTGTCGGTCCAGATCGGGCCGGCCTCGATGTACCAGTTCGACGGACCCTCCGCGGGCGCGGCCTTCTCCGAGTGGCAACACACGCAGCCGCATGCCTCCACCTGCTCCGTCACCCAGGCTAGCTCGCCGAGCCATTGCGGGTCCGAGAGACGCGGATCGTCGTCGGGGGTCTTGAAATCGGAGGGCGGGGCGGGCCAGTAGGGGCGCTGCGTGAGGACCGGCTCGCAGGACGCGTAATCGGTGAACGCGCGGCCGGGCTCGGTACAGCCCGAGATCGCGCCGAACGTGCAGACCTTGCCGCCGTTCTCACCCGCGGGCTCGCCGGCTTTCGGGTCCACACAGACCTGCGTGGGCCACTGGAAGACCGATCCTTCCGGATCGGGATTGCCTGGCTCGTCGATCACGCCTTCACATGCGTCGGGCAGGAACTTGCCGCCGCCGAAGAGCTCGCAGCCGCGCTGGGTCGAGGCGCACTGGGCTGCGTCTTCGCCGGGGAAGACGATGCTGTATTCGTCGTCCTTTCCGCCGTCGAGCACGCATCGGCCGAGCGTCTTTGGATAGGCGCAAGCTTCGGCTTTCGTGAAGGTGGAATTCGCGAGCGCCTTGCAATCGGCCTCGGCGGTCTCGGCGGACCAGCCCTTGCCGGTGTAATCGCGGCACTCCTCGGCCTGGGTGAAGGGGCTCGTGTAGATGCAACGACCGGGCGCCACGGCGGCGGGCTCCGGGGCGGGTGCGGCTTCCTCCTCGGCCTTCTGGCAAGCGCCCAGGCCTCCGAGGGACGAAACGAGGAGCGCTGCGCCCAGCATCACGTGCGGAGAACGGAGGAGCTCTTGCTTCACGGTCGGTACTCCTGAACCTGGCCTTCGAACGAAGGGTAGTTGTGTCCCTGCTCGCTATTTTGTGCAGCGAACGTTCTATGGAATATCGTTTGTTCATGTGTTGTGCAAGCTTTGTTGAAACTTTTGTGTAGACAACGTGCGCAAGGATACGTATGCATCCCGGAAGCGCGGGGCGAAAGGGGGGAGCTACAGAGGGGAGGGTGGAGGCGGGGCGGCGGGCGGAGAGGGCGTCAAGCGCTGCGGCGGCGAACTCGCGCCCAGACGCCGCCTTTCGGGCGGAGCGTGGCGAACGTCTCGGGCTCGACGTCTTGCGGCTCGACCTCGAAGGACAAACCACGCATCAACGTGGCGAGCACGACGGGCCCTTCCATCAGCGCGAAATGGTTCCCGATGCACACGCGCGGCCCCACGCCGAACGGGATCCAGGCCGATTTCGGGCGTTTCGCCTCGTTCTCCGGGGTGAAACGGTCCGGATCGAACCTCTCGGGATCGGCGAAGCAATCCTTCCGGTGGTGCATGCCGTAGACGTTCATGAAAAAGACGGTGCGCTCGGGGAAGCTGTGGCCGCCGAGCTCGACGCGCTCGAGCGAGCGCCGCGGGAGCACGATGACCGGCGGATAGAGGCGCAGCGCCTCCTTGAAGACACGCGTCGTGTAGGCGAGCTTTTCGGGGTCGTACGAGGTCGGGCCCTCGGGGCCGAATGCGTCGGCCTCGGCCTGCACCTTCGCCCGCGCGGCGGGGTCGCGCGAGAGCAGGTAAAACGACCAGGCGAGCGCGGTCGCCGTGGTCTCGTGCCCCGCGATGAACAGCGTATTCGCTTCGTCGCGGATCTGCTTGTCGCTCATGCCCTCGCCGCCGAGATCGGCGTCGCGCGCATACAGGAGCCGCGTCAGCAGGTCATTTCGATCGGCGCGACTCGCGCGGCGGTCGTCGATCATGGCCTGAATACGTTTGTCGAGGACCTCGAGCGCGCGCACGATCTTGGGATCGTTCCGGCCGGGCATGAAGATCGGCGTATCGAGCGCGGCGCGGGCGCGGACGCGGACATCCTCGAGCCACGGCGGGAGTTTTCCATCGAGGACCTCGGTCATCCCGATGGCCGAGATCTGCAGCGTCATGTACGGCCGACCCATGTGGTTGTTCACCCAGCCGAGCGCGATGGTGAGCGCCTCGCCGAGCTCGTCGGCCTCGTCGAAGGTTCGCGCGTCGAAGAGGGCGCGGCCAACGACGCTCATCGCGACCCGCGTCATCTCGGCGGCGAGATCCGTGCGCTCGCCCTCGCGGAGCCGCTCGCGGACGCGCAGGGCCTCGCCGTTCATCGCGCTGACGTAGGTCTGGAGTTGCGTCGGGTGGAAGAGCGGCGAGAGCAAGCGGCGCTGGCGTCGCCAGAGATCGCCCTCGCTCGTGAAGAGGCCCTGGCCCGCGAGATCGTGGAGCAGGATGCGGATGCCGGGGGATTTTTCGAAACTACGCGCCTTCTCCACGAGCATCTCGTGCGCGGCCTTTGGGCCGTTCACGAAATAGAAGGTGCGATGGAGCATCCGGGCCGCGACGACGTCGCCCGTGTTGGCGACGCGCCGGAAGAAGGGCAACCGGTCGCTCTGGAAATGGTGGGCATGGCCGAGCAGGTTCTCGCCGGGGGCCGTGGGGATCGCCGTCGGGGTCATGCCCCTCGATAACACAGATCGCCGGCCGCACGGCGCCCGCCGCGTGGGCCTACGCCGATCAATCCGGCGACGAATCCGACGTCGGCGTGGCCCAGCCGAGGTGCTGGCCCCCATCGACCGCGATCATCTGCCCCGTCACCGCGCGCGCCGAAAGCAGGTAACGGACCGCGTCGCAGACGTCCTCGGGCGTGGCCCCGCGGCGGAGCGGCATGCTCTCGCATTGCGCGGCGAACTGCTCGGGGGTCTGTCGCGTGCTCGGGAGCGTCGGCCCGGGGCCCACCGCGTTCACCCGGATGCGCGGCGCGAGCGCGAGCGCGAGCGATTGCGTGAGCGCCCAGAGCCCGGCCTTGCTCACGGTATACGTCGTGTAATGCGGGCTCAGGTTCCAGACACGCTGATCGAGCACGTTCACCACCGCGCCCTCCACGCCCTCGGGCAAGCCCCGCGCGAATTGCTGCGTGAGCACGAAGGGCGCCCGCAGGTTCGCCTCCATGTGCAGGTCCCACGTCTCGCGCGTGGCCGTCTCCGGCGTGTCGTACTCGAACGTCGAGGCATTGTTCACGAGGGCCACGAGCGGCCCCACGAGCAGAGCCGCACGATCCACGAGCGAGCCCGTCTCCGCCTCGTCCGCGAGGTTCGCCGGGACCGCCGCTGCGCGCCCGCCGGCCGATTCGATGGCGGCGACGAGGCTCTCCGCGTCCTCGCGGGATCGATGGTAATGGACCGCCACGGAAAAACCGTCGCGCGCGAGCATCATCGCAATCGCGCGACCGATCCGCTTGCCTGCGCCGGTGACGAGGGCTGCCTTGCTCATGGGAAAACCCTAGCGCTCTTCGTACGTCGCGACGGCCGTGTCCGTCTCGTAGAAAGACACGGCCGTGACGGGCGCGCCGTGCGCGCGGAGGTGATCAAAAATGAGCTTGGCGAAATTCTCGGCGCTCGGATTCACCGGGAGCGTGACGAAAGCCTCGCCCGCCTGCTTCAGGAAGGGAATGACGGGGTCGTCCTCCCGCAGGATGAGGCGGTGGTCGAACTGCGCGAGGATCCAATCCTTGCCGGCCTTCTCGATGTCGAAAAAGTCCGCGACGAACCCTTTGCGGTCGAGCGTGGGCGCCGAGAGCTCGATCGCGACGCGGGCGTTGTGGCCGTGGATGCGGGCGCAAGGGCCCTCGTAGTCGAGCAGGCGGTGGCCATAACAAAACCGCACTTCTTCGGTCACGCGGAACATGGGAAGGGCGAGATACCGCGGTGTCCGCCCCACGTCAACCCGCGCCGGGGGCCCGATGAGGCTGGCGCCTCGCCAGTTGCGGGTCTATAGCGAGCGCATCCGTAGGATGTGCCCTTGACCGATCTCGTGACGTTTTTCTTCGTCGCCCTTTCGGCGGTGTTCTTCGTGGTCGACCCGATCGGCGTCGTGCCGATTTTCCTCGCCATCACGTCGAACGATCCGCCCGAAAAGATCCGGCAGATGGCGCGCCGCGCCTGCTTCACGGGCTACTTCCTCCTCATGACGTTCGCGATCTTCGGCGGCGTCATTTTCAAGATCTTCGGCATCAGCCTCGGCGCCTTCCGCGTGGCGGGCGGGCTCCTGCTCATGCTCACCGCGCTCGACATGCTGCGCGCCAAGCGCCCGGGGACCCGCACCTCGCCCGAAGAGACCGAGGAGAGCGCACGCAAGGAGGACGTGGCGCTCGTGCCCCTCGCCATGCCCCTGCTCGCCGGCCCGGGCTCCATCGCCAGCGTGATGGTGCTCATGTCCCAGGGCAACACGCGGAGCCTCCTCTACGCCGTGCCCGTCCTTCTTGCCGTCACGATCACGTTTGTCGCGGCCTATTTCATCCTGCGCGCGGCCTCGCTCGTGCAACGTGTCCTCGGGCAGAGCGGCGTGGCGATCCTGGAGCGCGTGATGGGCCTCATCCTCGCGGCCATCGCCGTGCAATTCGTGGCCGACGGCGCGCGCGATTTGCTGCGCACCCCTTGACGATCACCGTTAAGCCATGTTTTCTCCCCTACGCCCTTATCCTTACAGGGAGGCATGACATGAGCGGTCGACGTGGGACTATCTTCGGGGTGGGCTTCGTAGCGTTGCTTGCGCTTGCGGGGTGCAAGGACGAGGTGACGGGCGGTGGCACCGGCGGGACCGGCGGCACGGGCGGCAGCGGAAACGGCGGCACGGGCGGCATCGGGACGGGCGGCACCGGTGGCATCGGGACGGGCGGCACCGGCGGCGAGGGCGGTGGCACGGGCGGTAGCGGAAACGGCGGCAGCGGCGGCGGCGGCCCCGCGGCGTGCGTCGCGGCCGAGAAGCTCGACCTGCTCTTCGCGATCGACAATTCGCGCAGCATGGCCGACAAGCAGAACATCCTGGCCCGCGCGATCCCGGACATCGTGCAGGGCGTCATCAACCCGCCTTGCATCGACGCGTCGGGCGTGCCCGTGCCCGCGGGGCAGCAGCCGAGCGTGCCCACGGACTCCTGTCCGCCTGGTACGTTCCGCGCCTTCGAGCCGATCTCCGACATTCACATCGGCGTCATCAGCTCCAGCATCGGCGGCCACGGCGCGGATTCGTGCCCGAACGTGGATGCGAACAGCTTCGAGTGTTCGCCGAACCCGAACACGACGAACAACGACAAGGGGCACCTGCTCTCGCGCCTGGATCAATGCGGCGGCGCGGATGTGCCGACGTACGCGAACAAGGGCTTCCTCGCCTGGGATCCCAACCAGCAGCTCAACCCGCCGGGTGAGGGCCAGGTCGACGACGGCATGGGCGGCGGCCTCGTGCCGGCGCTGCGCGACATGGTCATCGGCGTCGGGCAGATCGGCTGCGGCTACGAGTCGCAGCTCGAGAGCATCTACCGCTTCCTCGTGGATCCCGAGCCCTACGAGAGCATCTCGGTCGTGAACAACAGGGCGGTGCCCGACGGCATCGACACCGTGCTCCTGCAGCAACGCGCGGAGTTCCTGCGGCCGGATTCGCTGCTCACCGTGCTCATGCTGACCGACGAGAACGATTGCTCGACGAAGGAATACGGGCAGTTCTATTACGTCAACCAGCTCCGCGTCGGCGCGACGAACGTGCGGATGCCACGCGCGCGGCAGGAATGCGCGGTCAATCCGAACGATCCGTGCTGCAAATCGTGCGGCCAGGACCCGGGGCAGTGCCCGGCCGATCCGTCGTGCCAGGACCCGAACGGCGGCGTCGCGCTCTACACGACCCAAGAGGACGACATCAACCTGCGCTGCTGGGACCAGAAGCGCCGCTTCGGCATCGATTTCATGTATCCGATCGACCGGTACGCGCAGGCGTTCAGTCAGGCCACGATCACGAACCGGGCCGGCGAGCTCGTGCCGAACCCGCTCTTCTCGGACCTCGACCCGAACGACAACATCACGGCGATTCGCGGGCCCGAGAAGGTGCTCATCAGCGGGCTCGTGGGCGTGCCCTGGCAAGACGTGGCGCGCGACCTGAGCGACATCTCGAAGGGCTTCAAGACCGCGGCCGAGCTCGCCGCGCCGCTCGACGCGAGCGGCATGACGACCTGGGACGTGATCCTCGGCGAGCCCGCAGACCATGTGAAGCCGCTCGATCCGCACATGGTCGAGTCGAGCCTGCCGCGCGTCGGGACGAACCCGATCACCGGTGACGTGCTCGTGAACGGGTCGAACCCGGGCGGGAACCCGATCAACGGCAACGAGTGGACGATCGACAACAACGATCTGCAATACGCGTGCATCCTGCCGCTCCTGCCCGGCGAGCAGCGCGACTGCTCGAACCCGAGCGTGACGGCGTGCGATTGCTTCGAGCCGAACAACGACAACCCGCTCTGCGAGGTCGACCCCGCGACCGGCGGGCGCACGCTCCAGGTCCGCGCCAAGGCCTATCCGGGCCTCCGGCCGCTCTCGCTGTTCCGGGCGCTCGGGGATCAGGCGGTGGTCGGCTCGGTTTGTCCGGCGAACCTCGACGACCTCGCGTCGCCGGCGTTCGGCTATCGGCCGATCGTGCGGTCCGTGGTCGATTGGCTCACGCGCCGCAACTGCCAGAACCAGCCGTGATTCGATAGATGGCAAAGAGGGTGCGCCCCGCGTCGGGGGCGCACCCTCGCTCGCCTCGTCAGGAGACGAGGATCTGCATCGGGCGCTCGATGAGCGCCCGCAGCGCCTTCAGGAACGTCGCGCCCACGGCGCCGTCGATGACGCGGTGATCGCAGGAGAGCGTCATCGCGAGGCGGCGACCGGGGACCACGGCATCACCCTTCACGACGGGCTCGCGCCGCACCTGACCGACGGCGAGGATCGCGCCCTCGGGCGGGTTGATGACCGCGGAGAACTCGTCGATCCCGTACATGCCGAGGTTCGAGATGGAGAACGTGCCGTTCGCCATCTCCTCGGGCTTGAGTTTTTTCGCTTTGGCGCGCGAGGCGAGGTCGCGGATCTCCGCGGCGATGGTGGTGATGCTCTTCTTGTCGGCATCACGCACGACGGGCGTGACGAGGCCCTCGGACACGGCGACGGCGACCGAGATGTCGACGCGGCGATGCACGAGAATGGCGTCGGGCGTATATTGCGCGTTGCACTCGGGGACGCGGTGCAATGCAATGGCGCAGGCCTTGACGAGCAGATCGTTCAGCGAGATCTTCGCCGCATCCTTGCCGGGCTCCGCGGCCGCGGCGAGCTCGGCGTTGATCTGCTCGCGCAGGGCATTCAGCGGATCCGCGTCGACGTCGATCGTCAGATAAAAATGCGGGACCGTCTGCTTCGACTCGACGAGCCGCCGCGCGATGGCCTTGCGCATCATGCTGAGCGGACGCACCTCGGGCGCGAGGAGCTCGCCCGGCGCGGCGGCGACGGGCGCCGGAGCGGCGGCTGCAGGCGCGGGGGCCGGGGCAGGCGCGGCCTTCGGGAGCGCGTCGAGGTCGCGGGCGACGATGCGGCCGCCCGGACCCGAGCCCGTCACGCCGGCGAGGCTCAGGTCTCGCTCCCGAGCGAGCTTGCGGACGTACGGAGAGGCTTTTACGCGCCCAGGCTCGCCCGCAGGCGCGGGAGCGGCCGCAGGCGCGGGAGCGGGAGCGGGGGCGGGCGCCGGAGCGGCAGCGGGTGCGGGCGCGGCCGCAGGTGCGGGAGCGGGCGCAGGCGCAGGCGCGGGAGCCGCCTCGGCCTTCGGAGCCGGGGCCGGGGCCGGTGCGCCGCCGCCGCCCGCCTTCGCGACGAGCGCGGCGATGTCCTCACCCGCCGCGCCGATGATCGCCACGGGTTGTCCGAGGCGCACGACGCTGCCTGCGGGCGTCAGGATCTTGAGGATCGTGCCCTTGTCGAAGGACCGATACTCCATCGTCGCCTTGTCGGTTTCGACCTCGGCGAGCAGATCGTCGACGCCGATCGTGTCCCCTTCCTTCTTGTGCCAGACGCTGATCTGTCCCTCCTCCATCGTGGGGGACAGCTTCGGCATTTCGAGAATCTTGGCCATGACCGATCAGCCCTTTCGGTACAGCACCTGGCGGACCGCGTCGGCGATCCGATCGGGTTGCGGCAGGACGTACTGCTCGAGCTTCGCGTTGTACGGCATGGGTACGTCGCGGAACGTGACGCGCAGGATCGGCGCGTCGAGCTCGTCGAAGGCGAGCCGCTGGATGCGGTCGACGATCTCGCCGCCCACGCCGCCATACGGCCAGCCCTCGTAGGTGAGCACCGCGCGGTGCGTCTTCTGCACCGTCCGCACGAGCGCTTGCTCGTCGAGCGGACGCAGCGATCGGAGATCCACGACCTCCGCGTCGATGCCCTCCTTTTCGAGCTGCGCCGCGGCCTCGAGCGCCACGTGCACCGGGCGACCGTACGCGATGATCGACACGTCCTTGCCCTCGCGCGCGATGCGAGCCTGGCCCATCGGGACGAGGACATCCGGATCGTCCGGCACTTCGCCCTTCACGTTGTAGAGCGTCTCGCTCTCCATGAAGAGCACCGGATCTTCGTCGCGGATCGCCGTCTTGAGCAGGCCCTTCGCGTCGGCGGGCGTCGCGGGAGCCAAAACCTTCAAGCCGGGAACGTGCGCGTAAAAGTGCTCCATCGCGTGCGAGTGCTGCGAGCCCACTTGCCGCGCCGATCCGTTCGGCGCGCGCAGCACGATGGGCACGTGGAGCTGGCCGCCCGACATCTGTCGGATCTTCGCCGCGTTGTTCAGGATCTGATCAAACGCGACGGCGGAGAAGTTCCACGTCATGTACTCGACGATCGGCCGGAGTCCGACCATCGCCGCGCCGATCGAGATGCCCGTGAAGCCGCTCTCCGTGATCGGGGCGTCGATCACGCGCTTCGGGCCGAAGCGCTCGAGCATGCCCTCGCTCACCTTGTACGCGCCCTGGTACGCGCCGACCTCCTCGCCGATGAGGTAGACGCGCTCGTCGCGCTCCATTTCCTCGATCATGGCGGCGCGAACCGCCTCCCTGTAGCGCAAGACGGTCATCGCGCGAATGCTCCCTTGTAGGTGGTCGCCTCGAGCAGCTCGGGCCCCGGCTCGGGGCTCTCTTCGGCGAAACGAATGGCGTCCTCGATCTCGGCCTCGATCTCGGCCTCGATCTTCTGCAGCGCCTCTTGATGGCCTTTTCCTTCGAGCTCCGCGCGCGAGACCATGAGCGGGTCCTTGCGCTTGCGCTCTTCGAGCTCGTCCGGCGTGCGGTACTTGCCCGGATCGCTCATCGAGTGGCCGCGGAAGCGATACGTGCGCACCTCGACGAGCGTGGGCTCGCTCGTCGTGCGCGCGCGGTCGATCGCCTCGCCGATGCGGTCGTGGACCTCGAGCACGTGGTGCGCGAAGAACCGATCACGCGCCATGCCGTAGCCCACGGCCTTGAGCGAGACGTCTTCGACCGAGAGCGTGCGCGAGAGCGACGTGCCCATCGCGTACTCGTTGTTCTCGACGACGATCACGATCGGCAGCTTCCAGAGCGCCGCGAGCGACATGCCCTCGTGGAAGTCGCCGATGCTCACCGCGCCCTCGCCGAGGAAGACGATCGCGACGCGACCATCCTCACGGTACTTCGAGGCGAACGCGGTGCCGACGGCGAGCGGGACGTGGCCGCCCACGATGCCGTAGCCGCCGAGCATGTTGTGCTCGGCGTCGAAGAAGTGCATCGAGCCGCCGAGGCCCTTCGAGCAACCCGTGACCTTGCCGAAGAGCTCCGCCATCGCCGCGCGTGAAGTCATCCCGCGTGCGAGGGCGAGGCCGTGGTCCCGGTACGTGGTGATCGCGTAGTCTGTCGGCTCGAGCGATGCGACGGCGCCGACGGCCACCGCCTCCTGGCCGATGTACAGGTGGAGAAAGCCACCGATCTTGCCCTGCGCGTAAGCGCGCGCCGCTTCTTCCTCGAAGCGGCGGATCTGAAACATTTTTCGATACAGGGCGAGGTGGAGCTCGTCGGAATGTTGGCGCGTCGTGGTCATGAGGTGATCGCGGCCTCCCGCCCCGCGAGCGTGTCCTCCGCGGGCGTGCTTCTGTCAAGTCCCGGGTTTTCGCTGTGCTGCGTCATCCGCACGTTTTCCCGCAGCTCGTCCGGATACAACCTGCCAAGGATTCGAGCGCGGAGACAGCTTCGGTCGTCGCCTCCATCGGGCAGGCTTTGACGGCGCAGCCGTCGAAGTCCGACTCGGAAGGGGAGAGACAACCCGCCGTGCGCGCGCAGTTCCAGAGCGCGTCGCACGGCGTCCCTTCATCGCATGCGAGCGCCGCCGCGCAACACTGGCCGTAGACGCAGGCGTCGCACGCGGTCATGCCCGTGGTCGGATCACACGACGAACCCCCGCCCGCGCCGCCCTGGCCGCCTGCGCCGCCTTCACCGCCCGCGCCGCCCTGGCCGCCTGCGCCGCCATCGCCGCCCGCGCCGCCCTCACCGCCATCGCCGCCCGCGCCGGGGAACAACGGGCCCTCTTCCTCGGAGCCGCAGCCGTAGGGCAGGGCGACCACGAGGGCCGTCGCGAAGAAGAGCCAAGTCGTCTTGCGCATCATGTGCCTCGTTCCGGTTTTCATCGTGCCTTCCTCGCCCTTCGCGCGAGCCGCGCCGCGAGCGCCGCCACGAGCCCGAGGCCCGCGAGCGCGAACCCGCCCTGGGCCGCGGGCGCGAGCGAGCAGCCGCCGCGGTACTCGACCGTCTCGGGCGCGGCGGGCGCGCCGCCGTCGGTCGTCGGGCCCGCGTCGGGCGAGACCTCCGAGTCGCACTTGCCGGCCTGGCAAATGAGGCCCCCCGGGCACGTCGCGTCCTCGTCGATCTCGTTATTGCAGTTGTCGTCGATGCCGTTGCAGGTCTCGGGCAGGCCCGGCGCGATCTTGTCGTTCGTGTCGTCGCAGTCGGTCTCGCCGCACAGGATCGAGCGCGCCCCGTCGGCGTCGAAGTCGGTGCACTCGACGTTCTGATCGTCGAACTCGTTCGTGCCCTGATCTCCGATGCCCGTGGAACAACCCTCGGACGCCGGCCCGCCGTTCACGTCGATGACGCCCACCGGCGGCGACGACACGCTGCTCGCGTGGATGCGCACGATGCCGCCGCCGCCTGAGCCGCCGACGCCGACCGTGCCGATCCCGCCGGCGCCGCCCTTCGCCGTGATCTTCGCCTTCGTCTGCCAGTCGATGACGTAGGCGTCGAGGATCACGTGGCCGCCCGCGCCGCCGCCCGCGCCGATGTTGGAGAGCACGTTGCCGTTCGCGCCGTTCGCCGCGATCGTCCCGTTGATCTCGATGCGCGTGGCTTGCAGCCAGACCCCGCCGCCGCCGTTGCCGCCGCTCGCGCCCATGCCGGGCGTCGAGCTGCCCGAGCCGCCCGCGCTGCCGAGGTCGAGCATCGAGGGGGTGCCGTAGGACGAGCCGCCGAGGCCGAAGGGACCGCCGCACAGGGGCGCCTGGGTCGTCCCGTCGCCGCCGCCGCCGAAGTACGCGCCGCCGCCGCCCGCGCTGTTCCCGTTCACCTGACCGCCGCCCATGCCCTCGCCGGGCAGGCCCGCCTTGCCGGGATGACCCGAGCCCGTGGCGTCGATCAAGCCGTCGGACTCGATGATGATGCGGTTGGCGCGGATGTGCAGGCGTCCCGTCGAGGGCCCCGTGCCCTTGGCGAGCACGCGGAGCACGGCGCCGCTCTTGATGGTCAGGATGTTGAAGTCGTTCGTGATGTTGCCCGGGAGCGTCGCCGGTTGACCCGTGTTCTCCACGGTGAGCGACGGCGCGGCGAAGGCCGCGCTCGGGATGCTGAGCAGCAGCGCCGCGGGTAAGGCGGCTCTGATCGGAAAAGCAAAAGAACGCATGATCATGGCGAAAGGCCTCTACGGTTTGGCCGGCGCGGGTGCGGCCTGCGAAGCGGCCGGCGCCGGGGAAGCGGGAAGGGCGGAGGGCGCGCTCGTGGGGCTCGCCGACGGGGCGCTCGTGGGCGACGCAGAGGGCGCGGCCGATCCCGAAGGCGCAGGCGCGCTCGCGTCGAGGCCCGCGTCCGTCGCGAGCTCGGGCCCCGCGTCGGCCTCGGCCTCCGGGGGATCCTCGCTCGCCGCGCTCGAGGGCTCGACGCGCGGGCGCGAGGTGCGCGGCTGCGGCGTGGACACGGTCGGGCGAGGTTTGTCGGCCGAGGCGGGCGGGGGGACGTCGGTGGAGGCGCTCGCCGAGGGAAGCGCGCGCCGGTTCTGGGCTTCGCTGTCGTCGTGGAGCGCGAGCCGCACGAGCAGCGTGGCCGTGACCGCGACGACGACCATGCCGATCAGCACTTGCCCGCGCTTGCGCTCGGACGGCAGCTCTCCTGCGGCGTGCGGCATCGCCTCGTGGTGGATGGACGCGGCCGTCACGCGGCCGGGCGCGCTCGGCGCGGTGGCGCGGGGCGCGGGCGTCTCCACGGCGGGCGCGAGCGCCTCGGCGAGGGCTTCGCCGAACGCCGCGCAGCTCTCGTAGCGATCGTGCGGCGCCTTGGCCATCGCCACGGCGAAGACGTCGTCCACGGCGGCGGGCAGGCCGCGGCGCGTGGCCAAGCGGTTCGGCGGATCCCGCGCGATTCGCGCGGCCACCTCGACGGCGTCGTCGCCGGGGAACGCGCGTTCGCCGAAGAGCGCTTCGTACAGCGATGCAGCGAGAGAAAACTGATCACTCGCGGGGGAAAAGTTCTTCCCGCCGAACGTCTCGGGCGCGCTGTAGGCGGGTGTGCCCATGAGGCCGCCTGCGTGCGTGAGCGTCGAGTCGGGGATCTTGGCGATGCCGAAGTCCGCGATCTTGCCGCCGGTGCGCGAGAGGATGATGTTCTCGGGCTTGATGTCGCGGTGGAGGATGCCCTCGCCGTGCGCGAACGTGAGCGCGCTCCCGAGCTCGCGCGCGAGCCGCGCGGCCTCGCCGGCTGGCATTGCGCCGGCCTTCAGGCGTTGCTTGAGCGTCGGCCCTTCGACGTACTCGAACACGAGGTAGAGCCCGAAGCGCCCGTCCTCGCCCATGTCGTGCAGCGTGACGAGGTTCGGATGCGCGACGCGTGCGGCGGCGCGAGCCTCGTGGCGCATGCGGGCGAGCAGGCCCTCCCGCACGTCGCGCGGGATCAGGAGATCGCCGCGCAAGAGCTTCACCGCGACATCACGACCGAGCACGGGATCGTGGGCGCAGAGCACGCGGCCCATCGCGCCTTCGCCGACGAGGCGTAAGACCTCGTAACGGCCGATGATGCTGGGCAGCTCGAGATCGGGCTGGGAGGCTTGGGGCTCGGGCACGCGCTCGACGGTTTTAGCCGCCAGAGGCGAGCGAGGGAAGGGCGGATACGCTTCGAGCGACGAACAGATCGAGGCTCGCGCCGAGCGTCCAGTGAAGCAGGAAGGGCCCGAGCATCGAGCGACCCCGGAAGGCGAGGGCGCCGAAGACAAGGCCTCCCGGAACGGTCAGGAGGACCTCCAGAGCGGGCTTGCCCACGTGCACGAGGGTGAACGGCAGAAGGTGCAGCACGATCGCGGCAGGTCCGCCGAGATCCCGCGCGAGGCCCACGACGAGCAGACCTCGAAAGAAGAACTCCCAGGCGAAAAACGCGGCGCCCCACATGGCGATCCACCCGAACCACCCGAAGAGCCCGGAGATCCCCGCCGTGTGGGCTCGGTAATGCGCGGCGACGCCAGGCACACGCGCGAGGATCGCGGCGCCGATCACCACGAGGGGCAAGAGCCCGATCGTGATCGTCCCCCAGCGCCGCGCGTCGCCGAACCCGAGCCCGAGGTGCGCGGGTTTGGGAAGGCCCCCGATCCTGGCGAGGGCGAGCGGCGCGGCGAACAGCAGCACCACGTGGGCCAGGACCCAGCCGGCGTGCCTTTGCATGCGCGGGTCGAGCAGCGTCGCGATCGGCCGCACGAGCAAGCTGCCGATGGCCATGCCCTCGAACCGGAGGAGCGCGAGGAGCGCGCAGGCGACAGCAAAGACGAGCGCCGCGCGCGCCGGGGATCGCGAGCTCGTGCCTTCCTCGCGCATGCCGTGGCATCGTAGCAGTCTCGCGTGATCCCCTGGTTCAAGTTTCCCGCCTTGCCGTTCGGCCTCCACGGGTTCGGCCTCTTGCTCACGCTCTCGGTGATCGTGAACCACCTCGTGCTCGTGCGGCGCGCGCGTGCCCTCGAGCTCGGTTCGAAGGGGGCGATCGAGGCGCTCGCGATCGGCACGGTGGCGGCGGCGATCGGCGGCGCGTACGGCGTGGGGAAGCTCGTGGGCGGAGGCGGGACGCTCTCGTCGGCGGGCGGTTGCCTCGGGGCGATCGTGGGCCTCGTGGGGCTCGCGCGGGCGCTGCGGATGCCCGTGCTCGCCGCGGCCGACGCGGCCACGTACGCGTTTCCCTTCGGATGGATTTTTGCGCGCGCGGCTTGCGCGTTCGCGCATGATCATCCGGGCCGGCTCTCCTCGTCCTGGCTCGCCGTGCAGTACCCGGGCGGCGCGCGCTTCGACCTCGGCTTGCTCGAGTGGATGGCGACGCCGCTGCTCGTCGTGCTCGTCGTGCTCGCGTCGCGTCGCGCGTCGCGCCCGGGCGTGGTGACCGGCGTGCTCGCGGTCGCTTATGGAGCCCTGCGTCTGGGCTTGGATTTTTTGCGCGCGGAGGACGGGCGTTTCTCGGATCCGCGGTGGCACGGGCTCACGGCGGCGCAGTGGGTTTGCCTCGGCGTGATGATCCCGGTCGGGATCGTCTTGCTCCTGCTCAAGGCCACCCCGTCGCCGCCCGCAGCGCTTGCCCAAGCAGCGAGCTCACCGCGTTCGCCGCGATCGCCCACCCGAACGCCCTCCGCGCCGTGATCCCCGCCTTCCAGAAGTACGCCGCTTCCACCGCCACGGCGAACCCCTCCGCGAGGACCCCGTACCCGAGGTAGTACCCGAGCTCCCCCAGCACGAACCGCCGATCGGCGCTGATCGCCGCCACGTACAGCGACCTCCACAGGCTCGGCATGACGAACCACACGATCGGGTGCGTGATCGCGCTCGCGCCGAACGCGACGAGCGGCCGCACGCCGAGAGCGCGCCGGTAGATCGGGACCTCGATCGCCTGCGTCAGGACGAACGCCACGCCGTACCGGGCGATCGCCTCCCCGGCCTGCATGCCCGTCAGGCGGCGGCCTCGGGCGGCGACCAGGCGCGGCGGCCTTCGGCCCAGAGGAGAGCGCCCGCGGCGAGCTCGAGATGGCCGTGGAAGAACGCGAGCCGCAGGTAACCGTCTCGCGCGGCGCCCGGACCGAAGAACGCCCACACGATGAGCGCGACCGCGCCGATCGCCGAGAGCCAGAGGATCCACCCGCCGATGTCCCCCGTGAGCGCCCGGAAGCTCTGCCGGTAGGAGCGCGGCGTCTTGCTCGGTCGATCGTCCTCCGGCATGAGCCGGAGCCAGACGATGTAGTGTGTCGCCTGCGCGAACGCGTAGAGCACGACGAACCGCGCTGCGAATGGTCCCGTCGGCATGGGGCTCAGGGTCCACGAGAGGTAGCGCATCCCGAGCCCCGTCCAGCGCGCCTCCGCGCCCCCGCTCCACGCGAGCAAGGGCTCTGCCGCGCCGAGCAAAAGCGCCGCCGTGCCCGCCGCGAAGAGCGCGATCGGCACGAGGTGCAGGCGCGTCTTCCGTGGCCGCCAGGCCCACCAGATCACGACCGCGACGAGGTTGTGCAGGTGCGCGAACGCAAGGTCGGCGAGCCATCCGGCGCGCCGCGCGAGCAGGAACAACGCGCCCACCACGGAGAGTCCGATGAGCCTTCGTGACCACGACGTCCGCGCCACACAGAGCGCGAGCGCCGCGCCGACGAGGCCCCCGCGCACCCCGAAGCCGAGGCCCGCGGCGAGGATGCCCGCGCCGATCGCCGCGAGCACGAGCGGCCGCCGATGCAGGCCCGGCCGCGCCACGAGGTAGCGCACATCCGCGAGCACGTGCGGGATGCCCCAGACGAGCGGCCCCAGCACGAGCATCACGACGGGCCACGACGAGGCCAGGAAAAACGCGGCGACGATGAGCACCGAGCCGAGGACGGCGACACGGCGCTCGCGATCGGTGAGCAGCGAGCGCGAGAGGAAGGGGCCGAGCAGGCGCAGGCCGAGGCGGCGCAGGTGATCGAGGCCCGCGAGCGGGGCGTCGAGCGGTGGCGCCGGGATCGCGGCGACCGAACCGACCAGCTTATGAAATCGCCCTTCCCCTTCCATACGACGCCCTCGCCATGTCCTCAGATCGGGCGCACGTCGCCCGGAGTGGGGAGCGCAGGCCGCTTGCTCATGGCTCCGTCGGGTGCGTCCTCGCCGGCGTCCACGGGCGCCGGCGGATCCGGCGGCGGTCCATCGTTGCCCAGACACATGTCACGAGCGCCGAACCCCGCACCCACGAGCGCGAAAAAGCTGAGGCGCGACCCCCACTGCAAGAAAGAAGCCTTCATGAAATCCCCTCGACGGGCCAAGCCAAGAACGGGGTGCGCCGGCCCAGGCTGCACCCTCTCTGCTTATAGACGATTTCTGACCTCCGAGCCCCGTCCCGCGCGGAAGCGGCAAGAACCCCGCGCAAATCCCCCCTCTTTCGCGAGGGATCGGGGCAGGGGATGAGGACGAACCGACACGTGGGGCGGGTTGTTCTAGGCTCGCGCGGGCGGTGAGCGTAACCTTCCCGGCGAGACCCGACCGTTCATGAAAGCCGGCACCAGGATCGGTGGAAAATACCGCCTCGTGCGCCCCCTCGGGGAGGGGGGGATGGGCGTCGTATGGGCTGCAATCAACGAGCTCACCGAGCGTGAGGTCGCGCTGAAGCTCCTCCGCGGTCTCGACGCCTCGGAGGACGCGCGTCTCCGGCTCCTGCGCGAGGCGCGCGCCTGCGGCCGCATCGTCCACCGCAACGTGGTCGAGATCTACGACGTCGGACAAACCGACGCAGGCGATCCGTTCCTGGTGATGGAGATGCTGAGCGGCGAGACGGTGGGCGAGAAGCTCCAGCGCGAGCGCAAGATCGCCCCCGTCGTGGCGCTGCGCATCGCCGCCGAGACCGCGCGTGGCCTCAAGGCCGCGCACGCGGCGCGCGTCATGCACCGCGACCTGAAGCCTTCGAACCTCTTCCTCCACGAGGAGCCCGGCGGCGAGGCCCCCGTGCTCAAGATCCTCGACTTCGGCGTGAGCAAGACGCTGCAGCAAGGCGCAGACTTCACGGCCACCGGCAAGACGATGGGCTCGCCGGCGTACATGAGCCCCGAGCAAGTGCGCGGGCTGAAGACGGTCGATCACCGCACCGACCTCTGGTCCGTCGGCGTCGTGCTCGCCGAGATGCTGAGCGGCCGCCGCGTCTTCCAGGGTCTCACCCCCTACGGCGCCGCCGCCGAGGTTCTCTCCGGTCGGATCCGCGGTTTGTCGGACCTGATGCCCGACGCAGACCCGCGCATCGCCGCCGTGGTCGATCGCTGCCTGCAGCGCGACGTCGACAAGCGGTTCGCCTCCGCCGACGAGCTGCTCGACGCCCTGACGCCGCTGCTCGGCGACGACCGTCCCGGCCTGCCCCCCGCAGCGGCGATCAAGGCCGCCAGGCCCTCGTCGATCGCGCCGGCGCCGCCGCCCCTGCCGGTCATCACCGACCCGGGCATGAGCACCGAGGAGGTGACGCCGACCGACTTCACGCCGCCGCCGATGATGGACGATACGTCGCAGTACGCAGTGCCGCTCGACATGCGTGACACGGTGCGCCCAGCGCCGATCAGCATGCCTCCGTCCGGCGCGCACGGGCTGCCCATCCTCGGGCGTGACTCAGCGCCACCGGACAGCGCGGACCTGACGCACACCGACGCAGTCCCGGCCGGGCTCGCCGCGGCAGCCGAGGAGGCGGCCGCATCGCCATCGGGCGCGGTGCCCGTCGTGCTCTGGGACGAATACCTCCGCAAGAAGGCCGAGGAGGTCCCAGACGCGCCGCTCGCCGCAGACGCGGAAGGTTCTTCGCAAGACGCCGCGCTCGCAGAGGCGGCGCCAAAGAGTCGAGGCGTCATCTATGCCGCCGCTGGGCTCATGCTCGTGGCGCTCGTGGCGTTCGCGGCGGTGATGATGGCGCGGTAGCGCTGGGGCGTTGCCCCAGGCCCCACCAGGGGTTGTCCACCCCTGGACCCGGACCAGCGCAAGCGCTGGACCCGGGATCGATGAACTGCGCTTCGCGCAGTTCATCGAACAGACCCCATGGGCCAACCGGCCCACCCCCTCGCATGAAACTCGGTCACGCCGGGCGGATGAGCGGAAGGCGCTCGGGCGCGAGTTTCATGGCAGGCCAGGTCAAGACCAACGACGACCCTGCCAGCCAAGACAGCAGCGCTGACCTTTCGACGGGAGCGTTGTCCCTGGTCTTCCAACGGGCCCGTTGGAAGAACTGCGCATCGCGCAGTTCTTCCACCCCGAGTCCAGGGCTTGCCCTGGTTCGGGTCGAGGGGCGAACAGCCCCCGCGGGGTCCGGGGCAGAGCCCCGGCGCGGCGCCTCCAACACGACACCGTTGCGCCTCAAACCATCGTCAGCCTGCGCAGGCGGGGCACCTTTGGCGCACGAGGTCCTCGGCTTTGCGCACGCGATCCTTTGCGCTTGCGCATCGTGCGTCGTCCTCGCCGGCGAGGTCGCAGAGGTGGGTGGCGGCGCGGCCCATCGACTGCAGGGCGCGGCATGCGGTCATGCATGGATCGTCTGACACGGGCGTGGCCTCGTCTGCGCTGGGCGCCTCGGCGCGCTTTGCTTCGGTCTCGACCTTCCGATCGGGATGCGCGGGCGTGATGGCCGTGGGCGCGGGCGTCGGCGTGAGGGGCGGCGGTGCGGGCGGCGGTGCGGCGAAGGTAGGCTGCGTCCCGGTTGTTGCCTGCTGCGCCATGGCTTGCATGGGGGGGGTTGGGTACAGGCCGAGCGCGGAGTGCACCTCGCGCTCGGCTTGATCGAGTGCGGCTGCTGGGTCTTGGGGGGGTGCACCGGTTGCGCCTGGGGAGGGCACGCTGCCGCCGCAGCCGAGGGCGAGGAGGGGCGCGGCGAGCGAGGCCAGAACGAGAGCGACAATCCGTGTGGCGCGGCGGGGCTTGCGATTCATGCGGTCTCCACGGTGGACGTTCGGCGCGCTGGATCCGGCTCACCTGTGCGGTTGGCCTCGGCCGGACAACGCGCGGGCCCTCTGCACCTTACAGGTCAGAGTGCGCTTCGTGCGCCGGACTCGTGTAGCTCGAGCAGCTCCTTCGTCACGGCGGCGCTGCCTCGTGTGCCCTCGGAACGGACGAACCCGGTGATGGGCACGGCGGGGTGACGGAAGACTGTCTCCTTCGTCTTCACGCCGCCTTCCTCGTGCTCGGCCTCGTACACGAAGCAGCCTTGGAACAGACCGGCCGTCACCTTCGCCTCCTTGCGCTCGACCTTTGCGAAGTCCGGCGGCGGGTTCAGGATCGCGGCGAATTCCTCGACGCTTTCGGCGGCTTTTAGAATCGCGTCCCGCGGCTCGGTTTGCTCCTGCACCGGGCCGGTATCGGCCTTCGTCCGCATCTTGCGGATCGCGTTCTTGTCGAAGCCTTTGCTTGCTGCGTTCTCCACCAGGAACTGGGAGATCGTCGTGCCGGTCGGCGTGTTCGCCTCGATCTCGTACCAGAACGCCTCGCCTTCTTTGCCCACGATTCGCACGAAGACCTGGGACGGCGGCACGCCCTTCGACTCCACGGCGAACCGGATCCACTGGCCCACGGCGAGCGGCTTCAGCGCGAAAGACTCGGCTGCCGGGTACTCCTGCACGGGGCGCGCGGCCCTCTTCTCCCGTGGCTTGGTGGTCGACGGCTTCGTCTCGGGGGCTTCCTGGGCGGGCGCTTTCTCCGGGCTCTCTTGCTTGTTCTGGCAGCCGAGCGCGACGAGCGCGAAGAGCAACGAAAGCGAGTGCATCGGGATCCGCGTCATCGGGGAGGAAGGAAGCACGACGCGGAAGGAAATGGCAAGCGAGACGGGCCTACGATAGGCTCGCTGCTCATGTCCTTGCCCGATGGTTATTCGCTTCTCCGCGCCGAGGAGAAGCTCGATGCGCTCTGGGCCCGCGTGAGCTCCGATCCGTACCCGGAAGGCGCGCTCCCCACGAGCGTCCCGGGCCCCTGGGGGCGGCGCAAGCTCTTCAGCACCGCGTTCAACCGCGGCTCGTTCGAGCTCTCCGGCGACGAGCTGCCGCCGGATCGCCCGAAGCTCGTGCACACGTATGGCACGTGCGCGCGCGTGACCCTGAAGATCACGGCAGAGCTTCCGTATACCGGCGTCCTCGCGAAGGGCGGATCCGCGCTGCTCCGCTTCTCGGATGCGAAGGGCGGCGGCAGCTTTGCGCCCTCGATCGCGCTGAAATTCTTCGTGACCGGCAAGCCTTCGCTGAACTTCCTCGGGCTGCCGAACGACTATCGCGAGAAGGGCGACCTGCGCTGCTTCTCCAGCGTCTATTGCAACTCCACCGTGCCGGCGAAGGAGTTCGATACGAAGCTCGTGCAGGCCGCGTTCCAGAAGGCCGCGAACTCGCTCGGGGGCACGCGGCTTTACAGCGTGTACCTGCCGCTGCACCACCTCGCGGGCATGGGCGCGGACGGCGCGACGGCGGACAACCCCGTCGTGCCCGACCGTATCGAGTTCCACCCGACGGCGGAGGCGAAACGCGCCTGCCCGGATACGTCGGACTTCCGGCTCTCGCTCGGCCGCGTGCCCGCCGGGATCAAGCTCTTTGATGTGCACGTCGCGCCGAAGATCGACCAGCCGACCAAGCCCTTGGGCGAGCTCTGGCTCGACAGCGCGTTCGTCGCTTCCAAGTACGGCGACGAGCGGCTCTTCTTCGCGCATGACGTCGGGCCGACGACGCCTGGCCCGCATTGAGCGGAGGCGGGGAAGGAATACCCGCGTTCAGCGCGCGCGCCAGGTCCACGCGATGGGATCCCAGGTCCCGTCGTGGCCGGTGAGGATCGGATCGAGGAAGGCGCTCACGTGGGTGAAGACGGCTTCGAGCGTCGGCCACGGGAGGGCGTTTTCGCGGGCAAGTCTTGCGTACGGCGCGGGCCAGCTTGCGGGCGGAGCTGGCAGCGACGCAGGGGTCGGATGCACAGCGCGGAACGTGAATGTCGCCTCGATCGTGCGCCGGAGTGTGTCGCCATCGAAGGGGCCTGTCGTGGCGAGCAAGGCCATATCGGGCAGATCCTTGACGCGCGAGTTTTCCCGCGGCCTTGGCTGCGTGTATGCGTGCAGCTTCTCCGCGAGATGAACCTCGCGCGCGTACGCACGGATCTTCGTGGGTGGCAAGCCCGCGAATTGGAAGAAGTCGTTGCCGGTGCGCAGCTCGGGCGGCACGAGCATGCGATCCCCGAAGGCCACGTCGAGGCCGAACGGATCGCCGTAACGCTTGCCTGCGAGCCTCGTGTGGATCTGGAATCGAAGGCCCTCGTACACGATCCCTTCACCTTCGATGGTGGGATGATCGGCGTGTGGCAGCGCTTCGAAGACCAAGAAGTCGCCGAGATCGATGCGTCCTGCGGTCTGGACCTCGTCGAGCAGGTTTTCGGAGCGACCGTGCAAGGTCAGATCGACGTCTTTCGTCAAGCGAGCACGCGGAACGAGGAGCGCGAGCGCGACGCCGCCCTTCAGGATCGCGCGGTCGCCGAAGTGGCTGAGCAAGCGCGCGAGGAACCTGTCGAAGATGCAGCGCTGCCGGAAGGGCTGGACCTTGAGGCCAAGCGCCTCGGCTTCCCTTCGGATGCGGTCCTCGAGGGACTGCTTGAATGCATCCGCCGACCTGAACCTCGTGCTCATGCGGATTTGGCTCTCACGGCTTGAAGGGCCTGCGCCTCGGCCCTGCTGATCATGCCGCGCGTACGTGCCTGCGCGAGCGCTTGGTCGAGTAGATCTGGGGAGAGGTGGTCCTCGATGCAATCCAGGAGCGTCCGGTAAGGCTTCGTGAACGGGACAGGGCCCATCCAGGTGATCTCGGAGGGATCCACAGTACCGTGGTAAATGGCGACCTGGGGGCCGAGCTCCACGCCTTCGGGCATCTGGTATCCTGGTGGGAGCGTGATGTGCTGGCGGGCGGGGAGGATGTCTGAGAGCTCGTGAAGCGCGAGTGCCGTATCGTGCGAGAAGACGGCTTTCTTGTCGGTCAGGAGCCAGGTGACGACGAGGTCTTCGTGTTCGTTTGTCGGAGGGAACTGGACGAGGCGGAAGACGTTGCCGCCGCCGTAGGACTCGACGCGCTCCTCGATTTGGAGCTGGTCGGCGGAGGTGAAGCCCGCTTCGAGCGCCTGGGCGAGGGTGAAGTAGCCGGATTGGGCCGAGGCGATGTCGTAGAGGCGGTCGTGAGGCGGGGGCCAGTCGAGGAACTCAGCGACCAGTGAAACGTCATCGATGTGCAGGGGGACCGGTTTGCCCGTTGCGCGGGCTCGGGCCAGGGCGTCTCTCACCGCCGTCACCACGCGGTCGGGTTCCTGAACGACCTCCTTGACGCGACCCAGGGGTATCTCCACGCCGAGCAGGTTCATCTTGCAACCGTCGAGGTGCTGCACGACGTCAGGATTGGCTCGATCTGGTAGGGCATCGGCATCCGGTGAAACCATGAAGGACAGCCGCTTGCGCATCTGCACCCGCCCATTCCTGCATGCTTCGTAGAGAACCGCGATGCGCATCATCTCGTCGTGGGTGATTCCCTGGTCGAGATGGATGGAGTCGATTCCTTTGATGTAGGGCTCTAGGAAGGCAAGCTTTTCGAGCGTGTCGTGGAGTCCCTCGGCGACAGGATCAGCGGGAAGCGATGGGAGCGGCTGATCGAGGATCGTTTGCCCCGTTCGTTCGTCCACGACCCGGAGGCGGCTCCCCGGCTGATTGGCAGCAAAGAAAAAAGCCGCTGCCTCTCGTGCTTCCTGGATGGTCTTCCCGAAACGCGACATGCGGAAGGTGAAACTGCCGTCCGCGTCTTCGTTGCCAACCGCGATGAACGTAATGGTTCGACCCTGATGCTCGTTCGTGAGCGTCAGATGCTTGCGCCCCTGTTTCGTGGGCTTCAGTTCGATACCAGGTATCGAAGCCGTTACATTGCGAGCTCGAACCTCGACCCGCACGTTGAGGCTGACCACCCGTGTCGTCGGCGTGATCCTCACGCGCGTCGCAGGAGGGCGATCCCCATACATTCGACGGTGCCATTCCGGCATCTGGATCTGGGGCACGCCCAGCCCCTCGAAGGTCACCTCGTTGCCGCGATCCAGCGCTTCTCGGAACGCTTCGTAGGTGACCTTGTCCGTGAATCGAATGGTGCCCGTCATCTCCTCGTCGCGCACCCGGCCCGCGACGAGCGCCAGCGAATGATCCGCCACCGCCCACCGCAGCCGCCTCATTCCCTCGGCATCCGTTCCGTGCGCGGCCGGCACCTCCACCGTCACCGTCTCCTTCTTCCGCCACCCTTTTCCTTTCTTCTCCAGCGCTTCCAGGATCCGCGGCACCGTCTCCCAGTATCCCCGCCGCATCTCCACGTCCCAGATCACGAGCACCACGAGCTGCGTCTGTTTCTCCCAGTGCCGAAGATCCTTCGCATCGAGGCGGTACTTCAGCGTATCGGGCGTACGCTGCCCTTTTCGTTGCTCCGCGTCTCGCACGCTCTTGAGCTGCACGTAAAACGAGAGCCCCGTCGACTCGCCGCCGTCCCAGATCTGGACGTGAAAGTCCTCCCCGTAGTCCTTTCGCGGCCCCCACGGCTTCCAGCTCAGCTCGGCGAGGCGATCGATGAGCTGGCCGACGCTCCTCTGCTCCTGGTCGTCCGCTGCTCCCGAGCGCCGCTTCCCGGCCCCACCGCTCTCGCGCTTCCCAGTTTTCATCGGCCCGCCCACTCTACCACCACGGCGCGCCCAAGACCCGATCCCGCCGCCTGCCTCGCCGGCGAGCCCCCCGCCCTGATCCGACTCCGCCGCTTGCCTCGCCGACGAGACCCCGGTCCTGATCGGACCTGCTCCGGGGCCTCGCGGCCGAGACCCCCGCCCTGATCGGACTCCGCCGCTTGCCTCGCCGACGAGACCCCGGCCCTGATCGGACCTGCTCCGGGCCTCGCCGACGAGACCCCCGCCCTGATCGGATCTCCTCCGGGGCCTCGCCGACCACGCCCCCCGGGTGAACTTACGTCGTACCGAGATGTAGGTGCAGGTCAGCCGGGAGGCGTCACGCCGAGCTGCCAGAACAGGAACGAATACACGTCCGTCGCCTCCTCGATCTTCTTCGAGATCGGCTTGCCCGCGCCGTGCCCGGCTTTCCCTTCGACGCGCAGCAAAATCGGCTTGTCCCCGCCCGCCTCCGCCTGCAGCAGCGCCGCCATTTTGCGCGCATGCAGCGGATCCACGCGGCTGTCGCCCTCCGCCGTTGCGAAGAGCACGGCGGGGTAGGGCGTCCCGGGCTTCACGTTGTGATAAGGCGAATACGCCCGCAGCCACTCGAATTGCGTCGGATCCTCGGCCGAGCCGTATTCGGGGATCCAGAGCTTCGCGATCAAGAACTTGTGGTAGCGAATCATGTCGAGCAGCGGCACCGCGCATACCGCCGCGCGGAAGAGCTCCGGCCGCTGCGTGATCGCCGCGCCGACCAGCAATCCCCCGTTCGAGCCGCCCATCACCGCGAGCCGCTCCGAGGACGTCACCTGGTCCGCAAGGAGCTTCTCGGCGACCGCATACAGATCGTCGAACACGTTTTGCTTCGACGCGAGCATCCCCGCGCGGTGCCACGCCTCGCCGTATTCACCGCCGCCGCGCAGGTTCGCCACCGCCACCACGCCGCCCTGCTCCAGCATCACGTACCGCGAGCCCGCGAACGCCGGCATCTGCGCGATATTGAACCCGCCATACCCCGTGAGCACCGTCGGGGCCTTCCCGTCCCGGGCCACGCCTTTCTTGTGGACGAGGAAGTACGGCACCAACGTCCCGTCCTTCGAGCGCGCTTTTTCCTGCGTCACGACGAACTCGGACGCGTCCACGGGCGGCTTGATCTCGGCCCAGGTGCTCACCTTCTCCGTCGCGAGGTCGAAACGGAGCACCGTGCTCGGCACGGCGAACGAGGTGAACCCGACGAACGCTTCGTGCCCGTCCCACTCGCCACTCGCGCCGCCCGTCGTGCCGATCGTGGGTAGCGTGATCTCGCCCTTGGGCTCGCCCGTCGCCGAGAAGCGCTTCACCACCGAGTGCGCGTCGACGATGTACGTCGCGAAGATCTGCCCGCCGATCGAGGTGACCGCCTGCAGCACGTCCTTCGTCGCCGGCAGGATCTTCTTCCAGTGCTCGCGCGCGGGCTTCTGCGGGTCGACGCGATAGAGCTCGTACGTCGGCGCGCTGTCGTTCGTCCGGACGAGCAGGGAGTCGTCGTACACGTCGACGTCGTAGATCGCGTTTTCCTTCGGCACCGCGAACGGCACGAACGTGGCTTGGGGCCCGGCTTTGCGATCGAGCAGGTACGCCTCGATCCGGCTCCAGCCCATGTGCACGGTCGCCACGAGCCAGCGGCCGTTCGGCGAGATCAAGACGCTCGGCGAGTCCGTCATCGCGCGGCCCTCACCGAACACCAGCGGATCCTTCTCCCAGGGCCGACCGATCTGATGCAGGTAGATCTTGCGGTGATAATGCTCTTCGCCCGCGGGCACGTCGCCCTTCTGCGGGAAGCGCGTGTAATAGAACGATTTCCCGTCGGGCAGCCACGCGACGGAGGCGTACCGCGCGCGCGGGATCACCTCGGTCTCGGGCAGGTTTTTCCCGGTCTCCACGTCCATCACGTAGAGCGTGCTTTGCTCGTCGCCGCCCGAGGAGAGCCCGTACGCGAGCTTCTTGCCGTCCTGCGACGGCACCCAGAAATCGAGCGAGACGAGCCCGTCCTTGCCGAGCGTGTTCGGATCCACGAGCTTGCGATCCGCGCCATCCACGCCGTCGCGCACGTAGAGCACCGGCTGATCCTCGGACGGCGCCTGGCGCGTGTAGAAATAACGGCCTTTGCCTTTCTTCGAGGCATAGACCGCGGGCGTGCCGACGGACCCGATCCGCAAGAGCGACTCGATGCGGCGCGTGAGCGCGGCGCGGCCGGGCAGCGTGGCGAGGGCCTTCGCCGTGCGCTCGTTCTGCGCCGCTTGCCAGACCTTCACCTCGTCGCTCTCGCCGTCTTCGAGCCAGCGGTAAGGGTCGTGGATCTCCTTGCCGTGCAGCGTCTCGACGATGTCCTCGCGCCGCGTGGGCACGGGCGGCTCGCGGCGAGCGGGCGCGGGCGTGGGCGCGGCGACGGCGCTCGCCGTGGGGGCGAGGGAGCCTGTGAGGTGATTCGGGGGCGGATCGGCGGGCGGAGGGGGGTTTCCAGAACAGGCCATGGATACGAGCAGCGAGGGCAGGAAGAAGAGGGTCTTCGGGCGATGAACGGAGCGCACAGCGCCCGCAGCTTTACCCGCGCGCACGCCGTCGGCACTTCAATTCTGCCCCGGGATCACGTAACCAGGAGTCCATGAATCGAACCCTCGACGTCGCGACCTCGTTCGCAGCCACCCTGGCGCGTCTCGCCGGGGGCTTACGTTCCGGACACCTCGGCGAGCGTCCCGACAAGCTGCTCGAGCTCTACGAGTTCGAGGGCTGTCCGTTCTGCCGCAAGGTGCGCGAGGCCCTCACGATCCTCGACCTCGAGGCGATGATCTACCCGTGCCCGCGCGGCGGGAGCCGCTTCCGCGCTGTCGTGAAGGAGCGCGGCGGCAAGCACCAGTTCCCGTTCCTCGTCGACCCGAACACGGGCGTCTCGATGTACGAGTCGAACGACATCGTGGCCTATCTCTTCCGCGTCTACGGCGACGGCAAGGTGCCGCTCTGGCTCGGCCTCGGCCCGCTGACGAACGCCACGGCGATGATGGCGTCGGCGTTCCGGCCGGGGTTCGGCGCGTTCGCGCGGCCCTCGCGCGCGCCCGAAAAACCGCTCGAGCTCTGGAGCTTCGAGGCCTCGCCGTACTGCCGCATCACGCGGGAGGTGCTCTCCAGCCTGGAGATCCCGTACCGGCTGCACAACGTGGCGAAGTTCAGCCCGAGCCGGCAGGCCTTCATCGCGCGGAGCGGCAAGATGCAGGTGCCCTTCCTCCACGACCCGAACACGGGCGTGGACATGTTCGAGTCGGCCGACATCGCGGAGTACCTGCGGAGGACGTACGAAATCCGCTGACGAGTCTTCGATGCCGCGCGCGGCGGAGCCCCCGATCGGGCCGAAATCGACGCTGTACCTCGTGGTCTCGTACCGCCACCCGGACGGGCTCGCAGGCACGTTCGACCTCGAAGGCTACGAGAAGAAGCTCCTCGCGCGCGGCGACTTCAAGCCGAAGAAGATCGACGATCCGGCGCTCTTGCCGCACCTCAACATCCACGTGCGCGACGGGCGGCTCCTCCGCGCCTACGAGCCCACGGGCAAGCTCGCGAACCTCTTCGATCCACGCGCGACGTGGGTCTTCGAGCGCGCGCCGAAGAAGGCGAAGCCCGAGGCCGAAGCGGGCAAACCAGACAAACCGGACGCGGACAAACCCGATCACGCGTCCGCGTCGAAGGAGCCCCGCAAGGACAAGAACGGCGGGATGCCCTGCAAGATCACGACGCCGCCGCGGCTCTTCGTGATCGAGACGGGGTACGTGTTCGTCGTGGTCGGCATCAAGCCGACGGCGCTCACGTTGACCGCGTTCCAGGACCTCTACGCGGCCGTCGTGCGTCGCGGCATGACGCACCTCTTGCCGGAAAGCATGCCGCGCAAGAAGGCGGGCAAGGACGGCGAGATGAAGGCGCATCCGCTCGTGGCGATGGGCGAGGAGGCGCATCTCGACGACACGACGGTCCGGCACTGGCTCAAGCTCTTCATCCCCGACGTGATGCTCGACGCGCCGATCGGGAGCTGGCCAAACCCGATGAGCGTGAACGTGCTCTACACGGAAGGTCTGCCCGACGCCGCGGCGCGGCATCGCCTGCGGCTCGCGCACGGGAGTGATCAGCCGATCGACCCATCCGCGGCCGACTGCCGCATCGAGGGACATCCGGCGATGTGGGAGCCCTCGGCGCGCGAGCTTTGCGTGTTCTCCCCCGTCGGCGTGACCTGGATGATCTGGCCGCTCGACGCGAAGGGTCTGCTCTCGCAGTTCGAGTCCACAATGCTCGAGCGTTACCTCTACAAGTGGGTGCTCATCGAGCACGAGCGGCTGTTCTTGCTGGAGCTCTCGTCGGCGTGCGCGAGCATGTCGAACCGCCCCGACGGCCGCATCTTCGGCCGCCTGCGCCTCGCGCTGCTGCAGTACACGGCGAAGTTCAGCTTCGGCCACATCAGCTCGGAGGAGCGGCACGACCGCTTCTACTGCGGCCTGCGCAACGCGCTCGACATCGGCGGGCTCTTCGAGGAGGTGAAGGGCGAGATCACCGAGATCGACGAGTACCTGTCGGACAAACGCGCCGACCTCTTGAACCAGGTGCTCGCGTTCTTGACGCTCGTCCTCACGCCAGTCGGGCTCGTGATCGGGATCTTCGAGCGCGAGACGTTGCCCTCGTTCGATGTCGCGTGGAAGGACCTCGTCGGAGAGAACGCGTGGGCGACGTGGGCCAAGCTCGTCTTCCACGTCCCCCTGTGGCTGACCGTGCTCTCGGCCGTCGTCGGGTTCGTCCTGTTCACGCGCCTGCTCGGCATGAGCACGGTGCGCGGGCTCGTGCGGCGGATCAAGAATCCAGGCGCCGACGAGTAGAGCATCGATCGCTGGGGCGTTGCCCCAGGCCCCACCAGGGGCTATCCGCCCCTGGACCCGGACCAGCCAGGGGCTGGACCCGGGGTCGATGAACTGCGCGATGCGCAGTTCATCGAACAGGCCGAGGCAAGACCGGCGAAGGACGCTGCCAGCCAAGATCGCCGCGACTGGCAACGTCGTCCCTGGTCTTGCCACGGACCCGTTGGAAGAACTGCGCATCGCGCAGTTCTTCCACCAAAGGTCCAGGGCTTGCCCTGGTTCGGGTCGAGGGGCGAACAGCCCCCGCGGGGCCCGGGGCAGCGCCCCGGCGCGGCGGCATCAAGTAGAGACCAATGCTCAGCGTGCGGGGAGGGCCGCGAAGAAATCTTCGAGCTTGGCCGGGTCGAGCTTGCCGTTGGTGCGTACGCCGTTGCAGAGATCGACGCCGAAGGGGCGCACGGTGCGGATTGCGGTCGCGAGGTTGTCCGAACGGAGCCCGCCTGCGAGGTAGACTGGCAGCCGCACGCGCTCGCGGAGCCGCGCGCTGATCTGCCAATCGTGCGTGCGCCCTGTCCCGCCGAGCTCCTTCACGGGCAGGTTCGGGTTGCCTGAGTCGAGCAGCACCGCGTCGACCTTGCCTTCGAGCTCGATCGCCTCGTCGATTGCCTCCTCGCCCATCACGTGCACGACCTGCACGATGCCGATGCCGGGCATCGCGGCGCGCAGCTCCTCGTACGTGCCCGACAGCAGCCGATCGAGGATCTGCACGACGCTCGTGCGGCAGCGTCTTTGCTGCTCGATGATGGCGGAGGCGTCTTGGTGGCTCGTGAGGAGGAAGGTGGCGACGCCCGGCGGGACGCGCGTTGCGATGGCGGTGATCTGCTCCTCGGTGATCGCGCCTGGCCCGCTCGGGACGGGGCCGACGAGGCCGAGGGCGGAGGCGCCCGCGCGAACGGCGATCCACGCCTCTTCCTCGGAGGCGATGCAGCAGATTTTTACGCGCGTGAGGGGCATGGGCAGGGAGCGCATCGCGAGATTGCGGGCCTACCTTGCCCGCCGGCTCACCTCTACGCGGAAGCTCCGCCGGTGTGAAGTTTTTTTCGAACCCCGCCCATGCTCGCGCGATTGCGTCGACATCGAGACGAGGGGCCCGCGCGTGGATCCTTTTTCCACCTGGGGCATCGGCGATCCACCCCATTCGGGCTGCAATTCGAGACGATTGGACGACAAAAGGCCTCGGGCGCGCGCGGCACGCGGCGTGCTGTAGAGGCCGGCATGGACGCTCGCCCGACCCAATTCCGTGTTCTCGCCTTCGCCGCTGCCCTCGCCGCCATGCCCGTGTTTGCGGGCTGTATGGCCGAAGCCCCGCCCGAGGAGCTCGCCGGAGAGCCCGAAGGCGTCGAATCCCCCGAGCCGACCGATACCGTGGACGAGGCCGTGGCCGGCAGCACCGTCGCGCAGGCCGCCGCGTCGAGCTGCTCGACGTCGAGCGTGAAAGCGCTCTCGCTGCAGATCATCGCTGAGGCGCGGTGCTTGAATCCCGACGCGTACGTGCCGATCACGAAGACCTCGAACGTGACGTTCGGCAGCGCGGTCTTTGCGTACCTGGAGAAGCCCGCGGCCGACAGGCTCGTGGCGGCGCTGAAGGATAACCCCGGCAAGTCGATGACGATCAACTCGGCGCTCCGGACCGTGGCGCAGCAATACATGCTTTACAACTGGTACCAGAATGGCCGGTGCAGCATCAGCCTCGCGGCGAAGCCTGGCAACAGCAATCACGAGACGGGCCTCGCGCTCGACGTGAGCCAGTACAGCACGTGGAAGACGATTCTGACGAACAAGGGCTTCAAGTGGCTCGGGTCGAGCGACGCGGTGCATTTCGATTACGCGGGCTCGGGCGCGGTGAGCTACAAGGGCCTCGACGTGAAGGCGTTCCAGCGGCTGTGGAACCGCAACAACCCGGGCGATACGATCTCGGTCGACGGCGTGTGGGGCCCGCAGACGGAGGCGCGCATGAAGAAGTCGCCCGCGGGCGGCTTCGCGAAGGGCGCGACGTGCGGCTCGGCGATCATGTACGACGATCAAAACGGCGAGATCGAGGGCGTGGACGAGGCATTCTCGCGTGACCCGAACGATCCGGAGTTCTTCGTGCCGCTGCCGATCGACGCGGTCGAGGCGCAAGGCGAGCTCGAGCACGAGGCCTGCACGGACCACGCACACTGATTCGCGGGAACGGCGAGAAGGAGTGAAAAGGGCGCGGGACGGTCTCCCGCGCCCTTTTTCATTGAATGGCTCAGTAGGGGAGCTGCGCCGGCGGCGGGGGCGGCGGCGGCAGGGTGTCGAGGGGACAATCGTCCTTCGGCGGAGGCGGCGGCGGAGGCGGCAGAGGCTCCTGCTGCACAGGCCCCTGCTGCGGAGGCTGCTGCACAGGCCCCTGCTGCGGAGGCTGCTGCACAGGCCCCTGCTGCGGCGGCAGTGGCGGCGGCGGCGGAGGCGGAGGCGCGATCGGCGCGCAGACCTCGATGCACCCCGCGCCGTACGTCGACCCCCCACATTCGAGGCAGCGCTGCCCGCCCCCGCAGGTCGGGTCGGGGATGCATTGGGCGTCCGCCAGGCAATATCCCAGGCACGACGCGTCATTCCCCGGCTCGCAGCCGCCGGCGGGAAACACGCACGAGACCGCGCAGTCCCTGCCGTAGCTGCAGCGCCCCGGCGGAAGCTCGGAGGCGCAATGGAATCCCCGGCACCCCGTCCTGGGCGTGAACGGGTCGCTTGCAATGGGCGTCCCCCAGGCCTCGCCTACCTCATCGCTCGTGCTGCCGAGCGCTCCCTCGCCGGCCGGATCGTCAGCGTCGCAACCGATGACCATTGCCGCCAAGCTGCCGAAGATGATCCCGACAACATTCCATCGCTTGATCATGATGGACCTCCCCCATTCCCTGCTTCACGGCGGACGGTGCCGTCCGATGAGCGCACACCTTCACCCTCGGCGCCGGCACCGTCCGCCGTTTCGCGGTTCCGCCCCCGACCGTGCGCGCCTTGGGGCGACGCCTCGGCGAGGACTCTTGGGACCAGTGTAGCTGGAGGTGGGATATGGGCAAGGCAATGGAGAGGGGAGGCGCGGGGAATGAGGCGTTTCGCGGGAGGCATCCTTTTCCGCGAACGGAGCATTACGCGAGGAACGGCGTGGGACCGTCCTTGAAGAATGCGCTTTGCCGGTGACGATTTGTGCGTCGTCGACGCAGGGAGCGCTGCGTCAGTACAGCCCGAACTTCGCCGTGCCGAGCGAGCTCGTGCCCCATGTCTGCGTGCCGCGTGCGTGCTCGACCATGACGTTACGATTCTGCTCGCCCGTAGGCGGGGTGGCGCCGAGCGTGGTGGGCGGATCGTACGAGAGATAGACGTAGCTCTGGGGGCGCGTCGTATCGTAGTTCTCGTAGGCCGCGGAGCTGTCCGTGTTCGACTTGGCGGCGACGACCGCCGCGGTCGTGGTCGTCTTCCACGTCTTGTTCGGAGCTGTGCCGGCGGCGCGGTTCGGGCCGAAGCGATTGCCATTGACGTACAGGGTGATGTGCTGGGTGGAGGTCCCGCCGCCGATGTTGATCGGCATGGCGGAGCCGTCGAGGAAGTTGTTCTCGATACGCAGCCCGGACGTCGCGCACGCATTACGCGTGACCATGATCGCCGCGGTGAGGTTCGGATCATTGGTGAGATCGAGGGTGTTGCCGAGGAGCTCGACCCCGAATTGTTTTCCCGCCGCCGGCAGGCTGCACTCGACCTGGATGGCGTCGGAGTGGGTCGGATCCCCATCGGCACGGTCACTGTCCAGCAGGTAGTACTGCATGTCGTGGATCCACGAGCGCTCGATGACGACGCTCGTGTGGTTGGCACTGCCCGCGTGGATCTGCATTCCGTCGACGGAGCCGTCGATCTCCGAGCGGAGCATGTGCAGACGGGACGCTTCGAGCGCCATGCCGTGATGGAACGCCGCATTGATGTTCGCGCCGCGGCGCACGGCTTCCGGCACGCGGATTTCGATGTCCTCGAGGATCAGACCCGTCGTCGCGCTGTCGTTGCCCCTGACGATCCGGCGGCCGACGTCCACGCCGGAGGGCGCCGCGCTATCGGGCGCCTCCGGGATGCTGACGGCTTCGACCACCGAACGACGAATCGTGACGTTCGGCGCGCGCACGTTCACGTAGCCCCTCACGTGGAGCCGATCGAGGACGAATTGTCCGTTTTCGTTGTAGGCGTGCGCGGCGGGCAGCGTGACGGGATTTCCATTCCAGGTCAGCTTGTAGGTATCGCCGCTCTTGGTGATGACCACGGTCTCTTCGGCGGCGCTCGGCGTGTTTACGCTCGACTTGTTGGGCTTCTCGAGGTCGAGCAGATGCAACCGGTCGGCGACCACGTCGGGCACGCCGGTCGTCGCGTCACCCGGCGCATAGTCACCAGGGTTTCGCTGGGCGACCGTGACGGTCCGACTCGCGGACGCGGAAGCTCCGCTCGCTGTCGTGACGGTCAACGTTATCGTGTGCGTCCCAGCCGCGGCGTAGCGATGTGGTGGCGGCGTGACCCCCGTCGCCGTCGTGCCGTCACCGAAGGACCACGCGAAGGTCGTGATGGGTCCGGCGTTGTGGGTCGAGCCCGCGTCGTCCACCGAGACGGTGAGATCGCGCGGCTCGAGCTCGAACACGACGTTCGTCGATAGCAACTGGCCATTGCCGTCGCCGCTCTCGCCTATCGTGTCGGGGCCTTTATCACCCGTGCCGTCGCTCCCGCCTGCACCGAGATCCTCACCCGTCGCGCTCCCGTCCAGGCAGCCGGCCGACCCAAGCACACCAATGACCAGCAGAACACCCAGTTTGCCGACACGCATTCGTCCTCCCAAGGTAAAACGGCCGCCGACGCAGCGGCCGTGGCCAAGTCGTAGACCATCGAAAACAGCGCTGCAACAGGGAGACACGGTTGTGGAGCGCGCGTGGGAGGCACGAATGGTCGAGCTCGTCGAAATTGCTCGTGCTGTCAAAATGCGTATACACTGACGCTGGCAAATGGCGCCCGGAGAATCGCATCCGCTGTGAGCGCGACATTCCACCACCGCAATGGGCAGTGCAGGAAGCGGCTGAACGTGAAGTTCGCGAATCGAGGGAAGGGGAGCTCACTGCAAGTGCGCACCCTACGCCCCGCGCCGCTTGCGGGTGCTCTTCATCCCGGACGCGGGCGCATCGTGGCCAGCGGTCGGGGTTCGTAACGATTTCGCCAGCGTGCAACGCACCTTCCTGGTCTTGCCACCGGCCTGTTGGAAGAACTGCGCATCGCGCAGTTCTTCCACGAACGGTCCAGGGCTTGCCCTGGTTCGGGTCGAGGGGCGAACAGCCCCCGCGGGGCCCGGGGCAGCGCCCCGGCGCGGCGGCCTCAAGAAGAGACCATTGCGAGGGCTCGGGTCCGAAGGGTCGCGCGAACAGTGGCGGGGGCGCGGCGAGCGTCGAAATCTCCCCCGAGGTCTCGCCGCCGTGACCGCGCTCGAGTATATCCATGGACAGTGTAAGTAGGAGCACCATGATTCTTCCCAAAAAACGTGACCCACGGTTCATCACCATCCGCCGCGGAGGGCTCCTGGATGAAGGCACCCATCACGCGTTGGCAATCTGGGCCGCAGATTGCGCGCAGCACGTCATGGGGTTTTTCGATGAATACAGGCCAGACGATGACCGGCCGCGGAGAGCGATTGCACTGGTGCGAGCGTGGACCCGAGGCGAGGCCACAATGAAAGAGTGTCACAACGCGGCGTTCGCTTCCAACGCCGCAGGCCGCGAGGCGCCCCCCGCCGCCCGGTTGGCCGCCCTGTCGGCGGGTCAGGCGGTGGCCGTGGCGCATGTCGCCGCCCATGAGTTAGGGGCTGCGGCGTACGCCATCAGGGCTGCCAGGGAAGCCGCACCATCGGGCCAAGGGGACGCGGCTGCGCGAGCCGAACGCCAATGGCAGTGGGAACAACTGCCTGGCGAAATACGAGACCTCGTTCTTGACGATCAAAAACTGCGAAACGCACTCTGTTGGAACGTGTTCCTCGACTGAGCCGACGGCACTGCGCCGTGCGGGTGGAGGTGAGCGCCGTGGTCCTGGACGTCGTGCCCACGTCGGCGGCATCGTCCGGGAGCTCGTCGCGGCCCTGCGCCGCGGGGTCGAGGGGGCGTTCGTCGCCGAGAGCGGGGCCGGCAAGAAGTGGGCATTCCATACCGACTGTAAAGCAAGGCGGTGTAGACATCACCCCAGCGGTTGATATTCATCAGAAATGCGCATCACCACATGCACCGTAGGCCTCTTCTTCATCCTCCTCACCTGCGCCGCTCCGGCCTGCACCGAGAGCTCAGGAGCTTCCCCCTCATCCACCTCGACCGGGGCCTCCAGCGGGGGCGGCGGCGAGGGGGGCGGCGAGGGGGGCGCCGCCGGCGAGGGGGCGGGCGGCGGCAGCGCGTCGTCGTCCTCCTCGGGCGGGCAAGGGGGAGCCGGGGGCCCGAAGTCCTGCGACGGCACGTTCGCGACGTGGTGCGGCAACGGCGTGTATTGCGATGCCCCGGAGGGCACCTGTCCGGGCGGCGGCGTGCTCGGAACCTGCACGCCGAAGCCCAAGGATTGCGCCGGTGAGTCGATGGCGATCACGTGCGGCTGCAACGGCCAAGTCTACATCAACGCGTGTGAGGCGTACCGGTCGGGCGTCGACGTGGGCTTGCAGGACGCCTGTCAGGCGCCCGCGGAGCCCTTCGCATGTGGTCCGGTCCTCTGCGAGAACGGAACCGAGTATTGCGAGAGGCTCAATTCCTCTTACCGGTGCAAGCCGCTCCCTGCGGCCTGCCAGTCGCCGGACGCGATGTGCGGATGTCTGAACGATGTGCTCTGCGTGGCCGCGCCAGGGCTGCCGGAATGCCTGAAGGACGCGGACGGCCACTTCTTCGTCACGTGCATCGTAACGGAGTGAACGAGGCGCTTTCGCGCTGCCTCGTGGTGGGGGTCGAGCGGTGCCGAGCAAGCCTCTTGCAACGTGAGAAGGTTGCGCCAGGTGATGTCCCCAATCATGACGAACTGCGGAATCGGGCACGGACGATTGCGGGCCGCACAATTGCACAAGGGCCCTTGCATCGGCTTATCCGTGCCGTGCTCCGATGCTTCTACGGAGGCGCCGATGACTGGCATTGCCTGAACGACAACCACGACTTGCGCGACATCGAGATCAAGGCCGACGATCCGCCGCTGTCGTCGGGACCGATCTCCGGGGGCAGGCGTCCGGGCCCGTCTCGGCTCCGCCACCCACCGATCGCAGCGATCCGCCCGTCCCCTCGTCCACGCGTCGCCCGTCGCGGTGAGCCAGACCGGACACGGCCCCCCTCGGAGTCACCGACCGCAAGCGGCGCGTCGAGAGCCGCCCGGACGGCCGCGGTAGCCTGCTCGCCGGTGGGGCCGTCGTGTCCGTCGCCGGGGTTTCTGTCAGCCCTCCGGGTTTCTGTCGCGTATCTGTCAGCCGACCAGGAATCGCGGGGGTAGCCTCCGCGATCGGACCCCCGGGGAGCCCTTCGATCGGTTGCAAACGTGCCTCCTTTGGCTCGTTTGGCTCGATGTCCGTCCATGGATTATGCTCGTCCGTATGCCTTCGTTCGTGTCGCGACCCCGCGGCCCTCTCCCGTTCCTGACGCTCTGCGCCTCGGCGATCGCCCTGTCCTCGGCGCTCGTCGCAGGTTGCCAGCGCGAGTCCCGGCCGACCTACGCCCAGACGCAGCCCCCGCCGCAGCAAGGGTATCCGCAGCAAGGCTACCCGCAGCAGGGGTACCCGCAGCAGGGCTATCCGCAGCAAGGTTATCCGCAGCAGGGCTACCCGCAGCAAGGCTATCCGCAGCAGCCGCAGCAGACGACCCCGCAGCAGCCCGCGCCCCAGCCCACGAGCCCATTCCCCGGTTTTCCCTGGCCGTTCCCCACGACCGGGACGCCGACGACCGGGACGCCGACGACGGGCGGGCTGCCGACCACGCCGCTGAACGATCCGATCAACAACGTCGACATCAACTTCCTGCGCAGTCAGGCCGGCGTCGTGATGGGCGAGCTCATCGCCGCGCTACCCGCGAACAAGCAGTCCATCGTGCGCGACATCCCGTTCGTCGCCGATCCCACGCCCGGCGAGGTGAACGCATTCGCCGCGTGTGACGATCAGGGCCTGCCGCTCATGGCGATCACCGACGGCCTGCTCGAGATCGAGGCGTACATCGCGCAGTACAAGGCGAACGACGAGGTGTTCGGCACGCGCAAGCTCGACGAGTACCTCCGGCTGCTCGCGCAGAAGGGCGCGATGGTGAAGCCGCCCGTGGGCTTCGTGGATCCGATGCAGCAGATCGACGGGCGCAAGATCCAGCGCCAGCACCAGCTCTTCGACGAGCAGGTGGGCTTCGTGCTCGGGCACGAGCTCGGGCACCATCACCTCGGCCACCTCGGTTGCACGGCAAACCAGGGCGGCAGCCGCGGCGTGAACCCCGCCGATCTCGGCAGGTTGCTCTCGCGCACGTTGCCCGCATTCAACCAGCCGAACGAGATCGCCGCCGACGTGGCCGGGACGAACAACGTGCTCTCCGCGGGCGCGCGTCGCAACGGCGGCTATCGGCTCACCGAGGGCGGCGCGGTGCTGACCCTGAACTTCTTCGCGAACCTCGATCAGCTCACGCCGGCGACGATCGTCTTCAACTTCGAGCGCACGCACCCGCACCCGATGGTGCGTCTGCCGATCGTGCAGCAGACAGCGAACTCGTGGCGCATGACCGGCGGCGCGCCGAACCCGTTCGGCGGTCTCTTCGGTCAGTAAGAACTAGCCCACGCTCACGCCGCGCGCGGCTTCCACCGCGGCGCGCGGCTGCACCACACCCCAGCCCTGCCGTTCGAGCGCGATCCCCGGCGTGCCGCGCGCCGTCGTCATGAGGATGCGCCGCACCTGATGCGGGCGCAGCGCGGGGTTCGCTTCGAGCATCTGCGCGACCACGCTCGCCACGATCGGCGCCGCGAAGCTCGTTCCGTCGACGTGCTTGTAGTGGCCCGAGAGGACCTTGCGATCGCGCAGCTTCGCCGCGACGATCTGGCGCACGAGGTACGGCTCGCGGCGGCCCGCGATCGCGTCGAGATCGGCGTTGGAGCCGGCGTGCGCGGCGAGCAGATCGAAGAGTTTGTCGTCCGGGGCATCGTCGAGCCGCTCGAGCAAGCGCGCCTCGGTCGCGGTGGACGTGCCCGGGAGGATCGGCGCGGCGACCCAGATCGCAGGCGCGATGATCTCGGGCTTCTGCAGGCCGTCGATGGTGAGGCCGTACGACGAGTGGTAGTGCTGCGACTGCAGCCCCGCGCCGCCGTCGTCGAGCCCACCCACGGCGATCACACTCGGCGCGCTGGCAGGCGGCAAGACCTGATGATCGGCGAGGTGCCCCGCGTTGCCAGCCGCCGCGACGACGACGATGCCTTGTCGCGAAGCCTCGTCGGCCGCGCGCGAGAGCGGATCGGTGAGGAACGACTCTTCGTAGTCACCGCCGCACGAGATGTTGAGGACGCGGATGCCATAACGCTCACGGTTCGCGAGGACCCAGTCGAGGCCACGGCGGATGTCGTCGTGCACGATGCGGTGCGCAGAGCCGACCTTCACGAGCACGACGTTCGCTTCCCAGGCGAGGCCGCGAAACTGCCCCGCCGAGAGCGCGCCGTTCCCCGCCGCGACGACGCTCGTCATCATGCCGTGCCACGACGAGACGTCCGATCGCTCGAGCGCCTCGAGCCCCGCATGCGGCGCGAAGAGGTCGTGGTAGGCGGCGATGCGATTGTACGGCGTCGTAAGATCGGGATGCGCGTAAAAGCCCGAGTCGAGGAACGCGATGGTGACGCCGCGCCCGGCATAACGCGTGTCGGCGTCGAGGCGCTCCGCGATCGGCAGGACACGTGTGCGTGGGCTCGAAGGGCCGCTCCCCGGCATCAGTCGCTTTCGATCTTCATGCCGCACTCGGTGCAGAAGGCGTTGCCGACGTAGAGCTCGTGATCGCAGCGCATGCAACGCGCCACGCGGATCTCGTCGATCGAGCGCGGGCCATCCATCTCGATGTCACCGCCGGCCGCGAGCATCGCGAGGTCGTCCGGGGTCATCACCTCGCGCAGCCCGTCGAGCTCGGCCCCGACGACCATCTCTTCGATGGGATCGCCAGGGGGCGGGCGATACGAGCGCACGCGCTCCGTGTCCTGGATGTCGCGGTACCGCTGCGAGAACGGGATCGACGCGGCGACCTCTTCCACGGCAAGCTCGGGCGCGTCGACCTCCATCGCGGAGATATGCGCCTCCGAGGCCGGCGGCGCGTCGTCCGCACGAACGAGCAGCGCCGAGATGTTGTCGACGCCGCCAGCCTCGTTCGCCATCGCGATGAGGAGCTCGCACGCCTCCGACAGATCCCCCGTCAGGTCGAAGACCTCGAGAATCTGTTCGTTGGAGATCATACCACTCAGACCATCCGAGCAGAGCAGGAAGGTGTCGCCCGGCTCGATCTTAACGGTCTGCACGTCGACCTTCACCGCGTCCTTCATGCCGAGCGCGCGGGTGATCACGTTCTTCGGCAAACGCGCGAGCTCGTCTTCGGTGAGGTCGGGCTTGAGCGCGAGCGCGTCGTTGATGAGCGAGTGATCACGCGTGAGCTGTTCGATCCCGCCGCCGCGGATGCGGTAGCAACGGCTGTCGCCGACGTGCGCGATGTGCAAGCTCTCGTCGCCGTCGTAGTGGATCGCGACGATCGTCGAGCCCATGCCGCGGTGCTCTTTGTGCGTCGACGAGATCTCGTAGACGTCGCGGTTGGCCTTGCGCACGGCCTGCGCGAGGCGTTCGGCAGGGCGCGGCAGATCGACTTCGTCGTTCGGCGTGGGCAAGGGGAGTTCCCCTTGCGCCGTGGCCTCGAAGAAGTTCTGCATCGATGTCGCCGTGAGGGCGCTGGCGACGTGTCCCGTGGAATGTCCGCCCATGCCGTCGGCCACCACGAAGAGGTCGAGGCTCTGCGCCACGAGCACGTTGTCTTCGTTGTGCCTGCGCTGGCGGCCTACGTCGGTCATGCCCGCGGCCACGAGGCGAAGGGTGTGGCGCGGCTGGGTCTTGGACATGCGACACGCGATTATAGCGGCCGCTCCCTGGTCCTCGGCTAGTTCCTCGTAAGGTCTGCCGCGCAGTCCACCCCCCATGACCCCTCCGTCGTGGGCGCGCTCATACGCGGCGGTCGAACAAGGTTCCCAAGGGCCGTGCGCTTTGCGCTTTGCGCGCGGGCCGTGGTCGTTCTAGAGCCCTGCCGTGACGCTCCCCCGCTCCCTTCGCGCGTTCGTCGCCGCCGCGCTCGTCGTGGCCCCCTTGCCCGCCCTCGCGCAGACGCCCGATCCGGCCCAGGACGACGCCGCCGAGGTCGAGGAGCCGCCGGAGCCAGGCGCCGGAACCCCAAGGGCCTACGCGCCCGACTGGCGCAAAGGAGCCTTCCTCCTGTCCGTGGGGGGCGGCTACGTCGTGCCCCTCGGCAGCATCGCCTCGGGCGTGACCGCCGCCGACCTCGTCTCCGGCGGGCCCGGCGTCTCCGCCGGGCTCGGCTTCGGTCTGAGCCGGCACGTATCCTTCGAGCTGGAAGGGAACTACGGCCTGCTCAGCGGCGGCGAGACCTGCACAACGTGCTCAGGGAGCACGCTCGGCGTGGGAATGCGCCTCGTCTACCACCTCGCGCAAGGCATCGCCTTCGATCCCTGGGCGAGCTACGGTGTAGGTTTCCGCACCTCGCTCGTGGAAGCGCCCGAGACCGGCGCCGCCCCGGCGTTCGGGATCGGCCGCTCGCAGGGCATCGATTTCGCGCGGATCACCCTCGGCGGCACGTTCTACCCGCACCCGGTCTTCGGCTTCGGGCCGTTCCTGGAGGGGACGGTCGGCTCGTACCGTCTGCGCCCGGATCCGGGGACGTCGCCAAGCGTGTACGGGTTTTTCCAGGTGGGCCTGCGCGTCACGTTCGACCCGCTCCGCGGCGGAAAGGTGCGCGCTCCGTCCACGGTCGCCGCGGCGTTCTGAGAGCGCGGGGCTTTGCCCCGCACCCCCAGCAGGGGGCTGTCCGCCCCCTGCACCCCGGACCAGGCACGGCCTGGACCGAGGGCGGATAAACCGCGCGATGCGCGGTTTATCCGACGGGCCCGGGGCAAGACCACGAGCGGCGTTGCCAGCCGAGACGGTGGCGCTGCACCTGCGCTGCGGTCTTGACTGGCAAGGGCGTCGCTGCTCTTGCCTCGGCCTGTTCGCTGAACTGCGCATCGCGCAGTTCAGCGACCCCGGGTCCAGCGCTTGCGCTGGTCCGGGTCCAGGGGTGGACAACCCCTGGTCGGGGTCCGGGGTGAAACCCCGGCGCGGCGCTACGCTTCGAAACTTTTCTCGCAACTGCTGACGACTGCGCGTCGATGGAGCGTTCGTGAAGAACGAACGTTCGCGGGACACGACGGTGGAGATTGGCGGAGGCGAGGCGGCGCTTGGCGCTGTGTGGATCCGCGTGGATGACGGCGGGAATGAGCGCGTTTGGCGGCTCGGGCCCGGCGAGGAGATCGTCCTCGGCTCGGGCGAGGGGGTGAACGTGCAGCTCGTCGATCGGACGGTGAGCGCGCGCCACGCGGCGCTCGTGCATCGCGGCAGCGTGATCGAGGTGCTCGATCTTGGATCACGCAACGGCATGCGCGTGGCGGGCACGCGCGTCGCGCGGGCCTTTTTGTCGATGGGGAGCATGGTCGAGCTTGGACATGCCGTGGTGCGCGTCGACGGAAGTGCGCTCGCGGGGGAGACGCACCAGGGCGCGCCGCTTTCGCTCCTCGTGGGGCGGAGTGCGCCGATGCGAAGGCTCGGCGGCGCGGTGCGCAGGCTTGCGCCGCTCAGACTGCCTGTGATGATCCGCGGCGAGTCGGGGACGGGCAAGGACCTGGTGGCGCGTGCGCTGCACGAGGAGAGTCCGCGCAAGGGAAAACCGTTCGTTGCGCTGAATGCTGCGACCATCTCGCGTGAGCTTGCGGAGTCGGAGCTCTTCGGCCATCAGCGCGGCGCGTTCACGGGCGCGCTGCGTGATCGACGTGGCGCATTTCGGGAGGCGCACCAGGGCACGCTCTTCCTCGACGAGATCGCGGCGCTCCCGCTCGATGTGCAAGCAAAGCTTTTGCGCGTCGTGGAGGAGGGGATCGTGCGACCGCTCGGAGCGGAGACGACTACGCATGTCGATGTGCGGCTCGTGGTGGCGACGTGCGAGCCGCTCGAACAGATGGTCGCGGTGCGGCGGTTTCGGGCGGATCTGTACGAGCGGCTCGCGGTTTGTCTCGTACGCGTGCCGCCGCTGCGCGAGCGCACGGAGGACATTGCGGCGCTTTGCATGCACCTCTTCGCGACCTCGGAGATCGGCCCGCGTGAGCTCTCGCCTGGCGCGCTTGCGGCGCTGCGTGCGGAGAAGTGGCCGGGCAACGTGCGCGAGCTTCGGAACGTGATCGTGCAGGCGGCCGTACGTGCGCCGGGCGTGATTCAGGCAGAGCACGTCACGTCGGTGCTCGCGGAGCGCGGCGGACGGCGCGTCAAGCTTTGTCCCGACGATGCGCGACGGTTGTTCGAGGAAGCGGGTGGCAATACGAGTGAAGCGGCGCGGCGCGCGGCGGTCCCGCGATCGACGATGCGGGACCTCCTGCGCGCCGCGGGAGCGACGGCGAGGTTGTCTCAGAACGTGCCGACGACGCCGAGCCCTTGATAGGTCGACGACACGCTCGGCGTGACGGCGAGGACACGCGGGCCGTCGTTCGAACCCGTGGTCGAGCTCTTCTTCGGCAGGTACCAGTCGAGCAGCGCGTAGACGCCCGTGCCGATCGCGCCGACGCCGAAGAGCACCCAGCCCGTCGTGGCCACGGCGACGTTCGTGTCGTAGTCGGAGAGATCCTTGCGCAGCACGCCGCAGGCCTGGTCGTAGCCCGGTAGATCGCTGCCGGCCTCCTCGGTCGATCCGCAGGGCGGGTTCTTGCCGAAGTTCGTGCTCGGATCGGTCGAGGCGTACGTGCGGATCTCGGCGGCGTGCTGATCGGCCTTCCCGCTCGCGACGCTCGCGCCGATCGAGAAGCCGATGCCGAGACCGAGGCCGATCACCGCGACGCCCGAGCCGACCCACGCGAGGGGCTTGTGCGTGTACCACTTCAGGAACGGCTCACGCGTGCCCGTCGTCGTGTCGGGCTCCTGGGGCGTGGGCCCGCCCGCGTCGATCGGCGGAAGACCCGAGCTCGCGGTCGTCGCGCCTGCGGGCGGCGTGCCCGTGCTCGCCTGCGACCCGTACGGGTTCGCGGCGGGCGTCGTCGTCGTGGTCGTCGTCGCGGGCGGGGGCGCCGCGGCCGGAGGCGGCGGCGGGGGCGGCGGCGGAGGCGGCGGAGGCGGCGGAGTCGCAGCGCCGCCGACGCCGAGCACGAGGTTTGCCGCGGTGGCCGAGCCTTGCTTCGCGTCGACCTTCGTGGTCGTCGTCTTGCCGCCGTACGTCGCGGTGACTGTGTGCGCGCCTGGCTTGACGAAGATCACGTTGAGCAGCGGCGACCTGCCGTAGCTCGTTCCATCGACGGACACGTCGGCGCCGTTCGCGTCGACGATCACCACGATGTGGCCGGTCTTCTTCTTCGCCTCGGCGATGCCCTTTTCGGCGACGGCTTTCTGATCGGGCGAGGCCGAGGGCATGTCGCGGAGGAACTGCTGCAGGTGCATGCCTGCGTCCTCGGGGTGGTTCGAGCGCAGCTCGCTCTGGCCGAGGTTGAGCAGCACGGCGGGGTGACGCTTCAGCGCGTAGGCTTGCAGGAACGCGGAGCGCGCGTCCTCGAAGCGACCGGCGTCGAACGCCTTCACGCCGTCCTCGTAGCGTTGACGAGCGACCTCGGTGACGGCGTCGGCCTGCGCGAACGCGCGTGCTTCCATGAGGTCGGGAGCGATCCCGGCCTCGCCGAGGAGGGCAGGGACCGTGAGCGAAAGGAACAAGGCGGTGGCGCAAGCGCGTGTCTTCATCGAACCCTCGGTGCATCGCGGCGGCCGGCGATGCGGTCTTCGTTGCGGCATTCTTCGCACCCCGAGGAGGGCACGGGCAAGCGATTAGCGAGCGCTCAGAACGGCGTCTCGCGGATGATGCCGCCACCGGGCTTCGGGGCTGTCGTAGCGGGAGGTTTGGGGGCCGCAGTTTTTGCGGTCGTCGGTGCAGATGCAGCGGGTTTTTTCGTGGTGGCTGCAGCCGTTTCGACGGGCTTCGGCGGCTCGACCTTCGGCGGTTCGACCTTCGGAGGTTCGACCTTCGGCGGTTCGACCTTCGGTGTTGTCGCGGCGGCGGCGGGCTCGCTGGTGGGGGCCGTCGTTGCGGTGGCCGTCGGCGTCGGGGGAGGGGGCTCCGGCGTGGGAGGCGTGACGACGGTCTCGACGGGACGCGCTTCCATCGTCGGCGAAGGGACCGGCGCTGCGTTTTGCGTGGGGCTCGGCGCGGGCTTCGGCGCCTCGGTTGCACTCGTCGTGACGGGCGGCGGCGTGGGTTTGTCCGAGCCGCCGAGGATGCCCTTCGCGGCGAACGCGAGCCCGGCGAGGCCCACGAGCGCGACTGCGACCTTCACGAAAATCCCCTTCGGCGGGCCGCTCACGGGGATCTCGGGCGGCTCGTCGGCCATCGCGGCGTCCATGCGCGAGAGGCTCGCTTCGTCCACGGGAGGCGGCGCGGGCGCGGGCGCGGGTGCAGCTTCGGCCTTCTCCGCGTCGGGCTGCGCTTCGTCGACCTTCGCTTCGTCGGCGTTTGTCTCGTCCGCCTTCGGCTCTTCTGCTTTGGCTTCGTCGGCTTTCGGCGCGTCGACCTTCGCTTCATCGACCTTCGGCGCGTCGACCATCGGCGCCTCGGCCTTGGCATCGTCGACCTTCGGCGCGTCGACCTTCGGCGCCTCGGCCTTGGCATCGTCGATCTTCGGCGCGTCGACCTTCGGCGCCTCGGCCTTGGCATCGTCGATCTTCGGCGCGTCGACCTTCGGCGCCTCGGCCTTGGCTTCGTCGACCTTCGGCGCCTCGGCCTTCGGCGCCTCGGCCTTTGCTTCATCGACCTTCGGCGCGTCGACCTTCGCGGCGCCGTTCACGTGGGCCGCGGCCGCCCCGTTCGTCTTCGCCGCACCATTCTCCGCGGGCGGAGCGGGCGCCTCGGCGCGCGCCGGCGCCGGCGGCGGGGCCACGACCGGACTCGCCGCGATCTCGGGCGCGGGCGCCGCCTTCGGATCGTCTTGCTCCCAGGACGGCTTGTACTGCAGCGCGAGCCGATCCAGCTCGTCCGGCGTGGGGACTCGCGGCTTCGCTTGGGGTTCTTGGACAGTCATGACCAGACGAGAACGTATCACCCGTCGCGTGCGAGCGGCAACGCAGCGGCGTCGATCGTGAAGGCTGGGCCGATGGCGTCAGTCGCCGAACGCGGAGGCCGGCTTTTCGTTCCCCCCGAACTCGGCGACGAGCTTGTTCTGCCATTCGTCCGCCACGTCCCCCACGGTCGTCACGATGTCCTCGAACTCCTCGTAGTCGAGCGCGGACAGGCGCCGCAGGCACCGCACCACCACGTCGTCGCGCGCCGCGTCGATCGCGAACGCCGCGTCGCTCGTGCGCACGAACGAGAGCTCCAGGAGCTTCCGGTAGAAGCCCTCCCGCCCCCGCGTCGGCACCGCCATGATGGGCGCGAAAATCATCAGAACGCCCTGCCGTTCGAGCACGTTGATCCCGATCGTGACCACCCCGCGTTGCACGTGGGCATATCCGCCGTCGTCGAGCACGTGCCCCTCGTGACCCGCTTCGCTCGCCGGGAGGTATTTCGCGACGTAGCGGCGGAGATACGCGTTGACCATCGCAGTCGCGTCGGCAAAGTTCTCGCCGGAGAGCCGGTCGGCGTAGATAGGGATCGAGGTGGGCGTGGAGTCGGACACGGGGATCCTCCGGAAGATGTGCTCGGGCCCCGCGACGCGTGGGGTCGCCGCGGGCGCTGCCCCGTCGTTCGCGGTCCACCGGCGTACCGCGGTGCAGCGCTCCCATGGTATCTCCGCCCTCCGCGCCGCGGCGATTCTTTTTGCGTGCGGAGCGCCCCTCCTCAGCTGCGGCTCGGGTACGTCGGGCACACCCGCGCCGCCCCCGAGCGACGAACAGCGCGCCCAGGCCCTCCTCGACCCCGCCGCCGCGCTTCCGCCCCGCGCCGAGGTCGTGGCCCTCGCCGACGCCGTCGCCATCGCCTCCTCCCGCGCTGGCCGCACCGAACGTGGCGCCGCCCTCGCCATGCTCGCCGCCGACCTCCGCGCCCGCTCCTTCCGCCTCGACCAGGCCGAAGCCGACGCCCGCGAGGCCCTCGAGCTCTACGCCGCCGCCGCGAGCGCCGTCGCTGGCACCCTCCAGGGCTGCGAGGCCGATCGCCGCCGCGCCCTGCTTGCCGGCGACCTCGCCCGCGACGCCGCCGTCTCCTACCGCGAGACCTACCTCGCCTCGCGCCGCCAGGCCGTCCTTGCCCCGCGCACGCCTTGCCACGCCGCGCTCGAACGCACCCTCGCGATGTCGTCCGCGTATCGCCCCCGCGCCGATGCGCTCCGCGCCCTCGAACGGGAAGGTGACCTCGCCTCGGAGGCCGCCTCGCGCGGCGCACCGTCCCCGTCGGCCTTCGCCGCCTCCCCGCCGCCCTCGGGCGCCGTCTCCCCGGAGTCCGCCCCTCCATCGTCCACCTCGACCCAGGCTGCGTCCGAGGGGCAGGTCGTCGTGACCCCGCGTGACGCGGCCGCGGCCAAGGAGCCGGTGAAGCTCGTCTCGCTCGAACCCTTCGGCTCCGAGAAGGGCGGCCGCGTGGTCATTCACCTGAGCGGCCCGACCACCTTTCAGGTCGGCACCCTCGGCGCCGACGCCGCCGCGGGCAAGGACGCGCGTGTCTTCGTGGACATCGCCCGCGCGAGCGCCAAGGGCGTCCCGCGCGAAACCGAGGTCGGCGGCGTCGTGCGTCGCGTCCGCCTCGGCGCCCAGGAGGGCGGCGGCACCCGCGTCGTCCTCGACCTCGCCGCCTCCCTCTATCGCCGCGTCTTCTACCTACCCGACCCGTTCCGCATCGTCATCGACGTGAGCACGCGCCCGCCGGTTCGGAAGGACGAACAGGACGCCTCGGGCAAACGCGAGGTGCGTCGTGTCGTCCTCGATCCCGGCCACGGCGGCAACGACACCGGCGCCGTCGGACCCACGGGCCTCAAGGAGAAGGACGTCACGCTGGACATCGCGCACCGCGCCGCGACCATCGTCTCGCGCGAACTCGGCATCGAGACCTTGCTCACGCGCGACGACGACACGTACGTCGCCCTCGACCTCCGCACCGCGCGGGCCAATGCGTTCCACGCGGACCTCTTCGTCTCCGTCCACTGCAACGCGTCCGAGAACGGCCAGGCGCGCGGGCCCATGACGTTCTCGCTCGATCGCGTGCGGGATCCCGAGGGCCTCGCGATGCGCGTGGCGGCCCGGGAAAACGCCTCCCGTCCGCGCAAGAACGGAGGCGAGGGCGACGCGCGCTCCATCGACGAGGAGATGGCGCTCATCGCGTCGAACCTCGACGTCGGCGACCTCATGGCCCGGTCGCGCCACGTCGCCGATCTGGTCCAGCGCTCCGCGCTCGCGTCGCTCGGCGTGCGCTGGCCGGACACGAAGGATCAGGGCACGAAGACCGCGGGCTTCTTCGTGCTCGTCGGCGCGGACATGCCCGCCGTCCTGTTCGAGACGTCGTTCATCTCGAACCCGGACGACGAGGCCCGCCTCGCCACGGCCGACTATCGGCAGAAGCTCGCCGATGCCGTGGCGAACGCGATCCGCGCCTACCGCGAAGGTAAATGATCCGCCCGCCTCACTCCCGTTCGAGGCCCATCAGCCGCTCCAGCGAGTCGCGCAGCTCCGCGGCCTCGCCCTTCTTGATGAAGTCGTAGGCCCCGGCCTCCGTCGCGTTCTTCTTCATCTCCTCGGCGTCCGAGTAGACGATGCAGCGGATGTGGGAGGTCGTGTCGATCGACCGCAGCCGTTCGAGACACTTCACGCCGTCGAGCCCGGGCATCCGGACGTCGAAGACCATGGCGTCGGGCTGGATGCTGCCGACGGCCACGAGCGCGTCGAACGGATCCTGGAACGTGGTCAGCTCGAAGCGCTTGCTCAGCGCCTTGCGGAGCGAGGCAAGGACAACCGGATCGTCGTCGACGGCCACGACCTTCGGTTTGCCGAGGCGGAGCACCTCCGGGATCGGGTAGCCGTACTTCCGCAGGAAATCGAGGACGTCGAGCCTCCGGAAGCGCAGGTGCCTACCCGGCGTCCGGAAGTGCCGGATCTCCCCCTTGTCCGCCCAGTTGTGGATGGTCTTCAGATCCACCTGGCAAAACCGCGCCACGTCGCTCGCGGTGAACAGCTCCGGCTGGTTCGTCGTCGTCGTGGTCGTGGTCGGCGTCGTGTTTTCTTTGGCTTCCATGACTTCCGGCCTCCTCGGCCCAGTCCACTCTCTCGGGGGCGTTAGCTCCGACAAAAGGGAGCTAAGTCCCCGAACCCCCATCGTCCACCGAAGTCGCAACGTCCCGCTCGTCGAGGCTCGTCTCGACCCCCGGCACATCGGGAGAAGCGAATCCTTTGCCGAACTCGGGCGCGTCCTCGGCAGCAAAACGGCCATCACGCAGGACGTAGCGGCTGGGCCCGGCGACCCGTCGCTCCCTCACAGAGTGTGCAGGATCACCGGGCAAAGCGATGAAAGGCGGAGCGTCGCCCTCGCCCGGGACGAACACCGGGCAGATCGGCAGGAGCGACTGGCGACTGGCGAGGGCAAGCGCACCGTGCACGTCTCGCTCGCCCGCGAGCAATTCCAGGGTGCGCGACGTGGGCGGCGCGAGAAAGAAACGCCCTTCCGCCGCGGCGTCGAGGACATCCGAAGGCCGCGCCCAGAGGCTCATCGTGGTCTCGTGATCGTCGTGCCGTCCCTCCTGTCCCTCGGGCAAAGGGAGCAGGAAAAAACGAGCATCAAACCGACGGGACTCTGCCTCGGGCGTCACCCACCGCGCGAACGGCACGAGCGTGTCGACCAAAAGACGCCTTCCGCGCCGGACGAGCGCGTCGAAGAGCCGCGTCCCGGCCACGAGCTCGGCCGCCATCGCGTCGAGCTCCGGCCCCAGGGCCGCGGGTGTGACCGGAAGGATCCGCCCCTCTTCGAGCGTCTCCCGGCACGCCGCGACGCAGAGCCCGAGGGCGCTCGTCTGCTCGGTGGCCATCGAGAGGACCCGCGCGTCCGCGGCGCTCGCCGCGGTTTCCCAGGCTGGATCGAGATCCGACGGATCGACCTTTCCGCCGGGAAAGACGAGCGCCCCGCCCATGAACGCGGACTTCGCGTGGCGCCGCACACAGAAGACCTCGAGTCCCTGGGCCCCGTCGCGAATGACGACGACGGTGGCGGCATCACGGGGTTGGCTCGTATTTCGGTTGATGTCGAATTCCAGCAAGGTGGAAGGTTTTGTCCCACGTCGAGAGGACGTCGTCAAACACGCATCTCGACCGGTCTCGACCGTGGTTGACGTCAGGGAATCCGTCGCCTAGCCTTCCGCGCCCTCCTTCACGGGAGGGCCGGAAATGGACGGTATTCATCCGTCTCTAGCCGTACTTCGTCGAGGTGCCCGGATTGCATGAGGCGGGGGGCACCCGAAGGGCGACACGTCGAGGGAATTGCACAATGAACAAGGCCCAGCTCAAGAAGTTCAAGGCTTTGCTCGAGGCGAAGCGGGACGAGATCGTCAAGAAAGCAAAGCAGACGCTGAGTGAGGACATGGCCCTCGACGCGAGCGATCTCCCCGACGAGATGGATCTTGCGTCGAGCGAGTATCTGCAATCCTTCACGTTCCGGCTCCGCGGCCGCGAGAAGTCGTTCCTCGACAAGATCGAGAAGGCCCTCATCAAGATCGAGGACGGAACGTTCGGTCAGTGCGAGGAATGCGAGGAAGAGATCGCGCAAAAGCGCCTCGAAGCCCGCCCCGAGACGAGCCTCTGCATCCGCTGCAAAGAGGATCAGGAGCGCGCCGAGAAGGACTACGGCTGATCCTTTTGTGGAGGGGGTTGGGCCGGGCCCAACCCCCTACGCGCCCCGCGCGGGCGGGGCGCTCCCCAGGTCCGTCGCTGCTGTCTTTACTTCGAGCGCTTCCCCGGCCGCTTGCGCCCCGATTCGAGGACCTCGCGCAGGTAGCGCCCGGTATGCGATTCCGGGACGCCGGCCACGTGCTCCGGCGGCCCGCACGCCACGACGAATCCGCCGCGCTCGCCTCCCTCTGGGCCCATGTCGATGACCCAGTCGCTACACGCGACGACGTCCAGGTTGTGCTCGATCACCACGACCGTGTTGCCCGCGTCGCGCAAGCTCGACAGCGCGCCGATGAGCACCTCGATGTCCGAGAAATGCAGGCCCGTCGTGGGTTCGTCGAGGACGTACAGCGTGCGGCCCGTGGCCTTGCGCGCGAGCTCACGCGCGAGCTTGACGCGTTGCGCCTCGCCGCCGGAGATGGTCGTCGCGGGTTGTCCGAGCCGGATGTAGCCGAGCCCGACGCGCGCGAGGGCGAGGAGCCGCTCGCGCACACGCGGGATCGCCTCGAACTGCTCGATCGCCTGATCCACCGTGAGCTCGAGCGCGTCGGCGATCGACATGCCGCGGTAGAGCACCTCCAGCGTCTCGCGGTTGTACCGCTTGCCGCCGCACGTCTCGCACGTGACGAACACGTCCGGCAGGAAGTGCATCTCGACGCGGAGGACGCCATCGCCTTGACACGCCTCACAGCGCCCGCCCTTCACGTTGAACGAGAAGCGCCCGGCCTTGTAGCCACGCGCGCGTGACTCCGGCAAACCAGCGTAGATCTCGCGCAGCAAGCTGAAGACGCCGGTGTACGTGGCCGGGTTCGAGCGCGGCGTTCGCCCGATGGGCGCCTGATCGATGGAGATGACCTTGTCGATGTGCGAGAGGCCTTCGATGCCGTCGCACTCGCCGATCGGCGCGCTCGTGCGGTAGAGCGCGGCGCGCGCCGCGGGCAGGAGCGTGTCCACGATGAGGCTCGACTTGCCCGAGCCCGAGACGCCCGTGACCGCGCAGAGCACGCCGACCGGGATCTCCACGTTGACGCCGGTGAGGTTGTGCGCGCGCGCGCCGACGAGTTTGATCACGCGCCCGTCGCCCTTGCGACGCTTCGTCGGGATCGGCAGGTGTTTGTCGCCCGAGAGCCAGGGCCCGGTGACCGAGTGCGGGTTCTTCGCGATCTCCGCGGGCGTGCCCTCGGCCACGATCTTGCCGCCGTGCACGCCAGCCCCGGGCCCCATGTCGACCACGTGATCGGCCGCGAGGATCGCGTCCCGGTCGTGCTCGACCACGACCACGCTGTTGCCGAGATCCACGAGCCTGCGCAGCGCTTCGAGCAGGCGCGCGTTGTCCCGCGCGTGCAGGCCCACGCTCGGCTCGTCGAGCACGTACAGCACGCCCACGAGCGCCGCGCCGATCTGTGTGGCCAGCCGGATGCGCTGTCCCTCGCCGCCGGAGAGCGTCTGCGCCGATCGATCGAGCGTGAGGTAGTCGATGCCCACGTCGATGAGGAAGCCGAGCCGCGCGATCACCGCGCGGAGGAGAGGCTCCGCGATCGCCCGTTCGCGCGGCTGGAGCGGACCGTCCTTGTGCGCGATCGTCTCGAGGAACGAGCGCACCGTGCGGAGGGCCATCGTGCCGATGTCGGCGATGTTCTTGTCCGCGATCTTCACGGCGAGCGCCTCGGCCCGCAGGCGCTTGCCCTTGCAGACGTCGCACACGCGCGTGACGGCGTACCGGCCGATGTCCTCGGAGCCCGCGACGTCGTCGTCGAGATCGTCGTCGTCCTCGCCCGAGATCACGCCGTCGCCTTGTTCGAGCTGCCGCTCGAGCCGCGGCACGATCCCCTCGTAGCCTTCCTTCGCCTTCTTCCGCCCCTTCGCTGCGGTCGCTTCCGCGCCGAAGAGCAGCGCTTTCCGATCGACCTCCGGCAGATCGCGGAACGGCACGTCGGGGTTCACGCCGAGCGCGCTCACCGCACGCTCGGTCTCCGTCGAGAGCGCGAGCGAGCCGCGCCGCCCCCACGCGACGATCGCCCCCTCGCGCAGCGTGCGCTTCGGATCGGGCACGACGCGCTCCGGATCGATCCGCGTGCGGAACCCGATGCCGTCACACGCCGGACACGCGCCGTGCGGGCCGTTGAACGAGAACATCCGCGGCTCGATCGGCGGCAGCGAGATGCCGCAGGCGATGCAGGCGAAGCGCTCGCTCATCCAGATCGGCTCCGCGCGCGAGCGCTCGGTCGAAGGATCCGCGAGCAGCCGCCCTTCGCCGAGCTTCAGCGCGAGCTCGACCGAATCCGTAACCCGGCCCTTCACGCCCTCCTTCACCACGATGCGGTCGATCACCACGTCGAGGTCGTGCGCCTTCGTCCGATCGAGGACGATCTCGTCGCCGAGATCCACGACCTCTCCATCGATCCGCGCGCGAACAAAACCTTCGCGGCGGAGGCGATCGAGCTCCAGCTTCAGCTCGCCGCGGCGGGCGCGGGCGATCGGGGCGAGCACGGTGACGCGCGCGCCTTCGCCGAGGCCGAGGATGCGGTCGACGATCTGCTGCACCGTCTGCGCCTCGATGCGCGCGCCACAGCTCGGGCAGTGCGGCGTGCCGACGCGAGCGAAGAGCAGGCGCAGGTAGTCCGAGATTTCCGTGACGGTCCCGACCGTGGAGCGCGGGCTCTTCGCGAGCGCCCGTTGCTCGATCGCGATCGCGGGCGAGAGCCCCTCGATCGACTCCACATCCGGCTTGGCGAGCTGTTCGAGGAACTGCCGCGCGTACGCCGAGAGGGACTCTACGTAACGTCGCTGTCCCTCGGCGTAGATCGTGTCGAACGCGAGCGACGACTTCCCCGAGCCGCTCGGGCCGGTGATGACGACCAGGCGGTCCCGCGGGAGGGAGAGGCTGACGTCCTTGAGGTTGTGCTGGCGAGCGCCGCGAATGACCAGGCGATCCATGGACTCGCGACACCTAGCACGCTCATCGTGCGGGGGCTCCCGTGTTGTCCATGGCCTCCCGGCTCTCCCAAAGGCCGACGAGGACGAACCGCTTCCCTGGGCGACCCCCGCGTTTTCACGACATCGGGGCCGCCGCGCCGCGCTTGCTCGCTCGAAATTTTTCCCCCTCGCGGTTCCTCGGTTCTACTTGCATGACGGGCGACGATCGAGAAGCCCTGCAGAGCTCGTGGGTACGACGACGAGGAGCGTGATCATCTCGGTAGGCGTCGGCGTCGTGGTCGGCGGCCTCGCTTTGGTCGCGCGCACCTCGGCCGTGTCCTTCCGTTCGGCCGCGCGTGCCGCATCCGAGCCCGCGCCGTCTTCGCCGAAGGCACCGTCCCCGCGCGCGCCCGAAACGTCCATGCCCGCGGATCCCGCGGCGCCCGCGTTCACGCCGGTCGATCGTTTTTCCGCCGATCCGGCCGTTCGCGCGGCGTGCCCGGCCGACATGGCGCTCGTCGAGGGCGACTTCTGCCCCAAGCTCGAGTACCGCTGCGGCCGTCGATCGAGCGAGCTCGGCCACGGCTGCGCCGAGTACGTGCGCGGCGTGCCGTGCGGCGGCGAGCCAGACCCGCGCCGGTACTGCATCGATCGTCACGAGTGGCCGAACCGCGTCGGCGAGACTCCGCGCGTCTACGTGAACTGGTTTGAGGCCAAAGAACTCTGTCAGTCCGTGGGCAAACGTCTGTGCCGTCGCTCCGAGTGGACCCTCGCTTGCGAAGGACCGAAGCGCCTGCCGTACCCGTGGGGCTTCGTGCGCCAGCCGAGCCCGTGCAACGTCGATCGCGCGGCCATCCCCTTCGACGTGAACGCGATGATCGACGAGCGCACGCGCGAGGCCGAGATCGCGCGCCTCTGGCAAGCCGATCCGATCGGATCGCACCCCGCGTGCATCAGCGCGTTCGGCGCGTACGACATGTCCGGCAACGTCGATGAGTGGACCGACAACCTCGCCGACGATCCCGAGACGAACCAGCCCTCGACGCTGAACGGCGGCTACTGGGGCCCGGTGCGCAACACCTGTCGGCTCTCGACGAAGACGCACGGCCCGAAGTTCGCGTTTTACCAGGTGGGCTTCCGCTGCTGCGCGGACACGATCGACGGCGTGGAGGTACCGCCGCCGAAGCCGTGGATCGATCGCGAGCGTGAGGACGGGTGAAGCCCCGCGAGGTCGTCGTTTTTCCGCTCGTGCTCGCGGGATCGCTCGGGCTCGCGGCGCTCCTCCTCGCGCCTCGCGCGGCCGAGCGACGCGAGGCGCAGGCGTCTGCCTCCGCGCCTGCTTCGATCGAAGAGCCTCTGCCGCCAGCTCCTCCGCCCGCGCCCACGCCCAAGGAAAAACCGCCGCCGCCTTCGTACGTGCAGGTGAGCCCGGAGAGCGCGACGGCGTGTGGACCGGGCATGGTGCTCGTCGACGGCATCTACTGCCCGTTCGTCGGGCATCGATGCTTGAAGTATCGCGAAGACGTGAAGGACGTGTGCGAGCGTTTCGGACCCGAGGTCCTCTGCGAGGGCCGGCTCGAGCGCCGTCGGTTCTGCGTCGACGTCTACGAGTACCCCAACATGGAAGGCGTCAAGCCCGCGGTCATGGCCGACTGGAACGAGGCGCGGCGCGCCTGCGAGGTCGAGGGCAAGCGCCTCTGCACGGTCGAGGAGTGGGAGTTCGCCTGCGAAGGCCCAGGCATGTGGCCCTACCCGTACGGTGCCGAGCGCGACGCCGAGGCCTGCAACATCGACCGGCCCGTCGAGCCGCCGGACTTCGACGCCTTCTCGGATCCCAGACGCATCGCCGACGAGGTCGACCGGCTCGATCGCCGTGTCGCGTCGGGCGAGATGCACCGCTGCGTCAGCCCCTTCGGCGTGCACGACATGACGGGCAACGTCGACGAGTGGGTCGACAACACCCAGGGCAAGCGCCTCGAAGCGCCTTACCGATCGTCCTTGAAAGGCGGCTCCTGGGGGCCGATCCGCGCGCGTTGCCGGCCGATCACCTCGACCCACAACGAGTGGTTCAGCTTCTACCAGGTCGGCTTCCGCTGCTGCGCCGACCCGAAGGACGGGGGGCGGGCGGGCCCTGCGCCCACGGGCAAGCGGCCGAGGCTCGGCCGGATGAACCTTCCGCCACGGAAGGTCCCGGAGCGTTCGAAGCCTGCGCCGGAAAGTCCTTGAAAGTTCGATGCTTCGAGGTTTGGTCCGGCGGGACGCACGAGGGGACCGCACGGCTTTTTCCGGGGGGCAAGCTCAAAGTGAACGATGACGCGGCCCTCCCCTTCCAACGGCCTCGATGTTGGACTAGCTTGTCCCCCGGGTCGCTGCAGGGCGATCCGGCGAACACGGGCCCATAGCTCAATCGGTCAGAGCCCCCGGCTCATAACCGGGCTGTTCCTGGTTCGAGTCCAGGTGGGCCTATCCCTTTTCGCAAGGAGCAGAGCATCCACGTGAGTATCCGCGACCAGATCGCACCCCTCGAAGAGCTCGCGACCATCGACGACGATCTGCGGAGGCTCGAGGAGCAGATCGGCAAGCAGCGGGGAAGCCTGGAGGGGATGCGGGCGGAGGCGAAAGTTCTTGAGGACCGCCTCCGGGTGGACCGAGAGATGCTCTCGCAGATGGAGAAGACGCGGAGCGAGCTCAGCGTCGAGCTGCGCCAGATGACGCAGCAGATCGAGCGATCGCGCGAGAAGCTCGCGCGATCGAGGAACGAGCGCGAGAGCAACGCCGCGCAACGCGAGATCGAGGAGCTGCGCAAGCTGCACCGCGACCGCGAGGAAGAGATCGAGCGCCTCAACACCGCGACCGAGGCGGCGAAGAAGTCGATCGACGCGACGGACGGGAAGTACCGCACCCTCGTGCAGCAGATCGAGGGCACGGCCGAGGGCACGACGCGGCAGCTCGACGCTGCCGAGTCGCAACGCGCGACGCGGGTGAAGGAGCGCGAGCTCGCGGTGAAGAAGTTGCCGACGACGCTCTACCGTCGGTACGAATCGGTTCGCACGCGGCGCCCGCACCCGATCGCGGCCACGCACGACGGCACGTGCCTCGGCTGCCACCTGACCATCCCGCCGATGATGTTCCAGAAGATGCTGCGGCAGGCCGAGTTCGAGCAGTGCCCGCACTGCCGCCGCATCCTCTACTACACGCCCGCGCCGGTGCGCGCCCCGGAGGGCGACGCCGCCGAGGGCAGCTCGACGTCTTCACGCGCCTGATCCTCGGATTCGTCTCGTCCGATCTCCTCGCGGCGCGTGAAAGCCTGCACCACCTGCCATCGCCTCTACGAAGACGACGCGGACTTCTGCCCGCTCGAAGGGCAGAAGCTCGCGGGGATCGACGAGGTCGCGCCGAAGCCGGATCCTAGCGATCCGCGCGTCGGCGGCGCGGTGTGCGGCGGGCGCTACCAGATCTTTCGCGTCATCGCCGAGGGCGGCATGGGCCGCGTGTACCAGGCGCTCGACCGCGAGGAGAAGCGCTCGGTCGCGCTCAAGATCCTGCACGAGGAGGTCGCGCAGGATCCGGTGGCGCTCGAGCGGTTCAAGCGCGAGTTCGAGGTGAGCGCGGTCCTGCCGCACGAGCACGTCGTGCGTGTGCACGCGTTCGAGCACGACGCCGAGAACAACTACGTGATCGTGATGGAGTACCTCGAAGGCGAGGAGCTCCGTGTGCTCATGCGCCGCGAGAACGTACTGCCGCCCGAGCGTGTCGTGCGGTTCGTCTCGCAGGTCGCGCTCGGCCTCGAAGGCGCGCACGAACGCAAGATCGTCCACCGCGATCTCAAGCCCGACAACGTCTTCTTGTGCGGCGGTGACGAGGTCAAACTCCTCGACTTCGGCAGCGTCCGCGACAACAGCGTGGGCGCGAAGAAGATCACCGCGGTCGGCACGACGATCGGCTCGCCGTTCTACATGTCGCCCGAGCAAGCGCAGGGGCTCGCCTCGCTCGATCATCGCGCCGACGTCTGGTCGCTCGCGGCGATCACGTACGAGTGCCTCACGGGCAAGGTCCCGTACGAGGGCAAATCCGGCCCGCAGATCCTGCTCAGCATCATGACGCGTCCGCACCGTCCGCCGAGCGAAGTGGGCCGCGCGCACGGCGTGCCGCGCTCGCTCGACGCGGTGATGGATCACGCGTTCGCGAAGGATCCCGCGCAGCGCATCCCCACGGTCGGCGCGCTTGCGGATCGGATCGGCCACGCGTACGGGCTCGAGGGGAGCCACGTGGCGTGGGCGCGGATGCCGCAGGCCGAGCTTGGCGAGCGCATCCGCGCGGGTCTTCCCGGCGTGCTCGCGCGGCTCGAAGAGGAGCAGGGCACGGCCGGCGATCTGAGCGCGCTGGACGCCGCCTTCGCGGGCGCGGCGGTGGCATCGGAGCAAGGCGCGTTCCCGGAGGACGACGTCGCCGCCATCCCGACCACACGACCACGCTGGCTTTTTCCCGCCATTGTGTTCGTCGTCCTCGTCGCCTTGGCGATCGTGGCGCTCGGCGCGCGCTGAACACCGGGCTCGTGCATGGCTTGGGTGGCCCTTCCGTCGAACCCGTGCTGCTTGCGCCGTTTCGTCGACCCTCCGCCCGTGGTCAGGAGCAAACCGCCGTGGTATTTCGAGTCCTCATGAAGAAGCCTCCGATGCGCCAACGTCCTCTCTCCACCCTCGCGTGCCTCGTGGTCCTCTCGGGCCTGACGTTCGTGCTGGCCTCTGGATGTGGCCGGAGCGAAGCCGCCACGCAGCGCGGCGAGGAGAAGACCGTCGTCGCCAAGGGCCCCAAGGCCGAGAGCGATTCGTACGCGGTCGAAATGAAGGCGACGGGTCCGTACGCGGCGGGCAAGGAAGGGACGCTCGAGATCTCGATCGTGCCGAAGGGCGCGTATCACATGAACGATCAGTACCCGTACAAGTTCAAGCTCGTCGATCCCGCGCCCGAAGGCGTCACGTATCCGAAACCCTTGCTCAAGCGCGAGGACGGGACGTTCGACGAGAAGAAGGGATCGTTCAAGGTGCCGTTCGTGGCGTCCCGGGCGGGCAAAGCGAAGATCGCCGGCACGCTCTCGATGAGCGTGTGCAGCGCGGCGAACTGCTTGATGGAGAAGCTGGACCTCGAGGTCGACGTCGACGTGAAGTGAGCCGGGGGCTAAACTCCCGGGGTGAAAGAGTCCGACGCCCGGGCAAGCCGAAGGTCCGAGCTCGCGCTGGCCGAGCTTTCCAACCTGGTCACCTCGATGCAGCGTCGCTTCCAGACGGGGCGGCGCTTGCTCTCATTCCAGGAGTACCTGGAGCTCTTCGCGTCTGATCCCGCGCGCCACGGGCGTGATGCCGCCCGGTACGTGCGTGACATGTTCGACCACTTCGGGACGTACCCGGTCAAGCGCCCGTGGGGCGAGTGCACGCGGTACCGCCTCTTCGATCTGCCCTGGGAGCCCGAGCCGATGCGAGCGTCGGGCGCGAATGGGCGTCGGGCCCCGTATCACGGGCGCGACGCGGCGCTCATCGGGCACGAGGAGCTGCAGGGCGAGATTTACCGCGCGCTCTCGAACTTCGTGCAGGAGGGTCGCGCCAATCGGCTCGTCTTGATGCACGGCCCGAATGGATCGGCCAAGAGCACGATCGCCGGCTGTGTCCTGCGCGCGCTCGAGCATTACTCGACGCTCGACGAGGGCGCGCTCTACCGGTTTCACTGGGTGTTCCCGAGCCGCAAGACGACACGCGGCGCGATCGGGTTTGGCGGCGAAGGGGCCGCGGCGCCGATCGGCGGGAGTTTCGCGCACCTCGAGGACACGCAGATCGACGCGCGCCTCGTGAGCGAGCTCCGGGATCATCCGCTCTTCTTGCTCCCGGTGCCGGAGCGTCGCGAGCTCTTGAAGAAGCTCTACGAGGAAGCCGGCATCGCCGACGCGCCGCCCGACTGGCTCATGAGCGGCAAACTCTCGCACAAGAACCAGCAGATCATGGAGGCGCTGCTCGTCTCCTACGAGGGCTCGCTCGCCGATGTGTTGCGGCACGTCCAGGTCGAGCGCTGGTTCATCTCGCGGAGGTATCGGACGGGCGCGGTCACGATCGGGCCCGAGCTCAGCGTCGACGCAGGCGAACGGCAGATCACGGCCGATCGTTCTCTCGCCGCGCTGCCCACGGCGCTCCAGGCGCGGACACTTTTCGAGGCGCACGGCGATCTCGTCGAGGCCTCAGGCGGCGTGCTCGAGTTCAGCGATCTCCTGAAGAGGCCACTCGACGCCTTCCGCTACCTGCAGCTCACGCTCGAAACCGGGGAGGTGAGCCTGCCGCAGCAGACGATCCAGACGAACGTGGTCATGATCGGCAGCGCGAACGACATTCACCTGAACGCCTTCCGCGAGCACCCCGAATTCCCGAGCTTCCGCGGTCGTTTCGAGTTGCTCCGCGCGCCGTACCTCCGGAGCTACCTCGACGAGCAGCGCATCTACGACGCGCAGATCGCGCCGTTCGTCACGCGACACGTCGCGCCGCACGCGACACGCGTGGCCGCGCAGTTCGCCGTGCTCACGCGCATGCGGCAGCCGGAGGCGAAGCGGTATCCCGAGGCGCTCGCGCCGATCGTCTCGTCGCTGACCGCGGCCGAGAAGATGGAGGCGTATGCGACGGGGACGCCGCCGGAGCGGCTCGACGGCGACTCGCAGAAGCTGCTCCGCGCGAACATCCGCGCGCTCTACCAGGAGACCGACGCGACCGTCGACTTCGAGGGACGCTCGGGCGTCTCGCCACGCGAGATCCGCTCGCTGCTCCTCGACGCCGCGCAGAGCCGTGATCACGGCTGCTTGTCGCCGTTCTCCGTCCTCACCGAGCTCGACGAGCTTTGCAAGCGGACCTCGGAGTACGACTGGCTCAAGGAGCGCCCGCTCGCGGGCGGCTACCATGATCACAAGCTCTTCCGCGACGTCGTGCGCGCGCGGCTGCTCGACACGCTCGAAGAGGAGATGCGCTCGGCGAGCGGGCTCGTCGACGAGACGCGGTACGGCGAGCTCTTCGATCGGTACGTGCAGCACGTCGGCGCTTGGGTGAAGGGCGAGAAGATCCGAAACCCGCACACCGGCGACTTCGAGGGCGCCGACGAGCGCATGATGCGCGAGATCGAGGGCCTGCTCGGCGTGCGCGGCAAGCACGACGATCACCGCCGCGGGCTCATCGCGATGATCGCGGCCTGGGCCATCGATCATCCCGGCGAGAGGGTCGTCAACGCCGTCGTCTTCCCGCAGCAGATCCGCAAGCTGCGCGAAGCCGTGTTCACCGAGCGCCGCAAGGCCGTGGCGCTGCTCTGCCGGGATCTCGTGGCCATGCTGCGGGATCGGGCGAACCACGCGGCCCAGGGCGTGCGCGACGAGCCCCTCGTCGGCAGCCTGCGGGAAGAGCAACGCAAGCACGCGCTCGCCGCGCTCGATCGGCTCAAGGCGATGGGGTATTGCGAGAGCTGCGCCCTCGACGCGGGCAGCGCGCTCCTCCGCGCGCGGTTCGCCGAGCTCGTCACCTGACGGGCACGTCGTTGGTCCACGAACGATGTTGATCGACACCCACTGCCACCTCGACCCCAACTACTTTCCCGAAGGAGAAGACGCCGTCCTCGAGCGAGCGCGCGAGGCTGGCGTCGAGGCGTTCGTCGTGATCGGGGTCGGCGAAGACCTCGGTCCAGCGCGCTTCGCCGCGGGCCTCGCCGCGCGCCGTCCCGACGTGTGGGCCTCCGTCGGCCTGCACCCGCACGACGCGCGTGTCCTCGACGGACCCATGGAAGACGAGCTCGAGCGACTCGCCCGCGAATCGCGCGTCCGCGCCGTGGGCGAGATCGGGCTCGACTACCACTACATGCACTCGCCGCGCGAGACGCAAAAGGAGGTCTTCCGGCGCATGATCGCGCTCGCCCGGCGCGTCCAGAAGCCCATCGTCGTGCATACGCGCGAGGCGGCCGAGGACACGATCACCGTGCTCGAAGAGGAAGGCGCGCGTGAGGTCGGCGGCATCATCCACTGCTTCTCCGAGGATCGGCCCTTCGCCGAGCGGGCGCTCGCGCTCGGCTTTGATCTCTCGTTCTCGGGGATCGTGACGTTCAAGAACGCGCGCGCCATCCACGAGGTCGCCGCGTGGGCGCCGCCCGAGCGGATCCTCGTCGAGACGGACAGCCCGTACCTCGCGCCCATCCCGCTGCGTGGAAAGCGCTGCGAGCCCGCCTATGTGGTGCACACGGCGCGTCGCGTCGCGGAGCTCCGCGGCGAGCGTTTCGACGAGCTCGCGGCGCGCACGACGGAGAACGCGCGCCGGCGCTTCGGCCTCGCGTGAGGCGCACGCAAGAGCGCGGAGACGAGGCATACTGGAGGCGTGAGGGGCGAAGGCGGACGTAGGCTCGTCTCCGCGAGTTTTTTCTCGCTCGCGGTGCACCTCGCCCTGCTCGCGACCGGCGGCGCCCTCCTTGCGCGCGCGACGCGCGCGGAGCCGGGTATCGCGCTGCGAGGGCTCGAAGCGCCGCTCCGTGACGAGGTCGTCGAGATCGAGCTGCCGACGCTGAGCGAAGGATCGATCGCCGGCGAGCTCATCGAGTTGCCAGCGGTCGCCGTTCCGCGCGGGGGAGGGGAGGCCGAGCCGCGTCCCGATACGGGCACGAAAGGGCGCGGCGGTACGGATACGGCCACGGCGCGCGCGACGAACCTCGCCGATCGGCAGGACGATCGCGCGCTCGTCACGGATGTGCCTTCGCGGATCGATCGCACGCAAGTTCCGCGCATCGACGCGGGCGAGGCGCGCGCATCGCGCGAGGACCGACGCGCGAGCCGTGAGCCGATGGAGCTCACCTTCCTCGCGAGTGGTCGTTCCGGCAGTCGTCCCGAGCGGCGCACGTACGCCGTGCACGATCCGTCCTCGGGCGGATTGCGCGCCGGCCGCGCCACGCGGCGTGGAGGCGCGCTCGGCGCGGCCGCGCTCCCGCCCGACGGCATCGAGGCGGCGCGGCCTGTGGGCGGCGCGGAGGAGGGCGTGATGGCGCCTTCCGAGGGCATCGGCGCGCGTGATGGGGCGCCGGGCAAGGACGCGCGTGCGAGCGCCGAGGTGCCCCTCGCGCGGCCCTTCGTCACGGCGGGGACGCCCTCGGTGCCCGCGGATCGAGAAGGGCGACCTACGGACAAGGTCGACAGCGAGCAAGAGGTCGCGCTCGCGCTCCAGTCGATCGTGCACGCGAGCACCGCCGGTGGCGCGCCGGGCGAGGGGACCGGTGGGCAAAACGGGCCCACGGCGCCGGGATCGGGCGGCAGCGCGGGCCGCGGCTCCGTCGCCGATCCGCTCGGCACGGGGCAGGGCACAGGCCTCGACGCGAATGCGCTCGACAAGCGCCGCATGGACTACCTGCGTCGCGTGCTCGCGCGGATTCATCCGCTCTGGAAGGACGCGTTCCCGCGCTGGGCGATCGCGGAGGGGCGCGGCGGTACCGTCGTTGTGGCGTTCGTGATCCGCGCCGATGGCAGCGTCGCGAGCGCGCGTGTGGCGCGGCCGAGCGGCATCCCCGAGTTCGACGAGAACTGCCGGCAGGCGGTCCTGCGCGGCGCTCCCTTCGAGCCGCTCCCCCGTGAGCTCGGTCCGACGTTCGCCTGGTCGATGCCATTCGTCGCGAAAAACCCCGCGGTGCGTCCCCCGGATCCTGCGCGCCCCTGACGCGCGGAAAAATGTAGAGCTTTCGGGACACTTCGCGGGGTGGACCGGCGGGCCGAAGGACAGCGCCTTCGGCCTCCTCCTCACCGGCCTTCGCGTGGGTTTGCCCACGCTCTCGCGAGAAAGACGCCCCCGGGACGGTTAGCCCGCTTGACAGGTCCGTCGTCCCTCGACATAGTGCGCGCCGCTTCCGCCGAAGTAGCTCAGTTGGCTAGAGCAGGCGTTTCATACGCGCCGGGTCGGGGGTTCGATTCCCTCCTTCGGCACCAGGTTCAATCGCTCGACGACACGGGGGCCGCAGCGCTCCCGCGTCGGGCTTGGCTCGCACCCGAGCGAGCGCCCGTTGTGCGGGTGCTGCTCGTGCGGGTCCGGGTTCCCGTCGCCGACTTGCGCGCTGGTGTGGCGCTCTTTCGGGGCGAACGCGCCGGAGCCGCCTTGGACGCCGTCGTGCGCTGTCCGGCGGCGCTGCGCGTCGCCTTCTTCGCGGCCGGGCGCTTCGAGGCGGCGGCCTTGCGCGTCGTCGTGCGCGCGGCCGTTTCCGTTCGGGCTCCTGCCTTGGAGGCCGCCGCGCGCTTGCCGGCGCTCTTCGTCCTCTTCGTCGCGCCCTTCGCCGCCTCGGAGGCTTTACGCGCCGTTGTCGCTCCGCGCTTGGCTGCGCTCTTCGTGCGCGTCGTCGTCGTCTTGGAAGCCATGGTTCGTCCCTCTGCCACCGCGGTCTCGAGGCGCGACCCGATCGTCGGACCACGCGTTTCCCCCGCCATCGCCTCTTTTGCTCGCGAAGGTCGCGGTGACGTGCGTGGTCGTCGGCAAGGGTCGTGCCGAGCGCTACGAAGCGCGCTCGCTCTCGCTCCGGCGCGCCGTGACGCACGGGGTTTCGCGCGAGGGAATGCGCGTTTCCCGCGGCTTGTTCGGGAGAATCGCGCCTCTCGGGGTGCTTCGTCGGGAGCGTCGCAGAGCCGCGCGGGGCGACGCGAGACGCGGCGCGGCGCGCGAGGTCCGGTGTCACGGGCGGGGGCAATGTCGATCCGCGCGCATCGTGTGCGAGCAGGGAACGCACAGCCTGCTCGGTGGCCTGTCACGCTGCGGGACAGTCGTAGCTCGGCTTGTCTGAGCGGAGCCCCCGAACGCTCGGGGGTTTGGGGGCGTAGCTCGGCTTGTCCGAGCGGAGCCCCCGAACGCTAAGGCCGCACGACGACCGTCGTCCCTTCGCCCATTGCGTCGGTCACGCCGTGCCAGCCCTCTGGCAGTTCGGGCCCGACCCAGTGGAAGAGCCTGCGCGCGTCGACGGGCGAGAGCGCGACAGCATGGAAAGTCTGCGCCTCCCCCAGCCCATCGCCCCAGTACGTGCCCGTGAGCGCGTATCCCGGTTCGAACTCCATCACCCAGGGCGCGTCGGCGACGTCGAAGTCGCCGTGCACCTCGCGGCTGTCGAGCGGTGCAGTTACCAGTTTCTTACGAATCCGGAATGTCCCGCGCGCCGTCGATGCGCTCTCGGCCGCTTCCTTCAGCACGTCGCGTCCCGACGAGATCAGCGTCGCGTAGACCGGCTTCTGCCCCTCGTAGGCCGTGAGCGTCTGGTTGGCCAGGCTCACGTCCAGCCACCTTTGATCGCCCTTCGCGAAATCCGGGAACTTCGTCCGGCGGACGATCACCACGAGGTCCTGCGCGCGCAGCCAGTAGCCCTCGCGCGATTGCTCGAAGCGCACGCCGTTCACCGTCCGGAACTTCCCGCTGAGCGGCACCGCCGTGCGCCGCTCGAGCTCCTCGTCCTCGATCGGCTCGGCCTCGCCCTTCTTGAGGTTCCACGCCGTCACGCCGCCCTTGTGCACGAAGGCCACGGGCAGCCCCACCTTCTCCACGTCGAGCCCGTGCCACGTCGTTCCGAGCGCGGGCTTCAGCCGGTCGATCGGCACCACCTGCCCGGACGGCGTCACGCCGAAGCGCCGGCCCTCGCCGGGGTTCGGCGCGACGGACGCCACGAACGACCCCGCGAGCGCCACGCCGCTGCCCTTGCGCAGCACGCCGCCCTTCAGGTCCGCCACGCGTGATGCGAGCGGCGCGAGGGGCGCGACGGCGGGCGCCGGGAACGCGAAGAACGAGCCCACCGTGCGCTTGCCGACCGCGTCCGCGCCGTCGACGCCGGGCATCAGCACGGGCGGGCCTGCGGGCACGCCGCGCGGATCGAGGGGCACGTCGTTCGCGGCCGCGCCGAGCACCTCGCTGTCGAGGGAGCCGCGCTTCGTGAGGTAGCGCTTCAGATCCGGCTCCTCGGTGGATTGCTCCGCCGGCATCGGCAAGCGCGTGTAGACCGGCACGCCTTCGGTCCGGGCTCGGCCGTAGCGGTAGGGCAGGGCGCGCGAGAGATCCGGGCCGGACGGGAGCGCCGCGGCGAGGGACGGATCCGTCGTCGCGGCCTCGCCTGCGCACACGAAGCCACGCGGGCGGACGACGTACCAGCCGCCTGGGCATTCCCTTCGCGTGAACGCGTCCGAGGAGCGTGCGATCGCGGCCCCTGCGCGGAGCTCGCCCAGCGGACGGCCTTTCGTCGAGGGCCGGTCGTACACGATGGTGCCGCTCTGCAGGACGATGAGCTTCGGGCCATCGGCGGGCGGCGACGGCACGTCCGGCGGGGGCTCCTCCGTCGGCTCGCCCTTGGCGAGCGCGGGGGCGCTGCTGCCCTTGCAGCCGAGGGGCGCGAGTGCGAGCGCGGCGAGGAGCGGGAGCCCGAGGCGCGTGGATCGGTTCGGGCCGGGGCGATCGTCTTGCATCGAGGCGACGCATGCCAAAGGTCGCGTCGATGGGCCAAGTTTGGTCGAAAGAGCTCGCCCTTACCCCCGTTCGCGGGCCGCTTCGTCGCCGAGCCAACCTGCCAGCGTCGAAAGGCCGAGGGCCATGATGGAGAGCGCCACGCTGGCCGGCGGCGTCGGACCTTGGGGGTGCACGGCGCGCAGGACGAGGCTCAGCACGAAGGGGAGGAGCGCGCAGATCGAGAGCCAGAGAAACAGGAAGCTCAGGTCCCGCGCCCGGGATCCCGGCCGATACGTGTCGTGCACCCGGGCGAAATACACGGACGACAGGGAACCGCTGACGAGCCCTGCCGCGAGGTTCACGGCGGCCGCGACGCCCCAGACGTGCGCGCCCGACAGCATCGCGACGACGTCGAAGCCGAGGGAGATCGCGAAGAAGACGAGCGGGAGCACGATGAGCAGCGTGTACACGTCCCCGCGGACAGCGTGCGCGATCGTTCTCATGGGGGCTCCAGGCGGAGGCGCTCGCGCCTCCCAGAGCCCTCGATTGGAAGGGGCGTGCCAGCGCGTGGTGCTTCGCGCTCGACGCGCCCGTGTTCTCCGTGTTCCCTGGTCTACGCGTTCCTCGGACTACGCGTTCTCCGCGCTCACCCGGCCCCCGCGCGCCGACACGTAGTCGTTCACGAACCGCCGCTGCCCTTCGCGCATCGCCACGCGCCTCCGCGCGCTGATCCAGGCGATCGCCTCCTCGACGCTCATCCCGCGGTGAAGCGCCAGATAACACACGACGAGCGTCACGCTCCGGCCCACGCCGCTCGCGCAGTGCACGTAGACCCGGTGCCCCGCCTTGATGTGCGTGGCGACGAAGGCGATCGCTCGGTCCGCGTCCTCGGGGCTCGGCGCGTTCATGTCCCAGCAGGGGATTTGCAGGTAGTCCATGCCCGCGGCGCGCAGCGTCCCGATCGGCTCCACGAGCTCGCTCGTCGCGTTCACCACGGCGCGCACGCCGAGCCGCTCGAGCTCGGCGACGTCGCTCGGCACGAGGAAGCCGCCGAGCAGGATCTCCGGCGTGATCCACGTCCGCCAGCCTCGATCCGGCGACAGCTCGACCAGGGTGCGGCGCGCGGCGAGGAAGACGTAGAAGGCGGCGCGATAAGGGTGGAAGAGCGCGGGGTGCAGGGTCTTGCCAGGCGTCACCTCGCGTTCTTGAAGCGCCCGGCGCTCCTGCGCCATCGCCCTTTGCAGGAGGTCAGCGCCGCGCGCGCCGGAGAAGCGAACGCGGGTCGAAGAGCCCGAGCAGCGGGCAGAGCACGACGAACGCCGCGCCGAACGTCCCGAGCGACAACATCGCGCCGATCGTCGTCCCCGCGAGCGCCGTGGGCAGGATCGACCGCACGAGGACGCCCGCGCCCACGGAGAGCGCGGCGAGCACCCCGATCCGCCCTGCGCGAATCGCCCCGAGCCCGAGCCCTCCGATTGCTCGGGACAGCCGGATCCCCATCGCGCACGTCTCCACCCAGCCCGCGGTCACCGCGCCGAGCACCACGCCGAGCACGCCGAGCGGCCGCATCAAGACGAGCGCGAGCGCCGTGCTCACGACGACCCGGAGCACCGCGAACCGCGCCGGCGTGCGCGTGTCGCCGAGCGCGTACGCCGTCGTCGTCAGCACACGCCCCGCCGCGTTGCCGAGCAGCGCGAACCCATACGCCGCGAGGAGCGGTTTTACCCGCGCCGTTGCTTCCTGATCGAACGTCCCCGTCTGGAGCAAGAGCGCCACGAGGTCCCCGCCGAGCAGCACGAACACGAGCGTCGCCGGCACGGTCAGCACGGCGATGCGCGCGAGCGACGCGCCGAGCCGCGCGCGGACGGCCGCGTTCCGCTTGTCCACGTCGGCCTCCGCCGTGTCGCGGGAAAACTCGGGCAACGCTGCCGCGGCCTCGCCCGTCCCGAGCACGCTCATCGGCAAGAGGTAGATCGTCTGCGCGTAGCCGAACGTCGCGTTCGCGCCCGTGCCCAAAAAGCTCACGAGCAGCGTGTCGACGAGCCCCGAGATCTGGATGATCCCCCGGCCCACGAGCGCGCCGGGCAGCCGCGCCGCGGCCTCCCGCACGTGCGGATCCTTCGCATCGAACCTCGGCGCAATTCCCCCGAGCAGCCTCCGCGCCGCCGGCAAGAGCACCACGAGCTGCAAGAACGCCCCTGCGAACGCGCCCCACGCGAGCGCCGTGGCGAGCGCGCCGCCCCGCTGCCCGAGGAACGTCCCTGCCACGACGAGCGCGGCGATCTGCGCGAGGCTCCACACCACGGGCGCCGCGTACGGCAAGAAGAAGCGCCGGTGCGCATTCAGCACGCCGAGCCCCCACGCCGACAGCACGAGCAGGCCCGTCATCGGGAAGACGATGCGCACGATGGTCGCCGTCCCCGCGAGCTTCTCCTCGTCGAACCCCGCCGCCACGAGCCACGACAGCCACGGCGCGAACAGCACGCCGAGCGCCGACGCCGCCACCACCACCACGAGGAGCAGCCCGAGCGCCGACCGCGCGAACCGCGCCGCCTCCTCGCCTTTGCCTTCGCCGCGCAGCCGCGCGTAGAGCGGGATGAACGTCGCGGACAACGTCCCTTCGCCCATCAGGTTCTGCGTGATGTTGCCGACGCGGAACGCGGCCGCGATCATGTCCGCCCAGGCCGATGTCCCGAAGTAGTGGGCCATGACGCGCTGCCGCACGAGCCCCACGAGCCGCGACAGCACGATCCCCGCGGTCACGAGCGCCGCCGAGCGCGCGCCGCCTCCCGCCTTCGGAGGAGCTTCCTCGCGGCCTTTCGTCCCCGTCGCCGCCGGATCGACGCTCTGCACGCGCCCGCTTCTACCCCAAGGAGGCGCAAGCTAGAATCGCAAGATGCTTGCCCCTACCGCCTTCCGTTCGCTCTCGGCTTCCCTTCGAGCCTCGTCTGCCGGCCTTGTCCGGTCCTCCTTTTTCGCCGCGATCGCGCTCGTCACGCTCGCCGCGTGCGGCGCGACGACCCGCACGGAGACCCAAGGCACCGGCGGCGAAGGCGGCGAGACCTGGAGCGCAGGCCCCGGCGTGGGCGGCGCGGGCGCGGGTGGCGCGGGTGGCGCGGGCGGCACGGGCGCGGGCGGCTCGGGCGTGGGCGCGGGGCCGAGCGAGCTCCAGTCGCTCGAGCACATCGACGTCGGCGACATCGCGCTGAACTCGCTCCAGCCCTTCGAGGTCCCCGACCGCGCGCTCGGCCTCACGGTCGTGGTCGGCACGGCGAACGTGAACGACGTCGTCGGCATCAACCGCCTCCGTCCTCCCTCGGGCGAGTCGGTCATCTTCAACTACGCGATGCCGAACAAGTCGACCCTCGCGTTCGCGAACTACGGCTGGGTCGGCGGCGGAAGCCCGCAGTCCGACGCGGCGAACGCCTGGCCCATGCAGCAAGGCCAGTGGCGCATCGCGCTCGGCGACGACGACGGCTCGGTCACGAGCGCGCACGTCGACGTGTGGATCCGCCGCACGAAGGACGGCCTCTTCCACGGCGGCGTCGTCGACGTGAACGTCTTCCTCGCGCCGAACTCGACCACGCAGAACTACGTGAACCAGGTCCTCTCCGACATGTTCGTCGACTACGCGGGCCTCGGCCTCGGCAAGGTCACCTTCTTGCCGCTCGACGCGAGCTTCACGAGCGTCGACAACTACGACGAGTACCGGAACCTGCTCGCCTCCTCGGCGGGCGCCGGCGACGCGCCGGCCTTGAACCTCTTCGTCATCGGCAGCTTCGGCTCCGAGTTCGGCCAGGCCATCGGCGTCGCGGGCGGCATCCCGGGCAGCACCACGCTCCACGGGACCACCATGAGCGGCGTCGCGTACATGCCCTCGGGCAACCCGGAGTACGACGCGACCGTCCTCCGCCACGAGGTCGGTCACCTCTCGGGCCTCTTCCACACGACCGAGTTCTCCATCGAGGAGACCGATCCGCTCAGCGACACCGTCGAGTGCCCGACGTCCGTGATGCAGTCGAACCCCGACAACTGCCCGGACGTCACGAACACGATGTTCCCGATCGCCTACGGCGCGACCGATCTGACCGAAGCGCAGAAGCGTGTCCTCCACGGCAGCGCGCTCTACCGCGGCATCCTCGAAGAAGGCGGTCAGCCTGCGCCTCCGCTCCCGCCCTCCAGCAAGAAGGTCGCCGCGCCTCCGTCGCCCCTCGCGCCCGAGCCCCCCTTCGCCCTCGCGGCCACACGCCGCCCGAACAAGCCCCTCCCGGCGAAGCCCGGTGCCCTCGAACGTGTCCTCGGCGCAGTCTGGTGCGCGCACGGCAAAGGCGACTACGAGGCCCTCGCCATCCGCATCGCCGGCGCCACCGCGCCCAGCAAGCTCCGCGCGCTCGTCATCGACGAGACGGCTTCCGAGCTGATCCGCGCCCGCGCACTCGGCGCCTACGTCCGCGTCGCGCAGGGCGGCGAACGAGCCCGCGCCATCACCCTCGCGGAGACCCTGGCGACCCAGGAAAACGCGAGCACCGATCTACGCGTCTCCGCGCTCCGCTCGCTCGCTCGCTTCGCCCCGTCTCAGGCACGCCAATCCGCTGTAACTGCAGCGCAATCCGGAGATCCGGTCGTGCGGTCGGTCGCTTGGAGTCTGCGTGGAAAGTGACAGAAATGCTGTCTTTTCGGCGCTCAGCCTTCGTGCTACGACAATCACGACGCAGGGGGAAGATGCTGAGGTCACGCGCGTGATGGGTCGTATCGCAATTCCCCAGGCCGGAGGTTGGTGCACGTGAGCGGAGAGCCCCGACTGCTCCCCTTGCGGATCTGCCTGGTCGACATGAACAACGGGCATGTCAACCAGGCGATGCGGTGCCTGCGAGGCATCGTGTCCACATTCTTCGACCGCGTCCGCCGTCACAACCCGGGCCTCGAGTGCGTGCTCGGCGAAGTCTCGCCGCGCGACACACAAAACCCCGTCCCGCGCGACTACGACCTGTACATCTCGACCGGCGGCCCCGGATCCCCCTACGACGGCGACGGGATGCCCTGGGTCACAGACTATTCAGGCTTCCTGGACCACGTGGTCGACTCGGCCATCCGCGGAGGCGAGACCCAGAGCGCGCTCTTCGCCATCTGTTACTCGTTCGAGATGGTCGTGCGGCACTTTCGTCTGGCCGCCGTCGTGCCCCGCACCGAGCGCAAGTTCGGCGTGATGCCCATCTACACGACGCCCGAAGGCCAAGCCCACCCGCTCCTCCGCCCCTTCGGCGACCGTCTCTTCGCCTTCGAGCACCGAAGCTGGGAAGCCGTCGACCTCGACGAGCGCCTGCTCGAATCCCTCGGCGGCTCCCTCCTCGCCCGCGAGAGCCGCGACGGCATGTCCAAAGGTCGCGCCATCCTCGGTCTGGACGTGACCGCCGGCGTCGAGTCGGTCCAGTTCCACCCCGAAGCCGATCGTCCCGGCGTGATGAACTGGGTTTCCCGTCCCGAACAAGCCGCGGCCTTCAAAGCCGCCTACGGCGAGGTGACCTACCAGGCGATGCTGCGGACACTCGACGACCCGCGCCGTCTCGCCCGCACCTACGCCCTCGTGATCCCCGGCTGGATGTCCCGCCGTTTCAACATGCTCGCCCAGTTCCGCGGCTACGTGGAGCTTCCGCCGCCGAGCGAGAGCCAGGCAGACATCTTCGCATCCCCGCCCATCCAGGATCGTCCAGCGCAAGCTGCGTCGGCCTGAGGGGAGAGATTGGGGCGTTGCCCCAAACCCCAGCGGGGGCTGTCCGCCCCCTGCACCCCGGACCAGGCACGGCCTGGACCGGGGGTGGAAGAACTGCGCGATGCGCAGTTCTTCCAGCGGGCCCTGGGCAAGACCACGAGCGGCGTTGCCAACCAAGACGGCAGCGCTGCTCGCCTCGAGTCGACACGCCCCCGCTGCGGTCTTGACGGGCAACGTCGTCGCTGGTCTTGCCACGGGCCTGTTCGATGAACTGCGCGTTGCGCAGTTCATCGACCCCGGGTCCAGCGCTTGCGCTGGTCCGGGTCCAGGGGTGGACAACCCCTGGTCGGGGTCCGGGGTGAAACCCCGGCGCTACGCCCTGGGCAGCAAGATCCCGCCCTGCCAGCTGGCTCGCTTTCCTTCTGAGCTGATCTCGCCTAGAGACGCGCGCGGAGGATCCGATGCACATCGACGAGTCGACAGTTACGAAGGCCGTCCACACGATCCAGATGCTCGCGGTCGACGCCGTCGAGAAGGCGAATTCGGGCCATCCCGGCGCGCCCATGGGGCTTGCCTCGATCGCGTTCGAGATCTTCACGCGGCACCTGCGGTACGACCCTCAGGACCCGAACTGGCCTGATCGTGATCGCTTCGTCCTCTCGGCGGGCCATGCGTCGATGCTCCTCTATGGCCTGCTTCACCTCGCGGGGTATGACCTCTCCCTCGACGAGCTCAAGCGCTTCCGCCAGCTTGGCTCGCGCACGCCGGGGCATCCCGAGGTCCACATGACGCCCGGGGTCGAGGTCACCACCGGACCCCTCGGCCAGGGCATCTCCACCGCCGTCGGCATGGCCGCTGCGCTCAAGATGATGGAGGCGCGCTTCGGCGCGAAGACGGGCGTCGCTACGGCGCGTGTCTTTGGCATCGCTTCTGATGGCGACCTCATGGAGGGCGTCTCGGCCGAGGCTTCGAGCCTCGCGGGGCACCTCGGCCTCTCGAACCTCGTCTTCTTCTACGACGACAACCACATCACCATCGATGGCAAGACCGACCTCGCGTTCAGCGAAGACGTGGGCAAGCGGTACGAGGCCTACGGCTGGTTCGTCCAGAGGATCGACGGCCACGATCATGCGCAGATCCGCGCCGCGCTCGATGCGGCCGTCGCTGAGCCGGCGCGCCCCTCGCTCATCGTTGCGCGCACGACCATCGCGTATGGCTCGCCGGGCAAGGCGGGCAGCTCCAAGGCGCACGGTGAGCCTCTCGGCGCCAAGGAGGTCGAGGCCACGAAGAAGGCCATCGGCTGGCCCACCGAGCCTACCTTCCTGATTCCGGACGACGTCCGCGCGATCTTCGCGACCCGTGCCGACGAAGGCCGCAAGGCGCACGACGCCTGGAAACAGGCCTTCCGCGCGCTCGAGCAGAGCGACCCCGCGGCTGCGTCCCTCTACCAGGGCCTCATCCGCCGCGAGGTACCGGAAAACCTCTTCGACGAGCTCGTCAAGGCTGCGCCTCGCAAGGACGCGGCCACGCGCCAGAGCGCCGGCATCGTCGAGCAGCGCGCCGCGGCCCTCGTGCCCTCGCTCGTCGGCGGCTCGGCCGATCTGAATCCCTCCACGAAGACCTACATCGAGGGCTCGCCGGCCCTCCAGAAGGGCGACTTCTCCGGCCGCAACGTTCACTTCGGCGTCCGCGAACATGCGATGGGCGCCTTCGTCAACGGCCTCGCCCTCGCCGGTGGCTTCATCCCGTTCGGCTCCACCTTCCTGGTCTTCGCCGACTACATGCGCCCGGCGATTCGCATGGCGGCTCTCTCCGAGCTGCACAGCGTCTTCGTCTTCACGCACGACAGCATCTTCCTTGGCGAGGACGGCCCCACGCACCAGCCGATCGAGACCCTCTGGTCGCTCCGCCTCATCCCGAACGTCGACGTCGTCCGGCCCGCCGACAGCCTCGAGTGCGCGGCGGCGTGGGCGCATGCGCTCCTTCGCCGCTCGGGCCCCACGGTGCTTGCGCTCACGCGGCAGAAGGTCCCCGAGCTCCCGCGGCCCGAGGGTTTTGATCCGAAGGTCATGCTCCGCGGGGGTTATGTCGTCGCCGACTCCGCCACGAACCCGCCGGCTGTCGTGGTCATCGCCACGGGCTCGGAGGTCGGGCTCGCGATGGAGGCGAAGAAGATCCTCGACGCCGAGGGGGACCGCGTGCGTGTCGTCTCGATGCCCTGCCTCGAGCAGTTCCAGCGGCAGGATCAGGCGTATCGCGAGGAGGTCCTGCCTCCGGGCACGCCGCGCGTGGTCATCGAGGCGGGCTCGACGCTGCCTTGGCGCGCGCTCGTCGGCGAGCGTGGCCTCGTCATCGGCCGCGACAACTTCGGCGCCTCCGCGCCGGACAAGGACCTCGCCAAGGCGTTTGGCTTCACGGCGGACGTCGTCGCCGGCAAGATCCGGGCGATGCGGCGGTCCTGAGCGGTCCCCGCGCGCCGACACCCCTTCGCACCCGCGCCAAACGTCCCTCCGGACGTCCGGATCCTCGCTTGCACCAGCGCCAAGCGTCCCTCCGGACGTCCGGACTCCCGCTCGCACCAGCGCCAAGCGTCCCTCCAGACGTCCGGATCCTCGCTTGCACCAGCGCCAAGCGTCCCTCCGGACGTCCGGACCCTTGCTTGCACCAGCGCCAAGCGTCCCTCCGGACGTCCGGACCCTCGCTTGCACCAGCGCCAAGCGTCCCTCCGGACGTCCGGACCCTCGCTTGCACCAGCGCCAAGCGTCTCGCCGGACGTCCGGACCCTTGCTTGCACCAGCGCCAAGCGTCCGCCCGGACGTGCCGACCTCCTCTTGCCGCTTCTCCGCCCTTTTTTGGTAGGATGCCTCCCCATCCGGACGGACCCGGACCAAGGAGCGCACCATGGGGGCCACGGTTCATTTCCGCACGTGCAACGTCTGCGAGGCCATGTGCGGCATGCGCGTCGCCGTCGAAGACAACCGCGTCGTCGACATTCGCGGCGATCGGGACGACGTCTTCTCGCGGGGCCACATCTGTCCCAAGGGCCCGGCCATGCGGGAGCTCCAGGAGGATCCCGATCGCCTCCGCCACCCCATGCGCCGCACCGCCTCGGGCTTCGTCCGCGTGAGCTGGGACGAGGCCCTCGCCGAGGCGGGCGAGCGCCTCGCCGCCCTCCAGCGCGAGCACGGCCCCGATTCCGTCGGCATGTACCTCGGCAATCCCGCGGCGCACGGGCACGGCGCGATCCTCGGCGCGAGCTTGCTCGGAATGGCCCTCGGCACGAAGAACCGCTTCGATTCGAACTCCCAGGACGCGAATCCCCGCATTTACGCGGCCCTCCAGATGTACGGCGAGGCCACGAGCCTGACCATCCCCGACATCGACCACACCGATTATTTCCTCGTCTTCGGCGCGAATCCCGCGGCCTCCGGTGGCAGCATCATGACCCTCGGCGACGTCCGCGGCAGGCTCTCCGGCGTGCGCGAGCGTGGCGGCAGGTTCGTCCTCTTCGACCCGCGCAAGACCGAGACCACAGGCTTTGCCGACGAGCACCATTTCATTCGCCCCGGCTCCGACGCGGCCCTCCTCCTCGGTTTGCTCCACGTCGTCTTCGACGAAAAGCTTTACGATGCCGGCGCCCTCTCCGACATCGCCGACGGCGTCTCCGAGCTCCGGGCCATTGCGAAGCGCTTCTCCCCCGAGCGCGTATCCGAACCGACGGGCGTCCCGGCCCTCGTCATTCGCCGCATCGCCCGCGAATTCGCCAAGGCGCCGCGTGCCGTCGCGTATGGCCGCATGGGTCTCTCCACGAGCGCGTTCGGCCCGCTGTCGAGTTATCTCGTCGACGCGCTGAACATCGTCACCGGCCATTTCGATCGCCCTGGCTGCGCCATGTTCCCGACCCCCGCGGCGGACGTCGTGCGGGTCGCGCGGATGATCGGTATGGGCGGCACCGGCCGCTTCCGTTCTCGGGTCCGTGGATTGCCCGAGGTCGGCGGAAACCTCCCCGCCACCACCATGGCCGAGGAAATGGAGACGCCCGGCGACGGGCAGATTCGCGGGTTCGTCGTCGTCGCGGGCAATCCCGTCCTCTCGGTCCCGAATGGGGAGCGTATCGAGAAAGCCCTCGCGAACCTCGATTTCATGGTGGCGATCGACATCTACCTGAACGAGACGACCCGCCACGCGCACCTCGTCCTGCCGCCGCGGTATGCGCTCGAGCGCAGCCATTACGATCTGCTCTTCCACACGCTCGCGGTCCGGAACACGGCAAAATGGTCCGCACCCGTGATCGAGGCCCCGCCGGATACGAAGGACGATGCGGAGATCCTCGTGGAGCTCGCGGGGCGTGTCCTCGGGAAGCGTATCTCGCCGTCACCGCTCGGTGCTGCCGCCGAGCGGTTCGTTGGGCTCTTGAACAAGCTCGGCGCCGACGGCAATCTCGATCTGTTGCTCCGCATGGGCCCGTACGGGGATCGATTCCTCCCGTTCTCGAAGGGGCTCAACCTCGAAAAGTTGAAGAAGGCCAAGCACGGGATCGACCTCGGCCCGCTCCGGCCCATGTTCCGGGAGCGCGTGCGCACGAAGACCGGAAAGGTCTGCCTCGCGCCGCCCGAGATCCTCGCCGATGTCCCGCGTCTCGAGCGATTCCTCGACGAGGTGACGGCAGCGGGCCTCGTGCTCATCGGGCGGCGGCACATGCGGAACAACAATTCCTGGATGCACAACGTCCCGTCACTCGTGAAGGGGCCAGATCGCTCGATGTTGCTCGTGCATCCGACAGATGCGGAGCGGCTTGGGCTTTCCTCGGGAGCGCGCGTGCGCGTGCGGAGCCGCGTGGGCGAGGTCGTCGTAGGAATGGCCGTGACGGAGGACGTGATGCCGGGCGTCGTGAGCCTGCCGCACGGGCACGGGCACGCGGCGGCAGCCGACACGATGCGCGTCGCAGCAAGCGTGCCCGGCGCAAACGCGAATGCAATCACCGACGATCTCTACGTCGAGCCGCTCACGGGGACGGCCATCTTGAATGGCGTACCGGTGACGCTGGAGGCGGTCGACGCGGCGCCGCAGGCTTGAGCCTGAGCATTGGGAGGCGCTGCGCTGGGGCGTTGCCCCAGGCCCCACCGGGGCTATCCGCCCCTGGACCCTGACCAGCGCAAGCGCTGGACTCGGGGTCGATGAACTGCGCGATGCGCAGTTCATCGAACGATCGTCGTTGGGGACGTCCCGGTGTGCGACCGGAAAAGGGGGATTCCCCTCGTCGTCACAACGTGGGCGTGGCCCCTCCATCGATACGAAAGGTCGTGCCCGTCATGAAGTCCGTCAGCGGACTCGCGAGGAAACACACGGCCGCAGCGATATCGGCCGGCGTGCCGAGACGACCCACCGTTTGATGCACCATGTTCTTCAACACCCACGCACGTCCTTCGGCAGGATCGGTCGAGCCTTGCTTGGCGGCGACCTCGCGGAACCACCCGTCGAGCGCGGGCGTCTCGATGAGCCCAGGCATGATGCCATTCGACGTCACGCCGGTGCCGGCCAGGGCCTTCGACAAGCTCAGCGTGAAGTTGTTCAGCGCCGCCTTCGATGCGCCGTACGGACCGAGTTGCGCATGAGGTGAAATCGCGTTGCGCGACGAGATCTGAATGACGCGGCCCCACCGCCGCTCCCGCATTCCCGGCACGAACGCCTGCACGAGCCGCACAGCAGGGAGCGTGTTGCTCTTGTACTCGTCGAGCCATTCCTCGAACGGCGCGTCAAACCACGACGCGTGGGCCAGGTTCGTCGAGCCGCCCGCATTGTTGACCAGGATGTCGATGCCGCCAAAGGCGCGCTCGGCGGCATCGATGATGCGACTGAGCCCCTCGGCAGTCGACAGGTCACCGATGGCAACGGCGGCGCGCCCTCCCGCCGTGGTGATCTCGTTCGCGACGGCCGCTGCGCGTTCAGCATTGCGACCGTGCACGACGACCTCGACCCCCTCGCGTGCCAGAAATCGCGCCACCTCCGCGCCGATGCCCGAGCTCGATCCGGTGACGAGCGCGCGCTTGTCTTTCAGATGCAGGTCCATGATGTCCTCCCTTTGCGCAAAGCATCGTGCGCAAAGCGCCCGCCCTCAAACCCGATCGCGCCACAAATGAATCGAATCACGCCAACGTTTCGGAGTCGTCCCCTCCCAGGCGCGGAACGCCCGCGTGAAGGAGTTGACCTCGTCGAAGCCGAGCAGGAAGGCGATCTCGTTGACGTCGACGTCGTCCTTGCGCAAGAGGCGCAGCGCGGTGTGGTGCCGGACCTCGTCGAGCAAGTGCTGATAGCTGACCCCCAGCTCACCCAGGCGCCGCTGGAACGTGCGCGTGCTGAGGGACAACTCCCGCGCCACCTTCGCGATGCTCGGCCGCTCACCCGACATGCGGCGAGCGACGACCACGCGGACCTGCTCGACGAACGAGGCCTGTTCGAGCGGCGCAAGCTTCTGGTCGAGGCTGGGGACGAGCACCTGCAAGAGATCGGCATTGTGCGTGACGAACGGCGTCGAGAGGAGGCGCTCCTCGAGGACGAGCGCGTCGCGCTCCGAGCGAAACCGCAGCGGGCAGCCAAAAAAGCGCAGCAGCATCGGCTCGTCGCTACGCGCACGAGAGAGCTCGACGCGCTTCGGCGCAAGCGCAAGCCCGCTGCCTCGTTGCAAAAGCACGACGAGCGAGGCAAGCGAGGCATCGACCAGGCGCGGGGGCATGGGTCCGGGCGCGTGCAGGTAGGTCGTGTGAATCGTCACCTCCATCCCCTTCGTGTCGATGGCCATTTCCTTCATCCCGCAGAGCCGTTTGTAGCGGGCGAGCTTGGACAAGGCCGTGCCAACGTCGGGAGAGTGCAGCGCCGCGAGCGACGAGATGTCGTACTCGTGCACCTGCGTCTCCGCCGCCAACCGGAGCCCGACGTCGGGCGGCGACGACGCCCCGAGCGCTTCCCAGAAGGTAAAAAACTGCTCGGTGCTCAGCTCGCCGCTCGGCGGCACCCGCGCGGCGGCAGTCGCAGGAGCGACGTTCGCCCCGAGGCGCGCGAGCCGATCGCGCACCGCCGACGGGAGGTGGACGAGGTCACGGTTCATGGCGGAAACATACCGAGACCGAGTCCCCACGACCAATCCGATCGCGCCAATCGTGCACGCTGAGCATGGGTCTCATCTGGGAGGCGCTGCGCTGGGGCTTTGCCCCAGGCCCCAGCAGGGGCTATCCGCCCCTGCACCCGGACCAGCGCAAGCGCTGGACTCGGGGTCGATGAACTGCGCGATGCGCAGTTCATCGAACAGGCCAGGTCAAGACCAACGACGACCCTGCCAATCGAGACCGCCACGCTGTCCCTGGTCTCCAACGGGCCCGTTGGAAGAACTGCGCGGAGCGCAGTTCTTCCACCCTCGGTCCAGGCCGTGCCTGGTCCGGGTCGAGGGGCGGACAGCCCCCGCGGGGTCCGGGGCAGCGCCCCGGCGCAGCGGCTGCTCAGGGCGCGCTGCTCCCCTTGCATTGCTCGCCGTCGAAGAGCGGATCGATCGGCCCGCAGGCCATCGCGTTGCACTTCAGCGACTGGCATTCGAGTGGGCTTTGGCAGGCCGAGCCCTCGACCTTCGCCTCGGTGCAGACCTTCGTGTCTGCGTCGCAATAGGCGTTGAGGCCACACGAGAGCTGGATCGGGCTCGGCGTGCATGCCTCACCGAGCTTCTTCGCCGGCTTGCACAGACCTTCCATTGCCAGGAAGTCGTAATCGCAGTAGAGCCCCTGATCGCAGACTTCCTTTGCGTTCGCCTCGACCTTGCAGGCCGCGTCGAGCGGCAGGAACCGCGTCGCCGAGCATTTCTTCGTGTCGTCGTCGCACTCGACGATCTCACGTTTCTCGACCGAGGACGCGCATTGCGCGTCGCGCTCGCAGGTCGAGCCGTCCGTCAGCTTGCCTGCGAAGACCTTCGAGCACGGCGCGAGGTCCTCCGGCGCGTTGTAGTAGTCGGGGATCGTCAGGAAACACTTGTCCGCGTAGGGCTTCATCGCCACGAGACAGGCGTCGATGCTGTTTCCGTCGAAGGTCATGAGGCCCGCCTGCACGTCGGCCACGTTCTTCTCGCAAACTTCGGTCTCGTACGTGATGCACGCGGCCTCGTCGTAGCCATCGCCTTTCTCGCAACACGTCTTGCGCACCTCGCAGAGCTGGGGCGCGATTTGCGCGCAGACGTTGTCGAGCGTGTACTTCGGCGGGGGCGTCGTGCCGTCGGTGTCGTCGCCGCATGCGGCGAGGCCGAGGACGAACGTCGCGGCGAGGGTGGGGAGCGTCAAGAGAAGTCGGGAGAGGGGCCTTTGGAAGATCATGGAAGCGAGGATCGCATGGGCCCTCGGCGTGGCACAAGCCCCCCGCGCGAAGGCGCTTGGCTCGGAGGGCCCTTGCATGGAAGAATGCCGCCGATGATCGCGACCGTTTGCCTCTATCGCTCGTCCGAGGCCCGATGAGCACGCCGAGCCCCGGTGATGTCCTCTCGGGAAAATTCCGGATCGAGCGGGTGCTCGGGGAGGGCGGCATGGGCGTCGTGCTCGCCGCGCACCACCTGCACCTCGGCCGCACCGTGGCCATCAAGCTCCTGCAGCCCGAGGCCCTGAAGCACCAGGAGCTCGTCGCGCGTTTCGCCAACGAGGCACGGAGCGCGAGCCGCATCCAGAGCGAGCACGTGGCGCGCGTGCTCGACGTCGGCACGCTCGACACGGGCGAGCCGTACATGGTCATGGAGTACCTCGAGGGGTCGGACCTCTCGAAGCACGTAAAGCGAAACGGCCCGCTCGCGATCGAGGACGCAGTCGAGTATCTGCTGCAGGCGTGCGAGGCGCTCGCCGAGGCGCACGTCGCGGGGATCGTGCACCGCGACCTGAAGCCCGCGAACCTGTATTTGACGCGGCGTGCGGACGGCTCGGCGTGCGTGAAGGTGCTCGACTTCGGCATCTCCAAGGCGGCGCTCGTGGGCGCGTCGCCCGAGGCTCAGCACATGACGCAGACCCAGAGCGTTCTCGGCACGCCGGGGTACATGGCGCCGGAGCAGTTGCGTTCGTCGAAGCACGTCGATCCGCGCACGGACATCTGGGCGCTCGGGGTCATCCTGCAGGAGCTTTTGACCGGCAAGCTCGCATTCCAGGGCTCGACCGTGCCGGAGGTCTATGCCGCCATTCTCGGCGATCCCCCGGCGCCTTTGCGGGCGCTGCGCCCGGACGCGCCGCCCGCGCTCGAAGCGGTGATCCTGCGTTGCCTCGAAAAGGACGCCGCGCGGAGGTTCGCGAGCGTCGGCGAGCTCGCGGCGGCGCTCGTCCCGTTCGCGCCGCAGCGGGCGCGTGTGTCCGCCGAGCGGATTGGTCGGATCACGGGTGTCGCCGTCCCGCCGGCCGGGGCGATGGTGGCGCCGCGGACGGGCATCTCGGTGGCGCCTCCGGGCCCGGGCCCGGCCGTGCAGCAGGGCGGCGTGGCGCCGACGATCGCGGGGACGGGGTATGCGACGGGCCCGACGCTGGGGCCTGCGCATTCGGGCTACGGCGTGCAGGGGGCGACGCCGCCGGGGTATGGCCCGCAGGGGGCGACGCCGCCGGGGTACCATTCGCAGCTGCCGCAAGGGTATGGTCCGCAGGGCCCGACGCCGCCGGGATACCATGCGCAGCCGCCGCCGGGGTATGGCCCGCAGGGGGCGACGCCGCAGGGGTATGGCCTGCAGGCGCCGCAGCAGCCTTACGGGACGGCGTATGGCGCGCAGCCGATGCAGCCAATGGCGCCAGTGGATCCGAACAAGGGCAAGATGCACCCTTCGACGGTCGCGCTCATCGCCGTTCTGGGGCTGATCGTGGTGACGTTCGGCGGATGCATGACATGTGTATGCATCGCCGGCGCGGAGGGGGCAGCGAATGAGAAATCGGGGCAAGCCCGGTAGATAGACAGGGCGAGGCGCCGCGCCGGGGCGCTGCCCCGGGCCCCGCGGGGGCTGTTCGCCCCTCGACCCGAACCAGGGCAAGCCCTGGACTCGGGGTGGAAGAACTGCGCGATGCGCAG
>NZ_JAGTJK010000052.1:0-82850 GCF_028435265.1 Polyangium jinanense | reverse complement strand
CGCTGGGAGCCCACGCCCTATCAGCACCGCGAGCAGGAGCCGCTGCTCGACCTCCTCCACGGTTCCTTCAGCTGGATGCTCATGCCGATCGCGTGAACCACTACGAACTTTGGGGATGATGTACTAGCCTGAGGGGAGGCGACACGCGCGCCGTCCCGTGCTACCGCTCCCGTCGTCATGGACTCGCTCCTCCAGGCGGTTCGTAAAGCCTGCCCGCCCGGTCTCTGGTCGAAGGGCGTCAACCTGGCCCGCGACGGCGCCGTGATCCTCGACCGGAAGACCTCCACCGAGCTCACCTATCGCATCCGCGTCCCCGGCGTCGCCATCGCGCCCACGGTCACGCTGTACGCCGCGGACGAGGAGTGGACCTGCGATTGCGGCGGGAAATTCGATCCCTGCCAGCACGTCGCCGCCGCGGTGATCGTCGCCGCCCAATCCCCCGAGGGCCACGCTCCCGCGACCGGGACGGACATGAGCCAGCGGGCCGCGCCCGCGCCGAAGCCCGTGCTCGGCAAGATCGAATACGAGTTCAGCCGCGACGCGGGCACGTTGTTCCTGGAGCGCGCCGTGGTCTTTCCGGACGGTCGCCGCGAGCCTTTCCAGGGATCGATCACGAATCGCGTCTCGCGCGGCGATCTGCCGGTCTTGCCCACGCATGAGGACATCACGATCGACCGGATGTTCTCCACCTGGAAGGGCGGCGTCGTCCCGCTCTCGCGCGTGCGGGAACTGTTTGCGCTCCTCGAGAATGCGCCGAGTGTCCTTTTCGACGGTTTTCCGGTTCGCACGAGCAAGCAGGCCGTGCGCCCCTCGGCCGCCGTGATCGACGGCAAGAATGGCGGCGTCCTCGTGCGGGTCGAGAAAGACCCTTCCGTCGACGAGGTCATTGCCCGCGGCGCCGCGCGTACGGGCGACGTCCTGCGTCCCCTCGGGGATACCTCGATCACGGGCGATGCATGGGAAAAACTCCCCATGGAGCGGCTCGTTGCGAAAGAGGAGCTCGGCACGTTCGTCACGAAGATCCTCCCCGACCTCGACAAACACACGCGCCTCGTGGTGCGCACGCGCAGGCTGCCGGGCGTGGCGCGGAAAAGCCGCCCGCGCATTTCGATCGAGCTCTCGCAGGCCGGGCATACCCTCTCCGTGCTGCCGCTGCTCGTGTATGGGGATCCGCCGGAGGCGCGCGTCGATCAGAATGTGCTCGTGCACCTCGGCGGGACCGTGCCCGTGCGTGACGAAGCCGAGGAGCGAAGGCTCATCGAGCGGCTCCGCGACGAGCTCAACCTGATCCCCGGCCGGCGTGTCGATCTCGACGGCGAGGCCGCATTACGATTCGCGCAGAAGCTCAAGGGATTCCGCGGCGGCGAGCAGGGCGAAACGCTCGGCGAGCTCTTCGGCAAGCGCCCGCTCGTGCCGCGGTTCGACATTCAGGGCGACGGCTTCGACGTCGTCTTCGAATCCATCGCCGAAGACGGCGAGGAGGGCGGGACGACGAAACACGCGAGCGGCGCGGCCGTCATTCGCGCGTGGAAGGACGGGCTCGACATCGTCCCGCTCGAAGGCGGCGGGTTCGCGCCGCTGCCGTCCGATTGGCTCTCGCGGTTCGGTGATCGCGTCGCCGATCTGCTCGCCGCGCGGGCGGAGACCGAGGACCAGACCATTCCGCCCGCGCTCCTGCCTGCGCTCGCGCGCCTCTGCGAGGAGATCGACGCCCCGCGCCCGCCGGGTTTTTCCCGGCTCGCCCCCCTGCTCGAAGGTTTTTCGGGGATCCCCGAGTCGCCCTTGCCCGCGGGCCTCGCCGCCACGCTCCGTTCGTACCAGCGCCGCGGCGTCGATTGGCTCTCGTTCTTGCGGGACACGGGGCTCGGCGGGATCCTCGCGGACGACATGGGCCTTGGAAAAACCCTGCAAGCGCTCGCAGCCACGCGTGGCCGCGCGCTCGTGGTTTGTCCGAAGAGCGTGCTTTTCAACTGGGAGGCGGAGATCCGGAAGTTCCGGCCAAACTTCTCCACGGCCCTCTACCACGGCCCCAAGCGCGCGCTCGATCCGAAGGCGGACGTCACGCTCACCACGTATTCGATGCTGCGTATCGACATCGAGGCGCTTTCCGCCATCGAATGGGATACGATCATCCTCGACGAGGCGCAGGCCATCAAGAATCCCGACAGCCAGGTCGCGCGGGCCGCGTATGCGCTGCGTGGCAAATTCAAGGTGGCGCTCAGCGGTACGCCCGTGGAGAACCGGCTGGAGGAGCTCTGGAGCCAGATGCATTTCGCGAACCGCGGCTTGCTCGGCGGGCGGAGCGATTTCAAGGAGCGTTATGCCGGTCCGATCGAGATCGGCCACGCCGGCGCGGCCGAGCGGCTGCGCGAGCGCATTCGCCCGTTCGTCCTGCGTCGATTGAAGCGCGAGGTCGCGCCCGAATTGCCGCCGCGTACCGATCGTGTGCTCAGCGTGGAGCTCGACGACAAGGAGCGCGCCGTGTACGACGCCGTGCGCGCGGCGACCCTCAGTGACGTGGTCAAGCGCCTCGCCGAGGGCGGCAGCGTGCTTGCCGCGCTCGAAGCTTTGCTCCGGCTGCGCCAGGCGGCCTGTCATGCGGCGCTCGTGCCCGGGCAGATGGCTCCGGGGTCGTCCAAGGTCGAGGCCCTCGTCGAGGCGCTCTCCGACGCGGCGGCGGACGGCCACAAGGCGCTCGTTTTTTCGCAATGGACGTCGCTGCTCGATCTCGTGGAGCCGCACCTCGCCGAGGCGGGGATCTCCTTCAATCGGCTCGATGGCTCGACCGTGGATCGCGCGGGCGTGGTGAACGAGTTCCAGGCCGATGGAGGCCCGCCGGTGATGCTGCTCTCGCTCAAGGCGGGCGGGACGGGCCTCAATTTGACGGCGGCCGATCACGTGTTCTTGCTGGATCCGTGGTGGAACCCGGCCGTCGAGGACCAGGCCGCGGACCGCGCGCATCGCATCGGCCAGGACAAACCCGTCTTCGTGTACCGGCTCGTGGCAAAGGACACGGTGGAGGAGCGGATTCTCGCGCTGCAGGAGAAGAAGCGGCTCGTGGCGGACGCGGCGCTCGGCGAGGCGGCGCAGGCGGCGGCGATCACGCGCGAGGATTTGATGGCGCTCCTCAGTTGATTGGACTGCCAACGAGGTAGGCGCGCGTGTGCGCCCCGGAGTTGTCGCCAATAGCGTGACGGAGCGGGAAATGCAGGCATTCGAGCACGGCACGTGAATTGCTGTGCGCGGCCGTCATGAAATGGCAATCGAGGCTCTTCTTCGTCGTGTCGGCGGGGCTCGTGGCGGCGGCATGTCAGGGGACGGAAGCCGTGCCGCTCACGCCGAGCACGGCGGGGCCGTTCACGGTGGAGGGGTATTACGGCAAGGGGGCGCCGAGCGTGTACGTGCTCGTCGTCGACGACGCGAATACCCCGGAGGCGGCCGCGCTTCGGGCGCGCGCGGCGCAAGCATTACGTGCGAGCCTCCTCGCCTACGTGGAGAGGCGCGGGGAGAGCTGCGTGGGGACGCGTGATCCCGCGGAATGGCGTCCGGGCGATGATCGTGTGGTCATCGTGCGAGCGAGCGCGCCGACGCAGCTTTCGCTCGTCACGCCCATCGATCGGCCCGCGCTCGCGTGGACGACGATCACGTCCAAAGAGGAAGAAATCGACGCCGTCGTGGCCGCCGCGACCGAGGCCATGGAGCAGCGGCTCGCCATGCCCGGGGAGACCTATCGGCCGCTGCGAGCCGCGAGCCGCGCGCTCGATCTCCTGAAGGGATTGCAGGCGCCGGAGACCGAATCGGAGACGGCGTTCGTCGCGTCCCTCGCCAAAGGTACGATCCAGGCGCTCGTCGTGGCGAGCACGCGGGACGACGAGGACGTCGTGCCCCCGGCGGACCTCGTTCCGAACGAGGTCTCGTTATCGTCGACGTATCGTACGATCGTGGTGACGCCGTCGAATGCCGGGCAATGTCAGATCGGGGAGGCCGAAAGTACGCGCCTCGAAGCGTGGGGCGAGCTCGTCGGGGCGAGGGATTATGGGTGGCCTTGCGACGATGACAGCACCTGGAACCTCATGCTCCATCCGGGGTTCGTCGATTGCGGGCACCTCTGCGTGGAACGACCGATCCAGGTCGACACGAGCGGCGCGGCCGCGTGCAAGGTCCACGTCGAGCAGCCAGACCTCGAGCGATGTGATCCCGACAAGGGATGGCGGGATCCGGGCGGGAAGGAGATCCTCGTCGAGTGGAATGGCCAGACGCTTCGCCGCTGCGAGGTCGTGCAGCACGAGGGCGCGGCGCTCGAAAGCTGTCGCACCTCGCCCGATTGTCCGGGCTGTGCGAGCGGGTTTTGCGTGACAGACGTTTCCTTCGAAGAGGCGACGTGCGAGGAGGGGAAGCACCATTGGCCCCTCCGTTTCACCGGCGGAGCGAGGGCGCTGCCGTATGGACGGCTCGAACTCACCTGCGACACGGCGGAGGATTGACCGGCGTGACAAGGGCTGCCGTCGAACGATCCAAACACCCATCGAAGATGGTCCCGGTGCTCGGGACAAACCGGATCGAGCGGATCCAGAGCGCGGCGAGCGCGCTCGCGATCGATCTCGACGTGCAGGATTGGTTTTTCGTGTGGACCGCGTCGACGGGCCGGGAAGTGCCTTAATCACGAAGGCCGGCGAGCGCGGCCGTGCCGGCCATCCAGGCGACGAGCGCGAGCGCGGCGAGCTTTTGCAGCGCGGGAATCAGCGCCGAGGTGATTTCCACGCCTGAGGCGACGTGCGCTGCATAAAGCGCGCCGTCGAGCGCCGCGAGGCCCGCCGTCAATCCCGCGAGGCGCGCGGGCATGCGCGACCCGTGTCTCGTCGCGAGCAGCCCGAACGTGGCGAGGCCGCCCGCGAGGAGCCCGGGCACCGCCGCGACGAAGATGAGCAGCGCATGGAGCACGCCATATCGCTGCGAGGGGGCGAGCGGCACCGCAATCGCGGCGAGCGCCGAGGCGAGCCCGAATCCACGCACGGCGAGCGCGAGCCGGCCGCGCTCCGGAAAGAGCCGCGTGACGAGGAACCAGAACGGCAGCGTGCCCGCGGACAGGAGGATCATGCCGGCCTTGCCGAAGGAAGCGCCGGGGTTCGTCTGCCCATTGAGGGCGCGATCGGCCGTCAGATCGCAAAAGAAATTGCGGAAAAAGTCGTGCCCGGGGGAAGCACGATCGAGCCACGTGCCGCCGGGATAGAGGGCCATCGCGGCGGCCATCAGCGAAAGAGACAGGACGAGCGACCCGAGCACGAAGAGCGCCGCGGCGCGCACGGCGGGCGGCGGAGCGGGGCTATCTTCGGCGATGGGGCGCGCCATTGCCGCCCGAGTCTACTTCGATCCTTCCGACTTGGGGCGACGTACGAGGACGTGGTGGAACGCGGCGCCGAGGTGGCGAATCTCGGAGGCGGTGATGGTGGCGGCGTCGGCGCGCTCGCCCAGCTCGAATCGGCTCAGCACGAGCAGCCCCGCCTGGTGCGCCATGAGCAGCCGGTTCTTGAACTCGGCGAGCCCGAGCCCGGACGTCTCGCCGCGATCTTCGAGCGAGCGGAACAGCGCGGCGATGAACACCTTGCCGTCGTCTCGACCGAGGAGCAGCTCGGTCGCCGCATGCCCCACGCGGACGGCGAAATCACGCGGGGAAAGCACGATCAGCGGCGGAGCCGAGCCGCGGCGCCGCTCGTCGTCGCGCAGCTTGCGCGCATGCGCGAGGAGCGCGGCCACGCCGTGCGGCGAGAGATCGGCGAGCAGGGCCAATAGCTCGCTCGCCGGATCCAGCATCGGCGGCGGAACGCTCGCGCGCGGCGGCACGCTCGCGCGCGGCGGCGCGATCGAGCCCGACCTCTGGGCCCGCATTTTCGTGCTGCTCTTGCGTTTGGGAAATGGGCTGAGTCGACCCTGCGACATGATGACCGGTCAACCTACCAGCGACCGGCCGCCCGGTGCAACAAGGCTTTTCCGCGTGCCCGGCGGAACGTGGGAGCGTCCACGAGACACCTCCCTTTGTTGCTCCGCGCGCAGAGGCGCCGCGCTCATCCACACATAGGTATGCTGGTGCAGATCGAGACGTCCATCTGGCCCGCATGACTCGCGCCGTTTGGCGTGACGAACGCGTATTTCACCTGCGCCGTGTCGTTCCCGACCGAGAGGACCTCGACCGAGGCGCTTTTCGGCGCTTCGGAGTTGCCGCCGACTCCATTCGCATACCACCACGCCTGCACCTCGTTCGTCGGCATGGCGGCATGGAACGTCCACGACTGTCCGGCCGCGAGCATGGACGTGTTGCCAGGGTAGATCGCGAAGTGGAGCTGCGGTTCGAGGCCCGCCGCCTGGCCGCATGTCGACGCGGTTCCGAGGTTGAATACGAGCCAGGGTCCGTCGTTCGGCGCGCAATCGTTGCTCACGAGGCCCTCGGCGAGCAGGCTCATGGCCGGCCCGCCGCCGCCCTGGCCGCCGCTGCCGCCATGTCCGCCATTGCCGCCATTGCCGCCGTTGCCCTGCTGCACGTCGGGGCTCGAACACGCGGCAGCCAGGCCGAACGCGCCCAGCGTCGCCGCCAGCAACATTCCTTGTCGCATCGGAAAAACTCCTCGGCGCGCAATCACCGCGTGATGCGCGGCGCGCCTTCCTCGTCGACGGCGTCTTTCACGTCGGCCGCGTCGGAGGCGGCCTCGTCACGTCCGTCGTCCTTCTTCGCCGCCTCGGTCCGCGCCGCGTCGTCGCGGCCGATCGAGGCGCCTGCGAGCGCCCACAAGGAGACCGGGACGTCCGGGCCCGTCGTCGCTTTCGTGGCGCGCGAGAGATAAATGCCGCCCGAGCGCTCGCCATTGTCGCTGCGGGCCTCGGCCGTGCGGCGCGGGGCCGGCGCAGCGGGCGGAGGCGCCGCGCGGCGCTCCGGGGTCTTCACGCCGCGCTTGCCCTTCTTCGCGATCTTCTGCCGCGCCTTGCTCGGCGCGTTTTTCGCGATCTCGACGCAGCTCTTCGCCATCGAGGGCGGGCACGAGATCCGCACGTGGAAATGGTCGTCGTGGGGCAAACCCCCGGTCGGCTGCATCATGACCTGCGCGGCCCGCACGTAGAGGGCGCGCGCGATGCCACGCGAGCGAGCATGCGTGAGCAGGGCGTGCTTGATCGGCTCGGCCACGAAGATGTGGCTCACACGCGCCTGCCGATCGAGCAGGAGATTCTGCAAGAAGAGCCAGTTCCGCGCGACGTCGAAGCGCGCGCCCGGCACGCCCTTCGCCGTGAGCTTCTCGTCGACCTTCACGAACGAGGGGCGCAGCACGGGCTCTCCTTTTTCATTCACCAGGTAAAACCCGAGATCCGCGTCGCGCCCGCTCTCGTGGGAGTGGTGATGCGCGAGCTCGCCGCCGTTCTTGCGCGAGAGGTCCCCGACGCCGAGGACGGCGCCCGGGTACTTCTTGTGCACGGCCTTGGCCGCGCGATCGAGCGCGTGGACGAGCGCGGGCAGGCCCCAGCGGGTGTCCGCGTCCTTGTAGTTGTAGGCCGGGACGACGCGCAGGTAGGGCTTGTCCTTCGTGTCGAGCCGAATGCCGCCTTCGAGGCGCCCGTCGTTCGGCGGGCCGACGGAATCGGCGCGCGGCGGCGGCTCGGGCTTTTTCTCCGGCGCCGCGACCTCGGTCTTCGTCGTCTTTCCGACCCGTCCGGGGCGTCCCGTGGCCGAGGGCTCGGTCTTGGCGCGGCGCGAAGGGCCTTGGGGCTTGTGCGTTCCCGCGCGTGCGGCCTGGGGGACGGCGGGCGTGGGCGGCGCGGCGTCGGCGGGCGTCGTGGGCGTGCCGCAGAGCGCAATCGCGAGCGCGGCGGCGAGGGAGCGGAAGGGGCTACGCACGGCCCCGGGAATAACCTTCGGCGAAGGACGGGGCCAAGTTTCCACCCAGCGTCCTCTGGGAAGATCGCTTCGTGATCTTCCGAGCATCGAACCGGTCGATGCTCTAGGGCTTCGCGTAGCCCCACTCCACCACCTGGGCCATGTCCTCGTCGTCCATCCCCGCCGCCTTGCGCGCCGCGCGATTGATCGAGATATCGAGGCTGAAGGGAAACCTCTTGGGAACCACGGCGTCGCGCATGCGCATGAACGCGAGCTCCTCGAGGGCTTGCTCGGGATTTGCCATTACGAATTCGCGACGAATCTTCTCCAACTGCTCGAGGTCGAACGCGTGCGCTTGCTCGCGCTCCTCGCGCGCTCGGCGCCTGTCTCCGTTACAGAGGTACGTGCTCCAGCGAACGCCGCTGCGAACATGGAAGATCTCGTCGGACATGATGGCCCCGAGGACGCGCGTGACCTGCTCTTGCCCATAGAACGCGCGTTTCTTGATCTGGAGGACGAACCCATCCAGGGACAGCGCTTCCTCGAACGTGCTGCGCAGGAGGAGGCGCCAGAGCAGCTCGCGTTTGCTCCCCGGCTCGCACGGCGCGTGATGGTAGTGGAAGTCGTAGACGCCGGTGCTGATCGGCAGGTCCCCATACGTGCCGCCGAAGTCCTCGAGGGTGTTGATACAGGCCTGCGCGTGCCTCGACTCGTCGAACATCTGGCGCGCCATCGCCGCATGAAACTCTTCGGGCATGTCCGGGTGCTCGTAGGAGCACCGCGCGAACAGCTCGAGGGTGGTGATCTCCTCATCGGTCATGCCATGAAACATCTGGCGCGTGTGCTCGACCTCATCCTCGTAGATGGCGCGCGACGACAGGGCCCCGCGTGTCGCGAACCTCATGTGGCCGGGCCGGCTGGGCCTCGGGACCCGGTCGATCGGAGCCCATAACCACTCGCTGACATCCGTCGGCGCGCCGGCCTCGCGAGCCTCCCAGAGCGCTTGGAGCACGCGCGCGTGCTCCTCGGGCGCTCCGGTGAGATGTTGCGCTTCGTACCAGGCGATCTGGGTCTCCAGGGAGCGCAAGGCGGTCTCGAGCTGCTCGCGAATGTTCGTGTCCAGCACCGGATCGGTGCCTCCCAGCACGTCGACCACAAGGCCCTTTGCGCGTCGCTTGAGGTCGGCGAACAGCGACCAGAGCAGGATCGGCTCTGACGCGCTCCTGTCGATCGCACAGGCGTAGTTTCGCCAGCCCTCGGGCAGGGACAGGCGAAAACCTCCGATCGGGAGGCTCAACGATTGCGTCGTGTTTCGCAGGGTGGAAGCATTCTGCATGCTCGCATATTGAAACCGACCCAGCGTCAGCGTCGTATCGATCCCGACAATCTTGGGCATCCAACCGGCCAGAACATGGGCCGCAGCTCGCTCCAGATAGGCAATCCGCTGCAAGGCACAAAAGATGGCCGGACGCTGCCAAAACTCTCTGCTCATTGTCAAAACTCCAATGGAAGGAGCCTCGAATGCGGCTCTTCGTATCGAGGACGGAGCCGCGCCGCGGCTCCCGAGGTTGATTTCCTTCGCCTCGGGCAGTCTTGGCCGTCTTCGAGGCCTCCGATCGACAAGCGACCGGAGGCCTCGAGTGGGCTTTGGTGAGCTATCGAATGACCGTGACATGCCAGGAGCAACAGCAGCGCGACGAGACCCCCCGGTTGTGCGTCCAGCCCTTGCCCATGCCGAGGGTAACGGCCTCTTCGAGGAGCTGCTTGATCTGGTCGGCCGACAGGTTCTTGAACATGAGGGATTCTCCCGTTCTCATTGAATGTCTGTGTCGCGTCGCAGGTCACCTCTCGATGACTTGCGAGGGCGGGGCCATGGCAACTCGCGGGCCACGGAGAAAACACGGCCTGGCGCCGCGGAGCGCGGTTTTCGGCCGCACGTCGGGCGCGAGGATCGCGCAATGCGTTGCCTGATCACGCAACCGGCGACGCGGCACGAGAGCGGCCGCGTTCGTCTCGATGGTCGCAAGGATCGTGGAGAGCGCGTCTCGCCTTCGGCGAGGTGAAGCAAGCAGCGAGCGGAGCGCAGCTTCTCCGCGTCGTCGTCGCCGGTGCCGGCCAGGCGTTCGAGCGCGGCTCGTTCGTTACCAGCGCGTGCTTCATCTACGAGGGGCCGCCATCCCGACCCTCGATGATGACGAGAGCGTCGCCGTCAAACCCGGCCGCCGTGGCTGGCGCCCTCAATTTTGGCAGCCAATGCGCTCGTTATGCAGCGCGATATCATCGATCCACGCCGTGAAACCGGGCGGGGCTTGCTGATAGTTCGTCCAGCCGATGCGCACCTCGCTGAAAGCGTTTGGGATCTGCGAGCCCTCGTAGTTGCCGGGCCCGTTCGCGAAGCTGATCTGATCGACGTGCACGTCGTCGATGTAGAAGTCGTAGCTCTGCGTCGGCCCGTCGATGTGCCATTCGGCGCAATGCCACTGGTCGTCGAACATCCAGGTGTAATCGCTTCCCTTGCCAAACTCGGCCCCGTTGGGCTGGACGTTGTAGAGGTACTGGACGTGAGAGCCGTTGCCGTCGTTGTTCCAGCCGTCCTTGTCCTCCTTTACGGTATCCACCACGCGGACCTCCTCCGGCCCTGCGGTGGGGCCGTCGCCGTGAAGCGCGACGATGGTCGAGTGGACGAAGGCGTCGGGGACGGGGAGCGCTACCTTGTAGCGAATGCGGCCCCAGTGCCCGCTGCCGAGCTTCGAGCCGTCGTGATAGATGCGGCGCTCCCCGTTGGCAATCGGGCCCAATTTCAATGAGTGGGCGCCGCTCACCGCTTCATCGTCGGCGACCGCGGCGGGGTCGCCGTGCTTGGTCCACCCTTGCGGGATCGCACCGACCTCGGTGGCCTCGAAATCCTCGCAGATGATGTATTTGCCGGGAGAGCATAAAGCTTGATTCTGGCCGGAGCCGCCGGAGCCGCCGGAGCCGCCGCTCCCGCTGCTGGCCGTCGAGCTGCCGCCGGCGCCGCCGGTACTGCTGCTGCTGGTGCTGTCACCGCCATTCCCGCCGCCGCCCGAGCTCGAATTCGAGGGGTCCGAGCTGCAGCCTGCGTGGAATGCGATCAAGAGGAGCGCGAGGCTGCAAGCGTGAACACGATGCATCGTTGACCTTCGACTTTCTGCGCGAATGGTCGAGCACTCGTCCACTCGCCCGTAAGGCGCGTGATCCTACCCCAGGGCGGCCACGGATGCTGTAGAGCTGCGCCCCCAAGCAGAAGAGGTCCCGCTCGGTCGCGAGCCCCCGAGGACGAGACGACCACGTCGCTTGGGGCTCAGCGGCGGCAGAAGCTCGGAAGCGTGCATGAAGGACCCGCGGGAAGGTTCGAGGAGGCGCATCGTGCGACCGACCATCCGCACGACGACGTACGGACACTCTCCAGCCGCCCCCGCACCGGCACCGGCAGCCCCGCGCTTGCTGGCCAGCCCCTCCGCCCGACGTACGGGCTCCCCAAGGCGTTCGAACCAGCGTCCTCTGGCCTTCCACCGGTCGCGAACGACCAGCCAGCCAGCATCAAGCGCCCATCCCCGGTTCCACGGTATGCGCGGGCTTGTCTCCCTCCCATTCCCGCGTGAAGAGCGCCGAGAGGGCCACGAGAGCGCTCGCCTTGTCGACGTTGCCCTTCGGGCTGGGTGCGGGCCTCGGTGCCTCCTTGTGTCTTTCGTTCTTTCCGGACGGACCGAACGTTCAGAAGCGCGCGCGGCCCCGCACCACACCCGCGAACAGCTTATCCCCCTGGCCACCCGGGCGCGGCTCTGGTAGCACTCCCGGCCGTATGAACAAGGTCTACCAGAGCGCCCTCGACGCGTGCCGGGACATCCCAGACGGCGCGACGATCCTCGCGGGCGGCTTCGGCCTCTGCGGGATCCCCGAGAACTGCATCGCCGCGCTGCGCGAGCTCGGCACGAAGGACCTCGTCGTCGTCTCGAACAACTGCGGCGTCGACGATTTTGGTCTCGGCGTGCTCCTCCGGAACAAGCAAATCCGGAAGATGATTTCGTCCTACGTCGGCGAAAACAAGGAGTTCGAGCGCCAGTACCTCTCGGGCGAGCTCGAGGTGGAGCTCACGCCGCAAGGCACGCTCGCCGAGCGCGTCCGGGCCGGCGGCGCGGGCATTCCGGCGTTCTACACCCCGACCGGCGCGCACACCGCCATCAGCGAGGGTGGCCTGCCGGTCCTCTACAACCCCGACGGCTCGGTGAAGAAGTACTCCGAGAAGAAGGAGATCCGTTCCTTCAATGGTCGGGATTACGTGCTCGAACCGGCGATCCACGGCGACTTCGCGATCGTGAAGGCCTGGAAGGGCGATCGGTACGGAAACCTCGTCTACCGCAAGACGGCGATGAACTTCAACCCGATGATGGCCACGGCCGCGAAGGTGACGATCGCCGAGGTCGAGGAGCTCGTGGAGGTCGGCGAGCTCGATCCGGACACGATCCACACGCCGGGGCTCTACGTGCACCGCGTCGTTCAGGGCGCGAAGTACGAAAAGCGCATCGAGCGCAGGACCGTCCAGAAGCCCGAGGGAGCGAGGCAGTAAGATGAGCCTTTCGCGAGAGCAGATCGCACGCCGCGCGGCTTTGGAGCTCCGTGACGGCTTCTACGTGAACCTCGGCATCGGCATGCCGACCCTGGTCGCGAACTTCATCCCGAAAGGGATGGACGTCGTGCTCCAGAGCGAAAATGGCCTGCTCGGCATCGGCCCCTATCCGGTGGCCGGCAAAGAGGACCCGGACCTCATCAACGCGGGCAAGGAGACGGTCACGATGATGCCCGGCTCCGCCACGTTCTCGAGCGCCGAGAGCTTCGCCATGATCCGCGGCGGCCACATCGACCTCGCGATCCTCGGCGCGATGGAGGTCTCCGAGAAGGGCGACCTCGCGAACTGGATGATCCCGGGCAAGATGGTGAAGGGCATGGGCGGCGCGATGGACCTCGTCGTCTCGGCCAAGCGCGTCGTCGTGATCATGGACCACGCCGCGAAGAACGGGTCGCCGAAGATCCTGCGCGAGTGCGGCCTGCCGCTCACGGGCCGGGGCGTGGTGCACCGGATCATCACGGACCTCGCGGTCGTCGACGTGACGCCCGACGGCCTCGTCCTGCGCGAGCTCGCGCCGGGCGTTTCGGCACGTGAGGTGCAGGAGAAGACGGAGCCTGCGCTGAAGGTGCCGCACGACGTGAAGGAAATCGACCTCGACGGCGCCCAAGCATCGACGTAGGGCGTAGAATGAGCTGGCCAGACAAAACACCGCCCAGTGCCGGGGAAAAGCGCTCGATCGGCGCAGGTGTGTTCCGCCGCTGCGAGGGCTGCGGCGAGACCGTCACGGCCGCCGATCTCGCAGCGAATTTCGAGGTTTGCCCGCGCTGCGAGCATCACCACAAGCTCTCCGCGGCCGGCTGGCGGGCGCTGCTCTGCGACGAGGGCGCGCTCGAAGCGTGGGACGAGCACCTCGTGCCCGACGACCCGCTGCGCTTCAGCGACGGCCGGAGCTACAAGGATCGCGTCTCCGCCGCGCAGAAGAAGACCAGCGCGCGCGAGGCGATCGAGATCGGCAAGGCGAGCCTCGGCGGCCGGCCGATCGGGTACGGCGCGTTCGTCTTCGCGTTCATGGGCGGCAGCATGGGCTCGGTCGTGGGCGAGAAGATCACGCGCCTCTTCGAGCGAGCCGCCGAGGAAGAACTGCCCGTCGTGCTGCTCTCGGCCTCGGGCGGCGCGCGCATGCAGGAGGGCATCCTCTCGCTCATGCAGATGGCGAAGAGCGTGGCGGCGCTCGAGCGCTTCCGGCAGCGCCGCCTGCCTTTCCTGTCGGTGCTCCTGCACCCGACGACGGGCGGCGTGGCCGCGAGCTTCGCGTTCCTCGGCGACGTCAACATCGCCGAGCCGAAGGCTCTCATCGGCTTCGCGGGGCCGCGCGTCATCGAAACCACGATCCGGCAGACCTTGCCGCCCGGCTTCCAGCGGGCGGAGTTCTTGCTGGAGCACGGCATGATCGACGCGATCGTCCCGCGCCTCATGATGAAGCAGACGATCGGCCTGCTCCTCGATCACCTGCAGGACGGCCGCGCCGCTCGGACTCCACGCTGACCGGATGACGTCACCACGTCTCATTCCTCTCGTCGACGAGCTCATGCGGCGCGCGAGCCGCCGGGGCATGTCGCTCGGGCTCGAGCGCATGCACGCGGCGCTCGCGGCGCTGGGAAACCCCGAGAAAAAGCGGCGGTTTTTCCACGTCACCGGGACGAACGGGAAGGGCTCGACGAGCGCGATGCTGGAGTCGATCGCGCGGGAAGCGGGCTTCCGGACCGGGCTCTACACCTCGCCGCACCTCTGCCGTTTCGCCGAGCGAATCCGGGTGAACGGCGATCCCCTCGGCGACGACGACCTCGCGGACGCGCTCTGCCGGGTGCTCGCGGTCGCGCCCGATGCGACGTTCTTCGAGGCGATGACGCTCGCCGCGTTCGTCGCGTTCGACGCGGCGGACATCGAGGTCGGCATGATCGAGGTGGGGATCGGGGGGCGGCTCGACGCGACGAACGTGCTCGAACGGCCGCTCGGGACGGCGATCACGTCGGTGGCGCTCGACCACACGGCGCTGCTCGGCGACACACACGCGGCGATCGCGCGGGACAAGGCGGGCCTGTTCCGGCAGGACGTGCCGGTCGTGCTGGGGCCGCTCGACGACGAGGCGCTCGCGGTGGCGCTCGAGGTGGCGCGGGACGTGGGCGCGCGGCCCATCTTGCGGGTGGCGCGGCCGGGCGAGGGGGCGTCGCATGCGGGAGACGTCTTCGTCTTCGAGGCGCGGGCGCTTCCGGATGGGCGCGCGCGGATCGAGCTGCCGGGCCTGTGCGTCGAGACACACCTCGGGCTCACCGGCGCGCATCAAATCGCGAATGCGGCCGTGGCGGCGGCGCTCGTGGCAGCAACCTCGATGCCCACGTTCAAGGCGCTGCCGGGGCTGATCTTGCGCGGCCTCGCCGCGGCGCGATGGCCCGGACGGCTCGAACGCATCGAGAAGGACGGAAAGGCCGTTCTCCTCGATTGCGCGCACAATCCGCACGGCGCGGCCGCGCTCGCCGAGCACGTGCGTTCCCTGGGCTTTTCGCCCGATCGGGTGGTGCTCGTCTTCGGGGCGCTCGCGGACAAGGCGTGGACGGACATGCTCGACGCGCTCGGCCCGCTCGCCGATCGACGCGTGTATGCGGAGCCGAAGGGCCGGGCGCCGGCGCCTGCGACCGATCTCGCGGCGCGTTTTCCCGGCCAGCCCGTGCCCGAGGGGCGGGAGGCGATCGCGCGGGCCCTCGCAATGGCGGGGCCTGCCGACCTGATCGTGGTGGCGGGGTCGATTTATCTCGTCGGTGAGGTGCGGGGCGAGATGCTCGGCCTCGCTTGTGATCCCGTGGTCGCGTTCTGATCACGCGCGGCGCGTGGCCGCTTCGTTGCGAGTTTTGCCGGCCCGACGTACAGTGCGCGCCGATGAGTTCGCGAGCATTCGACGTCATCGTGATCGGCAGCGGCCCCGGCGGGGAAGGGGCGGCCATGAAGTGCGCCAAGGAGGGCCGGAGCGTCTGCGTGGTGGACATGCGCCACCAGGTCGGGGGCGCCTGCACGCACACGGCCACGATCCCCTCGAAGGCGCTTCGCCACGCGATCCAGCGCTTCGTGGAGATGCGCCACGTCCCGGGTTTCCGGGCGAGCCCCGACGCGCAGCCCTCGTTCGGTGACCTCACTCGCACGGCGAGCAGCGTCATCGCGCGCCAGACCGACATGCGGCAGACGTTCTACGAGCGGAACAAGGTCGAGGTCGTCGAGGGCCGCGCCCGGTTCCTCGATCCCCACACGGTGGAGGTCGGGCAGCCGAAGGGCGCGATCGACGTCCTCACCGCGAAAGCGTTCATCATCGCCGCCGGTTCGCGGCCCTATCATCCGCCGGACGTCGATTTCAGCCATCCGCGCGTCTACGACTCCGACACGATCCTCGGGATGGAGGAGATGCCGCAGTCGATGATCGTTTATGGCGCGGGCGTCATCGGCTGCGAGTGGGGCAGCATGTTCCGCATGCTCGGGGTGAAGCTGAACCTCATCAATACCCGTGACAAGCTGCTCTCGTTCCTCGACGACGAGATCGTCGACGCCCTCGCGTATCACCTGCGCGACATGGGCTGTTTGATCCGGCACAACGAGGAGTACGAGCGGGTCGAGGGCCAGGACGACGGCGTGGTCCTGCAGCTGAAGAGCGGCAAGAAGATCAAGGCCGACGTGCTGCTCTGGGCGAACGGACGCACGGGCAATTCGAATGGCATGGGGCTCGAAGAGCTCGGCATCGCCATCGATTCGCGCGGAAACATCAAGGTAAATGAGGCCTACCAGACCTCCACGCCGCACATTTACGCGGTGGGTGACGTGGTGGGTTTCCCCTCGCTCGCGAGCGCCGCGTACGATCAGGGCCGGTTCGCCGCGACACACCTCGTCGAAGGGCGCCTCGAAACGAAGCTCGTGGAGGACATTCCGACGGGCATTTATACCTCGCCCGAGATCTCCTCCGTCGGAAAGACCGAGCGTGAATTGACGAAGGCGGGGATCCCGTACGAGGTCGGCCACGCGCAGTTCAAGTCGCTGGCGCGCGCGCAGATCACCGGACGAACCGTGGGGATGCTCAAGATCCTGTTCCACCGCGAGACCCTGGAGCTGCTCGGCGTGCATTGCTTCGGGGACAATGCGAGTGAAATCATCCACATCGGTCAGGCGATCATGTCGCAGGAGGGCAAGGCCAACACCCTCCTGTATTTCGTGAACACGACGTTCAACTACCCGACGATGGCCGAGGCGTACCGCGTCGCGGCCCTGAACGGCCTGAACCGGGTGTTTTGACGCGAAGCGCGACGCCGGCGCATGGTAGGGCTGTTCGCCAAGGTACGCGTATTCGTGCTTGAGTCGCAGGGGAGGGGTGCATAAGGTGTGTCCTCGGCAGGAGGACAGACCCATGCACGTCACGCAGGCGAACGACGGAATCAAGATTGCTTACCGCAGCTTCGGGGACGGCCCCGAGGTGGTGTTCCTCGTCCACGGGTGGATGGTCTCGGGCGCGGTCCACGACGACCTGCTCGAGCACCTCGACAAGGACGGCCTGCGCGTGATCGTGCCGGACCTGCGCGGCGCGGGCCAATCCGACAAACCCGAGGCGGGCTACTCGATCCAGCGTTATGCCGACGATATCCTGGCGATCGCCGACGCCGAGGGCATCAAGTCGTTCACCGTCGTCGGTCACAGCATGGGCGGTCAGATCGCCCAGTGGCTCGCGGCCTATCATCCGGACCGGGTGAACGGCGCCGTCCTGCTCTGCCCGGTGCCCGCGAGCGGCGCGCCCTTGCCCCCGGAGGCGATCGGCCTCTTCTCGAGCGCCGGCGGCAACCGCGACGCGCAGCGCACGATCCTCGGCCTCGCCTGCAAGGAGCTCTCGCCCGCCTCGCTGGAGCGGCTGCTCGACGACGGCGCGCGCACGCTGCCCGAGGCTGTGCGCCTCTCGTTCGACGTCTGGCGCACGGGTGGGTTCGCCGATGCGCTCTCGTCGATCAAGGCGCCGCTCCTCGTGGTCGGCACCGATGATCCTTTCCTTCCGCCCGCGGCTCTGCGTGGTGAGATCGTCGCAAAGGTCCGCGGCGCTCGTTTCGCGTACCTACCCGGGCCGGGGCACTACGTGCAGGTCGAGCGCCCGCGGGAGACGGCAGCCTTGCTGCAAGCCTTCCTCTCCGCGCGCCGGCCGTGACCCGCGCGCGTCGTGCCCGGACGCGGCTCCTCGCCGCGGTGCGGAGGCGCCGCGCGGGGCCGGTCCGGGTGCATCCGGGCACGGGGCAAGAGCCGGGGCTCGCCGCGCTTCTCGGCTTGCTCGCGCGGAGGCGGGACGACGTGCTCGCGCGCGGCACGGACTGGGTCTTCGCGCTCGCGCCGGATCTCCAGGGCAAGCGGCCGCGTGAAGAGACGGAGAACCTCGTCGATCGGGTCATCACGACGAACGTCGCCGTCCTCGAATCCGGCGACCGGCGGCCGCTGCATACGTTCATCGATTACGTGACGAGCCTGCGCGCGGCGAGCGAGTTCCGCGTCTCCACGCTGCTCCGGGGGTTTCTCTCGTTCAAGCGGGGCCTCGCGGCGGTGATCGCCGAGGAGCGCTGGACCGCGCGCGAGGCCCTCGGCGCGCTCGGGCTCGTCGACGAGGTTTATTACGAGGCGATCTTCGAGCTCTCGGACGTGTACGGCGAGAAGCTCGTGGGGTCGGTGGTGGCGCAAAAGCGCGAGCTCGAGGCCGAGCTCGGGGCGAAACGCGCCGAGCTCGACGCCCAGCACGCGATGCTGCGCGCGCTCTCCTCGCCGATCCTCCGCGTGTGGGAGGGCGTGCTGCTCCTGCCGCTCGTCGGCGAGATCTCGCCCGAGCGGGCCGAGCATGCGAAGAGCGTCCTGCTCCACGCGATCGGCACGTACCAGGCGCGCGTCGTGCTCATCGACGTGACGGGGCTCAGCGTGGTCGACGCGCACGCAGCGGGGGTGCTCGGCGCGATGATGCGCGCGACGGGGCTCGTGGGGGCCGAGGGCATGCTGGTCGGCGTGCGGGGCGACGCGGCGCGCACGTTCGTGGAGATCGGCGAGCTCTTCCCGGGCGCGCGGACCTTCGCGACGCTGGGCGACGGCTTGCGGCATGCGATCCGGCGCGTGCTTCATCTTTCGAAGGCGCGGCCGTTCTGATAAAACCCCGGGCCGTGGCCCTTCCGCCGAACATCTGCCTGGTGAACGCCGCGCGCAGCCTTTGCGACGACGTGTTTTTTGCGATTGCCTCGACGAACCGCCTCGACGAGGGCGTCCTCCGCGCGCTCGCGAAGCGCCGCGCGCCCGTGCTCCAGGCGGCCGCGCGTGGGGCGCCACCCGAGCACCTCGGCGCGTGGGACACGTGGCTCGTGCGGATGGCGGCGGCGATGGCGCCGATCCAGCCGCCGCGGTGGCTCGCGATGGCGGACGTGATCGACGAGGGCATCTCGCTCGAAGGCGGCGCGCGTGGCGTGCGGTCCTTGTTCACGACGAAGCCGAGCGAGAAGGACGTCGCGCGGGTGAAGGCGTTCGGGGGGTTCGCGGCGCGTGCGCTCGCGGCGGTGCTCGGGGCGACGGGGACGTTCCAGATGGAGGCGAAGTCGCAGCGCGGCTGCTTCATCGCGTCACTCGGTTTGCCCGAGGAGGACGAGCGGGCGCTCGCGAAGGAGGAGCCGGCGAAGGCCGAGACGCTCGAAGTGCCGGAGGGTTTGCCGCCGAAGATCGCGCGGGCCGTGCTGCGAGGCGCGTTTTACGCGGCGATGCTGGAGGGGGTCGATCCGCGCGAGGAGCAGGCGGTCCTGGTGATCGGGAAAAAGACGTCTCTGCCGGCCGAGGAGATCACGGCGGCGCACGGGGAGGCGCGGCAGCGCATCGAGGCGGCGCGGGCGTTCGGCGCGCCGTGCGTGGATGCGATCCGGTATGTGCTGGAGGGCGAAAAGGAGAGCGACGAGCTTGCGGTCGCGGCGGCGCGGCTGACCTTGCCCATGAATCACCGCACGGAGGCGATTACGGCGGTGAACGTGGGCGGCAAGGTGGTGCTCGCGAAGAAGCATTCGCTCGACAAGAAGCAACGCGAGGCGGCGCTCGCTTTGGCGTGGGCGGCGGCGTTGCGGTCGGATCCCTCCTATGTGCGGCGGAGTGAGCTTGCATTGCGGCACGACGCGGTGGCCGCGGACCTCGGGGACGAGGGGGCGGGGAAGGATGCGCGTCGCGGGGTGGAATCGTTCATCGAGGACGAGCTCAGGGCGCTCGGGCCGCTGGTGCCGCCGCCATTGCCGTGATGGCACGGCGGGTGGCGTGAAGGCGGCGAGCAGGCGGAGCGCGGGGCATGGGGGATGCCCCGGGTCATGCCGAGGGCTGACGGCCGGGCGTTGGGGATGACCCGGGTCATCAGCGAGGCTGGCGGACGGGGCATGGAGATGACCCGGGTCAGAGCCGAGGGCTGACGGTCAGGCGTTGGGGATGACCCATGGGCGTGCGCTTGCTGTTGCTTCTGCTTGGGGTTGTTGCGGTAGGGACGGGGTGTGGACCTACGGTGACGGCGAGGCAGTGCCGCGATCCGGCGGAGTGCGCCCTGCAAAGAGGTCTCTGTGACAACAGTTGCTCGCACCCTGGTGCCGCCTCCGGTTGCGGAGCGTGTTGCCAAGAGATGGAACGAAAATGCAACGACTGTGACGTCGAGAGAAAGCAGATCGATTTTACTTGCTGCGACTGAACGACCGCGAAGGAAGTATCATGCAACTTCGAATTGGCGCGTTCCTCCTTGTGCAGGGGATCCTGACTGCTGCATGCGGTCGCTCGGATTCAAGCCGCTTCACCATTCAACACAACAAGGTCGAGCGCGTGGAGGGGTGCCATATCATCCTGGACATCTGGAACCCCGATCATGAAACTCCCTATGCGGGTGTACGCTTCGTTTGCGGCGCGCCCGAGTCGGCCCAGCACCAGGAAGCGTGGTGGGGGGACAAGCCCCAGCCCTTGGCGTTCGACATGGGCTTGGGCGAATGCTTGCTACTCGGTGAGAGATTTTATTGCCTGGAGAAGGTCGAGCCCGAAGGTGTGACGTTCAAGGCGACGTACCAATGGGCCAACAGGCACCACGACCGCATCAAGCCGCTTCCCTGATACGGGCCCGCCATGCACAAGCTTGCTCCTCGGTGAGACGTTCTACTGCGTCGAGGCGATCGAACCCGGAGAGGTGACGTTCAAGGCGACGTACAAGTGGGCGACACGGCACCACGACCACCTGAAGCGCATCCCCTAGCCCCACCCCCAGTTCGTCCCGGAACCCAAAAAGTTTGTCTCGGGCTTGACGCCTGGGTTTGTCCTTGGTACGAAGTGTCCTCGGGAGGCCGGCGCGGGCTCTGTGCCCTGGCCGGGTGTTCGTTAGCGGAGTGTCGGCGTCGGTCTCCCCCTTTTCTGCCCGTCGAGGCGAGGTTCCGCGGGTTTGTCTGCGTACTTGCGTGAGGAGTCGGCCAGGCGATAGGACGACGACATGCCTCCGGAGCAGGACATCCCCAAGCTTCATCTCAGGTCCCCGGCGGCGGTTCGCTGACTTCGATATCGAACGTCTCCTCTTGATTGCCCGTGGTGACCTTGAGCGTCGCGCGCCCGGTTGTCACGCTCGAGAGCGCCACGCAACTCGGCGGGATCCACGGCGGCGCCGCCCACGGTTGCGCGTCCTCCGACGACGGCTCGGGGCGCGCGGCCACGACGGTCTCGGACGGCTCGAATTTCCACTTCGCCCCGACCACCGTCCGTCCCTCCGATTTTGCGAGAAAGCAGAAGGTCGTGGCGGAGGCTCCGCGCGTGAGCTTGATGCGCGCTCCCTCCGAGGTGTCGGGCAAGTTCAGGACGATGTCGTCAATCGACGAGGCGACGCGAGCGGCCATCGTCGAAACCTGGCCGCCCGCCCGCACCGTGATCGACAGGTCCGCCTGCGAGGTCGCTCGGACCTCATAACGATCCCAGGCGCGGCGCGAGATGTCGGCGCCCCGGACGTGCATGTCGAGCCCCTCGTCGACCACCTGGACGTCGTTCGAGTCGAAGAGCAGAATTCCGAGCTCCGCCGGATTCCCCGCGAGCACCGCCCATTGATCGGCCTCTACCTTCTCGGACCGGAGCTCCCGCGGGATCAAAGACATCCGCGCGAGTGCCGTGCTCGCGATCTTGACCCTATCGAGCAGCTTGTTCGTCCCCGGCTCGAGGAGCCGCAGCAGCGCCTCGCCCTCGGATGCGCCTCGCAGGACGAGCGACGTGGGGCCCGTCGATTCGAGCGTGGCAATCCTGGAATCGACGAGCGTCGCGTCGAAGCCGGCCACGTAGGCCACGTTGGGCTCCGTCGCGTAATAGACGGTCACCGTTTGCGTGCCCCCGATCGCCGTCGGGAGGAGCAGCTCCTCGTCCGCGTCGTTGACCGTATGTGCCCCGACGAACACCAGGCCCGTCGGCGCCAGATCGGAGCAAGTCTCCCCGATCGGGCACTTGCCATTGGCCTCCGCGCGCTCCCCTTGTTTGCAGGCGAGGAGCGCGAGCCCCGCGAGGACTACGCTCATCGCCATCGTCCATCGACGCTCCCGCTCTTCGGTCGGGCGCACATTTCCCGATTGTAACATCATCTTCGCTCCTCCTCTCGGTTGGCTCACGCGCTGTCCCGGCGTCGTCCTGTGCTTCCAGAACATTGCATCGAGCCGCTCGTGCACGGCTGCAAGCGGCCGTCTGCCCGGAGCGCTCCCGCCGGTGAAGGACCCCTGCATCGATGCGGCGCTGCCCGACGCGGCGAGCGTGACTTCTCGTATCGCATCGGCAGGGCGACGCGGAGTCGCTTGGCAATGGGGAGAGCGGCAAGTTTTGGGCGGATGAACGCGAGGGCAATGCTCCGTGTCGTTTTGGTCCTGGTGGGGCTTTCGCCGTGGCTCTTGCCGTTCTCGCGCGCGTGGCTACCGCTCGGCGGCGCGGGGCAGAGGCTCGATGCCCTCTTTGCGGCGATGTGCCACCAAATCCCGGAGCGCACGCTCGTGCTCGCGGGGGTGGTGATGCCCCTTTGCAGCCGGTGCGCCGGAATCTTCGCCGGCGCTGCGGCGGGCGCGCTGGTCGCGTGGCCTCATCTCCGGCCGCGCGCGTGGCGTTTCTGGATTCTCGGGATGAGCCTATGCATGCTCGTCGACGTGGTCGCCCAGGGCGCTGGGCTTTATCCGGTATGGCACCCATCCAGGCTCGCGACCGGTTTTGCGTTCGGCTACGCGATCGCCGCGGCGTGCGTGGACATGTGCGGTGCGGGCAGAGGCCGGGGGCGCTAACCCTGCGCTTTCCTTACCGGTCGCGTGATCTGGACGAGGGCCTCCGCCGCGCCGAGTGGCGCCGGCTCGGGGGCGTCGAGAGGTTCGACGACGAGCTCGAAGAGGCCGTGATCGAACGGTTTTCCCTCGGCCGCCGCGGCGGGGACGAGCCGCTCGCGTTTGCCCTCGGCGGCGAGCGTGCGCGCGCGGAAATGGCAATACGGGTTGTTCCCGGGGCGGCCGAAGAGCGCGTGCGCCGTGAACGTGCAGCCGCCCATGCAGACCTCGGCGAATGGGCAGGTGCGGCAGAAACCCCAGAGATCGAGGGCGGTGCGGTTTCGCGCGAACGCGAGGGCCGGGGCCTCGTCCCAGATCGCGCCGAGGCTCCTCTCGCGTAACGAGCCGCCGATGTAGGGATCGCTTTGCAAGGAGGGACAACCCTTCACCGCGCCGTCCGATTCGATCCCGAGAACACGTTTTCCCGCCTGGCACCCCATGAAATGGTCGCGCCCGCCCTCTTTCACCGAGCGCAGGAGCGCCTCCTCGGGGCCGAAATAGCCGAGGTTGTTGCCGGGCATCAGCGTGATGCCGTCGCGGAAGGCGCGGCGCTTCAGCGCGGCGATGCGCGGCACGACCTCGAGCAGGTCGTAGGGCTGGAGCAGCATGTCCGGGCGATCGGCGGCGCGGCCGAGGGCGGCCGTGATCTGGACCTGCCAGGCGACGATGCCGAGCGCGCGCAGGTGCTCGTAGAGCGCTTCGAGGTCGCCCCGATTGATGCGGTTCACGTTCGTGTTCGCCGCGACGAGCAGGCCCGCCTCGCGCAGGTGGCCGATCGCGCGCGTGGCGCTCTCGAAGCTCGATTTCGCCCGGCGGATGAGGTCGTGCGTGCGCGCGAGCCCGTCGACGCTCACCGAGACGCTGTGCAGCCCGGCTTCTTTCATGGCCCGCGCGAGCGCCATGTCGATCCCGCGGCCGCCCGTGGTCATCGTGGGCCGAATTCCTGCACGCTCGAGGGCTCGGACGATATCGAGGAATCCCTCGTGCAGGTATGCCTCGCCGCCGATGAGCACGACTTCCCGCGCGCGGCGCTCCTTCAATTGCTGGACGACGCCGAGCGCCTCTTCGGTCCCGAGCTCGGCCGTCCGTGGCCCGCCGGCGCGGGAGCCGCAATGGGCGCAGGGCTGATCGCAGCGGAGCGTGAGCTCCCAGACGACATAGGCGGGATGATCGTCGTCTGCGAGCAGGGGGACGCGGCGGAGGGGCATGGCGGCGCTCAGGTTACCACCACGTACGCCTCAGGCGCCGGTGGATGCGGTGTCCCGGGTCCACTCGATCTCGATCGCGGAAGCGAACACCTCGAACTCGTGCTCCAGGCGATCGAGGAGCTCGTCCGCGCCGTCGAGACTGCGGGAACGCGCCATGCTCTCGAGCCGCGCGCTCGTCTCCGCCACGCGTTTCGCGCCGACCGCGCCGCTCGATCCCTTGAGCGCGTGCGCGCGCCGTTCGAGGTCCAAGGCGTCGCGTTTCTTCAGGGCGCCACGCAGCCCGACCATTCGTTCCGGGGCCTCCGCGAGGAATGCGCGGCCGATCTCCTCGAGGGCCCCGAGCTCGCGGAGCCCATCGACCATTCGCATGTCGAGGACCGGTCCTGCGCCGTCCGACACGACCGCGGGCCGCGGCGCATCCGCGGCGGGCCGCGAAAGCGCCACATGACGCTCGAGCACGCGCTGGAGATCCACGCGCTCGATGGGCTTCGGCACGTGGTCGTCCATTCCGGCCGCGAGCGCGCGCTCCCGGTCCTGCGGCATGGCATTCGCCGTCAGCGCCACGATGGGCGTGCGTGACAATCCGCGCTCCCGCTCCCGCCTGCGTATCTCCTCGGTGGCGCGATATCCGTCCATCTCCGGCATCTGGCAATCCATCAGCACGAGCCGATACGCTCCGCGCTCGAATGCCTCCACCGCGGCGCGACCATTGTCCACCGTGGTCACCACGCAGCCGAGCGTCGCGAGCATCTTCTGCGCGACCTTCTGGTTGACCACGTTGTCCTCGGCGAGCAGGACCGAAAGGCCCGCGTGCGCCCCCGCATCGATGCGTTTTTCGCGTTGGGGCGCCTCGTTCCTCGCCTCCGCGCGTGGCCCCGCGACCGCCGCGAGCGCGGCCACGAGCGCCGACCTGCGCACGGGCTTGTGAATCCGCGCGGCGCGCGCGCCCGGCGGGAGCGGCGGCAGCTCACGCCCGACAGGCGAGAGCAGGACGAACGAAAGGGACGCGAGCTTCGGGCTCGCAAGGACCGCCTGCACGACGTCGGCGCCGCTCATCCCCGGCATGTCGCGATCGAGCAAGAGCACGTCGTACGGCCGCCCCGCGGACGCCGCCTGATGAAGCGAGGTCATCGCCGCGCCGCCGCCGTCGGCCTCGTCCGCCTTCATTCCGAGGCTCGTGAGCGAGGCGCAAAGGGCCGCGCGCGCGGCGAGGCTGTCGTCGACGACGAGCGCGCGAAGACCGGCGACGTTCGGGGGCGCGGCGCCGCGCGACGTGGTTTTCGTGGCCTTTTCGAGCCGCGCCGTGAACCAGAACGTCGACCCCCGCCCAGGCTCGCTCGTGAGGCCGAGCTCGCCGCCGAAGAGGCGCACGATTTGCCTCGAAATGGCGAGCCCGAGCCCGGTCCCGCCGTGCCGCCGCGTGCTCGATCCGTCAGCCTGCGCGAATGCGTCGAAAACACGATCCTGGTCGCCCGGCGCGATCCCCACGCCGGTGTCCTTCACCTCGAAGCGCAGGAGCACCGAGCGCCCGTCATCCTGGACCACCGACACGCTCGTGACGGCCTCGCCCGCGTCGGTGAATTTCACGGCGTTGCCGAGCAGGTTCACCAGCACCTGGCGCAATCGACCCGGATCTCCCGCGAGGTCCTTGGGCACCTCGTCCGGCAATCGCAGCACGAGCTCGACGTGTTTGTCGTGGGCGCGCTGGGCGAGCATGTCGAGCGTGCCTTCGAGGAGCGTATCGAGCTCGAACGGCTCGCGGGCGAGCTCCATCTTGCCCGCCTCCATCTTCGAAAAATCGAGAATGTCGTTGATGATCGAGAGAAGGCTCTTGGCCGAGCCCTGGATGATCTCGGCGTACTCCTTCTGCACAGGAGCGAGCGGGGTCTCGCGGAGCAGCTCGGTCATGCCGAGCACGCCGTTCATCGGCGTGCGGATCTCGTGGCTCATGCGCGCCAAAAACTCGCTCTTTGCGTGCGCCGCCGACTCGGCGAGCTCCTTCGCGGCGCGGAGCTCGTCCTGCGTGCGCAAGAGGGCCGCGTTGTCCTCGCCGAGCCTGCGCCCCATTCCCACGACACCACGCGCCGTCTCGTCGAGCTCGACGACGGCGACGGGGACCGCCTCCTGCGCATAACGACCCTCGCCGATGCTCCGCACGATGTCATTGATGCGCGTGAGCGGATCCGCGATGCTGCGGCTCATGGTCCGCGCTTTGCGGTAGAGATAGACGAAAAAGCAGGTGTAAAAGACGACGAGGCCGGCCACCATGTACACCGCGATGCGCCCGATCCGCCTGCCGAGCGTCACGGCTTGCCCGTCGATCCGGGCCTGGGGCACGATGATGACGAGCTTCCATCCGGTCGCGTCGACCGTGCTCCACGCGACGCGCTTCGCCTCCCCCGCGAGCATCGTCTCGAGGCTTCCCTCCCGCTGCCGCTCCAAGGAGCCTGGAAGCTCGCCGAGATCCTTGCGTTTGTAGAGGTTGAACGCGTCGGGCTTGAAGGTGTCCTTCAGAATGGCGGCCCGATAATCGTGGTTCGTGAGCTCGGTGAGCGCGAAATCCCGCTCCCCGCCCGAGGGCAGGGCCAGGATCGTGCCCGATCGTCCGATCAGGACGCCATAGCCTTCCCAGGGGATTTGCAGCCTGAGCACCTGCTCGACGAGCGTGGCCACCGTGACGTCCGCCCCCACGACGCCTTCGAGCACGTCGCCGCGATAGACGGGCGCGATACATGACGCCATCCAGCCCTGCCCGGCCGGGTCGACGTAAACGTCTGTCCAGACGACCTTGCGTTCCGGGTTGTGCTTCGCGTCGGCCTCGTAATAAAAATTGTACGAGGGAATGTCCATGTCCGGCGGGTATTGCTTGCGCACGTCCATGAACGGATAGATGCGGTTCATCGAGTCCGACGTGTTCAGATACGCCTGGACCCACAAGCGGTTGTTTCGGACGATCGATCGGAGCAGCGGGTCGAGGCGCTCGGACTTCAATACCTTGTCGTGCTCGGCGTCGCCGATCTTCGTGCGGCTGCTGTAAAAGAGAGCGCTCCCTCCCTCGTCGCTCGTTTTGTAATACAGCCCCTCCGGCGCCGGTGCGTACCGCTCGAGCGCCGCCTTGCGCTCCGCCTCCGAGAGGCGAAGCGGTTCAGAGAGGGAGCGTCCGGCCTCGTCCGTGAGCACCCTGACGCCCGTTATGACTGCCGAGAGCTCCTGGTCGAGCAAGACCGCCTCCCGCGACGCGATGCGCGAGAGCTCACCCGTGGCCACCGTGCGTATGGCGGCCGTATTCTCGCGCTGCACGAACCGGTTCGCGCCGAGGTACGCGAGGATGAGGACGACCTCGACGAGCAGCAGCGGAATCAGCGCAGTGCGAAAGAACGCATGCCAGATCCAACGAAAGAGGGGCTGGCTTTGCGGGGTGGTTCGAGGGGGCATGGGTACGGCTCCCCTCGGATCGTGGACGATCGACTCGGGGGGAACGTCTCCAATAAAGAAGAACCCCGTCAGGCCGTCAAGCGCGAGCGTCGCCACAGCTACGCCGCGGATGCCGCGTTTCGCTTGCGTTCGCCTGTGTGCATGACAGCCTTCCTGACATGCTGAAGACTTGCGTATCTTGTGAAGGTTTCGTCCCCGGATCGGCTTCGAGCTGTCCGCACTGCGGCGCGGCCGCACCCGCAGAGAAGGTGCCCTCCGCGCTCGCGGGCTTCGGGAAGAGCCTCGCGACCCTGGCGACGGGTGGGGCCATGGCCGTCACGCTCATGGCTTGTTATGGCATGCCCCCGTGTGATCCGGCCGATGACAAGGACGGCGACGGGTTCTGCCCCACGTACGATTGCAACGACGACAACAAGGACGTCCACCCCCAGCAGCTCGATCCCAAGGGCGACGGGATCGATCAGAACTGCGACGGCGTCGACGGCAACGCCTGGGAGGAGCAGGACGCGGGCGACGGCGGGCCCAAGTGCATTTCTTGCGCGCAGGGGATGTCCATCCTCGGCACCACCGAAGTCGACGTCTGCGAGGGCGCGGCCCTCACGGCCTTCCGGGCGCTCAAACAATGCGCCTGCCAGGACGCCTGCACGGCCGTTTGCCAGGACAACTCTCACTGCACCGGCAACGCGACGACGCCGGATTGCCAGGCCTGCATCGATACGCAGTGCAGCACGCAAAAGCTCGATTGTCAGGAAAACTAGTCGCGGCCTAACGGAGCGTGGCGACGAGGATCCCGAGCGTCGCCACGCTCGCCCCGATGAGCCCCCAGCCGATGCGGCGCAAATGCCGCGTGTGAACCGGCAGCACCGTCACCGCGAGCGAGAGCACTACGAACGGCGCAACCGCGATCGGTGCGGCCATCGGGAGCGCGCCCCGAAGCGCGAGGATCACGCTCGCCGCGCCGAGGCTGATCGTCGCGACGTACGCGGCGACGAGCGTCGCCTTCCCCTCGTGTTTGGCCCGCGCGATCACGGCGCGCACCGCGAGCGTCGACATGAGGAACGCGGTCGTCCAGACGATCCAGGCCACGGCCGCGGGAAACAGCGCGACCCCGCTCGCGAGCGCCACCGGAAATCCCGCGCCCGAGAGCGCCGCGGCCGCGATGATCTCGCCCGCCGCCGTCTTCTCTTCCTTGCGCCAGACGAACGCCATCACGACGAGCCCGAGCAAAACCGGCGGGACGAGCGCGAGCCTCGCTTCGGCGGGCGTGAAGATCAGGAACACGCAACCAGACAGCACCATCGCCGCGCCGAGCCACACGAGCCGCCGCGCCGCGCGCGGGCCGTCCTGCGTGCGAGCCTTCTTGCCCCGCTGCCCGAGCAGGACGAGCACCGGCTCGTGCGCGAGGAACGCCGCGATCCACGCGATCGTCAGGCCAAACGCCGCGATTCCCGGCCGGCCGAGCGCGAGTCCCGCGACGAGCGGCAAGCCGAGCTGACCGTACGCGCCGTGCTCCCGCGGCGCGAGCGAGCGCGCGGGTGCCGGGGAAACGAGCGGGGCGGAGGTCATGCCTTCCCCCATGGCATTCCGCGCGCCGGCTGGCAACGGTCCCGCTAGAGCTCCTCGGACTCCTCGGCGCTCGAGCGAGGATCGTTCTCCTCGACGAGCTCGTCGATCGTGGGCTCGGCGCGCTGCCGCTCTCGCTCGCGCTCGACCTCAGCGTGCTGGATTTCCCGCTGGCGCACGCCCACCGCTCGTTTGGGGTCGTGGCCGTACTCGGCCGTGTGGCGGTTCTGGTTCGGCATGGGTGAAGCCTCCTCCCCGTCTGCACCTTGGGGCGCTTCCTTCGCATCGGAAGGGGTCGCGAGCAGGAGCATCGCGATCACGCCGAGCGCGACGCCGAGCGCGCGCCGCACCGTAAAACCCTCGCCGAAGATGAGCGGGGCGAGCGCGGCCGAGAGGACCACGCCGCCGCCGAGCGCGAGCGTGCCCGTCGCCGCGACCGGGCCGCCGAGGCGGAGCGCCGTGAAGAGCAGCGTCGTCGCGACGCTGATGCAGAGGCCCGCGAGGCATGCCCATACGACGCCGGGTGTGCTCGTCGGCGTGGCCTCGGCCTCGCGACGCACGACGAGCCATGCGAGGATCCCGAGCGCGGCCGTTCCTTCGAGGCAGAGCGCGCCGAGGGCGTCGCCGATGCGTCCGCTCGACGCGCGCAGGGCGAGGTAGTGCAGGCCGAAGAAGCAAGCCGCGACGATGGCGGGCAGGGTCCAGGCGGGCATCCGGCCGACCCTAGTGGCACGCGGCGCCCGGGGGAAGAGCCGGCGGGATCTTGCCACCGGCGCGTGTTCATGAGACACACGTGGACCTGAACTATCGGCCGAGGTGCCCGTCCCTCGGCGATGCAAGGGGATCGTGAAGCCGCTCCGCCATCTCGCCGCCCTCTGCGTGCCCTTCGTCATGGTCGCCCTCGCGGGAGGCCCCTTGGGTTGCCAGCTCATCGGCCTGCCGGATGCGCCCCAGGCGCCGCAGGCCCAGCTCCCGCAGGTGCCCCAGGTGCCCGAGGTGCCCTCCGTCGACATGCCTGCGCCGCCCTCGGTCTCGCTGCCGTCGGCGCCCGAGAAGCCCAAGATGGACGTGCCTCTCGACGAGGACACCGAGGTCTGCTGCCTGCGCAGCGGCCCTGTCGAGCAGGTCTGCGGCGGCTCGGCGAAGCGCTGCTGTACGATCAAGCTGGAGCGCGACGCCTGCGAAAACCAGGGCGGCCTCTGGTTCCACAGCGTCCGCGGTTGCGCCGGCGCCTGTTGACGACGCACGGAGGAGGTGAGGGCTGGTAGACTGGCCCGCATGCCTCTCCGGACGGCGCGGTTTTTCCTTTTTCTGCTCGCCCCCGCATTCGCGACGGGGTGCTTCTTCGGCAAGGATCTGAAGGAGGTTCTCGCCGAGCATCGCGCCCCGGTCGAGGCGAAGCTCGCCAACGTGAAGGCCTTGAAGGAGCAGGCCCGCGCCCTGCCCGTGGTGTCGAGCGACGTCGTCCACATCGCGGGCGGCCCTGCGCCGGTGGTGTCGTGGAGCGGCGGCACGTTCGGGGTCAATGCCGCGATTGCTTACCTCGAGGACCTCGACAATCTGACGGAGCTCGGGAACGTCCCTTATCGGGTGCCCGCGACCGGGACGATCAATCGATGCGCGTCGGCGCTCGCGACACACCGGGAGCCGTACGACGCGGCGCACCCGCAATCGGCACCGCCGACGATCAGTAGCTATCGCGCGGACGAGGTGCTCGACCTCTGCCAGGCGCTCCGGTATCTGCTCGTCGTCCGTTCGCTCGCGTTCGTCGAGCCCTCCGATCCGCGGGCGTCCACCGCATGCAGCCTGTACGATGCAGGCGCGGGCGACGGCGGTGCGGGCGACACCGGGACGTGCCATCGTTTCGACGGCGGGTATCTGAAGGCGGACGTGCTCGTCTTCGACGTGGAATCGGGCAGCCACCTCGGTGGATTCGGGTTTGTCGCGGAAAGCAGCGCCATGGTCGACGTCACCGACGACGGGGCGAACGTCAAGGGCGGGATCGCCGGCAATTTCCATCGCAACATCGAGGAAGCGCTGAAGGCCGCGGCGCGGAAGGCTCTCCCCGGCCTGCCCACCGAGGATTGATATGGCGTCGATATCGTGGCGAAAGGACGGGGCGGAGCGGGCGCAGATCGAAAGCCTCATCAAGGAGGTCGAGACGATGTGCTCCGCGGAGATCGTCATCACGGTGCGACCCCGCTCGGGGGCCTACCGCCAAGCCGATTACCTGTTCGGCGCGATCTGCGCGTTCGTTGGCCTCTGCGTTTACATCTATGCGCCGCCGGAGTTCACGGACGACCTCGTGCCACCGGCGCTGCTCCTCCTGTTCGTCGCGGGCGCCGTTTTTTGCGCCAACGTCGCGCCGCTGCGGCGGCTCCTCCTGCCGAAAGCGTTGCAGGCGCGGCAGGTGCGCGCGGCCGCGCGGGAGGCATTCCTGGACCAGGGAATCGCTGGCACCCGCGACCGCACGGGCATTCTCATTTACATCTCGGTCTTCGAGCGCCGCGCCGAGGTCATCACCGACATCGGCATTCTCCGCCGCGAGAGCGACGGCCAGCCCGCCGAGGCGATTCGCGGGATCGAACGCGCCGTGACCGAGTGTTTGCCCATGGAGGGGTTCGTCTCCGCGGTCCGAGGCCTCTGCGCGTGGCTCAAGGAATCGCTGCCGCCGCGCGCGGACGACATCAACGAGCTCAGCGACGAGGTGAGGTGACCATGACACGGCGCAAGACGCTCCTTGGATCGGCGCTCCTCTCGCTGCTCCTTTTGTGGTCCAACGATGATGCCTTCGCGCGCCCCGGCGGCGGCAGCTCTTTCAAGGGAGGCTCGCGCTCGTCCGGTAGCAGCAGCAGCGGGAGCCGGTCGTCGGGCAGCAGCAGCAGCAGTGGCAGCCGTTCGTCGAGCAGCAGCAGCGGGAGCGGGAGCCGTTCGTCGAGCAGCGGCAGCAGCGGAAGCCGGTCTTCCGGTTCGAGCTGGGGCAGCCGCCCGGTCACGCTAGGCGGCACCAGCGGGGGCGGGTCGAGGAGCTCCGGCGGCGGCGGAGGCTCCTCTCGCAACACCGTTTGGGCCTTTCGCGACCAGGGCGGGGTTCTTCGCGCCAAACAAGCCCCATCGCCCGGCGTATCGATCTATGCCGCACCTCTGCCGCACGCGCCCATTCCGATCGGACCCGACACGACGTCGACCGCCGAGCGCGTCGCCGGGTTCGTCTTCGGCGCCGGGTTCTTCGCCATGGGCGCGGGCGTGCTGGCGGCGCCGATGTTCCTCATCGGGCTCCTGCTTCATAGGCAACGAAAGCGTCACCAGCTCGACGTGGGCTGGTCCTCCGCCGGCCATTTCGTCGCCACCCGGGTCATGAACGCGCCGACCGAGCCGGAGGAGAGCCCGGCCGAGGTCCGCCGCAAGATGGAGCTCCTGCGCGGACAGGACCCCGATTTCTCGGTCATCCTGCTCGAAGACTTCATCACCGCGCTTTACGTCGAGGCACACACGGCCCGCGGTTCGAATGCGCTCGAAAAGTATTCCCCTTACCTGCGGCCGGCAGCACGGAGCACGCTCGGCGCGTTGCCGCGTGTCCCGGTCACCACCGTCATCGTCGGGGCGCTCCGGCTCGTGCATTTCGCGATCGACAGACGGACCCAGCTGAGCCGGCTCGTCGTGGAGCTCGAATCCAATTACACCGAGGACCCGCAGGGTGCCCCGCCGACCTCCTATTACGCGCTCGAGCGCTGGATCCTCGTGCGGGCCTTTGGCGCCCGCTCGCGCTCGCCCGATCGGGTGCGCTCGTTCGCCTGCCCGAATTGCGGCGCGCCGCTCGAACGCACGACGCACGGGCGTTGCACGTATTGCAGCCAGGCCGTGGACTCGGGGCAATTCGACTGGGTCGTCGAGCGGATCGACCTCCTCGCCCGCGAGAGCCGCGGGCCCATGCTCACGGGCACGACGGAGGAGGAGGGCACCGAGCTGCCCACGATCTTCGATCCAGGGCTCTCGGCGGCGCGCATGGAAATGGCGCGACGCGACGCGTCCTTCACCGAATCGACGCTCTTCGGGCGCGTGCAATGGATATTTGCCTCCATGCAGCACGCGTGGACGTCGCTCGAATGGAACCGGGCACGGCCTTGCCTCACGGATCGGCTCTGGCGAGCGCAGAGCTACTGGATCGAGGCGTATCGGCAGCAGGGGCTCCGGAACGTCACCGAGAATGCGCGCATCCTGCGGATCGAGCTCGTGCGTATCGCCGCGGATCGGTGGTACGAGGCCGCGACCGTGCGGGTGCACGCGACCGGGCTCGATTACACGATCCGGCTCGGGGACAACGCCGTCGTCGGCGGCAGGCGCGACAAGGAGCGCGCGTACACCGAATACTGGACCCTCGTGCGGAGCGCGACCCAGCACGGCCCCACGCGCGCGGCTCCGGCCTGCCCGCAATGCGGCGCGACGCTCACCATGGAGATGGCCGAGCGCTGCGGGTATTGCGGAACGCTCGTCGAGGCGAGTACGTTCGACTGGGTGCTCAGCCGGATCGAGCAGGACGAGGCGTACACCGGTTGACCGGGGGGCTCAGCCTCGTCCGCCCGCCGCAGGCCGGGGCAGCGACCGATCCCAGAGCTCCTCTCGATAGGAAATATCGCCGAGAAGCCGCTCGAAATCGGCGATCGGCATGCTGCACCGGCCGTGCTCGTCCTCGATGCGCACGTCCGCTCCCTCGAACCAGCGCTCCCGCGGATCGATGGGGTCGTCATAATGCACGCAGCCATTCTCCCAATCGATCGAGAGCACCAGAATCTTGTGCTCCGCGTGTCGGATCGGCTCACCGCCCGCGTCGCCCTGGAAGCTCGTCACGGCGGGGAGCACGATCGTCGCGAAGACCGGCTCGCCTTTGCGCGTCGATTGATCGAGGATCGACAGCCCGTCGCGCGCGAGGTCGGCGACGCCTTCCGTGGAAATGCCGAGCTTCGCGAAGGCCTTTGCCATCATCGCGTGCTCGGTCGAGAGCGTCTTCCAGGGTTTGCCCGTGACCGCGACGAGGAGCCGCTCGAACGCGCCCATTTCGAGCCCGGTCCCGACGCGCTCGCCGCCCTTGAAGTGGCTGTCGAGGATGTTGTCGTAATCGAGGTCGGGGTATGCGAACTCCATGCACGCGACCTGGAAGATGCGGCTGATGGGGTTTCGCCCGCGCTCGCCCACGTTCGGCAAGAGGATGTCCTCGTCGCAGACGAGCTCCTCGCCCGATCGCAGCGTGGCCCGGCCCGACGCCGAAATGAGCCCGGCCACGAGGCGCGCATATTCGGCCGGATCCTGCACGGCTAGATAGCTTTCGAGGCAGGCCGCGGCGCACGTGCCCTTGAGCCCCTGATTGATGCGCCCCGGATTCGCCAGGTTCTGCACGAGCTCGAAGAGCGCGCGATTTCTCCCCTCCGGCGCCGCGAAGAAGCTCCAGAGCGGGCCCGTCGCGATCGCCACGAGCGATTCGACGAGCGGATGCCCGAGCGCGTCGAGCCGCGCGAGCCGCCCATCCCCCGAGAGCACACGCAGCGCGTCATCGAGCGTCGCGCGCCAGGGCCGCTGCGGCTCCGTCCATCCGGGAATGCGGCTCGGCGGCACGGCCCACGTTTCGATGGTGCCAGCGAGCTCTTCAAAGAGGCTTTCGACGGTGCCTCCCATTCGAACCTCCCTCGCGTAGCATGCCCCCGCGGCCGCGCGATTTCCAGATGGAAGCAGGCTTCCTCCCGCGTTTTCGAATGACGTCCTGGGTCGGAAATGGTGGTAGCATCGAACGATGGCGGCTCGCACGCGCGCCTCGTCTCCCTCGGGCCCACCCCGCGGCGTGGTTTCCACACGTCGCGGCCCGTCGGACACACACCGGAGCTCGTAACCATGCGTTTTTGTTCACCTCTCCGGCCGGCGCAGGGCGTGGAAAGGGCGCGGACCATGTCCTCCGCTCGTACCCGCCCCGTCTGGCTCGTCCCGGCCGTGCTGCTCGCCTCCTCGTTTGGTCTCGTTTGCAGCAGCACGCCCTCCGTTCCCACCACACTGCCCGGACAACCCCCGCCGCCCGTCGTCATCGAGCGGGCCGTGCACAAGGGCGACGAGCCGCTGGTCTTCCCTCCCGCCGTGTCGCGCAATGCGCGCCTGCCGGTGGACGGCGACGAGGTCGAGCGCACCTCCACCGACCTCGAGGTCCAGAGCCCGAGCCTCGACAGCGACGGCAAATTCTCCTTTCGCGGCACCTCGTTCCGCATCTCCTTCAATCAGCGCGTCGCCCGCCCCGCGGCCGATCCCAATGCGAAGGGCCCCACGAAGGCCGCCGAGGGCACGATCCGCCTGACGCCGAGCGTCGAGGGGGAGGCGTATTGGCTCAACGACACCACGCTCGAATTCGTGGCGAAGCGCCCCTTCGACACGGAGACCACGTACGGCGTGGAAATCGGCGAAGTGAAGACGCCCGCGGGCGCCGGCCTGAAACAGGCGTGGAAAGCGCAATTCAAGGCGACGCCGGGGGTCACGATCGCCGGGAAGGACCTCGGCTACATTCCCGTCCCCGGCCGCCACCGCGTGATCGCGATGCACCCGAACGACGGCCTCGACGTCGGCGCGCGCGAGACGTTCGCCGTGCTTTATGATCAGCCCATCGATCTCGGCCTCGCGCGGAGCCTGATCACGCTGACGGAGGCGGCGAGCGAGCGACCCCTCTCCGTCGTGTTCGATCATCCGAAGACGCCGACGTTCCAGGGCATCAAGGTCGACCCGAAGCTCGTCGTGCTCGTCCGGCCCGTCTCGCCCGTCGCGCCCGGCAAGAAGCTGGTCCTCCAGGCAAAACCTCGTTTTTTGGAAAAACTTCATCAGACGCGCGAGATCGAAGTGACTGTGGCCGAGCCGCTCGCGTTCCAGGATGTGACGTGTGAATGGTACTGGGACGACGACGGACGGCAGCGGTCGTGCACGTTCCAGGACGGGAAGCTGTACACGGCGGGGCGCGAGATTCGCGTGGCGTTCAATACGGCCGTCGCGACCCCGGACGACAAGCTCGCGGCCCGCGTGCGCGTGAGCCCGCCCGTGCGAAACATGACCCTGCGGAACGAGCGCTGGGACGATGAAATCGTGATCCGCGGCGAGTTCGAGCCCTCGAAATCGTACGAGGTCTCGATCGAGGGCCTCACCGACGATCATGGCAATCGCCTCGTGAAGCCCGTGTCGTTCCGCGTGGAAATGGCCCCGATGCCCGCGAGCGTGACCATGGCGGACGGCATGTTGTGGCTCGATCCGGAGACGACGCGCCATTTCGCCGTGACCTCGCGCAACATCTCGAAAGCCTCGCTCCTCGCCTGGCCCGTCGCCTCCGCGGACCGCGCCGCGCAGGAGGTCGCGCTCCGGCGCGTGCGCACGCGGGACCTGCCTCCCGAGGCCGCGCCCGTGCGGATTCCGATCGCCATCAAGGCCGAGCGAAACAAGCTCGTGACGACGCAACTCGATCTCTCGAAGCACCTCTCGGCGGGGCAAAGTTACGTCACGACGATCGCCGCCGACGAGATTGCCTTCAGCGCGAAGCTCGCGAAGTTCCCGCGCGGGAGCGAGGCCGCGAAGCCCATCGTCGCTTTGATTCGCCCGGGCGACGAGCGCTCGCTCGCCGTGCATACCCGCGCGACGCCGAATGCGACGCTCGTGCAGGTCTCGCGTCTCGCGGGCGGCGCGCCGGTGCAGGGCGCGCTCGTGCGCCTCTCGGGCGACGAGAATTCGGCCGGCGTGACCACGGATGCCGCGGGCGTCGCGCTCCTGCCCTTCGACCTGCGCACGACCGAGCGGCCTTTCCTCGACGTGCGCGCGCAGGACGCCGATTTCATTCTTCCACTCGACGGGGACGGTATCACGGAGCGCCAGATCTTCCCCGACCTCGCCTCGGGCGAGGGAGCGCCCTCCTCGTTCGGGCGGGCGTTCGTCCTGACGGACCGTGGTATTTACCGGCCCGGTTCGAGTGTGTTCGTCAAGGCAACCGTTCGCAAGCCCGACGGGGCCGCGCTCTCGCCCATTGCCGGCGCATCCTTGCGATTGCACGTCGTGGGCCCGACGGGTGACGACGTCTTCCAGCAGACGCTCACGACGAACGACATGGGCAGCCTCTCGACGACGATCACCATTCCGGCCGACGCCAAGATCGGCCGTCACCAGATCCTCCTGGAGCAGCCCGAGCAAGGTGAAAACGGCGAGCCGCTCGCGCAGACGATCGTGCAGGTGGCCGAGTTCGAGCCACCTCGATTCGTGGTCGACGTCGACGCGTCCGCGGACGCCAAGAATACGCTGCGGGCCGAGGTGCGGGCGCGCTATCTGTTCGGCGCGCCGATGGACGGCGCGACCGCGTCGTGGACGGTGCGGCGCGAGGGCGCGCCATTCCCGGAGGGGCCATTGACCGCGGCGGGGCTCTCGTTCCGGCGCGCGCCTCGCTGGTACGACGACGAGGAGCAGCCGTGGTCGCGCGCGGGCGAGGGATCGCTCTCGGCCGATGGGAAGCTCGCGGTGGTGCAGGCGCTCGAAATCGCGTCCGCGCTCGGGCCGCAGAGATTCGTGATCGAGGCGGACGTGACCGACGCCTCGCACCGGCACGTCGCGGGGAGGGGAAGCGTCGTGGTTCATCCGGCCAAACGATATGCTGGCATGAAGCTGCCCTCGACGTGGTATGGCGTGGGCGACGACGTGCCCGTCGATCTCGGCGTGATCGATCCGGAGGGGCGGCCCGTCGAGGGCGCGACCGTGACGGCGAAGCTCGAGCGGATCGAGTGGCAATACGCGAGGCGGCGCGGCGCCGGCGGATCGCTCGAATGGGACTGGACGTCGAAGCGGGTCGAGGCCGGTCGTTGCACGGTGACGAGCGCAAAGCAGCCCGCGACGTGCAAGGTGAACCTCGGCCGCTCGGGAAGCTACGAGATCACGGCCGAGGTGGACGGACGGCCCGGCGGCGCGATGGGGCTCTGGGCCTATGGGAGCGAGGGCGAGGTGCTGCCGTCCGCCCCGGAAAGGCCGCACGCGCTGGATCTCTCGGCCGACAAATCGAAATATGCGCCCGGCGAGACGGCGAAGATCCTCGTGCGCAATCCGTTCCCCGAGGCGACGCTCGTGACAACGATCGAGCAGGGCGATCTGCTGGAAAAGCGTTCGATGCGGGTGAAGGCGGGCGCGACGGTGATCGACGTGCCGCTCCGGGCCGAGCACGCGCCGTACGTGCACGCGACGGCGACGCTCCTGCCGATCGGCGCGAAGGGCCGCGCGGCTACCGATTACAAGATCGGCGCGGTGCGGCTGCCCGTGTCGATGGCGGGCGCGCGGCTCGAGGTCGCGGCGCGGAGCGACAAACCTTTTTATCGGCCGGGGGACGAGGCCGAGATCGACATCGAGGTCACGGACGGGGGCAAACCCGAGGGCGATGCGGAGGTTGCGCTCGCGGTGGTCGACGAGGGCGTCCTTCGATTGACGGATTTCCACCCGATCGATCCCGCCGTGGCGCTCCGGCCCGGCCGGGGCCTCTCGTTCCGCGTGCGTGATTCGCGCAGCGACCTCGGCGAGCTCTTCGAGCGCAGCCACGTGCCCGGCGACGGCGGCGGCGCGGTGCTTTCGACGATCACCGAGGCGCGCAAGAAATTCGTGGAGACCGCGCTCTTCAAGCCCGACGTGCGCCCGGACGCGCAGGGCAAGGCGAAGGTGCGCTTCAAGCTCCCCGATAACCTCACCGAGTTCCGGATCATGGCCGTCGCGCTCGACCGCGAGGGCAAAGGGGCGAAGTCGGAGTCGAGCTTCCTCGTGAAGAAGCCAGTGATGCTCGTGCCCGTGGTGCCGCGATTCGCGCGCGTGGGGGATCGATTCGAGGCGGCGGCGATGCTGCACAACGAGACGGCCGCCGCGCTCGGCGCGACGGTGCGGCTCGGGGCGCGGTCGCAGACGGTGAACGTGCCGGCGGGAGGCAAGGCGCGCGTGGGATTCTCGCTCGAACCGGCGGCCGCGGGCGCGCTCCCGCTCATGTTTTCGGCCGAGGACGAGGCGGGCAAGAAGCTCGACGAGGTGGAGGCGAAGCTCTCCGTGGACGAACCCGGGATCGATGAGCGGCCGCGGCTCGGAGGGGCGTTTGTCCGAAATGAAGAGGTTTTGCTGGACGTACCGGCGGGCGTGATCGAGCGGGGCGGGTTCATCACGGTGAAGGTGGGCGAGCACCTCTGGCCCGAGCTCGGCGCGCGGCTCGAATGGTTGCTCGGATATCCGCATGGATGCGTGGAGCAGACGACGTCGAGCACGCTGCCGCTCATTGCGGCGCGTACGATTCTACCGCGTATCGGTGTCACGCGGCTCTCGGAGGGCGAGCTTCAGAAGCGGATTGCGGCGGGGATTCAGCGGCTCGCGACCATGCGCACGGCTTCGGGCGGGCTTGCTTATTGGCCGGGCGGCGACGAACCGAACGTATATGGCACGGCGTACGCGATCCGGGCGGTCATTCTGGCGAAGAAGGCCGGCGTCAATCCTCCGGCGAGCTTGCTCGAAGGCATGCAGCGGTTCCTGGCGGATCGAATGCTCGACGAGGACACGGCGCCCGAGGTTTCGGCCGCGATTGCCGAGAGCCTCGCCGATGCGGGCGCGCTCGATCGGAGCGCAGCGGACGCGCTCTTCGATCGGAAGGACAATCAGAGCGTCTTCGGGCTCGGTAGCCTCGCGCTCGCGCTCGCCTCGCTCCCGGACCAGGAGGATCGCGTGAAGACCCTGCTCGACATGATCGAGGGGAGCTTCGACGAGCGGGGCGCGCTCTCGAACACGAAGCGGATGAACGATTTCTACTATTATGGTTCACCCTCGCGCTCGCGGGCGCAGGCGGCCATCGCGCTCGCGCGGCTCCGTCGCTCGTCGACGATCCTCCCGCTGCTCCTGCGGGAAATCGCCGCCGACATGGACGATTACACGACGCAGGCGACGGCGTATTCGCTGCTCGCGTTGAGCCAGCATCTCGAAGCGAGCACGGACGACGGCGTGGCCGTGCGCGTGAAGCTCGACGGTGAGAGCCTCGTGCCCACGGCGGATCTCGGCTTCGGCAGCAAGGAGTTTGCCGTTCCGTTGAGCCGCGTGCGGGGCAAGAAGATGAAGCTCGTGCTCACGGCCGAGGGGGAACGGTCGGTCGGGTATGCGATTTCGTCGGCCTGGCAGCGGGCGATCGCGGCCGCGGATTCGCCGGCTGGGACGCGGGGAGAAAAGGGGCCGTCGGTGTATCGGGTGATCAGCGATCCGCGCGGTGGGGCCGTGGATCTCTCGAAGGTCAAGGCCGGGGATCTCTTGCGTGTCGCGCTGTATGCGCGTCTCCCGGAGGTCGACGACGAGCGGCGCGGCTACGTCGCGCTCACCGATCGCCTGCCGGCGGGCTTCGAGCCGGTGCAGCCGGACCTCGCGACGGTGGCGAGCGCACCGGGGATCGATTCGCATCATCCGTTCTACTCCGCGCTCCGCTGGAGCTCGTCCGAGGCGAGCCATATCGAGATGCGCGACGATCGGGTGAACGTGTATTTCGACAAGGTCTGGGGCGATTCCGTTGCCGCGACGTACCTCGTGCGGGCGACCACGCCGGGCGTGTTCGCATTGCCCGCGGCGGCCGGTGAGCTCATGTACGAGCCGGACAGCGTGGGGTACAGCGACGCCGGGCAGGTGACGATCCAATGAAACGCCTCCCCTCGAAAAAGGCCCTGCGCCGGCTCGGCGTCGTGACGGGCGTGGTGGCCTGCATCGTCCTCGGTATCGTGGCGGCGTCGCAACGCGTGCGCGCCGCCGCGGGCGAGCCGTCGGCGCACCTCGCGGATCATTGGCACGAGGGGCATCGGATCGTCGATCGTGAGGGGCGTTTGCTCCGCGAGATCGGCTCCGAGGCCGAGCAGCGCGGCCGGCCTGTGGCGCTCGATCAAATGGGGGATCGGATCGTGCTCGTGACGCTCGTCAGCGAGGACAAACGGTTCTTCGAGCACGATGGTGTCGACGGCCGAGCGATTGCGAGGGCGATCGGGCAGAACTTGAAGGGTCGGCGTATCGTGTCCGGGGCGAGCACGATCACGCAGCAGCTCGTGAAATTGCTCGACGCCGAGGGAAAATCGGCGCCGCGCACGCTCGAACGCAAGGTCACGGAGGCGGCGCGCGCGCAGAACCTCGAAGAGACCGTGGACAAACGGACGATCCTCGAGGCGTACATGAATCGCCTCGGGTATGGCCACGGGCTCACGGGGCCGGAGGCCGCCGCGCTCGGGTATTTCGCGGTGTCGGCGAAGGATCTGAGCTGGGCGCAGGCCGCGTGGCTCGCGGTATTGCCGCGCGCGCCCTCGTTCCTCGATTCGTACGATCATCCAGAGCGCGTGCGCCTGCGGCAGCGGGCTTTGCTCGACGATCTGCGCGAGGAGGGCGTGCTGAGCGAGGCCGACCACGCGCGCGCCGTGGACGAGCCCATCAGCGTGAGGAAGGTCGATCGGCCGTTTTACGCGCCACACTTCGTGGATGCGGTGCTGCGCGAGGTGTCGCGGCCCGGCGAGCGGGGGCATGGGATCACGAAGACGACGCTCGATCTTGCCTTGCAGGAGGATACCGAGGGGCTCGTGCGCACGCACCTCGCGGCGCTCGCGTCGCTCGGGGCCAAAAATGCGGCGGTGATCGTGGTGGACAACGAGCACGGGGAGGTGCTCGCTTGGGTCGGAAGTGGTTCGTACTGGGATGATTCGATCGCCGGGCAGGTCGACATGGTGCGGGCCCGGCGGCAGCCGGGGTCGACGCTGAAGCCGTTCGTGTATGGGCTCGCATTTGCCGACGGGCATTCCGCAGCCGAGCCGCTTCCGGACGTGCCGACGCGTTTTTCGGAGCAGGGCGGGACGTACGCGCCGGGCAATTTCGACGGGACGTTCGAGGGGCCGATCAGCGCGCGCGAGGCGCTCGCGGGGAGCTTGAACGTGCCGGCGGTGCGGCTCGCGGCGGAGGTGGGCGAGGGGCGGCTGCTCGAATCGCTGCGGAGCCTCGGGTTTGCGAGCCTCGATCGGGAGGCGCGGCATTATGGTTTGTCGCTGGCGCTCGGGACCGGCGAGGTGACGCTGCGCGAGCTCGCGGGCGCGTACGTGGCGCTCGCGCGGGGCGGAGAGCGGACGCCGATCCGGATCGTGGCGAAAGAGGCGGGAGGCGAGCCTTCGCGCGTGATGGATGCGGCTGTCGCGTCGCTCGTGACGGAGTCGCTCTCGGATCCGCTGGCGCGCGTGCGGGGATTGCATGGGCGCGGGCCGTTCGATCTCGGGTTTCCCGTGGCCGTGAAGACAGGGACGAGCTCGGGACATCGTGATACGTGGTGTGTCGGGTACACACGCGAGCGGACGGTCGCGGTGTGGATCGGCAATGCCGACGGGGCGCCGACGCAAAAGCTCACGGGCGCGAGCGGCGCCGGGCCGCTCTTCGCCGACGTGATGCGGCGAGCCATGGAGGACGTGCCTTCGCGCGCGCCGCTCTGGGACGAGGCGCATCTCGAATCGGTGGAGGTTTGTCCCCTCACGGGAAAGCTGCCGGGGCCGGCTTGCGTGGATCATGCGTCGCGGCATTTCATTCGAGGGAAGGCGCCGAAAGAGACGTGTGATTGGCACGTGCGCGCGAGCACGCGGGAGGGCGCCCGTCCCGGCGAGGCGCCGTTTGCCTGCGATTCGCAGGGGAGCCGATCGATCGTGGTGTTGCCCGAGGCCTACGACGGTTTTTTGGCGGCGCTGCCGTCCGGCGCGCCGGGGCACGATCCCTTTGGTTTGCCCTGGCTCTCGCGGTCGAGCGTGCCCGGCTGTGGGGAGCAGGCGCACGCGGAGGCGATGCTGCGAATCGACGGGCCCGCGGCCGGCAGCGTGTTCGTGTACGGGGAGGAGGGCGATGCGCAGGTGATCGTCCTCTCGGCGTCGTCGGTCGGTGGTTCTCCGGAGCGGCGCGTCAGCGAGGTCGAGTTCGTGGTGGATGGCGAGGTCGTGGGGCGATCGCGCTGGCCGTTCCGCATGCGGTATCAGGCGACGCGGGGGGATCACGAGCTCGTGGTGCGGCCCGTCGATCCGCGCGTCGCGGTGCGCACGGCGAAAACGAGCTTCAGCGTGCGTTAGGCCAATACGACGTTTGACAGGTCGGGGGGAGCCGCCCTAGCATGCGTCGCGGAGGGGGGCCGCTCGCCGGCTCTTGCGGACCTCGGGATGATCACACGCATCGAGATCGACGGGTTCAAGTCGCTGCGCGCGTTCTCGCTCGATCTCGAGCCGCTCACCGCGATCGTCGGGCCGAACGGGGCTGGGAAGTCGAATCTGTTCGACGCGCTCGCGTTGTTCGCGAAGGTGGCGGAGACGAACCTCGTCACCGCGTTCAAGGGAGGTCGGGGGCGTATTCGGGATCAGTTCGCGCGCACGCCCGAAGGCGTCGAGCGTTCGATGCGCTTCGCGGCCGAGCTCCTGCTCCTGCCCGGGTCGTCGCGGCACGACCTCGTGCTGTCGCGCGTGCGGTACGAGGTGGAGATCGAGCGGACGCTGGAGCGCGGCGGGCTCGACGGCCTCGTGATCACGCGCGAGCGGCTTCTGCCGATCAAACATGGCGCCGACGCGTGGATCGATCAGCACCCGCATTGGGGGCCGCTCGCGCGGTACGGGACGCCGGAGATGCGCGTCGAGCTCGAAGGCGCCCCGGGGCCGGAGCGGATCGTGCGGATCGAGCCGGGCGACGGCGGGCTGTCGTTATCGGTGGATATCGGGCGGGATCGAAGCCTCTTATCGCTGCCGTATGCGCTCGTGACGCCGCTCGTCGAGGCGACGAGCCGCGAGCTCCGGGCGTTTCGGCTCCTGCACCTCGAGCCGCATCGGCTCACGAAGCCGAGCGATCGGGCGGCCGGAACATCGCTCACGGAGGACGGCTCGAACCTGCCGACCGTGCTCGCCGCGCTCGGGCCCGAGGCGCGCGTCGCCATTCGCAAGGACATGGAGACGCTCCTGCCCGGGTTCCGGGGCTTCGAGGTGACGCCGTTCGAGGACGAGCTCAGGCTCGAGGCCGATTTCATGGATATGAAGCGCCTGCCGGCGCGGCTTTTGTCGGACGGGATGCTGCGGCTGCTCGCGCTCTTCACGCTCTTGCGATCCGCGCGGCGCGGCGCGATCGTGGCCATCGAGGAGCCCGAGAACGGCGTGTATCCGGGGAGGCTCCGCGCGCTCGTGGATTCGCTGCTCTCGGCAACGGCGCCGGCGCTCGGGGAGATGACGACCGTGCCGCAGGTGCTCCTGTCGACACATTCGACGGCCATCATCGCGGCGCTGCGTGGGCTGCCGAGGGCGATCGTGTTCGCGGATCTCGTGCGCGGGCGCGACGGGATGCGCTCGACGCGGATGCGGCACGTGGTGTCGGAGGGCGAGAACGAGAGTGGCGCGGTCCCGAGCGTCTCCTCGGGGGAGATGATGCGGTTGCTCGAATCCTCCCGCCCCTGGGACGATTGAGCTATCCTGGGATCGCGCCGATCACGAGCGCGCGGAGGAAAGGGATCAGGATGGGCGAGCCGGCGTTTTTCAGCTCGGGTTCCGTGGATCGGGTTCCGACCGAGTTCCGCTACTGGGACAACATGAAGGACGCGGGCACGCAGAAGCGTCGCAAGCGGCTGAAGAGGCTCGTCGGCTTCGATCCCGTGCTGCCCGACGAGCTCGTGCGGACGTTCGCGCACTGCTATTACGACGCGGATCCCGTGGCCGAGGCGTTCGTGGAGGAGGTCTACCTCGCGCAGGGGCAGGGGGCCGGGCGCAAGCTCGTGGATCGGGCCCTCGAATCGGGCGTGGCGTCGATCCCGGACGCGCCGGCGTCGCTGCAAGCGCTGTTCGCCGAGGTGGAGACGCCGCCTTCGTGGCTCGATTGGGACAAGGTCGAACACGGCGCGCGGGTATGGCGGCGTTATGGGACGCACATGTTCAGCTTCGCGGGCGCGGTCACGCTCGACGGGTACCAGGAGAGCTCGGTCGCGAAGCCGCTCGCGTTCACCGGCGCGTATACCGGGGAGTCGGCGCATCGGCGGTTTGTGGAGACGGCCGCGTTCTGGATCGACATTTCGGAGCCGGGGGCCCTCCGGCCGGGCGGGCTGGGGAGGAAGACGGCGCTGCGCGTGCGGCTGATGCACGTGTTCGTGCGAAAGCGGCTCCTGCGTCATCCGGGGTGGGATCTCGACGCCTGGGGCGTGCCGATCAGCCAGGGGGATGCGCTGATCACGCTGATGGCCGGCAGTGTGGGCGCGATCGCGCTGAAGAAACTCGGCTATCGCACGAGCCGCGAGGAGATCGAGGCGCTCATGCACTTCTGGCGGTACGTGGGCCATTTGATGGGCGTGCAGCCCCGATGGTATCCGACGACGTTCGAGGAGGGCGTGCGCCTCCTGTTCACCGCGCTCACGAAAGGCGCGAGGAAGGCCGGCGAGGACGGCGTGGATCTGGCGCGCTCGTACGTGCAATCGTACGCGCCGCGCGAGGGTGATCCGCCGCTCGTTGCGTTGCGCAAGCGGCTCGAATACCACCTCGAGCTCGGGTACACGAAGTATTTCCTGTCCCCGCAGGCGTTCCGCACCTTTGGATTGCCGGATCCGGGGATCTGGGGGTTTCACCCGATCGCGCAGTTCCCGCTCGTCTTCGCGCTGGAGACCGTGCGCAAGCACGTGGACGTGATCGATTCCTGGGCGGACACGTTCGCGCGGTGGCGCGCGCGGCAATGGCTCGATATGCACCTCGGGCCGCGGCGCGCGGAGTACAAGGCCGTCGAGTCGTTCACGCGTTGAGGCGGCCGGGGCGGCGACGCCCCGCCTGACCGAGGGCGTGCCCGAGCGCGGCGCTGAGCGTCGCGAACGTGGAGAGTTTTGCCACGTCGATTCCCAGCGAGACGATGATCGAGGCCACGCGGGGCGAAATGCCCGAGACGAGGCAATGGCTGCCGAGGAGCGTGACGGCGCGGACCATGCGCATGAGGTGCTCCAGCGTGGCCGCGTCGACGTCTTCGAGGCCCGTCAAATCGAGGACGGTGACGCGGACGCGGCTATGGGTGATCTCGGCGAGGAGCGCGTCCGTCATGGCCGAGGCGCGCGCCTCGTCGACGGCCCCGAGCACGGGCATCGCGAGGACGCCGTCCCACACGTGCAAGAGCGGGCTCTTGAATTGCTTCAGGGTCCGCTCGTTGCGCTCGAGCGCGAGGGATTGCTCGATGCGATCGGTGGTATCGAAGATGTAGCCGAAATAATGGGTGATCTGGCCGCTCGCCCGGTCGCGCCGGATGACGGTATAATCGGCGATCCAGATGGTCTGTCCGTCGCGGCGCTTGATGCGGTAGGGCTCGTGGGCAAACCATTCGGCGCCGCTCGCGCTGTTCGTGCTGACCTCCTCGCCGACGCGGCCGAGGTCCTCCGGGTAGACGAGGTCGGAGTATTTTAGCTTGTTCAGGAGGTAATCCTCGGTCGGATACCCCGTCAGCTCGAATACGTTCGGGGAGACGTACTCGACGGGCCAGCCCTCCGTGGCGCGCCAGCGAAAGACGACGACCGGGCCTACGGAGAAAAGGAGGCGTTCCTCCAGGCGCGTGCTCAGGCTGCCGATGGCGCGATTGAGGTTCCGTTCGAGGTCGCCGAGCGGGCCGTCGTCGATATCCTCGATGAAGTCGGGCAGCTCCTCGTTCGCGAGGCGTGCCAGGGTCGTGGAGATTCGACGCAGTCTCTCGGCTTGATCCATGGGGGTCCTTCGGTTTCGAGCACCCCCCCGAAGCTTGTCCCCCCGAATGAAAACCCGCCCAGTTTACCCGAGCCGCGTTCGCGTCGACAAGGGGTTTACGCGGAGCACGAGCGTTTCGAATTCGGATGACGATGGAATTCGTAGCCTCCCGTGAGGCGCAATGGGAATTCGGCGCTGTGCGCTCTTCTACCGGCTGCCGCGGCGGAGATTTCTTTCCCGGAGGGCATGGCCGAGCGCGGCGCTCAGCGTGGCGAAGGTGTGTAGTTTCGTAACGTCGAGGCCGAGCGATACGATGGCCGCGGCAACCCGGGGTGAAATGCCCGAGACGAGGCAACGGCTCCCGAGGAGCTCGGCGGCGCTGACCATTCGCACGATGTGTTCGAGCGTCGCCGCATCGACGTCGTCGAGGCCCGTCAAGTCGATGACGCTGACCTTGATTCCGCCGTGCGTGATCGATTGGAGCAGGGTGTCGGTCATGTGCGCGGCGCGGGCCTCGTCGAGGGCGCCGACGACGGGCATCGCGAGGACGCCGTCCCAGACGTGGAGGAGCGGGCTCGCGAGCTTGCGGAGGGTGAGCTCGTTTTGCTGGAGGGCCAGCTCGTTTTGCTGGAGCCGGATGGATTGCTCGATGTGCGCGGTGCTGTCGAAAATGTAGCCGAAATAATGGGTGATCTCCCGGGTCCACGGGTCGCGGTGGATGACCGCGTGGTCGGAGACCCAGACCGTGCGGCCGTCGCGCCGACGGATGCGATAAGGCGACTGGGTGAACCATTCGGCGCGGCTCGCCTCGAAGGCCCGGAGCTCCTCGGTGACGCGCGGGACGTCCTCGGGGAGGATGAGGTCGGAGTAGATCCGCGTGAAGGAGAGGAATTCCTCGGCGGGATAACCCGTCAGATCGAGAACGTTTGGCGAGACATACTCGACGGGCCAGTCGGGTTCGGCGCGCCAGCGAAAGACGACGACGGGGCCGATGCGGAAGATGCGGCGCTCTTCGAGGCGGACGGCGAAGCTCGTGATGGTGCGATTGACTTCGCGTTCGATGTCGCCGAGCGGGCCGTCGTCGATGGTGTCGATGAGCGCGGGCACCTCCTCGTCCACGAGGCGCGAGAGCGTGTCGGCAATGCGGCGCATGCGGGCGGCGTGATCCATCGCGGCGACCTCAGGCGAGCTTCGATTCGAGCATGCCGACGAGCATCGACGCGTGGCTCCGGAGCGGATCCGGCAGGGCGCCGCGTTCGTCGCACTGGGCGAGCAGCTCCTCGGCGGTCTCGCGGGCGGCGCTCGCTTCGGCGGAGACGGGTTCGAGCGCGGTCGTGATCGTGATGAAGGAGCGAAGCGTCGCGGCGTCGTCCCTTCCGTGGCGCAGGAAAGGAATGGGGCCCGGGGGCCGCGCGCAGGTCTCCCGCACGAATCGCTCGAGCCAGCGGGCCGTCGCGGCCATCTTGGGCCAGTCGAGCTTTTCGGGGGTGTCGGTCGGCGTGTGGTAATGGCGGGAGCGGCCCGAGGTGAGGAAGAGGAAAGGGACGCCGCGCTGCCAGAAGGCGAGGTGATCGGAGAGGGGCGGGATGACCTCGGCGTCGGCGCGGCGGATGCGCACGAGGGGCTCGCTCGTCGCGATGGAGTCGACGTGGGCCGCCGTGCCCTCGCTGCGCTCGGCGCCGAGGGCGAAGAGGGACGCTCCGACCTCGTCGGGGACGCCCGCGGGGCCGAAGGTGTGGCCGACGAGGTCCATGGCGCTCATCATGTCGATGCGGTCGAGGGGGACGGGGGGGTGTTTCGCGAAAAACACCGAACCCATCGTGTCGTGCGTGAAATGCGGGGGCTCCTCACCGTCGAAGGCGGCGAGGATAACGCCGCGGCCGGTCGGGCGCTCCGCGGCGAGGGCGCGGGCGACTTCGAGGAGGATGCCGACGGCGGCGGCGTTGTCGTCGGCGCCCCAGAAGACCTGGCCGGCGAGCTCGCCGAGGTGGTCGAAATGGGCGCCGACGAGGACGTATCGCTCGACGTCGCCGGGGAGGACCGCGATGACGTTGGCGCCGTGCAGGCCCGGGACGGGCTGTTCGTGCGGATCGAGGCCGGCCTTGCGCAGCGCCGATACGACGGCGGCGCGCGCGGCGTCGCCGCCCTTCGTGCCTGGTTTGCGACCGGCGCATGCCGGAGAACAGAGCTCTTCGACGAGCTTTCGCATCTCCGTGGTCATGGCGGGCACCTTATCATGGCGCGCGGACCGAGGTAAGATGCGCTCGCTCGCGTGACCTGGGACGAGGGGCCGAGGGCCGGGCGTTGCTCGGCGCCGCGCGAAGGCAAGGGACACGCGAGCCGGGGAGAGACAGGGACGATGCGTTTTTCATGGGGCTATCCGATCGCAGTCGCAGCGGCATTCGTTGCATGCAAGGGGGGAGGCGAGAAGACAGCGGGGCCCACGCCGAGCCCGGCGGAGACGACGAGCGCGGCGGCGAACGGCGCGGCCACGGCGCCCGCGCCGAAAGAAAAGCCGAAGGCCGTGGCGCGGGAGGGCAGCACGATCGCGCGTTCGCCCTCGGATGACGCGCTTTACGTGGCCGACGAGGAGCGGGGCGTCGTGCACGTGATCGCGATGCCGGTGGACGTGGCGAAACCGGCGCAGACCGTGAAGGTGCCCGGTCAGCCAGCCCAGGTGCTCGCGCTTGCGGATCGGGTGCTCGTGACGATCCGGAGTGAAGGGGCGATCGCGCCGGGCACGGATCTGTCGCCGGAGGAGCGCGAGGCGAGCGCGGCGCCGGCGCCCACGGCGTCGGCGAGCGCGGCGCCGGCGGTGACGAAAGCAAAAGGGCCGGAGAAATACGAGAAACCAAAGACCGTGCCCTCGGCGACGGGGCCGGGGCTTTTGCTCGTGATGCGAAAGGATGCCGAAAAGGGACTCGTGGTCGAGTCGCGGATCGAATTGCCCGAGGACGCGTGGGGCGTGGCCGTGACGCCCGATGAATCGACGGCGATCGTGACGAGCGCCTGGACGCACAAGGTGTCGGGGGTGGATCTGGCGACAGGGAAGGTGCGTTTTTCCGTGGATGTCGCGCGTGAGCCACGCGCGGCGGTGGTGCATCCGAGCGGAAAAGCGGTTTACGTGACGCACCTCGTGGGCACGGATCTCACGCGGATCGACGGAATCGACGGCGAGGCGGCCTCCGCGCGGCGGATCAAGCTGCCGGCGTCGCCCTTGCGGACGCCGGTGGGGGCGACGTCGAATGCGTCGCTCGCGTATTCGGCCGTGCTGTCGCCGGATGGGAAGAAGCTTTACGTGGCGCGGCACGCGCTCGGTGGAATGGGGCCGCAGGTCTGGATGGGGGTGTCGGCGGTCGACGTGCTGCTCACGACGGACGATACACCGCTCGCGCCGACGCGCCTCGCCGGGCCGAAAACGACGGCAGAGGACGCGACGGGGCTGGTGGAGGATCAGGAGACGGGCGGTGAGGGGCCGCGTACCGCGCCAAACCCGTTCGTGCAGCCGCGCGCGATCGTCTACAAGAAGAGCACGGATACGCTGCTCGTGGCGTCGGAGGGGACGGACGCGCTGTCGGAGCTTTACGCAGGGCCGATCGATCCGGCGCTGTTCATCGCGGGGGGGGTCGAGTTGCGGACGGATCCGGATCCGAAATACAAGGTGGCGACCGGATGCGGCGCGCCGAGCGGGATCGCGCTCGCCGCGGACGAGAAATCGGCGTACGTGTTTTGCCGGGCGACACATTCGATGGAGGTCGCGTTTTTCCATTCGGGGAAGAACCAGTTGATGCGGCTCGGGGAGGAGCCGCTCCCCGCGCAGGCGGCGCTCGGGCGGAAGCTTTATTATAACGGGACCGACGAGGTGACGAGCGGGGGAATGGGCTGCGCGGGCTGCCATCCGGAGGGGCGAGACGATGGGCACGTCTGGCACGAGCGCGCGGCCGTCGGGCAGGGGCCGAATTTCTTCGCGGGGGCGGCGAACATGCCCGGGTGGGACGTGGAGCAAAAGACGGGCGGAGGTTTTGCTCGCCAAACGCCGATGCTCGCGGGGCGGGTGGTGTACGAGGGGCCGTATGGGTGGCACGCGGAGAGCCCGCATCTGACGCACCGGCTGACGAACGGGTTCTTGCTCCATCGATGGGGCGATCTGCCGTACGGGCACGATCGAAAGGAGCTGACCGAGCGGGCAATGGCGCTGCGGGCGTTTTTGCGGCTCGGGCTCGTGCCGCCGCCGCGCAAGACGCGGGAGCTCTCGGACGAGGAAAAGAAAGGGCAGGAGGTGTTCCTGCGCGTGGAGACGAAATGCGCGGGGTGCCACGTGCCCGAGATGGATTACAGCGATCGCGCGCCGTATCCGGTGTACTCGAAGCTGCCGCCGCCGGAGAGTTTCGAGGCGGATCCGGAGCTCGGGTACAAGACGCCGTCGTTGCGGTTTGTCGGGGGGACGGCGCCGTATGCACACGATGGGCGCTTCTCGACGCTGGAGGAGCTCATCGAGCGGAACGACGATCGCATGGGGAACACGAACCAGCTCACCAAGCCGGAGCGCACGGCGCTCGTGGCGTTCCTGAGGACGTTATGAAGACGAAGAAGGGCACGATCGGGTTCGTGGCGCTGGCATTCGCAGGAGGCGCGCTGTTCACGGGCTGGGCGAGCGCAGAGGATGCGCCGCCCGCGCAGGAGGCGCCGTTCGGGAGCGTGGCGGCGCTGGAGGATGCGGGCACGGAGGACGCGGGCGGCGGCGGGGACGCGGAGGCGGCGCCGGCCGCGCCGCCGAAGCAGACGCTCACGATTTCGGCGGACAAATCGCCGCGGCCGAAGGACGCCGACTGGGACGTGCTGGGCGTGGAGATGTCGTTTTCGCCGGGGTCGACGCCCAATGGCTGCAGGCTTCAGCACATCCGGGAATGGGTGCGGGTCCGGTGCACGGGGGCGATGGTGCACATTTCGATGCTCGGCGGCAATCACGAGGGGGTGTCGATCAAGCTCGATCCCGTGGGAGCCGACGAGTTCATCCCATTCCCCCAGGGCGGCGAGGTCGTGTTCCCGGTGCGGACCGGGGATCGCCGGGTGTTCGAATGGATCGGCGTGGAATTCGGCTACAAGGGGATGACGTCGGCGTCGAGTTTCCTCATCCTCTCGGAGTCGTGGCTGCCCTGGGACGAGGGGCCGACGATTTACGCGCGTTGACAGATCAAAGGGAGCTGACGAATTGAAGGAGCGCGGCGCGGTCCGAGGCGGAGAGCGCGCGGAAGGCCTCGCGCGAGGCTTCGGCCTCGCCGCCGTGCCAGAGGATGGCTTCCTCGATGTTCCGGGCACGTCCGTCGTGCAGCAGGCGCGTGTGCCCGGAGATCAGGCTCGTCATGCCGACGCCCCAGAGTGGGGCCGTCCGGAAATCGCGGCCCCCGGCCTCGTGGTCGGGGCGATCGTCGGCGAGCTCCGGACCCATGTCGTGAATCAATAGATCGGTGTACGGGTAGATTCGCTGGCCTTCGACCTCGGGAAAACCCGCGAGCGGGCCGGTGACGAACGATGGCGTATGGCACGCGTTGCAACGTGCCTGCGAGAACAGGGCCTTTCCCAGGAGGACTTCGGCGTCGGCGGCGTCTGGGCGGTGGGGCATGGCGACGAGGTGAGAAAAGACGACGATTGCGTCGAAGCGAGCCGGGTCGATGTCCAGCGTCGTGCCTGCGGCCGCGGCGCAATCCACCTGGATGGGCGGGCAGTTGTCGGCCGGGCGAAGAGGGGAGGTGATGCCGATGTCTCCGAGGAAGGCCCCGGCGGTTTGTCGCGCCAGGTCCACCTCGTTCGCTTTCCACCCGAATCGTCCGGGCAAAAGCGTTCCATCGATAAATACATGGTTTCGGCGGCCGCGAATGCCATCACCATTGGCGTCGCCGGGATCGGCCAGCGCCTCGATGTCCTCGTCGCGGACGGCGGCGAGCAGGCCGAGCCCGATCATGGGCTGGGCCACGCGGGGTGAAATGCGGGTCTCCGCCGCGAGCGGACCGAATGCCAGATCGCGAGCCGTGTACGTCGGTTCCAGCAGCTCGTACGATGTGCCATCTGCATACGAGCCGGGTTTCGGGGCATGGTCGACGGAAAACCACCCTTCCGGCGTGACCCCGGGGATCGCCTTGTTCTGGATCTGATCACCGTAGCGGGGATCGGGGAGGAACGTGGCGCCGTCCTCCGACGGAATCGACAGCCGCACGAGCATCGACGTCATCGGCTGGCCAGGAGGCGGAGGCGCGCCGCGGCCGCCCCGGAAATGGCAGCTCCGGCAGGAGGTCCCGACGTACGTCGGACCCAGGCCGTCGCGGTCGACTTCGCCTCCGACCGTCCACGCGACGTCGAAGAGCGCGAGCCCGGCCTCGAAGGTCCCGAGGCGCTCCAAGGAGAGGTTCGCGGCGGGTCGCGAAAAACTCTTTTCGTCGCGTGTATCGAGGGTCGTGTCGCCGCCGGGCCGCTCTTCGCCAGGCTCGAACATCGCCGGCATGGCTCCGCCCGCGCCCGCCGCGCCGGAGCTCGAGGTGCTGCTCGACATACCCGCCCCGCCGGCACTCGAAGAAGAGCCGCCGGTTCCGCCGGGGCCCGGTTCGAGGATTGGATCGGAGCACGCGAATCCGAGGGGAATCACGGCCCAAAGAGCTCTCCGAAGCCTCACGGCCAGGGCACTCCGACGGGGACACTCGAGCGCTCGGGGCCCTCCGGGGGCAGCGGGAGCGCGAGCTGTCCGCTTGCATTCGAGCCCCACGCCTGGAGGCCGCCGGTGTCGTCCACGACGAGCGCGCCGGTGAGGCCCGCGGAGATGGCGCGCACGCCGCCGACCAGGCACGGCGTCGGCTTGGTTCGCACATTGGTGTCGCCCACGCCGAGATGCGCGAGGCTATTTTGACCCCAGCCGAGGAGATCGCCGTTCGTCAGCACCGCGTAACTCGTATTTCCCCGCGCGCCGAGAGCGAGCACGCGGTCGGGCAAGACGAGGGGAACAGGCTGCGGTCTGGAAGCCAGGATGCCGGCCGAGCCATCCCCGATTTGCCCGCTGGAGCCGAGGCCCCATGCATACACGTTGCCGCCCGTGGTCATGGCAAGGACATGGTCCCGGCCGGCCGCTACGTCGACGATATCGACGAGATTCGGAACGATGAGCGGCGAGGGGTGGGGCGAAATGTCCTCGTCGCCGATTCCGAGCTGGCCCTCGTCGTTCGAGCCCCACGCGTGAACGAGGCCGTTCACGTCGACGGCGAAGGACGCGTCGTCCGAGGCGGCGATGGCGACGATTTCGGCTGTGGTGGGCACCTCGACGATTCCAGTGTGGCTCTCCGTATCGCCGGTGCCGAGTTGCCCGCGGCCATTGAGGCCAGCGGCGAAGACGCGACCATCCGCGCGCAGAAACAAGATATGTCCTGCGCCGGGCGCGATGGCCGTGATGTCGTCGAGCCCGACGATTGGCTCGAAGGACGGCTGGTCCGCGGTCGCCATGAAGACGTGCCCCTCGGCATCCAGCACGAAGAGCGAGTCTCCGCCTTCGGCCACGGAGACGAGCCCTGCCGGCGCTTCCCTCTTGGCGGGAATGGGGTTGCCGCCGCCCCATTGCACGAGCGCACCGTCGTGAACGGCATACATCGTGTCGAGGGATGCGGCCACGGGGCGTCCGCCATAAAGGTGCGTCTCCGCAGTCGTGGCCTTTCCCGATGGCAAGACGAGCGTCACGACAAATGGATTCACGCCCCGCGTCAGAGGGGAGCGCAATCGTGCCGACCCTGTGGTCGCCGATGCGTCGATGGATCGCTCGTCGAGGATTTCTTCGCCGCGCTGGAGCCGGACGGTGGCTCCTCCTTCCGGTAGGGAAAATGCGACGTCCACGTCCACGAAACGACGCTCGAATGCCATGCCGGGCGGAGGGCTGACGAGTGTGAGCGTGGCGTCGGGCGTCGGGATCGAGCCGCCGCCTTCACCGCCCGAGCCCGCCCCACCGCCTCCGGTGCCTGGGGCCATGCCCCCCGAGCCCCCCGAGCCGGCGGACGTCGATTCCGATGCCGGCGGCTCATCGTCCGAGCACGCGGCGACCACGCACCCGGCGAGCACCAGAACGGCGAGCGCGCGGAGCCTCATGGGAGCGTCACGAGCCCCGGCGTCGGATAAGCCCAGTTGTTGAGCAGATTCGGTCGCCCGAGGCTGCCATTCGTGCTCCATCCCCACGTGTAGACCGTGCCGTCCGGCGCCGTGCCGATCACGTGGGTCGCCCCAGGTTCGATGTCGAGCACCGCGGGCAGCGCAAGCGGCGTGTCCGGCGCATTTCGATCGACGGTATCGTCGCCGCCGATGCCGAGTTGCCCATTGAAGTTCTGACCCCAGCCGACCGCGCTTCCGTTCGCCCGGATGGCGAAGCTGAAGTTTCCGTCGGCGAAGACGGCCGCGGCTTCGGCCAATCCCACGACGGCCGTGGGTGAATGAGCCTCCGCGTCGGCACCGCTCATCCCATTGCCGACCTGACCGTTCTGGTTGAGCCCCCAGGCGACGATGGTCCCATCGGAGCGCAGCGCGAGCACGTGATCCCGCCCCGAGGCGAGGTGCACGACGTCGGCCAATGCGGGCACCTGGACCGGCGTTGGATGCGGATCGGCATCCGCGGTGCCCTGGCCGAGGTTGCCGAATTGATTCCTTCCCCACGCCCACACGGTGCCGTCGCGCCGCAGCGCGAGAGAATGCTTCGATCCGCCGACGACCTGGATGATGTCGTCGAGCCCCGCGATCGCCACGGGGGAATGGCGGTCCTCGGTCGTGCCGTCGCCGAGCTGTCCCGAGGCGTTGTCGCCGAAGGCGCGAACCGTTCCGTCTTCGAGCAAGACGAGCGTGTGATCATACCCGAACGTCGCCGCGAGGACACCGGAGAGGTTCGTGTTCTGCGTGGGAACCTCGCGTTTGTCCGCATCGCTCATTCCCGGTGCGGCGAGGCCGAGCCGGCCGTCGGCGTTGTTTCCCCAGACGAACAGGGCGCCGTCCTTGCGAAGCGCCAGCGATTGATTCTGGCGGAAATCGAGGGCGGTGATTTCCTCGATGTCGGGCACGAGCACGGGTTCGAGGCGCGACGTCGTCTCTCCCACGCCGAGGCCGAGTTGCCCGAGGTTGTTGCGGCCCCACACGGCGACCTTCCCGGACGAGATTGCGCCCGTGTGAGATCCGCCGGCGCCGGCCTTTCGCTCGAACATCACGTCGAGGGGCACCTCCGTTCGATGGCCGGCGAGGTCCTCGGCCGCGACGACGAGCGTGTTTTTCCCGCGTGTCGGGCGCGCGTCGACGAATCCATCGAACATCGGCGCGCCGCTGTCCACGGGGAGCGCCGTCACGGGGGCGCCGTTCAACGTGAATTCGACTTTCGCCAGGCCGCCGGAATCCTCGGCGTGCACGGAGACGAGAATGCGAGCCGTACGGAGCAGCGCGCCGCTGCTGATTCCTCCGAGGGTCACGACGGGTGGCGTCGAATCGGACGATGCGCCTCCTTCTCCGCCCGCGCCACCCGCGCCACCCGCGCCGCCGGATCCGCCGGTGCCACCCGTCCCGCCGCCGCCCTCACCGCCGGTATTTCCTGTGCCGCCGCTGCCGGACGCGGCCGATCCACCCGCGCCGCCCGAGCCGCCTTGGCCTCCGCTGCCGGAGGTCGTGGTGGACGCGCCGGTGTTTCCCCCGGAGCCGGGCGTCACTTCGCCTTCGTCGCTGCAACCCGCGCCCGCGCACAACACGAGAGCCGGGGCCAGCGCCCACGGCCAGAAGATCGTCCTTTTCATCAATTCTTTCCCAGGTCGGCCAAACGGACTCTACCCCGGCTTCCACAAATGACAATGAAAATCGTTTTCAGTTTTGTTCGGCGAACGAGGTGCTGGAATGTAGTAGGATGCGTGACATGCGCGCGACGATGACCCGTTCCGCAGATGCGCCCCCGCCTCCACGCGTGCTCGGTCTCTTCGACGCGTCGTGTATTGTCATTGGCGCCATCATCGGCGTCGGCATCTTCTTCACGCCCGCGCGCATGGCGGCGCTCGTCGGCAGCGGGCCCCTCCTGCTTCTCGCTTGGCTGCTCGCCGGCTTCATCGTGCTCGCGGGCGCGCTCACGTTCGCGGAGCTCGGGGCACGATATCACCGAAGCGCCGCGCAATACGAGATTCTCCGCGATACCTACGGGCCCTTGCCCGCATTTCTGTTCGTCTTCTGCAATGCGACGGCGGTCCAGGGCGGGGCCATCGGCATCATCGCGATCATCTGCGTCCAGAACTTCGTTGTGGCGCTCGGGCAGACCTCGCTCGGCCCGGGGTGGAGCACGCTCGCGTCCGTGGGGCTCGTCGTGGGTCTCACGGCAGCCAACGTGCTCGGGGTTCGCTGGGGCGCGCGGATCCAGAACGCGACGGTGCTCATGAAGCTGCTCACGCTCGTGGCGATCGGTGCCCTCGGCGCATTCGCCCCGGTGCAAGATACGCCCGTCGGTCGGGACGAGGTGCAGTCGAAGGGTGTTCTCGGCGTGCTCGCCGCGCTCGTCCCTGCGTTTTTCGCATTCGGCGGTTTTCAGCACGCGCTCTGGATTTCAGGGGAGGTGCGTGAGCCCAAGCGAAACCTGCCGCGCGCGATCCTCGTGGGGGTCGTCGTCGTGGTCGTCGTGTATCTCCTGGCAAACTGGTCGTATTTGCGGCTCCTCGGCGGGGCTTCGGCCGTCGCGGCGAGCAAGACGCTCGCGGCGGACGCGGTCGCGCGCGCGGCACCGAGCGTGGGCGGGCGCGTGATCGCCGCGGCCGTGGGCATATCAGCGCTCGGCGTGCTCAATGCGCAGCTCCTCTCGGGTCCGCGGCTCGTCTTCGGGATGGCGCGAGATGGTCGGTTTTTTCCCGCCTTCGGGCGCCTCGACGCGAGGTTCGGCACGCCCTCGGCCGCGATCTGGTTTGTCGGGGCGATCGCGGTGGCGTTGCTCGTCCTGGCCGGCGAAAAAGGCGTGGATCGTCTGCTCACGGGCGTCGTGTTCGTCGACGGCGTGTTCTTCGCCGCGACGGGCGCGGCGCTTTTCGTGTTGCGGCGGCGCGGCGGCGAAGCCTCGTTCCGGACGCCGGGATATCCCCTGCCGCCCCTTTTCTTCGTCCTCGGGGCGATCGGTGTCGTCGTCGGGGCGCACCTCGACCCCGCCGTGTTACCCGCGACGCTGATCGGCGCCGCGTGGATCGCGGCGGGGGCGCTTTTGTACTTCGTCCGATTTCGAGGGAAATGAACGAATCAGCCTGCCGGCGCGGGATCCCCGGTCGGCGGCGCGTCGCCCTTCTTGTCGTCCTTCTTCTGGTCTTCCTCGCTCTTGCCCTTGAGCCAGGGGAATCGCTCCTCCTGCTTGGCCCACCATTTCTTGAGGTCCTTGTAGAGCCAGCCGCCCTTCGAGCGGCCCGTGACGTCGCGCAAGAGAATGGCGGCCTGGCCGTGGCCGACGCGTGCGGCGAAGAGGTCGTTCATGACCGTCTGCGCGGTGTTCGTGCGGCGGACCGAGTCGAGGTGGTCGAAGAGCTGCTCGACCTTGTTGAGCACGCGTTGCCCGAGGCCCGCCTTGCCCGTTGACTGGAGTTTCGTGACCTTGTCCCGCTCCAGAGCCGAGAGGCGCTCGAGGGCGGCATTGATCAGATTCGCGTGCTTCTGCCAGTCGGGATCGTCGGAAACCTTCGCGCGTTTGGTCGCGTCGAGGGCCTCGCGGCAATCGATCAGGCTGAAGTCGTTGTACGACATGAAGAACGTGAGCACCTCGGCGCGCGCGCTCGGCGTGGTCTCCATCTTCTCGATGTTCTGACGCACGCGGTCCATCGAGAGCCACCGATAGACGAAGTCGAGCCCCGTGCCCTTGATGTTCTGCGTGCCCATGATGCGCACGTCCATCCCGGGCGGGATCTGCTTGACCATGAAATCGATGACCTGATCGCCCGTGGAGCCGGCATTCCAGAGGACACAGACGCGCTCCAGGAAGAGCTCGCGGTAGGCGGCGCGGAAGATCGTGTCAGCCTCGGCCCAGGCCTTCTGATCGAGGGCGGCCGTGACGCGTTTCTTCGCGTCGTCGCGGAGCTTCGTGCGTTTGGCGTAGCGGATCGTGTGCGTGACGATGTCGGGGCGGATGTCGTCCTTGCCCTCGGACGGCGTTTTTCCGGACAAGGCTTTTTCGATCGCGGCGCCGAGCTCCTCGGGGGTCGCGTTGAAGAGCGGGCGTGCGTCCTCGACAATCTTGCGTGCGTCCTCGTCCTCCATCGGCAGGGACTTGAGCATGATGAGGAGCGTCTCTTCGAGGGCCTCGAGGCTCGAGCGGGTGCCCGTGCGGCGGAGGTATTCATCGAATTTGAGGAGCGCCTTTTCCTTGTCGGCGTCGGCGGTGATGCGGGTGCCGCCGAGCCAGATGTCGAGGGCCTCGGTGATGAACTGCATCATGCCGCCGAGGTTCGTATTGATGAGGACGATGTGGTCGCAGCCGGCGTCGTCGACGAAGATCTGCGCGAAGACGCGGGAACGGGCGACGCGGTCGGCGCGGTTGTTGACGACGGCGCAGGTGGCCCGGTCGGGCGTCTCGTCGGGGTTGTGTTTGTCGTAGGCGAGGCGCGTCCAGTTCGAGAGGAAGCCGGCGCGCTCGTTCGCGCTCATTCCATTGGAGAACGTGAGCTTGCGGCCGCGGTATTCGACCGTGGGATAGGTCTTCAAGACGCCGAGGTCGAGGATGACGTGGTCGGCGATCTCGACGAGGGCCTTTTCGCGGTCGATCTGGAAGTAATCGGCGAGCTCGAGGACGAGGGCGACGTTGCGCGGGTGCTCCTGGTACGGGAGGCGCTGGAGGAGGTCGACGGGAATGAGGTCGGCCTCGATGGGCTGGACGTGGACGAGCTTCGTGCGCTTGCGGCGGGCATTGTCGAGGAAGAGCGGGAACATCTGCTCTTCCGAGGTGAACGTGACGCCGTCCTGGGGCATGAAGCAGGAAATGACGCGCGCGACGTCCTCGCCGCCGGGGCCCTGGATGTCCTCGTGGTCGGGATACGCGTTCGTGAGCGTCGTGATCGGGTCCTGCATCCATTCGTTGCAGAGCGTCTCGACGAACCGCGGCTGGAGCGCCATGCATTCCCAGAGGAAGACCTGGCAATGAAGGTTTTTCCCGGTGAAGAGGACGTTCCGCTGCTCCCAGATCGTGGCCTTGTCGTAGGGGCGATAGATGAAGATCTCGCCGGCCGGCAGATCGCGCATCGCGTGAATGAACATGGCCTCGCAGCCCGTGGTCTTCACGACGACGTCGTAACGCATGGCGTGGAAGAGCGCGGCCTTCAATCGCTCGGAGCCGGATTTGCCGCGGGTGCCCCAGCCGCCGATGGAGAGCGGAATCGAGGCGCGCGCCTTCTCGATGCCACGCATGATGACCGCCGTGCGGAGCATGAGGTACGAGAAGAGGCTCCACACGACGACCGCGAGGTGCGCCGGGGTGTTGCCCGAGGGCGATAACAAGAAGGAAAGGACGTGCTCGGCGATCGGCGGGAGCGCGAAGGGGAGCGGGGCGTAGAAGTTGCGCGGGAGGTGTGGGACGAGGTTGAAGCGGGCGTTTTCGATTTCGCCTTCGGTGTCGACGACGTCGAGGGAAAACCCGAGCTCCTGGGCTTTTTGCCAGAAGAGCTTTTTCTCGCGTGGCTCGCTGGCGGAGAGCGAGCGCTGGCGGACGAGCGCGAGCTGGGGGTATTCGAGCGAGAGCTTCCAGCGCGTGCGCATGCGCTCCTTCAGCGTGTGCGGGCCGCGGAGGAGGACAGTGCCGACGGGCGTGATCATGCGCAGGGGTTTGCCCGAGATGGAGCAGACCGAGAGCAATTCGTCGACGCGCGGGAGGAAGGGGCCCCAGCCAGCGACGGGCGGGCAGAGCTGGCGCTCGCCAGGGACGCGGGTCGGCGTGACCTCGGCCATGCCGTGCGGCGGGACGACGATTTCGCCCTGCCAAACGCGGCCCTGGGTATGGGCGTAGCCTTTGCGTTTGTCCGGCATGGGCGTCTTGAGCTCGTTCAAGAATCGCCAGAATCGCCAGTGCCGGGGCTCGCCGCGCCAGAGGATGTATTTGCCGGCGCGGAGCCTCTGCAGGGAGACGGTCATATCGCCCCGCGAGGCGACGGCGAGGGCACGTTCGAGGTCACGCGTGGGGGTGTTTGGCGGGACTTCGAAGCGCGAGGAGCGGCCTTCCTTGATCTTTTCGAGTTTGTCCTTGAAGCGTTGCGCGAGGGCCACGAGCTCCGGCTCGGCCGCGACTTCGAGCCAGCGGAGCGTGGCTGCAGCGCCTTCCGTGAGCTCGGCGCCGGCCTTTTCGTTGTTGGCGAGCGTGGCGAGAGCCTCGACGAAATGGCCCGGGCGGAGGACGGGCGTGGTGCCGGCCGCGACGAGCTTGATCGATTCGAGCGAAACCCGCACCGGGAGCGAATCTTCGGGTTTCGTGAGGGCCCGCTGGATGACGCCGAGGAGGGCCTCGGCCGCTTCCGTATCGCCATTCTCGATCGGAGGCTCGTCCCCGGCGCGCGGGCCCTCGCAGGCGAAGCCGCCGGCGCGTTTCGTGAGGACACGAATGCCGAGGCCGCGGACGCGGGGGGATTTGTCCTCGGTGATGATCTTGACGAGCTGTTCGAGGCCGCCTTCACCGCGGGTTCGTCCGAGGAAACGCGCGAGCTCCTGGCGGACGTGCTCGCTCGGGTCGTCTTTGGCGATGAGGCCGGTTTCGAGGCGGGTGCGGTCGTCGGCGAGGGTGCCGAGGATACGCAAGGAATTACGGCGAATGATGGGGCCGTCCTTGCCGGAGCGAATGCGGAGGCGCTCGGAGATGACGCCACGAATGCCGTCGGGAAAGACGAGGGAGGCGATTTCGAGCGCCGCAACCTGCGCCCAGCGCATGGCGTCGACGCCGCGGGCCCAAGCGAGGACCTGGCGGGCCCGCTCGACGCCGAAGCGGCCGAGGCGCTGCGAAGGATGGAGGCGCGCGAGGAGGGCCGCGAGGACACGCAAGGAAGCGACGCGGACGGGCTGTGGGCGCCCGGTCGAGGCGTGCGACATCGCGAATTCGAGGACGCCGCCGCCGGAGAGGAGGCGGAAGGCGTCGCCCTCGGTGAGCGATTTGGCTTTGGTGATCGTCGCTTCGTAGGCGACCTCGACGGCGTCGACCTGGTCGGCGATGCGGGCGGCGAAGCGCTCCTGGACGGCCTCCATGTCGAGCCAGCGCTTGGTGGCCTGGACGTCGCGGCGAGCGTCGAGGCGGGTCTTGGCCGAGGCGCGGAGGTGGTCGATGAGGATCTTGCGTTTGTCCTCGTCGGTGGCCGCGCCCTGGTAGGCGACCATGAGGGAGGCGGCCTCGCCGTTCAGGCGGTCGAGCTCGCCGACGGCGACGTCGGCAGCGCGTATGAGGGAGGCGATGAAGATGCCCGGGGGATGCGGGCCCGGGCCGAGCTCGGCGGCGATGTTCTCGGCGATGCGCTCGACGGTGGGGACACGGAGCTTCGCCATGAGGGGCGAGACGCTCTGGAAGAGGTCGACCGCGAGCCCGTCCCGCCCGTCGGCGTAGCGGGATTTGCGTTTGGTGAGCGCTGGAGCGAGGGGGTACTTCAAGGCGGCGTGCCCCAGGTCGGGTCGGAGGAGGTGCGGCGCCTGTCGACACGGCCACTGCCCTCTTCGAGCCGAGCGCGGAACGGTGCCTCCCGCGGTGGCAAGTCACGAAGGCCCCTGCCACCCGCGAGGTCGTAGCCCACGAAGATACCTCCGGAGAGTCGGAAGGGCGAGGACTCGACGGGGAGGTCGAGCAAGACGCGGCCCTCGGCCCCTGCGCTGAGGCGATGGCCCCGCATGAGCCACGTCCAGAACGTGAGCTGGGCACTGACGCCGCTGCGAAGAAAGGATTTCGCGCGGTCGTAGCCGGCCGGTCGGTAACTCGTGAAGGCGCCGAGGGTGATCCAGGGCGCGAGGCCACGGCCGGGGAGGAGGTGGAGCTGGGCTTCGAGGTCGGCGCGGTCGATGCCAGCGAAGTCGGGGGTGGTGCGCGTGGAGACGCCAACGCTTGCGAGGGCGTCGATCGCCGGGCGGAAGAGGGCGCGGAGGCCAACGACGCCGTAGAAGGGGCGCGTGCTGGAGTAGCGGGTCCAGATCTCGCGGTCGGCGTCCTCGCGGCCTTCGAGGGCGGGGTCGGTGAGGATGACGGCCGCGCCGCCCCAAGGGACGAGCGAGACGGAGTCGGCGACGGGAATCGACCAGAGGACGCCGCCGAGGGCGCGGGCGCCGAGGCCAAAGGTGTCGGTCGGTTGCGCGACGACGCGGCCGCGGACGAAGAGGCCGGGGATGACGCCGTTCGGGGCGAGGTCGAAGGAGCCGGCGACGCCGAAGCTCGGGGCGCCGAAGCGGGCGCGGGCGAAGACGGAGCCTTGCGCCCAGGCGTGGATCGATTCGATCTCGCGGCGCAGGGCGACGCCGACTTCGAGCAGGCGCGCGCCGGTGAGGTTGTCCTCGTCGCCGACGTCGAGGTCGACGAGGCGGGCGTAGATGGAGGTGAGCAGGCTGCCGGGATCGGCGTCGGAGACGATGTCGGGCGCGACGCGGAGGGGCGGCTCGGGGGCGCCGGTGGGCGCGGGGCGGAGGCTAGGCGCGGGCGGGATGCGGCGCGGCTTGGGCAGGCCGATGGGGACGGCGAGCTGGACGCGAACGAGGGCGCGACCGCCGGGCGAGGTGACGTGGAGCGTGTGCGGGCCGTCGGGGAGGACAGGGATGCGCTTTTCGAGCTCCTGTCCGAGGGGGCGGAGGTTGTTCGGGTCGCCGCCGACGAGGTGCGCGGTGGGATCGGCGGTGGGATCGAGGGGGAGCTCGCCGCGGGAGGTGGTGCTGGGGAGGGGGATCTGCGGGTCGACCGACCAGGTGAGGGTGCGAGGTTCGCCTGCCGGGCCGCGGGCCTGGAGGCGGACGACGGTGGGCGCGGCGAAGGCGAGCTCGAGGGGGCGCTCGGGGTCGATCTCGAACCACTCGGAGACGACGCGGGCCTGGAAGGAGAAGCCGCCGGCGCCGGAGAGGCGCGCCGAGCCGATGATGGTGCGGCCCCGCGGGGCGCGGATCTCGACGCGGTGCGGGCCGCGGGGGATCGAGAGGGTGCAGGCGGTGCGGGGAGACCTGGGGTCATCGCCGCAGGGCGCGGGTTTGCCGTCGATCTCGACGCTGAGCTGGCAGTTCGGGTCGTCTTCGAGCGCGAGGCACTGCGTTTCGACGCCGAGGGTGGTGGGCTTGCTCTGGCGGACGCGGAGCTCGACGTGCTGGCCTTCGGCGAGGAGGAGGGCGTCGTCGGGGGCGGCGAGCAGGGCGCGGCGGACCTGGAAGCCGAGCGACGGGGCGCGGCCGCCGCGGACGTCGACGAGGCCCGTGCCGGCCGCTTGATCGGCGCGGGCGACGGCGAGCCAACCTACGGCGGGTGCGAGGCGTGCGAAGGCGTTCGAGGCGGGATCACCGTTCTCAACGGCGTGCTGGGCGAGGACGAAGCTGCGGAGGGCGCGGGCGCGGTCCTGGTCGTCGGCGGAGCGGTCGGCGGAGAGGGAGGCGGCGCGGGCGAGGGCCGGGCCGGAGCCATGCGCGAGGCCGATGTGTTCGAAGACCTCACCGGCGATCCAGCCGGCGCCGGTGCGCTCGACAAGGACGGCGTAGAGGAGGCCGTCGGCGTCGGTGGAAGAGCGGGCGTTGCCCTCGGTGAGGGCGGTGAGGGCGGCGGCGGTGTCGTCGGCGGCCTGGGCGCGGCGGGCGCGCGTGAGCGGATCGAGGTCCTTCGGCAAGGGGAGGGGCGGGATGCGCGGGACGAGGCCGAGGGGGACGACGGCAGGGCTGCCGGCGGGCAAGCGGAGGGCTTGCGGCGGGCCTTGCGCGTCCGGCTCCTCGAGGGCTTCGAGGGGGATCTCGCCCTTGCGATCGAGGGCGGCGAGGGTTTCGTAGCCGAGGGACTCGAGGGCCTCGGCGCGCCTTTTCCGGATCACGTCCTGCTCGGCGGGCGGGGCTTTTTCGAGCTCGCGGGAGGCGTCGCGGACGCGGGCGAGGAGGAGACTGATGGCGTCGGGGGCCGTTTCGCGGGAGGCGGCGGGGATGCGCGGCTCGGGGGCGCGGCGCGGGTGGAGGCGCGCGGAGACGCGGAGGAGGGTCTCTTCCTGGGTCTCGACCTGGATTTCGCCGGCCTCGGCGGGGACGGGGACCTCGATCGCGCCGGTCGCGCCGTGGTCGATCCAGGCCTCGTACACGCGGTCGCCGACGCGGACGTGGAGGCGGCGCGGCTTGCGGGTGCCGCTCTCGGCGACATGAGCGACGACACGCGCGACGGTGGCGCGGCCCGGGTCGGGGACGCGGAACTTGGCTTCGCCGTTCAGCCGGATCCAGCGGGTGAGCTCGCGCAGGGTGTCGCAGGGCGCGAAGCCGTCGCGCGGGATGCGGGCGAAGACGGGGACGGCGCCGGCGGGGCGCTCGAACGCGTGACGGCCGGGCGTGACGGCGATGCCGCTGCCGAGGCCGGCGCCGGTGTGCACGGCGGAGGCGATGTTGTCGATGAGGAGGGAGGTCTCCGGGACCGGGTCGGTTTGTCCGGGAATGACGAGGAGGCGGGTGTGGGTCGCGGGCGCGGGCGGCGGGAGGACGTCGATGTCGGCGCGGCCTTCGCGGAGGACGGTCCAGCGCAGGCCACGCGGGCCGACGAGGGCGCAGCGGGTGCTGCCGACGTTGTCGAAGGGGACGGAGATGTCGTTCCAGACGACGGAGCCGGTGGGCGGGTCGAGCGTGTCCCACGGCGCCTCGCGGACCCAGGTTTGCCGGGCGCGGCTGGCGGCGCCGGGCATGTCGCCGTGGAGCCATGCATAACGCTCGGCGAGGGGCGCGGCGGCGGGGCGGCGGCCGTCCTCGGGCGGCGAGAGCATGGCGCGGAGGGCGTCGAGAGCGACGCGGTCGTCCTCGTGGGTGGCCTCGGGCAGAGGGCGTTCCCAGGGGCGCGGCGGAGGGAGCGTGCGGGCATGGGCTGCGACGAGCCGTTCGAGGACGGCGCGCAGAACGGGGCCGGCGGCGCCGGCGGGCAGGGCGCGGGCGAGGTCGAAGGCGCGCTCGGCGGCCTCGCGGGCCTGCTCGGGGCTCGTGGCCCAGCGGACGGCTTCGGCGAGGAGGAAGGCGCGAAGGGCCGGCGGGACGTCGCCCGCGAGGACGCGCTTCAGCGCAGCGTCGACGTCACGCGCGGCGCCCGTGCGGTCGGCGGCGGCTGCGAGGCGGACGACGGCCGCGGCGGCGGGCTCCTTTGCGCCATCGGCGAGGGCGTCGAGGCGGGCTTCGCGATCGCGGGCGCGAGGGGCGATGTCGAGGACGTCGGGACGTTTGCGGAAAGCGGTGGCGGCGACGGCGATCTCGCCTTCGAGGGCTTCGATCGAGACGCGACGTGTCTCGACGGGCAAGGGGACGCGGATGCTCTGCGTCGCGGTCCATCGCTGGGCATCGGCGGTGCGGGTGGCGACGTCCCACACGAGCTCGCGCACGACGACATCACCGGCGCGCACGATCGCGCGCGCAGCGCCAATGCCGCGGGCCTGGATGGAGAGGCGCACGACGTCGGAGGCGGGCGCGTCAACGACGATGCTGTTCGCCTTGGCGGCGAGCGCGCCGCGGGAAGCGAGGACGAGGCGCCACGGCGAGGCATCCGGCTCGACGGCGAGCTGATCGGCGGCCTCGCGGGCGTCACGGCCGCCTTCGAGGGAGACCGCGCGGCGGACGAAGTAAGGCTCGACGAGGGGGCGAACGAGGAGGGTGCTTTCGAGCCAGCGGACGGTGAGCCAGTCGCGGGTGGCGTCGGGCGGCGCGGCGTCGAGCGCGCTCTTCGCGGCGAAGAGCCAGCGGAGGATCGAGGCGGCCTCGGGGATCGCGGTTTCGGGGCGCGTCGCTGTGGGATCACGCAGCCAGCGCGTGACGTCCTCGTCGAGCCGGTGCCAGGCGAGCGAGGAGCGGAGGAGGCTGCCCATCGAGGCGGTGATCGCGGCGGGTTTGTCGGACCGAACCACGAGGAAACGAGCGCCGGTCCACATGGGGACGTCGACGACGCGGGATTCGAGGCCTTTGGGGGACGTCGGCGCGAGGGTGGGTGGAAGCGGCAGCCACGTGACCGCGTCGGGCACGTCGCGCACGCCGGTGCCGAGGCCGACGGCGGTGATGGGTCCTTCGAGGCGCACGCGATCCCCGGGCTCGATGGGCAGGAGCAGGACCGAGCCCTTCGCGAGGGAGATCGGCGCGCTCGGATCGACGTCGACGGCACTGCCTTGCGTGGGCGTGTCGAGCGAGAAGGGCGCGATACGGGCGCGGGTCGGCGCGACCCAGCCGGGCGGATCGAGGCTCGCATCGGCGCGCGCTCCATCGGGAGCGAGGCCGAGGACGAGCCCGAGGGCCACGGCGAGGGCAGACCGAACGTTCATGGGTTCGGGGGCAACGACCGGGCGAAGATCGGGTCGAGCGCGGCGGCGAAGCGCGCGCGCTTCTGCTTGTCGGCGCCGAGCGCGTCGCGGACGGTGCGCGAGATCTCGACGTGGAAGAACGGCGCGCCGAGCTCGCGGCAGGTGCGCGCTTGCTGGTTGATGGTGCCGCCGAGGATCGAGACGTCGGTCGGGTAGATCTTGACGCTGGTGTCGGTGACGGCGGGCCCGAGGCGCGCGGCGAGGCTCGCGGCATCGGCGTTCGTCTTCGCGGCGCTCACGATGATGCCCGTGCCCTCGGACTTGTCGTCTTTGAAGCCGTGGATCTGCACGGTGACCGCGCCTTGCACGAGCGCGACGAGCTCGCGATGGGCCGCGTGGAAGAACGAGCGCTCCGCGTGCGCCACGTCCGACGCGACCACCGGCGCCGCCGCGTTCGCATCGTCCGCCTCGTCGCGATCGACCCCGGCCGGCTCCTCCACGGCCGCGCCCTTGTCGTCGTCCTTGTCGTCGTCCTTCTCGTCGACCTCGTCCCCCTCCGCCTCCGTGCCCTTGGGTTTGTCCTTGTCCTTCCCGGCCGCTGCCTTCTCATCCTTCGCCCCGCCGTCCTTCGCGGCCTCGGGCTTGTCGATGTAGCGGTGCACCGTGTTGATCAAGAGCACCCGCGCCGCCTGCGCATCGAACACGGAGAGCGCGATCGGCAACGTGCCTGCGTCGTAGAACGTGTGCGGCGCTTCCACGAGGATCGGCCTCGCGCGCCCGGTGCGCATCACGATCACGCCCGCGCCCCGCTTCTTTTTCCGCGCCTCCTCGAGCAGCCACACGTCCCCGAGCACCCGAAGCGAAAACCCCTCGGGCGCCTTCTTCGGCGGCTCCTTGCGTTCGGTCGCGGCGACGAGCGCGTCGCGCACCCAGGCGGCGTACGCGCGTTCTTCGTCGTTCGTCGGCGCTTTGTACGTGACGGTGCGGCGACCGCCCTTCCGCAGCTTGGCGATCCGCTCCTCGAGCGCCTTCGTCGCCTCCTCGTCCACCTGGGGCATCATTGCGCTGGCCTCCGAGGGGGGACAAGCGGCGGCCGGCGCAGGCGGGCTCTTCGGGCAGGACGGCGCCCCGCAGCCGAAGAGCAACGTGGTCGACAGAAGCCCTGCCCATCGCGCTTTTTTCACAGATCGTCCTCCGACCAAAGCCTCGGCTCGAGCTCTCCCGGCAGCGGCGCCTGGCCGACGAGCACCGCCCCGATCCACACACGATCGACGCTCTCGATCTTGATCGTCCGCATGCCCGGCTCGAGGTCGTCGCCGATCGGAATCTTTACCTTTGCGAGCCCGTCCGGTTTATTTCGCGCTTCCTTCGCCGTCCGCCGCGCCTCCCAGAGCAGGCCCATCCCCGCGTCGCCCGTGCGCCCCGAGAGCTCGCCGCTGGCCGTCGTGATCGACCGGAAAAACGCGCTCTTCTGCCGCCTTGGTTTGCCCCCGTCGATGCTGTAGCGAATCTTGAACGGACGCGCCTCTGCCTCGCTGATCACGAAGAGCACGAGCGTGAGCGACTCGCCCGGCCGCTGCCGGAACGTGAACGAGAGCGGCTCGCGCGCGGGCAGCTCGAAGACGTCGCGGCGACGCATGATCCCGCCGCCTTCCCACGGCGCCGCGTCCGCGTACGCGAGCCCATCGCCGATGCCCTTCACCTGGATATCGTGGATGCCAGCCTTGAGGCTCGCCCGCAGCACGCCCGAGAGCGACGCGATCGGCTGCTCCACCATGTTTTTCCCGTCGATCCAGAGCTCGGCCATCTTCCCGAGCCGCGACGGATGCGCCCGGTAGAGCACCTTCAGCCGCCCACCACGCTCCCCCGCGTAGCCGACCCCGAGTTTGAGCGGGTTCTCCAGATCGAGCGGCGTCCACCCGTCGTTCGGGAGCAGCTCCTTCGCGGCGATCTCGTGCGGCGCGAGGAAGCGACGCCGGACGGGCGCTTGATCCGGCACGAGCGTGCGCTCGGGCTTCTGGCCGGCCTCGCTCGGCGAAGGCTGGCCGCGCAGCTCGATGCGCACCTGCTCGTAGAGGTCGGCGATGCGGCCTTGCCGTTCGAGCTCGTTCTGGTTCTCGGCGCGGATGGGCGTCCAGGTGCGCACGTCGAACGGCGCGTATCGCCAGATCTCGTTCTCCGCGAGCTCGACGCGGTACGGCACGCGCAGGATGTCCTCGGGCACGCCCGGATCGAGCACGCGCAGGTGCACGCGCATGTGAGCGTCGCCGAGGAGCTCGATCTTCGTTGCGCCCTTCGGGATGCGCAGGATCGCACGGCGCGGATCGGTCGCGTCGGCTTCGGTCTTGTCGCTGCCGGAGACGATCGCGCCGCCCTCCTCGGCCTGATCCCGCGGCCTGCCCCAGCGTTCGAAGCGCGAGCGCGGCAAGGTCTGACGCAGCTCGGCGCGCTCGTTCGGCCCGGGGCCCCAGCGCGCGACGACGGTGCCGGACATCGAGTCGGGCGCGCCTTCCTCGGGCAGCTCCGCGCGGAGAAGCAGGCCGAGGTAGGGCTGCTCCGGCGCCACGCGCGCGAGGACCGGCCGCTCCGGATCGAGCTTCAAATACTTCACGACCCGCACATCGGGCCGGATCTCGAGCCGTTCCCCCTCGAACGGCAGCGCGATCAGATCGCCGATCTGCGCGCGCTCGTACGGCTTCGGAAGGACGAACCGCACGAGGAAATCGTCGCCCTTGCCCTCGACGACGAACGTGCGCGGGTTGAGGCGCGACGACGAGACGTGGAACACGCCGTCCTCGGGCACCGTGAGCACGCGCGCGCCGCCGCCGCCGCCCTCGCTGATCGTCACCGATCGCCCCGGCGGCGCGAGCACGTCGAGCTCGACCGCGCCCATCACGTTGACCGCCGCCGCGTGCCGCTCGCCCACCGAATACCCCGGCACCGTGCCCGCGGCCGCGGGGAAGGGCGTGCGATAGTTGCGCAGCAAGAGCCGCCGGAGCGAGTAGTCCTTGCCTTCGAGCCCGGCCGCGTCGAGGCGCCGATCCCAGCCGGAGAGCGCGCGCGATCGCGCCGTCTCGGGGAGGTCCTCGAAGCCGAGCGAGGTCATGTCCGACACGACGCGTGATCGATCCTCGTCGTCGAGGCTCATCTCGTAGAACGTGCGCTCGTACGATCCGCGCCGGTACCGACCTTCCACGCGCGAGAGCACGTCCTTCACCGAGATCGGCAGCCCCCGCATCCGCATCACGCCGCCGCGTGGCAGGAGCTCCCCCGTGGTGATCGTGGTCGTGCGTGGATCGAGCACCCACTCGTCGCCTTGCGCCACCCGCGCGGCGTACTCGCCGGCCGTGGCGCCGTCCTTGTCGTCGCACGAGAGCCGGCTCTCGAGCTCGAACCGATGCGTCTGGACGTCCTTGCCGTTCTCGTCGACGAACGTTGCTTCGAATCCGTACGAAAAACGTGCCTTTGGATCACAAACGGTCGTGCGGGCCACGAGGGCCCAGGTCGAGACCACGACCGCGTCGATCGAGGAGGGCACCTTCACGGCGACGGGCTTCTCCGGGTCGACGCGATACGCGAGGATCTCGTCCATCGCCGGCAGCGCGAGGTGGGACGCGGGCGGCGGCGAGCCGAGCGGCCAGAGCAAGGCCGCCCAGCCGAAGAAGAGGATCGCGACGATGAACCAGCGGATGATCACGGGCTCTCCGTCACCCGTATGCTGGTCAGGCCCGTCGCGACCGCGCGCCGCACCCGCACGATCGAGGTGAGCGGCTTCGGCGCGCGCGGCACCCGCGATGTGCCGAGCGGGACCAGCACGACCTGCCCTGGCTCCGCCACGAGCGCCCAGATCCGCCGGGACACCGCGTCCCGGACCACCTCGACGTGGCACGCCCGATCGTTGATCGCCGCGCGCAGATCGAACGGATTATTCTGATCGAGATACCGCTCGAAGCTCTGCAGGCGCGCCTCGACGTCGCACCGGTTCGCCGCATCCGCCGCGAAGCTCGGGCATCGCGACTTCGGGGCCACGGCCGGAGGCGCGTCATCCGCGCCCTTCTTTTTCTTCTCCGTCTTCTTCGGCGCCCCCTTCGGCGCCGGCGCCTCGGCCTTGCACGTGATGAGCTCGAACGCGCGCGACGCCACGTCCTCCGAGCCGAGATCCACGCCGAGCCGCCCGAGCCGCGGCGTGAGGATGCCGTCGCCCTCGACCGCGGACATCGCCGATCGCAGATCGCCCGACATGTACACGAGCGCGAAGCGACCATCGGCGAACTTGCGCGCGTAGCTCATCGAGAGATCCGCCGAGCCGTTGTACGGCGCGTGCTCGCGCGCTCCATCGAACATCCCCACGCGCAGGCCCAGGTCGCCGAACACCTCCACCATCGGCCGCGCCCACTCCGGCACCTGCTCGCGCCGGATCACTTCACGCCCGAACGAAACCACGAGATCACCCGTGTAGTCTCGCTCCGGCGCGATGCCCTGCATGCTGATGCCGCTCTTGCCCTCGCCGAGCCAGACCTCGTGCACGCGCTGGAAAAACGATCGCCGTGACACCCGGCGCCGCGGGTCCGCATACCCCCGCGGATCGGCGCTCGGCAGCGCGCCCGCGATCAAGAGCCCGCGCGCGCCGAGCGCGTCGTACAGCGACAAACCCGCGCCGAACGTCCCGATCTCCCAGCGCGGCGCCGGCACCTCGATGAGGATCTCTCCCGGCGCGACGACCTCTCTGGTCGACGTTTGGGGCTTCGGATCGCCTTCGGCGTCCTCCGCCCCAAGCCCCAGCTTCTCGACCTTCACGAACAGGCTCGCGTTCCCGCGCCGCCCGCCCGTCTCGTCCTCGACGAGCCCCCACGCCTCGATCTCGCCGTCGGGCCGATGCACGCGCACGATCGCGTAGCCGAGCCGCGCCGCCACCGCGCGCTCCCACGCCGTCCATCGAGGCTCCATGCCCGCGTGCGGCATCCGCCGCGCGAGCGTCGCGTCGAAGAGGCGCAGCTCCTCGATCGTCGGCCCGCGATACCCCGCCGTCCCCACCGACGTCAGCGCCACGACCCGGCCCACGAGCTCCTGCCGCAAGCCACCCGACCACACCTCGACCTCACGCGCGCCGAGCAGCGATCCCGCGACTTCCTCCGCGAGCGCCAAGGGCACGCGCAACGTCGGCGCGTTCGACCACGGACGCTGCGTCGCGCCTTGCAGCGGCGCCCTCCACGACAGGGTCACGTCCTTGCCGAGCATGCGCCCGAGCGCCATCACGTCGAAGCCTTCCGGCACCGAACCGACCGCGCTCACGCCGGGCGGCTCGTCCCCGCCCGATTCGACCACGAGCATCTGATCCAGGCCGAGCCGCTTTCCGAGCTCCGCCGCGAACGCCTCGTCGAGCGCTCGCTGCCCCTCGTGCCGCGACAGGAGCACGATCGCCCGCGCGCCGAGCGCCTCCGCCGCCGCGTGCGCGAGCGCGGGTAACGCCGAGCCGGGACCCTCGGGCGTGGCGAGCACGAGGAAACCGCCGCGATGCAAGACGACCCCCTGCGTCGCCTTCGGTCGCACCGCGAAGCGCGGCGCCGGCGTCACGTCGTCCGGATCGATCTCCGACGCGCGCGGCCGCGCCACGACCCAGCCGCCCTTCTCCTCGCGCATCACCAAAAGGCCCGCGGTCTTCGCCGCCGTCAGCGTCCGCGGCGAGACCTCCTCGCCGCCGCGCGTCTCGGTGAATCCATCGACCTCGTTCGCGACCTCGAGCGCGACCTCGAGCGCCGCGATCCCCACCGATCGCTCCGCCGCGGGCCTTGGCCTCGGCCCCGTGTCGCCCAGCGTGAGCTCGTACGGCACGGTCGCGCCGCTCGTGATCATCGCGATCTCCGAGACCGCGGCGTGCGGCACGAGCAGCCCCTCGGCCTTCACGAGCCCGTAGCCGATCCCGTTGCCCACGAGGAACGCGGTGATCGACACCTGCAGCGTCGGCATGACGACGATGCCGATGTGGTCCTTGTTCCACATCTTCACCGCCAGAAGGCTCGGCAGGAGGTAGCCGAATCCGAAGTAGTCGATCATCGGGACCCCCGGCCAGAAGTAGGCCAGGACGAACCCGAGCAGGACCTTCACGAAGAAGCCCGTGATGTAGCACATGAGCATGCGCCGCGGGCCGACGATGAGCATGCGCGAGAAGGGCGGGACGCTCATCAAGAACTTCGATGCGCCGTACACGAGCAGCGCTTCGACCGTGGTCGTCACGAGCTTCAGCGGCTCGTAACACGCGACCGCGAGCAGCCCCGGGACGAGGATGCCGTTGTAGTCCCAGCCGTACCGGACGTTGTTCCGCGCGCCGAGCAGCGCGCCGATGACCAGGATGATCTGCGCCTTCGGCGACTCGAGGAACTTGATCGAGAGGCTCTCGTTGATGACCTGGAAGCGCGAGACCGAGAGGTTCGTCGTGCGCAGGAGCAAGACGAGCAGGATCCAGGTCAACACCGTGACGAACCCGACGCGCGGGAACGCCTTGATGATGCCCGCGTTCCAGAACGTGTTCGACACGAGCGGCACGAGCACGAGCCCCACGCTGTAGAGCTCACGCGAGTGCGCGAAGCCGTACTGCGCCTCGACGCGCGGCACGATGACGCCCTCGAAGAGCAGCCGCACGAGCACCGCGCCGACGATGAACAGGTAGAAGCGCTCGCGCCCGAACGCCGCCGACCATGCGCCGAGGTGCGTGACCCATCGGCCCACGCCCGCGACGAGCCAGTACGTCACGACCGACTCGACGATGATGAAGATCGCGGTCGCGGGCGCGGCGATGAAGATCGTCGCGAGGTAGCCGGGGACGACGAGGCCTGCGTAGGTCCAGCCGAACAGCTCGGTGAACACCGTCCCGATCACGAGGCCGATGAGCACGGCGACGTGCAGGCTTCGATCGAGACCGTTGGGCGGGAAGACGGCGAGAGAGGCCAGCATGGACTCGCGGCTAGGAGCTCCGGCGCGAAGGAAGGATGATCTTCGCGCCGGCCGGGCCGCGCTGTCGAGTTAACGCATGATCCTGGATCAGGGGAGGGTGAGCGCGAGCCCCATCGCGTTCGGCGCCCCCCATCCTGTCGGATAATCCCATCCCGCCTTGGGCAGTTTGTTGGGCGGCGTCGTGCCGTCCGGATCCGTCTGCGTGATGTCGCGGAACGACGCCTTGACGGCGGCGTTCGTGTAGAGGATCGAGTTCAGCCAGCCGGCCTGCGGCAGGTTGTTCGCCGCACGGTAATGGTTCACGACGGCCATGAGCCCGCCGAAGACCGGCGACGAGAACGACGTGCCGCCGTAGCCGGGCTCCCACTGGCCGAGATAGAAGACGTAGTAGCCCGCGTACTGCGAGGCGTGGACCGCGAGGTCCGACGTCGCTCGGCGCGGCGGCGCGTTGATCTCGACGTTCGTGACGTACGGCGCTTGCCACGTGGGCTGGAGGAACGTGAGCGAGTCGCCGCAGCCCGACGCGTACCAGTTCGTCTCGTACGCGAGCGTTCCGTTCGCGTTCCAGAAGAGCCGCGTGCCGCCGACGCCCGTGACGTACGGGCTCGCCGAGGGCGTGTCGATCTGCGCCGAGTCGCCCGTCGCGGCCACGACCGTGATGCCGAGCGCCGCCGCTTGCATCGCCGAGTCGTGGTACTGGATGCGCACCGGCGCCGGCTCGGAGTCCTCGCGATGCGCGAACGAGTCGGTGATGACCGAAACCTCGTTGCGGGCGATCGCCTCGTTGAACGTGTAGACCATCGACGTGTTGCGCGCGTCGTGGCCCGCGTAGACCATCAGCGTCGCCCCCGGCGCGAGCGCGCCGGCCCACTCCACGTCGAGCGTCGTCTCGATGTAACGCGTCGACGGCGGCTCCATCGTGTACGTCACGACCGGATCGTCGCGGATGATGCCGAAGGACTGCCAGAACGACTGCAGATCCTTGTAACGGAACATCGCGCCGACCGTGACGCCGAGCTTCATGCCCTGGCCGCGGTAGCCCATGCCGTAGAGCTGATCGACGCCGTACGCCTTGGCGATCTTCGCGGGCGACTGCCGGTTCGTCGGGACGGTCTGCGGCTGCACCACGATGCCGCCGCCCTCGGGCGTGAGCGGGGTCGTGGACGCTGCGAGATCGGCGGTGATCACGCCGCCGATCCGCTGCGCCACCCAGGTCGGCACCTTCAGCGGCTCGAGCGTGCCGTACACGTCGATCGGCGGGTTGCCCTGCTGCGGGTTCTCGCGCTCGAAGAGGTGCAGCGTCGTCTGGAAGACCTCGTTGAACTTCGCGACCGTGCCCTGGAACTCGATGAGCAGACGGTTCGTCGCGACGAACGGCACCGTGAAGCCCTCGGATTCGAGCCAGATCTTGACGAGGTGCAGATCGATCTCGGGCGGCGCGTGCTGGGCCATCCACTCGTCGGCCGTCATGTAGTCCCGGAACATCGGGTGGCCCGGGTTGTAGATGTTCGCGATCGTCTCCTCGAGGACAGCCTTGTCCCGCATGGGGAAGGCGATCAGCGAGCGGAACTTTGCGTTCACGTTGGCCGGGCCGAGGTCCATGTAGACGCCCGGCAGCGGGTTCGGGATGCCGTCGATGCTCGTCACGGGCGCGAGCTCGGCGTCCGTGAAATCGGGGAGCACGTCGGGCAACTCGCCCCCGTCCGGAATCTCGCTGCCGCCCGCGCCGCTCGACGAGCTCGAGCTGCTGGACGAGCTCGAGGTCGAAGTGCTCATGCCGCCCGCGCCCGCCTCGCCGCCGCCCGTGCCACCGATGCCGCCCGTTCCGCCGACGCCACCGGTCCCGCCCTGGCCACCTTGACCGCCCTGGCCACCTTGACCGCCTTGACCGCCTTGGCCACCTTGACCGCCCTGGCCACCTTGACCGCCTTGGCCGCCGATGCCGCCTTGGCCGCCTTGGGCGGTCCCGCCGGAGCCTGCGGTGCCGCCGGGAGGTGTTTCCCCGGAGCTTCCGCTGCAGCTGACTGCGGCGAACGCCGCGCCGTTGAAGAGGGCGAGCAGCGTGAGCACCCGCGCCGTGGTGGAAGGGAATCGCAAGGACAGCATGGTCAGCGATGCTCCCTCCATGGGAGAAAAAAATCCACCAATTCCGGGTGATGCGCAGCACGCGTCCAGGGCGGAGGGTCACTCAAATATCTGAAAAGAAAGCAATATTCAGACGCCGTCGAGAAATGGGCGCCTGGGCGCGGGCCCTGGTAGCATCGAGGACCGGGCTACGGTTCCGCCCACGCAACCAGGACTTTGAGGTATAAAGGCCACGCTGCGTGAGGACTGCAGACATCGAAGGCGAGGACTCCAGACCGCAGCGGAAAGGCCCGTAAGGGCAGCCCCGGGAGCATGCCGGTCGATTTTCCAGGATCGAGAAAGTGCAACGATCGACGTTTCCACAGCGAGACGGGTGAGCTCTGCCTGGCATCGGTCCGATGGCAGGAAAATTGCCGCACACGCTGAACCCGTACCCCCTCGATGCGAAGTTTCGCCCGACGCCTGCTCGAAGCACGCAAGATACCGAAGCCGTTCCGCGCCCCGCGGCCGATGGCCTTCGAGAAGGATCGATCGCGCCTCTCGAGCCGCGCCCGTCTCGAAGCGACGGCCATCCTCGTCGCCGGAATCACGGCCGCGATCGCGCCCCTCCGCGGCGCCGACGACGAGGCGCGTGAGCTCACCCTGCGCGCGATCGCAGGCCGGAGCCCCTCGTCACACGTGCTCGTCGTGCATGCCTCGCCCGAGACGCTCGCCGAACGAGATTGCCTCGGCGAGCTCTCCGATCTCGTCGAAAAGGGCCACGCGCGCGGCGTGCTCCTCGTGCCGCCGCTCGACGCCTTTTGTGTGAACCGCAAGCAACCGGCCGCGGCGACGCCCGCGTCGATCCAGACGCTCCCGCCAGGGATCGTGCGCGCCGGCGCGCAAGGCGCAGCCGTGGGCTTCACGGCCCCACCCGCGGATCGGCCGGCGCTCTCCGCGCTCGGGATCGCGGAGGCGCCGTGGATCGTGCCCGCGCCGGCCGAGAGCGTGCCCAAGGTCTCGCTCGCCGACGTCGTGGCCGGACGAACGCCGCCCTCCGTCGCCGCGGGGCGCGTGGTGATCGTCGCGCTCGACTCGCCGTTCGAGCCACGCGCGCGCGCCGCGGGCGCGCCCCAGATCTCGATGGGCACGCACGTGGCCTCCGCGCTCGGCGGTCTGCTCGACGGCGGCGCGAGGCGCGAGGCGCCGCGCTGGATCAGCGCGCTCGTCGCTTCGCTCTCGGTCTTGCTCCTCGCGTTCGTTCGGAGGGTCGCGTCGATCCGCGGCGCGCTGATCACGCTCGGCGTCTGCCTCCTCGCGACGATCCTCGGGCAAGGGATCCTCGCCGCCTCGATGGCGCGGGGCCTCCTGCCGACGGCGAGCATCGCCGCGGGCATCGTCGCGGGCGCGATCGTTGCGCTCTCGCTCGATCTTTCGGGCTGGCGACGCGCGGTCACGCGCACCTCGGATCTGCTCGGCCGCGAGGGCATCTTCCGCCGCGTGCAGACCGAGCCCGACGCGGTCTTCTGGCCCCGGCTCGGCCGCCTCGCGGGGCGCCTCTTCCCCTCCGACTTCGTGCTTGTCGCGGAGCTCCCGTCTTCGCAGTGGCACCTCAAGTTCTGGGACGACGGCGACGTCGGCGAGCACCTCATCGGCGAGCGTCGCCGCGACGTGCGCCGCAGGCCGTTCATCAACGAGCACGGCGTGGCCGCGCCCCACCTCGTGACGGATTTCCTCAAGAACCCCGGCGAGCCCTCGCTCGTCGTGCCGCTCATCGCGCTGGGCGAGACGGAAGGCTACGTGTTCCTGTGTGGCCCGAAGGCCGAGGCTGCGTTCGCCAAGGCGCCCGAGCGCGTCGAACGGCTCGCGCGCGAGCTTGCGCTCATCGCGCGCAGGCGCCGCCTCGGCAACGCGGGCGAGGGCGAGCCGATCTCGGGATCACGCCTGCTCGACGCGCCCTTGCCGCCGTCCGAGCGCCTCGTGCAACGCGCGGACGGCGCCGCGAAGGAGATCGCCACGTTCAGCGAGGTGCTGCGAAGCTCCCCGGTGGGCCTCTTTTACGCGGACGCGCTCGGCGACGTGCGGCTCGCGAGCCGCGAGCTCGGCCGCTGGCTCGGCGCGCGCGGCGTCTCCGTCCCGCCCGAGTCGGCCGACGGCGCGCTCCCGCCTGGATCGATCCACCTGAGCCAGATTCTCGTCGCGCTCACCGGCTGCACCGCCGAGGAGGCCGCGACGAGCATGGCCGAGGTGCTGCAGAGCGAGTCGGGTATCACGGGCCGCAGCCAGCCGGGCACGTCACCGGCGTTCGTTCTGACGATCCGCGCGCTTCGGCAGAAGGCCGATGGCTTCTCCTCGATCGTCGGATACGTCGCGTCGGTCGTCGAGCAGCCCGAGGACAAACCCACGAACGTCCGCGCGCTCGCGACGGCGCCGACGCACGATCCGCTGAGCGCGTTCCCGCTCTCGGAGGTGATCGCGCAGGCGGTGGCGGGCACGGCGCGGGCGACGGGGCGGCAGGTGAAGATCGAGCCGATGCGGGGCATGGGCCACGTGATCGGGCACAGGGCCGCGCTCGAACGGGCGCTCGAGGCGTTCATGGTCGAGGCGGGGGGTCAGTCGCCGTCGGCGCAGCCGCCGGTGATCTCGGTGCGGGAGACGAGCACCGCGGTCGAGCTCTCGATCCTCGATTGGAGCCTCGGCTTTGGCCTGCCCGAATCGGCGCTGCAGCGCGTGCTCATCGCGCCGGGCGCGGCGCCGCCGGGGCTCGAGGTGCTCGGGCGGCTCATCATGTCCATCGAGGACAGCCACGGCGCCGTGCAAATTCGCAGCGAGGATGGATGGGGTCTCACGCTGGTGGTGAGCCTGCTCCGGGCGAAACCTCGGGTGAAGGTGACGGTGGGCGAGGGGGGCGCGAGCGCGGTGGACAACGTCGTGGCGCTTGGTCGCAACACGGCGAAGTAGCCGGCGTTCTCTCGGCGTGGGGCGGACGACGCGCGTGTTTCGTCCGCGTCATCGCTCCCCCGTTGCGGTTCGCGGGTGACGTGTGTCATCGTCGGACTCATGCGCGTCGCCGTTTCTTTTTTGCTCATTGCTTGCCCGCTCGTGATCGCGGCCGGTTGTTTTGGCGGTGGGAGCATCGACGCTCCGCCGCCCGGACCGAGCGGATCAGGCGCGACGGGCGGCAGCGGCGGAACGGGCGGTGGCTCCAACGGTTGTCCCGACGACCCCGACACGCCGACCATGGTGAAGGTGCAGGCTCCTGTCGGGGGGAAATTTTACTGCATCGACAGCACCGAGGTTACGAACGCTCAGTACCTCGAGTGGGTGGTGTCGGGACCGATGGTGCAGCAGCCTATGGAATGCGAGTCGAACCTGACGTTTGCTCCGTCGGGCGCGCCGTCGCCGGACGACCGGCCAGTGGCCAACATCGACTGGTGTGACGCATTCGCATTCTGTGCCGCACACGGCAAGCGTCTTTGCGGCCAGATCGGCGGGGAGGCCCTGCCGTTCACCGAATCCGCCGGCGATCCTACGAAGAGCCAATGGCACAACGCCTGTACGGGTGGGGGCGCGAAGCTCCACCCCTACGCTGACGTGTACGATCCGACGAGCTGCAATGGCCAGGGTGCCGAGAAAGGTAAAGTCGTCCCGGTCAAGAGCCTGTCGACGTGCGAGGGTGGGTTCCCGGGGATCTTCGACATGAGCGGGAACGTGTGGGAGTGGGAAGATTCCTGCAACGATACGGAGGGCACCACGCCCGCGGAAAACCCCTGCCGGCGCCGCGGAGGCGGCTACACGAGCTCGGAGCACGACATGGATTGCTCTTCCGCGAGCACGACCTTGGCGCGCGGGTCCAGCAATGCGAACACCGGCTTCCGCTGCTGCGCCGACCTGCCCTGACCGCGGCGTCGCTCAGCCGATCCGGATCTTCTTCTTCAGCGCGGCGAGCTCGTCGTCGATCTCGGGGTTCGACGGTTTGCCGTCCTTCGAGATCGTCCCGCCGCCTTCGAGCTGCGCGAACTTCGATTCGAGCTCCATGTCGGACATCCCGCCGCTGCGGAGCGCGTCGTCGAGCTCGCGGGCGGCGGCCACCTCGGCGACCTTGCCTTCGATCTTGTCCTCCATGCGCCGGAACTCGGCGAACGCGCCGCCCGTGCTGCTGCGCGACCCGAGCCCCTCGGCGCCGCCGCCGGCCTTCGCCTGCTGAAGCTGCGAGGCGATCGTCCCCTTGCGCGCTTCGAGCTCCTGCTGCTTCTGCTCCATGCGTTCGAGCTCGCGCTTCATGTTCAGCGCGGCCGCGCGTTGCTCGGCGCGCAGCGCTTCGGCGCGGTCGCGCTCGGCGATGATGCGCTTCTTCTGCACGAGCGCCTCACGCGCGAGCGACTCGTCGCCGGCCTTCAGGGCGAGCTCGGCGCGCCGCTCCCACTTCGTCGTTTCGGCGTCGATCTCGTCGACCTTCTTGCGCAGCACCTTCTCGGCCGCTACCGCTTCGACCAGCTCCTTGCGGGCGGCGCGGATCTGGTCCTTCATCTCCTCGACGATCAAATCGACCGACTTTTTCGGGTCTTCCGCCTTGTCGAGGAGCGCGTTGACGTTGCTCGAGATGACCTTGCCCATCCGGTCGAAGATGCCCATGCGGCAAAGGTGCACCGGCGAGCGGCGGCTGTAAAGCGTGGGGCTTGGATCACCGAGCCGAGAGCGGGCGCGTCCAGGGCCGATGCACGGTGACGCGCCGAAAGCCGGCCGAGGCGTAAAGCGCCTCCGACGCGGCGTTCGTGGGCCTCGAGAACACGAGAGCCTCGGGCGCGCCGAGCCGGCGCAGCAGGTGGAGCCCCGCGAGGTTCACGGCCTTGGCGAGGCCCTTCTGCCGATGGTCCGGATGGGTCCCGACCGGCTCGAACTCGCCGATGCGGGCCACCGGATCCCACCAGACCATCGTGAATGCGGCGAACGATCCGTCTTTCGCCTCGACGACGAGATCCCTCTCGAAGGCGTAGAGGTCCCTGGTGACGAGCCGCTGGTACTTCTCGACCGTCATCCGCGAGGGCGCGAAGGCGGCGCGATGCACCTCCACCCGCGCCGGGATCTCGTCCTCGCCTCGGACGTGGCGAAGCGTGTAGCCGGGCGGGAGCACGGGCGCGGCGGGGCTCTCGGAAAGGGGCGCGATGAAGTGGCTGTACGAAGGTTCGTCGGCGGGCGTGAACCCGAGCGACCGGAGCTCTTCTCGCAGCCCGTGATCGGTGTCGAGGACGTGGGTCGTGAGGTGGCTCGGCGCCTCCGCGTGGGACACGATCCTCTCCGTCAGCCATTCGACGAGCTCGGCGACGACGGCGCGACGAGGCGCGGCCGGCAGGTCGGCCCGGAGATGACAGAGAAGCTCACCTGGTGGTTGAAACCCGCCCCAGGCGACGACGTCGCCGCCCGACTCCCATAACCGGATCCGCGTCGTCCAGTCGACTTCGAGCGGCGAGACCGTCATCCACCACGTGACGTCTCCCACGGTCATGTTTACGAATGGCCGCGCGAGAAGCCACGAGGCCGTGATCGTGCGCTGGAGAGCGTGCAGATCGGCAAGGCCGGCGTAGGGCCGAGAGGTGATGTGCATGGTCGGATCCGTGTGGCGACCATGAATGTGCGCCACCTTGCGGCCGGAGGAAAGACACTCCCCGCGCTCGGCTCCGCTTCACTTCGTCCCGTTGCTCCGAGCGCTTCTCACCACTTCTCGATCCACGGGCGCAGATCGAGCTCGAACGTCCACGCGTCGCGCGGCTGGTTGTGGAGGTGCCAGTAGTTTTCCGCGATGTGGTCCGGGTCGAGAATGCCGCCCTCGTCCTTCTTCGCGTAGATCGCGGGCATGTTGTCGCGGATGAAGGCGGTGTCGATCGCGCCGTCGACGATGACGTGCGCGACGTGAATGCCCCGCGGGCCGAGCTCCCGTGCCATGCTCTGCGCGAGGGCGCGCAGCGCGTGCTTCGCGCCGGCGAACGCCGCGAAATTCGCCGCGCCGCGCAGGCTCGCGGTCGCGCCCGTGAAGAGCATCGTACCGCGCCCACGCGCCACCATGCGCTTGGCCACCTCGCGCGCGGTCAGGAACCCGCCGAGGCAGGCCATCTCCCAGATCTTCATGTACTTGCGAGATGTCTCGTCGAGGATGCTGCAGGGGACGTTCGCGCCCACGTTGAACACGAAGACCTCGATCGGACCGATCTCGCGCTCGATGCGCTCGACCGTCGCGATGACCTCGTCTTCCTTGCGGGCATCGCACCCGATGGCGTGCGCCCGGCCGCCGGCCGCGGCGATGGCGTCGACGAGCGGCGCGAGCTTGTCCGCGTTGCGGCGCGTCGCGCACGTGACGAAGCCTCCCCGCGCGAAGCGGCGCGCGATGGCGCCGCCCGTCCCGTCGCCGGCGCCCACGATCCATGCCGCGGGATCGCTCCCGCCGCGCTCGTCGCTCGTCGCGCTCGTGTTCATAGGATGGGCATCATATGATGCACATCATCTGAAAGGCAAGGCCCCCCCGCCGTGGGCGACTAGAGCGCCGAACAGTTCGGCGCTCTGCGAGATCGCGAAGCGAGCTCGCCTCGGGGGGTGAATCGTCCGGGCTTTGCCCGGACGAGAGGGGGACGCGAGGCGTCCCCCGCGG